>NZ_BRPL01000004.1 GCF_027923585.1 Philodulcilactobacillus myokonensis | reverse complement strand
ATATTATACCACCATGATCAAAAGATCGATGCCATTTATTCCAATACTGATCCTAGTAAAACAACTATGATCAAGAACATTCTTCAGGGAGCAACCACTAAATATACCCTTACTATCCTGGGGAAAACGATTAAAAAAATTAGTCTAGCCAATATTACGATGCAAAATAAATTAATGAATCAGCAGCAAGCCACCATTTTAAAAAATAATCCTAAAATGGCTCAAAAAATAAAACAGCAAACTCCAAAAATTAATAATCAAAGCATTAGTAATCCAACCGTTCATAATCATTATATTTATGGTGATTCCAACTCCACCTACTTTAATAAAATCATTCCAGTCTTGATTGGATTCTTTGTTTTTATGTTTGTTTTCTTAATTTCCGGGATTTCACTATTAAAAGAAAGAACATCTGGAACTTTAGATCGAATGTTAGCAACTCCCGTTAAAAGATCAGAAATCATTTTTGGATACATGATTAGTTATGGCATTTTAGCAATTGTTCAATCCATTGTAATCGTCTTCTTTGCCATTTGGGTTATGAACGTTCAAGTTGTCGGCAGTATTTTCAGTATGATTATTATTAACGTTCTCTTAGCATTAGTTGCATTGACAATTGGATTATTACTATCAACACTTACTACTTCAGATTTTCAAATGATGCAATTCATTCCAGTAATTGTTGTTCCTCAGCTTTTATTTTCCGGATTAGTTTCATTAGATTCGATGGGCAAATGGGTGCAAGATATCACATATATTTTCCCACTTCGCTACGCTGGTGATGCCCTAAATGGAATCGTTATGAGTGGTGAAAGTCTTGGACATTTTGGTGGCGATATCATTGCATTACTAATTTTCATCATTATCTTTACGGTTGCAAACGTGCTTTCATTAAAACGATACCGAAAAGTCTAATTTAAACATTTTAAATTAAGCATCCCCGATTAATTTCAAGGATGCTTTTTTTATTGAAAATTTTGAAATTAAGATGTATATTATATACTAATTAAATTTAAATTAAAATTAAATGAAAGTAGCGATAATAATGAGAATTGGAATTACAGCAGATGTTAATTTTGGACCACAAAAAAGTGCTCGAATGTATAAGGCAAATATGGTCCAGCACGTTTTAATTGATTTATTGAGTAAACATAATATTGTTCCGGTCATGTTACCGGTTGTCAAACCACAGATGGCAAAGCGATTACTTAAATTAGTTGATGGGATCATTTTAACCGGTGGACCTGATGTTGCCCCTAATTTATATCATGAGGAACCAATTGAAACCAATAGTATTTCATACCAACCCCGTGATGATTTTGAAATTAGTTTAATTAAAGCAGCTGTTAAAAACCATAAGCCAATTTTAGGACTTTGCAGGGGAATTCAAGCAATTAACGTTGCCCTTGGCGGTACGTTATATCAAGATTTAAAACGTGAATTTCATCCCATTAATAATCAACCATTGATTAACCATTCGCAAAATGAAGAAGTCTTTCAAGAAACCCATCACGTATTGATTGATCAAAACAGTAAATTGTTTCAAAGCATCGGTGAAAAGGCATTAGTGAACTCAAGGCATCATCAAGCAGTTAAAGACTTAGGTGAAGGGTTAAAAATTACTGCTACGGCTCCCGATGGTGTGATTGAGGGAATTGAAAATGCAGATGCTTCTGTTCAAGGCGTTCAATGGCATCCCGAATATTTATGGAAAGAAGACATGAAAGAAGAAAAACTATTTACGGACTTTTTCAATCGAGTTGGTGATGACTATGATTAATAACAGGAAACAAATCGGTTTTACAAGTATGGTCTTACTAGGCATTAACGCCATCATTGCTTCAGGAATTTTCTTGCTCCCGGCTTCCGGTTTTAAAGATTTCGGTCCTGCTAGTATTTTAGTCCTTATTTTTGATGCACTTTTGGCAATCAGTATTGGACTATGCTTTGCTGAATGTGCAAGTATGTTTGGTGAATCGGGTGGTGCTTACGTTTACGCTAATAAAGCGTTTGGTCACTTTATCGGCTATGAAGTGGGTTTAGCTACGTTTATCATTAGGACAATTGCGGAAGCTGTAATCTACGTGGCATTCACAACCACCCTAAGTGGCGTTTTTCCAAGCCTAAATAATAGTTTCGCTAAAAATGTTATTATTACGATTTGTGTTGTGCTGATGATCTTTATTAATGTGAATGGTATCAAATTGACATCGATTTTTAATAATGTCATCACTGTCGGAAAACTCCTCCCGATTATTCTATTAATTGTCATCGGTATTTTCTTTATCCATTCCGCTAACTTTACACCGTTTTTTGTTCCTAAATTAACTAATATGGGTGGTTTTTCCAACACGACGATCCTTCTATTCTACATTTTTACTGGTTTTGAAGGCCTTGTTATCACCGCTCAGGACATGAAAAATGTTAAGAAAAATTTACCAAGAGCATTAATTCTATCAATGTTAATTATCACTATCATTTATATTTTAGTAATGGTGGTATGTATTGGAATTTTAGGAAGTAAACTTTCTGGTACATCCATCCCACTTCAAATGGCATTTACTAAAATTGTTGGTAAATGGGGTGGTGTTCTAGTATTGATTGGATTATTGATTTCGTTGTTCGGATCAATTTCTGCTTCAACTTTCATTACACCAAGATCAATGGTCGCATTATCTGATCATGGATCATTGCCAAAAATCTTTTCAAAAATGAATCGAAAGAATGAACCATACGTTGCAATTATCGCATCCAATATTATTGCACTATTAATTGCATTTTCAGGAACATACACTGAATTAGTTAAAATAAGTGTTGTGGCAAGGTTTGCACAATACATTCCAACCTGTTTAGCAGTCATTGTCTTTAGAAAAACAATGCCACATGCCAAACGTAATTTTAAATTAGCATTTGGATACACAATTCCAATCATTGCATTGGTTGTATCCGCATGGTTGTTGATTAAAACCGACGTAAGTGAACTGATTTGCGGATTAGGTGCATTAGTCATTGCCGCACCATTTTATCTATTAACAAAAACTTATCGTAATGCTCAAAAGTAATTAAAAAACTACCTCATTAATATGGGGTAGTTTTTAGTTTTAAAATGGATTATTTTTTAGTAACTTAGCATAAAAACTAATTTTTTTAATCGTTTGGTTAAGTTTATCCTGATAATAATCACCGGATTTAGCGCCATCTAAAATTGAACCATTTTGATTAAAATTATCCTGAACGTTTCCAATCGCAACGTTTTGTGGGATGATAAAAGCATTTAAACGGAACAGAACGGCATTTAATTCAATTCCGCCGAATTGACCACCACGGCTATTATTAGCGTAGGTAATCGTCTGCACTACTTTGCCACTAATTTGATCTGCTAAATAATCAATTGCGTTTTTTAATACTGCTGGAAAAGAGTGATTATATTCAGGAGTTAAAAATACATAGCCATCCGCTTTTTGCATGTCGTCTAACCATTTTTGTTGTCTTTCAGGAAGTGAACGGTTTTTATTTTGCATTGGTGGGACTGCTTCATAAAAGAAGGGCAAATGATATTCACCAATTTCAATGAAATTTAAATTAATTTGATCCTCCTTTTCGTACTTTTGTTGATTTAATTTTAAGTAATTCAATAGATTCTTGCCAAGCGATGTTTTTCTTGAGCTTCCTAAAATGATGTTAATTGTTGTCATTTGGATTTTCCTTTTTATTTAAACGGATTAAAGAAGCGTCCGCCATCAATTTTCATGAACCAAACTCCAAGTAAAACAATCAAAATCGCAAGTACAATTGTTAAGTAATCATTGCGACTAAATTTTCTTGCCATGTACCAAGTTCGTTTTTTATTTTTACCAAAGCGTCTTAATTCCATGGCTTGACTAATAACTTGGATCTTATCTAAACTAGATAAAATGAGAGGAATTAAAATTTGTGAAACTCCTTTGATTCTGGTCATGAATTTTCCCTTTTTGGATAGTTCATAACCACGGGCTTGTTGAGCCATACTGATTTCTTGATAGTCCCTTTGAACATCTGGAATATAACGAAGGGCTAATGAAACAGCATAACTTAGGCGGTACGAAACGCCAATGTGGTTTAAACTAGACGAAAATTCACTTGGATTAGTAGTGATTAAAAATACCAATGAAATCGGGACGGTAACTAAATATTTTAATGCCAAGTTTAATTCGTAAAACAACTGTTCCTTCGTTAAAGTGAAGTAACCCAAATGAAGAATAATATGCTGCGTCCCATATAGATAAGCACCGTGTCCAGGAGAAAAAATATAGACGGTAATCAAATTTAGGCAAGCAAAAATCAAAATTAATTTTACAATCAAACGAACCTGGCTCCATTTAATTTGTGACTGATAAAGAATAATTAGGGAGAGAATTAGAACCAGTGTAATAAATCGGACATCATAACTAATCATGGCAATAATTGACACTAAAATAAAAAATAACAATTTACTGGTCCCGGTTAATTGATGAACCCAGGTATTATTATGATCATATCCAAAAATATTATTGTCCATTGTCGTTCTCCCTTTCCTTGGTAATCAAAGTATTAGTTAACTTGATTGGATCAATATGAAATCGTTTAGCTAAAATACTGAGACTTGTTTTTCTAAGGTGACTTGCTAATAAAAGCTGATCGTCATTTAGAACTTTTTCAGGAGCAGCATCTTTCATAATGTTCTGATTGCCCAAAACAATCGTTCGATTAGAATATTCAGTCATTAAATACATATCGTGAGTAATAAAGATCATTGTTAAATGACGTTCTTGATTCAGTTTTCTTAAGAATTGCATAATTTCATTGTAGTGATAATAGTCTTGGCCAGCAGTGGGCTCGTCTAAAATTAAAAGTTCCGGATTGAGCACTAAAATACTAGCGATTGTTAATCGTTTCTTTTGCCCGTAACTTAATGCGGAAACCGGCCAATTTCTAAATTCATATAATTTACATACCTTCAATGCTTGCTTAACTTTAGCATCAATTTGTGATTTTGGATAATGACGAAGTTTTAAACCTAATGCAATTTCATCCCTAATCATGACCTGACTAATCATTTTATCCGGATCTTGCATAATATATCCAATGTGATCAGCACGTTCCTTAATTGATAAATTAGATAAATTACGATGATTAAAAATGATTTTACCATGATTGGGTTTAATGAAACCGGCAATCAATTTACTGAGTGTGGATTTACCAACACCATTTTTACCAACCAAAGAAATCATATCACCTTTATAAATGGTTAGATTCAAATGTTTAAAAATGGGGTGGTGATTGTAAGCAAAGCTAAGATCATTAATTTTTAAAATCGGGTCGGTTGATTGATTTAATCTTTTAGTTGCCTGATTTAAATTCAATTGATGCAATTTATCATTGACATGATTACCATTAACTAAATTAACTGAATCAATATTACTTAGTGAATTAAAATCGACGCCAGCCAATTTCAAAGCATCAAGATAAAGCGGATTCCTTAATCCATAATTCTTTAAAATATCACGTTTCAATAAATTATCAGGAGTGAAACTACCAACAATCTTTCCATCATCCATTAAAACAACTCGATCAACATCTTGGGTTAAAACTTCTTCAATTCGATGTTCAATGATTATAACCGTATTACGTAAATGCTTATGAATATCGTCTAGTAATTGAATTGAACGCAGACCAGCAGCTGGATCTAAAGCAGCTAAGGGTTCATCAAGAAGTAAAATTGGGGACTCATCAACTAAGACCCCCGCTAAACTAGTTCGCTGTTTCTGACCACCTGATAGACTATTGGGTGATTGTTTCAATAATTGATGAATGTGTAAATAATCTGACCAAGCTTTAACCTTTTTTCGCATGGTTACATTATCAGTACAGTCATTTTCCATTCCAAATGCGATATCTTCGGCAACAGTTAAACCAACGAATTGATCATTAGAATCCTGAAGCATACTACTAACGTTTAACGATTGGTCAAAAATGGACATATCTTTCACATCATGGCCGTTTACCAAAATCGTGCCTTGAATTTCACCTTTAATATTTTCAGGAATAATTCCATTAATTAAATTACCTAATGTTGATTTTCCAGAACCAGATGGTCCCACAATCAATACCTTTTCACCTTGATCAATGGTTAAACTAACATGTTTTAGGGTGGGTTCAGATTGACTGTTATATTTGAATGTAACGTTTTTAAATTCAATCATTGCCTTATTTTTCATTATTCCTTTTTAAGGCTTCCTTTCTTAACTTTAGAAGAAGCATAGACAACTAATAAAATCGTGCCAATGATTCCGGTTGAAAGACTATTAGAAATTGCTGATACAATTCCCTGTAAATAAACTTTGTTGGCAGGTTCTGAATAAATTAGGACATCACCGGTGGGAGCAATTAACAACCATCCAATGACATTAATGATGACTTGATAAATGTTATAGATGATTAGTTTCTTTTTACCAAAGCGACCTTCTTCTGGTTTCATATACTTCTTTAAAAAGCCTAAAGCAAAACCGACTAAACCGGTTGTGAATACCCACGTCCACCATGGCGCACCAAATTGTGTAAAATCTGATAGGGCATGGCCAAAGAAGCCGACGAAGAAACCAACGACGGGGCCAAATAAAACAGCAATAAAACCTAAGAACCCGTAGGATGTATCAATATTTGTATTCGGAATCCCCGTTGGAATTGAGACCCATCTCTTTAATAAAAACAAAATCGCCGTTCCAATCCCAATGGCAACGACACTCTGAACACTTAGTTTCTTTTTATTCATCTTCAATTTCCTCCCATAATATTAACAATCAATAGGTAATGTTAATTAAAATTATATTGGCGCTTCTTAATTAAATCAAGTTCAATATATAATGTAGATTTTTATTTTTTCCCGTGAAATTTCTCGGCGTCTCTTTGTTCCAATGAATTATAGAAAATTTTAAACATTGATTTTTTATCTTTTGGTAGTGATTCATAATAGGCATCTAAAGCAATATCAAAGCCTTCCTTTTGATTTTTAGCATCGCCAATTAAAACCATTGCCTGCAATTTATTTTTGGCATGATTACCAATACTTAGGGTTGAATTGTATTCAACTTTTTTTAATTTATTTTTCTTAGAACTTTGATTTAATTTCTTATCCAAGTCTGAAATATGGGCGCTACGTTTTGGTTTAACATCAGCATGTTTATTGCGATTTGAATTTAATAAACTACTCATTGGTTTCAATCTCCTTAATTCGTCTCAACATTTCATTAGTTACTAGTTTGTACAAATGTAAAACGCGTTTGTCATACATCGTTTTATCAGTGATACCGGTAATCGGAAAACGTTTAATCCGTTGCATATAGTGAATTGTATTTTTAAACAAATTTTCTTTTCCAAATTTTTTAATGGCATTTTCTAATGTTAATTTATCTACTGGTGCTCTGCCTTGCATTAGAACGGGTAAAATTCCGACTAAATCTAATCGTGGTGCCTTATATTTGTCAATGACATAATCCTGTAAATAATCAATGAATGCCCTTGCACCGTCGAAACTATCCTTATGGGTTTGCATTACAATCAAGCAGTAATCACTCATGTAGAGAGCACTATCTGTAAATAATGACATGACCGTTGGTGGGGTATCTAAAATAATGTAATCATAATTATTTCGGAACGGATCAAACATCTGCTGAAGATATTTAACACGCTCTGTATAATCATGGATTTTTTCCATGAATCTTGGATACATTGCAAAGTCAGGTGCGGAAGCAAGTAAGTCTAAGTGGGGATCAATGCTAATTAATGACTTAGATAAATTATTATCTTCAACTGATCGCATTAACGACTGATCAAAAGTAGCAATTTTACCATCAATATTTGCCTTGGTTTTCAATAACATGTTAGTTGCATTTCCCTGTGGATCTAAATCCGCAATTAATGTTCTGTGACCCATTCTTGATAATGTATATGCAATCAATGTCGCGTTGGTTGTTTTACCAACACCACCTTTAAAATTACCAAAAGTAATGGTAGTTGTCATAGTGTTATTTCTCCTTGTAAAAAAATTTAAAAATAAATTAATTGATAAAATATCATGTAATTACGTTATCATGTCATCATAGTATCATATTATTACGTAGTTGTGTAGTTACGTTATCACGTTAATATGTAGTTACGTAGTTACGTTATCATGTTATTACGTTATTTTGAAAAAATTAATGCTTTGAAACGTTGATATAATAGCATTCTTATTTTAACTAAATTACGTTATCATGTAGTTACGTTATCATGTTATCACGTTAATATGTAATTATGTCATCATGTTATCATGTTATTACGTAATCATGCTATTACGTAGTTACGTTATCATGCTTATATCCATTTTTATCTTCCCTTCCTGCTGTTGACACTTTTTTTAAACCATGCTATTATTCAAACATAAACAAAAAAGCCACACAGTGTGACAACTGCATGGCTTAAGTAAATAGTTCTTTTAAAATCAATTTGGATAATTAAAATCCAATCAAAATAAAAATAAAAGTTAATAATAAAAAAAGAGAGTTATCAATGTAATAGTTTGGCGACTTCTCATTGATAACTTACCCGTTAGTATACATTTGTATTATCATTCAAATACTATGATAAAATAAATTAGCCAAAATTGCAATACATATACTAACGGATTGGAAATTTTTCCAATCTTTTTTGTTACTAACTAAACAAGGGGAGTAACAAAAATGGAACAATTTGTCAAAATGAGTAAATCCGTTTTAGAGAATAATGAAATGAACAGTAATGAAAAGATCATCTTTTCATTACTTTATGATCGAATGAAATCATCTGCTAAAAGGCCTAATTTCTATGATAAAAAAATGAATCACTACTATGTCATCTATACAATTAATGAAATGGCAAAATATTTAAAATTAAGCCGTAATACAGTTATTAATGCATATAAAAACTTAGAAGCATTAGGTTATATTATTAAAAAGAAACAGTTCAACGGTCCTTCTAAAATTTTTATTCCTAGTTTTAAAGACGAAAGTTTAGAATCTAAACCATCTGAAGTTAAAAATTCAAACTCTAATCAGAATAATTTTAATCATAAAAATAAATATACAAGTGATACATTAGTCACCGAACAGATTAAGAAACAAAAAATTTCCAATCAATTTAAAGATGATAATTTAGATGCATTAGGAAACGCATTAAAAGAAAAGGGTGGCTTATCAAAGCGAGTCATTAGTGTTATTAAACGATATTCGTTTGGAAGTAAGCGAAAACTTTATCAATATGCTAGTTTAATTTTCAAAGCTAAAAAAGTTGGATACAATCAAGCAATATCATATAATCAGACCAATCCAAATAACTATGCTGCTTTTAGGTTTGAAACGAACGAATATTTGCAAGAACAGTTTGAATTTAAATTAAAGGATATTATTATCAACGCTCGTGATAAAGCAATTAATTTCTACGGATATATTTTTAGTTCACTCGTAGATTGGTTTACAACTAAAGCAGATCAATTTTTGCAGGAAAATGGTCCTAAAATTGATCTTAAAAATAGTCGCATCCCAATTTTTAAAATTGGCGGTAACAATTAGAATTAGATTACTTAGATTTTCTAACAGCATCAATTAATGCATACCTAAATCCATGTTGCTCTAAAGTATTTACCCCTTTAATTGTTGTCCCACCTGGTGACGTAACTTTATCTTTTAATTGGCTTGGGGTTTGGTTGGATTGAAATGCTAACTATCCACTTCCGGAAACCATACTGGCAATTGCTTGATACGCGGTATTTCTGTTAATTCCATTTTCAACTGCTGCATCGCCTAAAGCATCCATGAGAACATCAATAAAGGCTGGGCCACATCCACAAATAGTGCCTAAAACAGATAAATTATTTTCTTTAACGGGAATAATATTGCCTAAAATTGATAATATTTTGATTACTTGGGGTTTTGAATCAGATCCTAAATCTGAAAAACAAGTTGGCAATGTACCAGCGTTAACTGAAACCGGTGTGTTCGGAATCAATGTAACAATTTGATTGGATGGTAAAGTATTTTTAAGATCCTTAATCGTAATTCCAGCAGCTGCAGATATAATAATTGAATTTTGGTTAATAACCTGGTGCTTATTAAAATATTTGATAACAATGTTGGCTGGTAGAGTAACAAAAATTACGTCTAATTGAGCTGAATTATCTTCATTTAATTCAGTTGCAAAGTGGAATTGATATTTTTTACGAAGTGCACTTACACGATCGTTTTGATGGTTAACTACCCAGATTTGATTGTGGTTATACTTGTGTAATAAACCTTGTAAAATTGCGGTTCCCATATTACCTAAACCGATGATCCCGATATTCATTTTTAATTTCTCCTTTATTTAATAATTATATTCATTATAACAAAATAAATTTATTAAATAGTTATAGTATTTTAATATTAAAGTACTTTAATATTAAAATACTAAATTTAAGAAAATTAATATAATATAAAAAATCAATGTATAATTTTGATACATTGACTCTTTTTTAGTTTGTGATCGAACGGTGATTTGCAACATCTTGAGCCTCATACTCATTTAAAAGCCTTTCACCGGTTGTTTCATCGGAAATATATCCGCGAACACGAATAATTGAAATTTGAATATAAACAATTTCATTATTTAAACGTGATGGTAAATCATTTTCATTGGTAATTTCAAACATAATATTCTGATTTACCCATACATATCGATGACCGTTGTGGTCGACAGAAGGCGCTAACATGGCTTTTAGATATTTATAATGATCTTCATAATTAACTTTGTTTACACCACTAATAAATTTAGCCTTGCCAACAACGTGGGTAGCAACAACGGGAACTAAACTATTAATCAAATGGTTAGTTCTTTTGACCATTACATCCAATCCACTGTTAATATGAACGTATTGTGTTTTTAGCCTTTGGCCAGTAATAAATCCTCCCTGAACCTTATTTAAGATTGGTTTAATTGAATTAAGTTTGTCTAAACATGTTGGAACACGTGGGGGATTAGCCGGTGCCAATAATACACCATCTTCGCTTTGATCTCCATTTTGGGGTAGAATAACAATCATTTTAACCCGTTGGCCAATATGGTAGATATCACAACACCTTAAACTGTAGAATCGTCGTTTTTTTTCATAATGATCTTTCTTTTTACGATAACCATAAATATAACGATTAGGCATGAAGATACTGGCATTATGATATGTGACCCACATGCCAATCCGCGGATTAATGCATCTAACGCGTCCGATTAAATAAAGTTTCTTTCCGACAGCATTAAATTTTTTAGTATCATTGATTAAAAAATTAATATTATCATCAATGGTTGGCCGATGCTGAACAATAATAACAGGCTTAGAATTACCATTTTGATTAATTTTAGATACAATGAAAGCGTCCCAATGACCAATTGGCATATCCAATTTATTATACATTCGACTTTGATAAAATAAATCTTTAACACTACATATAAAAATGATGGGCTCATTTTTCACTTCAAGGGGATTGGAAATAAATCCGTACTGTTGGGTTAAAATGTACACCTTTCTCTTATTATCAAACCCGCTAACGAATAGATGAATGATTCCCTTTTGAAATGGATTTAAATTAAAATTGTTTCGGTTCTTTTTAAATTTTAGTTTTGCATTTCTGAAATAATTTAAATTTTTAAAATCATTATAATGATAACCTTGATTATCATCATGATTGTATCGAACTATTCCAATCACATTTGACGGAATCTTACTTTTGACAACTTGCTTGCGCTTTGTCTTGATTATTTTGTGTTCATCATGTTTATTGAGCATAATAAAAGACCTCTTTAATTAATAAAACATAATTAATAAAATCATTTATATTAAATGTATTATAATATATTTATAGATAATAATCATGTTATATTAATCGAATTTAGGTTAATATATAAATGGTTACTAAATTTAGTTTCATTTATCAATATTTAATGAAAGGATGTCAATCATGATTGCAGTAAATGTTAGAATCACAATTGATCCAAGCAAACGAGCAGCATATTTGAAATTTATTGATAATTTAGTTAATAAATCTCTGAAAGATAAGGGCAATTTAGCTTATGGACATTATCAAGATGTTAACAATGAAAATAATTATTTGATCTTAGAACATTGGGATAATCAAAAGGATTTAGATGCCCATCTAAAGACCCCACACTTAATTAACTTTAAGAATCATATTAATGACTATACGACTAAAGATCCTGAACTATTATTTTTAAATCAAAATAAATAGTTAATAATAAAATAAACCTCTGAAGTGGAATTCAATTACTTACTTCAGAGGTTTTATTTTATTATTTTCACTATCTATAAACCATCCCACCATCAACTAAAATTGATTGGCCGGTAATATAATTAGAATCTTTGCTGGCAAGAAAAGATACAAGGTTAGAAACATCAGATGGATTGGAAAGGCGTCCTAATGAAATGCTCTTTGCAAATTGTTGCATCCCCCATTCTTCCGATTTACCAGCATTCTTAGCAACGTTTTTCGCAATATCATCCATCATCGGTGTTTTGACGATTCCTGGACAATATGCGTTGACGGTGATGTTATCTTCAGCTAGTTCCTTAGAAGTGGTCTGGGTAATTCCGCGAATGGCAAATTTAGTTGCTCCATAAACGGTTAGGTTCGGATTTCCTTCCTGACCGGCTTGTGACGAACCATTGATAATCTTGCCACCGTGATTTAATAACTTGAAAGCTTTAATGGCTGCTTGAGTGCCCCAAATAACACCACCAACATTGATTTGAAATGTTGATTCTAATTCGTTTGGGGTAACATTTTCGATTGGATCAGTTGGGGCAACCCCAGCATTATTAACTAACACGTTGAAATCACCAAAGTGATCCTGAGTTTCTTTAACGGCATTAAACACTTCGTCACGTTTAGAAACGTCCGCTTTGATGGCAAATGAATCGCCACCATTATTTTTAATTTCTTTTGCGACAGCTTGGACTTTATCTAAATGACGTCCTAGGAGTGCAACTGCAAATCCATCATGAGACAATCTTTCAGCAATTGATTTTCCAATTCCTTGCCCAGCACCTGTAATTAAAGCGACTTGTTGTTTTGTCATTATGAATAACCTTCTTCATTATTTTTATTCATTATATCATGTTTTATGAAAGCGGTATCATAAAATGCTTCCAAATATTATTTTAATTTTACATGTAAGCAAACATTACTTATATGAGTCGAATTTGTTTATTAAATTAAAATTAAATGATATTATAATGACAATTATTACCAAAATGTAATGATAATTAACATATAGTTGAAAAAGGAAGGATTCAAATGCCATCGACGTTGATAACTGCGATTATACCGATTATTTTTACAATTGGATTAGGATACTTTTCTGGAATCCATAATCATTTTAATGATGATTCCAGTAATACGATCATTAGTTTGGTCATGACGTATGCCTTGCCCTTAAGTTTATTCAGTGGGTTAATTTCAATGAATCGTAAATTACTATTACATTCTTTGCCGATGGCGTTATGGCTTGGATTAGGGATGCTTGGTAGTTTCATAATCTTAATTATCATTAATTTAATTACAATCAAAAAATTAGATTTATCAGTATTAAGAGCATTATCAATTGCGTGTCCATCCGTTCCATTTATGGGTACTTCAGTCTTAGCTTTAATTTTTGGATTATCCAATAGCGCATTTTTGGTTGGCATCTGTAGTATTTATATTAATTTAGTTCAAGTCCCGGTTAGTGTCTTAATGCTTTCGATGGCTAAAGAAGACCATAATCATGATAGTATGAAACAATTTTTAATGGCGTTTAGTAAACCGTTAGTCTGGGCACCCATCATTGCATTTGTTTTAAATCTTTCTGGATTTCAACTAGCTCCTAAATATTTACCCATCTTTAATTTACTCGGTCAATCGGCAGGGGGCTTAGCTATTTTTACCGTTGGAATTACACTATTTAATCAAAAATTCTCATTATCAATGCCAATGATCATGAACGTTCTGCAAAAGAATATTGGGTTACCACTAGTCATCTGGATTTTAATGATTATCTTTAAAGCTCCCGTTCCGTTTCAACAAATGGTAATTGTCACACTTGCAATTCCAACGGCAACGATGCCGACCATGTTAGGAGTCCAATACCATGTTCATGAAGAAGAAATGGCATCAACACAATTACTAAGTACAGTTTTGTCAGTTTTAACCATGTTTGTATTCATGGTTTTGCTTAAAGTTAGTTAATTAATAAATTCTTTTAAAAGTTAGACAATTGAAAAAGATATGTATAGAATGATGTCGAGTTCAATAAAATTGAACTTAGTAGCTATATCAATATGAGTCCACCAATAATTGATGGGCTCTTTTTTACAGTCTGATTAAATTTTCCTCTAATGTTTTTGTTTTTAATCTAATTATAATATAATAAAAATAGTACTATAAATACATTCGGTGTTTACGAGGTGATATTGTCATGGGATCTATAATTACAATCTATATCGGAATCTTTATCATTTGTATATTATTTGGAACTTCTTTAACATATTATGATATTAATAAACAAAATCATTCTAAAAACGTTAG
This sequence comes from Philodulcilactobacillus myokonensis, assembly GCF_027923585.1. Classification (GTDB taxonomy): domain Bacteria; phylum Bacillota; class Bacilli; order Lactobacillales; family Lactobacillaceae; genus Philodulcilactobacillus; species Philodulcilactobacillus myokonensis. The sequence continues at coordinate 220,305 of NZ_BRPL01000004.1, read as the reverse complement.
CAAAATGAATGTAATTTTAAAAAGCTTTCCGCATGGATTTAAAATTGGATTGATCATGATTATTGTAATCATTGTCCTTTCAGTTATTTTTAGCTTGATTTTTAATCAAAGTACGATCATGTATTAAATGAAGCAATATAAAAGACACTGATTTTTAATTAATCAGTGTCTTTTTCTATCAGTTAAAAATTAACGGAATTAAATCAACGCCAACGCAAATAATCCAAATAATGAACGCAATCCAGAAATATCTTAATTTAATTGGGGCTAATGCTGGGTAGCGTTTCTTATCTCTGAAATATTGATATAGAAAAATAAGCCAGGCGATGATGGAAACTAGTTTAATAAATCCCACGATTGCTAATACTAATTCAATTGTCAAATTATGAACTCCTTAAATTATTATTTTATTGTTTTTCCTGAATATATTTAAAAGCCTGTTGGCCTGCTTGGCGTCCAAAAATAACCGTTTCGGCAATGGAATTACCACCAATCCGGTTATCACCATGCAATCCACCAGCAACTTCACCACTAGCGAAGAGACCTTTAACTGGTTGTTCTTGATGATTAAGAACCTGGGTTAAGTGGTTAACTTTAATGCCACCCATGGTATAGTGAACGGCCGGTGCAATGTGAATAGCAAAGTAAGGTCCTCGATCGATGCCACGATCCATCCCAGTAGTCCGATGAAATTTAGCATCCCGATGATTTTTAACGTCTTGATTCCATTCGTTAATGGTCTGATTTAATTTGTCTGAATCAACATTAATATGATGGGCCAATTCAGCGATATCATTTCCGTGAATTACTAAGCCAATTGAATCATAAAAATCAATGGCTTTAGCATGGTTGCGAATTCCTTGATCAAGAATTAAATAGGCGTGTTTATCACTGAGTTGATTAATGGCATGGGTAACATTCTTTCTGGTGTCCAGTTCATTCACAAATCGTTGACCATTTTGATTGACCAGAATCGCACCTTCACCACGAATGGCCTCACCAATCAAGAAGGCATGGGGTGTATCCTGTTGAACGGTCGGGTGAACTTGAATTTTGCTCATGTCGACTAAATCAGCACCTACACCGGTTGCTAATTTCAAACCATCGCCAGTTGCCCCGGATTGGTTCGTTGTTTTGTAATGAACTAAATCTTTTCGGTATTTGCCGATGATTTCCTTGCTGGCACCGAAACCACCAGTGGCTAAAATGACGGCTTTCGAATGAATAGTTTGTTTACCATGTTCTTTAAAATCAGCCTCTACCCCGTCAATTCGTGCATGATCCTGAAGTAATTTTTTAACCCGGACATTGTTAAAAACGGGGATGTGATCCTTTTCAATGATTTTTAAAAAGTTAGTAATTAGAAATGCACCAATCGGAGCCGTTGAACTTGGTCGGTGGGTCCTTTTAGTATGCATCCCACCGGTAATCGTTAAATCATCCAAGTGGATGCCATGATCGGCTAACCAGTCGATTGAAAGGGCGGCATGGGTGGTAAAGTAGTGCAATAAATCCTTGTTGTTCTGCTTATCACCGCCGATAAACGTATCCTGATAAAATGCTTCATAGCTATCAATAATGTGGTGCTTTAATTGAACGTTTGTTTCAGCAGCGTTCATACCAGAAGATGCGCGGGTTGAATTGCCACCCAATTTTGCCATTTTTTCTAAAACAATGGGGTGTAGCCCTAACTCATGAGCTTGAATGGCACTGACTAAACCGGTTGAACCCGATCCAATAATGATTAAATCGTAATGATCCTTTAACTGATTGAAATCAGTCGGATGAAAAATATATTTTGGCATCATTAAGCCACCTTTTTTAAATTTAAATTACATAATTTTCTTAATAACGGCATCAAAAATTTTGGTTGGTAAGACATCCTTCATTAAAATCATACTGCGGGCGCCACTGCCAACTAAATAACGAGCCTTTGGATTTCTCCTATCAATTGCTTTATTAATGGCTTCAGCTACCACTGATGGTTCTGATAGTAGGTTAGAAGAATAGACCTTCTTCATCCGTTTAGCAACCTTGAATGCTTGCTTATGGTATGGACCATTTTCTTCGGCCCTCATTAAATGATTGGCAGCCGTGACTCCCCAGGGAGTTTTAATCCCACCGGGTTCAACTAATACCACTTGGATATTAAATGGGGCCATTTCCATTCTTAAAGCATCACTAAATGCTTCCAAAGCGTATTTAGTAGCGTGGTACCAAGCTCCCATATAAGTAACGACTCTTCCACCAACAGAAGAAATATTAATAATTTTACCACTTTTTTGATGGCGCATAATTGGTAAGACGGCTTTAGTTAAACGAGCGACCCCAAATAAATTCACTTCAAATTGCTTTTTGACTTCTGACATAGGAACATTTTCAATCGTTCCATACGAACCATACCCGGCATTGTTAATTAAAACATCTAACCGACTTTGATCGGCAATAACTTCTTGAACACCCCGATTAATATCATCAGGATTAGTGACATCCATTTTCATTGGGATAATTCCGGATTGCTTTAATTTAGGAAAATGGTCATAACTGCGGGTGGTTCCATAGACAGTGTGACCAGCTCTGACTAATCTTTTCGCAGTTGCGAAACCAATACCACCACTTGCTCCAGTGATCAAAATAACTTTCAAACTTAACACCTCACATTTAATTTAATTAAGATTTCAACATTAGTTTTATCTTATCATTTTAAATCAAGATAATTAAATATCTTTACGTCATTTTTACGTTGTTTTTACCTGAAAGTAAAACTAGCTTGTTATTCTAATGGTGGATTTTGAGAATCCACTACTAAGAAGGTGATTACTGATGAAGACTAAGAAACAAGACACTGATTTAATGTCGACACTATTACTTTCGTTACCTGCACCCGTGATTAATTATCCAATTGGAACTGCTAATGATGATAAACAAATTCAACAATATGAAAATAAGTATTCGTATGATGCCGTGAAACAAAGGATTAGTACGATAAGAGATGTTCGGTTAAAGTTGAAAATCATTGACCATGCCATCTTGTATAATTATTGGCACAAACCAAACTTTGAGAAGACTCAAAATCAAGGAGTAACTTCTTCAGATAATCGTGTTGATTTAATTCGACTTTACCAAGCGGCTTTAAAATTTCATCCATATGATGCTAAATACTTGTTAGGATTAGCTTCGATTGAGCGCATATCTGGAAACAATGATCGATCGACTAACTTAGTTCGGATTACCCTAAAGCATAACCACAACGATTATCAAGCACTCGTTAGTTTAGCCGTTGTTGCCAAATTACACCACAAAATTCATAAATATCAACATTTAATTCATCGTTTGACTAGAATTAATAAGGGGAAGGCAGTTCAATTTAGGAAGACTTTAGAGATTGTTCATGATGGTTTGACGATGTCATTAAATCACCGTTTCGATTTAGTAAACCAAGCTGATCAGCAACATCATTTCATTGTCATTTTAGGCTTTGTTTTGACGCCTGATGGCCGAATTAAAAAAACGTTGGTTCAGCGGTTAGAGGCTGGATTGAAACTTGCTAAACAACTTCCGCAAACTAGAATCATTGTAAGTGGTGGTAAACTACCCCAAGAACCGACAGCAGAATCGAAAGTGATGAAGAAGTGGCTGATTCACCATGGCATTCAAGGCAGAAGAATTATTGCTGAAACAAAGTCCTTAGACACCACCCAAAATACATTGAATTCAATGGCAATTTTGAGACGGTGCCGGGCTAAGTCGGTGACCTTAGTTTCAAGTGCATCCCACATGCAGCGGGCTTACATCCTTTTTAAGAATGCCCAATTGAATTCACATAGTGATTACCATTTGGATTACTACGTTGCCGCTGACTCTGATCAGGAATTTAAACCAATTCAACCGCAGGATATTAGAACCAATAAGGCAATTAGTGATGCTCTGCGAATCAATGGATACTGGGTATTGCCGCAGATTCAGAGATAGTAATTAACTTTTAACAATGTAAGCTTATGATTATGTTATTTAATTTGATAAGTTTTATAATAAGTTATAAACTTATTATAAATTTTTGAAGGGTAGTTTTTATTTATGAATAAAAAGATATTTAATAGAAAAACATTCTACACTGTAGGAGCGGTTTTCCTATCATTTACATCATTAATTGGAATTAACGCAAGTGCTGCTAAAACGAATAACCGAATTAATACACATAAATTTAGAAGTGAGTTGTCTGCTAATAAATCTTTAGCTAATAGTTTAAAAAAACAAGGATACGTATACAGTATTAATCGGGGTGTCTCCTTAAGAAAGAATTCCTACCCATTTAAATACACTTATAGTAAAAAAGCCACCAATGCAGCGATTAACAATAAATATAAATTTAGGGTTAAAAATATTTGGCAGTATCGAAATGGTGTAGAAGTTAACTTAACTTCAAAGAGTAAGAAGTATAATACTTGGGTGAACTTCCCAACGGATTTATATTACAGTAAAAGCCGCAACAAAAATTTAAAGCCAGTTGTTAATTTTGCTAAACAAATCATTCTTCATCAAAAGAAGGATAATAAGCAAAATATCAATCAATTGACATTAATGAGCAAGAACATTAAATCATCCAAGGATCGTAAACTTGCACTTCAATTTGTGGGACAATTAAAACACTACCTAAATAAGAATGGAAAGGCTGAATTGCCATTTTTATTAATTGGTAATATGAATTAATTTAAAATTGAATATGCAAAAAGACAAATTGCTAGTATTGAGCTAGTAATTTGTCTTTTTTGATTCTCCATTAATTATAATTTAAGTATATAATAATATCATGATAAAAAATTAATTTTAGAGAGATGCAATTTAACATGACTAATGAAGCTGTTGACAAACATAAATTTGAAAAAATTAATGGTACACAAAATATCAATATTTTAAAGAAAACCAAAAGTGATAATCCTTGGTTTAATGGGATGCTAAATCATTATAACTTTAGAAAAGATTTAAATTATGGAATTAATTATAGTGATGAAAAGTCAATTGGAAAAGAAAAGATTAAATAGAAATTAATTATACGATTCAATTAATTCGATATTGATCAAACAAAAAATGCTTTGCAAAATTTGCAAAGCATTTTAATTTTAAATGGATTTTAGATTGATTATTTTTCAGTATTGCTAGATGAATTAGTTTTAACAGCGTCATCTTGAACTGAATGTCTAACACTATATGCAAAGTAAATGATGACACCAATTACGAACCAAACGATTGAGTATGTCTTTGCTTCAATATCCAATCCACAGAAGATTCCTAATGCACCTAGAAAACCTAGGAATGGAAAAACAGGGTAGAATGGTGCTTTGAATGAAGCTTCTGGAAGGGTCTTACCTTCACGTTTTCTAAGTGGGTAAAGACCAAGTGAAACGAACATGAATGCAATCAAAGTTCCAGCTGAAATCAATTCAGCTAAGAATGTGAATGGGAAGACGGCACCTAGTACAATGCCGACAATTGTGATAACCCAGATAGCAATGCTTGGAAGGTGACGTGTATTCAAATTTCCGACTTTTTTAGGTAGCATCCCATCACGTCCAAATGAGTAAATTAAACGTGATCCAGCCATCATCATGGCAATTAAAGCAGTGAACATCCCTAAAATAGCGACAGCTTGAACAACGGTCGCGGTAACGGTATGACCAATTTCACGTAGAGCCCAGCCGACTGGTTCCGAATTGTTAGCGTAAACGCTGTATTTGAACATCCCAACTAGAACTAGTGAAACAGCAATGTAGAATAGGGTTCCAATTACTAATGAACCGATAATTCCACGTGGCATCGTCTTTTGTGGATTTTTAGCTTCAGCAGAATTAGATGCAATTGAATCAAATCCAATGTATGCTAGGAAAATAGTTGACATTCCAGCATAAATACCGCCCCAACCACCAAAAGTGGTTCCATTAGCATTTGGATGTGATTTAGGGATAAACGGGAAATAATTGGAAGTTTTAATTGCGGTTGCACCAACGACAACGAAGGTGATGATTGCGAGTAATTTCAAAATAACGAGGGTATCAGTGATTTTAGAAGTACTTTTATCACCCCTGAATAGAACGAAAGCAACGATGGCAACTGCAGCAACAGCGACAATGTCGACAATGCCACCATTCGTTCCTAGTGGATTAGAAAGTGAATTTGGCAGGACTAACCCAATTGGTGAAACGAGTCCTCTTAAATTAGAAGATAGACCAGAAGCAACGAAAGCAACTGCAATCACGTATTCAGCAATCAGGGCCCAACCGACAATCCAGCCCCAGAATTTACCAAACACAACGCTGATCCATGAATAAGCTGAACCAGCAAATGGCAATGCAGAGGCCATCTCAGCATAGTTCATGGCTACTAGACCGGCAACCACGGCAGCTAAAATAAATGAAATGACAACTGATGGGCCGGTATATTCAGCTGCAACAATTCCTGGAAGTGTAAAAATAGCAGTTGATAAGATGGTTCCAAGCCCAAGTGCTAAGAAATCTTTGACGCCCATCGTTCGTTGCAAATTTTTATCCTTCTTTTGGTAGAAATGATAATCCACCTTTGTATTCATTTTGTCAAAAATATTTTTCATAAACCATTCTCCTTTAATTAATTACCAGCCAATCTGATCTAAATTAGCCGGGCTCTTTATTTTACCATCCTTTAATTCTTGCATGGCTTGTTCAATGATATTGAATGCTTGATCTAACTCTTCTTCTTTAATGACCAGTGGTGGTTGGAATCTTAAAATATTACCACGGACGGTAATCATTAAAGCACCAAGCTGGAAGATGCGGTAAATTAATCTGGTTGCATTTTTACTGTCAGGCTTTCCAGTTTTGGGATCAACAATATCAATTCCACCGTTTAATCCATATAATCGAACGTCACCGATAAAGTCGAATTTTTGTTCAAACTGTTTAAACTTATTCTCGGCAACTTTGCCTAAACGCTTGCTTCTTTCAACTAAGTGTTCATTTTCAATCACATCTAAAGTAGCGTTGGCAGCAGCGGTCGTAACTGGATTCCCAGCGGTGGTATAGACATTACCAGGGGCGTTTAACGATTCCATGATTTTCTTGCGGCCTAAAACGACGCTTAATGGTAATCCGGAGGCGACTGATTTACCGACCGCAACTAAGTCGGGTTGAATCTTTGGGAAACGTTGAATTGACCACATCTTACCGGTTCTTCCCATTCCTTGATTAATTTCATCAACGGCAAATAAAATGCCGTGATCTTTTGCAAATTTATAAACATGGTTCAAGTATCTTTCGGGTGCTTTACAAAAACCACCATCGCCTTGGATGGGTTCCACCATGATCAATGCCGTTTCATCTGCCGGTAAGTATGTTTCAAATGGTAATTTAAAGGCTTCAAACATTCGGTCCGAAAATTCATCTTCGCTCTCACCCTTATGACGATACCAAGAACTTGGGTATGGAACTTTCACAACGCCAGGTAATAGTGGGCCAATTTTTCTGGTCATATTTAAACTAACACCAGAAACGCTAATTGAACCGTAAGTTGAGCCATGATAAGCACCTGTAAAACTAACTATGTATTGTCTGCCAGTATATGCCCTTGCGAATTTAATGATGGCATCGTTAGCATCTGATCCGGAATTACCCCAGGCAACTTCAACGGGTCCTTCCATTGGCGCTAACTTAGCTAAACGGGGTGCTAATTTTGCTTCCGGTTCGGTGGCAAAATAGGCTGGCGTGTACTGAATTAGTTTGGTAGCCTGATCTTGAATTGCTTTGACAACGTGGGGATGAGCATGACCCGTGTTAGTTGAGGAAGCACTTGATAGTAGATCAATGTATTGGTGATTATCTTCATCTGTTAGGATTGCACCGTGCCCTTCCTTGATGACAATGTCAAAGTACTTAATTCGAGATGCTTTTGAAAAATGATCGCCTTCATTTTTTAACATTTCTTTGTTCTTATCTTCCATTATCATATCACTCCTTAATTTAATATTTTGATTATAAAAAAATAAACCTCACAGCTAAATCAATAACTGCGAGGCTCGTTTTCTAGAAAAGTTGATCCACACAGTTTTGTTGTTCTGCATGGATGATAGTTGGAATTAAATGCAATGCTTAAAATCCCTATCATCCGAATTATGATAAATTAATAAAAATAAAATCACAATTGAAATTAATAACGGTAAAATTAAGTTCTTAATTATAATAGGCATTGCACTCATTATTCTTAACTCCAATCTAATTGTTTTATAATCAATTCGTTATTTTAATTATATCTAAAATTCTATATATGTCAAATCTATCTTTGAATATTAAACGATTAAAATTAAAACTTTCTTGATGAAAAGAATTGTGTTATTATAATTAACAATTAATTAAAAAATAAAGTTTTGATGAGAAAAAGTAATTAATTTTAAAATTTAAAGCGAGTTCATGGTCGGTGTAAATGGATAATTTAAAATTAGTGAAAATGGTCTCTGAGCTTTCGTAAGTTAAGAGCTTATGACGGTAACACCCGATAACGTGCGAAGAAATCGATTCATGGTTTCTGAAAGGTAGATTATTTAATAATAATCTACAAAATTAAGGTGGCACAGCGAAGCATTCGCCCTTTTTATAAGGGTGGATGCTTTTTTATTTTTCTAATTAAGGAGTGAATTTAATTTGGCAAAGCAACATTTTTCAAAAGAATTAAAAAGTAAAAATTTAATTACAATGTCATTAGGTGGTGTAATTGGAACTGGTATTTTCATGAGCACTGGTTATTCTATTCAGACGGCCGGCCCGATTGGCACCATTATTGCATATACAATTGGATCAATCTTGGTCTGTATGGTCATGGCGTGTTTAGGCGAATTATCGGTCCATGAACCAGGGACCGGTGCCTTTCATACGTATGCTAGTAAATACATTAGTCCCGGCGTTGGTTTCGTTGTTGCTTGGATGTATTGGTTGACTTGGACGATTGCATTAGGCTCAGAATTTATTGCGCTCGCGACAATTGTGAAACAGTATCTGCCAAACGTTCCAATCTGGGTGTTAAGTTTAATTTTTGCAGTGGTAATTTTACTGTTGAACGTTATTAATATGGATTTGTTTTCCGGCAGTGAATTTTGGTTATCAATGATTAAAGTTCTAGCCCTAGCCATTTTTATGATAATTGGAGCTTTAATTATTTTTAAAATCATTCCGTTTCATAACATTAAATTTAAACCATACTTTGCACAGTTAGGAGCAAATGGAATTCTACCGAATGGAATTATGCCAGTCCTTTCCATTATTCTGTCAGCTAACTTTGCTTTTTCAGGAACCGAAATGATTGCCGTTGCCGCTGGCGAAAGTAAGAATCCAGAAAAAAGTGTTCCCCATGCGATTAAGGAAACACTTATCATTCTAATTGTTTTATTCATTGGAACAATTATCGCTTTAGGCGCCATTCTTCCACAAAGTTCATCTTCTTTAGCTCAAAGCCCGTTTGTTACGATTTTAGAAAAAATTAACATTCCACACGCTGCCGATATTATGAATATCATCTTATTTGTCACTATTTTTTCCGGTGCTAATTCTGGTGTCTATGCGGCTTCCAGAATGTTATGGTCATTGGCTGATCAGAAGACGTTACCTAAACGGCTGGCTAAACTTACCAAACATGGAATTCCGATTTATGGACTGACTTTAACGATTTTAGGTGGCTTGTTATCGCTGCTATCAAGCATCTATGCTCCGAATACCGTTTATCTTGGTTTAACAGCTTTATCGGCTTTCGCTGTCGTTGTCGTATGGCTAGCAATTGGCTGGTCAGAATTGAATTTTAGAAAACATTTCTTGAAAATGGGGCATCATCTTGATGAATTAAAATATAAAACACCGCTATATCCCGTTTTACCATGGTTAGTAATTATTATTTGTACGATTTCATTAGTTGGGATTGCATTTGATCCGAACCAACGAATTGCAATTATAATTGGGATTCCATTTTCAATTATCTGTTATGGTTATTATCAAATTGTTTATAAGAAGAAAGAGTGATATTGATGAGTGATTTTACAAAGTGGGCAAAACAACAAAAACATATCCTATTGGATAGTTCAATGGGTCTAGGATTAGGACAGCAAGGTTTCGATTTAAATAACTGTTTATGGACGGCAGCTGCTTTAGGAAAAAATATTGATTTAGTTGAAAATGTGCATCGAAAATATTTTGATAGTGGTTCAAACTTATCTAGTTTAGATACCTATCAGGCAAGTGTTCCAGGTTTATTGGATGCTGGATGCTCTAAGGAACAAGCCGTTAATTTACTGGAAAGATCCGTTAAAGCTGGGAAAGAAGGACGAAAAACTTCACAGGCTCCCCAAAGAAAATGGTTAGCTGCCGCAATTGGCTCCTATGGTGCTTACTTGGCAAATGGTGCTGAATACACTGGTGATTATGATTTAACTTCTAAACAATACCTCGATTTTCATCGTGATCGAATTGATACACTAATTAATGCTGGTGTCGACGTTGTGATGGTCAAAACAATGCCTAATTTCAAAGAAATTCAAACGGTTGTGAAATACTTAAATCACTACCATGTTCCAGTTACAGTAACATGTATACTTCAGGATGGCGAACACATTGCTGATGGGACACCCATTACCGTCGTCCAAGATTTCTTAGAACAACAACCATGTGTAATTGCCTATGGCGTTAATTGTGTGAAACCGGAATTAGTAACTCCCGTCATCAAAACGGTTAGTGCCCATCTTAATAATCATAAAGATTTAATGGTCTTTCCCAATTTGGGTGCTAAGTATAATCCGACAATTAAAAAATGGACCAGTAAGGGAATTAGTGAACATGATTTTAATCGATTAGCTAAACAGTGGATCCAATTAGGTGCTAAATACATTGGCGGTTGCTGTTGTATGACGACACAACGGACCCAATCTTTACACCGACTTTTAGTTGAAATTGATAATTAAAATCTTATTTGTGGAAGGGATGAATTTTGATGAGTAATTTTACAAAATGGGTAAAACAACAGAAACACGTTTTATTGGATAGTTCAATGTCCTTAGGATTGGAAGAACGCGGATTGAATTTAGACAGTCGTTTGTGGACGGCCGATGCGTTAAAGAAACATAGTAATTTAATTACTGATGTTCATAAATCATATTTTGATAGTGGTTCTAATTTAACGACCCTTGATACCTACCAGGCTAGCATTCCAGGATTGATCAAAGCGGGTTATTCAGAACAAGAAGCAGTTGAATTACTTAAAAAAGCAGTTGAGGTTGCTAAAAAAGGAAGGAAGCAATCCCAGACAAATCAGCCGAAATGGTTGGCTGCGGGCATTGGACCCTATGGAGCATATCTAGCGAATGGAGCTGAATACACTGGTGACTACGAGTTATCAGATAAACAGTATGTTGATTTTCATAAGGAAAGAATTCAAGTTTTAATTAATGCTGGAATTGATGTTTTAATGTTGGAAACCATGCCTAAATTTAAAGAAATCAAAGCAGTTGTTAATTACCTAGCAAATGCTAATATTCCAGTGATCGTATCGTGTTCACTATTAGATGCTAATCATATTTCGGATGGAACACCAATTATGGTAGTCCAAAATTTCTTGGAACAGAAACCGTATGTCATTGCTTATGGCATTAATTGCGTTGATCCTGAATTGGTAACACCAGCGCTAAAGAACTTAACCACTAACGTTAGTAATCATAAAGATTTAATTGTATTTCCAAACTTAGGAGCAGCGTATAATCCTAAGATTAAAAAGTGGACTGATGATGGCATTAGTGAACATGATTTTAATCATTTAGCTAAACAGTGGTTACGCCTCGGTGTGAAATATGTTGGCGGATGTTGTTGTATGTCAGAAAAAAGGACTCGGTCGTTAGGGCGTGTTTTGCAGCAAACTATTTAGGATATTTAAAAATAAATATCATCATTTATTTAATATTTATATGATATAATTATCTCCATTCATCCGGAATGGAGGTAATTTTTGATTAACATTATCATTAACGTGCTGTTGTGTGTTTCAGCATTTTTCTACATTTTTTATATTATCGAAACACTATTCTTTTTGGCTAATCCATTTCGTGTTGATCCAAAAACATTAAAGGTTAACAATGATTTTAAGAACAATTATGATCTATGGATTTTAATTCCAGCTTTGAACGAGGAACAAGTGATTGGCGCGACCATTGATAGATTAAAACGAGAACTAAATAATTTTAAAACAATAAACAAGATTCATCCCCATCTTTTAGTCGTTGATGATTGTTCCAGTGATCACACTTTACATGTTGCTTTGCAACACCATGCGATGGTCATTCAGACGTCAAATCAAAGTAAACATCAGGGCAAGGGTTCTGTTTTGAATACTGGGGTAAATTACATTGATCACCATTGTAATTTAGCTAGCCATAACATTATTGGCATCATTGATTCGGATGGTTGGATGCGGTTTGAAGATTTTTACCATATTTTAAAATTATATGATATTCATTATCATCACGTTAGTATGGTTCAATCTGCTGTGAAAATGATTAATGTTCATAACATGGTTGAAGCTGCCCAAGATTTTGAATTTTGTGGGTTGAACCGAAAGGCCCAAATCACCAGGAATAATTTTGGGGATGGGATTGCTTCAGGTAACGGCCAGTTTGTCACACTTGAAATGGCCAAAGATGTTAAATGGGGTAATTCGTTACTAGAAGATATGGAATTTACCATGCGGGGATTGCTTAAGGGCTATCACTGCTTCTTTACGGAGAAGGCACGCGTTAGACAGCTTGCAACTAAAACATTAAAACAGTATGTTCATCAGAGAATCCGTTGGTGTACCGGTGGATTTCAATGTCATAAGTATTTATGGCGGATCTACGCTAGTAAATACGTTAAAACTACTCAGAAATTTTTGTTGACCATCGATATTTACGTGCCCTTTATTTATATTTTAGTTAACTTAACGAATTTATTAGCATTTGGGGTTCAAATTAAATTATTAATTGTTCACCATATGCTTAGCTGGCCTTTTGTAGTTTTAATTTTAATCTGGTTACTTTTGGATATCTTAATTTCCTATGCTTACTATATGTCGATCAACCGTTATTTTCATGATAACGATCGTAATCGCCATCTGAGTATGGTTTTATCGTTGATTTACTCTTTTGCATTTTTCACCGTTAACTTGGTAACAAGTTTCATTCCGATTATCAGTTTGAAAAATGTCATCACTAATAATAATAAATGGGATAAAACAAATCATTCAAAGTGAGGGATTGAAATGAAAAAAATATTTTTAAGATTAATAGGCTGCTTGATTGTTTTAACAAGCTTTGGTTTAATATCTAATCATGCGGAAGTGATTGCAAGTAATACTGGAACAGTTCAGAAGACACCGGAATTTTCCCAGAATTTAAATCATAATGTAAAGATTGGTGACGAAATTAAAGACGCAAGTGGTAATGATGTGTCAAATCAATCACAATTGGATCGCTATCAAAATTATCATTTAATCTGGAATTGGCAATTGAATGATGCTTCTGACGTTAAATCAGGAGATACAATCTTATTTAAATTGCCTAATAATGTACAAGCTTTAAGTCGTGATCAATTTGATGTCTATAATAATCAGCATCAAACTGTTGGTAGCTTCACAATTAATCGTGGTTCTGATTATGGAATCCTTAAATTTAATAATCAATTGTTAAATCGACAAGTTGATCGACACGGTTCTATTAATTTAAATGTTAATGGTAAATATATTAACCAAACTAGCAAGAATTGGTTCATTAATAAAATTGGCTGGTGGCCAGATAATCAGCATCAACGAATCACTTGGAACGTTGCCTTTAACCCAAACTTACAGCATCTTAATCACATCGTTCTAAATGATACGATTGGTCCTAACCAATCATATATGTCCAATAGTGTTACTGCACAGTTAGGAAAGTGGGATGCGCATAACCATTTTGTTGCCAATGGTCAAACTACACCGGTTTCTGTTACAAATAATGGCTCTCATTTATTATTCCATTTTTCAAAACCAATTAATGACGGAGTAAATTTGACTTATCAAACCAATGCAAATGGTAATTCAAATGGCGGTACATATAATAATGAAGTTTCAATCGATGGTGATGGAATTCATGGTGAACCAAATACGTCAATAAATGCGACGATTTCATTTGGTGGGAATGGGACCGTTTTATCTAAACCAAGCTCAAATTCTAATCCCAATCCTAATCAAGATCATGATGGTCATCCTAATCAAAATTGTCATTCTAACTCTAAACATTATTTCAAAATTCATTATGCTTATCATATTGATGATAATGGATTAATAGATGCTGGTAATAATCAATATCAATGGCATTATGATCATTCTGGATATGGACAAATTAACTGGGATACACCATTTTCATGGTAATTAAATTTATTTAAAGTAACGAGTTGTTTTAAAAGCAACTCGTTTTTTATTAGTGATTTGATTTTTATTTGATAACGGCGTTATCACAAAAATATACATAACAGTGTTATTTTATTAAAGCAAAATTCAATGTTTCATTTATTTATTTTTTGCCAATTAAATAACACTGTTATCAATTAAACAAATAAGGAGGATATCATGAAAATATTAACAGTGAATAACTTAACGCAAACTTATAAAAATAAAGTTGCGGTCAATCATATTAATTTGTCGATTAATAAAGGAGATTTAGTTTCATTTCTTGGCCCCAATGGAGCTGGTAAATCAACAACGATGAGAATGCTGACGGGACTCACGAAACCAGCTTCGGGAAAGATTAGCTTATTAGGACTACACCCTGGTAACCGCAAGTATCGTCATGAAATTGGCATCACATTTCAAAGTAGTGTCTTAGATGGCGAACTGACGGTCAAACAAAATTTAAAATCAAGGTTAGGGATGTACCGAAACATTGATCTTAATTTTGTTCAGCATTTAATTCATAAATTCAATATTAAAAGTATTATGAATCAAAAGTATAAGACACTATCTGGTGGCCAAAAAAGAAGGGTAGATATTACAAGGAGCCTAATCAATAAACCACAAGTTTTATTCTTGGATGAACCATCAACCGGTCTTGATATTCAAACAAGGCGTGTGATTTGGAATGTTTTAAAGGATTTACGAAGGGAATATCAACTTACTATTATTCTAACCACCCATTACCTTGAAGAAACGGATCACGCGGATTACGTTTATATTATGAATAAAGGCTCAATCATTGCTAATGATACAGTTGATAATTTGAAGCATAAGTATGCTGGATACGTATTAAATGTCATTGTAGATAATGTAAAAGCAACTAAGTCCTTGATTGGTAATGAAAATCGGGTATCAGTTCATGGTAATAAAATGAAGATCGTGGTTACAAGCATGCAAGCTGGACTTCAGATTATTGATAATATCAAGACGCATATTAAAGATTTAGAATATCATCATGGTAATATGAATGATATTTTCTTAGCTTTAACTGGAAAGGACATTAAATAATGTTTAGTTTAACCAAACGAAATTTAACTTTATATTTTAAAAATCATGGAAGACTTTTATTCTCAATTCTAGGTGCGCTAATTGCATTTTTGCTTTATGTTATTTTTATTAAAAACACAATGCAGAATAGTTGGAAGATGGTTCCACATTCAACTAAGCTACTAGATCTTTGGTTAATGGCAGGGACATTAGCAATTACATCTATTACGACAACTAATATTGCACTAACTCAAATGGCGTACGATCGTGAATCATTAACGATTGAAGATTTAGAATTAACGGATTTATCCTATTTAGGAATTCAAGGAAGTTATTTGCTGAATTCAGTTTCAATTGGAACGATTATGCAATTAATTATGTTTACATTAATGGATGGATACTTTGCAATTGTTGATCATTTAAGCCTTAATTTAAATTTATTACCCAAATTATTATTGATGATGATTTTTAGCAGTATCGTGTGGACAACTTGTAACTTATTAATTCTTTCACTTGTGAAAAAGGTTGAATCGCTAGGGCTAATTAATACGATCGTTGGAACCGCTGCCGGATTCTTTGCTGGTGTTTACGTCCCAATGGGGGAAATGCCATCTGGTGCCCAGACTTTTATCAAATTTATTCCCGCATCTTACACAGCCGCTATTTATAGAAAATTGTTGATGCTAAAACAAATTGCATCTTCGTTTCATAAATTACCATTTAGTATTAAACGACATTTTGAAAATTATATGGCATTCAATTTACGTTGGCATTCTGATCTTAATATCCCAAAAATGTCATTGATCTTAATTGGATTTTCAATTTTGTTTATCATTATTTTTATTCCAATTTCAAGATTAATGAGATATTCAAAGAGCGAGTAAATATTTTTATTTTCTATTTAAATTTTTTATATACAAGTAAGTCAAATAAAAAATTACAAATAGGACAGAGATTCCAAATGCTAGAATTAATGTAGAAATGAAATCATCCCAAGAATCAAAATTTCCATGAATAATTCCTAAAATAAAGATTGGAATTAATGAAATTAAAAATATAAAAATAACATAGTGTAAAAAATGTAGTAATTTCTTCATGATTTTCACCTAAAATAATTTAGAAATTTATTTGATAATTTTCAATATCATAGCATTTCTAAAATTCATATACTAAAAAGATTCCCAAGATAAGATTTTATATCTTATCTTGGGAATCTTATTTCATCATTTTTATTCTGCTTTAACTTCATTCTTCTTCATATATTCCTTCATGGCATCGCAAAGGCGATCAATTCCCTTTTTGATGGTAGCGGAATCTGCATTGGAGAAGTTTAATCGAAATGTTCCTTGCTTAACTTTATTCGAATAGAAGGGTGCACCTGGAACGAATGCAACGTGGTGTTTAATACATTCTTTAAACAAATCGACTGTATTGACAGTTTCAGGAGCCTTAACCCATAGGAACATCCCACCTTCAGGATTACTATGGGTGGAACCTTCTGGTAAATTCTCATCCAGTTCTTTCATCATCGTTTCGGCACGTTTGTGATAAAGATCACAGATTTGTTTAACGTGTTTTGTGACATCATTTTCAGCTAAATACCTTGAAGCAATGTATTGTGATAGATTATCAGAATGTAAATCAGTGGATTGCTTCATCGGAATTAATTTCTTCATGAATGATGGGTCAGCAACCATCCAACCTAATCTCAAACCAGGAACTAAGAATTTTGAAAAACTGCTTAAATAAATGACATTTCCGGTATTATCGAAATGTTTAACTGGAAATTGTGCTTTACCAGAGTATCTAACCCGATTATAAGGGTCATCTTCTAAAATAACGACACCATTAGCAATTGCAAGCTTTTCCATTTCTTCTCTTCTAGCATTTGGGATGGTGTGGCCAGTTGGGTTTTGAAAATTCGGGATAGTATAAATTAGTTTAGTTTCTGGATGTTCTTTCAGTGCTTTTTTTAATAAATCCATTCGCATGCCATGTTCATCCATTTGGATGCCAACTAAATTGGCACCGTAAGTTCTTAAGATATCAAGTGTACATAAGTAAGTTGGCTCTTCAACCAAAACCGTATCGCCAGGATTGATTAATAACTTGCCAACTAAGTCAAGCGATTGTTCTGAACCAGTTGTGATGGCAACGTTATCAGCCGTACAATCAACGCCACGATCTCTTGTCATTTGTGCAACTTGTTCTCTTAATTTATCGTAACCAGCTGCCATTCCATATTGAAGGGCAGTTTTTCCGTCGTTATCAAAAACTTCGTCTGATGCTTTTTTAAGTTCTTTAACTGGAAATAAATCAGGTGATGGTAATCCGCCAGCTAGTGAAATCACTTTCGGATCAACTGCTGCTTCTAAAATACTTCCAAACCTAATTAAAAATATGAAGAGTAATATAAATATAAATGATTTAAATTATTCAATTCTTAGTTCAATGACTCCTGACAATTGTAAGTCGCTTTTTGACACATACTCAAAAACTGTTCAAAAGCAGTCATCAGATGCTGCATTCGAATTTACTGCTAAATTAGTTACACTGAGAATTACTAATGCAGTTTTGAATAAGTATAAGGGAAGCATTAGAGCTACTGTTCATCCTAAACATGGACAGTTTGGAATTCATCTTGTTAATTCTCATAGTAGAGTTTTCCCCTGGCAGGGTGTAGTTATTAAAAATAATTTTAACAAATTTTATACAACATCAACACAACAAGTTTGGAAAGAAGCAAAGTATGAAGTTTTCGATAAGGATTCAGGAGACTTTCTATATTATGCCGACAAAAATACTAAAATAGGTGATGATTTATTATGAGCGTAGCGAGAAGTTATAAAAAAGTAATTAGTTTGTTAATGTGTTCCCAGGCAGTTTATTTATCAGCAATGAGTGTTGATATGACAATTACTGCCTTAGTTGGAACTGAATTGGCACCTAGCAAGATTTATGCCACCGTTCCAATGGTACTAATATCGATTTTGAGTGTTATTGTTGCACCACAAGTTCCCAAAGTAGCAACTAAAATTGGAATCAAAGCTTTATTTATTATCGGTGGTTTGATTGCTGCTTTAGGCGGAACATCTTCTTGGTATAGTGTTACATCCCATTCATTTATCTTCCTTTGTATTGGAACATCCTGTGTTGGGATTTATCAAGCAATCGCAAATTACTATCGATACGTTGCATCCGACGTTTCACATGGAAAAGAAGTTCGCAGTATTTCACTGATTTTATCAGCCGGAGTGGTTGCTGCAATTGTCGGACCCGCTCTTGCAACGTGGACTAGTCAAATTATGATGCCGGTTTACGCTGGTGCTTATCTATTAGTTGGTTTCTTAGGGCTTTGTGCAATGTTTATTAATAGCTTTTTGCCTGGTCATGCAATTAATCAGACCCTTGATGGTTCATCAAACGATGAAGATAGTTCACAAGCATCAGTTCACGTTAGTTTTGGTTCACTTTTAAAACGAGCTTCATTTAGAAATGGCGGTTTGATTTGCCTTTGTAGTTGTTTTTCAATGGCATTGATCATGTCTGGTGCAACAATTTTCATGCAGGATGTACTACAAAGTTCACCTGATCAACGAATGATGGGAATGCAATTACATATGATTGGAATGTATTTACCAGTTATCATGTTACTTTTTGTCGCTAAATACCTTTCGACCAAAGTTCAAATCTTGATTGCTTTAGTAATTGGAATCATTGCAACATTAGTCAGTGTATTTAATATCACTAACATGACAGTCATGTTGACCCTACTTTTGATTGGAGTTTTCTGGAGCTTTAGTTATGCATCCGGAAGTGCACTCCTAACCAAATCTTATGCTTCTGAAGAAAGACAATCAGCACGTGGAAAGGGTGAATTGTTCCCCGTTTTAGGACTTGCACTTGGTAGTCTTTTGGCTGGTCCGTTTAACCAGTGGATCACATGGACTACTCAAATGGAATTCGTTTTAGTTTTCATTTTGCTAGTCATCGTGTTGATTGCAGTTGATTGGAAGAAAATATAAAAAATAAATCCCTCAAATTAGATGTAAAAATCTGATTTGAAGGATTTTTTTGATGGTTTAATTATGAATGTATTTATTATTTTGAAACTTAGTTGGTTTCAATATGATTACAAGTGAAATTAACTCAATGATGATTCCAATTAAATCAATCACTAGTATAAATTTATGTTCATTGACATTTTCATAATAATTAGCGTATTTAGATGCTTTTTGAATTAAAGTATCTCCTAAAAATGGGGTAGCAAAATACCATAAGCCTGAAATACCAACATCATGATATCTACGAACGGTGATTGATATTCCTGGGATGAAATTAATAATCTCCCAAATAGATAATGGAATCATAACAGTATCCAGAAAAAGTGTATGAAATTCAGCAGCTATAAATAATGTTGTGATAAAAATAGCAAGGAATGTAATAAGATCCCATAAAATGACCCACCAAAATTCTGACCGACTGCTGTTTCCCTTAAAATTAAAATAATTTAACCAATATAGTTTGTACGCTTCTAAAAATCCAATCTTTTTATTCTTAATCTAAAATTCCTCCAAAATCATTTAATTATTTGTTTAAATAATGTCGAATAACAAAAAATGTAATTAATCCAATAATTAAAATGAATACCATAAAAGTAGTCCATATTGATAGTGAAATCATTCTATAAGGAAGTGTGTTGATAACACCACTTCCATCCATTCTTCGTATCCATAAAAATAGGGCAACAATAATGTAAATAACAATCCAAAAAATAAATCCAATTGTTGAAAAAACATTAAAAGATGTCTTCAATTAATATCTAGTCCTTTCAATATGTATTAATTTAAAATTAACATAGAAAATTTAAACGAGCAAATTGATAAAAAATAAGTCCCTAAATTCTAGGGGCTTATTTCTTATTAATATGAAGATGATACTATTTCTTATTTGCCTTATTATTTTGAGTAATATAATCATTCATACTATCTTCAGCCGTTTTTAGCGAACTGTTGATATTGGAATCATCCTTAATTTGCTGCATCGCAGTTTGACTCAGGATTCTTTCCTTTAGGACCCCTTCAAAGAACAATCCGGAGTTAGAATAGTTCGGAATGGTGCGTTTCAGTTGCTCGGTCGGGACCTGAGCTTCCGGCTGCTTCTTATATAAATTCTTCAAGGTGGATGTACGATTGGAGTTCTTATTAATTGCCATGTACCCAGTTGCTTTTTGCCATTTGGCCTGGTTTTCAGCATTTGATAAGTACTTGATGAACTGCCAGGCGCCTTCTTGAACATTTTTCGGCTGATTCTTTTCAATCCAAAGGGATGCACCACCAATTGCAACGCCATTTGCCTTTTGACCATCGGCATGTGGATAGTAGGTAATCCCTAATTTATCCTTCGTCCCAGCGATTAATTGACTAATGTATGCTGATGATTCAAGGAACATCCCCAGTTTATTAGATAGAAAGGCGGCAATTTCATTTGAAACGGTGGTGCTTCCAGAACCAAAGTCAATTGAATCCTTTTTGTTCTCCTGGAGTCATTTCCATTTCCTTGATTCTTATATATATATCAAAATATTTTAAGAATTTTAAATGGACTGGTGGTTTCGTTTATTGCTTACTGATTCTTGTTTATTTTTGTCTACGTCGTTCTAGATATCATTATGATCTACATGATTGCTGTTCCGATCATTCAGTAGTTAATGATTTTATTTATCATTACCATGCTGACAATGGCGTCATATCCAATCATAATGAAGATGAAGAAATTTAAATGATATAATGCTTTACAAATGATTCGTATGGGTTTATATTATTATCAATGTAATTGAATTGATATTAAACGAAGGGGATGAATGATATGATGGCTAAAAAAATTATGATTATGTCAGATTGTATTAGTATGATTTGTGAATGTCATAACAATTGTAGCTATCATAATTAATCATTGTCCTAATTGTTAAATCATAAAATTAATCGAAATATAATATGTTTTGAAGGAATTAAATGATTGGTAGCTATTAGTGAATTAAGTTACTAACCTTTTAATTCCTTTATTTTATTTAGGAGGTTTATTAAATGAGAATCGGAATATCTGCCCAGCCAAGTTTTAGTTATACCAGTGGATTCAAAATGATCCGTTCGGAGTTTCCCCAAAGTGTCTTAGATGTTTGCTCTAAAATGCATGTAACACCCATCATCATGCCAGCAACCCAGTCTGATGAAGATATTATCAGTATTTTAAAGATGGTTGACGGCGTTATTATTACCGGTGGTAGTGATGTTTCATCTGATTTATACGGACAGCATCATTTAGATTTTCAAAAAATTGATGCCATGCCATCGCAGTCAAGAAAACGCGATTTATTCGAATTACGTTTAATTAAACTTGCGACCCATTTTAATAAACCCGTCCTTGGAATCTGCCGTGGAATTCAAATTATTAACGTTGCATTTGGCGGAACTCTTTATCAAGATATTGATACGTATTTTGATGATCTTTCTCATCAAATCAAGCATTTTCAGGATGATGAATCGAGCAAACCAACCCACTATGTCGATATTAAACGTGAAAGTATGTTATATGATAGTGTCGGTTCACGTCCGAAGGTAAATTCATTTCATCATCAGGCAATTGATCAAGTTGGTCATGGTTTATCAGTCGTTGCTAAAGCTCCTGATGGTGTAATCGAAGGTGTTGAATCAGCAGATAATTTAGTTCAGGGTGTTCAATGGCATCCTGAACAACTGTGGAAGAAACATCCAATTCAAGAAAATATTTTTAAAGATTTCTTTAGCCGTGCAAAGTCTTTAACCCGAAGTAGTTATACGAGAGTAGTTTAATTTAAAACTAAAATATGAATACGCTAATTGATAACTTTTCAGTTACCGATTAGCGTATTTTTTTATTAAATTAAATATACTGTGGAAATTTATTCAATTTTGCTTTATAATATTAAATAATTAAAATCTGATTAGATTTTAATTAAGAATGGAGGCAATTAATATGTTGAATGATTTTGGAAAAGTCATTGCCGATAAAAAATTATTAGCTCAGCTATCTGATTTTTATACCGGAATTGAAGTTGAAATGGACCGGGTTGATCAAAATGGTAGGTTAAGCACCGATCCGTATCCAAAAGAATTGGGGAATCAAGCGACTAATCCATGGATTACGAATGATTATTTAGAATCAATGTCTGAAGTAGTAACGCCACCGGCCAAAAATGCACTTGATGCTTTGCAATATCTATACGGTATCAATGGGGTTTTAAGGAATGCATTGAATCATGAACAGTATCTATGGCCATTATCAATGCCGCCGATTCTTCCTAAGCATAAAACCAAGGCAATTTTAGCTAAAGCTGGCGGTGAAAAAGAAAAGTATCTAAAACAAATTTTTGATCGCCGGGGATTATCGGTCGGAACTCCTAATGGCGTTCACGTTAATATGAGTGTTAAAGATGATGTTTTAAATCCTCTATATCATAATTTAAAAGATCAATATCCAAATAAAGCTAAATTAAAAGATCGACTATACATAATAGTTGCACAAGGTTTCATGCGTTATCGTTGGTTACTTACATATTTATTTGGTGCTAGTCCACTTGCTGAAAAGAATTATTTTGAATCTAATCACCAGCCAGGTCATTACGTTCGAAGTTTGCGACAAAGTTCGACCTATGGTTTTGTTGATCCGGTTGCTGGGGATTATTCTAGTGTTTCAAACTATGCCAAACGGATTTTAGATTCAGTTGCTGATCATAAACTATTGCGGGATGCAGAATTTCATGGTGCCGTTCGTCTGAAGGGTGATTCTGATTTACATCAATTACCGAAAAATGGTGTTCATTACATCGAATTGCGGATGCTTGATCTAGATCCCAGTAGTTTAGTCGGGGTTCGAAACGATACTTTATTATTCTTTAGGTTCTTGATGACATACTTCATCATGAATCAACCACTTAAAACATCATCAGTTAACGATGTCTTAGCAGAAGCTGATAAAAGAAATGAAGAAGTCACCTTGGAAAGTCCGCTTTCAAAATGTAAATATTATGAAGAGGGACTTCAATTTATTAAACAATTAAGGACCTTTGCCAGTAAATTTCAAGTGGGACCAGATTTAAAAGAAATGTTATCTGATATGGAATTTAGATTAAATCATCCAAGGATGACACCCAGTGGCCGCTTGCTTGATCATATCAGGAACCATTCTTTATTGGATTATGGGATGATGCGTGCGAAGGAATATCAAAAGTATGCACTAGAATCCAATTATAAATATCAAGGATTTAAAGATAAACATGGATTAGTTTCAGAGGATGAACTAAAGAAACATTTATTCAATGGTAGTTGGGATTTTGAATCATAGATAAAATGCTCTCGATATTAAATCGGGAGCATTTTAATTTAATTTTTGAAAGCTAGGGTAGTTCTGTTTTAATTTATCAAAAGATGTGCAAATTGTTTTGTCATTTGATATAAAAATAACTTTATCATTTGGATTAATAAGGTTAGTATCATGGGTGATACAGATAATAATTTGATTACTATGAAATTGATTGAGATATTGATATACTTTCTTCTTAAGATCAACATCTAATGCTGCAGTGGCTTCATCTAAGATTAAAATATCACTACGCCTGACAATAGCACGGATTAATGAAATTCTTTGTTTCTGTCCACCCGATAAATTAGCTCCATTATTAACAATTTTCTGGTTGATAAGATTTTGATTGATTTTAAAGTAATTAAATAACTTCAATATTTTTTCGTGTGTTGGAATATTTTTCAATCCATAAATTAAATTGTTATAAATAGTATCATTAAATAGGGTGGTATCCTGTGAAACTAAAGATATATTTTTTCTTAATGAATTTAAATTTAAAGTTTTTAGATCATGATGATTATAATAAATTTTTCCCTTATAATTTTTTATGAATCCTAGCATACAATTTATTAATGTTGTTTTACCAATCCCTGAAGACCCAATTACATATATCATTTGTCCGCGTTTAATATTAGTATTTAGATTATTGATTCTTACATTTTTAAATTGATCAAAAGAAAACTGACGAAATTTAATTTCATTGATTGGACCATTAATTTTCATAATTATATTTTATTAGTACCAAAGTATTTAAATATTAAAATATCATAGTACTTTAATTCCAATTCCATGGATTTTGACGCCATTTCTTAAGGAGTGCTAACTCTTCTTTATCAACGAATCCCTGGTCACTTGCTAGTTGAATTAAAGTGGAGTAGTTGGTGACAGTATCAAATTTAACATCAGCAGCCTTAAAATTCTTTTCACTATCTTGAAGTTGGTATGAAAAAATGGCAGCGACACCAAGAACATCAATCCCAGCTTTTTTAACTGCCTTAGTGGCGTTTAGAACGCTTTTACCAGTTGAAATTAAATCATCGATTAAAACGACCTTAGCATTTTCTGGTAAGTGACCTTCAATTTGTTTCCCAGTTCCATGATCCTTGGGATGAGAACGAACATAAATCATTGGAAGCTTCATTTTATCAGCGACGATAGCAGCGTGGGGAACACCCGCGGTGGCAACGCCACCAATTGCATTTACATCTGGATATTTGGTCTTGATTAATTTGACTAGTGTATTTGCAATGGTATCCCTAACCTTAGGATAACCAATCGTTTTACGATTATCAGTGTAAATAGGTGACTTAATGCCACTGGCCCATTGAAATGGTTTCTTCGGTGATAGCAAAACAGCGTGAATCTTTAGTAATTGTTCGGCAACTTGTTTATTATTCATATTAAAAAATCCCCATTCTTTTTAAAATGCTTTGACTATTTTTTGGTATGCTTTAACTGGATCAGATGCTTTGGTGATTGCACGGCCAACAACAATCCCATTACTTCCTAATTGGTGTGCCTTTTCGGGTGTGACAACTCGCTTTTGATCATCATTGGAATTATTTACCAACCGGATTCCTGGGTTGATACATTTAAAATCATTGCCAGTTGCTTTGTGAATCATTGGGTCTTCTAAGGCCGATGAAATCGTTCCATCAATGCCACATTGGTATGCCATTTTAGCAAGGTGGGTCACCGACGTTTTGAGGTCCACGGAAATTAATTGATCCCTCTGCATTTGTTCTTCAGAAGTGGAAGTTAATTGGGTAACCGCTAAAATTTTAAGATGTTTCTTACTATTTTCAGCACCACGTTTAGCGGCTTTTAGCATTACTTCACCACCCGATGCATGAACCGTAATCAATTGAACATCTAATTTAGCTAACTGCTTAACCGCTTTTTCAACGATGCTTGGAATATCGTATAATTTAAGATCTAGGAAAACCTTAATTCCCTTTGCTCTTAAATCCTTCACAATCTGAGGACCTTCACTGTAAAATAGTTCCATCCCAATTTTGACAAATAATTTTTCAGGATGCTGAAATTGATTTAAAAAGTTCATGACTTCCAATCGGTTTCTAAAATCTAATGCAATGATCACTGGTGACAATGAAATTCCTCCTATCAAGCCAAATTAAAAAGACGGTTCTCCTAATCCAGAGGGGAAACCGTCTTATACTTTGATTGGCATCATTTAATTGTTCAAAAATTATCAAGGACCCTCTCTGGAGTATGTTTATTGATAATTGAATTTAATTTTCATTTATTAAGATTAGCACGTCATAATTTAAAAAGCAATGATGAAAAATGTAATTTGGACTTGTGCCCAAATCAAATTAATGCTAATATACAGATGGTCTGTAAATCAATTACATACCTTTAAGGCAATCCAGTGAGTTTGCCAAGGTTAGTGATCAAGTGAACAATGATTAATTACTGATCCCTAACTTGGTAAGCTTTCTGATGCAATATTCAGGAAGCTTTTTTAATACAGTTTATCAATAAATTTGTTCCAGAGAGGGCAAGTTGATATTGACTTTATGCAACTAGAATAAAGAATATCAAACGACCATTTCTCTGATTAGAAATGGTCGTTTTTCATATTTAGGGGGATTATTAAGATGAAAAATTTTTTGAACATCAACAGATTATCTAAGGATGAACTTCATTCGTTAATTACATTGGCTCATGATTTTAAAAATGGGAAAAAAGCTCAATTAAAAAAGCCAGTTTATGGTGCTAATTTGTTCTTTGAAAACAGCACTAGAACCCATAGTTCATTCCAAATGGCCGAATTAAAGTTAGGAATGAAATTAATTGGCATCAACCCCAGTACTAGTTCAGTTACTAAGGGTGAATCATTAAGTGATACGATTAAAACCCTCCAAGCAATTGGTGTGGATGTCGTTGTCATCAGACATCCTAAGACTGGTTGGTATCAAGGCATTGATACTGATCCTCGCGTTAGACTTTCATTAGTTAACGCTGGTGATGGCCATGGTCAACACCCATCACAAAGTCTTTTAGACTTAATGACGATTACAGAAGAATTCGGTCGCTTCAATTTAAACGGTTTAAATATCGGTATTTTTGGCGATTTGTCACATTCAAGAGTTGCACGTTCTAACGCGCAGCTCTTTTTTGACCTCGGAGCAAATGTTTACTTCAGTGGTCCTAAGAAGTGGTATCCAAAAGATTTTGATCAATATGGAAAATTTATTGAACCAGAAGATGTTGACAAACTCTTGCCAAAGTTAGACGTTGTCATGGAACTACGGGTTCAATTAGAACGGTTTGATCAATCAGCAGCGGGCAGTTTTACACCTAAAGCATACTATGAAAAATATGGTTTATCAGATGCTAAGGCCCATTTAATGAAGAAAACATCCATTATCATGCATCCAGCACCCGTTAACCGTGGCGTTGAAATTGCTTCCGATTTAGTTGAAGCACCACAATCGAGAATTTTTAAACAAATGCATAATGGCGTTTACGCCAGAATGGCAATCTTATATTCAGTTTTAAAATCCATGAATTTAATCGAGGAGCCTGAATATGAACACATTAATTAAAAATGTGGTTTTGCATCATCATGAAACATCAATTTTAATTCATGATCAAAAAATCGTTAAAATTGCTCCTGAAATTGATGTTAGTGCTGACAAAGTCATTGATGGGCAACATAACATTGTCATTCCAGGATTAATTGATACCCACGTTCATTTCAGGGATCCTGGCCTGGAATATAAAGAAAATATTCACACTGGCAGTTTGGCAGCTGCCCACGGTGGCTTCACAACCGTCTGTGCGATGCCAAATGTGAAACCGGTGGTGGATACGCCCAAGAAACTGCAGCAAATGTTTCAACGCAACCAAGAACGTAGTGTGATTAATACGCAACAATTTGGTGCGATTTCGAATGACTTAACTGCTAACCACATTGATGATATCAAACAAATGGCAAAATTAGGTGCTGTTGGTTTCACAAACGATGGACATGGCGTTCAGAATGCAGATACAATGTATCAAGCTATGAAAGCATGCCAAAAGATTAATAAACCGTTGGTCGCCCACGTTGAAGATGATAACTTCATTCATGGCGGGGTGATGAATGCTGGAAAAGCAAGCACTAAATTGGGATTGCCAGGAATGTCTAAATTAAGTGAAACAACACAATTGGCCCGTGATTTGGTCATGGCTGAAGCAACTGGTGTTCACTACCACGTTGCCCACATTTCAACCAAAAAGTCAGTTGAATTGGTTAGAATTGCAAAGGCTCATGGCATCAATGTAACCGCTGAAGTTTCACCCCATCATTTATTCTTAGACGATGAAATGATCACGCGTGATAATCCCATGATGAAAATGAATCCACCGTTGAGAACCCCTGAGGATCGGCGGGCTTTAATCGGTGGCTTGCTAGATGGCACGATTGATACTGTTGCAACCGACCATGCGCCCCATAGTAAGGAAGAAAAAAGTGGCTCCATGATGTCAGCTTCATTTGGGATCGTTGGTTTAGAAACATCGTTTAGCTTGATGTATACGCGCTTTGTAAAAAGTGGCCTTGTCAGTTTAACGACCTTATTAAAATGGATGTCACATCAACCAGCTAAATTGTTTCAATTAGAAGATCCGCAAATTAAAGTCGGCCATCATGCCAACCTTTCAATTATGGATGTAGATCATCCATTTAAAATCAATCCGGAACACTTTCTATCAAAAGGGAAGAATACCCCGTTTGCAGGATATAAAGTTTACGGTCAAACGATGGTGACTATCTGTAATGGAAAAATCGTTTATCAAAATAAGTAAGGAGTTAATTCAATGCAACCACAAATGACAGCTCAAATCGGTAATTTTACATTTAAGCACCTTTTTCTAAACGCATCCGGTGTCTATTGCCGAACCAAACAAAACTTAGATGATTTATTAGATAATCAAGCCACCGGCGGCATTGTAACTAAGAGTGCCACTTTAAGATCAAGGAAGGGGAATCCTAATCCTCGCTATCACAGTATTTTGAATGGTGCCGGATCGATTAATTCAATGGGATTACCTAATTATGGTTTGCAATACTATTTGGATTATTTACTTAGTAAATCGTTTGATAAGCCGACGATTCTATCGGTTGCCGGAACATCATTCGATGAAAACATTGAACTATTGAAACAAATTCAGGATTCAGATTATCAGGGGATGACGGAATTAAATTTATCGTGTCCGAACGTCGTTGGCAAACCCCAGATTGCTTATGATTTTGAAACGACCAATAAAATTTTAACCGAAGTGTTTAAATTTTTTAAGAAACCAATTGGCGTTAAGTTACCGCCATACTTTGATTTAAACCATTTTGACCAGATTGCTAAAATTTTGAATCAATTTCCATTAGACCACGTCAACTCAATTAATTCGGTTGGGAACGGCTTATGGATTGATATTGAAACCGAATCAGTCGTCATCAAACCGAAAAAAGGTTTTGGTGGCATTGGCGGGAAAATGGTCTTGCCGACTGGTTTAGCTAACGTTCGTGCATTAAGGGAACGCTTAAAACCATCAATTAAGATGATTGGCACGGGTGGAATTACTTCCGGAAAAGATGTTTTTGCCTATTTATTATGTGGTGCCGACTTAGTTTCAGTTGGAACCCAATTGGGAATCGAAAGCCCTAAAATCTTCAACCGATTAGAAAGCGAGTTAGCAGCAATTATGGTTGAAAAAGGCTATACTTCTGTTAACGAATTTAGAGGAAAGTTAAAGTCACTAGAATAATCAATCACAAAGGAAGATTTAAAATGGATCCAATTCATATTACTTCGGAAATCGGCAAAATGAAAACTGTCATTTTAAAACGGCCTGGAAAAGAAATTGAAAACTTTACCCCACGGATGATGTCGAGATTGCTGTTTGATGAAACGCCATACTTGCCAATTGCTCAAAAAGAGCACGATACATTCGCCAGTGTTTTAAAACAATACGGCGTAAATGTTTTGTATTTGGAAAAAATGGCCAAGGAAGCATTGAATCATGGCGGTCCCCAAGTTAAATCAGCATTCTTAGATCGAATGTTAACTGAATCAAATTACCCGAGTGGCGTGATTCATGATGCTTTAAAGGAATATTTGAACAGCATGGATACTCAAACGATGGTTAATAAAATTATCGCGGGGGTTCGGAAGAACGAACTGCACATTGTTTATAACGATTTAGCTAGTAGTGTTTCTGATAATCCAT
Source organism: Philodulcilactobacillus myokonensis (assembly GCF_027923585.1). Classification (GTDB taxonomy): domain Bacteria; phylum Bacillota; class Bacilli; order Lactobacillales; family Lactobacillaceae; genus Philodulcilactobacillus; species Philodulcilactobacillus myokonensis. The sequence continues at coordinate 190,167 of NZ_BRPL01000004.1, read as the reverse complement.
ACCCGTTTTACATGGATCCAATGCCGAATATTTACTTTACACGTGATATGTCAGCATTTATTGGCAATGGCGTTAGCATTAATCATATGACGTTTGCTGCCAGGAAGCGTGAATCACTATTTAATGAATTAATTTTGAATTACCATCCCATGTTCGAGGGGCAAAACATTCCTGTCTGGCGGAATCGAAACCACACGTATTCTCACATTGAAGGCGGGGATGAACAGGTTTTAAGTGAACACGTGATTGCGATTGGAATTTCACAGCGAACAACTGCTAAAGCAATTCAAGAAATGGCACAAAAACTGTTTCAAAAGAGTTCCTTTAATAAGGTGATTGCGATTCAAATTCCGCATAACCATGCAATGATGCATTTAGACACCGTTTTCACAATGGTTAATTATGACCAATTCACGATGTATCCCGGAATTTTAAATCAAAATGATGATATTAATATTTACGTGTTAACACCAGGGAAAGATGGTAAAATCGAATATAAACATCGGACTAACTTGAAACAAACTTTGAAAGATGCTTTACATTTGAGTGAATTGGATATCATCCCAACCGGTAACGGTGATCCCATCATGGCCGAACGTGAGCAGTGGAATGATGGATCGAATACTTTAACAATTGCACCGGGGACTGTGATTACCTATGATAGAAATTATGTTTCGAACCGACTTCTAAAAGAACATGGGATTAACGTCATCACGGTACCATCAAGTGAACTATCAAGGGGCCGCGGCGGTCCAAGGTGTATGAGTTGTCCAGTTGTTAGAGCAGACATTTAAATTTGAATTAAAGGGTGGATTAATTATGACAAATCATTTTGAACAAAATATTTTTAAGGGTCGCAGCGTTTTATCAGAAAAAGATTTTAATGCGGATGAATTGAACTACTTAATCGATTTTGGTCTTCATTTGAAAACTTTGAAGAAGAATCATATTCCTCACCATTATTTGGAAGGTAAAAATTTTGCTTTAATTTTTGAAAAACCGTCAACTAGAACCCGTTCGTCATTCGTAATTGCTGCAAATGATCTGGGTGCCCATCCTGAATATTTGGGTAAGAATGACATTCATTTAGGGGATGGTGAGTCCGTTGAAGATACTGCTAAAGTTTTAGGCAGCATGTACGATGGAATCGAATTCCGTGGCTTTAAACAAAGTACTGTTAATACACTTGCTAAATATAGTGGCGTGCCAGTCTGGAATGGTTTAACGGATGAATGGCATCCAACTCAAATGTTAGCTGATTTCATGACAGTCAAAGAGAACTTTGGTCATATTAAAGGAATTAACTTAACCTTTATGGGTGATGGCCGTAATAACATGGCTAATTCATTATTAGTTACCGGTGCCATTTTAGGGGTCAATGTTCATATCGTTGCTCCAAAACAACTATTCCCAAGTAGAGCAACCCAGAAGATGGCTAATCAATACGCTGCTAAGTCAGGTGCTAAGTTAATGATTACCGATGACATTGATAAGGGATTAAAGGGATCTAACGTTGTCTACACCGACGTCTGGGTTTCAATGGGCGAAACGAACTGGAAAGAACGGGTTCAGTTATTGAAACCATATCAAGTTAACATGGCAGCTTTAAAGAAGACTCAGATTCCTGATGATCAATTAATTTTCATGCACTGTTTACCAGCATTTCACGATGATAAGACCAGTGAAGGCAAAGAAATTGAAGATAAATACGGTTTATCAGAACTAGAAGTTACCGATGAAGTCTTCAGAAGTAAATACGCACACCAATTTGAAGAAGCAGAAAACCGGATGCACTCCATTAAAGCAATGATGGCTGCCACTGCTGGTGATTTGTTTATTCCAAAAGTTTAAACATTTGAACCGATTTGTCACTTAGAAATGATTTAGATTGAAATTGATAATTAAAGATTAATAATACTTACACCATGGGATTTAAAGATATTTCATTGAATTAAAAAATGTCTTTAAATCTTTTTTAGTTTATTTTGATGTTATCAATCACCATGAAAAGGGTAATAATGGAGCTACGTCAAAAAATACGGGAGATTATTAGATTGAAAGTAAAAGAAATTTCATTTGTGGGAATTTTTGCAGCATTATTAATTTTGTTTTCACTAATTACAATCCCAACGCCGCTAGTTCCATTTACACTTCAGACGCTAGCCGTTTTGATTATTGGTGGAACTCTAAGACCGAAACTGGCCATTTCAACCGTGGCTTTATACCTATTATTAGGTTTTGTGGGTTTACCAGTCTTTGCTGGTGGTGCCTCATCCGGTCCAGCATCATTCTTATTGCCAACGGGTGGTTTTCTGATTTCATTTTTACTGGAAGTTAGTTTCTTATCCATCATGACCAGTAAGTTTGTGAAATATGATCACTACAGCTTCGTGTATCCATTACTAGCAAGTGTGATCAACCTGGTCTTTGGCTGGATCTGGTTTAAATTTGATACGGGGATGACTTGGAAAGTTAGCCTGTTTACTTCTTTAGTCCCATTCATTATTCCGGAAATTGTGAAGTGTGTGATTTCCACGTTCGTCAGCCAAAAACTACGAGTCATTATTCACAATAAATGATGGGAAGTAATAAAATGATAATGAATACATTTGAGACTAAACGAGATCATTTAACGATTCGCGGACGAATTTACCAATCACAACCAAAATCAGGAAAACGGGTCATCATTATCTGCCACGGTTATGGTTCCGACATGATTTCAGCTAGCCGTTATGCTAAATCAATTGTAGAACCAGGATTTGATGCAATTGTGTTTGATTTTTGTGGATCGGGTAACCACCGTTGCAAAAGTGATGGTGACTATCAAAACAATAGCGTTTTAACCGAAATTGCAGATTTAAAACAGATTGTAAGATACGTTCAGTCGTTGAACTATCAAGAAATTGATTTGATGGGTTGTTCACAGGGCGGCTATGTTGCCGGTGTGACTGCTGGTCAGATGCCAGATGTTTTTCAACACTTAGTCTTGTTCTATCCTGGCTACTGCATTCAAGATGACATGAATGATGGTCACGTTAAAATTACTGACAAAAATTTAACTAATTTACCATGGGGTAAATATAATGTGCATTACATCCCACTGGGTCAAAAATACGTTGATGATGCGAAGGACTTCGATATTTGGAAAATCATTGGCAACTTTAAAAAGCCAGTGTTGATATGTCATGGCACAAGTGATCACATTGTGAACATTAAGTATAGTCAAAAAGCAATGCAAATTTATCAAAATGCCGAACTATTTAAAATTCTGGGTGCTGACCATGTTTTTCATGGTGCTGATCAGGAGATGGCAATGAAAAAGGTAAATCAATTTTTGAAATAAAAGATAGACTAAAAGGCGGAAGATTATTTTTGATCTTTCGTCTTTTTATTATTAGCATTAATTATTAATATTATTCTTATAGCCAGCGCAATTACTGGAATTATATTATGTAAAGTAAAATATTAAATTTATTCATGAATTTTCAAGCAGAATGTGGTTTAATGTAGGAAATAGATTGAAAGTGATGATCGAATTGCAGGATGCTATAAAAATTACTAACTGGATGCGAGTTAATAACCATATCTATTATCATCCGGAAGATTTGAATTTACATTTTAATAAAAAAATAGAATCGGTTAATTTATTTCCGGTTGCTAAAATTAATTATTTATTGTATTTCATTCAAGGATTATCTTTGGCCTTATATGATCAGCGTGCATTTTATAATGAAATCAAAAGGGGTTTTCATGACGTTTACTTACCAGACGTTAATCACAAGTATAAGCATAATTTATCCCATTTATTGTACGATAAGATGAATCTTGATAATAATACTTTTGATCAATCAGTTAAACAAAATGATATTGATGATTACTTTCAAATTGAAGATAATCACCAATTAATGCGGGTTATTAACGTCATTACTAATCTATTTAATGATCGTTATCAAGACATGATTCATGAACGGCATCTTGAAAAAGATATGGTGGAATACAATCTATTTTTATATGCAAAAATTATCAGAAAAAAATTAGTAAAAACTGATGCTGTTCAATTAACCAGAAATTACCGGACCATTCGACCTGAACTAATTCAACGTGATTTTAAAAAACGACTAAATAACTATGAATTTCATCATTATTTATACCGTGGATATTTCAAATTATAATCAAAAATAACTAGATATTGTTAGAAATATCTAGTTATTTGTTTTTATTTGATAATCTTTAAAGAATAAATGGTAGAATAATAGGCATATGATACTAATAAAAACGATTGGAATTGCGATAAAGCTTGATAACATCCAGGTGGTTAAATGAAGTGTTAGTAAATCAATGATAAAAATAATTTCAACGGTTTCTGCTTCATATTCGATTGGGCGATCCTTAAATAATGGCAACGACAGGTATTGGTTCATATGGTTAGCATTATGGTAGGAAATCATTAAGTATTCCTGCCTCATTAATGAGAGTGCGATTAATAAAAGGATGGCAGCCATCTTACTACCATTATGAACGAATGATAAGATGGTGAACGGCGTTGCAAATGCATGAATAATAACACGAATTAATAACGAAGCGGCAGCACACAATATCATGATATTAGAAATTGTGATGACCATTCTTGATTTGTTATACCTTGATATAAATTTTTCCTTCGGTGTGTTTCTTTCCATATAATATAAATGCCTCGGTTGTTTAGTTTTCAAAATTTCATAGACCAACAATATGTAAAGTGTATAATAAAGGTTTTATCTTTGCAAATTCGCGTTAAATTAGACTTTTGAAAGAACTGAATTAATTTTGTATGTATATAAAAATGTAAAATTAAAATATCGTCACTGGCCACTAAAATGGTATCAGATGTTAAATATATTTGTTTTAGTTTATTGGTTGATTCGTTACAATTTGATTAATTCCTATTCGGTTGTCCTGTTTAACCAAAATTTAACGAGTTACTTTACCTTATTGTTTAATTCTATTAATTCTAATCAGGGGCTTAAGATTTTGCTTGTGACGTTATTATTAACCTTTGTATTTCTGCTATTTTTAACGCCGATGGTTGATTTTTTGAATATTTTTAAACCAATTCATATTAATCAAAAACGGTTTGTCCCGGAATACATTGTGAAACGATTTTGGTTCGCATTAGCTTACCCATTAATTAGTGATACTTGGCTGATTGTCTTTACATTTTGCTTGATTTCAACCAGTTTTAATTTCAATATTTACTTTATGTTTTATTTACTCATCATTTCAATCACTAATTTAATCGGTATCATTCGACAACTATCGAGTAATCATAATGATTTAGATTATCGGTTGGGCATTACTACTTTTAAAGATAAGTATGAAGTTGCTAAACGCGGACAAATCGTTCAACCAGGCCACGTTAAAATGGATATGCTGATTTGTTTTTATCGGCATCCATATCAATTTAATGCTAAGGATGATAAATTTTATTTAGCTAAACGAATTGGCAGTCATATTGAATTGATTCACCAATTCAACTCCTATGTTGACGCACAACAATTGTTTAATGATTATATGAATACTGTAAAACAAGATTAATATTCAACAATAAATAAAGTACACCTAGATGAATTAAAAATCTAGATGTACTTTTAGTTTACAAAATTAAAAAATATTTATTATTAAATTCAATTGAATAATTCTGATTTTATATTATATTAAAGCTGTGTTACAAATATTACATAATTATTACAAGAAAGAAGCAGTAATATGCAATTTAATTTAATGAAAAAATCAGCATTACTATTGGCAACTTTAGGCTTGATTACACCATTAGCATTAAGCGGTAACGCTAGTGCTAAGAAAACTGAAAAGCCATTTTTTAAAACAGTTAAAATTCATTTTACCAATAAAAAAGTGAATGAAGAATACTATTTTGGTGCTAATTCAAAAGGCCAGTACCAACGTGGATATAATTACCGGGTTAGACCAGGTGACGTATTTACCACTAATGATGGCCATCACATTGGAACCTGGAAATTAAGAAAGCAATTATTTAAGATTACTCAAATTAAGGAATTAACCCATTCAGTTGCAGGAGCAATTGTATATTATATGACCTCTAGAAATCATAAGTATATTGGATACGTTGATGGAGCTTCTGTTTATAATCAGAACATTTTGCATGGTGTTACCAAGCAGGATCAGTATCAAGATAAATCAAGTGCTCTTGCTGACAAAGTTTTTGATCATGTTTATAAAACTCATAAATTAACAAAATTTGATAAAAAGGAATTGAAATTAGCACGTCGAATTGCATTAAAAGTTAGTAATAAGGGAAATCGCGATGCAATCTTAGCTGATATTCACGATGCTGCTAAAGGGATGTAAATTAAAATTAATTTTTTAATCGAAAATGGTTGAATAATACTTATTTTATGTTATATTAAAGTTGCGTTACAAATATTACAAAAATATTACAAAAAGGATGTTACATGATGAAATTCAATTTGATGAGAAAATCTGCTTTAGCTGTTGCTGCTTTAGGTTTAGTTGCTCCATTAGCATTAAGTAACAATGTTGGTGCTAAAAAGGTTGTTAAACCATCATTCAGAACCGTTCGAGTTGTTTATACTAATAAACCAGTTCGTGATTCAAGTTACTTTGGCGCCAATGCTAAAGGACAATACCAACGTGGTTATCACTACCTATTAAAATCTGGGTACACTTTAACAACTAAGAAGGGCCATGTTATTAAGACTAGCCGCCTTAAGGGTCAATTATTCAAGATCACTAAGATTACTGTAATGAAGAACGTTGGAACTGGTGCTACTCGTTACTACGTATCATCTAAGAATGGTAAATATGTTGGTTTCGTTGATAATGCCGCTGTTTACAATAAGAATGTTCTCCGTGGTAAGAAAGCAGTTACTAAAAGAACTGTAAAACCACGTTTTAGAAATGTCCGAATTGCTTATACCAATAAACCTGTTAGAACCACTAATTATTTTGGCGCCAATGCTAAGGGACAATACCAACGTGGATACCATTACTTATTAAAATCTGATTACACTTTAACAACTAAAAATGGGCGTGTCATTAAAACCAATCGTCTTAAAAACCAATTATTTAAGATCAATAAGATTACAGTAATGACTAACGTTGGAACTGGTGCTACTCGTTATTACGTATCATCTAAGAATGGTAAATATGCTGGTTTCGTTGATAATGCCGCTGTTTACAATAAGAATGTTCAACACAGTAAGAAAACTGCTGCGAAGAAATCTCATAAGGTTTCAAAACTTCACAATGCAAAAGTTTCTCACCATGCACGTAAAACAAATGGACGCAGAAACCGTAAATAATTTAAATTAAAATTAATAAAAACGCTTGAATCCCATGGATTCAAGCGTTTTGTAGTTTTTACTATCACTAATCATTATGATATAATAATAAAAGTTATTAAAGGAGATTTGTGATTTAAAATGAATTTTAAGAAACTATTAATTACATTGATGGCGGTGATTAACGTCATTATGACATTTGGCGTTGCTAACAATGCCCGTGCTAGTTCGGTTCCAGGAATAAAAAATCATTACTGGCGGACTTATCGCAGGGTGTATCTTAAGCACCATGTGATAGCTGAAAGAATTCACTGTGTTAATCCAATATATCAAGGACAACGAATTCAACTTAAACGGATCAAACGTGGTTCAAAAGTATTTGTAATGGGAACCAGGACTAGTTACCCGTGGTACATTAAGGGTAAGAAATTCCGAAATACCAGTACTGATTTCTGGGTCGTTAATCGCTCAAGCTCGAAGTGGCTATCACTTCATCGGCCATCATCTCATAGGTAAATTAATTAAGCATTTCTTAGTGTAATTTTAAACATTTAGGGGTGCTTATTTTTTGTGCTAAAATGGTCATGCTAGATAATAATTATTCTAAAGAAGGAGGTCAATTACCATGTTGGATTACAGTAAAGAACCGCATGGTGTCTTCATGTGGATTGATAATAAATCTTTTTACGCTAGCGTTGAAAGTATCATGCTGGGATTAAATCCAATGAAGTCGGTTTTGGTCGTTCTGTCTGAAAATGATAATACGAACGGTGGATTGATTTTGGCAACTTCACCCCAGGCGAAAAAGCGATACAACCTCAGTAATGTGGATCGCAAACGTGATTTACCCAATGATCCTAATATGATAATTGTGCCGCCCCGGATGAATTTATACATTAAAAAGAATCTTGAGATTAATCAAATTTTTACCCATTTTACGGAGGATAAATATGTCTATCCGTATTCAATTGATGAATCAGTTTTAGACATGACTCACACTTGGCAACTATTTGGTGATTCACCAAAACAAGTGGCCAGAAGAATTCAAAAAACTGTCAAAAGAAAATTGGGTTTATATACAACGGTTGGCATCGGTGAAAATCCACTTCAATCCAAAGTGGCATTGGATATTCTTGCTAAACATGATTTCCAGATGATGGGGACCTTAACCTATGAAACATTTGGAAAAAAGCTGTGGGATGTCAAACCACTGAATAAAGTGTGGAGTATTGGTAAAAATACGGCAAAGCACTTAAATCGTTACGGAATTGAAACTTTAGGAGATTTAGCCCATACCAATCCATTTTGGTTAAAGTCTCAGATGGGTGTGATTGGCGGCCAGCTGTTTGCCATTGCGAATGGGATTGACCGTGCTCAATTAGATCAGCCGGTGCGGGCTAAGAGCAAGAGTGTTGGAAATTCCCAAGTTTTACCACATGACTACGTTCATCAAGATGAAATTGAAGTCGTGATTAAGGAAATGGGCGAACAGGTTGCTTCTAGGCTCAGGCATTTGGGTAAACAAGCGAAAGATATTCACTTAACAGTTAATTACAGTTTTAATGCCCGAGGAAAAGGATATGGAAAGGGATTTTCACATAGTCATCAAATCAAAGCAACGGACCAAACACCCGTTTTGAACCAAGCATTGATTCAAATTTTTAAGCGATATTGGCGAAAGGGTGCTAGTGTTCGCAAAATAACGGTGAGTTACCATCAATTAACGAAAGTCACCCATGAACAATTAGATTTGTTTCATCACCATAAGCAGCAAGCTAAATCATCTAACGTTGATAAAGTGATCGATCATATTCGGGAAAAATTTGGGAATGATGCCATTATTCATCCGTACAGTTTGGAAAAAGGTGCCACCCGCATTAAACGGAATGGTTTAGTAGGCGGCCATAATGGCGGCAATGCATTTAAGTAAAGTGAGTTGATAAGAATTGGAAAATGATGCATTTAAACGGGATGCTCAAATTGTTTTGCAACGAATCCATCCCTGGTTCAAGGGTTTATCCAATGTGTTTTATTACTTAATTATCGTTAAGGATTATTATGATCATCGAATTAATTTTTATTTTGAGATTAAACGAAAGCATCAATTAACAAGGGCAGTGCCGCTGCATTCAATTCCGATTGATTTTGATCGGTTAATCGCTATTTTAGTGGAGTTTCGAAAAAGCAGTCAACTGGCAATTGTTTACCGCCAATTTGAAAAACGGGAAGTTAAATTAATTAAACAGGGGGTTCGAAGCAATGGTCGTCAAGCATCCAGTTAGTGATAAAGTTGCACAGAATTTTATTGATCATTATTACTATGACCGCGGAATGATGAAGTGGCATGGTTTTATGCTTAGTGACCATGTCGCTTCTCTAAAACAGGTTAAGCACCATAAAATTATTCAAAAGCAACGCCGGCAGAATCATGATGTACTATTGAAAGCAATTGAACATGCTGCATCCAGCCATCGTGCTATGATTGCTCAAATTAATATTTATGAACGGGATCATTTTGATTTGTATGGAGTAATTTTAGGGATGCAACATGGAATTGTGTTTATCAATAGTAGTGATGCGGTCGTGCGAGTAAAATTATCAGATGTCGAAAACGTTAGGATGAAATAAATCCTAATTTTACTTAATCTTTACCTAAAATGTACTTGGAATTTACAATCGTTTGTTACTCTATGATTGTACCAAGAAAGGTGGGATTGAGTTGCATCAAATTAGAAGAATGATTGAAGCTTCTGGCTTAATTGGTTTGCTAGTGTTTTTGTTTCTCGGTTCAGGAATGGCAAGTGCAAAACATGTTCATCGTTCGAGAGCCAAACGCAATACTGTTACAATTTATTTAGCCCGGCATGGCCAAACAACTGGGAACGTGATGACCCTGGATGAAGGTTGGGATGACTACCCATTGACTCCAAAGGGTGATCAGGTTGCTAAAGATGTCGGTGCTGGGCTACGTGGCATTCATTTCACGGATGCTGCTTGCGGTAAGCTAATCAGACATTTGGATACGATTAAAGATATGCTTGATTATTCGAACAATAGTAATGTTACCGTATTATAGAAATAATATCATAATTTAGCCATATTTAAAATTTCTTAACTAATGACACGTTATTAACGTTAATTTTGTTAAAATAGTAATAGACTATTTATGAAGGGTTGGAAAGTTTTTGAATAAATTTGTTAAAATTGGTTTGATTTTTTTAATGACCATTTTAGTTTTGATGACGCCTAAAATGGCAAATGCTAAACGGGTTCGCCGAACACATCCTAAAATCGTTACGATTTATTTAGCCCGCCATGGACAAACGGCAGGGAATGTGATGAAGTTGGATGAGGGATGGGATGATTACCCACTCACTAGTCATGGAATACAAGTTGCCCGCGAAGTCGGTGCTGGTTTACACGGCATTCGTTTCACGGAAGTTGCTTGTGGAAAATTGGTTCGTCAGATGGATACGATGAAGAACATGCTCGATTACTCTGGTAATGGAAGAGTAATTGTTCACGAAACACCGTTGTTTAGAGAAGCTGGCGGTGGTAAGTATGAAATGATAACTTGGCCGAAAGAAGACCAGTTGATTTGTAACTATTTTCATGTGAAGAATAAAGCAGAACTGCATCAAAGATTTGGCATTCATTATGTTGATCAGGTTAACCAAGCAATTCATAATTTAGATCATAATGCCAGTAGCATTCCGAGAGCGGAAAGTGCAAACCAGGTAATTAATCGGATGTCAAAAGGTATTAGAATGGTTGCTAAGGATACGAATAAAAAGCACGGGAAAAATGCTTTGGTCGTAAGTTCTGCTGATAGTATCAGTGCATACCTCTCTGAGTATGATCATAATTTGAGTCGACATGATCGAGATATTTTATCACATGAAGCCATTCCAAATGCTGGAATTACTAAAATTACTTACAATCTTAAGACTAATCGAATCCATTTTGGACCGCTTGGTGATTTAAGCTATGCTAAAAAGGGAATGCATTATCTAAAGCATCATCACGTTAAACCAATGAAAACGATGCAAGTTGAATATGAAGAATGAATGTATAAAAAATAACTCTCTAAAATTTAGGGAGTTATTTTTGTACATTCAGATCCTTTTAATTTTGTTTACAGAAATATTTTTTAAAATGAGAATGATTAATATTATGACAATGGATATTCCTAAGATCAATATTCCATTTTGGTAATTTAATTTTGCATTATCAATGCTATGACCTAGTACAAGTGTAACGATATCATTTCCATTAAAAAATGAAAATGGAATCCATTGGGCGATTCGACTGATTGGAGCAAATAGTAACGATGAAATAATTAAACCAAAACTGATAAATAGAGCTGAAAAAAGTGCCATGATTCTGTTTTTACATATGATAATAACTAGGTAAACAAAACAAGCAATAAATAACATGAACATTGATTTTATGATTATCATATGCGGAATCAAAGAGCCGAAATTAACGTAGCTTCCATTATGAATATCATTTATGAATGCTGTTATGGGGTAATTAATGCTGCCACTTCCGGAAATGATTAGACCGAGGATGTAACTAAAGACATTATAAATAATCCATAGAAATCCATATAATAAAAATGAAAAAATAATACTAATAAAATCTTTTTTGAATCGATTCATCGGAAGTAATTTACTAATATTCATTCTTTCAATATAGTTATTTGAAAAGAGATTAATTATCATGAAAATGATAATTAATAATGTAAATCCAGTTATATAGCTATTGTTAGCTTCCTTCATAAATCCGTAAGAAGTAGTCGGATGACTGCTTGATTCGTATTGAATATTATTCTGATAAAGATAATTTAATAATTCATTATCATTGCTTAATTGATTAGTGATGTCTTGTGAATTACTTTTAATCATTATCTTGTTGTTATATTGGATTAAATTATGATAACTTCTTCGATAATTTTGACTATATCCAAAGTGATTTAGATGATTCTGCATGTCGTCATTACCAGATTTAACATTTGTAATCATCATTGAAATTAGAATAATTAGGATGATCAGTATTAACCCTAAATTGAGTTTATTTTTGATGAATCTTTTAAATAAGAAACAAGTGTAATTAATGGTTGTCATTGATCACCTCGTGGTCTTTAATGGTTAAAATTTTATCAGCATAGGGATAAACTTCATCCTTGTAGTGGGAAGAAATAATGATGCATTTATGTTGAGATAATTCATTTAATTTCTTTAATAATTTCTTCCTGCTATCTTCATCCAGACCGTTATTAATTTCATCCATGATTAAATAGTCAGCATCACTAATTAAATAAAGAGCGATTAAGAGCTTTTGTTTCATCCCCAATGAATATTTACGAATCGATTTATTTACGTAGTTTTCCATTTTCCAAAAGTGGATAACGGCATTAATCTTAACATTTGATTTCCACTGGGTTTTAATTAACTTAAGGTAGTCCATCCCAGACATATTGATATCAAACCAGTTGGAACTTTCATAGTAAAAAACGCTTCGTCGCATTTGAGCCATTGGTTTATCATCAATTGTAATGCCATTATTTTTAGAATGAATTAATCCCAAAATTGACCTAAAAATAGATGTTTTGCCGGATCCGTTGGTAGCGACGAACAGGTAAAGTCCATTTTGATTAAATTGATAGGTAAAATTATTGATGACCCTTAAATGCGGGAACGAGATTGATAAATTTTTAACTTCTAGTGCCACTAAAATCGACCTTCTTTAGTATTAAGTTTGTTTATTAAAGCAATTAATAACATTACAATTGCAGAAGATATAATCAAGACCATTAATCCTGAACTAAAGGATGTTTTATTAATTAAATTCATTGAATTATTGGAGACAATGCCAACAGTATCAAAATAAGTACTTGGTATCAATTTAGCAATTCCTTGAAGAAAATCAAAAATATGAACACAGAAACTAAGTCCGATTAAAGCGATGATATTAATGAAAATAACCGTGATTCTTTTCTTGAAGATGATGGTTACTAGATAAATAAAACTAGTTATAAATAAAATTGAAAATATTTGTAAAATAAATGCTTTCCAGTAGATGTTAATTAGAGAAATGTATTGCATTTGTTTTCCATTATGAATGTAATAGGGGTAGTTAAAACCAATTCCGCCAACCATAATTGAACTTATAATGAGGTTCCAAACGTTAATCATAAAATAATAAATGGAAAATCCTAATGTTCCAATCGTTAGTTTGTGGAATGCTTGTTGATTCAAACTCATTGGCATTAGTTGATCCTTATTAATTTTGTCCGAATAACTTTTACAATATGTATTGCTCAATATGAATATCATAACTAAAAGTAAGACGATAGGGATGATAAAGTTATCCATCCAGAGGTTAAACGTTAAATTATGGGTCGGATAACTTTCTGATTCTGGTGATTTAATATGATTGGATTTAAGGTAATCCATAAGTAAATTATTTCTTTTTAATTCATGCGTAAAAGAGGCTGGGTTACCTTCGGCGTTTAAATGATTGTTAACCTCTTTTTGCTTACTATAAACTTGATTCCAATTATTTTTATGGATGCCATTTAAAATAGCTTTGTTTTCTTTAGCTAACATAACGTATTCAGGAATAACCTCAACTTCACCTTTTTTTAGATGCTTTTTATTTTTTATTATATGCTGAGCTTCTGATTGATTAAATGAATATGATTGTTGAGCATTATATTGAATGGTATCCTGTTTTTGAGCACTGAGATTTACAAAAAGGAAAATAACCGTAAAAATTGGTAAAATTATCAAGAAGAAAATGTTCATTTTACTTTTTAAAATGGATTTAATTGTAAACTGTGAATATGTCATTTAAATTCTCCTTAGTCAAAATGTAAAAAATATAAGCATCATAATAACTTGAATTACATTTTGACTCTATAATGCCTATATTTTACTTATATATTAGTTAGTTTCGTTCCGAATGTTATGACGAGAATATTTTTTATAATTCCAACCTCCTCCTTTAATTCTTTTATCAAAATGATCAACTACATGTGCATGTTTTCCTACATTCATCCATTTTACATGTGTAAAATGAGACATTGATCCAGTATAATCGTTTCTATCATAATCATAACTTACTCTAACTCTTTTTGCACTAGCATTTACGATACTAGTTGAAAATAAAGCTAATCCGGCAGTTAATGAAATAAGAAATTTTAATTTACTATGTTTCTTCTTCATGATACTCACTCTTTAATAATGTTGAATTAAATTGCATTAAAATATTTTCTATATATTTTAATATAATTATAATAAATGAATTGTTCTTAAATGTTTATTCTTATTTTTTAGCTTTTCTATCATGCTTAAACGAGATCACAAATCCAACAACCACCCACAAAATAATCATGTATGGATATAGATTAGCTGGAAACGGTGGAATTGGGTAAACATTACTCAAAAATGGGAAGAATAATACTAAAATACCAATTACTGGAACAATTAAATGGTTAACAATTGAAAAATGTAAATTTTGATGGTTCTTATAAAAGAAAATATTGCCATAACAAACCATCATGTAAACAATGATTAATCCTAGTACACCTAATGTAGAACCAGTTGAATAGATTGTTTCATATCCAAATGGAATGCCAACCAACAGATATAATAATGCACATAATAGTGCTGAAACGTTAACTGCGTTTTTAGGTGCGTTTAATTTAAAATCAAATTTACCCAACATTTTTGGCAAGTAATGTTGCTTAGCTAAGCCATAGAATAGGTATGAACATGCATTCAATGTCCCTAGGAAGGATGCTAATCCACTCAGTAGTATTGCAAAGTCAATAACAATTGCCATGTCATTACCGATGTATGTTTTAGCTAGAAAATCCAGTGGTGTTTGCGAATTAGCAAATTGGGCAACGTTCTTGATTCCAAAACCAGAAACTTCCGCAAATGTAATACCAATGAAGAAAATGGTAATCAATATGATTGCGGCAATAATGGATTTAGGGACTGCTTTTTTAGGATTCTTGGTTCGAACTGAAATGGCACTGATGCCTTCGAAGCCAGCGAATGATAGAACCGCATAGATCATCCCTTGACCAATTCCTGAGATATTATGTTGAGGAATAAATGGTTTAGCACTTAATCCGCCACTGCCACCTTTAGTAAAAATGATGCAGGCAAGCACAATTAAAATGGCGACCGCAATAATTTCTGAAAAGAAAGCCACCTTACTAATCACTTTAATGCCAAAAATTGAAATTGCCCATATCAGTGCAATGATTACAAATGACATTACGTTAATTGATAAGTTGATTCCAAAGTAATTTAAGAAAACATCCAGAAAATGTGCCGTTAATCCAGGCATGGATGCGATTAAAAATATGTATGCAAATGCTAATATCCAACCCGTTATGAAACCAGCTCTTTCACCTAACGCCTTTCGATTATATGCGTATACCGAACCGGCATCTGAAACGTATTTTGCCATTGAGGCAAAACATAAGGCAACACAGAACATCCCAACGGCACCAAGCAAGAATGATAGTGGAACGTTGATGCCAGCTAATTTGGCTGAAGCACTCGTACTGAATGCCATCGCGCCGGTGGGAGCAACTGCTGCAATGCCAAATGCAATCACTTCAATTAAAGACAATTTTTTATTATCTTTTTGCAAATTAATTTCCTCCTAAAAACATTGATTTATTATTAGAGTAAGATGTGAATAATTCTAATCTAGTTTAGAATAAATGTCAAATCAGGATTTTAGAAAATTATAAATTTACATATTTGATACCTTGAATTTACTGTAAATTTAAGGTAATTTGCTAGTCTTAAACCAGTAGGAGATGAAGTTTATGCAGCACAATATAATTCAGATTACTGATACGCATTTAAAAAATTCGACTGGTGCTAAACAGATGAAACAGCGGTTTAGCCCGAATGAGAAATTAGATCTTGTTTTTAGAGATATTAAAAGGCACCATTTAAAAGCTGATTTTATTGCTATCACTGATGATTTAATTCATGAGGGAAACATCGCAGATTACTGTGCGTTTAAAAAAATGATCAGTTGCAAGCAAGACCGGCTTAAAATGCCCATCTATGTCACTTTAGGTAATCATGATCGAACGAAGGCCTTTTATCGGGGTTATCTAAAACAAAAGTCCAAAGATAAATATTATTATCAAATTACTTCATCTGATTATGATTATTACTTTTTAGATACAAATTTTAATAATATTGAGCAGGGATATTTGGATTATAAACAATTAAATTGGTTGGGTGAAAGGCTAAGTCAATCTGATCATCCGGCAATCATTTTTATGCACCATCTTCCTTACGCCCCCCATTAAAAAATATGAAGTATAGTATTCTCCAAAATGGAAAGGATTTATATCATGTGATCGGTGGAAGTAACGTCAAAGCTATTTTTGCTGGGCATGTTCATTCCCCGACCAGTTTTATTCGTGGTAATATTTTGAACGTAACTGGTGATTCAACCGCTTATCATATCGACTGCCGGAATCCGCATCGTCATTATTATAACGATACAATTAGTTATAATATTATTAATATTGATGGTGACAGTATCGGCAGCCACATTGTTTATTTATTAAAAAATGGTGAATTATCTGAATATGTGGGACAAATTAAAATTCACAATACTGGTTTTATTAATGCAAGTGTATTTAAGAGTTTAGCTAAGAATGGTTGACTGAAATAAATGAAAATTAAGGTAAAAATAAAACGCCTTATCACTATAATCGGAATTAATTATAATGATAGGGCGTTTATTTATTTGAGATAATTGGCAATTTCGACTAAATTATCGTCTGGATCCCGCAAATAAATCGATTTGATTTTACCCATTGCACCGGGGTTGATCATTGGGCCATCTTCAATTGGGATGTTCTTGTCATTTAATTCTTTGATGACATCATCAATTGGAGTTTTGCTAATTAAACAAAAATCTTCTGAACCTGGTGTTGGTAATTTAGCTTTCGGTTCAAATTCGTTGTCAGTTTCATGAAGATTGAATTTCATTTGGCCATATTTTAAACCATAACGTTCCGTATTCCCTTTTTTAAATCGAATCATTTTCATGCCTAGAACATCACGATAGAAGTGAACCGTTTTCTTAATACTTTTGACAGTTAAGACTAAGTGATCCATTGATGCGATCTGCATTCAAATCATCTCCTGCTTTTATGGTAACAAAGAGTTTTAATTTGTTTAGTTATTGAATTGATGCTATTTGGGGATGAATCAATGATAAGAAGAACCACGATAAATAATTTTTAAAAATATAAAACGCCTTGATTATTTATTTTTTAGAATTGACCAGCTAACTTTTCCACCATTAGCAATCACAACTAAATTACTGTTGGATGCACTAGTTTTAAAATTAATTTTAGTGTGAGTTTGTTTTGAAATCTTAATTACTGTTGGGATGACTTTTCTTTGAATAAAATGATCATGGTCATGATTTCTGACACTATTGATTAAATGATCTTCATAATTATTATTCATTGGCATCACAATGTAACCATCATCAAAATCCTCAATGTAAGGGTTGATATGATGTTTCTTGAATGCAGCCGTTAAAATTTTAATTTGATGTTGATTACTTTTACCGGGTCCCTTATAAACAGGCACTTTCTTTTGCACGTTGATGGTATGATGCGGGGTTAGAGCAATGTTTTGGTGATTATGGCGGTAAACGCCAATTCCCATTGCTAAAATGATAAATAAAATTATAATAGATAAAATTGTTTTTCTGTGTTTCAAAAAATCATCCCTTCACTATGTATTTAATATGAATATGATAAATGATTTTAGGGTGAAAAACAATTTAATAACTAAAAAAACGGTTAGCCACTTTTGACTAACCGTTTTCCTTTAATATTTGTATACATGATTAACGTTGTTTAAATCCTTCTTGCCATCCATCTTGATAATGGTTTTAATAGCAGCTGTAATGGATTGGACGGCGCCATCTAACGTCATGGATGGGGCAGTTTGATTACTAACTTGCTGGGGTAAAAATGGAATATGGATAAAGCCAGCTTTTAAGTGATGAAATTCCTTATCAATCATGTATTGAACCTGGTACATGATGTGATTGCAGACGTATGTTCCGGCGGTAGTCGAAATTCGGCTTGGAAAACCTAAGTCCCGAATGGATTTAACAATTGCGCGAATCGGTAGTTCAGTGAAGTATGCGTTCTGTCCATCCTTTTGAATGGGTTCATTTAAAGGTTGATAGCCAGCGTTGTCCCTGATCCGGCTATCATTTAAGTTAATGGCCATTAATTCGGGCGTAATGCCTCTTCTACCGCCGGCCAGTCCAATGTTTAGGACATAATCCGGTTGTGATTTAAGAATTTGTTTTTTAACCACTTCGGCAGAGTGATTAAATTCAGTTGGAATTTGTAATTTCATAATTTTATTTTTACCAATTTGATCAGGCAATCTTTTGGCAACTTCTGACGCAGGATTAATTTTTTCGTTGCCAAACGGGTTAAAACCGGTGACAAGAATTTTCATATTTTAAGACCTTCTTTATTTTAAATCCATCATAAATCATTAAATTATAAATGATAATAAAATGGCTTGCAGACAAACTAAATTGCTCATCTGCAAGCCGCTTTATTGAAAGATATAACCGAAACCACGAATGGTTTTAATTTTGGATGTATTATTTGAAAATTTATTCAATTTATCACGTAAATGACTAATGTGCATATCAACGATTCGAGATGAAATGTACACAGAATCACGGTCTTCATGCCAGACACTATTAAAAATTTGCGCACGGCTTAAGACTTGATTATTATGTCTAATTAAATAGTACAGTAAATAAAATTCTTTGGGAGTTAGATTTAAATTGTGATGCTTATATTTAATTTGGAAATGCTTTAGGTCGACCACAAAATCCTTATATTTTTCAATCCGTTTGTGCTTATAATCACCAGCATCCTGTTGTGATTGATTCAATTCAGCGTAAAAGTCATAGCGGGTCTTTAAACGTAAAATAATATCTTTTTCCTGAAAAGGAGCAATAATATAATCATCAATTTTAAGATGAAAGATCTTTTCTTCTATTTTAATATCATGATTGGTTGATAAAATGATAATGGGGTTATGAAATTTGCCCCTTAATCTTTTCAATGCTGATAAAGATTGATCCAAATCGGTAACTGATAAATCCCATATAATTCCAACCACATCATCATTATTAATAAATGCATCAATATCATTCGGGTCGGTGAAATTGTTAACAAACAAATTATTTTGATTACCGATGGTATTGATTTCCATTGCTAATTTTAATTGTTTAGTTACTAAAAGGGCCGTTTTCATGCATTGTCATCCCGTTATTTATTCTGCTTGGATTTACTTTTGCCACTTCCACTTTCTGCTTGAAGTTCTTTCCTAATTAGATCTGGTTTAAGTTTGCCCGGATTCAATTCAATAATTTTACCTGAATGACTGTAAACCACTTGTTCATCAAGATTTACGATATGATCGCCGATTCGTTCTAATAATCGAATCGTATATAAATAACTGCCGACCAATGGAATTTGTTTAGTATTCTGTTTAATTTCATTGGTAACGATATTTCTAGCAATTACAAATTGTTTATCAATTAAAATATCATCTTGAGCAGTTAATCTGGCTGAAGATTCATCACCCCTTAAAAATGCGTCAAGGGTAGCTTCTAACATGCTCCTTAATTTGACTTCCATTTTAGAAATGATTTTATTAACGTCCTTGAATTCGCCAATGTTATCTTTTTTCATTCTGATGGTTTCTTTAGAAATGGTGGCGGCATGATCACCAATCCGTTCCAAATCAGAACTAGCTTTTAAGAAGCTGATGATTGATCTGAAATCATTGGCCACTGGTTGTTGCAGAGCAATTAAATTTAGAGCTTCTTTTTCTAAATTAATTTCATCACTGTTAATATTTTCATCGTGTTTAATGACTTGCTCAGCAAGCTTATCATCCTTGTTTTTAAAAGATTCAATGGCCTGGTAAATTTGTTCACTAACGTTGATTCCCATGCTCATAAAACTGCCTTGTAAGTGATTAAGTGCTTCTAAAAATGAATCGTGCATGTTATATCCTCCTAACCAAATTTACCATTCAAATAATCGTTTGTTTTTTCATTTTTGGGATTTAAAAACATCCTTTTGGTGTCATCAAATTCAATTAGTTTACCATTCAAAAAAAAGGCAGTGCGGTCTGAAATCCGGGATGCCTGTTGCATATTATGGGTAACGATAATGATCGTATAGTCCTTTTTAATTGATAGTAATGTATTTTCAACCTGAAAGCTAGAAATAGGGTCTAAAGCACTGGTTGGTTCATCTAATAAGATGATTTTCGGTTTGATTGCAAGGGTTCTTGCAATGCAGATCCTTTGCTGTTGACCACCTGAAAACGAGAGGGCATTATCGTTTAAATGGTCTTTGACTTCATCCCAGATAGCAGCTTGCTTCAGACTACTTTCGACAATTGGTGCCAATTTCTTTTTATTTTTAATCCCTTCTAATCTAAGTCCGTAGGCAACGTTGTCAAAAACAGAGAATGGAAAGGGGTTCGGCTGTTGTGATACCATGCCGACTTCTCGTCTTAAATCCGCCACATTGACCCTTGGAGCGTAGATATCATGGTTATTGATTTTAATGGTCCCCGTCATTTTAGCTTCTGGAATTAAGTCATTCATCCGATCTAAGCATCTTAAATAGGTTGATTTGCCGCATCCGGAAGGACCAATTAATGCCGTAATTTTATTTTTAATAAAATTAAGATTAATTCCATGGAGGGCTTCTTTTTGTCCATAGTATAATCTAACATTCTTACTGATAATGATATCTTGATTCATATCAACTACTCCTATCCAAAATTACCGGAAATATAATCTTCAGTCGCTTTGACATGTGGATTAGTGAAAAGATTCTTGGTGGTATTATACTCTAGAACATGCCCCATATAAAAGAAGGCGGTGTAATCACTAATTCTGGATGCTTGCTGCATGTTATGGGTGACAATGATGATTGTATATTTCTTCTTTAATTCTTTAAGGGTGGATTCAACTTCAGCGGTTGAAACCGGATCTAATGCACTGGCTGGTTCATCAAGTAATAAAATATCCGGCTGCATAGCGATTGCTCTAGCAATACATAATCTTTGCTTTTGACCACCAGATAGCGCCAAAGCACTCTGGTTTAATTCGCCATGGACTTCATCCCATAGAGCCGCATCTTTTAAGCTCTTTTCAACCCGTTGTCGCAATTGTTTTTTATTCTTCATTCCATGGGCTTTGAGTGAAAAAGTAATGTTGTTATTAATTGATTTAGCAAACGGATTTGGCCGTTGAAATACCATTCCAATGTGTTTTCTTAATTCATAGACGTTGATTTTTTTAGAATTAATATTTAAACCACGGTACATAATGTCACCTTTAACGGTTGCAACGTCATCATTCATCCGATTCAAGCATCTTAAGAAAGTTGATTTCCCGGACCCTGATGCACCAATTAAGGCGGTGATTTTATAGCGGGGAAATGCTAAGCTGCCGTTAAAGAAAGCTTGGTCCTTACCATAAAACACTTGAATATTTTTAGTTGTGATTGCTTTTTCATTGTCAAATGAGGCAATGTAAGTATCGTTTAGATCATACTTTTTCATACTATTGATCCTTTCTAAAACTATTTGCTGGAAGAAGTGATGTGTCTATATAGATAGTTACCAAGAAAATGAGCACTAATGTTAAAGATTAAGATAACTAAAATCAAAATGGCGGATGAACCACTTGAAATTTGTTTAGCATCGGGTACTAATCCTTCGGTATTTAACTTCCAAATATGAACGGCAAGCGTTTCAGCGGGTCGCATTGGATTTAGAAAACTGGCAGCATCAAATGGATTCCAATCAGCATAGTTAACCACGGGAGCACTTTGTCCAGAAGTATAAATCAAAGCGGCAGCTTCACCAAAGACACGGCCACTACTCAGGATAATTCCAGTAATGATTCCGGGAATTGCTTCTGGGAAGATGACACCAGTAATTGTTTTCCAATGTGATAATCCTAGTGAAATTCCAGCTTCTCTTTGTAAATTAGGGACACTTTGAAATGAATCTTCGATGTTTCTAGTCAAGATTGGAAGGTTGAAAAATGTTAATGCAACTGCACCGGATAGGATTGAGAAACCAATGTGAAATCTAATTACGAAGAGGAGGTAAACGAATAAGCCAACAATAATTGAAGGTAATGAACTTAAGACTTCAATGGTTGTTCTGATTAGACCTGAAATTTTACCACTGCCATATTCTGATAAATAGATTCCGGCTCCTAATGCAATTGGAAATGAAATGATGAGCGTTAAAATTAATAGATAGATTGAATTAAATAGTTGATCACGAATTCCACCGCCCGCATTCATTACTTGTGACGGAGCGCTTAGAAAGTGAGGGGTAACATAAGGTAAGCCATTGACTAAAATATAACTAATTAAGAAGATTAGAATAATAATAACAATGGCAACCAAAGTATAGATAACGCCATGGGCAATTTTATTAGCGATTCTTGGATTCATTGTTTATCATCCCCTTTTTTCCAATTAGTTTAACTGCAATGTTAAATACCAATGACATTAATAATAGGATTAAACCTAATGACCAAAGTGCATTATTTGGAAGGGTCCCCGAAATGGTATTCCCAATTTCAGTTGTTAGTTGACTTGTTAAAGTTGCCGATGGAGTTAGCAAGTTCTTTGGCATGATGGCTGCGTTACCAATTACCATTTGAACGGCTAATGCTTCACCGAATGCTCTGGCCATTCCAAAAATGATAGCGGTCAAAATTCCTGGAGTTGCTGACCTTAACATGACTTTATAAATGGTTTGCCATGACGTTGCACCTAATGACAATGATGCATCCAATAAATATCTAGGAACGGCTTCTAGGCTATCAACCGTTAATGAAGTAATGGTTGGTAAAATCATCACGAAGAGGACTAACGTTCCACTAAGAATTCCGAATCCAGTTCCGCCCCAAATATGTCTGATGATTGGAACGACAACCATTAATCCAATGAAACCATAAACAACTGATGGAATACCAACAAGTAATTCAACGACTGTCTGTAATATTTTTTTACCACGTTTAGGGGCGAGGACAACCATGAAAATAGCTGCGGCAATTGCAAATGGTGTTGCGACTAAGGCGGCTAAAATTGTGACACTGAATGATGTGACAATCATTGGTAATGCACCGATTTCTGGTTTTCCATGGGCGTCAACTTGAGTGGGTGCCCAATTTGATTTGGATAGGAAGTCCCATAAGTTAACATGGTTAACTGTAAATGTTGCAAGGCCACGTGCAATGATGAAATATAAGATTAAAATGACCATTAATACAATTAACGTTGTGCAAATGTAACAAATTGTTCGACCAATACTTTCCTGATGGGTTTCTTTGGAAGGTTTTAAAAGCTTTCTTTTAATATCATCCAATTAAAATCATCTCCTGCATAAAGAAATTGAAATAAGTGGATACTTATTTCAATTTCTTTCATTCTATTTAGTTCCAATTATTTATTTGATACGGAACCATTGGCATTCTTTTGAACTTTCATGTTATGAATGTTGATATAGCCCAATTTCTTAACTAATGAGTTTTGAACTGAACTAGATTTAATGTAGTTAATGAATTGGGTAGCTGTCTTAGAAGGTTTCTTGCTTGTATACATGTGTTCATAAGACCAGATCTTCCATTTGTTAGTTTCAACGTTGCTATCAGTAGGAGCAACGTTGTTAATTGAAAGTGGGGTTAAATCTTTAACGCCGTTAATGAAGGAGAAGGCCAAGTAACTAACTGAACCAGGAGTGCTCGAAACAATTTTTTGAACCGTACCATTTGAATCTTGTTCTTGTGATTTAACTGCTGATTTACCATTAAGAACTGAATTTTCAAATGTAGCTCTAGTTCCACTACCTTGGGCACGGTTGACAACGGTAATCTTTTCATTCTTACCACCAACTTGTTTCCAGTTAGTAGTTTTACCAGTAAAGATATTTTGAAGTTGTTTCATTGATAAATTCTTAACACCAGCATTGCTATTAACAACGGGTGCCATCCCAACAACGGCAACTTGATGGTCTAATAACTTTGAACCATTGATACCTTTCATTTGTTCAGCGAAGATATCAGAGTTACCAATGCTAACTGCACCTTCTTGAACTTGACTTAAACCAGTTCCTGATCCGCCACCTTGAACGTTAATACTGGTTCCGCTATGTGACTTTTGATAATTGCTGGAAGCTTGTTCAACTAAGGGTTGAAGAGCAGTGGATCCAACCGCATTAACAGTTGTATTTGATCCTGAAGTTGAACCTGATGAAGATGAACTAGAATTTGAACCTGATGATCCACAACCGGCTAAGACTGCACCGGCAACACTTACAACGGAAATAACAGTTAACAATTTTTTGAATTTCATTTTTGACAAACCTCCTAGAAATAATGAACCAATAATTAAGATCGTAACAAATGAACGTCTAGCCCATTCGGATGGCCTCCTTCCATCAATCTACGCTGCAAGTGTATCAGACGAATGTAAAGTTAATATTTATTAATTGTAAATTTTTTGTAAATTTTAAATTTTTAATTAAATTAACGTAAAAATCATATAAATGATAATAAAGATAAAATAAAATCCATCAGTTAAATCAAAATACTAATTATGAAGAGTATTAGGATTTAATTGGTGGATTTTAAAGTAGTGACTAAGACGGATCATTTACGGATGGAGGAGAAAGTGAATAAATGATCCATCAATATTAATGGAAATGATGGTGATAATAATAAAGAAGATCAATAATAGGATTCTTCTAGTGTAATTGTGTTCATGCTTGACTAATCTATAGACTAGATTAATAAATGTTACAACAGTACCTATGACCCCGGCAAAAAATAAAATAAAGTTAAAAGCATAAAGAAACCCCATGCTTAACATCTCCTTTGAAACAATTCCATATTATTATCACCACTATTAATATATCACAAATGACTATTAAAATAATATAATTAATATAATAATTAAAGAAAAATAATAAATCACTGTTGACTTTTATAATTAATGGGATTATTATATTTAACAATTAAAGAAATAAAGATGTTGAGCAGAAATTTTAATGAAACATTATTAGAAGGAAGCTTAGGGAAATGGGACTAAGTATAATGTTCATTAGATCGTGTCTGTGAATCGTTTCTCGAAAACAAAGTAGAAAAACCGCTGGTTGCGTTACCACTGAAGTTATTTAACTTCTTGAGCTAGTTGATGTGAATCAACTAGAAATTGAGGTGGCACCGCGATTAAATCGTCCTCTTGAGCATTTTGCTCAAGGGGATTTTTTGTTTCCCTTTAAAATTAAATCAAAATTTAGAAGAACAATGAACAGGAATTTTAATGGTAATTCATAACAGAAACCTTAGGATTGATGAGACCTTGGGATGATAATCATTAAATCGTGCCTGGGAGTTCGATTCCGAAATGAATTAGGAATCATCGCTAGCCCGTTATCGCTGAAGTTAATAACTTCTTAAGCCAATTGATGTGAGTCAATTGGAAATTGAGGTGGCACAGTGAATTACATTCGCCCTCTTGGAATTTTTCCAAGTGGGCTTTTTTGTTAGATAAATTATTGATAAGGAGTGAATTTTAATGTCAGAAAATAAAAAGGTTGTTTTAGCATATTCAGGTGGTTTAGATACATCAGTTTCAATTGCATGGTTAATTGAAAAGGGATACGACGTAATTGCTTGCTGTATTAACGTTGGTGAAGATTATGGAGAAAATAAAGATTTGAATGCCATTAAGGAAAAAGCACTAAAAGTTGGTGCTAAAAAAGCATTTGTGATTGATGCTTTAGATGAATTTGCTGATGATTTTCTTTTATACGCTTTAGATGCAAATGCTTTATACGAGGATTCATACCCATTAAGTTCAGCATTATCACGGCCATTGATGAGTCAAAAGCTAGTTGAAATTGCCCACCAAGAAAATGCTATGGGCATCTGCCATGGTTGTACTGGAAAGGGGAATGATCAAGTTCGTTTTGACGTTGCCATTCATTCCTTGGATCCAAATTTAAAAGTTATCAGTCCCGTTAGAGAATGGCACTGGAACCGGGAAGAAGAAATTGAATTTGCTAAAAAACATAACATTCCAATCCCAGTTGATTTGGATTCACCATATTCAATTGATGCTAATATCTGGGGAAGAGCGAATGAATGTGGAGTTCTAGAAGATCCATGGCATCCAGCACCAGAAGATGCGTTTGGAATTACCAATCCCATTGAAAAAACACCTGATGAACCGGCAATGGTTAAGGTTACCTTTGAAAAAGGAAAACCAGTTGCATTGGATGGCCATCCGATGAAATTTGCTGATTTGATTGGTAAATTGAATCACTTAGCTGGCAAACATGGCATCGGTAGAATTGATCACGTTGAAAACCGGTTGGTCGGAATTAAGTCAAGAGAAATTTATGAATCACCAGCTGCAATGACATTGATTAAAGCTCACCATGCAATGGAAAATTTAACTTTAGAACGGGATGTTGCCCACTTTAAACCATTGATTGAACATAAGATGACCAATATGATCTATAACGCCCTTTGGTTCTCACCATTAATGACCTCCTTAAAGTTATTTATTAAATCAACCCAATCAGTTGTTAGTGGTGACGTTAAATTGAAATTGTTTAAAGGCAACATCTTCATTATGGGGAGTCAATCTGATGAATCGCTTTATAACAAGGACTTAGCTACTTATACTTCCGCCGATTCATTTGATCAAAATGCTTCACTTGGTTTTATAAAACTATGGGGATTACCAACCCAAGTCGCTTCCCAAGTTAAAATCAAGAACCAGCAAAAAGCATTTGTTAAATCAATTGTTAATCAGAAACAAAAATCAAAGGTTTTAGTTAAAAATAAGAAAGGATCAAAGCATCATGAACAGTAAATTATGGGGCGGTCGGTTTCAAGGAACGACCAATGATTTATTCGATCGGTTTGGTGCTTCCATTTATTTTGACCAGGAGCTAGCAAACGAAGATATTGAAGGATCCCTTGCCCATGTGAAAATGCTTCAGCATACCAAGATCTTGCCAGCTGCCGATTGTAAAAAGATTATTCAAGGGTTAGAAAGTCTTCAAAAAGATATTCAAAATGGAAAGGTGAAATTTGATTATCACTATGAAGATATTCATATGAATATTGAAGAACTTTTAACTAAGAAAATTGGTCCGGTTGCTGGGAAATTACACACGGCTAGATCAAGAAATGATCAAGTCGCCGTTGATTTTCACCTTTATTTAAAGCATCGTTTACCTAAAACCATCGATTTAATTACCGGCTTACAAAAGGTATTTGTTAAATTAGCTGAAAAAAATGTTCATACGATTATGCCTGGTTATACCCACTTGCAGCATGCTCAGCCAATTTCATACGGACACTACTTAATGGCTTACTATCAGATGCTTCAGCGTGATAAGGAAAGATTCCAATTCAATATGAAACACACTGATATTTCACCGTTGGGAGCAGCTGCTTTAGCTGGGACCACTTTTAAAACGGATCCAAAATTTACGGCAAGGGAACTTGGTTTCAAACAAGTATATGCGAATTCACTTGATGCCGTTTCCGATCGTGACTTTGCACTTGAATTTTTAAGCAATGCTTCCATTTTGATGATGCATTTATCAAGATTATGTGAAGAAATTAGTATGTGGGAGAGTTATGAATTTAACTACATTGAATTAAGTGATCAATACACCACTGGTAGTTCGATTATGCCACAGAAAAAGAATCCTGATATGGCTGAATTGGTTCGTGGTAAAACTGGTCGAATGTATGGCCATTTAATGGGATTACTATCAACAATGAAATCATTGCCACTGGCTTATAACAAGGACTTACAGGAAGACAAGGAAGGCGTTTTTGACACCGTTCATAATATTATTCCGATTTTAAAAATTTTATCGGGAATGCTTTCAACGGTTAAAGTTCATAAGCAGCGAATGAAGGAAACGACTGAAAAGGATTATTCCAATGCAACCGAATTGGCTGATTACTTAGCAAGCAAGGGCATGCCGTTTAGACAAGCCCATGAAACGGTCGGGCAATTAGTTGCTAAAGGCATTAAAGAACACCGTTTCCTACAAGACATGGGTTTAGATGAATTAAAACAAGCTTCTAATTTAATTGATGATGATGCCTACCATGTTTTGAAATCCGAAGTGGCGGTTGAAAGACGTCATTCACTTGGTGGTACTGGTTTTGATCAGGTTGCAATGCAGATAAAAAATGCTAAAAAACAGTTAAAGGAATGATGATTCAATGATTAATCCAAAAATCAAAAAAATTTTATTATTAATAGCAACAGTTATGCTTGCTTTGAGCGGATTATTAGGGATGGTTAATCCATCCGCAAATGCTAAAGCACAGCCGACTCATGATAATTATCTAAAGAATGTTAAAAAGAAGGGTACACTTGTCATGGGAACCGCTCCCGATTATCCGCCATATGAATTTATCGGTAAGAATAATGGAAGTTCACAGGTTTACGGTGCCGATATTTTACTAGGTCAAAAGATTGCTCATGATATGGGAGTTAAATTAAAGGTTAAATCAATGTCATTTGATTCATTAATGGTTGCTTTAAGAACCGGTAAAATTGATATGATTATTGCCGGTTTGAATAAAACCCCTCAGAGAGCAAAGAGTGTTGATTTTACCAATAGTTACTATACATCTGGCACTGATTTAGTTATTAATAAAAAAGACAAAAACAAAATTAAATCCTACCATGATTTAAGCGGCCAATCCGTTGGTGGTCAAGTTGGTTCCGTTCAATACGATTTAGCTAAGAGTCAAATTAAAAACGTTAACCTGAAAGGAATGGAAAGTGTTGATGATTTAGTCTTAGCTTTAAAGACTGGCAAAGTATCTGCCGTTCCAATGGATGCATCGGTTGCTAAAGCATACGTTGAACATAATAGTGGCATTATGCAAATTCCAGCTGGCTTTAGTGCCAGCAGTGGTGCTAGTTCCGACAATAATGCCGCTTTTTCCAAGGGTGCTAAATCATTAGTTGCATCTGCCAATAAGACAATTCAACAGGTTCAGGCTAAACATGAATATACCGATCAATTTGTTCCGCAAGCTATTAAACACATGACGAATAATAAAAATCAATCGGTTGCTAATTCAATGTGGTCTTATAAGGATTACTTTCTTAAAGGAACTGAATACACGATTATGATTTCACTCATTTCAGTTTGTTTCGGGATTGTTTTAGGAATTATCTTTGCACTGATGAGATTAAGTCATAACTGGTTATTACACGCAATTGCCGTTGTTTACATCGAATTCATTCGTGGCACGCCATTGATGGTTCAAATCATGTTTGTCTATTTTGGATTAGGCGCAGTTGTTAACGTTCCGGCATTAACTTCTGGAATTGTCGCGATTTCAATTAATTCGGGTGCTTACGTTGCTGAAATTATCAGAAGTGGCATTACCTCTATTAACGTAGGTCAAAGCGAGGCATCATTGTCACTTGGTTTATCACAATCACAAACGATGAGATACATTGTTTTACCACAAGCCATTAAAAACATCTGGCCAGCCTTAGGAAATGAATTTATTTCATTAATTAAAAATAGTTCGTTAGCATCCATCATTGGTGTGGGTGAATTAATGTATCAAATGAGAGCTGTTCAAGCTGATACCTACCAGGGAATTGCACCGATTGCGGTCATTATGATTATTTACTTCATTATTACGTTTGCCATTTCTAGAACGATGAAGTTTTATGAAGGGAAGATGAATCATGGAACCAATAATTAAAGTTGAAAATTTAAGTAAACAGTTTAAAAATAATTTAATTTTGAATCACGTCAACGCAAATGTTAACAAAGGCGACGTCATTTCATTGATTGGGCCTTCTGGGGCTGGTAAAAGTACGTTCCTTCGTTGCTTGAACATGTTAGGGAAACCAACGGGTGGAAAGGTAATTTTTAACGGCAAAAATTTGATGACCAGTTCCCAAAAAGAATTGATTCATTTAAGAACCCATTTAGGGATGGTCTTTCAAAGTTTTAATTTATTCGATAATAAAACCGTTTTAGATAATATTACGTTAGCACCCATGAAGGTTAACCATGAAGATCAAGCTGAAGCTGAAAAGAAAGCCTATCAACTGTTAAAAATGGTTGGTTTAGCGAATAAAGCCCATGTTTATCCTTATAGTCTATCCGGTGGTCAAGCTCAAAGAGTAGCGATTGTCAGAGCGTTAGCCATGAACCCGGAAGTAATGTTATTTGATGAACCGACTTCTGCTTTGGATCCTGAAATGGTTGGTGATGTTTTACGTGTCATGCAAAACTTGGCTAAACAGGGGATGACCATGATTATTGTGACTCATGAAATGGAATTTGCTAAAAATGTTTCCAATCATATTTGGTTTATGGATCATGGTAATATTCAGGAAAAATCTGATCCGAAACAATTCTTTAACCATCCGAAAACCAAGGATGCTCAAACATTTTTGAGTAAAGTTTTGTAAAATTTTAAATTGTAAATAAAAGCATTATCAAAATTATAATTTGATAATGTTTTTTATTTATAAAATCACCTTGACAAACCCGTCCATTGTTTGTATGCTTTATTAAAATCAAATTAAGATTTGATTAAAACAATGCTTAGCAAATAGGAGTGTGATTTAAGATGAAAATTGATGCAAAAGAAGAGTTTACATATTTAGAACAAGTTTTTAACGAGACTGGTTTTTCAAAAGACAGTAGTCATTTGTTAGCTGATACCTTAACTGATGCGGATTTAAGGGGAATTTCCTCCCATGGTATCCAACGTCTTAAATGGTACCTAAGTTTAGTTCATGAGGGAACGATTCATCCTGAAAATAAAGTTAAAATTTTAAAAGAATCACCGACCAGTTTATTAGTCGATGCCAATAAAAATATGGGACAGATTGCTTGTAACTTAGCAATGAATAAATTAATTCAAAAAGCTAAAAAATCAGTGATTTCGATTGCAGTCATTAGAAATTCTAATCATTTTGGCACTGCCGGTTACTGGGCAAGAAAAGCTGTTAAAAAGGGCTTAATTGGGATTGCCATGACTAATACCAGACCATTAGTGGTTCCAATCAATGCATTTCAAGCTTTTCTAGGATCGAACGCTTTTGCATTCACATTTCCTGCTAAACCACATCCATACGTATTTGATGGTGCAACTTCAGTCGTTGCCGGTGGAAAAATTCAAGTTCACGATAAAATGAAACAAAAGTTACCGGGTGAATGGGTTGTTGATAAGCATCGTCAGGTTGTAACTGATCCAAAGCAAGCTGAAAAGAGTCTATATAACGCTGCATTAACGCCGAATCAAAAGGGTGGCGGATTATTAACCCTTGGTGGCTCATCAGAACAAAATTCTAACTATAAGGGTTTTGGTAATTCAATTATTGTTGAATTATTAACAGGAATTTTAGCTCAAGGTTCTATTTCAGCAGATACGAATGTGGGTAAACATGATTTTAGTCAATGCCTATTAGCAATTGATCCATCATTCTTTGGTGATTTGGACGGTCTAACTAAACGGGCTAGTAAAATGTTTGACCGTCTTAGAAATTTACCACATATTCCTGGTAAAGAGATTAAAGTCCCTGGTGATCGTGAATACCGATTCTATGCTGATAATGAAAAGCACGGGGTTTCCATTGACGATGTGACTGCTAAACAAATTGAAAAGATTGGTCAAGATTTAGGTGTGAAAGTACCGAAAAAATTGGATTAAATTTTAAGATGAAGAATTATATTTGAGACATCCGAAAATTAGTTGGCCATCAATCACTTATTTTAGTTTTTGCTGGCGGAATTCTTGTTAATCAAAAGAATGAAATTTTGTTACAAAAAAGAGCCGACTTCAACGAATGGGGACTGCCTGGCGGTGCGCTAGAATTTGGTGAAACAGCTGTTGATGCATGTAAGAGAGAGTACATGGAAGAAACTAATTTAAAAGTGAAAATCCAAGGACTTCTTGGCATATCGACTAATCAAATGCAAAAGTATCCTAATGGCGATCAAGCTCAATCCATTGTAATTAAATTCATTGTTAAAAAGATTATTTATCGGATATAATGATGAAACTTTAAATTAAAATATTTTTATCAAAGTCATTTACCCATGCCGTTCATCACTATTTTAATCATCATTATTCATATTATGAATAAAAAATAACCACGGATTAATTTCTGTGGCTATTTTAGTTTAACCGTTTTTATTCCCATTTCGTTAACGTAATTTTACCAATTGTATGGCCAGTTTCAATATCAGCATGAGCCTTCTTCAAATTATCAATATTAATTGGTGAATAATGTTTCCGCATGATTGGCAATAATTTCTTTTGATCGTATAATTCACTAATTTTATCAAGAATTTGATGTTGGGTAATCATATCTTTAGTTTGATAATAAGCCTTTGTATACATCCATTCCCAAGTGAACGTTGCCCGTTTCTTAGTTAATTTCTGTAAATCAATCAGATGACGATTCTCGGTTGTGGCTGCAATCCAGCCATCCGGTCTAATTAATTCAGCCAATTCATCCCAGTGGGCATCTAAATTATTAAGATTTAAAGCATAATCAACAAAATGATGTCCTAATTTGCGAACTTGTGAAACCAAATCTTGATGGTGATTAACAACTTCATCAGCACCATTTCTTCTTACCCACTGGATTGATTTTTCATTCGAAGCAGTCGCAATGACCTTTAATCCAGCTAAGTGAGCTAATTGAACAGCCATGGAGCCAACTCCACCAGCACCATTAATAATTAGAATCGTGTGGTGTTTATTTTCTTCTTGGTTATCGATTTGAATCGGTAGTTTTTCAAATAAAGCTTCGTATGCTGTCAAACTAACGAGTGGAACTGCAGCAGCTTGTGAATCTTCTAAAGAACGTGGAGCACTGCCAACAATTCGTTCATCAATAATTTGGTATGGCTCATCACTGCCATCTTTAGTGATATCGCCAGCATACCAAACCCGGTCATCATGGTGAAATAATGAAACGTCACTGCCAGCTTTAACAACGGTTCCGACTGCATCCCATCCAATAATTTTAGGATGTTTCAATTTACCTTTGCCACCGGATCGACGTGAAAAAATATCGACGGGGTTAACGGAAATTCCGTTTACCTTGACTAATAATTCATGACCTTTTGGATCTGGGATAGTTTTCTTAATGGTTTTAAAACTGTCGGGGTTGTCAATTGGTAAATGTTGATCAAACCCGATTGCATTCATTTCTTTGTTCATAAAATTACCTCCACTTCAATCATAAGAAAGTCACATTAGTAATTTAAGAAGTGAATTTAAATTCACCACGTCAATTGTAAAAGGTGAGGTGATATAATTAAACTAAAGAAGGTTGAAAAAAGATTAAAGTTTATGATTGTGATTCTGGATGTCCAGTCCAGAACACACTTCAATTTATTTCCGGTAAGTGGAAAACGGTAATTCTTTATCATTTATTAAAGAATGAGAAATTACGTTTTTCAATGCTTCAGCGTAAATTACCATATGTTTCAAAGCGAATGCTGATTAAACAACTAAACGAATTATTAAATGATGGTTTAATTCATAAAAAACTTACCTTACAATCCCGGTTAAAACGGAATACCAACTAACAAAATTTGGACTTAGCTTTGAGCCCATTATTATGTCAATGGAACACTGGGGCAATCGGTACATGCAAGAAGTTAAAGACCGGGCTGATTAAATTGACTGTAAGTAATTGACATATTATTATTTATGCACTACATTTGTTTCATGACATTAGAACAAATGGATAAGAAAAGGGCAGATATTTTTAAAGCGTTGTCGGATGTGAACCGTTTAAGCATGATCCGCATTTTGTACCGACATCATCGTGAAATGACGTGTGGTGAAGTCGGAGGGGAGTTGAACATTAGTAAATCGACGGTATCATACCATTTTAAAATTTTACGATCGGTTGGGTTAACCCA
This sequence comes from Philodulcilactobacillus myokonensis, assembly GCF_027923585.1. GTDB lineage: Bacteria > Bacillota > Bacilli > Lactobacillales > Lactobacillaceae > Philodulcilactobacillus > Philodulcilactobacillus myokonensis. The sequence continues at coordinate 155,726 of NZ_BRPL01000004.1, read as the reverse complement.
TACAAGAAAAGATGCTCAAATTAAATATTTGTCGATTAATAAAGATACTTTCCATAAGTACTTACCGGGATTCTTGGATTCATTGTAAGAATCCTTTTTATTTTCTTAATCAACTAATAAAAAGTAAGTAATAATGATTGACTATTGTTTAATTGAGTCTAAACTGAGTTTTAGTAAATTAATTAAAGTTTAGGAGGAATGTTTATGGCAATTTTTAAAGCATTCAAAGATTCAGATATTATTAATGCATTGGAGGAACGGGCACCACATGCTGATGTTGCTAGTGATTCTAAGACATTAGATCAATATCAAAATGATTCATATGGCCTACAGATTGATCATGACCACTTTGTAGCAATTGTAAAAGTATCAGATGTTAAAGACATTCAAGGTGTTCTATCAGTTGCTAGACAGTATCATTTACCAGTTGTTCCACAAACCGCTGCAACCAGCGTTGTTTCCGGATCTGATGCCATTAATCATGGTATTCTTTTATCAACCGCTAAAATGAATCAGATTTTAGAAATCAATCCAAGTGATCAAGTTGCAGTTGTTCAACCTGGCGTTATCAATAAGCATTTAAATGATGAAGCTAATAAAGTTGGTATGTTATACGGACCTGATCCAGCTTCCCGCCCAATGTCATCAATTGGTGGGAATGTCAATACCAATGCTGGCGGGATGAGTAATCTTAAATACGGTTCCACTAAGGACTCTGTTTTAGGATTACAAGTTGTTTTAGCTGACGGCAGGATTCTTAATTTAGGTGGCAAAACCTATAAACAGGCATTTGGATATGATTTAACCCATTTGTTTGTTGGCTCTGAAGGAACTTTAGGGATTATTACAAAAGTCACTGTAAAATTATTTCCAATTCCAAAGAGCGATTCAATTTTAGGGATGGCCTTTTTCAATAATTTAAATGACTTATCACAGGCAGTGGCCACAATTAGAACTTCTGGCGTTAGTCCATCAATGCTTGAGGCCATGGATCATAATGTGATGAAAGCAATTGATCAAAAAGACAAGACTGATTATGCTGATAAAGGTAATTCAATGTTAGTCTTTAAACTTGATAATCATGACGATGATACGCTACAGACTGTTCGACAAATTTTAAGGAAATATCATGCGACCGATCTAAAAGTAACCAAGGATGCTAAAGAAAAAGCAACAATTATTAAAGCACGCCAGGACATGTTACCGGCTGTTTATGCTGATCAAAGTAAAGCATATGTGATGGAAGATATGGCCGTTCCTATGTCTAAATTTGCTGACTTAATGGCATCAATTAATGATATTAGTAAAAAGTTGGATGTTAATATTTATGTTGCCGGACACGCTGGTGACGGTAATGTTCATCCAATTGTTAACTGGCCCAAATCTGAAAAGGGCATTCCAGATAACGTTCAAAAAGCAGTTCAAATGATGTTTAGAAAATCATTAGAGTTAGGTGGCACAATTTCTGGTGAACATTCAGTTGGTTCACTTAAAAATCAATGGGTTAACACTGAATTAGGTAACAATGTTGATTACTTACAACAGCAAATTAAATCACTTTTAGATCCAATGCACATTTTGAATCCTAAACGTAAAATCGATTAATTTTTTTAATAATATGGATAGATAAAAATACTGGTAACTAAATTTAGTTATCAGTATTTTTGTTTTGATTTAAAATTTAACGTTAAATTGATTAAAGAATTCGGTAACTGGCTTTAATGATTGGCCTTTATAATGATCAAAAAGTTCTCGAACTGTATAATGTTTGTCAACTTTATCAATTCGGTAGACTGGTTTAACGGATTCTTCAACTCTCCTATCTCGAATGGTAACTTTAAGATCTTCAACCGGTAATGCTCTTTGGTCTGCAATCTTGACATTAATCAAAAATGACTTGCCTGATTTAGAGACTTGAACGGCTTTATCAAAAGCTGGTTTTAATTCATGGATATTATGAACAGTGGTAGCATCAATTCCCATGCCTTTTGCAACCATTTCAAAATTAATATCATGGATGTCAACGCCAAAGAATTGCATTGGCGTATCTTCTTGTTCACCTTTAATGAAACTCAACGTTTGATTAGAAGTGACAACATTAATCACTGGTAATTGATATTTAGCTAAAGTGACTAAATCCTGCATCACCATTGATTGAGCTCCGTCACCGGTGATGTTCCAAACTTGTCTGTCTGGATAATCGATTTTACCGGCCATCGCACCTGGAAGACCAAATCCCATGGTGGCAAACAATGCAGAAGTAATCCATTTATTTTTAGTGGTAAGTTGTAAATTTCTGAAAGTATTGATGATGTTATCGCCAACATCAATGGAATAGATCGCATCATTATCTGCATGGTGATTGATTTGATAATAGACTTGACTTGGCAAAATGGGGTCATCAGATGATGCTTCAATTTGACCTAAGTAGTTGCGCCAATTATCCATATCAGCAATGGCAGCTTGAAAGAATTTAGATTGATGTGCCGTTGAACTTTGTTCTAAAATTCGGTTAATAAATTTTCCAGCATCAGACCAAATGCCTAAATCTAAGTGATGGTGACGACCTAATTTGGAACGGTCAGTATCAATTTGGATATATTTAAAGGGATGACTAGCGTAAAAAACATGGGCAAATGGAAAGTCACCACCAATGTCAATTACTAAATCAGCAGTGGCAAGAATTTCATCCGCAGCTTTAGAAGATGCACGGCCGAACGTTCCTAAAAAGCCACGATATTTATGTGAAATAAGGTTAAAGGCTAAGCCATCAGCAATTAAAGGAATTTGTAGATTTTCTGATAACTTGACTAATTGACTACCGTGATTCTTAATGCCACGACCAAAGTGAATTACAGGCCGTTTAGCGTGACTAACCATGGTTAAAAATTGTTTAACTTCTTGATCATTAACCATAGGAAGTGGTGCCTTTTTGTCATCAGTGGCACTAACACTCGTGTATGAACGGTTCGGAATTTCTTTGAATCCATAATCATTAGGTACAACCACCACTGAAACACCTTTATTGGCATAGGCTGCTTTGATTGCTTCATCAAAAACATGGGGCATACTTTCGGGCGTCATAACGACACGATTATAGCTAGCGACATCTTCAAAAATTGGTTTTTCTGGAATTTCTTGAAAGAAATTATAGTTAATATTAGTGCTTGGTACTTGTCCGACAATTGCTAAAACGGGAACATGGTCATATTTAGCATCGTATAATCCATCAAGTAAATTGACGGCACCAGGTCCGGCTGAACCGAATGCAACACCTATTTTACCGGTTAGTTTAGCATGAGCAGATGCTGCTAACGCACCAACTTGTTCATGTCTAATTTGAATATAATGAATCCTGTTTTGTTCAATTTGAAGTGCATTCATTAATGAACTAATGGATCCACCAGGATAACCATAGATGTTTTTAACTCCCCATGATTCGAGAACTTTTAATGATGCAACGCTTGCTAGAATCCTATTTTTTGTCATTATTAATAACCCCCTTATTAATATAATGATTTGATGTCAACTGCATCATAGCACCATTTATAAAAAGTTAGTAAGGAGTCGACTTAATTAAAAAAATGAATTTCTAAAATAGTTAAAACTACTTTAAAAATTCATTCTTTTAAGAATTTATATTTATAATATTTTAATTTCTCACCCTGAGGCTGACAACCGGATAACGATGACTTAATTGTTTTGCAATATGTTTACTAGGGAAGAAAATAGTCTTGAAATTACCACTTCCAGCAATGTTTTCTAAAGCGTGAATTCGTTTACCATGATCATTAATTGTGATGACATGCCATCTATCAGTGGAGCCTTTACTATTTATATTTAACCATTTATTGTGATGATAATAAATAGCGGCAATTAAATTATGCTTTTGATCTTTACTTTTTTGAAAGTAAATCTCTTTACGTTGAAATAATTAGCAAAAAATAATCTTGCTTGATTGTTTAATGCAAAACCAGAATTGAGTAATTTTGTGTTTAAATTAGTTTGTTTTGCCTTTAAGTCATTTTTTAAATGACGACTTTTAATGGGTTGAATTTGATTAACTGGAATCCCGTTTAAATACTGTAAGATATAGTGATTTAAATTAGCTTTAGTTCCACTCGTTGGTAACTGGAGTCTCCAACAAATTAACCGCAATTCTTCTTTGTACCAATAGAATTTAAGAAATTCATTAGGACTAGTAATTTGATTGAATTGTGGTCGTGTCAATTAAGATAACCTCTTTTTATATATTTTATAATTTAGTTCAACGTTAATTTGACAAACAAACCCTTTTACATTTATAATTAAATCAGTTTATGATTTTATAAAGGGATGTGCTTCTTATTTTTAAAAATTTTTCTGAACGATTAGGTCAATCGACTAAATTTTTATTGCATGTGATTGTGGTAATTGCAATTACACTGATTTACTCAATGAATTTAGCTCCGACTGTGATTGCAGTTTACAAACATTATTCAATTCTTAAAAGCGTCTTATACGTTGGATTTACCTTCTTGATTTTATTTGGATCATTTGCAGCAATTTATTTTGCGTATAAAGCATGGGGCCGTAATCACATTGGTAAATTAACTAAATCACAATTAAAATTTAGTATTAAAGTTTGGATTGTAGTCTTCATTATTAATATTGTATTATCAATATTAGATAATGTTGTTTATCATACCCAAACGACTGCTAATCAATCGATATTAAACGGAATTGCAAGCAATAGTGATAAAGTTGTCTTAATTTTCTTTATTTTAGATTTACTATTATCACCATTTGTTGAAGAATTTATTTTTCGCGGTTTTATTATGGATGTTTTCTTTAAAGAAAATAGTTTTTGGATGCCAATTATTGTGAGCTCTGTCTTTTTTGCACTGGGGCACGCAACTGGCGGTGATATTTTTGCTTTCTTAACTTATTTCAGCATGGGAGCAGGCTTAGGATATATTTATAAAAAAACTGGTAATATTAAAGCGTCAATTTCAATGCATTTCTTACAAAATGCCTTAGCATCACTTGCAATGTTGCTATTATTATTTTAACTGGATTTAAACTTAAAACAGGATTGATTAATTTCAATCCTGCTTTTTTTATTTAAAATAATTTAATAAATGCATTTAAATCATGAAAACGGTTATGATGATATAAATAATCCTTTAGGGTAGCTTCGTATTTAAAACCTAATCTTAACGGGATGTTTTGACTGGCTTTATTTTTAACATCGGCCAAAACAACGTATTTATGAAAATGAAGTTCTTCTTGAATATTTTGAATCATCATTTTAAGTGACTGGGTAACAATTCCCATCCCTTGAAAACCACTGAATAACCAATAACCAACCTCTGCTTTGGAATTGTTGTAGTTAATATTATGTAGATCAATCATTCCCGCTGGAGTCCCATCACATAAAATGACAAATGGGAATCCCTTTCCTTTGGCAATATCACCACGGCACTGTTCTAGAAAATCCATTTCATCCTGTTCAGATTTCATAAAGTTTGCCCACGGTAGAAAGCGTTGTAATTCATTGCGATCCTTAGCAATTTCTTCATATAACACGTGGGCATGACTCATTTCCGGAAATTCAATTTTAATGTGGTGATTGGAGAGGTTAAACTGACATAAAGAAAGCATAAACTTCATCTCTTTTTTAAGTATTACTCATTATTTTATCATATTTAAAGTGGAAGTGTTTAATTTAATTTGAATGGCTACCTTAATTATTTAAATCTAGATTAATTTTAATATTAGGATTTAATTAAGGATTAATTGATTTAAAGCCACTTTTATGATTAAATATAATTAAAAACCGAATGGGATGGTACTTCTTAGGTTAATTGATAATATTTACAGTACAGTGATGAGTTTAGCTTATGATGGGAGCTAGCAAATTTGAACAATAATTTAAGTAAGTTGGATGTTTTTAGTCGAGGAATGAAGTTAACTTTTAGTCCCAAAGAAATTTTTTCGGAAATCTTTCGAATGAAAAAAAGCCGTAGTATCTACCTATGGGTTTTACAACTAGTTGAAGTTGCTTCTTTCTTGATTGTATTTGCAAACGGGAAATTTCAATTTGCACCGGATTTCTCATTGATTCCAGTTTTAAGCCTAATTGCCGGGATAACGGAAATTTTTTCAGTTGTTGCCGATGCCGATGGTTTAATCAGTAATTATTTCTGGGGAATCATTAATAACATTGCTTACATTTGGGTATCATATGATAGCCATTTATATGGTGAAGTATATTTGAATCTTTTATTTTTGGTTACCCAATTTATTGGGATATATCTTTGGTACAGTAAGAATGAAATGGCCGGGGCTAAGAATGTCAATACCGTTCAGGTTAAACAAATGTCAGGTACTGGTTGGATATTTTTGCTTATCTTTACTGTGATTGCCTGGTTATTAATGGCAATGTTTCTAATGCATGTTCCATTTTTGTCAGCAACGTTAGATCCCCATCCCTGGTTAGATGCATTAAGTACGGTAACGAACGTTGTCGCTCAATTTCTTCTGATTACCCGTTATGGAACCCCACAGTTTATTATGTGGATCATTGGTAATGGAATTGAAACTATTTTATGGGTTGTAAACTTTAATCCGATTGTTGCAATGTTCTGGCTTTTATGCACCATCAATGCTTTTTACGGTTGGTACGTATGGGAAAAGAAATTAAGCCACCAAAGTTAAATTAATTTGAATAAATTATTAAAATCCCTTAGTTAATTTTTTAGTTAAGGGATTTTTGATGATTCCATGATACAATCAGATTATACATAAAATAATTTTAAAGAAGGAAAATACTTTGCAATTAAAAGATTTAAAAGCGGGTGTGCGTTTTACAGGAAAGGCACTCCTAAAAGAAGTTCAAATTAAGCGGAAAAAAGATGGCGATTTATTTGCCCATTTACAAATTCAGGATGGTCATCACCTTAATCACATGATGGTTTGGAAAGTTACTGAGCAACAAGGAATCCAATTATCGAGCGCGAAGGGAAAAGTGCTGGCAATTAAAGATGCCGATGTAAATCCATTTAACGATCAACTTCAACTGACTGTTAACGATATGAAGAATATTAAGGTGGTTGAACGCCAAAATGATGATAAATCAACGTGGTCCGGAACATATTTAGTTCATGCCCCAGTTTCTTCAAAAGTGATGCGAGATTATTTTCAAAAACAATTGAAAGAAATTAAAAAAGTATACCCAGAATTTGATATAATTATTAATTATATTATGAAGCATTATGCGCATGATTTTCTTGCCCATCCCGCTGCAAAATCGATGCACCATAGTTTTCTAGGTGGGTTAGCTTATCATGAATATCGAATGTTAAAAGATTTAAATCGTCTTCAAAATCCTAAAATTGGCAAACCACTGTACCACCATGTGGATATAAATATGGATCGGGCTGCCATTATTTTGCATGATATTGGTAAAACCAAGGAAATGGGAACCGCTGAAAATCCTGATTATACCATTTTGGGAACTTTAAGCAGCCATATTACGATTTGTTTTGATTGGATCAAAGAAGCATGCGATCAAAACGGAATTGATTCACACCAGGAATCAATTGAATTATTGCGGCACATCATTTTAGCTCACCATGGTAGAAAAGAATGGGGCAGTCCGGTCGTTCCAGCAACCGAAGATGCGATGTTAGTGCATTTAATTGATCTAATGGACTCTCACATGGAAATGTTTGAAGAAGCGTATGTTGATCAGGATGCGAATACATTAGGCAATCGTAATTTTGGCTTACAAAACGTCACACCGTTTAAGAAACCGGAAAATCCGGATGGATCTTTGAAACGGGACTAAATATTTTTAATATATTTTTCAAAATGAATTGCATTCATTATGATTAAGTAGTATATTATGAATTAATCATTAGAATTAAATTAGAAATAAAAAGGAAATTTGATTATGAATAGGTATATTACGGTTGTTAATAACAATCAATTATTAGATTTACACTTATTTTTATTAATTATAAAATCTGTGTGAATCTAATCAACTTTAATCTTGCTTATTAATTGACTTTCACACAGATAAAAAATGAATTAACTGTGTGGATCTTAAATCAAATCTACTTGAATAATCAACCTCACAGTTAAATCAACTGTGAGGCTTTTTGTTTTGACATGATATGAATTACTAATGATGATTACTTTGAATGGAGGAAATTAAAATGACTAGAAGAATTGGCATTATTGGAATGGGACACGTTGGTTCCACCATCGCACATTGCATTGTTCATAATGGCTACGCAGATGATTTGGTTTTGATTGATAAAAATAAGGATAAGTTAATTGCGGATGCATTGGATTTTCGGGATGCTCAAGCCAATCTTGATTATCATACTAATATTTACGTGAATGATTATTCTGCATTGGGTGATGCTGATATCGTGATTTGTTCAATTGGTCATATTAAAGCCCAATTGGATCCAAAACATTATGGTGATCGGTTTGTCGAATTCAGGCTGAACATACCTGAAGTGAAAGATGCTGCTAAAAAAGTTAAGGAAGCTGGATTTCATGGCGTTGTGATTGTGATTACTAATCCTTGTGATGTGATGACAACTATTTTTCAAAGGTATTCAGAATTTCCGAAGCATAAAGTAATTGGAACAGGAACAATGCTCGATTCCGCACGAATGAAACGAGCAGTGGATGAAGCATTTCATGTTGATCCAAGGTCAGTGAGTGGATATAACATGGGCGAACACGGTAATTCCCAATTTTCAGCTTGGTCGACAATTAAAGTGAAGGATCAGCCAGTGGTTGAAATGGCTGAAGCTTACCACTTCCCAATTAAAAAAGTTGAACAATCTGTTCGAGTTGGAGGATATACCGTTTTTGCAGGGAAACACTACACTAACTATGCAATTGCTTCAGCAGCTTGCAAACTGATTAACATTGTCATGAACGATGCTAGAACTGAAGTTCCCGTTTCTAATTACCGTTATAAATATGATACTTATATGTCATACCCAATTATTCTGGGTCGTAACGGGTTAATCGAACAAGTGCACATTGATCTTACCGATAGTGAACAACAAAAATTGGCAGATTCAGCAAAATTCATCCAGGATAAAGTTAATCATATTAAAGAATATGTTGATGAATAGGATGTTGTTTGACATTTATTATAATTAAATTATAATAAAATTAATGAAATATTAATTAAGCAATGAAGAGATAAGTAAGATGTTGGAAATGATCAGCGAGCTTGTGATTAGTGGAAACAAGTGATTGACAGCATTTGAAATGGTCTTTGAGTTTATGGGTAGCGAAAACTACAACGGGTGCGCCCGATATCGCGCTAGGAATAAGATGATTTGTTCTGAAATGAGATAGGTTATTTAATAACCTATGAATAAAGGTGGCACAGCGAAGCATTCGCCCTTTCGATTGAAAGGGTGGATGCTTTTTTTATTTTATCAAAGGGGAGATTTGATAATGAAAATTGGGTAAAGTGTTTTCTTCATGATGTTAAATATGCAAAATAGAAGGAGTCATTAATAATGTCATCAATTGATACCGCATTAATTCAAAAATTATTTATCAAGTATTGTCGAATCAATACGCGTTCCGATCCAAATAGTAAGACAACGCCAACGACAAGGGGGCAGGTTACATTAGCTCATGTGATTATGGATGATTTAAATCAATTGGGAATCAGAGATGTTGAGTATGATCAAGCTAATGGTTACGTCACAATTAGTGTGCCTAGTAATATTAAACATCAAGTTTCACCGATTGGTTTTATTGCGCATTTAGATACGGCCGATTTTCCAGCTGATAATTTGAATCCAGAAGTTCATCATAATTATGACGGTCAGAAATTATTGATTAACCAAGATCGACACCTGATTTTGGATCCAGATGAATTTCCGGCATTAAATCAATTTAAAGGTCAAACATTGATTACTAGTGATGGAACCACTTTGTTGGGAGCGGATGATAAGGCGGGCATCGCTGCTTTAATTGGTGCTCTAAAGAGCTTAAAAGCACATCCTGAAATTAAACATGGCCCGTTTAAAATTGCATTTGGTCCTGATGAAGAAATCGGTCGTGGTGCTAAAAAATTCGACGCCAAGAAATTTAATACTAAATTTGCTTATACGTTGGATAATGGTGCACCAGGTGATTTTAAGTACCAAACTTTTAATGCTTCCCAAGCTGAAATCACTTTTCAAGGGACGACAGTTCATCCGGGAAGCTCTTGCGGAACGATGGTTAGTGCAATTGCTTTAATGCACGAGTTAATTGATAAATTGGATCATTATGATGTGCCACGGTACAGTAAGAATTATGATGGATTTCATTTAATCACCCACGCTGATGGAACGGTCGAACACGCTAGATTAAAACTTATTTTGAGGGATTTCGATACAAAACAATTTCATAATAAGGAAAAATATTTGAAATTAATCATTAATAATATTAATTGTCGATATCAAAAACCACGAATTCATTTAAAATTAGTAGAACAGTACCATAATATTGGGGATGTAATTAAGAAGTATCCTATGATTATTGAACTGGCTTTAAAAGCTTATAAACAATCAGGATTAAAACCAAATGTTCAACCATTTCGTGGTGGGACCGATGGAAATTTCATTACACCAAAGGGGATTCCAACGCCCAATTTATTTAACGCTGGTGGAAATTTCCATGGACCTTATGAATACGTTAGCGTTGAAGGAATGGAAAAATTGGCTGAAGTTGTAATTAATATTTTAAAGCTTCATGCTGAAAATTAAATAATTTTGTTAATTGTCAAAAGTTACATTAACATAATAAACAAAATAAAACCATATTTAAAAAATATGGTTTTATTATTCATTAAATTAAAATTCGATTAGTATTGACATTATTATCTAATATAATATATAATTACATTAATTTAATTCGTATTATCATAAATATATATAAACATTAATATTAAAATACATTTATTTATTTGATAAATACGAATGATAAAAGGAGAAGTGTGATTAAAGTATGTAATTTGTTAATAATCCCTTATGGATATTGGTAAGGAGGAAATCAATAATGGTTAATATTTTTGCGTTAGCAGAATTAATGTTTTGTTTGTTCGTCGGTGAATGGATTTCTAAATTTACTAAGGCCTATGTTCCGTCCGTATTCGTAACTGCCATGATGTTCTTAATTGGATATTGGACTATTTTTCCAAAAAATATCGTTCAAATTGCTAGTTTTGATCCAATATTTATGACAATTGTAATGTCAGCCATCATTGTACACATGGGAACATTAATGGATTTAAGAACGCTAATTAATCAATGGAAGGTTGTTGTTATTGCTCTTTGTGGAGTTTTAGGCACCATTATCTTAGCACTAGGAATTGGTTTATTACTATTCCGCTGGAAAGTAGTCATTGCTAGTGTTCCACCATTAACAGGTGGCATTGTTGCGGCATTCTTAATGGCAAATGGATTAAGAGCACAACATATCATGGATTTAATTGCTTTCCCGACCTCAATGTTTGTTGTTCATAGTATTATTGGCTATCCATTAACTGCTTTTCTATTAAAAAAGGAAGACCGAAGATTAATTGGTATTTTTCGATCAAATCAAAATGTTAGAAGTCATAGTAAAATTGAGCAGAAAGACACCTTAAAACCTTTTATTCCTGAAAAATATCGGACAGCTGCTTTCAATATTTTTCTAGTTTTGTTAATTGGATTAATTTCATTTGAAATTTCCAATTTAATTCATAATGTCATCAATCCTTACGTGATCGGATTGATTTTAGGGGTAATTGCTCATCAAGCTCATCTTTTAGAAAGTAATGTTCTTGAAAAATCGGGTGTGTTTAATTGGTTCTTGTACGCAGAATTAATTTACATTTTTTCAGATTTAAACGTTGTTAAACCTTCCAATTTACCTAAAATGTTAGTTCCAATCATTACAATGATTGCATTAGGAATTTTTGGAATGTTTGTGGTTTCTTTCTTATTAGCAAAACCAATGGGATTATCTAAATCAATGGCTTTTGCATGTGCGTTAACTGCATTATTTGGTTTCCCAGCAGATTACATTGTCACTAGAGAAGCAGCTCATAATGTCGCTTCAAATGTTGATGAATACCAATACATCATGGATCACACGATGCCTAAAATGGTAGTGGGAGGATTTGCTACCGTTTCCGTTGCTTCAGTTTTTATTGCATCAATTTTCTTAAAACTACTTTAATTATTAAAAAATATGGGGTGAATCATCATGAGTAAAACATTATACTTTAACTTTCATTTATTTAACGGTCAAGACGATCAAATTAAAAAGCATGCCTGGATGGTTGTAGATAATGATAAAGGAACGATTGAAGAAATTGGAAATCAAGATCAACCTAAAATAAAATCTAAAGTAAATTTAAAAGGTAAATATGTCATGCCTGGAATGATTAACGTTCATACCCATATCACTTTTAACCCTAATTCACCTTCTGGTGATACTGATGTTGATGAAATTAGATCAACCGTCAGAGCAATTCGCCATTTACATGAATTATTAGAATCCGGTGTAACAACTATTCGTGGTTGTGGGGCAACCTATAACATTGATATTGTTCTAGAAAAATTAAGAGCTAAGGGCAAATTAAAACATGTGCCAACGATTTTACCAGCTGGAAAGCCATTTGGAATTACAGGTGGACACTCCGATTTACCTAATTGGGGTTATCATTGTGATTCTGTTGATGCCATTAGACATGATGTCAGAGTCGGTATCAAAAAAGGTGCAAAAGCGATTAAGGTAATGGCAACTGGTGGAGTCATTACGCCACAAGATTCCATGTTTAATCCACAATTAAGCATCGAGGATATGAAAACGGCGGTTGAAGAGGCTCATCACAAAGGTTTAATCGTTGCATCCCATGCCGAAGCTAATCCTGGACTTAAAAACGCAATTGAAGCTGGTGTTGATTCAATCGAACATGGCTTTGAAATTAACGATGAAGAGATTGATGAAATGCTGAAGCAAAAAACATTTTTGACTTCTACCTTAGAATGTAACTGGGCAATGAACACCAATAAGGTTCCAAAATGGGAAAAAGATAAATTAAAGAAATGTTGGTCAATGTTAATTCCTAATATTAAACATGCCTGGCATCGTGGTGTTCCAGTTACAGTTGGAACAGATGCTGGTTGCGCGTTTACTTACTTTGATGCGACTGCAAAGGAATTCGAACTATTCGTTAAATATATGGCAGTTGGCAATTTTGAAGCATTGCAGGCCAATGTTAATTCTGCTAAATTAATCGAACGTTGTCAGCAGTTTAACGAAAAGATTGGAATTTTAAAACCTGGATATAACGCTGACTTCTTAGTGCTTGATCATGATCCACTTAAAGACGTCAAAGCAATTCAACAAAAGGGATTAGGTGTTTATAAAAAGGGTATTAAGGAATGCTAAAATTTTAGTATAATTTGAAGTACAGAATGATCAGAAATTTCATCTAATGAATGATTAATTTTAAAATCAACAATTTTATCTTTTGCTGCGTATGCATAGTCCATATGATATTTTTGATTAAAATGTTTATACATCCGGAAAGTAAAATCATGTTCATTACCAAATGATTCTTTATTTACTAAATGATAAGCACTAACAATCCCATGTCTTCTCGTTATATCATTAAAATTATTTTGGTTACTAAATTTATGTTTATAATTCCAAATTACATTGCTATTAAAATCTCCCATAATTAAGAGATGATTATTCTTAAATAGTTCTTTTTCGTTAGACAATAAAATGCTAACTAAATTTTCAATATAATTTGGATGAGTCCATACATTTAAAATTCTAAAATGATTGAAATTAAAATACTGATAATAACGCATGTTCAAATCATTTAAATGACGATTAATTTTAATTCGGTGTTTAGAGTAACTAAAAGCAAGTACTCCCTTATAATCATGATATTTACCATTTGTTTTTCTTAAATATAAATAATTATTAATCGGAAATTTCGGATTATTAATCCAATTGTTCTTTTTACGTTCATTTACTTCTTGAACTAAGTAAAGATCAGCTTTAATTTTAATTAAATTGTCAAATTTGTCGCTAAAACCACCATCACAATTCCAACTAACTATTTTCATATTTATAAATTCTTCTTTACATTAAATCTAATATTTTTTATCAAATAAATCCCACATTTTAGTCTAGATACTAAAATTGTGGGGTTTTATATTTTTAAAATTGATTCAAAAATTTGATTAAATCATTACCAGAAAAATCACCATTCTTAAATCCATCGTAATCAAATGGATTCTGCAAACCATGCTTTTGGTATTTAACTGCCTGTTTGATTCCATAATCTAATAGGGAGCCATTCTTAATATATGTTGATAAATGACCGTTAATCGTTAACTTCGGACAATCAATTTGATGATCTAAATCATTTAAAATTTCTAAATACTTTGGGCCAAGGTTGAATTGATTGGTGAATGTTAGCAACTCATGAATGAATTGATGGGCTTCATCAGCATATGAAGTTGTATTAGTTGGATTTTCCAACGCAACTTCTTCATTCATTTTTCTAGCTTTTTCAGCCATAGATGTCACTTGTGCTTGATTCATTGCAGGTTTCATAATGAAATATAACATCATTAAGCTGACAAATTGAATTGTCGATATTTTAATCCCGGCTTCACTAGTTGGATCTAAATCAAACATCCTGAATTCTAAATATTTAATTCCATTGGATTTTAATTGATCTAAATTCGGATAGCCTTTGAATCTAACAACGTCATAAAACTCCGCTGGTGACATAAGAATACCTTGATTAATTCCATCTTTAATTCTTTGAACATAATCGTTAATGCTGGTATATTCACCGGCAAATGAAGATGGATACCCATATTTACTTTGGCGAAGACTTCTAACCGGATGGTCAGGGTGTTCTTGATCAGATTTAAAATAACGGGGTTGAGCAATCGGACTAGCACCGAAAAAGTAGGTCAAAAGCCAGTGGTATTTGATAAATCCCTGGGCAACCTTTAAATAAAGATGGTTTCTGACCCGTTTAGATGTTGAATTGGTAAGGGATGCGATTTGATCAATGACTGAATTTTCAAGGCTCATATTAACATGAATGCCGCATGGCGTTTGTTTAGCCATCCCAAACCGATGGTACAAACCGATAATGTACTGGCGCTTTTTAGGTGCCGCGTGAGCCAGCAATGATTGATCAGTTTGATCTTTCGGTAAAGTAGGTGGCATTGACATTGGCCATAAAATTTCATGTTGATTTAATCTTTTTCTTAGAATAATTGAAATATCATAAGAATATTTAACTGCTTCCGCTGGTGTTTTAGCCGGCGGGGTAACTGCCTCTGACATTGCCTCTAAGAAATCATTGGTAATCCATGGATTATCAGCTTGGTTTCCAATTCCCTTTGGATAAGGGTAAGTACTTAGACTACCATTCAAATTGGTACGATCACGTTCAACTTCAATTCCAGTTGTAACATTAAGCAATTGGTTGATTAAATGGTGCTTTAAAACTAAATCACTGATTCGATTCATCCCAAAACCTCCTTATTGTTTGTGACTGATTGTGTCTATATTAACAATAAAGTGAGAAATAAAAAAGAATGAAGAATTTAATAACTTCATTCTTTGAATTAAAAATTATGAATCAGACTTGGCCATACCCATTTATCGGTGTACTTAATGACGGTTCCGGTAAATAGAAAGTAGGTGACTGTTGCAATACTAACGGCATAAACGTGGTCCAGTAAAATTGAGCAGATGACAATCGCAACAATTGGTAACGTTAAGTCAATGGCCTGTGCTTTGATGGCACTGCCATTTAGATAATCAAAACGGAGAATGTTGGTCATATCATCATTCGGGTGTAGTAAGAGGTTAGCCCGTTGATAAATTGAGATTGATACGCCAATGATGAATGTTCCAATTAATGAAAATAGGGTTCTAATCCACCAGTTTTGATTTGGTAATCCAATTAAATTAAATAGGTTTGTAAAAATATTGATGAAGTAACTAAAGAAAAGGGTGAAAAAGATTCCCTTGGCAAATCTTATGACATCAATTTTTTTAATTAAAAATTGATTAATAATGGCGTTCACAAATCCCCATAGAAAGATAAAGATACTGGTGTTAACGCCAGTTAATTTAAATAAATCAACGGATGCAGCCGTGTAGACAGCTGAACCGGTATTGGAAGAAATGGTGAGAGCATTCCCAACGGCATTCAATAGTAACCCTAATAGTAATCCGGCTACTCTAGTCTTCATTGCATTATTTTGATGGTTTTTCAATCGAAAATAGCCTCCTAATATTTAATTTCAATGATTAATTTACTAATAAGTTGTGATAAATAAATAACCTGCAAGTAAGATCGCAAAGATACCAACAGCAATCTCCATGATCTTAGTTGGAATGTATCTAACGATGATTGGTCCTAGGTATCCACCAACGACTAAACCAATTGCTAGTGGAATAATAACGTGCCAATCAACTGGCATAAAGATGATAAAAATAATGGAACTAACGATGTTACAAACAAGTGATGATACATTTCGCATGGCATTATAAACTGGATAGGGTTTGTGAACAATCCTCGATAAAATTGAAACAATTAAAATCCCTGCACCGGCTCCAAAATATCCACTATAAATACCTACCAGTGGTAATAAACTGTATTGGAAAGAAGTAACAAATTCATTTCCGTGTTTGCCCTTGCTTTTAGGCAAAAGAATCATAATTCCGGCGAATAAAATAATAAATGGAACAACCTTCTTAAACTGCCCATTATTACTTTTAATCAATAAAATGGTTCCGATTAGACATCCAATGACGGATAAAATCGTAATAATGAATGTTTGTTTCTTATATGATTTAATTTCTGATACGGAAGATGCGACGGATGTAAAACCACTGAAGATAACACTAATGGTGGCGGTAATATTAGCCATAATGGGTGGAACTCCAATTGCTAATAAAATCGGGTAAATGGTTAGAACTGCCATCCCAACGATTCCGTTCAGAATGCCAGCAAATAAGCCACCAATAATCAAAATTAAAATTGTCGTGAAAGATAACATGAAATATATACTCCCTTTTTATCTACCAACTAACTTAATCATTTTCAATGCTTTATGTAAATTGCGATCTACTAAAGCATCAAATAATTGATTATGGTAATCACTTTTACCACTGTAATGTTCCTTTTTTACAATTAATTGATTCAAGCGACTTTTCCAAAGTGGGCTTAATTCTTGATACCATTTAATCAAGTATGGATTGCCAGACATTTTAATAATTTTGGTGTGAAATAAAATATCGGATTCAATAAAGCCCTTAAATTTTCCTTGGTTCAATAATTGATTCCGTCTAGTTAAGTACGATTTTAAAATTAACCAATCATTTGGTTGGATATCTTGATCAATTAATTCGGTAATGGCTTCTTTTTCAAGCATTTTCTTTGTTTTCCATAAAATCGGATTATTTTCATCAATGATTTTAAAACCTTTGACATAGGTACCTGAACCTTGTCTTATATCAACAATTCCAGAATACTCGAGAACGTGCATTGCTTCTCTAATGGTAGAACGGCCAACATTTAGATCATCCATTAATTCTTGCTCGTTTGGTAATTTATCACCAACAGATAGTCGATTTGATTTAATATAGTTGGTAATTTTTTTGATAGTTTCAGTTCCAAGATCAATATTTTTTTGACGACTTTTTTGTTCCAAATTATTCATCTCTTTCCAAATTCATCATATGTTTATATAATACATCAGATGAATTTGAATATGAAATATTTACTAAATTTAATCCAAAAAAGCCAGGTAATTATACCTGGCTTTTTTACTATGGGTAAATTAATTTTTATCTAATTTGTTTTTAATGTTATACTTAAATTATTATAAATTTAAGTGAAAGGATGGCGAGCAAGATGATATTAAATAAGTTGTCACTAATTAAGACTTATTTCACAAGTTACTTTCTATATAATTTAGGAAGGGTGCTACCACATGCAGTTTTAACGGTTATTTTATTAAATAAAGGGATGACCGTGGGTGATATTGCTGTTATTCAGGGCTTTTTCATGTTAGCTTGTATTATCTTCTCGTTCCCGTCTGGTGTTTTAACGGATATTTGGTCCGAAAAAATGACCTATATTACATCCTTAGTTCTACTTTTAATTTCTTACTATATTATTATGATTTCTTCTGACTTTCCATTACTTTGTATGTCGTGGTTTATATATGGAATTAGTAGTGCTACGATGGGAAATTCACTCGACATGTATTTTTTAAGATCATATCAAAATAATGGAAAACAAATTAAAAAATTCAACGTCCACTTTAATAGTATCAACCTGTACAGTACTTTGATTGGCGGTGGAATTGGTTCATTTATTTATGAGGGGATCAACAACGGCATTTATATTCTATCCATCCTTTTAATAATTGTTTCCGGATTAATCGTTTTAGTTGGATTTAAAAATGTTAAGACCAAGAAGATTAAGGAAAATAGCGTTAAAAAAATTCTAGTTGGATTTAAATACGTCTTTGCCAAAAGAAACACGCTCATAAACATTATTTTAATGGCGGTGTTTCAAATCATTATGGAACTGTTCATTCAATTTTGGCAAGTCATTCTTCTGAACGTTCATTTTAACCAGAAGTATTTTGGCTTCTTTTACGTTGCTTTTCAAATTGTGGCAATTTTAAGTAATTATATTTTTAAACGGTTTAACTGGCAAAATGACAGTCTTATTTTTGTGATCATAATTGGTTGTTTCTTTGTGTTTATGAATATGGTTAGCAATAAACTAGTTTTTATTTTAATTCTTGGATGTTTTCTCATTCCATTTAATTTGTATACCAATCAATTAACCCTTAATATTCAAAGACAAGCACCTAGTCAGATGATTTCATCTGTTATGTCTTTAACGGATACAATCTGCAGTGTTGTCTCTATGATTTCACTGTGGTCAATCGGAATCATGAATAAAGTTTGGTCATTTAAACTAATTGCATTATTAATGGTAATCGTGTTCATTTTAATATCGATAGGACTACTTTTAATTCAAGCAGTTCACACTAAAGAACATGTAACAAATGAATAAATACTATAAATTCCATTTAATACTATCTAAAATTCGTTTGTCAGAATCATTATCGATCCCTAAGTAGCGCATGGTGACGCCTTCATTAGAATGGTTTAACTTATGCATAACAAAGGCGATATTATGCGTTTGCTGGTAAACAATATATGCGCCTGTCTTGCGCATCGTATGGGTACCAAGGTATCGAATTCCAGTATTCTGACTAACTTTTTTAAGAATGTTGTAGAAACGGGAGCGACTGATGGGATGATCCTTAATTTTACGATAGTGATTCAAATTCCAGATGGATGGAAATAAATAAATACTTTTAATGTGATGCTTTAATCGGTAACGACGATATTCTATTAGATCGTTAAACAATGGTTTAATATAAATATCATTTTGCTTGCCAGTCTTTTGATCTTTGATATGAATATAGTCAACTGGGTATCCATTTTCATCGTAGATATCGTTCATCTTTAATGAAAGAACATCTGAACAACGTAATAAAGTAATGATTCCCGTCCGAAAGATCATTAAATTTCTTGTACCTGCTTGAAAATCTTTTCTTAAAGTCTCTTCAACTTGATGAAGTTTATACTTATCCTTTATGGGTTGTACGTTTTCAACTTTAGTTGCCATAACTTTTGTCCCTTCATTTTAATGTTAATTCATCTTTTGTTACCAAAACAATCGAGTCCCCAAAAATGAAAAATCCAATCCGAAAGCGATAAACTTAATGTCATCGCTAAGATATATGTTAAAGTATCGTTCCAATTTAGGAGTGATAAAAGGAGCCCGAAAATTAATCCAAATACCCAAAATAATAAAAATGCAATCCATTTTATTTTTGTCCGTTTTTTCATGAATTAATTCCTTCTTTAGTTTAAAATATTATTCATAATCGCATTTATACTAGTCATTTTGATGGTATTATAGTTATTTTATAATAAAATAACTATAACCACCATAACTAATATTAATTATAATACTTAATAGTTACTATATCAATGTTTATGGTTAGTTATCATTGTTCTACATAAAACCGTGATAACTAATTAATTTATATTCATTAAAAATCGATCATATTGATTTAAAATTAAATATGCAAATTTTAGTACATTTAAGGAAATATAATTGCTTCATGTAAAGTTATATGAAATTAAAAATTAAATTGATAGTATGCATTAAAAAATAAGCGTTATTTTTTAAGATTGAAATAAAAATGATATATTCACAATTTTAATTCGATTAATGTTAATATATTTTTAAGCAAACTTTTAAGCCGATAATTATTCTCTTAGTTTAAATCAATCAGGTGATACCATATGACAAATTATAAAATTGCATTAGTCCAAGCATATTCAGATTTGAATCAAAGCATTAATCAAGCTAGGCTAACTAAAATGGTAAAACGGGCGGCTGACAATCATGCAAAATTGATAGTCTTTCCAGAAATGTTTATGAGCACTGTTTCATCCAAAGCCAATTTGTCTGAAATTAATCAGCATGCCGAACCTCTAGATGGCCCATTTGTTGCAAATGCTAAACGGGCAGCAATCGATAATCATGTTTGGCTTATTTTTGGAATGCGTGAGACCAATGATGATCATGGAGATAAACGGGTTTATAACACAATTGTAGTGCTTGATGACCATGGTAAAATTGTTAGCACTTATCATAAAACCCATTTATATGACGCTTTTGGCAATCGGGAATCTGATCAAATTAAACCGGGTAACCATCTTTTTCAACCGATTGAGACGCCCTTTGGAAAATTAGGCTTGTTTGTTTGTTATGAATTGCGTTTTCCTGAAGTTGCACGTTATGAGGCCATCAACGGTGCTGACATTATCATCATTCCGACTGCGTGGGTCAGCGGACCACTAAAAGAATATCAGTGGAATGCACTCCTCAAAGCACGAGCAATTGAAAATACCACGTTTGTTGCTGGATGCGATAAACCAGCTAAAAATAACCGGGTCGGTTTAAGCCAAGTGATTAATCCAATGGGAATCGTTACCAATCAGGCTGGCAGTGATGAAGAAATTTTATATGCTAAAATTAATTTAGATCAGATTAAAAAAGTTCGTCAAAAATTACCATCTGCTGCACAAAGAAGACCAGAACTATATCGATAAAATATAAATGAAGGATGAAAATAATAAATGACACCAGAAAAATTTTTTAAAGATGCAAAACAAGCGTTGAATTTACCTAGTAATACCAAATTAACCAGTACATACGCATTTGGTGTTGATGCCGATTATTTAGCACAATTAGTACTAAACGGGATTAAAACGGCAACCACTAGTGCTTATGATCTATATGAAAAAGATGAGCATTTGCCAATTCAAGGTGAATACGATGTAGTTACTGATGATCATGGTAATCCAGTTTGTGTAACATATACTGAAAAAGTAAATATATGTACATACAATCAGGTTCCAGCTAAACATGCATATTTGGAGGGTGAAGGCGATCGTACCATGAAATATTGGCGAAAAGTTCATAATGATTTTTTCACCAACGAATATCATCGGATGGGTAAAACATTTAATCCTGAAATTTCAAAGATGGTTCTTGAAAATTTTTACGTTGTTTATCCAATAAAATAATCAATCAAAAAACTGGGGTGAATTTAATTCATCCCAGTTTTCTTGTTATCAATTTTAAATGTATTTATTTATTGCTTTTCTTAACATTATATCTGTGAATTAAATCGGCTTCAATTTGTTCTAGTGATTTATTTCTAGTTTCTGGAACAAATTTCATAACGAAGAATAATGATAAGAATGCAAAGGCAGCAAAAATAATGAATGGGCCACCAACATTGTTATGGAATGCAGCTAGGATAGCAAGGAAGAATTGTGAAACAACAAAGTTTGCAATCCAGTTTGATGCAGATCCAATTGCAGTCCCAATTCCACGAACAGATAATGGAAAGATTTCACCGATTAGTACCCAAGCAACAGGACCCCATGAAATGGCAAAACCACAAATATAGATTGCAATTAAAATGATGGTAGGGATGGCTGCTGTACTGATGCTCACTGTGAAGTTTAAAGTAGCTAGGATTCCTAATGAAATTCCCATAACAAGTGATCCAAAAATTAGAATTGTTTTGCGGTTAACTTTATCCATAATCAAGTAAGCTAAAACGGTGACAACAAAGTTAACAATTCCAATCCCAACTGAAATCCAGATTGCACTAGCGGTTGGGAAATGGAACCCTTTAATAAATACTTGTGGTAAGAAATAAATTACAGCATTAATCCCAACCAACTGTTGAAAAAGCATAATACCAATTGCGGCAAACAATGCGGGACGAGCAATTGTAAACAGTTCTTTCATGCCACCTTGTTTGTCATTTCTAGAAACTTTTTCAATACCTTTTAGTTCGTCTTCAGGATTTTCCCTTGATTTCTTTCTAAGGATTGTTAGAACTTGAAGAGCTTCTAAATTTTTACCTTCTTTGACTAAGTAACGAGGGGATTCAGGAAGTAATATACCACCGATGAATAATAGAATGGCAGGTACTAAAGCTGATCCGAGCATCCATCGCCAGTCACGAATTCCTAATAAATTATGACCTAAGAATGCTAGGTTTGATACATATGCCAGCAAAATTCCTAATGTAACCATTAATTGGAACATGGTTCCTAATGATCCACGGTGTTCTTTATCTGCTAGTTCTGCTAAATATGCAGGAGTTAATGCTGATGCACCACCAACGGCTAATCCCAAAATAATTCGAGCAAAAATCATTGTGATAAAACCGGTAGAAGCTGCTGATAAACCTGATCCCAATTAAAAATAAAATTGATGCTAAAATCAATAGTTTCTTTCGTCCAAATTTATCTGATAGAGATCCAATTGAAAGCGAACCGATTGCTGAACCAATTAGAACCGACGATGTAATGAATCCTGTTTGTTCAACGTTTAACTGGAAATTGCTTTCAATTAATGGGGATGCACCGGAAATTATTCCGGTATCAAACCCGAATAGCAATCCGCCTAGTGCTCCAAAAATGAAAATAAATGCAATATTTAAATGAATTTTTTTCATAATTGATGCCTTCTTCAAAATTAAATAAACTGCACCATTCAAAAACTAAAATCATTGGGATAAATCTAATTTTATGATTGCATGGTAGACACCTCTTTGATGATAAAAGGTTGATATTGCTTCTTCCTTTCACCTTGATAGTAGCATTGCAAACGCTTACAAGCAATGTTTTTGAACACCATATATTTATAAAATCTTACTATGTATATTAGAAACCACGTTATGGTAATTTAAGAGTGATATTTAAATTTAATTGATTTAATTTAGTACTGATTATTTGTTGCTAAAATTGTTTTTTGCATCCGAATTTAAAAGTTGCCATACACACCTAATATAAAAATGAAATGATCATTATTAAATGATGTAAATAAGCTGGAAATATTGGTACAAAACGTTGTTGGAAAGAATTATGATTATATTAATTGTAAATTCTAACGCTTTGGATTAAAATCGCCCATAATTTTAAGAGTACTAGAAGATATTTTAGAATCTATGTATTAATATTTTTATTTACACAAAATTATTGAATTAAATTTTTAAACACATTACAATAATTTTGAAAGGGAGTCTTGTTCTATGAAACAATCATATTTATCTAAAGTAAGTGTATCTTTAATGTCAGCTTTATTGTTTGCAACGTTATTAATGGGGGGAGTGTTTTGGCTAATTCTTTAAGAACAAATACTAGTAACAACACTACTGTTCAAAATACAAACGATGATAATACTAACAGTAATTCACTTAATTCTAATGATAGTTCTAGTCAAATAAATGATAGTGGATTATTTAATGAATTGTATGCAGCACATACTACTGCTAAGATCAAGAAGCGCTTTTATAATAATCTATCTCCAGCTAACAGATCAGCTAAATGTGGAGGAATGAAATACGGTTGGTACTTCATGGATAATTAATTAAAGGACGATCATAATATGAAATCATTAAAAAAAGAAATGTTTATATTAGTAATAACTTTTTTATCATTATTTATCTTATCTATTAATAGCAGTAATAATGTATCGGCTAGTATTTCTCAAACACATACAAAGTATGTTACTAGAAATGCTAAATGGGCTAACACTTTCAAACGTCAGGGCTATTCATACTCCTTACTTTATGGTAATCATGATTATATATTAACTAACCTTAGTAAAAAGCAATACAATAAAATTGTAAAAAATAAGGTAAGATTTCAAATAAGACATATCGGTACCTACAAAAATGCTATTTCTTTCAATTTAGTATCTAAAGGTAATAAATACAACATCTGGGCCAATTATCCTAGTAGCTTCTATTATACAAATAGTCATTCAAAAACCTTAAAGCCGATTGTAAAACTTGAAGGAAATATTTTCCATCATCCTGCTAACAAAAAATTTAAAAAATTATCTAATATGATTAGAAAAATTAAAAATAAGAAAGACAAATCAATTGCTAAAAATTCGTATTATCAGCTTAAAATATATTTAAAAACTTCTTCATTAAGAAAGATACCATATATTTTAATTGGCAATAATTGGTGATTCATAATAATTACTAATGTCTGATTTTAAGAGGCATAACATTATAAATTGTTATGCTTCTTTTTTATATTAAAATTTACTTTATATAGATAAAATCTTAATTTTGTTGGATTTCGGCTTGACATGTAGCCCTTTTTTATACACTGCGTATAATCTATGTTATGTAAAGTAAATAATAAAATTGGTTCCCCATCCATTTTATTCCTACCAAATGCGTTAAAAAGTAGTAAATTTATTTAATGTTCGCTACTAAACATAGAGAGGAATTAAGAATGTGGAAATATTAATTAATTATATTGAAATGGGAATTTGGTTTTGTATTTTAATGGCATTTGATAATGCCTTTGCAATCATTATGGATAGATCAATCGGTTATCATGTTATTAATCCCAATGGATTTTGGAATGTTTCACTGAATCTAATCTGTGCATTAATAATGATTATTTAGTTTAAAATTAATCAAAATCTGCTAATCAATATAATTAATCCGACTATTAATAAAATCATAACGATTACTATTTGAACATAAGCAAAAGTTTTGCTTGTGTTTTTATTGTACCCGCCACCGGGGATTAAGAAATTAAAAATTATATCCAGTATGAAATTCCAAAAGTCCATAGTTAATCACACCATTCATTAATTTGGATTTATTTGAACATATTCTAAGCATCCTTTACTTTTCTTTTCATGATAACGATGTTATCATTCTAAATGCAAATAACACTGTTATCAAATCAGAAAGGAAAGTTAATATGGACAAAGATTCAATCCGTCAACAAATTATTGATTTAACCGTTCAGAAAATAAGAACTAATGGTTCTGCCGAAATTTCATTAAGAAAAATCACTAAAGAATTAGGCATTACAACTGGTGCTTTTTATAAACATTTTAAAAATAAATCAGAACTTTTTATGATGGCAACTAAAAAACTATCAAAACAAGTTTATGAACAAATTTATCCAGATATTAAAGATTATCAAAAACAACCTCATTCATCCCTTATGAATTTAGGCAAAGACATCATCTACCTATTTAATTCATCTAATCACGTCATGAGTTTTTTATTTTTTAATAATGCCGCTTTAGATAGTTATCGTGATGCAAGAATCGGTGCTGAAATGCCCTTTCTTTCGATTACTAAATCAATCATTGCAGCAGCTTTAAAGACGGATGACACTGTTTTAATTAATACAACTTTCATTCAATTATGGTCTTTCATCCTAGGTTATGGAATGTTGGTTAGTAAACAGGTGGTGAAAATAGATGAGAAATTAATGAATGATACTTTACGTAAATTATTAGAGGAGAAATAAAATGAAACGAATGTTAATTGTTTATTGCCATCCATATAATGGTAGTTTTAACCATGCTGAATTGCTTAAAATTGAAAGTAGTTTAACAAAACAAAATATTAACTATCACTTAATTGATTTGTATCATGACCATTTTAATCCAGTTTATGATCAACAGGAATTAAAAATGTTTCATAACGGTGGCACCCATGACCCACTTGTTCAAGAATATTTGAAACGATTAAAACAAGCTAGTGGGATTATTTTTATTACACCCATTTGGTGGAACAGTATTCCAGGGATGCTAAAAGGATTTGTTGATAAGGTGATGAAAGAAGGCCCTAGTAAAACTCACGTTGTCACTAAGACAGGTGTTAAAGGAACCTTAACTAATTTAAAATCAAACTATGTTTTTACGACCTCGACTTCACCCACTCTTTACTATCGTTTTATGGCTGGGAATGCAATTAAAAAAATTTTCATTAAACAAACTTTAAAGCAACTTGGGATTCAAAATGTTAAATGGCATAACCTGGGTGGAATCACCAACTCAACTAATCAAAAACGAACTAATTATCTTAATCAATTAGAGCAAATCAAATTTTAATGCTTTTTATTCTTTTCAATTTTCAAATGAGTGATTGTTGCGTCCTTAGGTGGTTGCATATTAGGCAAAACATCCATCCTATCATCAATCACCTGAAGTTCAACAAACTTATGTTGATTGTCGTATTCTCCTGACATTTCAAACTTAATTGCTAAATCACCAACAATCGAAAGTAAGTCCAAAACATTGCTATGCACATTTGATAGATCACAATCCTCCCTATTAGTAAAAGCAAAGGTAATCCTCATATCATCTTCATCAATTCTAACACCAGGAACATGTTTTCGATTTTCTAAGAACATTGCTTTTATTAAATCGGCTTGATCTTTGTACCTATTTGGAACATTGCTACTTTTCATATTTATCTGCTCCTTTTGATTTTCAATTTATTAATCCAACGTTCAGCCATAAATAAAATTATCATAACAATAACAGCAGCTATTATAATCAATGCGGCATAAATGAACGAAGTATGTTTAATAATTGCAGTCACAGTTAATGAAATAATTAGCGTTATTGTCATTAAAATATTTCTAATTTTAACATTTTGTCTAAACCAAATGTAGATAATTGAAAATAAAAGTGCTAATAAATACCCACCAAATAAATTAGTACTAAATAATGAATGAAATTGAATTAATGAAATCATGATCCATGCAGTTAGAAATGCAACAGTTGCAATTATGGTTTCCAACATTTTATCTTTGTTTTTTCCCATTATTTTAACCATCCCCTTCATTTATTTATATTTTACCCTAATCATCCTATTCAATTCAATCTATACAAAAAGAATCAGAATCAAAATTCCGGTCCTTTTTAAATTAATTAATGTAAGTTACTTTTTAATCAAAATATCATGCTTTTGATAAATAATGTAAAAGCCATTCTTTAAATCAGTTACCTTATTGAATCTACCTTTTGATTTCATCGTACCAGTTGAAATTATATTTACTGCAAAATAATGGTAAAAATTAAATAAAGTCAGTCAAAATAAAAGCATCCCACAAAATTTACTTTGTGGGATGCTTTCGATTTTATATCTTTAAAAAATTTAAATTAATCAACAACAATTAATGATTTGATAGCTTTACGGTCAACCATGGCTTTATAAGCATTATCAATATCATCAAGTGAGAATCGTTTGTTAAATACTTTACCAGGGTGAATGTCACCATCTAAAACAGCTTTAAGTAAGATTGACTTGTCATAAGTTGTAACGGCAGCAATTCCACCAGATAAACTAATGTTCTTTAAGAAAGTGGTTGCAGCATTCATTTTTGGTGAATGAGGTAAGCCAACACGGCCAACAGAAGCACCTGGCCTAGCAATTTTTAGAGCAGTATCTAATGTTAAGTCAGTTCCAACACATTCTAATACTGCATCGGCACCATGGTTATGAGTTAATTTCATAACATGTTTAACAGCATCATCACCACGTTCAGCAACAATGTCAGTTGCACCAAATTCAACTGCTAATTGTTGTCTGTCCTTATGACCACTCAAAGCAATGATTTGTTTGGCACCACGTAACTTAGCGGAAATAACACCACATAATCCAACGGCACCATCACCAACGACAGCGACAGTATCGCCCCTGCTGACACGAGCAGTTCTAGCAGCGTGATAACCGGTTGCCATGACATCTGAAAGTGCTAAGAATGAATTTAACATCCCATCACTGTAGTCATCAGGATTACCTGGAATTTTAACTAGTGACCATTCAGCATGTTGATAGCGAACATATTCTGCTTGGTAATCAGAGCTATTATTATCTGAATGTGATAAACAATCGCCATCAAATCCAGCAAGACATGCGGCACAATGTCCACATCCATGGGTAAATGGTGCAATCACAAAATCACCTGGTTTAACAGTGGTGATGTTTTTACCAACTTCTTCAACGATTCCAATAGCTTCATGACCATTATTGTTAGAATTATGTGCTTTATCGTCTAATCCACGGTATGACCATAAATCGGATCCACAAACACAAGTTCTGACAACGTGTAAAATGACGTCATCATCCTTTTGAATTTTTGGTTTTGCTACATTTGCAATTTTAACCTGGCCTGGTTTTACAAATACTGTATCTTTCATTGAGAAACCTCCTTAAGATTATGTTCAACGATAATACTACAACTTTAACCCAACTCTAATGCAAGGAATTCAACTTATTATGATTCAATTAATAAAAATATTAGTATAATAATTAAAATGATAGCGATAAAAACAATCGTATCATTGATATGCCAATGCATTTTTCTAATACTACTCCGATAACGATTACCAGTATAGCCTCTTAATATCATTGCAGATGCTAAATCTTCAGCCCGTTTAAAGGTATTAATAAATAGTGGGAACATAATTGGAATGGACATTTTAATTCGTTTAATGACATTACCCTTATGAAATTGAACACCACGTGATTTTTGGGCATCCATAATGCGATGGACTTCTCCAGTCATTGTTGGAACAAACCTTAAGGCAATAGAAATCGTTAAACTGATATCTTCAACAGGGACATGAATAAATTTTAAAGGATTTAATAAACTTGATATCGTATCAGATATTTCAATGGGTGACGTTGTTAGTAGGAACAACATGCTAATGATAATGGCAATTATGAATCTAAAAAAACTCATTATTGCTATATGGGCGCCAAATGAACTAATATTAAAGATCCAAAAGTACCAATAAACTTTGCCACTACGACTTAATAATAACTGAAGTAATGAAGTCAACAAAATCATATGAATAAAAAATTTAATCCCGTGAATAAGGAAATGCCAACCGACATGGGATGTTTGAATAGCAAAGGCACAAACTAATAATAAAATCAAAGGGCTCACCCATGAATGAATTAATAAACTAGCGACAATAATTAAAATGGTTAAAAATAATTTGTTTCGCGGATCAAGTCGATGAATGAAAGAATCACCTGGAGAATATTGGCCAAAAATAAAATTATCCATTATGACTCCTTATCCAAGAACTTATGATTTAACATTAACTTTAGTTCTTTAAATGTAATTGGAGTCTGTTGTAATTTATCATGGTGATTGAATAATTCCAAAGCAAATTGAGAGGCTTAAGGTAATCCTAAATGATGTTGCTTTAAAAATGGAATATTTTGAAATAATTTTTTTGGAGTAGTTGATTGAAGTAATTTTCCATTTTGCATCACGATTACTTGATCTGCGTAATTAGCGACGTCATTCATTGAATGTGTCACCATAATAATCGTTACGTGCTGTTCTACTTGTAACGATTTAATAATTGCCATTATTTGTCGGTGACCATTAGGATCTAAACCGGCAGTTGGTTCATCAAGGACTAATATTTTAGGATGGAATGCTAAAACACCAGCTAATGCCACCCTTCTCATTTGACCTCCTGACAATTCCAATGGTGCTTGGTGAAACCAATGTTCATTAACGCCAAGTAGTTTTAAACTATCCTTAGCATTTTTAATTGCAATGGATTTTTTAAAACCAAAATTAATGGACCCAAATGAGACGTCATCTAAGACCGTTTTAGCAAATAATTGGTGTTCTGGGAATTGAAAAATAACACCAACTTTTTTCCTAAGTTCATATAAATTAGCATCATCAGTTTTATTATCAATGTGAAAATGATCAATAATTACCTCACCCTTGGTTGGATGAAGTAGTCCATTTAAATGACGAATTAATGTTGATTTACCACTTCCAGTCTGACCAATTATAGCCGTTAAACTACCTGTTTGAATATGAAAATTAATATTTTTTAATGCTTCAAATGGCTGCTTAGCATTTTGATGGTAAACATAGCTTACATTTTTGAATTGGATTGCCATATTGCACCAATTAACTCCTTTCGATTCATGAACCATTGATTAAACTTCATTCCATGGGATGATAAATATTTCTGGATTTTAATATCTAATGGCTGATCCAATCCACAATTTTTTAAGAGGGATGCTTTTAAAACCCCTTCTTTTGGATTTCCACTAAATTTAATTCGACCATGATTTAAAATTATCATATAATCTGAAAATTTAACTTCATTAATATCATGGGTAATTGCTAATACCGTCATTTGATTTTGACTCTGCATATGTTTAACTAATTGTAATAGGGATGTTTTCCCTGCAGGATCCAACATGCTTGTCGCTTCATCTAAGATTAATATTTTAGGTTGTAAAACCATTGCTCCTGCTAATGCCACCCGTTGTTTTTGTCCGCCAGATAATTCTTCTGGTTTATGATTAATAAAATCTAACATTTGAACCTGCTTTAAGATTGATCTTACTTTTTTAAGCATTAAATCTCTATTCATTCTTTGATTTTCCAATCCAAAAACGACATCTTCTAACACGGTTGATCCAACAAATTGATTTTCTGGATTTTGAAACACCATTCCAATGTTGGAACGGAAATCATCAGCGTTATTTTCATTTAATTTTCGATCAAAAATTTTAATTTGACCATCTTGCTGCTGTAATAAACCGACTATTAATTTTATTAAGGTTGATTTACCACTCCCATTGCTGCCGAGCAATGTTGACCATTTTCCTTCTTGAATATTTAAATTGATATGATTTAAGGCTAAATTATGATTTCGATGGTACTTAAATGATAAATTTTTGATATTTATAGCATTGTTATGCAAAATATTTCTCCTTTATTTAATAAAAAAATCAGTATAATAATATTATTATACCGATTAATTGATAATTAATCATCACGTTTTACAAAATGTAAAATTGGATCAGCAATTAACGGAGTGACAATGGCGGACAGGATAGCTTCCGGGATACCATTTGTGCCAACAACAATTAATAGTAATTTTCCAATCATTGCCGGGTTTGATGCGCCATAAGCTTTCGCTACTTCCGGGGTGCGGTAAAATAAATAAATCATGCCAAGAACCAAAATGGTATTTAAAAGTGCGCCCAATAAACCTGTAATGATCATATTTATGCTTGTTTTTTTAATAATATGACCGAATAAGATAAACAAATATCCAGCAAATAAGCCAACTAAGATTCTGGGTAGGATTGAAATCAATGGATTAGTAAATACTAATGGTTCAAACGGACTGCTTGGTGCGGTGAAAGCTTTAATTAAAGATAAAAATCCCCAAACTCCACCGACAATTCCACCATCAACTGGTCCTAATATAATTCCAGCAATAATGACCGTAATTTGAATGGTAGTTAAGCTTAATGGTCCAACCGGACTGTATCCAAATAAAGGAATATAATTTTGGATAATTATAAATGCAATAAATAATGCTAAAATTGAAATTTTGTACGCTTTTGTATGATTTAACAAATTGTTTATTCCCTTCTTTTGAAATGTTTATTTGTTGTTATATTAGTTTTTTATTTATGTTTTTCGATTTAGTTAAAGTAACAAATAACATATAATCTTTAATAAAAGAAAAAGAAAGCAATAGCAACGTTTAATAATCTAATTTATTTTATAAAATAACGGTATGAAACAAGTTGTTTGTAACTTATTAATCACTGATTCGTTTAAAATACAAATAAAATATTACTCATGTGATTAATTCCATTCAAAATACAATTACGGTTTCAATCACTATAATATTTTATTTTTTATCAATATCTTTATAATAATTAAAAGAGATTAGGATTTTTATCCCAATCTCTTTTAATTTTATATTGTTATCTCTACATCATAATATAATTACAAAAAAGATAATGATGAAATTAAATTCCAAGCAATATGAATTCCAATAGTTCGTCTAACATCGCCATAATGATAATAATCGTTGGTAATTACTATTGATAATATTAAATATGATACAAATCCCATTATTAGTGACCTTATTTGCAAATTACTATGATAATTAGTAGTAATGATTTGAACAATAAGATGAACTAAAATAAACAAGAAAAAAGAAATCCAAGCCATATATAATCTATGCTTATGATATGAAATATCTCCATATTTATGTCTAATTGTTTGAATGGGTCCAATAAGAAGTAATCTAAATACAGTTTCTTCAATAACAGGAGCAATTATAATTGATAAGATTAAAATCCATATTAAGCTAATATTTGAATTTTCTGCTGTATTATTTATGGATTGTTGATTAAGTGTAGAAGAAAATTGCACATTAAAGATCATTACAATAAATGCATATAACGCATATAGAAAAAGTATTTGAATAATTCTTATTAAAGTAATTTTAAAATATTTACTTATTTTTATATTTTGGGGTAATCCAATTGCTATATTGTGTTGAGAATATTTATTAAATTTCAAAACAATAATTAATAAAATAATTAATAAAATTATATCAACAAAGAAGCTAATATATTCATTTATGTGAAAAATCATAGTAAATAATTCAAATAAATTAAGTAAAATTTGTTCTCCAAAGAAGAAAAGCAATATTAAAATTAATGTTATTGTCCATTTCAGCCAATGATCTTTACCTTGTTCTTTTATAAGTTTACTAAAAATATCTAACATCTTCTTTTTGATTATTAGTTTTTCTTAATTTGTAATTTTTGATAAATAAAATAGCTAGCCAATAATAATATAATATCAATTAATGAGCTATAAAAAACAGTAGAAAATATATCAGAATAGAACATTTCTAATTTATTAAATATCGAAGAATCAGAAATCATAAAAATAATAGAGAATAGTATCAGAAATGGAATTACTATTCTCAATAATAATTTGATTTTTTTAGAAAATAGTGATCTAAAACTTCCCCATACAATTCCAATTAAGGACATCCCCATAATATTTAATAAACTAATTATAATGAACCAAATAATTGAAGAATTAAAATAATCATGATTATAAATTGTAATAAAATTTTGTGATACTAATGTTGGATTGAATTTTAATATTTCATCAATTAATAAATCAATAAAAGTATAAACAACGGAAATAATAAATACAGATGAAATTCTTGCTTCCCAAAATGTGGTTCTTGAAATTCCGTTTTGAATTAAAAATTTAAAATTACGATATGTGATTAATGAATAAATAAGAATGAATATCCAAGAAGCATAATCAATTAAATTTAAAATTCCAAAGTTTAAATTTATGATGCTATCTAACCTATTAAAAATAAGATCAATTATAATCGATAAAAATATTGAACCCATTATAAAAAATATATAAAAATAACCAGCCGCCTTTAAATCTTTTCTTAAAAATAATCTAGTTATTATTGATATTTTCATGTTATTTAGCCTTCTTTACCTATATTTGATAAACAAATTAATAATCGTTGTAAATTCATCTTTTCAATTTTGATATTAAATGATTTTGTTTGATTATTAATATGATCATAAACATAAAAAGTACTTAACTTGCCCAAATTACGTTTACCTATTACATTCAAATTTCTTGTATACTGCTTAACATCATCTTTAGACCCGGTTATAGCAAATGAATTTTTCATTATTATTTCAATTGAATTATTTAAAATGATTTTCCCATTATTAATAAAAATAACGTAGTTCAATAACTTAGATATTTCATTAATTAAGTGACTCGATATAATAAATGTTCTTGGATTATGACTATAGGTATTAATCAAAGCTTCATAAAATAAATTTCTATGATTAGCATCTAATCCCAAAGTTGGTTCATCTAATAAAACATATTTAACTGGTACGCAAAAAGCAACTATAATTTTACAAATTGTGCGATACCCAGTTGATAATTTTCCAAATTTAAGACTTAAATTTAAATCAAATTTTTTAGACAATAATTTAGCAAATTTAAAATTAAAGTTTCCATATATTTCATTAGTTAAGTTAAATATTTGTCTTACTTTAAGAGATGGTGAATACATATCATCTTCATTTAAAAGATACATTTGCTGTAATGCAACATCATTATTATGAATATTATGTCCATTTATTGAAATATAGCCTGAAGTAGGCAAAATCCTTTCAGTCATTAAATTCATAAGCGTCGACTTACCGACACCATTATTACCTAATAATCCATAAATTGCTTTATTTTTAAATTCTAAATTAATATTTTTTAAAACATTTTGATGGTTAAAAACTTGATTTAAATCATTAATTTTAATTTCAGTCAATGTTGATAACCCCTTTTTATTAATTTAATCAGATCATCTTCTGTAAATCCTAATTCACGAGCTTCTCGAATAATTTTAATTATTTTGCTTTGGTAAAAATTATTCTGACGCTCTTTTTTTATTTTTTCTTTAGCGTTTTGAGTAACAAACATCCCACGACCACGATGCTTAACCAAAAGATTTTTCACTACTAAAAGATTCATCCCTTTTAATACCGTCGCCGGATTGATATGAAAAGTAGTCGAAATTTCGGTTGTGGATGGAATCCTAGTACCTGCATTAAAACTACCATTCAATATTCCTTCTTCGATTTCATTGGCAACTTGCAAATAAATTGGTTGGGTGCTATTAAAATTTAGATCCATTCAATTTCCTTCTTCACTTTTAAAAATAATTATGCTAAGATGCTGATTAGTTAATTACTTATGTAACTAACTATATAACTAAATACTTATCTCGTCAAAATACTAATTATTAGGGAGTAATTTAATATGTCTTTCAATGTTATATTAATTATTATTGCATTATTATGTTTACTTGAAATTTTCGTTATGTCTGATACGAAACATTTTTGGTTAGGAAGTATCATCCCAACACTATTTTCAATTGGTACAATTTATTTAATGGTATCAAATCATAGTTATGGATTAAGTGATTGGTTCTATGTTTTATTCATTATCGCTATTTCATACGTTTGGATTTGGGGATATGGTTATAAAAGACATCAAAAAAAGATTAATAAAAAGAAATATAAAAGCAATGTTAAGTAGGAATTATTATGGAAAAAATATCAAATCAAAAACAATTAATGCCAATTGTTAAATTTACAACGAAGAGAAACATTAAAAAAGCATCATATTGGGCAGCTATTATATGGCCAATAAATTTACTAATTATTTTTATACTTTTTAATATAACTAACTATAGTAAATTACAATTTATGAAATTAATTATAAACAATTATTTTATTATTTTGGGAATTTCAATCTTACTAATGTCATTTGTTTTTTCAAATATTATTGGCTATGAAATTCAAAATGATAGTTCATCTAAAATTAACGAATTTTTATGGTCAATATGTGATCCTAAAATCCAATTTACCGGACGATTATTAGGAATTATTAATTTAGTATCCATTACTATCATTATTTATATAGTTTACACTATGATTTTTATGCAACTTATCCCAGAAATGGGAAATATAATTATGGCAATTCCATCTTTTATTGGACTAATTAAATTATTAATCATGATCATTATCTTTGTTGAAGCAATTGGTTGGGAATTACTTATTTCGGCACATTTAAGCATTAAAATTAAAAAACGGAATCGATTATCGCAATATTTATTACCTCTATATGCTTATATTATTTGCTGCTTAATTATTGCAATTTTAAAAGCATCTCATAACTTAATTTTTTCTTATTTATCCATATTTATTTTCCCGATTCTTAGTCAAATTAATAGTTGCAGATTACTATTTACAAACGATAATTTAATTTTAATTATAATTGCAATTATTTTTCAATTTATAATGCTAATAAAGTACTTTTATTATGTTAAAAATAAATATCAATCTCAAATTGAATTAAATTAGGGGAATTTAATATGCAAACTTCATCCTTAAATCAAATTTTTGTTATTGCAAAACACGAAATAAAATTTCAAATTAAATCATTTATATATTGGACTACAATATTTTGGCCAATTATTATAAGCATTACCATAATCAAATTTTCTGGAAAACATTTTCATATTAATCAAATTTCAAATTCACAAGTAAAAGCAAGTCTGGGACTATTTATTCCATTTTTTATTTTTATGATTTGTATATCCTATGTATCCATCATTGCAAACCTAGTCGCGCAGGATAAAAGCAATAAAATTTCGGAAATGATGATGTCCATTGTTAGCGCTAAAGAACAGTTGCTTGGTAAAATATTAGCAATTTATTTTCTAGTATTATTACACATGTTAATTTATGGCATTCTATTTTTTATATATCAAAAAGTATCACCATCAATAATCTTAAATTTATTTTTAAAAAATATTTCAATTCCATTTTTATTTTATATTGGATTAGATATTTTAGTGTCACTGTTCATTATTCTTATTATGACGGCTGAAATTTCATCATTTATCACTGATGAAACTCAAACAGCCATGGCAATTATTCCTGTAATGATATTAGTTACATCTGGAACAGTAATTGCTCAATTTTTTAATCAACCTGGAATAATTGATTCTGGAATAAATTTTTCAAGAATTTTTATTAATATTATTTTCATGATTCCACCAACAGGCTCTTTTGTAGAGCCAATACTACTCACAAATGGAAATTTCTCATATTTTGAAGCCTATTTCAATTTAATTATCCAAATAGTAATTTCACTTATTTTATTAAAGCCAACGATTAAACATTACCAACATGGATTGTTGTCATCTAAGCATGGCAACCCGTACTTTTTAGATATGGAAGAATCAATGAAAAATAAGCACTAAAAAGGAATGAATTAATAATGTTAGAAGTATCGCATGTTACTAAAAGATTTGAACATTTTAATGCTGTTTCTGATTTGTCATTTCAAATTAAACCTGGAGAAATTTTGAGCTTAATTGGCCAAAACGGTGCTGGTAAATCAACGACATTTCATATGATTTTAAATTTTATCGAACCATCTGAAGGCAAAATTTTATGGAATCATAAACCAATCTCAAAAGTTAAACATAATCTAAGTATTGGTTATATGCCAGAAGAAAGAGGTTTATATCCTAAAGAAAGTATTAAAAGTCAAATCGATTACTTTGCAGCATTACATGGAATGGGAAGATTTGATGCCGAAGAATTATTAGATCAATGGATGAAAAAATTAAATGTTGTCGGCAAACCATCATCAAAGATAGAATCACTATCTAAAGGAAATGCTCAAAAAGTACAGTTAATAGCATGTTTAATGTTTAAACCTGATTTACTCATTTTAGACGAACCGTTTTCAGGATTAGATCCTGTCAATGCTCAATTATTAATTAATGCCATTTTAGAAGCCAAAAATAATGGTTGTTGTATCATTTTTTCTACTCATAACATGGAAAATGTTGAAAAATTATCAGATTACATTGTAATGCTTAATCATGGACAAACCGTTTTAAAGGGATTCCCACAGGAAATATATAAGCATTTTGGACGGATCAAATTAGATATTGAAGGATATAAATATTTAAATAATCTAAGACAATTTAATGGAATTCGAAACTTTAGAATTAAAAACGAAACGGCACATATCACTTTAGATAATCAAGAAAATGGAAAATTTATCTTTAAGAAAGTGACAAGTGACGGTTATATACCGGTTTTTAATCAACATTACCCTAGCCTTGATGAAATTTTTAAATGGGAAGTAAAAAATAACAATAAATAGCTTCATAAAATAATATTTTTTCAAATTTATTGACGATATTACTTTACAAACTAAGAATGTATATGTAGAATTTTTTATAGAGGTGAATTATATTGTCAGTAAAAATTAGAAAGGTAGGTACATCAAATGTTTTGACTGTACCTAATGATATTAAGGCTAAAAGTAAAAAGTATGATGTGTTTTCAGGTAGAAACGGCGCAATTATTTATTTACCGGTTGGTGAAAACCCTTTTACTAATGCCGATTTTTTAAGTCGACACCAGTTCAACGGTGACCAAACTGGTTTTATACAAGATGGGAGTATTAGTAAGTAATGAGTTATGTTCCTAAGATTCAAGACATTGTTCAAACTAAATTAAATGGTTCTAAACAAAAGATGCCAGCCGTTGTTCTAAGCATATCTGGATATTCGAAAATCACTAATTTAGTAGTTGTTGCCCCAATCGTTAAAGAAGCTAATGAAAGTCTAAAAGATTACTTCATTCCAATTAAATCTGGAAGTATTGAAGGATTTATCAATCCTTTCCAAACATTTACTTTGGATTTAAAACGAAATGATGTCAAATTTACAAAGTTAGTTTTACCTGATGCATTTTTCTTTGAAATTATTAGAGTTCAAAAAATGATTCTAAACCTTTAATTTATCCATTAAGAAAGGCACCTAAAGTATTTAGGTGCCTTTTTTAGTGGATAAATATCACTAATAATCATTTTAAAATTTACAAGAATGGGGATTTTTGTTCATGAGAAAAACAAAAACGTTATTATTAACTACTTCAATCATCGCTGGTTTAGGATTAACAGCTGGCTTTAATGCAGATGCTAAAACTATTAGTCAAAAAGCGTCAGCAATGGGAGCTAATCATCGTGTTTCTGAAGTTTTTAATCACATGTATTCAGATCATGATCATGCTAATGATAGTTCATACTCTCCTGATATTTTAAATTTCAAGAGCGGTAATCAAAGAATTAGTTTAAGAAATAATTCTAAACTATCTAAAGCAGTTTATAACGCATCAATTGGGACTATTCAAAACGTCACTGTCACACCTGATAATCATTATCTTTTTGTTGTTTATCATCAAGTCAGTGGCGATGATAATTCAATGAAGGGACAAATTGTTCGTTTTAATATCAGCCATCCTGAACAACAAAAGAAAAGTTCTATCATGAATTTAGGTCATGGCCAATCGCTTGCATATAACCCGACTAATAATAAATTATATATGATTATTTTAGGAAGAGCATCTGCATACCGAGCTAAAGTCATGGAAATGAACCCATGGTCATTAAAACCAATGCAAACCATTAATATTCATTCAAATTCATATTTAATCAGTGATCAATTAGCTTTTGATCGAAAGGGAAATGCCTATAGTTACACCAAAACATATAGTGATCAATCCGGAAAAGACAGCTTGAGAATTTATAAAGGGAAAATAACTAAACGAACCGTTCATTTTAATCTCGTTCAAGCCGTTCGCCATGCGCCAGGTGGTAACGACGAAATTGCTAACACCCCACAATCAATGGCATATAATCGTAAAACCAACCGTCTTTACTTTGTATCAAACGGTGAAGTATTATCAGTTCCTGTCAACAAACTTGGTCATCTAAAATCAAAAGATGTTAAATCAACCGTTTTCAATACTAATGCAGAATTTGAGGGTTTAACCTTCACCAAAAATGGTCACCCCTATTTAACAACTAGGTACAAAATTTTTAGTTCCAATCGAACATTTTAAAACAAACATACAAATCAAAAATAAAGCTCTCCAAACTTCGTAGTTATAAATTAGTTTAGGGAGCTTTTATTTTTTAGTGTCTAATTATTATTAATTTACCTCCGTTTTTTCTCAATTAACCAGTCCAAAAATAGAATTAAAATTATGATGGCATCATCCCAAATTGATGCGGTAATTAAATCATTAATATTAAACCGCCTATCAATCAACGTAATGATTACAATTCCAATTATGTTGCCGATCACCATCACCAAACTAATGGTGGTCCTTAAATATTTCATTAAGGTTTGTTTAATTGAATGATAATTAAAATTAATTGCTAGAACCCGTTTCATTCAAATCACTTCTTTTAACTAGAATGCTGGAACATTGACGCCCTTATAAATTTTATGGATTTCTTTTCGAACCGAATTAGTTTGGTAAGCTTTAATTACTTTTTGATAATCTGGATTATTCTGATCGCCAGCACGAGCAACAATCACATTAATCCATGGTTTATTTTTGGGATTATCTTTATTAGGTGCAATTTTAAAAATTGAATCCTTCATTGGATTTAATCCGACTGCTTGGACAAAATTACTGTTGGTAATCCCCACAGCAAAATTAGGCAATAATTTCATAATGGCAGCTGGATCAACTTCGATAATATCTAAATGACGATCATTTTCAGTGATATCATTTAAAGTCGGTAAATTTCCCTTAGCTGGATTAGTTTTAATCAAACCAGCTGATTCTAATACTTTTAATGCACGTCCCGCATTAGTTGAATCATTCGGAATCGCAATTTTATCGCCATCTTTGATTTGGCTAACATTTTTAATCCGTTTAGAATAAATATTTAAAGGTGACAAATAGGATTGGCCGATCACTTTGAAATGATAATGCTTAGTTTTCTCTTCTTGACCTAGAAAAGCATAGTGTTGAAATGCATTTAAATCTAATTGGTGGTTGCTCAGTGATTCATTAGCAGGAATCCCATCGTTAAAAATAACCGGTTCAACTTTTACATGTGCTTTTTCGGCTTTTAGGTTCCGATTGACTTGGTTCCAAATGGGATTATCCTGGGTCCCAACGACACCAACCTTAACGACTTTTTCAGATGATGAAGTATGAATCCCCGTCAATAAAAATCCGCCGACAATCAAGATCAAAACAATTAAAGTTATCTCTTGAACACGGTAATGATGCTTCATGGTTGATCCTCCTTAATGAACTAATTTCTGACTAATCAGCGTGCCGGCAATTTGAACAATGCTAACCAAAATCAACAAAACGATAATACAAGCAATCGTGACATCAAATTGATTTTGCTGATAACCATATTGAATTGCAAAGTTACCAATACCACCACCACCGACGACACCAACAATGGCCGTTAATCCGATTAGACTAACAATTGTCGTGGTTGAGACCCGTGCAATTGCTGCACTAGTTTCACGTAAATAAATTGATTTAACGATTTGCCACTTGGTTAAACCAATGGCTTCACCAGTTTCAATCAAACCAGTGTCTAATTGATTCAATGCTGTTTCAATTTGTCGGACGAAGAATGGCGTAATCCCGACAATCAGTGGAAAAATAGTGCCTTTAACACCAATTGCAGTTCCTGAAATCCAAGTTGTCGTTGGAATTAAAGCAACGATTAGAATGATGAACGGAATGGAACGAAAAAGATTAACAATTTTATCTAAACAATTCCAAATGACACGATTGGGAGCAATTCCTGATGATTTGGTTACGACTAAAACAATGGCCAACAATAAACTAATCACAAATGAAATCAAACCAGAAATAATAACCATTTCAATTGTCTGAAGAAGCGATGTCCGAAAAGCATCTAAATTAGCAATGACGTTAGGAAATAATTTGTTGAGCATTGTTAAACACCTCCACTTCAATTTTTTTATGTGAATTTAAATACTTAATTGCATCTGAAACATTTTGGTGTTCACCACTTAAAATAATGATTAAACCACCTAACAATTTTGATTGAATTAATTTAATATCACTCAAAATAATACTGGCATTAACTTGAAACCGCCTCGAAATGATTGAAATTTCTGGTTCAGCGGTGGTGCCATCAATAAAGGTTAATTTAATTAGTCGTTGTGATGGTTTTAATGCAACCGCTTTTAATAATGATTTTGAAACCGACAATTTGGAAGTTGTATTAACAAATTCCCTTGTTAACTTCGATTGTGGTTTGGCAAAGATTGAATAAACATCTCCCTGCTCCACAATTTTGCCACCGTCTAAAACGGCAACACGGTCACATAAATTTTCAACAACGTCCATTTCATGGGTTACAACAACCAAAGTGATCCCTTTTTCACGATTTAAACACTTCAATAATTTTAAAATTGATTTAGTTGTTTTAGGATCCAATGCACTGGTGGCTTCATCACAAAGAATTACCTTTGGATCATTAATTAATGCCCGCGCAATCGCTACCCGTTGTTTCTGTCCGCCAGATAATGCTGCTGGATATTCCTTTGCTTTATCTGATAACCCCACTTGTTTCAATGCTGCTAACACTTTCGATTGAACAACTTTCGAATTTAAATGATTATATTTGATTGGCAGAGCAACATTATCAAAAATAGTTCTTGAGGGCATTAAATTAAATTGTTGAAAAATGACCCCAATCTTTCTTCTGAGTGCCAACAATTTTGGGTTATCAAAATGATTAACGATGTTCCCATCAAATTTAACCAATCCCTTCGTTGGTTTTTCAATTCCATTAATACAACGAATTAACGTTGATTTACCGGCACCGCTGTATCCAATAATGCCAAAAATTTCACCTGATTGAATCGATAAATCAATATCTTTTAAAACTACTTGTGATTTTTGATCATCAAGTTCAAATCTTTTATTAACGTGCTGCAAATCAATTAAGCTCAATTTAAATCCCTCCTTAAAAAGAAAACACCCCTAACTTTAATTAAAAGCTAGGGGCGTAAAATTACGCTGTACCACCCATGTTCAGTAATCAGTGATTACTCTCCATTTAATTTTGATTCAATTGTAAAATTAAGGACCATCTTCATAAAATCTAGTGTTATCTCTCATCAGCCGATAACTTGCTGTCGATCTAAAATTTTATTACTCATCCCTAATGAAGCCTTTATTTTAAAATTTTAATTAAATAACCTAATGTATTGGTATCAATGCTAAAGTGGAATGCCAATCCATTTGCTTTTAATTCATCTTTAACAATTTGCTCTGCTCTGAATTGAAAAGCATTGGCAAAAACATCATCATCAGATAAATCGGATGGTTTTTGATCATCAATTTGATGTGCATCTAAATATTTTTGAGCATCTTTTTTCAGTGCTTTTTCAAAATACTGAAACAATTTTTGATCTTCAAAAATGCCATCATTTTTTGCAATTTGGTAAGTCCAAGCTGGAATTTGATAGTAATACTCCAACTTTTTTTCAGCGGTTTCATTCTGAATGGTTTCTAAAATTAGTTGCTGAATCCACGATTGATAATCTAAATGACGTTTAACGACTTCATCAACACGGTCTAAAGTAATTGCGGACATATGAAATTCCTCCTATAAATTAATTTATTATTATTTGCAATAGTACTATTGCATTGTCATGCCACCAGTAATGTTAATCGCTTGGCCAGTCATGTAATCAGCCAAATGACTTGCTAGAAATAAGACGACATTGGCAACATCTTGAGGGGTTCCAGTCCGTCCCAATGGGATTTGACTTTTATCTTCATTTTCAATGTCTTTGGCTGATAGACCCCGTAACTTTCCGGATTCGATTCTTTCCCTGTGTTTCATATCCGTTTCAATAATTCCAGGACAAACAGCATTAACATTAATATGGTCATGCCCAGTTTCAAGTGCTAACGTCTGGATTAATCCGCGGGTGGCATATTTTGAAGCAACGTATGCTGGCATTGCTAGATAAGGGGCTTTCCCAGCTTGTGAATCAATGACAATGATTTTGCCCTTCTTCTTTTCAGCTTCAAATAACCGTGTAATATGCTTGGTTGTAAAGTAAACACCGCGGGTATTAATTTCCCAGACTTTTTCAAAATCAGAAGTTTTACTGTCCACAAAGTAATCCATGACAGAAATTCCAGCGACATTCACAAAAATATCTGGAATTAAATCCTTTTGTTTCAATTGATTAGTTAGTGAAACAACGTCATTTTCATTTCTAACGTCAACATGAATTTGGTAAAAATGATCATTGATTTTAGTTAATTTCTTGTTCTTATAAATCAAATCACCAACAATCAAATCAGAACCTTCCGATTGAAAGGTATCAATGATGGCCTTTCCAATTCCACGATGACCGCCAATTACTAAAACCTTTTTACCTTTTAATTCGTTAAACATCACTAATTACCCCCCACTTAAATTAATTTTCGAACGTATGGATCGGAACTAATACCTTGATCTAATACTGTTTTCGACCATTCCTTAGCAGAGAAGAGGGAATGATCACGGTAGTTACCACAACTATATTTACTAACGGCTGGAACATCTTTCCATTGAATATCATTAGCAATTACTCCTAATGCATCTTTTAATGCTTTGCCAACTTCAGTAGTTGAATGTTCACCCCATAAAATTAAGTGAAATCCGGTTCGGCAACCAAATGGTGAGCAATCAATATATCCTGATAAGCGGTCACGAAGTAATGATGCTAATAAATGTTCAATCGTGTGCAACCCACCGGTTGGAATTGCATTTTGATTGGGTTGGACTAATCTCAAATCAAAATTTGAAACCATGTCACCCTTTGGTCCTTTTTGTGCTGCAATCAAACGAACGTATGGTGCCTTAACCTTTGTATGATCTAATGAAAAACTTTCAACTTTACCCATAATTTAAC
The DNA here is from genome assembly GCF_027923585.1 of Philodulcilactobacillus myokonensis. GTDB lineage: Bacteria > Bacillota > Bacilli > Lactobacillales > Lactobacillaceae > Philodulcilactobacillus > Philodulcilactobacillus myokonensis. The sequence continues at coordinate 110,995 of NZ_BRPL01000004.1, read as the reverse complement.
AATCCTTTCTAAAATTAATATTTTAATTACATATTAAAAAAACGTCCTTCGGCATATGCCAAAGGACGTTATCAACGTGTTACCACCTTATTTTATATTAGATTCTCATCTAATACCTTGTAAACTCCATTTAGAAGTCAAAGGTGAATATCGTGCCTTACCCCGAATAATTAGCTTTTACTAATTATTAGCTCTGAGCTCATTTTCATTTGAAATATCATCCGTTCTTTTCACTATCGAATGGTCACTGTATTTCCAATTTCAAACTACTTTTCTCATCATCGCTTAGTTATTAAAATTAATGATTTAATTTATTTTTATACTGTTTCAGATCACCACCTAAAAATTTAATCCAAATAAAAAAGCATCCGTCCTTTCATATAGAAAGGGCGAATGCTTCGCTGTGCCACCTTTGATTCGTAAATTAACTTTAAGCTAATTTACCTTCATTCTTAGAACCATTAAGACTCATTAACGCGATATCAGGCGTTCCCGATACGGACTTGCATTGAGCTTATCCGTATAAAAGCTCGAAGACCATTTTCAAGAAATGTCCGCTACTTACTTCCATCAACCGTAAGCTTTCTAGAAGTTTTCAATTCTTTACTTATCTTTTCATTGCTTAATTTCATTTAATTGATTATCTATATCATAGTCGATTTAAAATGAATGTCAACAGTTTCATTAAAAAAAGTTTAATTTATTTTTAAAGTATTTTACTAATAATTAGAGAAAATATTATTTTGATTCATGTTTCTTCACAAACTTACCCAACCTTTGAATGGCTTCTTTAATATCAGAAACACTGGAAGCATAACTAATCCGAATGTGGCCTTCACCGCCGGGGCCAAAAATTGATCCAGGAATAACCCCTACCTTAGCTTCTTTTGCTAGTTGAAGGGCAAAATCAAAGCTATTTTGGGTAAATTGTTCTGGAATCTTAGGGAAGAGATAAAAAGCGCCCTTTGGTTTTGGACATTTAAAGCCGTACTGATCAAATCCTGACCAAGCTAAATCACGACGTTGATGGTAAGCGGCAGTCATCCGTTCACCATCATCTTCACCATTCTTAAAAGCTTCTAAAGCAGCATACTGTGCAATTTCAGGCGGATTAACGACCGTGAAACGATGAACTTTATTAATTAAATTAAGGGCCTTTTCCGGTGCACAAGCAATTCCTAATCGCCATCCAGTCATTGCGAACGTCTTTGAAGCACCATTAAAGACAATCGTTTGATCAGGTAAGATTTGGCCCATTGACACGTATGGTTTATCGTAATTAATTTCACTATAAATTTCATCACTAACACAGATGACATGGTGCTTTTTAATGACTTTTGCAAGTCCTTCAAGCTGCTCTTTATTATAAACAACACCTGTCGGATTATTAGGTGAATTTAAAATCACAGCTTTAATTGAATCACCATACTTAGTAAACGCTGTTTCTAACCTTTCCGGAGTCAATATAAAATCATTATCAGTAACATCTAAACAGGTTGGTTTCCCACCAGCAAGTGTAATTTCAGCCATGTAGTCACCAAAATCAGGGGTCGGCAAAATAACACGATCACCTGGCTCTAAAATGGCTCTTAAAGTAGCATTAATTCCTTCAGTCACACCCGTTGTAACTGTAATTTCTGTATCAGGATCATAACTAATTCCATACTTTTGTTTCATAAAATCAGAAATTGCAACCCGAAGTGGCCGGATTCCCTTTGGTGAAGTGTAATGACTATCATTATTAATAATGGCTTTAATTGCTGCTAACTTAACATGATCCGGAACGTTAAAATCCGGTTCACCTAAAGTCAACGGAATTAATCCTTTAATCTTAGCTAATCTTTGACCAAAGCCAGCAATATCAGCCGATTTATAATTTTGAACTGTCTGATTAAATTTCTTTGAGATATCCATGTAAACCACTCCTTAATGGTGAAAGTGAAGGATTTAATTTCTAAACACAAGCAAATCCATTCTTTTTCTAATGATTTTCTAATCATTAATTAATAATATTAGTACATATAACTAAAAATTGCAATTGCATATATTAATTTTAATTCAAAGTGTTTAGAAATTGATTTAATATTTCACAATTGATTTGTCCAGGTGCTGAAGAATTTCCGACCGTTCCAAACGTAATACATGATCCGAAGAGTTGACCACTAACGCGTGTGATTTTTCCCAAATTGCCCATTGACATTGAAATTAGTGGAAGATTCGATTCATGGTGAAATGAGTTCGAAACTTCAAGTAAATTTAAAATATCATCCGAAGTATGTGGCATGACAGCAATTTTAGCAATATCAACATGATTTAATTGCATTTGATCAAGTTTTTCTAACATCTCTGATTTTTCAGGTGTGATTTTAAAATTATGATAACTTTGAATGACCTTAATATTTTGATTTTGAGCTAAATGAATTAATGGCAAGATTAATTTTTTAGGATGCATTAGTTCAATATCAATTAAATCAGCCACTCGGCAATTAATAATATTATGAATTACTTTTGCATACTGTTCTTCAGTTAATTTAGTTTGACCGCCTTCATTAAAACTCCTAAAAGTAATCAATAATGGAATTGCTTCTAATTTTTCGGAAATCATTTGTGCAACATAATTAAATTCATTAACATCATTAAATTGCTTCCAAAAATCAATCCGCCATTCAATTAAATCAAAGTCATTCTGTTTCAAAATTAAATTAAGTTGTTTCAATATTTCATCGGTTGTACTACCGGTTATGGGAACAGCAATTTTTGGTTTTCCTGACCCAATTTTCAAGTTTTTAACTTTCATTTTTATCACTTTCGCTATCAAACAAAATTTTATGAATGTAATCAACTGGCATTTCTTTCCCAGTCCACAGTTTAAAAGCGGCAGCACCTTGTTCTAGCATCATTCCTAACCCATTCAAAACATGTTTAACATGGGCTTTTTTAGCCACTTTCATTAGTTTTGTTTCTAACGGTGCATAAACAGTATCAAAAACAATCATATCCTTATGAAACCAGCTAGGATCAGATATCAAAGTCTGATCTTGAAGTGGTTTCATCCCAACTGCTGTCGCATCGCAATAAATATCACATTTTCCGATTTCATTCTTCAAACTGGAACGGTCTTTTAAGTCAAATAAAGTTGCATGACAATTAGTGTGTTCATTAATAATATGAACGTTTCGTTTTGCATTCTCCCATTTATCATCATTTGCGTTATTAAAGATACTAATTTCACTAACCCCATCTAAAGCAGTTTGAATCGCAATGGGGGTTCCGGCGCCACCAGCACCGGTTAAAACCATTTTCTTACCAATAATATTTAAATTTTCATCCTTTAATGACTGCATAAAGCCTGTTCCATCAGTCGTATATCCAGTTAAAGCGCCATGATCATTCACAATGGTGTTCACCGAACGGGTTAATTGAGACGTTCGATCTAATTTATCCAAGTATGGCAAAACCCTTTGTTTATTTGGCATCGAAATATTGGATCCTCGCATGCCAAGCGTTCTTAATGCTTTGATTCCATCTGCAATATGATCCCCATCAATATCAAAAACTAAGTAGACATAATTCAAGCCTAATTTTTCAAATGCACTATTATGCATTAATGGTGATTTGCTGTGCCGAATTGGGTATGCCATCAATCCAATTAAAATTGTATGTCCATCAATTCTTTCTGTCATTTTGAAGATTCCTTTTTTAAATTTTCAATAATTTTTTTAGCAATCGTTAATGGTGATTTATGGTCGGTTAAAATAATCTGGTTGCTAATCATCCGGTAAGTTGCATCCCGTTGGTGCTTTAATTTGATAATTCCATCCATCCCTAATTTTTCAACTATCGGACGGTTAGCATCCAACGAAAGCCGTTTTCTAATCACGTCATCGGAAGCATCAAGCATCATGATGGGGACGCTAGTTTGATGAAATAAATTCTGATTTTGTTTCTGGACCGGCGTTCCACCACCAGTGGACAAAATACCATCTAAAGATAATGATTTATTCAACATTTGATGTTCAAAGTCACGAAAAGCTGCTTCACCTTTTTCTTTAAAGAAATTTGAAATGGGTTCATTCAAGTTTTTAACTATCATTTGATCTAAATCGTATTGCGGTAAATTCATTTGCTTTGCTAATTCCCTACCAACAGTCGTTTTTCCACACCCCATAAAACCAATTAAGATTACTTTCATCATGACTTCCTCCAATCCATGCGTTGCCTAATATTTTGAGACTGTTCTAAATATTGTTTAATTTGTTTTGGGTTCTGCTTTTGAAGTATCATTTTTAAATCATTTAACTGCTTCTGAAAATCATCGATTTGTTTTATTAGATCATTTTTATTATTCATAAAAATATTGGACCACATGGTTGGATCTGCTGCTGCAATCCTAGTGGTGCTTAACAATCCACCACCCACTTGGATTTGTTTCAATTCACCATGGAGTTTCTGATCCATTAAATGGACTAATGAAAATGCTAGAGCATGGGGAAGATGGCTGATGTAGCCAACCATTTGATCATGTTTAAATGCGGATACAAAAACAAAATGAATGTGATGATTATCAAGTAATGATTTGAATAATTTGATTTGCTTAATCGTTGCATTCGATCGCACTAAAAAATAAGTAGTATGATTGAATAAATTTACCCAGCCAGCTTTACTGCCGGATTTTTGGGATCCAGCCATTGGATGCCCACCAAGAAAATGAATGCCCTGTTCAGTCAGTTGCTTTGATTGTTTCAAAATTGATGTTTTCGTACTTCCAACATCGGTTATTAAAACATTGGATTTTAATTTTAAATTTGATAAAACATGGATTTGCCTCAAAATAACGTTAACGGGACCCGCTAAAATAATGATATCTGCAATTTGTGATGCTTTTTGAAAAGTCATGGATTGGTCAATCAAATGCTGATTCAATAAGTATCTTTCATTTGCTTGGTTTAAATCATAGCCAATGATATCAACATTAGAATGATTCTGTTTAATTATTCTTGCAATGGAACTACCAATTAAACCTAAACCACTAATAAAAACAAGTTTTCACTTTAATCATCCCCATTATTTAGTTATTAATCGGTTTAAATCATTAAAAAATTCTGGATATGAAATATCAATTGACTTTTCATGATTTAGTTTGACATTAGCAGTTTTCGGTAATAAGCCAGCCGCAATCGCTAAAGTCATCCCAATTCGATGGTCTTGATGGCTATCTAAATTTAAATTTTTAACATGCCATAATTTTTTGCCATCAATTTTGAAACCGTCTTTTAATTCTTCAATATCAATTCCTAATTTTTGAAATTCTGAAACGATTGTCTTAATTCGATCGGTTTCTTTAAACCGCAGTTCTTCAGCTCCATGAATCGTACTGATGCCATCGGCCTTAGCAGCTAATAATGCTACCAACGGTAATTCATCAATCATACTTGGGATATCATTATGTTGAACATGAATGGGTTTTAAATGCTCTACACTTTCAATTTCTAAATCAGCAATTGGTTCATTCGGATTGGACGGGTGTTTTAATTCAACGTGACCTCCCATTCGTTGAATAATGTGAACTAACCCTAATCGACCTGGATTAATGCCCACCGATTTCAAAATAATATGAGAATCAGGAATTAAAGTCGCTGCAACAATAAAGAAAGCAGCTGATGACATATCCCCTGGAATGGTTAGATTTTGGCCAATTAATTTTGGCTCATGTTTGATAAAAATTTGATGCCATCCAGTAATAATTGTCTGTGGGCTAAATTGATTGAGCATTCTTTCGGTATGATCACGGGTAGACTGTGGTTCATCAATCACACTATCAGCATCCGCATTCAATGCCGCTAAAATAATTGAACTCTTCACCTGAGCACTTGCCACTGGCAACCTGTAATGAATGGCATGAAGTTTCTTCCCATTAATTGTCATTGGCAGATGCCCATTTGTTAAATGAATTTCTGCTCCCATTTGATTTAGGGGCTCACTAATTCTTTTCATGGGCCGCTTAGACAAAGATTGGTCGCCAATTAACTTTGTCTGAAATGGTAACGATGCTAAAATCCCACTCAATAGTCGCGTTGTTGTCCCGGAATTTCCCATATTCATGGTGTGTTTAACCGGTTTTAAATTATCAATTCCTCGTCCATGAACAATGACTTCATTATGATGACATTCAATATCAACACCTAAATCTTGAAACGCGTGAACAGTAGTTAAACAATCATCTGAAAGAAGGAAGTGTTTAATTTCAGTGATTCCATTGCTGATTGCTCCAATCATAATTGCCCGGTGTGAAATACTTTTATCACCAGGAATGGTTAATTTTCCATGTAATCCGTTTTTTATTCCAGTTATCAATTTTTTCATCATTTATTCACCTAGAAATTTAAGAGTTCTTTTCTGTAAGAGGTAACTTGTTGTTTTAAACGATCCATATTACTGCCATCAAACGTTTCCGTAATACTCTTGGCTAATTCAATGGCAACAACACTTTCAACGACAATTGACGCCGGAACAATCGCCGTTACATCTGAACGCTCAATGTTAGCCTTTGAAATTTGTTTAGTATTGACATCCACGCTTTTTAATGGCTTGTATAACGTTGGAATTGGTTTCATCGCAGCTTGAACCACCAATGGCATCCCATTCGTCATCCCGCCTTCAAAACCGCCTAAGTGATCAGAATCACGAAACCACCCTTTCTTCTTCTGCCAATCAATCGGATCCATGACTTGACTGCCAAATTTAGAGGCTGCTTCAAAGCCTTCACCGATTTCAACACCCTTCATTGCATTAACTCCCATAACAGCAGCTGCTAACTTACCATCTAATTTAGTATCCCAGCTAACGTAACTACCTAAACCTGCGGGAACATTATCGACAATTACCTTCAGAATTCCACCAAGGGTATCGCCATCCCGCTTTGTTCGATCAATTAAATGGTGAATCGGTTCAACTTTTTCCTGATTTAAAATTCTTAAATCATTTTTTGTAATTTCATGGTTAATCTGTTCAACTGATAAATTTTGCTTTTGATCGGCTTTAATGGAACCAACTTGTTTTACATATCCTACAATTTGAATCCCTAACTGCTGAAGTAATTGTTCACAAATGGCACCAATGGCAACCCGCATGGCAGTTTCCCTAGCAGATGAACGTTCTAAAACATTTCTAAAATCCCTATGGTGATATTTCATCCCACCAACTAAATCAGCATGACCTGGTCTTGGACGGGTAACTTTCCTAAGCGTATTTTGTGAGGTTGCACTACTATTAGGATCCATAATTTCTTTCCAATGTTTATGGTCACGATTCAGAATGGTTAAAGCAATCGGCGAACCAAGTGTGATTTGATGCCTGACCCCGCCGGTAATTTTAACTTGATCGTGTTCAATCTTCTGACGATTGCCGCGTCCATAACCACCTTGCCGATCCGCTAATTTTTGATTAATTGATTTAATATTCAATTGTAACCCGGCAGGGATGCCTTCTAAGATTCCAGTTAAACTTGGTCCATGTGATTCTCCAGCTGTCATAAAATGCATAAATGATCATCCTCTATTCAATCGTTTTAGTTTGATTCATAATAGTTCGAAAAATTCGTTGAATTTGTTTTGAGTTTCTTTTGTTTCTTACGATTTTATTAATTCGTTCCAATACTTGATATTCGCGGTTAGTATTAAGAATCGGTAGGTGATGTATTTTTTTATATTCGCCAATTGATTTCCCAATTTGAAACCGTTGTTCCAATAATTCAACAATTTGTTGATCAATTTGATCAATCTGCTGACGTTTTTGATCTAATGTCATTTTGTATCCTCCTTAGTTTGCCCGAGTGAAAGCATGGTGATTAAAGCTAAAATAACGCTAACCGCAGCAATTATTAAGTTAAAATTAAATGCAAACGTAATTCCACGTTGGGATAACATCCCAGTTACTAATGGAATGGTTAACGAAGCAATGCTGCCAAAGAAGTAAAAAATACCTGTAATTGCACCACGGTGCTTGGGGAATAACTGCATAAAAATGGTTAAGCCAGTCTGCATCACACCGCCAGCGGCTGAAAAACCAAATATCATACTAGCAACATCAGTTATTAAAGTGAGTTTAGATATTAAAATAATTAATAATGAAATTAACGTTGCAAAATTTAAAATTACTAATAGTGGAATTTCTCTGGATTCCCGTTTTAATAGAATGGACAAAGTAATGACACCAATGATGGAACCGATGCTGTAAAGTGATAGTAGGAAATGGGCAGATAGGTTATTTAAATTTAATACCCTTTCACCATATAAAGTTATCCATTGAGTAAAGACCAGCATTAATGCCATTGAAGTGTAACCATATCCCATCAATGCAGCTGTTGAAACAACCCGGCGGAGTTTACTTAAATGCCAATCACTTGTGATGCTCTTTTCATTTTGAGATTTAATCTTAGGAAATTTAATGTTTAATAAGTTAATAAAATTGAAAAACAGTACGGTTGCTGGAATCATAAATGAAAATCCAAACCATAGATGTTCACTTGAAAGAAATGCAACCACTAATGGTAATAGAAAATCACCTAATGAAATGAATGCTTTCAATAAAACGGTGGCACGTCCAGATCCATGATTAATTTCAACTAACGTTGTGTACGTCCCAGTATCTAGAGCAGAGTTACCAAAACCAGACAAAATTGATAAGAAGTATGCAAGAACAAAATTAGAAGCAAATGGGGTTGCGATTAAAAAGATAAAGTAACAGAGCATCCCAAATAAGATAAATATCTTTCGATTGATTCGATCTGATAAGTAGCCTGTAATTGGGTATGCAATCAACCGGCCAATTCCAATTCCAGAAATAACATATGAAACAATTGACAATGTCGTCTCCCAGCTATGAGCCAATGACATCATGTTTTGAGTTAAAACAACCAATACCATCCCATGAACAAAGTAATTCAAGAATAGACTCATACTTAATCGATGTTTTTTTGTGATTTGATTCACATTTACTTTTCGTCCTGTAATATCCATCAATAATTCCTCCAAAATAAAAATGCCGGCTAGATTTAATCTAACCGGCATTTAATTTGCTAAAATTAAGCCATTTAAAGATATCCAATTTAAATGATTAGTTTAAATTGCTACCGGTTAGATATAGGTACCTAACCGAAAGTAGCAACAACTAGCAATTCCGCTTAGATACAAGTACTTTGAGTACTTGCATCCAAAGAGGAGTGCAAGTACTATCGATAATACTTTGCTGCGAAATTGCGATAATATGTATTAAAACGATGTCTAAATAACTTAATCATTAACAAAACGACCTTTCATTTATTTTAATAAGAATTAGATAACATTTGCATTAGTAAATTTTTAACTGTTGCAAGAATAACATTTAATTTTAATAATTTCAACCATTTTTATAATTTTTGTTTAACATTTTAATCATTATATAATTATAAACTAAAAGCCTTTGTTCATTTTGTTTAGAATAAAGGCTTTCATTCGTACTGATTTAAATTGATTTGATTTATATTCTTTCCAGGCCTGTTTGCCCTTATTAGTTAAGCCCTGAATAATAGCATTATTAGCATCAATGTAGCCAGCATCAATCAAAGGCTGCGGATTACCACCAATCTAATCACAATAATCAACAAAGTGGGTTGCCAGGGTTTCTGGTTCAACATTACCCACTCAATGGTCCTTAACATATTAAAATCAGTGTGGATTAATTTTATTTCAAATCATTTCTTTCATAAAATTATATCTATTTTAATTTAATTATAATCTTATATTAACACAAAAAAATAGCCATTAAAAAATGACTATTATTTATTAATCGTTAAAATTATGCTTTAAGCTGTGCCAGATGTATTTATCTGATAGTTTGATGATTAAACCATTACAAAAAATAGAATAAATGGTTCCGATATTGATAGAATAAACTTTACCAACAATGAAGCCACAGATAATCACAATTAGTAGTGGTGGAACTGAATCGGCAAACTGTGACCAAATTGCACTGCCATGAAAATATTTAAACCTTAAAATATTAGTTGTATCATCATTGGGATGCATCATAATATTAGCACGTTGATAAATTGAAACGGCAACAAAAACTAATGTTACACCCAGTAATGAAACTAGAATTTGAGGAAAATAGCCCCAGTTTTTGACGCCCAATTTAGTAATCAAGGCAACAAAAAAATTAATAATGTAGCTAAAGAACATCATATAAATAATTTGACTAAAAACCCGCCATAAATCGATTTTACGTAACAATATCATATTAATGATGATATTAATAATTCCAATAATAAAAATAATAATCCCAATTGAAATTGGAAAAACATGATCTAAATTAATCGGTGCGGCGGTATAAATTGATGCTCCACTACTGGAAACAATTGTTAAGGCATTACCAATTGCGTTAATTATTAATCCCAATAATAATGCAATCAAACGAACACTCATGGGATTGTTGTCCCTTTCGTTAATCGCTTTAATAAAGTGTCATCTCCAAAAAATAAACAAATTAAAAAGGAAATGCGGATTTAATCATTTCCCTTTCATCAATTATATAACAAATTTAGATTAATAACAGATGATTTTTAGTTAAAACTAAATTAAGTCGACATTTATACTTTCTTACCCAAAATATCAACATCTCTTAATTTACCGCCTAAAACAGCCACTTCTGGTAAATGACCCCAACGTTCAAAATGATTTCTTAAGAATAATTTTTGACTTGGTTGATTGTGACCAAAAACAACCGCTAAAATTGTCGTAATTTTTAACTTAGGAGCTTGTTTTTCAACAAATACAATTGTCTTTTGACCAATTCCTTCGTGCTGAAATTTTTGATCTAGATAGATACTAATTTCAGCAGTTCAATGGTATGCCGGTCGACCATAAAATTCTGATAAACCAACCCAGCCAGCAAATTGATGGTTAAATTCAATGACCCACATTGGAAAATGATCAGGTGTATATTGCTTGAACCATTTCCGTTTAGATTCAACACTAACCGGCTCAGTATCCGCAGTGGCCATATGCCCAGGGATACTTTGATTATAAATATTAACAATTGATTTTAAATCTTGATTTTCAGCAATCCGAAAATTAGTTTCGTTATCCATGATGATAGCTCCCTTTATTTACCGTGTGCTTTAACATACAACTTTTGTTTACGATGGTCACTAATCCGATAGCCAATGTAAAAAATACTAATGATAATCATAATCAAGCTAATAATAACTAACGACCAAATTGGATGAGAAACATCTGCTTCCTGCAATAAATCATTAGTAGCAACAATTCCGTTCAATACGCCGGCAAATGCAACATAAACCCAAGCAGTCGCTTTATTTAATAAAGAATAAATATCATCAAAATTAGCATCATTATTGCTGCTTCTTAGAATTGCAAGCGAACGTTCACGTTCTAAATGAACTTTTAATGGTGGAATTAACCATAAAAATCTAGAAATGTTTTTTCTAAATACACTTTTATTTTTTCGGCTTTTCTTTATAATATTAGACACAATTAAATCCTGATCATTGATATCTAATATTCCTTGATACAATGGGAACATAAAAAGTAACCAGGCCCCAATAAAGCCTAAGATATTAATTAGCAAATCAATAATCCCCTCATTAATTAAATTTTAAATTATATTTATATTTTAGTACAATTATTTACGAATTAAACTTAATTGGAGGATTTAATATGAAAAGTTCAATTATTAAGTGCAATCAAGAAAATGTCAATGAATTACAAAAAATTAGTCGGAAGACCTTTTCAGAAACATTTGGCGCACAGAACAGTCAAAAAAATTTAGATGAATATTTAAAACAAGCATATAATAAAGAGAAACTTCTTAAAGAAATCAATAATCCTAATTCACAATTCTATTTTATTAAAACTAATCATAAGATTGCTGGTTATTTAAAATTAAATTTAAATGATGCCCAATCTGAAAAAATGAGTAATGATGATTTAGAAGTTGAAAGGATTTATCTCGTTAAAACCATGCAAAAATTAGGTTTAGGAAGAAAATTATTTGATAAGGCCATTGCTGAAGCTAAGAAGCATCATAAAAAAACAATCTGGCTTGGTGTGTGGGAACACAATGAAAATGGAAAAGCATTTTATAAACATCTCGGTTTCAAACCATTTAGTGACCATGTATTTCAATTGGGTGATGATGCACAAAGGGATATTTTAATGAAAAAACAAGTCTGAAAATAATGTATTTAGAAAACAAGTCATTCAAATTTTTATTTTAATGACTTGTTTTTTCATTTTTCCTTCTTTTTACTAATTGATTCCTTTTATTACCAAGAATTCCCATTGAAAATGCAGATATAACAAATATAATCGTAGTTATATCACTGTCAATTTTATAATAATATGCAAAAATAGCATAAATTATAAATAAAATCAGAATTAATGAAGTGATGTGCCCTAATTTTTTGATTTTATTATTTAGTTGTTGCAATAATCATTTTCCTCCTTTAACTGTATATTTAAAATATACACTTGTCTTTTAATTCATAACATATTATGATGTTAATAATCAATTTATCCAGCAAAGGAGACCAATTACCATGGAAACACAGTACACCAGTACCAGAAATTCAAACGTTCATATTAATACAAAAGAAGCCATTGTCAAAGGATTTTCAGATGATAATGGTTTATTTGTTTTGCCCCATTTATCCGATCATAAAATTAATTTAGGTTCAATTATGAAACAAGATTATCAAGGGATGGCTGCCATCATTTTACAAAAATTGCTGCCAGATTTCTCAGCAACAGAAATTAAACAATGTCTTCACGACGCTTATGATCATTCTTTTGACACTAAAAAGATTACACCGCTAGTTCAAGTCGATAACTTTCACGTTCTGGAACTATTCCACGGACCAACAAGTGCCTTTAAAGACGTGGGTCTCCAATTATTACCTCAATTAATGAAACACGCCTTAAAGCCAGAACAACGGGTCATGATTTTAGCTGCTACTAGTGGCGACACTGGCACTGCTGCCCTAGCCGGTTTCAAAAACACAAAGCAAATGGGAATCACCGTCTTCTACCCACATGGTGGTGTTAGTCCGATTCAGCAACAACAAATGTTAACAACCAAGGGCAATAATACTAACGTCGCATCGATTAAGGGTAACTTTGATGATGCCCAGACCAACGTTAAAAAAATTTTTAATAATCAAAATGTTAAAAAGCAAATTGGTAAACACGTTAGCTTATCAAGTGCCAATTCAATTAACATTGGCCGTTTAATTCCGCAAATCGTTTATTATTTTAGTGCCTATCAACAGCTAATTCAAAGTCATCAAATTCAAATTGGTGATCAAATTAATTTTACCGTTCCAACTGGTAATTTCGGTGATATTTTAGCCGGATATTATGCTAAAAAGTTAGGCTTACCAATTAAAAAATTAGTGATTGCTTGTAATGCCAATAACGTTTTAGCTGACTTCTTTCATGATGGTGTTTATAACCGCAACCGTAAATTCTATAAGACCGTTGCTCCTAGTATGGATATCCAAGTTTCAAGTAATTTTGAACGATTACTTTATTATAAGAGTGGCGAAAATGCAGAATATGTTAAACAATTAATGGATGATTTATCAACAAATGGTCAATACAGGGTTTCAAAAGATGTTTTAAATCGTATCAAACAAGATTTTAGTTGCGGATTCAGTGACGATCGAGCCATTGAAGATTCAATCAAAACGGTTTATCAAAAATATCACTACTTAATGGATCCGCATACCGCTGCCGGTTATCAAGTGATGCGAAAAATTCAAAAGCAGGATTCAAAGACACCAATGATACTATTGAGTACAGCAAGCCCATATAAATTTGTTAGTGCTGTTTCAGACGCGATTCTAGGTCATCATGATCAATCAGTAATCCAAACTACTAAAAATATTTATAATACTACTAAAGTCAAGATTCCAAATAATTTAACTGATATCTGGGATTTACCAATTGCTAAATCCCCTGTGATTGAACCTAATGCAATGTCATCATTTGTCGTTCAAAAAGTTAGCGAGGTGTTCTCGAATGATCAAAATTAAAGTTCCTGCGACTAGTGCTAACTTGTCCGTTGGCTTTGATTGTATGGGAATGGCAGTTAATCAATATGCTTACTTCACATTTCAAAATAATTCAAAGTGGCTGACAATCAATGGTTGTCCAAAGAAATTTCAAAACGAAAATAACCTTGTGTATAAGGCGTTTATAAAGGGATGTCGCGTTCTAAAACAACCAGTTCCAAATGTTAAAATCACAATTCAAACCGAGGTCCCCGTTTCAAGAGGGCTAGGTAGCTCCGCAACTTGCATTGTCGGCGGGCTAAAAGGTGCGTTTGAATGGTTTCATCATCCCATTAGTAAACAAAAACTAACTCAGTTAGCCGCTACGATGGAAGGCCATCCTGATAATGTTGCCCCCGCAATTTACGGTGGCGTGTGCATGGCATTTAATAATCAGAACGATCAAGTTCACGTTGTTAAATACCCTGTCAATTCAATTTGGAAATTTCTAGCCATTGTCCCAGACTTCAAAATTAGTACCCAAGAAGCAAGAACAGTTCTTCCCGAACAATTGAGCTATCAAGATGCAACCTTTCAAATTAGTCACTGTTTATTAATGACCCATGCTATTCAAGGCAAACGGTTCAGCACGTTAAAAGAAGCCATGCAAGATCAAATGCATGAACCATTTAGAAAACATTTAATTAAGGGGTATGACCAGGTTAAAACAATTACCGACCAAATGCATGGCATCCTATACATTAGTGGCAGTGGTTCAACATTAATGTTAATTACCAATAATGTTAATGACCGTCAAAAAATTGCTAAAACAATTCAAAATCAGTTTAAGAAATGGCAAGTTAAACCAATTAGCATCGATTCAAATGGTATTCAAAGTGAGGTCGATATTAATGAATAAGTATTATATTGTTGATCGAAGATTACTTCCAGATACATTTAGCAAGGTCATTCAAGCCAGAAAGTTATTAGATACCGGTAAAGTGAAACAGATTAGTGAAGCCGCCAAAAAAGTTGGGAT
Organism: Philodulcilactobacillus myokonensis; assembly: GCF_027923585.1. Taxonomy (GTDB): domain Bacteria; phylum Bacillota; class Bacilli; order Lactobacillales; family Lactobacillaceae; genus Philodulcilactobacillus; species Philodulcilactobacillus myokonensis. The sequence continues at coordinate 95,909 of NZ_BRPL01000004.1, read as the reverse complement.
TAGTCGTGGCAGTTATTATAAGTATAAGGATTTAGTATATGCAACCAACAATGCATCATGGAATCAAAAAGCAGTCATCTCATTTATGCTTAATAATCAACGTGGGCTATTATCAAAAGTATTGGCTGCCATTGCGGACAGTAAAGCTAGTATCCTTACGATTAATCAAAACATTCCAATTCATGATGTTGCTAGCATTGTAATTTCATTAGATTTAAATCATATGCAGGAAAGCATCGATGATCTATTGAAAAGAATTGATTTAGTTGATGGTGCTAGCAATGTAAAATTAGTGTCAATTGAGTAATGTTTTTAAATACTCATTGATTTTTAATCTAAAAAGTGTTTTAATTAAATTAATTTTAATAATAAAGATTCATCTTAGTTATATTTATCCAACCCTAATAATATTCAGTACTTTCAGATACTGTTTTATAACTCAAGAGTCTCTTTATTATTAAAATTATTATCCCATCAATCAGATTTATTGGTTGATCAAAAAACATCCTAATTATTTATTCACTAAATAGGCGACTAGATACCCAACATATCTAATCGCCTATTTGATTTCTTAACATTTTTATGATTAAGGGTAAATATTGTTTTCTTTTAATGTTATAATACGTAACATACTAAAAATATGAAGGGAATCAATACTATGGATATTCAATCATTAATTCAAAAATATCCCCAAGTGGATCAATTAAGAAAAATGCAGCCAATTTTCTGGCGTAATCCTGATTATGGTAAACCGGATCCGGAATTAAAATTAACAAAAGCTGATATTTTTGATGCTGTCGATCGCTGGAATCGATTTGCACCCTACTTAGAAAAAGTTTTTCCAGAAACCATTAGTTCACATGGCATTATTGAATCACCATTAATTAAAACCAATCAAATGAAACAACAATGGAATCAAGAGCACACCACTAAAATTGACGGCCAATTATATTTAAAAGCTGATAATGAATTACCTGTCTCAGGTTCCATTAAATCCCGTGGTGGAATTTATGAAGTTCTTAAATTTGCTGAGCACATTGCAATGACCAAAGGTAACCTTGTCTACATGGACGACTATAGCATTCTTGCCACTCCTAAATATAAAAAACTGTTTGCTAATTATGGTGTTGCCGTTGCATCGACCGGTAATTTAGCATTAAGTGTTGGCATTATGGCTGCTACTTTTGGTTTTAAGACAACTGTCTATATGTCCCACGATGCTAAACAGTGGAAAAAAGATAAACTTAGGAATTACGGCGTGAACGTTAAAGAATATAACATCAATTTCTCAGCGGTTGTTACTAAAGCTAGAAATGAATCAGCTAAGGATCCATCAGTTCATTTTATTGATGATGAAGGATCAGTTGATTTATTTTTAGGCTATGCAGTATCTGCTGTTAGGCTTCAAAATCAGTTTAAAAAACAAAACATTAAAGTTGATAAAGATCATCCCGTTATTGTCTATCTACCAGCCGGTGTCGGTGGCAGCCCTGGTGGAACTACCTTTGGTCTTAAGAACATCATTGGTCCTAATATTCACGCTGTCTTTTGTGAACCCACCCACGTTCCATCAGTTACACTAGGCATGATGACTAAACTATATAATCATATTTCAGTTTATGACATTGGCCTGGATGGTTTAACAGCTGCTGATGGATTAGCAGTTGGCCGTTCATCTAGAATTGCCGGTAAAATTTTAAGGACGCTCTTATTTGGCAGCGTTACCTTCCGTGATAATATGATTTATAAATACCTTACCCAATTAAAAGATACTGAAGATATCACGGTCGAACCTTCCGCTGCTGCTGGATATACAGCAATTGAATCGATTTTAAAACATGTTCCAGATTTTAATTCAGCAAACGCGACCCACATTGTCTGGGCCACCGGTGGTGATATGATGCCTGAATCGGAACGCAAAATTGACTATGATAAGGGCAAAGAAATCATCAAAGAATCAAAATAACAAAATAGAATGAAAGTCACTAAGTAGAATTATAATTCTACTTAGTGATTTTTTGATTTCATTAAGCATTTAATTTGCCTTAGAGTGCACTACAATCCTTAAAATTTGTTTAGACAAGAAATTAAAGGAGGACTTAAAATGAAAAATTTATTTATCAACGCTAGTAAAGATCCGCATGGCACGACGGAAATGCTAGTTAAAAACAAGTTAGGGATCAATGATTATCAAACGATTAATTTGGTTGAATATAATGTTCATCCATTGGGCCAAGAAAATCACACTGACGATCAATTTAAATCAATTTGTGACCAGATTAGAAAAGCAGATAATCTTATATTGGGAACGCCTGTCTATTGGTCATCAATGTCAGCCTACATGAAAATATTCATCGATCGGATGACATCGGTTATGGGAGACAACAATCCATTTGATCATAAGAATTTATTTCTTGTTATTAGTGGATCAGCACCCGCTGATGCCATCCCTCATATTCAACATGTTTGGGATCATATCGCCCATCGTTTCAATATGAAATTTATTAAAACGGTTCATAATTAAAATAGCAAACAAAATAAAGGCAGAGCATTAATGTTACGCGTTAATGCCCTGCTTTTTTAAATTATATAAACAATATCTAAACTAGGAATAACAATCAATACATAAGATCACAAAGAAGAGGATATAACTGCCCTTTTTATCATTAGAAGTATTTCGATAAAAATACGGCAATAAAATTAATTCAATTAGCGATGGCACCAAAAATCCAATTGTTGGATTAAATAAGTCATTAAATATCATCCCAAACAAATTCCCGATTCCAATTGATAAAACTGTTGAAGTAAATAAAGTTTTAGGATGACTATCACTAAATATTTTTAAAACAATTGAACCAAAATATTCGTTTCAGTAATATGTAATCTATCTGATATTTGTAAAAGGAAACTGTCGTCACTTAAAAAATAAAAAACTAATTCTGAAAGTGGAACTAAAGAAAAGAACAGTAAGGGTGCCAAAACATTATTTTTCCTGTTTTCCATCACTATCCCCCCCATTTTTATATTAAATATATTTATTATAAATAATAACATAATCAAAAATAAGCTGCTAATTCAATCATTAGTAGCTTAAATATTATCAATTTATTAAAAAATTTACTTTGGCTGACGATACTTCACCATGTAAATGCAAGCCATCAAAACCAGGAAGACAACGCCAATGATTAACGGAATTTGGGTTTCAGGGTTCAATGCCATGAAGAAAATGGTCAAAGCTAGGAAGAATAGTGCTAAGTAATTACTATAAGGTGAAAATGGTGTTTTAAATGGATGCTGCTTAATTTGTTCCGGTGTCATCGTTTTTCTAAACCGAATTTGACTAACTAGAATGACAAACCACGGTACCATCCCAGGTAACACACTTGATCCATAAACTAAAACGAAAATTTCATTTGCACTTTTAAAGAAGAATGGCAAAATAACGTTTAAAACGACCCCTAGAAAAATACCAAATGAAACGGCAATGACAGGATAATACGGGACATGATGCTTATTTAATTTCAAGAAAATGCTTGGCAACTGTTTCTTCTCTGCTAATAAGTAAACCATTCGACTGGTACTGTAAATTCCAGAATTAGAACCGGATAAAGCAGCCGTTAAAACAACAAAGTTAATGATCCCAGCAGCACCGGTAATTCCAATTTTATCAAACGTTTCAACGAATGGTGAACCCACTTCACCAAGTTTATTCCAGGGATAGATAGTAACAATTACGAAAATAGCACCAATATAGAAAATTAAAATTCGACCAATTGTCGATTGAATAGCACGAACTAGTGATTGACGCGGATTTTGGGCTTCACCGGCGGTCACACCAATTAATTCAATTCCTTGATATGAAGCCAAAACAATGGAAAGTGCGAATAAAAAGCCTTTAAAACCACCAGCAAAGAAACCGTATTTCCAAAGATTACTAAAGCCGATCGGATGAAAATGGTTCCCAATTCCAAAGATAATTAAACCCAATCCAATAATAATCATCACGATGATGGTAACCACTTTAATTAGTGCAAACCAGTATTCAAGATCACCAAACGATTTAACTGAAACTAAGTTTGCTAAACATAAAGTAACGATGGCAACTAATCCAGGAATCCATCCGGGCAAATTCGGCCACCAAAACTTACAATACGTCCCGATTGCGATGATTTCACTCATTCCAATTAGGATCCATTGAAAAATATTACTCCAGGCTGTCAAGTAACCAAAAATCGGATGCATGAAATTAGTTGCGTATTGAGCAAATGATCCGGTAACGGGATGGATATACATCATTTCACCCAATGCCCGCATAATAATATACAGAATCAAACCGGCAATTCCATAATCAATTAAAACGGATGGTCCCGTCCATTGAATTGTGGAAGCAGAACCCATAAATAATCCAACTCCAATGGTCCCACCAAGCGCAATCATCTGCATTTGACGTGGACTTAGCTTCCGTTCTAATTTCTGCTTATCATCCTTCATAACCAAGATATCTCCTTCATTTAATCAAACATTCTAATTTTATTAAACCACAGTTTTAAGTGAAGTAAAAATGGTAAAACTGACCATTTAATAATTAATTAGTGTTTATAGTTCTTAAATTAAGAGTAATAAACAATTCAATTATATTTTTTTATAATTTATTTTGTAAAATACGAATAATTCACTATAATTGATAATAAATGTTCTTTAAAAAAGGTGAAGTAATTATTATTCAATTTAAGTACGCAATTCAAGGGAATTATTTTCCTTCCGTTTCAAAAGACAATGAAAACAATTAATTAATGCGAATCATCAATAAGTAAAAAGGAACTGCTAAATATAAAATGATCACTTAAAGTTGGACAATAAAAATTTGTCTAATTTAAGGTTCATTTTTTATGGTTAAATTTATACCAATTTAACAAACTAAAGAATATTAATTATCCAGATTAAAATTATAATCTGCTATATAATATAATTAAATTTGCAAACTAAAAGTATAATGATTATTTCCATTTTTAATAATGTTAATTCCATAACAAATATTGAAATTTATATGATTATTTTCTAATTTAATTATTGCGTAAAGTACTTCCAATTCATGAGAAACAATTACAATTTGATTTAAATCTTTATTATAATAAGGTATTACATTTTTTGGGAAATTTAATGTATATTTACCAATATTAACGGTTTTCATATTATACCCCTTTTATATTTCTGTGGACATCGTTATTTTATAAACATCTTTTTTAATATTTTGAATGGAATCCGGTTCAACATTAGGTAAAATTATTAGTTTACTATTAATTATTTTAATAAGTAAACTAACATTCCTATCATTATCCAATATAACCATTTTATGATTTATTTTATCGTTAAAACAACTACATTTATTTGGAAAAATAAAAGTCCACTTCCCTATCTTTTCACTTTTCATCCTAATTATATTCGCATCCTTTATTCATTAGATTTATATGTGATTTTGTATTTATTCTGATCATATTCAAATATGGAAACTAATGTTGTAGTTTCTAGTATTAAATTTCCATTCACTATTTTTACAATTAAAAACCAATCATGAACAGTCTCTTCCAAAAAAATAATTTTATTTTTATTTAAATCTCTTATAGCTTCCGTATTACCTGGATAAATAAAAGTATATTTATCTAAATTTACTTCTTTCATATTCAAAAAAGCTCCTTATATTATAATAACCAATATATACAAAATATAGAATTATTTTATCATAATGGTAACCAATTAAGAAATATTATCCAACGCAAAAAGCCGGTTACCCATTTCGGATAACCGACTTTTTTATGATTTTATTTACTTATTTATAATTACTTAGCTTCACTAATTTATAATTACTTAGCTTCACTAATGACAACCTGATTATCCTTAGCATCAGCATTCAAATGTTTAATGCTTGGGTGATCAAGGTAGAAATCGGTGATGCGGTCTAAAATCTGCTTTTCAACAACCCGACGAAGTGGACGAGCACCCATTGCTTCATCGTAACCTTGGTTGATTAATAATTGTTTAACATCATCATTAACGTTGACATCCATTCCTTTCTTAGCAAGAATCTGGTTAACATCATTTAACATCAAGTTAACGATTTGTTTCAAATCATCCTTAGTTAGGTGGGAGAATTCAACGATGGCGTTGAACCGGTTCAAGAATTCTGGTCTGAAGTATGGAGTTAATTTGTCCATTAGGCTCTTGTCTTCCTTATCATTACCAGTCATCTTCTCGTTCCCGAATCCAGCATTGGAAGTTGCGATGATAACTGTATTCTTGAAGTCAACGGTATTGCCTTGACCATCTGTCAGGCGGCCATCATCCAAAACTTGAAGTAATAGGGTTAATACCTGTGGATTTGCCTTTTCAATTTCATCAAGCAAAATGATGGAATATGGATTCCGACGTACTTTTTCAGTTAAGGTGTTGTTATTATCGTTGTAGCCAACGTAACCGGCACTTGCACCAATTAATTTAGAAACAGCGGTCCTATCAGAGTATTCAGACATATCTAAACGAATGATCGATTTCTTACTGCCAAACATGTCCAAACCTAATTGTTTAGCAAGTTCAGTCTTTCCAACACCGGTGGGTCCAACAAAGAGAAAACTGCCAATTGGCCGGTTACCTGAATCAAATCCAGCCCGGTTTCTTCGAATGGCACGAGCAACATCGTCAACGGCTTCATCTTGGCCAATGACCTTGCCCTTTAAGCGGTCAGCAAGTCCTTGTAATCGTTTAATATCGTTATCACCCATCTTGGTAACTGGAATCCCAGTTAATCTTTGAACTACCTGGGCAACATCATTAACGGTTGCAGTAGCTTCCTTCGTGGAGTCATTGTCGCTAGCTAATTGTTTCTTTAAATTAGTAACCTGGTTCTTGTGCTTTTCGGCAGCTTCATAATTTTCTTTTTGAACGGCCTTGTGTTGAGCATCCTGTTCAGATTGGATCATCTTCTTGATTTGATCTTTGTCCATAACGGGATGTTGAGCAGCTAAGTGGGCAGCGGTCATGTCAATTAAATCAATGGCTTTATCAGGTAAATTCCGTTGTGGAATGTACTGGTTAGAATAATGAATGGCAGCCTTTAAAACATCATCTGGTAATGATACGTGGTGGTGTTTTTCATACAATGGTCTGATGTGCTGCAAAATATCGAAAGTTACCTTGTTAGATGGAGCCTTAACTTCAACTTCATTGAAACGACGAGCTAAAGCGGTATCCTTCATAATTGTATTGCGGTATTCATTCTGAGTGGTAGCACCAATGACCGTGATTTCACCACGTGATAATGCGGGCTTGATCATGTCAGCTAAACCTTTCGAACCACTGTTATCACCAGTATCACCTGCACCTAAGATTTGGTGAATTTCATCAAAGAATAGGATCACATTGCCACGTTGTTTAATTTCTTTAAATAGATTTTGGATGTTCTTTTCAAAACTACCACGGTATTGAGTCCCAGCAGATAAGTTAGAAATATCAATACTGATGATTTCCTTATTCTTAATTGGTGCTGGAACGTTACCCTTCACGATGGCTTGGGCTAGACCTTCAACAATCGAGGTCTTACCAACACCAGCATCCCCGACTAAAACGGGATTGTTCTTACTTCTTCTTGATAAGATTTCGGCAGTTTCTTGAATTTCTTTATTGCGACCAATGACCGGATCAAGTTTGCCATCGCGGGCTTCTTGAGTAAGGTTGCGTCCTAATTTCTCAAGAATGCCGCCTCTCTGATTATTCTTTTGGTTCGGGTTCATTTGTTGTTTTCTTAATTGTTCTAATTGTTCAGGGGTAACTTCCTTCCCATTAATTGTATAACGGGTATTCGGATTGTTATTGCCCATCATTTGTTCAAACATTTTGTCCATGTCATCTGAGAATGGGTCATTTGGAAACATTGCCATAATATCGATCTCCTTACGTATAAACTAATCATGTTTTAAAATTACATTCAAATTTCACAAAAACTCATAATAAATTCAAACCTTTGAATTCACTACGAGTTTTTTAACGACTATTCGACTACTCATTACTCCAAATAGTGTTCCTCTAATTCCTTTAGGATTTTCCACATTTGGCGATGTTGAGTCTGCGCTAACGCATCCAAGTCCCTTAAATTCATTGAAGTGGAACTGGTTTGATGTTTATTGAACGCCTTATGAAGAGTAGTGTAACCATAGCCTGATTCTTTTGATACTTCATAAATAGATAAATTATTTTCATCTAAATATCTCTTAATATCAATTCTCATTGCTTATCACTTACCCTTCGATTATTACTATAACACATTTGTGATATAACACAAGTGTAGAGCATCACAAAAGTGATATATTTTTAAATTAATAATTAGAAATTAATGTGAAATCTCATAAAATGGTTTATACTTATCTCAAATATATTTAAAATAAGGATGATTTAATATGAAAATTTTAATGTTCAACGCAAGACCCAGTGAAGCCAATGACATTCAAGATTTTGAAAAACAAAATCACGTTAAAATTGATACAACTGATAAATCATTAACCATGGATACTGTTAATATGTTGAAGGAATATGACGGTTTATCAACCCATACGATTGATAAGGACCCTGCTATTTATGAAAAACTAGCACAGTTTGGCATCAAACAAATTGCCATTCGCCATACCGGATATGAAATCGTAAACTTAAAAGCCGCCACTAAAAATCACTTGGTTGTAACGAATGTTCCCGGATATTCACCAAGGTCAGTCAGTGAATTAGTTCTAATGCACGTCATAATGCTTTTACGGCATTTCAAGAAGATCGTCAGGAGGGAACAACAAGGCAATTTCCTATGGGCCGGGACGATGTCAAAAGAACTTTATAACTTAACCGTTGGTGTCATCGGTGCCGGTAAAATTGGTTCAGAAGTTGCCCGCGTCTTCAAGGCACTGGGCTGCAACGTCATTGCAAACGATCCCATTCACCGGAATAGTTTAGAAGCCATTGTCAAATACGTACCATTAAAGGAACTATTAACCAATGCTGATATCGTTACTTTGCACACCCCATTATTAGATTCCACTCATCATTTGATTGATAGTGATGAATTCAAATTAATGAAGAAATCCGCATTCTTGATTAATGCATCCCGCGGTGCCGTCGTTAATACCCAAGCATTAATTGATGCTTTAAAACATAAGCAAATTGCCGCTGCTGGTTTAGATACGATCGAAGGCGAAGACCCATTGTTTGATCATAAACTAAGTCACATGCCAACTGGCAATCAATTCTTCAACGAATTACAGAAGATGGATAATGTTAACATCACACCGCACATTGGTTTCAATACCGACGTTTCCAACCGCAACATGGTCTTCACATCACTGGGCGATGCGATTAAGGGCATTAAAGGCGAAAAAGTAGAAGATCAGGTTAATAAATAAATCTCAAGAACTAATTAAAGCAAACTAAAAACAAGTTTCCAACTTAATTGGAAGCTTGTTTTTTGGGAGTATGATTCTGTTTACTACGATTCATTTTTTCTAACTTACGGCAAATCCAGCAAATAATATCGGTCATCAATTGAATAATAATCATTAACAATAAAATGATGATGACTGGAATAATTAATGTCAATATATAATATAACCAGATAATGCATCACTCCTTACCAGAAATTAATGTTAGGTAAGGCTCAGCAAAAATTGGCGTAATGATTAGCGCAACTGGTGCTAGGCTCTTATCAAAAGTAAAGCTAATCAATAATAGAAAGACCCCAAAAATTAAATCCTTAATATTGAAATAAATTGCTTGCCAAACCGTATATTTTCGATCAGCTTTGGGTGTCACGATGAACTTAGGCTTTCTACCCATTAGATACAGTACCGATGAAGAAATACTGGCATAGTACATCGAACCATATAACAACAGTGAATTAATATTATATTTTAATTGTTTAAAGAAATTAAGCCGATTCCCAAAATTATAGATCATATCATTCCAAGCAGGGCTAAAGAAACAAATGATGGTTGGAACTAAAGCCGCGGCCGAATAATCAGGAGTAATCAATCTAGCTGGCATCAAAATCAAATTCAGTGCCAAAAAGATTGAAAAGACATATGTCAGAGGCAATGCGTAGGTAAATAGTACAATATCCAATTTATCGTACCAGGTAAATTTATGACTGGTAAAAATTGCCTTAGTGTAATTATGGATAAATTCTAAATTACCGCCGGTCCATTTAAACAACCGCTTTTTAAATGCTAAGTAATCAATGGGAAATTGTTCCTGACAATTAATCGTTTCTGAAAAACGGGTGTGCCAACCTTTTAAATAGGATTTGACTGTAAAGCTAATGTCTTCTGCGACAACTTCCGGAAATTTACCAACGTCATTAAAACAACTTCGGCTAATCATGGCACCATGGCCAAGTAATGATAGGAACCCATATTTTTCTTTTACCAACTGATACGTCGGCCAATGGGCATTCACACCCCGGTAAAACGTTTTCATAAAATGATTATAATTTCTAGTACTCATGTGGTTACACTGCAAAATGCCTAAATCATGATCAAATTTAAAGAATGGCAGTGCCTTTTCAATAAACCGGCGGGGAATGATTTCATCACTATCAAGTAAAACGAAGTAATCCCATTTATGGTGACATAGAAAATGGTTCAAATTACCGGCCTTGAAGCCATGGTGAATCTTACGCCGGATGATTGTAACTGATGGATGATCCTTTTTAAACTGATTCACCTCATTTTGATATTCAGTTGACCGCGAATCATCTAAGATATAGACATGGTAATTCGGATAGGTCTGATGCATCGAACGTTCCAAACTATCAGGAATAAAATCATCACACGTTGTATAAACTAGCGCAACGAATGGTGGTTTCTTAAAATGATAATGACGCTCTAGATAAAATTCAGCCTTGATTCGTTTCCTTCGCATGTAATAATAATTCGTAACAAAGAAAATATCCTTTAATCCGTTGAGCCAAAAATAGGAAATAAAGACGAAATTCATAATCAATAAAAATCGATTAAGGTCATTACTACTATCAATGGCATGCTCGAATAAGCGAATTCCAAATAAAGCTTCTGTGACACCCCATGCAATTAAAATTTCAATGTATACTTTGGGTGACTTTTTTAAATCAGGTGATTTAAACCGCTTCATTGTAAAGTCGCTCCTTGTATTTAATTATGAAAACACTTATATCCACTTACATAATAACATTTTCAGAGATAATAGCTACTAATTATTTTGCCTTTTTTAAATTAAATGATGGATAAAAAAAGAATTGCTAAAAAGTTCAGCAACTCAATTTGTAAATTTGAGTTAACATGCTTTAAAGCAATTCTTTTTTAGTTTATTAATCGTCTAAGGAAATTATCTAATTTCTTTAACGATGGTCTTATTACTTGAAATGTATTCACCATTTCCAATGTAGAATCTAGTTAGATGACCTAATCTAACCACATATTTAACGTGCATCTTAGTACCAGTTGGCAAGAATCTTACCTGGGTCTGATCGTTAAATTGCTTGTCATTATAAACATAGGTACCACCATGCTTAATAACCTTAATTCGACGGCTATCAGCACCATCATGACTATGTCTGTAATAAGCATCCGCAACTAATAACTTATTAGCTGTAATCCAACCGTGGCCTTGAACCTTGTAAACAAGTTTGCCAGAAGCAGTTCTTCTGAACCCAGTTACTCTAAAGACATGTCGGTTAGGACGGGTTGCTCGATGATACTTCTCGATCCGATTCTTACGACTAAATCGGTATGATTTATGTTCAAAAATCGTCCCAAGGTTATAAACGTATCGAGGAATAACTTCCTTTAGAGTTTGGTCATAAGCTTTACGATATGCCTTAATGTAAGCTGATGATTGTCCAGCTAAATCAGTAGGTTCTAATAAGTCATTAGCACTTCTACGACCAACTTTAGCACCATCATTTACATCTTGGTGGTATTGAGTTAAACCACGGTTATAATTTTGTTCATAAGCTTTACGATAATCAGGCGTTAAGTTGTTAAGGAAGTCATTGGATACTTTCTTATCATTAGCACCATTATTGTAAGCATCATAACCAATGTGGTATGAATAACTGCCATTAGCTTCAGGCTTTCTGCCCTGGGTAGCATCTAATGAACCTTGACGATAATCTTGACCAGCTTGATAACCAGCACTGAAGCTTTGATTATCTTGTTCATCATTTGGTTCACCATCTAAACCAGTGTTAAATCCAGATTGAGCATCATGGTATGATTGTAAGAATCCATTCTTATAGTCATCAGATTTACCAACCAGATTAGCCTGGTTAATTGGTTTAGCAGTTCCATTGACGAATGCTTGAGCACCAGAAGCTTGACCCTGAGGATAATCGTAATTAGTTGGTGCTGTTTGATTTGATTCATAGTTCTTGTAACCGGCATCATTAGCATCCTTATTACGTTTTGCATTGTTACTTGTTGTATCACCTTGGTTACCAGCTTGATATGCAGCTTGTGCATTATCATAATTTTGTTTCTGGCTTGGTGTCCAAGTTCCATTATAATAAGGGTTACTATTACTCTTATTTTTAGGATCGGCTAAATTAAAGCCTTTAGCTGCATCGTTTTTACCTTGTTGAGCAATTTGAGCAGCTTGAGCAGCAACATTAGATAATGATGGTTGAGATCCATTAAGTTGTTGATTATTTTTAACATTCTTATAAGCATTATTATAAGCATTATCAACAGAATTACTACCATTAAATTGTGGGTCAGGGTTACTACCTGCGGCTGCATCATTTGCACCCTTACGAGCAGCTTCCCCTACATTATATCCATCACTGTAAGTTCCATCTTTATGTGATTGCGACTGTTTACCACTAACACCGTCATTAATTCCAGAAGAAGCATCTTGACCTGTAGAACTAGCTGTATTGTTTAATGATGAATCTGAATTATTATATCCATTCAAGCCAGCTTTATATGCTTTTTGAGCACGATCATAAGCATCTTTTTGATTTTGATTCCATGTCTTACGATAATCACTGTTTGAATCATTTGCAGCATTAATATTACTAATAGAATCAGTAATTCCTTGTCCAGCTGCAGTACCAACACCATTAGCTATTGGATTAAGCTTAGCATTACTACTTGTTGTATCACCTTTTAATCCAGCACTATATGATGTTTGAGCATTTTGATATGCAGATTTTTCAATTGGGTTATTATAATTATCAGAATTATCATGGCCTGCTTGTGCATCATTAATTCCTGTTTGTGCAGCTTGTCCGGCTACATTCGCAGCATTGTCCAGTTTGGCATCACCTGTTGTAGTGTTACCATTTTCTCCGGCTTGATATGCCTTTTGAGCATTATCATAGGCTGTCTTCTGTGATGGGCTCCAAGTACCATTATTATAATCACTCTTTGGATCCTTACGGATATCCTGATTGCCGACGGCATCACTCAAGCCTTGCTGACTTGCAGCTCCAGCTGCATTTGCTGCTGGATTCAATTTAGCTGCTGCTTGATCATCAGCTGTCTTATTTCCATCATTACCAGCTTGATATGCTTTTTGTGCATTATCATAGGCCGTCTTTTGTGATGGGTTCCAAGTACCATTATTATAATCACTCTTTGGATCCTTACGGATATCCTGATTACCGACAGCATCACTCAAGCCTTGCTGACTTGCAGCTCCAGCTGCATTTGCTGCTGGATTCAATTTAGCTGCTGCTTGATCATCAGCTGTCTTGTTTCCATCATTACCGGCTTGATATGCTTTTTGTGCATTATCATAGGCTGTTTTCTGTAATGGGCTCCAAGTACCATTATTATAATCACTCTTTGGATCCTTACGGATATCCTGATTACCGACAGCATCACTCAAACCTTGCTGACTGGCTTGCCCAGCTGCATTTGCTGCTGGATTCAATTTAGCTGCTGCTTGATCATCGGCTGTCTTGTTTCCATCATTACCAGCTTGATATGCTTTTTGTGCATTATCATAGGCTGTCTTCTGTGATGGGCTCCAAGTACCATTATTATAATCACTCTTTGGATCCTTACGGATATCCTGATTGCCGACGGCATCACTTAAGCCTTGTTGACTGGCTTGCCCAGCTGCATTTGCTGCTGGATTCAATTTAGCTGTTGCTTGATCATCGGCTGTCTTGTTTCCATCATTACCAGCTTGATATGCTTTTTGTGCATTATCATAGGCTGTCTTCTGTGATGGGCTCCAAGTACCATTATTATAATCACTCTTTGGATCCTTACGGATATCTTGATTACCGACAGCATCACTCAAACCTTGCTGACTGGCTTGCCCAGCTGCATTTGCTGCTGGATTCAATTTAGCTGCTGCTTGGTCATCGGCTGTCTTGTTTCCATCATTACCAGCTTGATATGCTTTTTGTGCATTATCATAGGCCGTCTTTTGTGATGGGCTCCAAGTGCCATTATTATAATCACTCTTTGGATCCTTACGGATATCCTGATTGCCGACAGCATCACTTAAGCCTTGCTGACTTGCAGCTCCAGCTGCATTTGCTGCTGGATTCAATTTAGCTGCTGCTTGATCATCGGCTGTCTTGTTTCCATCATTACCAGCTTGATATGCTTTTTGTGCATTATCATAGGCTGTCTTCTGTGATGGGCTCCAAGTACCATTATTATAATCACTCTTTGGATCCTTACGGATATCCTGATTGCCGACGGCATCACTTAAGCCTTGTTGACTGGCTTGCCCAGCTGCATTTGCTGCTGGATTCAATTTAGCTGCTGCTTGGTCATCGGCTGTCTTATTTCCATCATTACCAGCTTGATATGCTTTTTGTGCATTATCATAGGCTGTCTTCTGTGATGGGCTCCAAGTACCATTATTATAATCACTCTTTGGATCCTTACGGATATCTTGATTACCGACAGCATCACTCAAACCTTGCTGACTGGCTTGCCCAGCTGCATTTGCTGCTGGATTCAATTTAGCTGCTGCTTGGTCATCGGCTGTCTTGTTTCCATCATTACCAGCTTGATATGCTTTTTGTGCATTATCATAGGCTGTCTTCTGTGATGGGTTCCAAGTACCATTATTATAATCACTCTTTGGATCCTTACGGATATCCTGATTACCGACAGCATCACTCAAACCTTGTTGACTGGCTTGCCCAGCTGCATTTGCTACTGGATTCAATTTAGCTGCTGCTTGGTCATCGGCTGTCTTGTTTCCATCATTACCGGCTTGATATGCTTTTTGTGCATTATCATAGGCTGTCTTCTGTAATGGGCTCCAAGTACCATTATTATAATCACTCTTTGGATCCTTACGGATATCCTGATTACCGACGGCATCACTCAAACCTTGCTGACTGGCTTGCCCAGC
The DNA here is from genome assembly GCF_027923585.1 of Philodulcilactobacillus myokonensis. Taxonomy (GTDB): domain Bacteria; phylum Bacillota; class Bacilli; order Lactobacillales; family Lactobacillaceae; genus Philodulcilactobacillus; species Philodulcilactobacillus myokonensis. Next base: position 80,522 of record NZ_BRPL01000004.1, on the reverse strand, counting down.
TGCATTTGCTGCTGGATTCAATTTAGCTGCTGCTTGGTCATCGGCTGTCTTGTTTCCATCATTACCAGCTTGATATGCTTTTTGTGCATTATCATAGGCTGTCTTCTGTGATGGGCTCCAAGTACCATTATTATAATCACTCTTTGGATCCTTACGGATATCCTGATTGCCGACGGCATCACTCAAGCCTTGCTGACTTGCAGCTCCAGCTGCATTTGCTGCTGGATTCAATTTAGCTGCTGCTTGATCATCAGCTGTCTTATTTCCATCATTACCAGCTTGATATGCTTTTTGTGCATTATCATAGGCCGTCTTTTGTGATGGGTTCCAAGTACCATTATTATAATCACTCTTTGGATCCTTACGGATATCCTGATTACCGACAGCATCACTCAAACCTTGCTGACTGGCTTGCCCAGCTGCATTTGCTGCTGGATTCAATTTAGCTGCTGCTTGGTCATCGGCTGTCTTGTTTCCATCATTACCAGCTTGATATGCTTTTTGTGCATTATCATAGGCTGTCTTCTGTGATGGGCTCCAAGTACCATTATTATAATCACTCTTTGGATCCTTACGGATATCCTGATTGCCGACGGCATCACTCAAGCCTTGCTGACTTGCAGCTCCAGCTGCATTTGCTGCTGGATTCAATTTAGCTGCTGCTTGATCATCAGCTGTCTTATTTCCATCATTACCAGCTTGATATGCTTTTTGTGCATTATCATAGGCCGTCTTTTGTGATGGGTTCCAAGTACCATTATTATAATCACTCTTTGGATCCTTACGGATATCCTGATTACCGACAGCATCACTCAAGCCTTGCTGACTTGCAGCTCCAGCTGCATTTGCTGCTGGATTCAATTTAGCTGCTGCTTGATCATCAGCTGTCTTGTTTCCATCATTACCAGCTTGATATGCCTTTTGAGCATTATCATAGGCTGTCTTCTGTGATGGGCTCCAAGTACCATTATTATAATCACTCTTTGGATCCTTACGGATATCCTGATTGCCGACGGCATCACTTAAGCCTTGTTGACTGGCTTGCCCAGCTGCATTTGCTGCTGGATTCAATTTAGCTGCTGCTTGGTCATCGGCTGTCTTATTTCCATCATTACCAGCTTGATATGCTTTTTGTGCATTATCATAGGCTGTCTTCTGTGATGGGCTCCAAGTACCATTATTATAATCACTCTTTGGATCCTTACGGATATCTTGATTACCGACAGCATCACTCAAACCTTGCTGACTGGCTTGCCCAGCTGCATTTGCTGCTGGATTCAATTTAGCTGCTGCTTGATCATCGGCTGTCTTGTTTCCATCATTACCAGCTTGATATGCTTTTTGTGCATTATCATAGGCTGTCTTCTGTGATGGGCTCCAAGTGCCATTATTATAATCACTCTTTGGATCCTTACGGATATCCTGATTGCCGACAGCATCACTTAAGCCTTGCTGACTGGCTTGCCCAGCTGCATTTGCTGCTGGATTCAATTTAGCTACTGCTTGATCATCGGCTGTCTTATTTCCATCATTACCAGCTTGATATGCTTTTTGTGCATTATCATAGGCCGTCTTTTGTGATGGGCTCCAAGTACCATTATTATAATCACTCTTTGGATCCTTACGGATATCTTGATTACCGACAGCATCACTCAAGCCTTGCTGACTGGCTTGCCCAGCTGCATTTGCTGCTGGATTCAATTTAGCTGCTGCTTGATCATCGGCTGTCTTGTTTCCATCATTACCAGCTTGATATGCTTTTTGTGCATTATCATAGGCTGTCTTCTGTGATGGGCTCCAAGTACCATTATTATAATCACTCTTTGGATCCTTACGGATATCTTGATTACCGACGGCATCACTCAAGCCTTGCTGACTTGCAGCTCCAGCTGCATTTGCTGCTGGATTCAATTTAGCTGCTGCTTGATCATCAGCTGTCTTGTTTCCATCATTACCAGCTTGATATGCTTTTTGTGCATTATCATAGGCTGTCTTCTGTGATGGGCTCCAAGTACCATTATTATAATCACTCTTTGGATCCTTACGGATATCCTGATTGCCGACGGCATCACTTAAGCCTTGTTGACTGGCTTGCCCAGCTGCATTTGCTGCTGGATTCAATTTAGCTGCTGCTTGATCATCGGCTGTCTTATTATTATCTAAGCCAGCATTAAATGCTTTTTGTGCATTTTTATAGGCAGTATTTTCTGGATCATTAGGATAATTTTGTGATGAGTTATCTTTACCTTTTTGTGCGTCATCAATTCCAGCTTTAGCAGCTAAACCAGCAGAATTAGCAGTACTATTTAACTTTGCATTGGCTTTATCTGAACCATTATCTCCATTTAATCCAGCTTGGTAAGCCTTTTGAGCATTATCATATGCAGTTGTTTTAGAAGTATCTCCAGAGCTTTTCCATTTAGAATAATCTGAATTATCTTTAGAAGTTTTACCATTAATTGCATCGGAAACACCTTCATTTGCTGCTACTGAAACATCTTGCCCAGCTTTATAAGCATCAGGATCAGCAGACTTATCAGGACGTCCTGCGTCTCCATTTTTCATACCTGCTTGATAAGCATTTTGAGCATTTGTATATGCATTTTTCTCGGCATTTGACCAAGAATTATAATCAGGATGATCTTCAGAAGTTTTGCTACCTTCAACATCTGTTAAACCTTTTCCAGCAGCAATTCCAGCATTATAAGCATCATCTTTATTATTATCAAATGAAGTTAATTTACTATTCTTTCCCTTATTATAATCCTGTTTAGCATTTTCATAAGCAGTTTTTTCAGGATCATTAGAATATGGATTAGAAGTTGTAGATTGAGACTGTGCAGCATTTATACCAGCTTCAGTCGCTTGCCCAACATTATATGCAACGTTTTGTGATTTATCGTTACTAGATGATGGTTGTTGTCCAACTTTACTATTCATCCCATCTTTAACAGCATTATAAGCATTTTGATAATTAGATTTTTGATCTACTTCATCAGCATTATTATATCCGCCATCACTTGGTGTATTAGAAGTACTAGATAATGCATCATTAATACCCTTACCAGCTGCTTTAGAATTATTGTAAATAGTTTTTTGCTGAGAATTATAATTACTTGTATCTGTTTGTTTACTATTAGGATTTATACCATCATTTAATCCTGATTTAGCAATGCTATTAGATGCATTATAAGCTGTGCTACCATTTTGTGATGAATCTTTGCTTAACGCATCAGACATACCATTATAAGAATCTTCTCCATCTTGATATGCTTGATTATCTATAGAAGAAGGTGGATTACCGATAACATTAGACTTACTGCTGCTATTATCATTAGGATTCTTAGCATTATTAAATCCATTAGACATGATAGAACCATAACGATATGCATTGTCAGTGTTATATTGATTACTATTATTATCATTTTTAGCATTTGGATCTTGTAATCCGCTATTAAATGAATTGTGACCATTTATATAATTATTATCACTGGAATTAGGATTATATTGATTACTAATAGTATCTTTAACACCAGATGCATTATTATAACCTAATGTATATCCAGAGTTATTATCAGGATCTGTTGGATTAGAACTAGTTATTCGATTATTAAATCCATCATTATAATCATTCTGAACTTGGTGATAACCATTAGTATAACTTGATGAACTATCTTTATTAGGATTTGTCGGATTAGAATAATTATAACTATTACTATTTCTATCTTTTATGCCTTGTTGATAACCATAAAATCCACTATTGTATGAATTTTTATATGCATTCTTGATATCTTCACTAGAATTACTATAGTTACTCCAGTTGGATCCATTATCAGTTGGTCGAGCTTTATCAATATTACTTAGTGAAGTACTTTGTGCCTGTTGTAGACCATCTTGATATCCACTAGCAGATGCATCATCAGCACTCGGTGTATATGGTTGAATAAACTTACCATTTGCATCTGTAGTAGAACTAATTGGATCTTCACCCTTTAGTGGGTTTTCTAAATCATTATCAAGTTGAGTACCACCACCACTTGGTTCTGACAATGTCTGTTTTTGATCCATAACAAAATAGTGAGAAGTAACACTAACATTATTTTGAGGCTTGCTATTTAACTGATAACTAAAATGAATTATATCATTATTATTAATATTAGGAATATTTATAGAACCAGTATAATTATGGCTTGTATTAAAGCTCTTAGAATCAGAATCATTAGGTGTATTAGTTAAATTAATTGGTTGTCCATTATTATCCGTTGCAATTACATCTTTACCAGTAGGATCATAGACAGTAAGTTTAACATTAGACGGATTGGTTAATTGGCTTCCATCAACATTAACATCAATGTATACCTTCTGATTACCAGTACCTTTCATAGTAGGATCATTTGAAGGCAAATTATCTAAACGCAAATTTCCGTTAACACTATAGGTATTAGATGAACCCGTCTGAACAGAAATTGGTCCATCTAAGTAAGCATTAGGGGTAGCCTTAAATGTTAGGTATTTTAGTTGGCTAGTATCTGTGTTCGTATCATAAGAATAAGAATGATTTGAAGTATTATAATATTTAATATTTCCGCTCTTAGGAACATCAACTTCATAAGAAGGATCACTAAATGTAACATTGCTTCTTCCATCATTACTTACACCATATCTTACTGAATATGCATTAATCTGATTAGCAAATAATTTACCATTACCATTATTTTGAATCTGTAAAGTAACATTATTACCAGGGTTATCAATATTAAAAGAACCGGCTTTACTACTATTATTTAATAAAGTAAGATTATTGCTTCCAGATCCATCAGTTACAATACTGAAATTACCACGATTGGTAATGTTTAAAGTACCACCAACATTTAATATTGCATTACTATAATTACCTAATTTTTTAGCATTAATGTCAAAATGACCATTATTATCTACTTTAATGGTACCTTCATCATCACTATAAGTTTTAGGCTGTCCATTAATATTAACAGTAAGTGTTCCTCCATCAACAACAATGGAACCAGATGATTGGGTAATATCAAAAGGTTGTGCAGCATTCCTATTGTATCCTGCTTGCGGATTGATAGTTAAATGAGAACCAGATTCAATATTAACTTTTGAACTAGATCCACTTAGGTACAATCCAGTAGCTTGACTAGTATGTTCAGAGCTAGAACCATTCAGTGGTGCAACTGTCATATTAGAACCACTATCTAGTGTTAAATTACCTGTCAATTCAACGGTATTACCACCAGTAGTTGAACCATAATAATTACTACCTGGATGTAATTCCAAATTATTAGCTTCAAAATTTTGCTGATTACTACCATAGTGATTATTATTACCCAACTTTCCATTTGTATAATCAGTAGAATTATAACTTTCTGTAGGTACAAATGTTTGAAATGGACTAGTATAATTACCAACTGAGAACGCATTTAAATTACCATATACATTCACATTAGCTTTAACATAGGCACTACTCATTAGCTGAGAACCAACGTAAGTTACATTACTATAGTTAACAGTTGCTGTTCCAGATTCTATTTTAAATGGTCCATAAAAGTTGTATCCGTAAGCAGCATTAAAATTACTCATGCCAAAAGTAATATTCCCATTACTTGGTTGGTTAACATAATATGATATTCCATGAAAATCAGTACTATGATTTTGACCATCAAGATTCATAAAAGCAGAAGAACCATTATTATAATATATATGGAACTGAGATTCACCAATTGATGATACCCCACTATAATTAATATCGGTTAACAATCTAATGTGGTTAATACTACCATCAGAAGTAATTGAGCCAGTTAAAGTAGGATTATCAACACTCTTACTAACACCACTCAAAGCATTGGTAATTTGTTGTGCATTTGATACAAATGCTGTTCCATTGTTTACTTTTGTTTTAACATCTTGGAATCCAAAATCATAATTAGCAGAAGGTGTTGTTATCTCGCTTGGATTGAAAATACCGTTCTTATAATTACTAAATGTGTTATCAGAATTAAATTGCTGATTTATAGCTGCCTGAGCCCCAGAATATGCTTGATCATAAGCATTAGTCGAACTTGAATCAGGTGTATAAGCACTATATGATCCGTTCTTATCAGCACCATTCCAACGACCAGTTTCTGCATCTTGTGTTCCCTGACGAGCAAGAAATCTTGCAACTCCTTCATTATATGCTTGGCTATGGTCAACCCGATCATCATTGCTTGATTCTTGGCTGGTTTGATTACCAGTTGTAGTCGGATCAAATGGAATGTCAACTGGTTCACCGTTACTTACACTAGCTTTCCCAGTATCTAATTGATTTGGATCAACACTACTTGGATCATTAGGATTCGATGCACTGTTTTGTGTATAATTCTTTACAGGTTGAGTTCCATAAGAACTATTATTTGAATTGTACTGATTCCAGGCTGCACTAGCACCACTGTATCCATCAAGATAATTTTGATCACTTGTGCTTGCACCACTGATGCTAACATCTGAATCAGAATCATTAGGATGAATACTATTCCAATAAGCATCGGCACCATCATCAGCTTGTTGTTTTTGATCAGATGTTAATGAAGGATTATTAGCAGTCGTTAACTTAATACTCTTTAATTCATTTAAGGACTTAGCATTAAGTTTTAATCCTTTATTAGTGGATACAGAAACCATTTTGGTATCATTTCCATTAGAATCAGAAGAAGCTGATGAGGCTTTACCACTAATACTACCTGATGAATTACTTGGATTAGATGCAGAACCGCTTGATTGATTAGTTCCAGTGGAACCAGTAGAAGCTACTCCACTCTTAGAAGTATAGTTAGATGCGACACCTGATGCTTGAACAGCCTTTTGAGCAGTCTTGTTAGAATCATCATTATTAGATGATTTTACTTGTTGACTACTTTTATCAGAATTAGTTGCCGCAGCATTTTGTTTATCAGATTCAGTATTACTACTGTTAGTAGTAGAACCTGAATTACTGCTTGTGCTATTTTGAGCTGGTTTGCTTGATTGACCGGTTGCTTGTTGAGCAGCAGGAGCAGATTGAGGTTGACTACTACTTCCACTACTTGGTGTAGCAGAATCAGCAGAACCATCCTTACCTGCACTTCCGCCACTATTGAGTGTTTGAGCAGCATGAGCAATAACTACATGTGTTGGAGTTACACTAGTTAAGTTCATTGCTGAATAACCACCAATTAAAGCTAAGGTAGCAAGGGATACAACAACCCATTGCTTCTTAACTTTTTTCATGACTTTTTTATCATTTATTTTGTTAAATTGATTTTTATTATATTGCAATATTAAAAAACACCCCTTGTTTTATCAATTAATTTTTATCACCTTATAAACATAATATACATAACTAAGATAATGTATAACATATCAATGTTTCATGAATATTATAATTTAATCACAAAAATATTACAAATAATAATCATTATTACATCAATAAAATTACAATCTAAATACATACAAAAATGATTCATATTTATGTGTGAAATATGAATCATTTTAATTGAAAATGGATTAAAAAGCAAATTACGATTTAATGTTTAAAGTGACGAACACCTGTAAATGCTAGAACAATCCCGTAATGATCGGCCATCTTAATGGAATCCTTATCACGGATACTGCCACCAGGTTCAACAATGGCTTTAATATCATGGGTAGCTGCATATTTAACGCAATCATCCATTGGGAAGAAAGCATCGGATGCCATGACTGCATGATTATAATCTGGTTTATTAATTGCCTTATGAATCGCAATTTTGGCGGAATCAATTCGGTTCGGTTGGCCGGCACCAATCCCTAAGGTTTCATTACCAGTGGTTACCACAACGGCATTACTCTTAACATTCTTAACGGCGTGTTGACCAAATGCCATCGCCTTCATCTGTTCATCGGTTGGCTGGGCTTTGGTAACGATTTTGAAGGTTGAAGGAGCTTCATAAGTCAAATCAGGAGTTTGTCTTAAGATGCCACCTAGTAAACTAACTTCGTCCATGTGATGAGGATCAATGCCGGTGAAGTCTTCGACGGTCATTAAACGGATGTTTTTCTTTTCAGCTAATAACTTATAAGCATCATCACTAAATTTAGGGGCAATCACAATTTCTAAGAAAATTTTGTGCAAATCTTTAGCAACGTCTAAATCAACGGTACGGTTAAAGGCAACGATTCCACCGAAAATAGACATAGTATCTGATTCATAAGCCCTGCGCCATGCTTTATATAGGGTATCATCAGTTCCAATTCCACAAGGTGAACGGTGTTTAACGGCAACCACGGCCGGTTCTTTGTATTCAGAAATAATTCTTAAGGCTGCATCGGCATCACACATATTATTGTAGGAAATTTTCTTTCCGTGAAGTTTTTTAGCGTTTGCTAATGAGAATGTTTCGGGAATCGGTTCCTTATAGTAGGCAGCCTTTTGGTGACTATTTTCACCATAGCGCATGACATCAGCCTTTTCATAGGTCAACGTTAGTTTATCAGGAAATGGATCATTGGATAAATATTTAGAAATCAGAGCATCGTAAGCGGCAGTCGTTTGAAATACCTTAGCAGCTAAATGATGACGGTAGGTATCACCAGTATCCTTTTGATCATAATGTTCAATGAAGTCCTTATAATCACTTGGATCAGTAATAACGAAAACATCATGATAGTTCTTAGCAGCTGCTCTCAACATTGAAGGTCCACCAATATCGATGTTTTCTAAAGCATCATCTTCCGAAACGTTCGGTTTTTGAATGGTAGCCTTAAATGGATAAAGGTTCACACAAACTAAATCAATCGTTGAAATATGATTTTCCTTCAACTGCTTCATATGCTTAGGATTATCACGTTTAGCTAGGATTCCGCCGAAAACATTGGGGTGTAAAGTCTTAACCCGACCATCAAGCATCTCTTTAAAATGAGTAATGTCTTCGACTGGAGTTGCATCAACGCCGTTCTTCTTTAATTCTTCAAAAGTTCCACCAGTTGAAACAATCTTAAAATCACGTTGAATTAATTGTTTAGCAAAATCACTAATGCCGCGTTTATCTGAAACGCTTAATACTGCTAGCTTTGTCAATCATGACACTCCTTTAATTATTTATTCAAGTCCAACTTTTTGAAATCAACAACTTTAATATAAAACAAATTGTCGAACATTTCAACAATTATTTTGTTTAATTGTTCTTAATTATATATCAAAAGTAAACTTAAATAGATTATTTTAAAATAAAGTTCGTATTATTTGTATATTTATGCTAAAATTAATTTGTAACCAATTATCTAGCTTTGATTTAAAGGAGAATGTTTAGCATTGAATTACAATTATAGTCAAAAAGACCCAGAATTATGGCAAGCAATTAGGAATGAAAAGAACCGTCAAGAAAATACGATTGAACTGATTGCTTCTGAAAACATTGCATCAAACGCCGTTATGGCTGCCCAAGGTTCTGTTTTAACTAATAAATATGCTGAAGGATACCCTGGTAAACGTTATTATGGTGGTTGCCAAAATATTGATGTTGTTGAACAATTAGCTATTGACCGTGCTAAGAAGTTATTCCACGCTGAATACGCTAACGTTCAACCCCATTCAGGCTCACAAGCTAACCAAGCTGCTTATGCTGCCTTTTTGAAAAAGGGCGACACCATTTTAGGAATGGGTTTAGATGCCGGCGGTCACTTAAGTCACGGTGCTAAATTCAATTTCTCCGGGAAACTCTATCATTCTTACTTCTACGGATTAGATCCTAAAACTGAACGGATTGATTATCATCAAGTTGAAGAAATGGCTAAAAAAGTAAAACCACAAATGATCATTGCTGGTGCTTCCGCATACAGCCGTATCATTGACTGGAAAAAATTCAGAAAAATTGCTGATGAAGTGGGTGCTTACTTAATGGTTGATATGGCCCACATTGCTGGATTGGTTGCTACTGGTTTGCACCCTAGTCCAGTTGGCATTGCTGATGTTGTCACAACTACTACCCATAAGACCTTAAGAGGACCTCGTGGTGGCATGATTTTATCACAAGCTAAATACGCTAAGAAAATTAATTCAGCTGTCTTCCCTGGTACCCAAGGTGGTCCATTAGAACACGTGATTGCCGGTAAAGCCGCTGCATTATACGAAGATTTACAACCAGCATTTAAGGAATATGGCAAACAAATCATCAAGAACGCCCAAGCCATGGCAAAGGTATTCGATAATTCCAAAGAAGTCCGGGTTGTAACCGGCGGAACTGATAATCATTTAATGGTTCTTGATTTAAGAAACAGTGATATTACCGGTGCTGATTTACAAAGTGCTTTGGATTCAGTTATGATTACTACTAATAAGGAAGCAATTCCAAACGACCCAAGAGGACCAAGAACTACCAGCGGTTTAAGATTAGGCACCCCTGCGATTACCACCCGCGGTTTCAAAGAAGCCGATGCCGCTAAGGTCGCCGAATTGATCTTAGAAGTCATCAGACACCATGATGACAAAGATGCCATGAAACAGATTAAACACGAAGTTTTTCAATTAACTTCTAAACACCCAATGGATCCAATTGCTTAATTCAAACTTAGTCAAGAGGGATACGATGGATAATATGATGACAGCTAAAATTATTGATGGTCGTAAATTATCAAAAGAAATTAATCATGCAACTGCTAAACGGGTTCAACAATTAAATCAAAACCATATCTTTCCCAAATTAGTGGTCGTCCTTGTTGGTGAAGATCCTGGCAGTCAGCTTTATGTCCGAATGAAGAATCGCAAAGCTAAGAAGCTCGGGATTCAATCGGATGTTAAGCATCTTCCGGATGATACCTCAGAAGATACCGTTCTGAAATTAATCGATCGGTATAACCAAGACAATTCAATTGACGGGATTTTGGTTCAATCACCGCTTCCAGAACAGATTAATGAGGATCACGTTATCAGTCGCATTGATCCTGAAAAGGATGCTGATGGCGCTTCTCCATTTAACGTTGGTCGGTTAGCCATTAACGATGAGGGTAGCTACCCGATTGCATGCACTGCCCGCGGAATTATGACCATGTTCAAGCAGTATCAAATTTCCTTAAAGGGTAAAAATGCCCTTGTGATTGGTCGCAGTAAAATTGTCGGTCGGCCAATGGTTAACCTTTTGATGAATGAGAACGCTCAGGTCACTAACATCAATAAGTTTGCTAATGATACCAGCGCCTACACTAGAAAAGCTGATATTATCATCTCTGCTACTGGCAAATGCCATCTTTTGAACAAGAATAATGTGAAACCAGGTGCGATTATCATTGACGTCGGCCAAAACCGGGATGAAAATGATAAATTGGTTGGAGATGCTGACTTTGATGATCTTTCATCAATTGCTAGCTACATTACCCCCGTTCCCGGTGGTGTTGGTCCAATGACAATTGCAACGTTGATGGAACAAACCGTTGAGGATGCCGTTAGAAGACACAAATAAATTTAAAATTAAATCACATAACTAATAAAAAACGATTGGATAAAAATCCAACCGTTTTTTTATGTTATTCTAAAATTATCAATTTTTTAAAGGAGAATTTTATGTTAAAAAAATATTTAAATGCCTTGATAAGATTAGCAATAATCTTCATTAATATTATTTTTATTTTTACAAATATTTTGCCATGGTATCGATTTATCTAATTCCATTTTATACGTTCATCACTTTTATAATCATGTCGTTGATAAATAGAATTTTGAAATAAAAATAAAGCAACTATAATTATTTTAATAATTATAGTTGCTTTTTCAATTAATTCAATTTTTTCCTCAAATAATTAATGCCATGGTATCCAATATCATGTCGATATGTATAATCATTAGTATCAACCGTTCGATCTAGCAACCGGTTAATTCTGTGCTGAGCTTTTGCCAAACTTGAATCAGAAGTGCTGACCATTAAAATTCGGCCACCATCACTAACCACTTGTTTGCCTTTATTTTTAACACCAGCATAAGTTACTAGATAGCCCGGCTGATTAACTTTTGGAAGTGGCTTTTCATCAATCGGATGTTTCGGATAACCTTTGGATGCCACAATCGTACCCAAATGATACTCTGTTGATTGCCAATCAGGGCTTACATTTTGATCAAACATCATCCGTTTAATGACATTTCCTAAATCACTTTTTAGTTGTGGTAAAACGACTTGGGTCTCTGGATCACCCATGCGGACGTTGAATTCCACGACTTTAGTGCCATTGGCCGTCTGCATTAAACCAGAATATAAGAAACCATTAAACGGTCGGCCTCCATTCTTCATTTCATCCACTACTGGCTTCACAACGTGATCTAAAGTATGTTTAATAATTTCTGGCGTGATTTCTGGAACGGGACTATAAGCACCCATCCCGCCAGTATTTGGTCCCTTACCACCATCATGAAGGCGTTTATGATCTTGAGCAACTGGCATCGGGACAATTTGTCCATTGTAAACCATTGTAAAGAGTGAAAATTCTTCACCCTTTAAAAACTGTTCAATCAAAAGCTCATCCTGGTGTTTAGAATTGATCAATAACTTGGTAACGGCTTGGGTCGCTTCATCAGCGTTATGGGCAATTACAACACCCTTGCCGCCTGCTAAACCATTGGCTTTGACAGCAACCGGGAACTGTTTTAGTGACTTCACATAATGTAGGGCAGCATCCCCATCGGTAAATTTACGGTAGTCAGCAGTAGCAACACCAGCCTTCTTCATGATCCGTTTAGCAAACACCTTAGAGCTTTCTAATTCTGCAGCATTTTGACGGGGACCAAATGCTCGTAATCCATTTGCTTCAAACTGGTCAACAACTCCGGCAACGAGTGGATCTTCGGGACCAACGACAGTATATGCAACTTGATGTTCCCTTGCAAAATTAATTAGACCATCAAAGTCCATTTCATCAATCGGGGTGGTTTCAACCCTTTCCAAACGGTCCATCATAACGTTGCCAGGAGCAACGTAGACCATTCGGTTTTCATTCTTCGCTAATGTTTGAGCAATTGAATATTCACGGCCACCGGAGCCGATTACAAGCCATTTTTCCATGATGATGCCTCCAAATGATTTAAAGTTTACCTTGTTGAATCAATTTTCTAATTGTATTGGGATAAAGTTGGTGTTCTGTATGATGAATCCGCATTGCTAAATCGTGTAAACTATCGTTGGTATAATGTGGTACTTTTTCTTGTGCGATGACAGGACCATTATCAATCTTTTGATCAATATAGTGAATCGTAACGCCAGTATATGGAACGTCAGCATCATAAGCATCCTTAATTCCATGTCGACCAGGGAACTTTGGTAACAAAGCAGGATGAATGTTCAAAATCCGTTTGGGATAGGCATTCAATAAAGTAGGCCCCACAATTCGCATGTAGCCAGCTAGAAAAATTGCTTTCACGCCGTCCTCTTTTAATCGTTGCAGAATTTTGCTTTCACGATCTGCTTTTGAAACGCCCTTTTGTGCTTCACTTAGAAAAACGGGAACTTGAAATTTTCTAGCACGTTGAATTACTGGTGCCTCATGGTGATCACAGACTAAAACTTCAATTTCAATTGGTAAATCAGCCTTTGCAATGGCTTCAAAGTTAGTGCCATTCCCTGAAGCAAAGACAGCAACTGGTAATTTATGATTGTTCAAATTCAACGGGATTTCCATTCCTTTCTGCAACTTCTCCGATTTGATAATATGAATCTTTCGATTGATCTAATAATTGCTTAGCGTTAGCCAATTGATCCTGGGGAATTGCTAGGATCATCCCCAGGCCCATGTTAAATACTTTTCGCATTTCATCGGTTGAAACGTGGCCCCACTTCTTCAGTAGTTTAAAGATTGGTAAGATTTTCCACGAAGCCTCATTAATTTCAGCTGATAAACCATCTGGAATAATCCGGGCTAAATTTTCGGTAATCCCACCACCAGTAATATGGGCAGCCGCGTGAATGCATCCCTTTTCAATCAGTGGATTAACGGTATCATAGTAAAGTTTGGTGGGTTTTAATAATGCTTTTCCTAATGTTTCGTGCAGTTCAGGGATTTCCTGATTCAAATCCAAATGGTTTTCACTAATAATGCGTCTAACCAAGGAATATCCATTGGAATGGATCCCACTGGAGCTCAAACCAATCAAAACGTCGCCCTTTTCAACATTCTGTTTACCAAGTAAATGGTTTTGGTTCGCTAAGCCAACTGCAAAACCGCTTAAATCGTATTCACCATGGTGGTACAACCCTGGCATTTCAGCCATTTCACCACCAATCAATGATAAATGGGCCTGCTTACAGCCGTTGGTAATTCCACTGACAATGGTCTTAACGTTTTCTGGCTTCAATTTGCCTAGTCCCATGTAATCAAGGAAGAATAGTGGTCTGGCACCCTGCGCTAAAATATCATTCGCACACATAGCAACTAAATCAATCCCGATGGTTTCATGGTGGTGGACTTGTAAGGCTAATAGTAGCTTTGTCCCCACTCCATCGGTTCCGGAAATTAATACCGGATGGTCATTGTTTTTAACCAGGTTACCGATTTGATATTCGGCGCCAAAACCACCTAAACCAGTGACGACGTTTGAATCATACGTACTAGCAACGGTCTTTTTAATCAAATCAACTGCTTTTTCACCGGCATTAATATCAACGCCGGCTTTTTTGTATTCATCCACTACGCTTTCATCCCTTTATACAAGCCTAAATCCTTTGCTTCTTCATCAAATTCTTTTTGATAATCATAAAGTTTAGTTGGGTAGTTACCATCAAAGTAAGCGGTACATAAACCGTTGTATTGATTATTGCTTAAATGGCCAATTGCTTTCGTTAAACCATTAACGCTTAAGTAGCCTAGTGAATCGGATTCGATTTGTTTCCTGATTCCGTCAACACTGTAATGGGCACCGATTAATTCATCGGCCGTCCTGATATCAATGCCATAGAAACACGGGAACTTTAAAACTGGTGAAGCGATTCGAACGTTGACAGATTTGGCACCATTTGCTTTTAGTAAACGGACAATGTACTTGCTGGTTGTTCCACGAACGATTGAATCATCGACTAGAACAATATTCTTGCCTTCAACGGCTGGTCTAACAACGGATAGTTTCATTCGAACCCCATGTTCACGTTCTGATTGAGTCGGTTCAATAAAGGTTCTTGCCACGTATTGATTTTTTACTAGTCCCATGTCAAACGGAATTCCACTAGCGGTCGAATAACCAATTGCAGCTTCAAATGAAGAATTAGGAACCGCCATGACTACATCCGCATTGGGTGTCGGTTGTTCCTTCGCTAAAATTTGTCCCATCCGATGACGGGCTCTTGAAACGGAAACTCCGCGGATAACTGAATCTGGACGGGAGAAGTAAATGTATTCCATTGAGCAGACGGAGAGTTCAGTATTATCAGTAAATTTCTCAGACTTAATTCCATCGTCATTCACAATCACAATTTCACCGGGTTCAACATCACGAACGTACTTAGCATGAACCTGATCCAATGCACAGGTTTCGCTGCAGATAATGGTACTACCATCATCACGTTTGCCAATCACCAATGGACGAAAACCGTTCGGATCTAAAGCAGCAATCATTGAATCGGGGGTCATTAAAATAAATGCAAAGCCACCTCTGATCTGGTTCAATGAATCCTTCAAACGGTCAATAAAATTTGGTTTGGGATTATTTTCAATTAATTTTCCTAAAATTTCACTATCAGAAGATGCCTTGAATGTCTGTCCATCATCAGTTAATTGTTTTCTCAACGTCTTTGCATTCGTTAAGTTCCCATTATGGGCGAGCGCAAATGGATAAGCGTGAATGCCAGTAAACATCATCGGTTGAATATTCTCAATCCCATGACTGCCAGCCGTCGAGTATCGAACGTGACCTAAAGCAGCTTTACCAGGCAATGATTCTAAATATTCCGGTTTATTAAATACATGGGTCAACAAGCCTAAACCCTTATGACGTTTCAAGTGACCATTTTGATTAGCAACGATGCCAGCACCCTCTTGACCACGGTGTTGCAAGGCATGAAGGCCATCATAAGTCAAATATGCAGCATGTTTCTGATTCCAAATTCCGAATAATCCGCATTCTTCGTTTAAACTCTTCGCCTCAATTGGCATTAATTTAGTCCTCTTTCCCATTTTTGCTTCAAATCTGTTTCATTCATATTTACGTCTTGATCGTTTAATTTAATTTTAACAATCGGTTCTTTAGTAATTTGACCAATCTGTTTAACGCAATCACCCATCAATTTTTCAAATGCATTCTTCTGTTTCGGTGCAACTGTAATTACATATCTTGATTGAGTTTCAGCGAATAATTGGCGACCGAGCAAATCCAGCTGACCATTGAAACCAAAATCATGTTTGAATAATGTTTCAGCAATACTGACACCTAAGCCGCCTTCACTTAAATCATGAACGCTTTGGACTAAATGGTTCACGATTGATTGATAAACTAGTTTTCGATTCTTATTTTCAGTTTGTAAATCAAAGTGCTTAATTCGACCGCTAATTTGATGTTGAATTAATTTTTGAATTTCCGATCCACTATAGTCATCGTAGGTTTTCCCGACAATGTAGACTAAATCACCAGCATGTTTAGCATCTTGGGTCGTAATTTCATCATCATGTTTGATTAAACCCACCATTCCAATCAATGGTGTCGGATAAATTGGTTTTCTGTCAGTTTCGTTATGAAGTGAAACGTTTCCTGAAATCACCGGTGTATCAAATAACTTACATGCCTTGGTAATGCCATCAATAGATTTAGCTAAGGCATAGTAACTCTCTGAATCTTCTGGATTACCAAAGTTCAAGCAATCGGTGGCACCAATTGGTAGGCCACCACCGGCAACGATGTTTCTTGCGGCTTCACTAGTGGCAATTTCACCACCAATTTCTGGATTCAAGTAAACGTAGCGACCGTTACAATCAGTTGTCATTGCCAATGCCTTATCTGTATGCCTAATCCTGATAATTCCGGCATCACTACCTGGTGCAACGACCGTATTAGTTTGAACCCGACTATCATACTGACGATAAACAGATTGTTTTGATGCAATCGTTGGTTGTGATAGTAACTTAGCTAACATTTGACCGGCATCATTTACGGTTGGTACGAAATCAGCAGCGGGATGTTTAATCCGATCTGGTTCAATAATGGGATGGGTATATTCAGGAACATCATCAACGATGGTATGAACAGGAATATTACATACAGTTTCACCATGCTGGGTTAAATGGTATTGTCCATTGTTGTTAACGTGGCCAATCACAACCCCATCTAAACCAAAACGTTTAAAGATATCAATAATAGTTTTTTCATGACCCTTTTTAACACATAGCAACATCCGTTCTTGTGATTCGGATAATAGAATTTCATACGGGGTCATGTGTGGTTCACGCTGTGGAACTAAATCAAGATTTAGGTCCACTCCGCTTTTGGCTTTAGAAGCCATTTCAGCAGATGATGAAACAAGGCCGGCAGCCCCCATATCTTGAATTCCAACGAGGATGTCAGAATGGTGATGAATAATATCTAAGCAGGCATCTACCAATAGTTTTTCCATGAATGGATCACCGACTTGAACGGCGGATCGGTCGGATTCCTTACTATCACTAAATTCATTCGAAGCAAAGGTAGCACCGTTAATTCCATCACGACCAGTTTTCGCACCAACGTAAATGATACTGTTACCAATTCCGGAAGCCTTATCCTGTTTTAAATCATCTTGATTTTCGATTCCCACACACATCACATTAACTAATGAATTTTTATCGTATGTTGAATCAAAACCAATTTCACCACCAACAGTCGGAATTCCAATACTGTTACCATAGTGGGCAATTCCATCGACGGTTCGATCCATTAAGAATTTATTTTTCTGGTTGGTCAGTTCACCAAAACGGAGACTATCAAGCAAGGCGACTGGTCTAGCACCCATTGAAAAGATATCTCTGATAATCCCACCAACACCGGTAGCAGCACCTTCAAATGGTTCAACATAACTAGGATGATTATGACTTTCAGCTTTAAAAATGACAGCTTGGTTATCGCCAATATCAATCGCGCCAGCATCTTCACCAGGGCCTTCAAGTACTTTCGAACCCTTACTCCAAAAGTGTCTAAGTAACGGTTTCGTATTCTTATAAGAACAATGTTCACTCCACATCCCAGCTAAAATCCCAGCTTCAGTAAAGTTAGGAAGGCGATGAAGCAATTTATTAACAACGGTATGGTACTCGTTATCACTCATGCCCCACTGACGATATATCTTTTGGTCACGAATTTCTTCTGGAGACTTCTCAGCTTGCTTTAACAATTATGACAAACTCCTTACTTTAATTGAATTCAAAATCGACTGAAACAACGTGAGGCCATCTTGACCACCGAGAATTTTTTCGGTTGCCCGTTCCGGATGGGGCATCATCCCTAAAACATTGCCCTTTCGATTCACGATTCCAGCAATATCATCAACACTGCCATTCGGATTATTGCGGTATTTAAAAACGATCTGATGATTCTGTTTTAAAGACTTCAATGTATCATCATCACAATAATAATTACCGTCACCATGAGCAATTGGCAACTTAATCTTTTGGTTAACTTGGTATTGATTGGTAAATGGTGTTTTGTTATTAACGACTTCCAATGGTTCCCATTCTGAAATAAACGATATGTTGGTATTATGCTGTAAGGTTCCTGGTAATAAACCAGCTTCAGTTAAAATCTGAAAGCCATTACAAATTCCAATCACCGGACGACCGGATGCAGCAAATGCTTTGACAGATTTCATGGCTGGTGCAAACTTAGCAATTGCACCACTTCTCAAGTAATCACCGTATGAAAAACCACCGGGAATTAAAATCGTGTCGTACTTGGATAAATCAGTTGAGGTATAGGAAATCAAATCTGCTTGTTCACCTAAACTGTCAACAATGGCATAATACAAATCACGGTCACAATTGGATCCTGGAAAACTAATTACAGCAAATCTCATTTCCTAGACCTCCTTCAATTCGTATTGGTATGTTTCCATGTTCTGATTAACCAAAAGATCTTTACAGATGGATCTAACGGTTTGATCTGCATCGGATTTGCTTTGGCTATCTAACTTCGTAATAAAGTACTTCCCCTGTGTAATGGAATTCACATCATTGTAATTTAAACGATGCAAAGCACTTTTAATGGCTTCTCCCTGTGGATCAAGAATGGATTTCTTATGGCTAACGTAAATTTTTGCAAGATACATGAATTTTATCCCTCTTATTTGTTTAAAACGGTTTCTAATTTGTTCAAAACTTCGTCGTATCCGACCATCATGTTACCAAGACGTTTTCTGAAGACATCCTTATCTAATGATTTCTTAGTTTTAGCATCAACTAAACGGCATGAATCTGGTGAAATTTCATCGGCTAAGATAATGTGGCCATCACTAGTTTTACCGTATTCAACTTTGAAATCGACGAGGATAATGCCAATTTCAGCAAACAAAGCTTTTAAATCTTGATTAATTAAACGGGTTTGTTTTCTGATCCAATCAATTTCTTTTCCGGTTAAAATTCCAAATTCTTCAACTTCTGAGTCGTTAATAATGGGATCATGAAGTTCATCGCTCTTGTAATAAAATTCTTCAACCGGTTTCTTGAACTCTAGAAGGTGTTTTAAACCGAAACGTTTTTCAATGCTGCCGGAAGCATGGTTTCTAGCAACCACTTCTAATGGAATCATAGTAACTTTACGGTTCAATTGATCAGTATCTGATAATTGTTTAATAAAATCAGTCTTAATGCCCTTTTGATCTAAATATTTAAAAATCAAACTGGAAATTTTATTGTTAACTTCACCTTTTTTATTAATCAATTCGTTTCTTAAACCATCACCAGCAGTGGTGTGATTGGTATAGTGAACGCGATAAACTTCTGGATCGTCAGTTGTAAACATTTGTTTGGTTTTACCTTGTTTTACTAAATTAGCCATTATAATTAATCCTCCTAGAAATTAACAAATCTATTCAAACTGCTTTAATGATTGGAGCAAACGATCGATTGAATTGCCCATCACGGTAATGTGTCCCATTTTACGGCGAGGTCTGATTTCGGCCTTACCATAATCGTGGAAATGCCATTCAGGGTGCTTTGGTAATTCTTTTCTGCCTAACGTTAATTCATCCCCAAGCATGTTAACCATCACTGCTGGTTGATACTGGTGAACTTCTGGAATTTCTAAATGACAGATACTTCTGATATGAGCTTCAAACTGAGAGATATTGCAAGCTTCAATCGAATAGTGGCCAGAATTATGGGGACGAGGTGCTAATTCATTGACCATTAAATTACCATCTGGCATGACGAAGAATTCAATTCCTAAAATGCCGGTCAAGTGCAGAGCATTGGCAATCTTGGTTGCCATTGAAACGGCCTGTTTCTTAACGGAATCATCAACCCGGGCCGGGATAATGCTGGTGTGTAGAATATGGTGCCAATGATGATTTTCACTAAGCGGAAAGACAATCACCTTTCCCTTCGCATCCCTGGTAACCATAATCGAAGCTTCTTTTGTAAATTCCTGGCGTTCTTCATAGATCCACTCACGGTGGTCTAAATTAACCGTGCTAATGTCTGATTCTTTATTAATGTCATATTGACCGTGACCGTCATAACCACCTTCAGCAGTCTTGATGATGCCAGGCATGCCAATCTTTTTAACGGCAGCTCTTAAATCAGCTTCGGTTTTAACATCAGCATAATCAGTAACTGGAACTCCACAGCTTCTTAAAAAGTCCTTTTCATGAAGCCGGTGACTAGTAATTGCTAGTTCACGGGTTCCCTGTGGAACTTCGGTTAAGCTTGAAACCTTAGCTAGAGCATCCTGATCAACGTTTTCAAATTCGTAGGTTAAAACGTCAGAACGTTTAGCCAGTTTAGTTAAAGCATCGACATCATCATATTGAGCAACAATTTGAAAATCAGCGACTTGAGCTGCTGGTGCATGGGGCGTCGGATCTAAAACACCGACTTTATAACCCATGTACTTAGCAGACAAAGCCATCATCTGGCCTAATTGTCCGCCGCCTAAGATACCGATTGTCGCTGGAGGTAAAATTGGTTTATTTGAGATTTTCATTACTTTTAATTGCTTCTTTCGTTTGATTTTGGCGATAATTAATTAATTGTTTTTCAACGTCTGAATCATGAAGCCCGATAATTTGAGCAGCTAATAAAGCAGCATTTTTAGCGCCAGCATTACCAATGGCAACCGTTGCAACTGGGATGCCACTTGGCATTTGAACCATGGATAATAATGAATCCATACCACCCAATGCTTTTGTCTGAACTGGTACTCCAATCACCGGAAGTGGTGTATTAGCAGCCAACATTCCCGGCAAATGAGCAGCGCCACCAGCAGCTGCGATAATTAATTGATAATGTTCGGATTTAGCTTTGCTACCGAATGATTGTAATTGTTTTGGCATCCGATGAGCTGAAATAACCCGTTTACTATAAGAAACATGAAGTTGATCCAATAATTGAGCCGTAGCTTTAACATGTGGCCAATCAGAAATTGATCCCATGACTAATGCAACTTGCATTTAAAATATCCTCCTCAGCTTGTACTTGTGATTTCAGTTATAATTATATCAATGATAATTCATCAATTCAATACATTTTACGAACTTTTTAATTATATTATGTTTATATTGTTCGTATTAATTAAGAGTGAAAGAAAAGAACCCATATTAAATATGGATTCTTAATTTATTTCTTTAATAAACGAACGCCATAAACGCCATCAATTTGCTTCAATTGATTGAGAACTTTTTGTTCGTCTTTTAATCCGTCAACGTCAATAATCGTATAAGCCGTATGTTCTAAACTGGCATTACTCATTTTATCAATGTTAACACCGGCATCCCCTAAGATATCAGTTAACTTCCCAACCATTTTGGGAACATTTTGATGAATCAAAGTAATTCTTAGTGGTCCTTCAAATGGCAACCTTAATTGAGGCAAATTAACTGAGTTAGTTGTATCGCCAGTCTTCAAATATTTCATAATCGTTCTAGCAGCTTGGGTTGATCCATTTCGTTCGGCTTCGTGGGTCGCACCACCAATATGGGGTGTAACAATCACATCATCTCTGCCTAAAATTTGATCTTCACCGAAATCAGTGGCATAAGTTTTAATCTTATGGTTATCTAAATATTTAACAACATCGGTGTTATTTACAATTCCAATTCGAGAATAATTAAAGAGGTGGACCCCTGGTTTCATCATTTCCATTTCTTTAGCACTGATTAAACCAGTCGTTTGTTTGTTCTTTGGAACGTGGACGGTCACGTAATCGGCATTTTGAATGGCTTCCTTCATCGAATCCACTCGATGAATGCTAGTTGAAATTCGCCATGCGGCATCGGTATTTAAATACGGATCATAGCCATAAACATCCATCCCTAAGGCACTAGCAGCATTGGCAACTAATGAGCCAACATGACCAACGCCAATCACAGCTAGTTTCTTACCGGCAAGTTCACTACCTCTGAAGTTATCTTTAGCTTTTTCAGTATGGAGTGAAATATCGGCGCCACTATTTTGTTCAGCATAGTGGTAGGCCGGGATTAAATTTCTGGAGGTAGCAACCATAACCGCAATTACCAGTTCACGAACGGCATTAGCATTACTACCGGCCGTGTTAAAAACTGCAATTCCTTGTTTCGTAGCACGTTCTAATGGAATATTATTGAATCCAGCACCGGATCTAGCAATTACCTTTAGTCTGTCAGGGAAATTAACGTGGTGCATGTCAGCCGAACGAATCAAAAATGCATCGGCATGATCAGATTTATTAATTTGGTAATCCTTCGTAAATGTGTCCAAACCTTCTTGTGCAATTACGTTATAAGTTTTAACTTGGTACATCGTCTCCACTCCTTTAATTAATGCTTCTTTTCAAAATCATGTAAGAAATCAATTAATGATTGGACACCTGCTGTTGGCATGGCATTGTAAAAACTAGCTCGCAATCCACCAACGCTCCGGTGGCCTTTGATACTCATTAGCCCATGCTGAGTGGCTTCTTTAGCAACTTGTAAATCTAATTTCTGATCTCCAGTGGTGAAGATGGTGTTGGTCAAAGAACGATCACTTGGTTTCACATCATTTCTAAACAACTTGGATTGATCCAAAAAATCATACATCATCTTTGACTGTTTACGATTATGTGATTCCATCACGTCGACTCCACCTTGTTTCTTCAGCCATTTCAAAACTAAACCGGCAGCATAGATTGAAAAGACCGGTGGGGTATTATAAAGTGAATTCTTTTTAGCAAATAATGAATAATCAAGGATGCTAGGTATCTTAGGAACTTTTTTGAGCAAATCATCCCTAACGATCACAATCGTGACCCCGGCAGGCCCTAAATTCTTTTGAGCACCAGCAAAAATCATCCCGAAATCTTTGACGCTATACCGCTCAGCAAGAAAATTAGATGACATATCCCCAACTAATGGCAAGTGGGTCGGATTATTAATTTGATGATAAGTGGTTCCTTCGATCGTATTATTGATTGTCACATGTAAGTAATCATCATTTTTTTGATTAAATGTTAACGATAAATGAGGTAATTCATGATAATGTTCTGATTTAGTGGAATCAAGAACGTCAACTTGATAGCCTAACTTGATCGCTTCGTCATGAGCTTTAGATGCCCAATGACCACTGTCAAGTAGTGCTAGGCGATGATGCTTAGAAGCTAGGTTCATTGGTGCAGCAGCAAATTGGCCCGTTCCACCACCTTGAAAGAAAAGAATCTGGTAATTATCAGGTACTTGCATTAAATCTTTTAAATCCTGTTTAGCATTATCAATCACATTTTCAAATAAAGTGGAGCGATGAGAAATTTCTAAGATGCTCATCCCGCTACCGTGAAAAGATGTTAGTTCCTTTTGAATTTGTTTAATGACTGGTGCTGGCAGTACTCCTGGACCAGCAGAAAAATTATATACAGTTGACAAAAGAATCCCCTCTAATTATTCTTTAATTATTTTAGTGCTTAAAAAGAAAGTATCATAAATTCTTAAAAACTTCAATCTTTAATTTTGTGTTGATTTCCGAACTATGCCATAATAATATTAAAAATATAATTTGAGGGGTTTACATAAAAAATGACGACATTTTACTTTATTCGCCATGGTGAAACCAAGGCAAATATTATGAAATTAAAGCAAGGAACGATTAATTCTAAAATGACTTATTTAACTGACCATGGAAAGCAGCAAGTTAGAAATCTAAAAAATCATTTTAAGATTTCATTTGCGGATCGACTATTTGTTAGTCCACTTCATCGCACCCATCAAACCGCGGAGATTCTTAATCACGATGCTAAATTACCGGTACAAGATGACCAGCGGTTATTGGAAATTTCATACGGTGATTGGGACGGTCAAAATAATGTTGATTTAGAACAAAAGTACCCTAAATATTTTGATTCCCATGTTCATGATGTTTTACCAACATATGCTAAAGTAGCGCATGGTGAAACTTTTGAATCAATTATGAAACGAATCAAACAATTTATGAATGATATTGCAAAACATTACCCGGATCAAAAAATCGTGGTTGTTACCCATGGTTTCACGGTTAAAGCTGCTTGCATGGCAGCATTAGATTTAAAAGATCATTTTATGGTAATCCAAGAACCTGATAATGCTAGCGTCACTAAAATTATGTTAGATCACGATCAATTTTATATTCCATATTATAACCGTACTTTCTAGATCACGTCCTTAGTAACAATGCCAATTAAATGAAATGTTAAATTTTTAATATATATTTTATACTACTCACCTATGATGATGATATAATCAAGTTGGAGCTTGAACAGACGACTAAACGCCCAGTGTTTACAATTTAAGTTTTTATCGGATGCCAATCTACATCCCCTCATGAGGAGATCATCATCATGAAAAGTAAGTTTAATTTAGATTTTGTAAAACGATTAACCCTCAAACAAAAAGCAGAGTTAGTCACTGGTCATCATTCTTGGTATACCTATGAAATTAAGAATAAGGGCATTCCAAAAGTAGAAGTTTCAGATGGACCATCAGGATTAAGAAAATCAATATCTAATCAAACGGAAGGAATCAATCAAAGTGTTCAAGCCATCTGTTTCCCTAGTTCTGCATTGACCGCCTGCTCATTCGACACCAGGATGCTTTTTAAATTGGGTCAACAGTTAGGAATTGCATCCAGAGTTGAAAATGTCGATGTTTTACTTGGTCCTGGAATCAATATTAAACGATCACCATTAAGTGGCCGCAACTTTGAATTCTTTTCAGAAGATCCATATTTATCCGGTGAATTAGGTAGTGCATATGTAAATGGCGTTCAAAACAAAGGCGTTGGCGTGAGCGTAAAGCATTTTGCTGCTAACAATCGTGAAAACCAACGTTTCTCTAATTCATCTAATATTGACGAACGTGCACTACGCGAAATTTATCTTTTAGGTTTTGAAAAAGTGGTTAAAGAAGCTAATCCAGCAACAATCATGTGTTCTTATAACAAAATTAATGGTACTTTAAATTCACAGAATCCACGTTTATTAACCCAAATTTTACGAAATGAATGGGGTTATCAAGGACTTGTGATGTCCGATTGGGGCGCCGTTGACAACAAGCCTGCATCATTAAATGCTGGTCTTGATCTTGAAATGCCTGGTAAGGGGGAATATTCAGCTCAATTAGTAATGAATGCCATCCAAAATGGAACATTAAGTGAATCCAAATTAGATTTAGCTGTTTTACATGTCCTTAAATTGGTTGAAAAGTATCATCTTGATGCCAAAACAATTTCTTCATATGATAAGGGCACTCAACATGAATTTGCTAAAAAAGCTGCTGAAGATAGTATTGTTTTGCTTAAAAACGATCATCAAACCTTACCCATCCACAAAGATGAAAAAATTGCAATTATTGGTAAATTAGCAGAGAAGCCACGATACCAAGGAAGTGGCAGCTCACATGTTAATTCTTATCAAGTCACGACCCCATTGGAAGCTGCTAAAAACAGTGGTTACAAAATTCAATACGCTGCTGGATATTCATTAGACCGTGACCAAACTGATAACCATTTAGTTCAACAAGCCATTAATTTAGCTAAAACTAATGACCGCGTAATTGTTTTTGCTGGTTTCCCTGAAAGTTATGAATCAGAGGGATTTGATAAAACTAGCATGGCACTCCCTAATGTCCAAAACGACTTAATTAAGAAATTAGCCCAGGTCAACCATAACATTACGGTTGTTTTGCAAAACGGATCCGCTGTTGAAATGCCGTGGCGCAATGATGTTTCTGCAATTCTAGAAACTTACCTTGCTGGCGAAGCAGTTGGTGATGCCACATGGGAC
This sequence comes from Philodulcilactobacillus myokonensis, assembly GCF_027923585.1. Lineage (GTDB taxonomy): Bacteria > Bacillota > Bacilli > Lactobacillales > Lactobacillaceae > Philodulcilactobacillus > Philodulcilactobacillus myokonensis. The sequence goes on along the minus strand of NZ_BRPL01000004.1, from coordinate 54,097 downwards.
ATTTTAACTGACAAGGTCAATCCATCTGGTAAATTAGCTGAAACCTTCCCAATTCGATTAGAAGATAATCCAACTTATGGCACCTTTGATGTTAGTCATCGTGAAGAAAACTACTATGAAGGGATCTTCGTTGGCTATCGTTATTATGATTTGAAGCACATGAAAGTTAACTATCCGTTTGGACATGGCTTAAGTTATACAACTTTTGATTATAGTAAACTTCAAATCAATCAAGATGGTAACCGTGTCACTGTCGATTTTGATATTAAAAATACTGGCAATGTTCGTGGTAAAGACGTTGCTCAAATCTATGTGTCAAATGAAGCTAGTTCAATTCCATTACCTGAAAAAGAATTGAAAGCATTCACTAAAGTTGAATTACAGCCAGGTGAAACTAAACACTTATCAATCAAATTAAACCGCCGTAGCTTTGCTTGGTATGATGTCCAACTTCCAGGTTGGCGTGTTGACAATGGTAATTACACGATCAAGGTTGGCCGTTCATCACGAGATATTCAATTAGAACAATCTGTTCACATTCATTTAGGTATTAAACCATCTCAAAAGATTACTGAAAACACTTATGTCAGTGAAATTCTAAACCGATCCGATCTCAAACCAGCAATTAAAGAAGCTGGTATTAAATCACAGTTAGATAGTATTGGCGCCGATGCAGCCGTTCTAGCCAACATCCCGCTAAGAGCAACTAATATGATTAATATTAAACCTGAACAAATGAAAAAATTTATTGAACTAGCTAACAAATAATAATTAGTAAAAATAAAATCCACTTCCAGTTTTTTAATTGGAAATGGATTTTTATTTTGTTAATTTAAAAACTATATAAAATCAGATTTAACTGCATCCCAAATACTTTGGGCAACATCAATCTGATTCATTGAATATAAATGGATTCCGTGAACATTGTGTTCAACTAGATCATGGATTTGGTCAATTGCATGTTGAATGCCAATTTGTTTCATCGCCTGCAGATCATCTTGATTAACATTCATATTATGAGCAAATGATTTTGGAATAGTTGCATGTGACATTTGAGACATCTTTTTTAATTGGTGAACACTTGTACAAGGCATAATTCCTGCTTCAATTGGAATGTTTAGATAGGCATCATCAGAACACTTTTGTAAATGATAAAAACTTTGGTTATCAAAAAACAATTGTGAAATCATCTGAGTACTTCCGGCATCCCGTTTTAATCTTAAAAATGGCATCTCATCATGCAAAAATTGAATATCATTAGATGGATAACAAGCACTTGCAACTATAAATGATGGAAAATTGGAGTGAATAAAATTAATTAATTGATTGGCATGCTCAAAAACATGTGGTGATGCTAAATTACTAATTTGATTACCCTGTAGTGCTAAAATTTGGTGAACGTTAATTTGATCAAGCCGTTTCAATACAGAGATAACTTGTGCTTTGGTTTGATACCTTCCAGGCAAATGAACCATGGCGGGAATTTTTAAATTATTTTGAAGATAATTTGCAACATCAATAGTATTTTGATTTTGAATGGTGCCATTAGTTCCTAAGGTAACAGACGTAAAAGCGGGATGCATTTGCTGAAATTTTTTTAACATTAGTTGTATTTTGAAATTTGGTAAATTATGTTTAGGGGGAAAAATTTCAAGTGAAAAAATTGGCATGTATTAAAGATCCTTTGATGGTATTTTAATATTAAAATACTTTAGTATTAAAATTATATAACAAATTATAATTAATATTATTATAAAGCATAAAATTTACTTTTGGCAAAATGATTTTAATGATTAATATAATTATTTTCATTTGAATCTTGAATACATTAAGCGTATATTCTAGGTGAAAGGAGAAATAGTTATGAAAACATATGATTTATCAGGCGAACTAACTGACGATGATTTAACAATTATTCACTCTGCATTGGATGATACTGAAACAGATTCTGCGAAAGAATTGAGTGAAAAATTAAAATCATCCAAACCAAATAATTTAACCCATGATGATGTTGTCGAAATTATCAAGGCACTGTTTCATGCTATTAATCGAACTAGAAATACATTCGGAACGGTGGAAGATATTTTGCCATTCAATGTTGCTTTGGGTCATGTTAGTGAATTCCCCAATAAAGCTAATAAATAATTTAAGAGATAGATTTTAATCAATTCACAAAAATTAAATCCGAAATGAACCCCTAGCGTTAAATTACAATTAATTTAACTTTAAGGGCTCCTTTCGTGCGTTATCCAATACATAGTCAAATCAAAATTCATCCCTAAATAATTTAATTTGGGGATGAATTTTTATTTTTTAATATCTTAATTTTAATTACTTATGATTAACTAATCTGATAAATTCATCAACTTTATTCGGATCAACACCAAACATATTGGCTCCTCGAATTGGAAAAATTTGATGATCAGCTCTGATCTTGTGCATGGCATCTTTAATGCCAACTTTTTCAAGGGCAGGCTGTAAATCGGGACGTTCGACAACTTCTTTAATATAGGTATTCGGGGTAACTTTTTTGTATAAATTGCTACCTAAATCAACTTGCACATTTTCCTTTAATCTAATGTCTCGTGATGAACTACCAATTAAAATAGTGTAGGTTCCATTATCGACATGCCAACCTGGAATTTTAGTGTCATACCAAGCAAAACTACGACGATCTAATTTCAAAGAGACATGTTTAGTTTGGTTAGGTTGTAATTCAACCTTGCGGAACCCCTTCAATTCTTTTAATGGTAATTCTGCTAAACTAACTTTATTTTGAACATAGACTTGGGAAACTTCTTTACCAACAACATCCCCAGTATTAATGATATCAAAGTCAACATCAACATGGTCAGTATCATCATTAACAACTAAATTGCTGTATTTAAAAGTCGTATAACTTAAGCCATGACCGAATGGATAGTTCACATCAACTTTTGCTAAGTCATAGAAACGATAACCAACGAAGATTCCTTCATGATAATTTTCTTCACTCTTGCTACGATCAAAAGTACCAGCAGTAGGATTATTTGATAGTTTAATTGGAAAAGTTTCAGGTAACTTACCAGAAGGATTAACTTTACCGGTTAAGATATTCCAAGTAGCAGATCCGACAGCTTCACCGGCTAGGTACGATTCTAGGATGGAAGAGACATCGTCAATCCACGGCATTTCAACGGGCGAACCATTTTGCAAAACTACAACCATATTAGAATTGGATTGAGCAAGTTTTTTAATGAGACGATTTTGGTTATCAGGTAATGAAATATTAGTTTTATCAAAACCTTCTGCTTCCAAGCTTGCCGGAACGCCTGCAAAAAAGATTACTTTATCACTGTTTTTAGCTAGATTGGTAGCTTGATCGGTTAAATCCTGATTGTCACCATTTTCTTTAATGTTGTACCCATCAGCGTATTTAACTTTGTAACCACTATTTTCCGCAATTTGTAAAGGCGTTTCAACTTTATAAGTATTAACGTGGGAACTGCCACCACCTTGGTATCGAGGAGTTTTGGCTAACTGACCAATAATGGCAATGTTATCTGATTTTTTCACCGGTAAGGTTTTATGTTCATTTTTTAATAAAATCATGCTATCTTCGGCAGCTTCTTCAGAAAATTGGTGTTGATTATCCATACTAAAATTATCATAATCAAAAGTTTTCGAAGTGACTTGATCAACTAATTCTAGTACCTGCAATGCAGCTGAATTTAATTTTGATTCTTCTAAACTGCCGTCTTTAACGGCATCAACAACTTGTTTGATTGAATATTGACCTTTCCCTGGCATTTCAAGGTCTAAACCAGCATTTAAAGAAGCAATCTTATCAGCAACGGCTCCCCAATCAGACATCACGACACCTTTATATCCCCATTCATCTCGAAGAATTTCAGTCAATAAATGGTAATTTTGTGAATTTAATTTTCCATTAATCGGGTTATATGAACACATGATACAAGCTGGATTAGCGTTCTTTACGATTTTTTCAAATGCTGGAAGGTAAATTTCCCTTAGGGTTCTTTCGTCAACATTAACAGAAGCAGTGAAACGTTGGTTTTCACGATTATTAGCAGCAAAATGTTTTACACTAACTCCGGTACCTTCATATTGAACCCCATTAACATAGGCAACGCCTAATTCACCAGTTAAATATGGATCTTCCGAAAAGAATTCAAAGTTACGGCCGCCTAGCGGTGAACGTTTAATATTAATTCCGGGGCCTAATAATAAATTAACATCCTGGGAACGTGCGGCACTCCCAAGATGTTTGCCTAAATTAAATAGCATTTTGGTATCAAATGAAGATGCAGTTAGACACGAACTTGGGTAACCGACTGCTTTAGCAGAATTTCCTGACATGTCTGATTGTCGACTAAGTCCCGAGGGTCCATCTGACATTGAAATACTTGGAATATTTTTATCCTTATTCTCTGCTGTAAACCAAAATTCTCTACCAGTAACTAATGCAGCTTTTTCTTCCACCGTTAACTTTTGAACAAAAGCCAAATTAAATTTGTTGTTCATAACCGATAATCCCCTTACATACTAATGCAATCAAGCTAAACAACATTCAAAAATGATGAACAGCAAAATGATGAATTCGCTTTCATCTATGAATCAACTTTATTATAGCCTAATAATTTTAAAATATATATTAAAAAGCAAATCCACATTCTAATTTTATTAGAGTGCGGATTCTTGATCCTATTTTATTTTTGATGGTGCTTTCAAGAAAGGACGTGACGGTGCTGATTTCGTTTGGATGCGAAAATATTTTTAGTTGCATCCCAAATTCTCTGCGTTACATCTGCTTTATCCATTGTGTATAAATGGATGCCATCAACACCGTGGGATACCAAGTCAATAATTTGATCAATGGCATAGGCAATCCCAGCGTCCTTAATTGCTTTTGGATCATCTGCATATTGATTCATCATGTGACGATACTTTTCTGGAATCGGGACGTGGGCAATTTCAGTAATCCGTTCAATTTGCTTTTTACTAGTGCAGGGCATAATTCCAGCCTCGATTGGAACGTGAATCCCTGCTAACGCTGTCCGTTCTTCAAAATTGTAAAAAGTTTGGTTATCAAAAAATAATTGTGAAATTAAATGAGTGCAACCGGCATCAACCTTTAACTTCAAGTGCTCGATGTCATCGACATAGTTTTGTGATTCGGGATGTGGATAGGGATAACAGGCGCCCGCAATGTCAATCTTTGGAAAATTAGCATGAATAAAGCGAACTAATTGATTGGCATGCTGAAAATCACCTTCAGATTGTAGTCCCTTGATCTTGTCACCACGCAAAGCTAAAATATTTTTAACGTTTGATTGTTGTAATTGCTTAATTAAATTAATAACTTGTGCTTTTGTTTGATATAAGCCTGGAACATGTGCCACCGCTGGAACGTGAAAAGTGTTTTGAATGATATCAGCAATCTTGGTCGTTTGTTGACTTCTGGTTGTTCCACCAGCGCCAAGTGTCACCGAGATGAAATCAGGTTGAACGGTGTTCAAATCGTAAAGGGTTTTAATAATGCGGCCATTGGATGATTGACGTCTGGGTGGAAAAACTTCCAGTGAAAAGACAGTCTTGTGTTTAAACAAATCATGAATGCACATTTTCAGACAACTCCTTCCGAACCCGCTTGGTTGCTTCAACAATATTCTTTAAACTTTCAAATGCCTGTTTTTCAGTTCTAGTCTTTAATCCACAATCTGGATTGACCCATAGTTTTTTAACCGGCAACTTATGAACTAATTTAGTAATCAAATCCTGAACTTCTTCTTCAGATGGAATCCGTGGTGAATGAATATCATAGACTCCTGGACCCATTTCTGTCTGGAAATGATTTTCAGCTAACTCATTAATTAAAGTAAAGTCACCACGGGAAGCTTCGAATGAAATGACGTCAGCATCCAAATCATCGATGGCATCCAAAATATCACCAAAACGGCTATAGCACATGTGGGTATGAATCTGGGTCGTTGGTTTCACACCACTATGAACCAAACGGAATGCAGGAACCGCCCAGTTCAAATACTTAACGTACCAATCAGATTTTCTTAGGGGTAATCCTTCACGTAATGCTGGTTCATCAATTTGAATAATTTTAATCCCATGTTTTTCTAAATCAAGGACTTCATCCCGCAATGCTAATGAAATTTGGGTAACAACTTCCTTTTGCGGAATGTCTTCACGCGAGAACGACCAATTGAAGATGGTAACGGGGCCAGTAATCATCCCTTTAACATAGTGATCCGTTAAACTATTGGCATAGACCGAACTGGCAACGGTAATCGGATGGGTCCTTTGAACATCACCCCAGATAATGGGTGGTTTAACACCTCTAGTTCCGTATGATTGAACCCAACCGTTCTTGGTAAATGCAAAGCCATCCAGGTTATCACCGAAGTATTCAACCATGTCATTTCGTTCATATTCACCGTGAACTAGGACATCTAACCCAACATCTTCTTGCCATTTGATGATCCGCTTGATCTTGTTGCGGTTAAACTGGTCGTATTCTTCTTTTGTAATCTTACCTTGATTAAACTTATGGCGGTTAGCACGAACATCCTTGGTTTGCGGGAACGAACCAATCGTCGTGGTTGGTAAGATTGGCAAGTCAAAGGTCTTCTTTTGAATTTTTTCACGTTCGGATCGTTCCGGTTTTCTAATGTAATCCTGCGGTTGAAGTTGATTGATTCGGTGGTGGACAGCGGGACGATAGGGATGTTTAACGTCATGAAACAATTTTTCATTGGCAGCTAAAGCTCGTTTTCCTTCATCATCATCTTGTAAAACATGGTCTAATTCATGCAGTTCATTCAACTTTTGGATGGCAAATGCTAAATGTTGTCTAACATCCGGTGCCACTTCGTCTTCATCTTCAGCAGTGTATGGAACAAACAAAAGTGAAGTCGATGTGTTTAAAACGACTGGCGATTTAACATTCAATGACCTTAATAATTCAATTGTTTGGTCATAATTATTTCGCCAAACGTTACGGCCATTCACAACCCCAGCAAAGAGAACCTTGTCTGATGGAAAACCATGTTGTTGGATCAAGTGAATATTTTCATCACCTTCAACAAGGTCCAAACCAATTCCATCAAATGGTTTCTTGATCACGTCGGTATAAACATCGCGAATGTCACCAAAGTAATTTTGCAAAACAACTTTAACGTTGCCCTTTCGTCGCAAAATTCCATCGTATAATTTGTCAAAGAGTTGGTGGTCTTCTGAATCAACATCGAATGATAAAGCCGGTTCGTCAATTTGAAGCCATGAAACATTTTGTTGATTCAAACGGTCTAAAACTTTTGAATATGCTTCAATCAGTGGTTTAACAAAATCAACTGGCTGCTTGCCATCAACGAAACGTCCTAACTTCAAAATGGTGTAAGGGCCAATAATAACCGCCTTCGGATTGATACCTAGTGCTTTGGCTTCATCAACCTCATTAAATAATTTGTCGCCAACCAACTTAATATTAGTTTCATCGCTAAATTCCGGCACAATGTAATGGTAGTTGGTGTTGAACCACTTCTTTAATGGTAATGCCCTGACATTGCCTTGATTAGATTGATAACCTTGAGCTTGGGCAAAGTATTCATCTAGCTTTGAAAGCTTTAATTGTTTGTATCGGCTTGGAACAATGTTCAAAACGTTCGCAACGTCTAATAAGTTATCATAAAATGAAAAGTCACCAACTGGAATTAAATCAATCCCAGCCTTCTTTTGAGCGAGCCAATGTGTTTTACGCAATTGACGGCCCACTTTTAATAATGCCTTCTGGTCAATTTCATGCTTCCAATAATGCTCTGTTGCAAATTTTAATTCTCTATGATGACCAATTCTGGGAAATCCAATAATCGTTGTACTCATATGACTCGCTCCTTTAATTTGTAATTAATTAATTTGGGTAATAAAAAACGCCCCTAAACTATATCAACTTAATGATTAGTTTAGAGGCGTTTATGTATAACGCGGTGCCACTCTATTTCGGTAATTAAATCTAATTACCCTTACGAAGGACTCCGAGGAATCCTTGAACCTGATAACGAAGGTTGTTCGTAGCTAACTTGAATTCATCTCATTAGCTAACATTGCTCCCGGACCATTTTCATGAAGCATTCAAACACTGCATTTCATCAGCACAGCTCTCTTTAGATCAAAACCTCTTCATTACTTATCCGCTCGTTGCAATTAATTATGTTATAAGCATAATACAATCAAATTCTAATAAATGCAAGGGAATTATTAAAATAATTTTAAAAAATGGGGTAAAAAGAAAGGTCTAGTTAAATCTAGTCCCTAATACCAAGGTAAGCAACAAAGCGATTAACCAACGTTATTACCTTAAGAGCATCATTATAATCCTTTTACAATTACAATAAACATTAATTTATTTTTTAAATCTAAATTTTAAACCAATTTGATAACAACAAATTAAATTAATCACAATTAAAATTATGAAAACAAGAGATAGGATAAACGTCAAAATCCAGTTTAAAACTGGAATATTAACTATCCAGTAGATACTTAAAATACCACTAATCACTCCTAAAACTAGTCCAGGTGTGTATGATCGAACTAAAATTGATTGAATAATATGACCAATAATGTGATAATCATAAGCTAAAATAAGTGAAACATATAAATAATTAAAATTAGGATGAATCAAAATGATATATGTAAATATCATCAGTAATATTAATTCTTCTAAAATAATTAAGCTGAATAATGATTGTGATGCATTCACCATTTTATCCTTAATTTTTAAAGGTAATTTCGGAATTATAGTTTGTTTAAATTTATTAAAAAATATAATTTCTTCCATTTCATGGAGCATGAAGAAAGAGGGAAATAATGAAATTAGGACGTTTGAGGTTAACATTTTTCACCAACTTATTTATTACTTTTGTTGTGAGTACGCTAATTATATATAATTAAGTCATTATAAAAATAATACCGTATGATGTCTAGCAATTACTTTTTTAATAAGATCACTTTGTCGAAAGTTCCGGACGGTTTTTATTTTATAATCTAACCTTAGAAAATAAAATAGTTAATAATACTTATCATCAAAGCAATAATTGATACTATTAATGCGGCTATACTTAATGTTTTATTGTTCATGATAATTTATTTAAAAATTCCTTTCTTTCTATTGGTATATATTCATAGAGCTACTATGAATAGTATAAAATCTAAAACTTATTAATTTAACGTACTTTTAAAACTGCATGCGCAGAAGTGATTCTTATATAATTAAAACCTATTGATTTAACATACTTCTAAAACAGAATTATTAAAAATATCATATAAAGTCGTGATCTAAAACCTATTGATTTAACATACTTCTAAAACTAGTGAGTAAACGAAAAATAACGGTTGGAAGATCTAAAACCTATTGATTTAACATACTTCTAAAACTTGGAATTGTTGATACCAAACAACAATGATGATCTAAAACCTATTGATTTAACATACTTCTAAAACCCGCTCATCATAGATTGAATAACTCTGATAGATCTAAAACCTATTGATTTAACATACTTCTAAAACAAAGCGCGCTGATGTCTAGAAATATTTGTTGATCTAAAACCTATTGATTTAACATACTTCTAAAACCGACGAAACCCACTATCAGATAAGCAATATGATCTAAAACCTATTGATTTAACATACTTCTAAAACAAGATTGGAATTGGACTGTTACTGACTTGAGATCTAAAACCTATTGATTTAACATACTTCTAAAACGTAATGGAATGAAACAGGGAAAACCCGTTGGATCTAAAACCTATTGATTTAACATACTTCTAAAACTTACTTTGATGCTGGTGCTAATCCTGCTGCGATCTAAAACCTATTGATTTAACATACTTCTAAAACGTTGAACCATTATAAACGACATTCTTATTTGATCTAAAACCTATTGATTTAACATACTTCTAAAACGCCTTGCTTAATCCTTAATTCATTGACTGAGATCTAAAACCTATTGATTTAACATACTTCTAAAACTTATTCAGAAATACGATTCTTTTTTGTGTTGATCTAAAACCTATTGATTTAACATACTTCTAAAACACAATGTCATCAACATATTTTCTTCTATCTGATCTAAAACCTATTGATTTAACATACTTCTAAAACAGCCTTGATTATCAATTAATAACTGATTCAGATCTAAAACCTATTGATTTAACATACTTCTAAAACAGCCCAAACGTTTTGTTGAAGTATTTAGTGGATCTAAAACCTATTGATTTAACATACTTCTAAAACCGATTCACCATGAACATTCATATAAAAAAAGATCTAAAACCTATTGATTTAACATACTTCTAAAACCGTTTTTTTATAATCATTTTCTAATGGCTTAAAAATACGCATCAATATAATTTCAGCTTAAGCACTTGTATAACAGCTTTTATTATGAATATTAATTATCATTTGAATTATGATAATATTTTTAACTTATTGATTAAATAATGATGATGAGCTACATCATCTAAAACATTTACAATTATATTATCTATTTTCTAATACCAATCAACAAAATCCCGATCAATATAATTAAAAAGACAATTTGGATATAATTTTCTATCACTAATATTGTTAAATTCTAACATAATCAATGAAATTCCTGAACTATTACATAAAGATTCAATTTCAGTAATTTGTTTACCATCTAAATAATGACTGGCATTTGTTAGTCCAATAATGGATAAGTCATGACATTCTAAATGAAGCTTAATTATAGAACTTAGTTTATCATATGGATTATTTAATGCCAGTGAATCAAAATGAACATTTGCATATTTAAAGGTATTTTTTAAATCGTCATTAGGAGTTACTTTCAACGGCAAATCAACCATAAACAAACTCTTCTGGACTAGAGTATATAATTTACGATTAATTTCATGTAATTCATTCATCTCGTTGTCAGTTAAATTTTCAGTAATTTGTTTAATTAATTGGCGACTATATTTAGAATTAATAGGAACTTCCATTAAATCGCCAATCCAATCAACATTTCGATTTAATTCTAATTCTTCATATTTATCATTAAACAAGTGTATCTTTTGATCATCATTTCCAGAAAAAGCATTTATAAAATCCATATACACCGTTCGATTGTTAGTACCAATCACTGAAATTTTACCGTTATCAATTTTAATACTATGATGCGTTTCATACGTTAAATTCATAAAATAATTGTCCGATCTGAAGTGTTTCTTATGTCTTCAACTGGCTTTCCTGTAATAAAATGCATGTCATTATATTGTTTTTCAGTCATCATCATACTTTGAATAACACCTTTTTGCGGTGCAAAGGCTGAAACTCGGTTATCAATAAATTTAGCTGAAAGACGATTAACACAAACCTTAGCATAAACAGAATATTGAATCATCACGAAGCCTTCATTTATCAAACTTTTTCTAAAATGACGATAGTTTCTTTTATCTTCGCTCGTTTCAGTCGGTAAATCAAACATTATCATTAATCGCATTATTCGGTACCTCATTTATTAGTTCCACCTTTACTGTACAATCTTTCCCTTTAGTTAAATATTTTAAACAATTTCTAGTATATTGAGCAATTGCATTTTTTAAAATTGTCTTTCGACCATTGTATTTTACTTCAATATTTAATAAACGAACTAAACCAAATTTCACATCCGGAGTTAATTGATTAAATCTTTGATTAGCCAACCATAAATCAATAACTGGCCTAAATGGTTCCATTAAATCTGATCCTAAATTAAAATGATTTTCTTCACTGTGGTGATGGATTCCTAAATATGTTAGATAACCGTTAGCAGTAATTTCTCGATTAAAATCAGATAGTAATATCGAATAACCATAATTTAATGCTGCATTCATAGGTAAGAAATCTCGCCTAGAATATTCTTTTCCAAAAAGTAATTTAAAATATTTTCTTGCTACAACTGCTTCACGATTAGTTGTATCTCCTACTTCTAATTTATCTAACTCATTATCTAATGATTTAGTATCAATTCTATATATTCTTAAAACGGATATTTGATTAATCATTTTTTGATTAACAATTTTAGTCCAAAGAATTTGTTTTCTGTCATTTGACCATTTAAATTGATGGTTTAAAAGCAATAAACTTCTATCATTTGGATAATGATTAATTGTTTCACAAGCTGGTTCACCATCATTGTCTGAGAAAATAATTTTTACTTGTTTCTTATTCAACTGACTAATTAATTCTGTTGTAATAACTGCTTGTGTTGTTGCCACTAATACTAAATAAATATCATCAATTGGAATAATATTAATTCCATCCATTGTCTGAACATTCATTGAATGTGCTGAATATGATAATTTAGCATGTTGAGATATAATAACGCTTCTCCATCCCATAAATAAATTCCTTTCCATGATTAAAAACCGATTTTAAATATGATCGTTTTTTAATTTACTATAGTTTTTTAACTTGTAATTTACGTTCAAATAGCCCCGTTGGTGATTGGTAAATAATGTATGCATTTGGCGATAAATTTATTCCTGAACTATACTGCATTTGCCCTAAAGGCGTTTTTATACCAATTTCTTTAACTGAAATATACGTCGGATTAGCATGGATCCCATTTAAAATATTGATCAATAAATCGAATTTACCATTCTGCTTATTAATATAATAATTAGGTAAGTCTCTAAATAGATTCAATCCTTTATTCAATCCATTTCTAAAATTACTCTTATCATAAAGTGGTAAATATTTATTCACCTTATTTAAAATATCTTGATAGGCATCTACAAAGCGTTGACTAATTTCTTTATCAGACAATTCATTTAAATCACTATGATAGCGTTGGCTTACTTTACGATCTGGATTTAAGAGCGCCATTGTTCTATTGGTCTCATTATTAAAGACCAATTGACGAGCATTATATTTATATGTCGAGCTTCCTAAAGTATACTTCTCATCACCATCAATGATTAACTGACGATACATTAATTTATCTAAAACAACTTGGTATCCATTTTTTCGGTCTTTCTTAGATAATGAATCACCTGCAATTTGGTGTATCATCTTTTTATATTCTACAGAATCATTTTTCTTTAACCGATTAACCTTATCTAAATATCTTAATGACAATCCGACAACTTTATATTTAGTTCCTTTAGGATCGTTAATTTTTACAAGCATCATATAGGCATCTGTATTACCACTATGCCCACCATAAATATTAACGGGTCTATCTTTTTTAATTTTTATTTTACTATGAACATTTCCGGCTGGGTAAACACTCTGATTAAATAGTTGACCCTTCCTGGTAGAAACTTCGTGGGTTATCAGCATAAATTTATAGTTATAAATAGATTTAATATACTTAATAGCATCTAAACGCTTTAGAATTAGATCACCATCATTGTTATAGATTTTATTTTCATTTTTATCTCTAGGATTTGTAATATCATGCAAGAAAGTAAAATTATTTAGATTTTTCACGTTATCAATACTAGCAAATTTCTTGAAATCACTATATACAAAATAATTTCTTAATTTAGGATATCTTCTGTATAAATAGCATCCATTAAATGTCGTTAGGTATGCATCTAAAGCGTGATGATAATCATTTTCTTCACGACTCTTATATAAATCAAAAGTATCACGCATCTCAGAATTCATTTTAGCTTTAATTTCAATAATCTTAGTGTCATCACTTTGATAATGACTCTTTAAAATGTTAGCAACTAATTTAATCACTTGGCTAGTTTCTACTAATTGGCGATGAACAAAACCATTTTTCACATACTTATTAATTTTATCAACACGTAATTGAAGATTCTTTAATTTACGTTTCGAAATTAAACCTTGACGTTCCATACTTTGCCATTTTGGAATCATGGTATAAATATTACATTTACTAGAATTAGACAATCCATCTAAAGGTGTTGCATCCCCCTTTTCATGATTAATACTGGAACTCGTAAGGACCCGATTAGACAGAGAATTATCTTTCATAAATGATTGGGGAATAATATGATCAATATCATAATCTTGAAGTTGATCAATATTAAGATTATGACCTGTATAAATATCCTTACCTCGTTGTGTAAAGTATAAGTATAATCGATCGGTCAGTCCCTTATATTTCTTCTTAGCTGACTTAAATTCATCCATTAATCCTTTATCTATTTGTTTAGATAATCTCACATATTTTTTATTGATTTCGCTTGCGCGGCTTTTTTTAATTTCTGAATTATCTTCTGGATTTCTGGTAAATTCAATGGAAATTGAAGTTGGAGCTTGTCCACCCATTGCGCGTTGAATATCTTCAACGACTTTCATAACCTGTCGGATGGCCTTTTTATTTTGTGGTGAAGTATAAGCATCATCTAAAATACTTTCCATCCCCATCTCATGAACTTGTTGACCATTAATTTTATCAATTTGTTCTTTAATTGATGGATCAGAAATAGCCTGCATAAAATTAGCACGCTCATTCCATAAAACATCAATAATCCGTTCGCCTTGCTTATTCCTTAATCCGGTCAAAAGCTTTTTAGATAATCTTCCCCAACCGTTATAACGTTTATTAATAAGTTGCTTACGTTGATCTTTAGTTAACCATTTAATATCCAATAATTTTTGTTCAAAAATATTACGATCCTCAAAAACAGTTGACCATTCAATTATTCTTTCAAAATCATCTTGTAAATCTGGATTATCTATTTGTTCACCAAAAATTTTATGATAGTCATTATATGCAATTAAACCATTATTAAATTTCTTTGGATTGGATAATCCTGTAATAGTTGGTTTATTAGGATACCCTAATTTAGATAAGAAATAATTTTGAAGTTTTTTAACTGAAACGGTTTTATTTTTCTTAAAAAGATCATTATATATTTTATGTTTAAGATTTACATCATCTGCTAAACGTTTACCATTAATTTTAATAAAATTAAGTTCATTTAACACCTTAAATTCTTGATAAATCAAGCTATTATCTGGTAACACATCTTCACTTAGTAAATAGGTATCTTTCACCGTCATGCGCTTAATGAATCGATTAGCACTTGCCATTCGATTAACTTTTTGATTAAAATTCCAAGGAGTAATCTGACCAGCTTCTTTTCTAACCATCCATGCAAAATCAGCATTAGACGATTTTTGCTGGTCTTCTTTAGTAATCATTGGACCAACATAATAAGGAACCCTAAATGAAACAAGCATATCAAGCTTACGTTGTTGTTCTTTAAGCCAAGGATAATACTTACTTTGGTTTCTAATAATATTATCTAATTCAATTTGATGAATTTGATGTGGTATATTTCCATTTTCGTTATTTCTTTGTTTCAATAAATAATTTTGATTATCAATTAATTCACTGATTTCATCAACATAACTTTTAATTTTATTTGAATTTCTAATGATATTTTGAAATGCATCACAATCAAATAAATTTTTCATAATAGAATAAAAATCATCTTGTGATATTTTATGTTGATTACCCATTACCCTTATTAACACTCTTAATACTCTTAGTAGCATTACCCTTAATATTGTTAAGTAAATTTTTAAAATCATCTTGATTAAAGTTTTCCTGATTTAGATTTCCAATATATAGTGCATAAGCTAATTTAAAATCATTTTGTAATTCTTTATTATTTATTAATGATATCAAATTTTTAAGATTTGATAACTGATCATGATGTTGATGATAACGATCAATCATCGCTTCAGAAAATGTTTTACCGTTAGGAATAATTTGATTTAATTTGTATCGAGAATATATTTTCTTTAATGTTAATAAAATATCCTTTTGATTATCATTTAAATTATTATCATCAATAATAGATAGTAGTTGGTCATCACTATTTGCATCAGATAATTTTAAAGTTATTTTATCAGCGTCAACCATATTTAAAAGAACATTTATTTTAGATTTATATCCAATAATAAGAGCAGCAATTTCTTTTCCAATATTCTGATTAACTTTATTTACATTTTTTTGAATATCCTTATCTTGAATATTTTTCCAAATACTATTATTTAATACTAATTCTGAAAGCTGTTTCTTCTTATCAACATTTTTAATTTCATGACTTAATAAAACATTACCGATTTTTTTATAATTACTTGTGTTTAAATGAAATTTAATTTGTAAATTATCATATAAATTATTAATTAAAGGAAAAAGTTCATCAAGATGTAATTCAGAAGCTTCAAAGGAAGAAACCGGGGTATTATCCAAAAAATTACCACGATATTTTACAATATGATGAATTGCAAGATAAATTTCCTTAATATCAGCCTTTTTATTTTCCGTAGCTAATTTATGTCTTAAATGATATATGGTTAAATGATGGTCCCCATTTCGATAAAAATCACTATCTCCTTTTTCATTTTCTGGAAAGAGTAAAGAGCCAAAATACTTTTTGCGTGGATCTTTATTAGATATGTTAGATTGTGTTAAACGTTTAAAGAAATTAGGATCTTCTTTTATTAAGTTAGAATTATTAATAAAAAGTTGATTTAATAAATTAATTCTCCATTGGCGACGTTTATATCGACGCCTTGTCGTTCTGAAACTACGACGTTCAGCTGCCGTTTTCCCTTCATTAAACAAGCGAGCTCCAATAATATTTTTACCTTTTTTATGTATTATCTTATTGTGATCATCAATTACGGCAAAACCAATTGATGAAGTACCAATATCTAATCCAATATGATAATTTTTGATTTTTTTCATTTAAATCTCCTTAAAATTTATAAACTATTCTGGTAAATATATAATTTATAAACTATTCTGGTAAATATATAATTAGTAGACAATAAATAATTATATTCTACTTAATATCTAAATTCAATTTTTCATTGAATTTAGATGGATTTAAGTATATAATTTATTTTGTTGGGCAGCTCCCAACATTTAAAACTTATTGATTTAACATACTGAGTTAAAATCAAACGCAAAAGTTTATATCTTTGGCCCTTTTATAAAGGGCATACATAAAATGTAAAAGCACTATACTAGAAATAATATTCTAATATAGTGCTTTTTTATTTTCTCATAATTTCTTTAATACATTTATATAAAATTTTATTAAAATAATAACTATTATAATACTTAAATACTATAATATTAAAGTACTTACATATATAAAAAAATCAGAAATAACCATCATCCCTGATCCTATCCAAATCTATTTTCTAAAATAAATTTCCTTATGCAATTTACACCTTGGATTAAACGCGTGCTTACAAAACGGGCAACTGCCTTTCTGATACTGTTGATAAGATAGCACATGTTTACAATTACCACATAGTACCTTAGTACTATCAATTGGCATCGGTTTAAATTGATGATCATTCATCTCGTCATGACACTTATAACAAGCATAAAAACATTGACATTGTGCACACATCAAAGCGACAATGTCATTTTCAGTATGGTAATGAATACAACGTCCCTGCTCATCTAACTTAATTCCGTAAATTTTATTCAAAATTTATCTATCCTCTATTCAAAACTAATTTAGTTAAACTTTGGTGATCGAGTGACTTATTAGAATTTCCAATATAAATTTTACCCGGTTTGCCCAAATTTAAATTTAATTTTTTAATCATTTCAGGATGCTGTTTCAACCATTGGTATGGTCCTTCTAAATTCTTAGCACGATTGCCCTCACCATCATTATAAAGTAGTGATTTAAAATCATCTGGTTGTGCCTTTAAATTTAATTTTTGATTCAGGTAATGCCTCAAAACGATGGCATGACTGCACTTAGTATTCTTAGCACCATATAATAAAATTACGTTTTCATCTTTTAATTTGTCTTGAACTAAATTAGCAAACTTAGGTGCATCCTGATTCTGTTCCAATTCTTGCATATAATTTTGACTAAACTCTTTGAATTTATCATCATCGTGATTAAACCATTTTCTTAAATCCGGTGATGGCGTAATATCTTTCGCCCATTGATCGAGTTTAGCGTCAGATTTAGAAATTCCCCTGGCCCACATCCGATCAACTAAAATTCTATAACCATCTAAATCAAAAGGTTTATTATAAATCCGTTCAATTTTTAGCAATGTAAAATCCCCTTTAATCAATAATTATGTAAATAATACCAACATCGTTTCATATAAACAAATCAATCCAAATAAAAAAGAAGCTAGTAATCAGCTAGCTTCTCTTTTATGCTGGGCGGTAACTCAAGTAATCAACTCATCATGTTACCAATCGACATGGATCCAGTGCCTTTCTCAACCATATTTAATATATCAAAGATATTAACCGTTTTCAATCATTATTTTGATTAACATGACCACTATCATCAGTAGGCATGCAAGCAAGAATCACGATAATCAACCATCCAATCACCGGTAAGAAAACCCAGAAGATATGACCATACGAATGGCCACCGTCTTTCAATCTTCGCATTAATAAAGCGACGTTAGGAGTAATGATTGCAAGTTGGATTAAATTAATAATAGAATCAGGTAACTTTAAAACTGTTGATAGGATTGCTACTAAAGCTAACCAGAGGAAATTCCACTAGTATTCACTTCTACTGCTAACGCCAGTAAAATCAAAATATCCATTCCAATAGGCTTTAAAAGCATCAATTAAATTAGTAACTTGATGGTCGATTTCAGAATATTTTTTCATTTTATCCCCTCCATTTTTACCTAGTTTATCATGATTTTAAGCAAGCAAAAAATTAATTCAAAAAGTTGAGTTAAAACCTTGCATCTTGACTCAGGATGATTAACCTTATAGTTGGATAGATTGATAGATAGCAATTAGAAGTTGTTAGATATCTATTGATTGCCACTAAAAATTATATGTGTGCAGGAGATGATAGAAACGAATTTAGCAGATTTCGATGTAAGTTGTGATGTTAATAGTAGTTTAGTCATCAAAACCGTGAGTCATTTCTAGTGCATCATGATAGTTATGGATCGCGACCGAAAGGAGCGATTATAATGTTTGATTTCACAGAAAGACTTTTAGAACCTATCCTTCTTATGATGTCTGAAATTAAAATTGATACAGGGGACTATCGCCCGGTATTAAATTGGAACTCAGCACCAGTTAAAGAGGAACAAGTTGCACCAGAAGACGATCGTAATGAGATTACCGGCAGCAAAGGTAACTACCTTGGTGGCTTAGGCAGTCAATTATCCAAAGTCGGTGGCACTGTTGCTGAATGGATAAAGGACATGTTCGATACCGCAATGGTTGAAAGTGCCAATCTAGCGGCAGCACTCTATCTGGGGGAAACATTTAGGCCGCGGCCAAATGCAATATAGTTTCCCCAATCTATATCAACTAAAACCTATATACTAATCAGAACAGGCATTTTCAAAAGGAAATGTCTGTTTTTTATTATCCAAATTGTTTAATTGAAATTAATCTTTATTAGTTTTAACGAGCCACTTTTGATACAAGTCAACAAAGAAATCATCATAAGGGCGACCATGTTTTAAGTAAAATTTTTTATTTTCTAACATAATTTTACCGATTATCACCGCATTATTGCCAATTGGCAATGGAGGCCTCTTTAAATTACTAATCGGTTTTAAATCAATCTTAGTTGGCCGACTTAACTTATAATCATGATGGCTTCCATTAATATATCCTTTATAGTAATCATCAACCCTTGCATCAAATGATATTAAATCATCCCGGATTAAAGAACCAAGTTTTTGAAATCCCTTTGTATAATTAAACCATAAATGATCA
Organism: Philodulcilactobacillus myokonensis; assembly: GCF_027923585.1. Taxonomy (GTDB): domain Bacteria; phylum Bacillota; class Bacilli; order Lactobacillales; family Lactobacillaceae; genus Philodulcilactobacillus; species Philodulcilactobacillus myokonensis. The sequence goes on along the minus strand of NZ_BRPL01000004.1, from coordinate 34,344 downwards.
CACATCAATTGATTATTTTCTTTCAAACGAACATCTTTTAAAAGTAAAGTTGGTGAATAGTATTCGTGATAACTTTTAAACCCACTTCTGACAAAAATACCAGTAAACCTAAATCTGTGTTGGCTACCAATTTTCTTAAGTTTATTCCTTGGCATAATAAAACACACCCCAATTTATATATTTAAATCCCATAGATACATACGTAAAACCAGTTTCATAATATTATCAGCACAAACAAAAATCCCACCTTTTATCACATTAAAGGGTAGGATTTTAGTATTTTAATATTATTAATTCAATTTATTTTCCTTATGCATTGAATAAAGGTAGAAAATGTAAGCAACCCCACCAAAGAAAATGGGCCCGATAAATGTCCAAAATGCTGTCATGTAATCGTGAACTATCAATGGTTGAATCAAATTAAAGATAATTCCAAATGATAATACTAATAAAACGATCACAACCGTTGTCATCATAAATTTATAATTTTTAAAAAAGACAAATGGACGGTCTAAATCGCGACGCTTTTTGAAGAATGGGAACGCAAAGACTAGGAATAAGTATGGACAAGCATTTGAAATGTTCATCATGTCGGTTAAGACGGTGTAAAATTTTTGAGCATCATCGCCACCGAAGGAAGTAAAGAGCAGAATAGCTGCAATGACAGCAGCTTGCATCCACATTGCAAAAGCCGGCATCTGGTGTTTGTTTAAACTAACCATTCGTTTTGGCCAGAACTTAGCAGGTGATCCAGTAATGAAAGCTTTAATGGGTGAATATACAATAATTGTCATACTACCTAAAGTTCCAATTAAATTACTGAAACCAGTAAAACGAGAGAAGCCATAACCAAGTGTCGCAGCAGCTGATGGTGCCATTCCAATACTTTTACCAAAGAAATCACCTACGTTATACATCAAAATAAACATGATATTTTGCAAATTAACGTTACTTTTCCCCATTACTTGTGACCAATTAATACTGAAGCCACAAAGGAAAATCGAAACTACGTAAAGCGTTGTCATTAAAATTGCGGCGATAATAATCCCTCGTGGAAAATTTTTAGCTGGATTTTTAATTTTATCAATAATGCCACCGGCAGATTCAATCCCACCATAAGCAAAAATAGCATAGACAACAAATGACATAATTGATGTTCCACTTTGAAATGCAGGATTCGGTGAAACAATAAAACTTTTAATCCCATTGATTGGTTGTGCCAATTGACCGTGGTTGATAAAAATCAAAAGGATTGAAGCCCCACAAAAGACAACTGTGATCAGTGTAATGAAAAATCCACCGATTGAGGATAATAATGCGACCGATTTAATGCCGCGACATGAAATCCAGGTAATTCCAAGCACCAATAGGACTGATAGAATTGAGATACTTTCATTACTATTTAGACCAAAGAAACTTAGTTTGCCCGTTCGGTCATCTCCGAAAATCAATGTTGAAATTGAAATCATGACATTAGGTGCGTTATTGACTAAAATTAACACCCATTCACAAATCCAGATGAATGAGCCAACGAACGCCCATTTCGTACCAATTGATTTTTCAAGCCAGGTGTAAACGCCACCGGTATCATCTTTAATGGCTGATCCGTATTCGGCAAACATAAATGAAGTTGGCAAAAAGAATGTCACTGCTGCCAATATGTACCAAATAATACTTGCGTATCCCATTTGATCGAACGCAACGGCAGTATTTGGAAAACCAAAGACGGCAGATAAAATAATTAATATAAAACTGAATAACGATATTTTCTTAGCGGGTTTTGCTTCCATTTCCATGTAAAATCACTGCTATATAAAATACGGAAAAACATATAAATAGTTATTTTTATATGTTCAGAAAGGATCATATAGCTCTCCTTTCTATATTTTATTTACTCTCGTCTACATTAGTATTCCGATATTTCCTAAAAGGAAGTAATCACAGAGACTAACTCTCAGAGCTTGTAGGGTATAGCCTACCCTAATCATGTTTTTATTGAATTAAAGCTAATAAATTCTGGACAGCATTATCATCACGGTCGGCTTTAAAACCACAATGATAACAAATAAATTGGTGATGATTAGTATGATGTTTTTGATTACCCTTAAGGGTAATCTTATCAGTACCTTTTTTTATATAGCCACATTTAGAACAACGTTGTGTTGAAGGATAACTTTGATCAGCTAAAATCAATTGTTTTCCGTACCATTGGCATTTATATGTTAAATACTGTCTAAATTTACCAAACATACTTCGCTGCATTCCTTTCGAAGCTACGTGGCTCATGAACATATGTTTGACGTCTAAATTTTCGATTACAATTTGGTCATAATTTTGTACTAATTTATTTGTAAACTTATGCAGAATATCATCCTGAAAATTTTTAATTCTTGTATAATTACGCTGTAGTTTGGTTCTCACTTGCATGTAATTATTAGATTTCCGAAAAGTTTTAGGATGAATTGTCCGTTTTCGAGCTAGTAGACGCTGATAGTATTTATTTTGTTCGTATAAACGTTTTAATTTATGACCATAGGTTTTGATATCTCCATTAGTATAGTTAAAATGACCTACATTAACATCCACAGCCGTTTTTTGATTGGTATAAATAGTGGTATTATCCGGGAGATTAGTAAATTGCAGATTAGCTGTGTATTGATGATTCTGCATTGTAATCGCAACCATTTTCAATTGGCCTGGTTGTGGACGTAGTCCACTCAATCGAATATCGTAAAACAAATTTTTAGGATACCCACTAGCACGGTCTAATCTTAATTTACCATCAATTATTTTAGCTCGATCAGTTTTAAAACCTTGTTTCAGCCATTTCTTTGATTTAAAACGTGGATGTTTAAAATCAGGCTGTTTTTTATCGAAAAAAGCTTTAAAAGCATGGCCTAAATCTTTAATCGCTAATTGCAAAATCCTAGCTGAATATTGATATTGCCAATCAAATTTATTAAAAACTAATTCATTCCTTATTTCACGCTCATTGGGCTTAGAATTATGTCCTTTATCAATTGAATTGCAATCATACATATGGTTCCAGGTTTCTAAACCTTGATTCCAACAATAGCGACGATAATTACACATCAAATCGAGATAACGCTTCATATGTTGATTGGGATATAGCTTGACTTTAATACTACAGCTATGCATCATCATGTTCTTCTTTCTGGATGGTCTTATCATTTTTAATTTGACCCTTATATTTACGAAGTCCATATAAACGACAACTAAAAACATGAATAATGCTGATAATATCTTGCACAAATTCTTCATTGGGTGAACTATTCTTATCGTTCAAAACTACCAATTTAGTTCCAAATTGGTTGAGCAAATGCTCAAACCAATGATATCCAAAGCGGATAAAGCGGTCTTGATAGGTAATGTAAATCGTTTTAACTTTCGATTCTAACACTAATTTTAATAGTTTATTCCAGTTTTTACGATTATAGTTAAGTCCACTCCCAATATCAGTCATAGTTTTATCTAAGATAATGCCTTTGGCATTAACAAAAGTCTGAATAAATGCAATTTGATTTTTTAAATCATCTTTTTGATTCCGACTGGATACACGAGCATAAGCTACGTTAATTCTCGATTCCTGCTTATTTTTAATCCCTAAAACTTGGTCTAGCTGGTTTTGGGTATAATAACGCCGATTAGTTGGCGTCCGATAAGCAGTTAATGTTCCCTTTTTGTCCCAATTTATTAAGGTTTTATTAACTACACCAATTTTTTTAGCAAACTGTCCGGTTGTATAATGTTGTTGCAAACTAATCACTTCCATATTTTACTTTCTATAATTAGTTTACCATATATTTACTTTTATTTATATTGATTTATATCTATTGCTATAATTTATCATTCCTCTTATTTTTTATTCAAGATCCGTTTTAATAACCAATTGCTTCGATGCTGAATATGCTTTTTCATAAATTGTTCCCCCTTTAATCCGATTGCGACAAACAAAAAACCACACAGCCTTTATTGAGCCATGTGGTTTTAATTAGTTTGCCCCACACAGCACTTATAGCAGTCTGTGTGGATTCCGGTTTTTATAACGCAATTTAAAAACTGTTCATTCAACACAGATTGTTAAAAATGATCTGTGTGATGATGGACAAGTAAATTTAATAACGATGGAAAATCGCTTGATTGCATTATAAATAACCTCCCTGTTTGATTAAGTAACTTTATTATATAATTTTTTAAGATCAAAAGTCAACCGGTGATCTTTGAATTCATTTCTTCCTATATGATAGTAGAAAACTACATCGGATCAATACTAAAAGATAATCCGGCAATTGCCGTTTCATATGCTTTAACCGTATCAATAGCAGTAAACAACGGAATTTGATGTTCCAATGCGACATCATTCAATGTGGTCTGTCCCTTTTGGGTGTGTAAATCGTATTCATCAGTGGTATTGACGACGACTTGAAGTTCATCATGTTTGATTTCATTAACAGGATCTTTAACCGCTACTTGTAACCCCTGCTGTTTCATAAAGTCAGCAGTTGATTGATCCGCTTGAATTTGAAAGCCAATTGATTTAAATTCACGAGCTAATTTAAGTGATTCATCTAAATCGGATGGTTTAACTTTGAAGAAAATGCTGCCTTCCTTTGGAACGTTAAACCCAGCAGCAACAAAGGCCTTATATAGAGCCTTATCATAACTATTGTCTGTTCCTAAAACTTCGCCGGTTGATTTCATTTCGGGTCCTAAAGTGGCATTAACTAATGGTAGTTTTGAGAAACTAAAGACGGGTGATTTCACCGCAATCTTTTTAGCTGGTGTGACTAAACCAGTATGGTATCCCATTTTTTCCAATGGTTTTCCTAACATGGCATGCGTAGCAAGTTGGACCATTGGAACCCCGGTTACCTTAGAAATAAATGGAACCGTTCTGGAAGCTCTGGGGTTTACTTCAATAATGTAAACTTGGTCATGATAAACAATAAATTGAATGTTCATTAAACCAATTGTATGCAATTGATGAGCTAATTCAATTGAAATTTTCACAATCTTTTGTTGAATGCTTTCCTTCATATGCTGTGGCGGATAAACGGCCATTGAATCACCAGAATGAACACCAGAACGTTCAATGTGTTCTAAAATTCCTGGAATTACAACGCTATGCCCATCTGAAATGACATCGACTTCTGATTCCATCCCCATTAAGTACGAATCAATCAAGACGGGATGGTCATTAGATGCATTCACAGCTTTTTGCATGTAATTTTGCAGTTCATCATCAGAATGAACAATTTCCATTGCCTTCCCGCCAATTACATATGATGGTCGGATGAGAACTGGATAGCCAATTTGATTTGCAATCGTTAAAGCATTCTTAGTATTCGTGGCCGTCTTTCCTTTTGGTTGCTGCAGGGATAACTTCTTAACAATTTGATCAAATAGTTTCCGGTCTTCACCACGGTTAATATCTTCGACGGAGGTTCCAATTACTTTCACGCCCCGTTTAGATAGTGGTTCGGCTAAATTAACGGCGGTCTGCCCACCGAATTGGAGAATGACCCCCTTAGGCTGTTCATGATCAATGACGTTCAAAACATCTTCGGTCGTTAACGGTTCAAAGTAGAGTTTATCAGAAATTGAAAAATCGGTTGAAACTGTTTCGGGATTAGAATTAATGATAATTGCTTCATAGCCAGCTTTTTGGACAGCATCGACACAGTGAACAGTGGCATAATCAAATTCAACTCCCTGTCCAATTCTGATCGGACCGGAACCAACAATCACAATTGAAGGTTTCTTAGTGACTTTGGACTCATCAGATTCTTCATAGGTACTGTAATAGTAAGGGGTTGTTGATTCAAACTCACCGGCAGCGGTATCAACCATTTTATATACTGGTGTAATATGCTGCTTAGTTCTGATTTGTCTAATTTGATCCGGTGTTTTTCGCCATAATTTTCCAATCACGTCATCAATAAAACCATTTTGTTTTGCAATTTTCAAAGCTTTGGCACCGTGATTTTGCTTTAATTGTTCCTCAATTTCAATGATGTGTTGAAACTTATATAAGTAAAATTGATTCATTTGGGTAATGTCATGAATTTGATTAACTGAAACGTGACGTCTTAATAATTCTAAGATAACAAATAACCGATCATTCTGAGCCGGCATTAATTGTTTCAATAGTTCATCAGTTGATAACTTTTGAAACTGTGGTTTAAAAACATATTTAGTATCAACTTCTAATGAACGTACTGCTTTTAAAAATGATTCTTCAAAATTTCGTCCAATTGCCATGACTTCGCCGGTAGCTTTCATTTGCGTCCCTAACGTTCGATCAGCCGTTGTGAATTTATCAAACGGCCATCTTGGAATTTTTGTGACCACGTAATCCAATGCGGGTTCAAATTCAGCTAAAGTCTTGCCGGTAATTGGATTAATAATTTCATCTAAATGCAAACCGACCGCAATTTTAGCCGACATTTTAGCAATCGGATATCCAGTGGCTTTCGATGCCAAAGCTGACGAACGCGATACCCGCGGATTAACTTCAATAATGTAATATTGACCACTATATTGATCAATTGCCATTTGGACGTTACAGCCACCTTCAATTTTTAAGGCACGGATAATCTTTAAAGCGGCATCCCGCATCATTTGATAATCCTGATCCGACAAAGTCTGGGTTGGTGACACTACGATTGAATCACCAGTATGAATGCCAACCGGATCAACATTTTCCATTGAACAAACAATCATCGCATTGTCATTGGCATCCCGCATGACTTCAAATTCAATTTCTTTATAGCCAGCAATCGAATGTTCGACTAAAACTTGAGTCACTGGTGATAACCCTAAACCGAGGGTCACAATTTTCTTTAAATCATGGTAGTTATCAACGAAGCCTCCGCCGCTACCACCAAGGGTATAAGCTGGTCTAATGACAACTGGAAAGCCAATTTTTTCAACAAACGCTTTCGCTTCATCATAATTCGTGGCAATTTGTGATTCCGGTACCGGTTCATGTAGCTGTTTCATTAGATCCTTGAATTTTTCACGGTCTTCCGCTTCTTCAATTGCATCTAGTTTAGTTCCCAGTAATTCGATTCCTAATTCATCAAGAATTCCCGAGTCAGCAAGTTGTTTAGCCATGTTCAAACCCGTTTGACCACCCAACGTTGGTAAAATGGCATCTGGAATTTCCTTTCGAATAATCTTTGAAACGAATTCTAAGGTAATTGGTTCGATGTAAACTTGATTGGCAATTTCCTTATCGGTCATGATGGTAGCGGGATTGGAGTTAATCAAAACTACTTGGTAACCTTCCTCACGCAGTGAAAGACAGGCCTGCGAACCGGAATAATCAAATTCTGCTGCTTGCCCGATTACGATGGGGCCAGAACCAATCACTAAAATTTTATGAATATCCATTCTCTTTGGCATCAAAAATCCTCCTATTTCTTTTGACTCTGCTTAATCATTTCAAAGAATTGATCGAAAACGTAAAGGGCATCATGCGGACCTGGTGAAGCATCCGGATGAAATTGAACCGAAAAGGCGTTACAGTCCTTCACTTTGATGCCTTCTACGGTATGATCGTTAATTTCTTCAAACCAGGTTTCAAGGTTGGTCCCCTTTAAAGAATTCCGATCAACCGCATAACCGTGGTTTTGGGATGTAAAATAGCATTTACCAGTCGTTAAATCTTTAACGGCGTGGTTAAAACCACGGTGGCCAAATTTCATCTTATAGGTTTTAGCACCGTTGGCTAATGCCAGGAGCTGATTACCAAAGCAAATTCCCATCAGTGGCAATTGATGTTCCAACGTTTGAATTGTTGGTAGAACATCACTCATTTTTTCAGGATCGCCAGGGCCATTTGAAAGCATAACTGCATCAGGATAACTATCCAAAACAGTTTTAGCACTGACGTTGCTTTGGAAAACCACCATGTTGGCGTGGCGCTTCGATAGTTGTTTCATGATTGAATTCTTAATTCCGTAATCGATGATGGCAATTTTAGGTCCGTCATTAGGTGCTGGATATGAATTCTCAATCGTCGTCATATCAGATAATTTATTAGGTGTCTTTTGATCAAACAGCTGATTAACATTTTCATGGTTCAGATCATCTGTTATTACACCTGGCATGGATCCCTGGTCACGAATTTCTTTGGTTAACCGTCTAGTATCAATTCCTGAGATACCAGGTAAATCTTGTTTCTCCGCATACCGAGTTAGCGTCATTTTACAGCGATAATTACTGGGATATTTAGCAATTTCGTGGGCAATGATGGCTTTAACTTGGGGATGTAAGCTTTCATCATCACCGGTAGTAATTCCATAGTTACCAATTAGTGGGTTCGTAAATACCATGATTTGCCCATAGTAACTAGGATCTGTAATGGTTTCTTGGTAGCCAGTCATCCCGGTACTAAACACAACTTCACCGTTGACCGCCTTCTTAGAACCAAAGGCATGGCCCTTATAGACTGAACCATTTTTTAAAACTAAATAACGTTCCATCATCAAATTTCCTTTCATGTTAATCCGTGATGAAGATATTGAATATATAAAAAAGATCGATCAAGTTAATGATCGACCTTTTAGTTTGAGATATCTTCAATCCATCTTCTTAAACCAGTCGATCAAATAATTAATTTATCTTCCAGTTTGAAGCCGCACTTAAGATATCTGATTTTGTTTTCAGTGAAATCTTCGTTAATGACGAACCACTAATCCAATCAAGATATCTTAATATCACGATTTAAACTGGAATTCGGCCGCCACCAACGAAATTATGATGACAATTCATAAATTATAGTGAATAAAGAAAATTATCCAACATAAAAATTGGGGACGGCACCAGACGTCGTCTCCTCAATGCAACTTGGTTGTAATTTTTAATGTTGTTTAAGGTTGTCATCAGTTTCACTTCTTTCTGTCCATAAATTTTTTCAGTTGTTATTAATTTACCACAAGCCCATTATTAAATCAATCCTAATTTTAAATTAAATTAAAATTAAAAAAGGATTTGCATTTTCACATAATTGTGATATATTTTAGCCAATAACATTTCTCAATTCAAAAATGTTAAATTTAATTTAAAAAAGGATGATTACAATGCTTAAATTCAATATCAGGCGACGACGTCTTAACGCTAACATTCAAATTCTTAAATCGATGATCAACAAATGGAAAGGAATATCGGCATTATGGAAGTCGCAATTATTGGAATCACAGGATACGCAGGAACTGTATTATATGAATTACTGACTAATCACCCTCAAATTAGCCAGATCAACTTGTATGCCCATAATCTCACTCAGTCAACTCCACTGGGAAAGATTACGGGCCAATTTTCGTTTGGGGAGCAAATTGTTTATCCATATGATGCTCAACAGATTATGGAAAATAACGACGTGGTTTTCTTTGCTACTCCAGCGGGGGTAACATCAAAATTAGCCCAACCGTTTTTGAAGCAATTATTTCCAGTGATCGACCTCTCGGGTGATTTTCGGTTAAATGATCCCAAACAATATGAAAAATGGTATCAAAAACCGGCTGCTAATGAAGATGAATTAAAATCCGCCTACTATGGCTTAGCTGATTTACAAAATAATGATGATCAAAAATATGTTGCTAACCCTGGCTGCTACGCTACTTCGATTTTACTTGGCCTGGCACCATTAGTTCAGAATGATTTAATTCAACCGGATAGTATTTTAATTGATGCTAAATCCGGATTTTCCGGTGCCGGCAAAAAGCTGACAACCATGAATCACTTTGTGAACGCTCATGATAATTTACAGATCTATAAACCCAACCAACATAAACACATCCCGGAAATCATGCAAAAATTAAAAGAATGGAATCAAAATGTAGACTACATTCAATTCATGACCACCGTGGTCCCGATGAACAGGGGCATCATGAGTTCCATTTATGTTCAAATTAAACCTAAAATTAGATTTCAAAACATCCAAGATGCATTCAAGACGTGTTATCAAAACAGCCCGTTTGTTTTTACCACGCCCAATCTGCCGACCGTGAAAGAAGTCGTCGGCACAAATGAATGTCACCTTGGATTTTCTTATAATCCAAAGACTAACTATCTACTCGTTGACAGTGTCATCGATAACATGATTAAAGGTGCCGCAGGACAAGCAATTCAGAATTTAAATCAACTATTTCATTTTTCAATTACTGACGGATTAAAACTCACACCGACTTTACCTTAGGAGGAATCGCAATGAAAACAATTAATTTTAAATGGCCAATTGGCTTCCAATCTGGAGCAACTCACGCTGGTTTTAAGGATCATCAGAAACAAGACCTGTGCTGGATGGTATCAAAAGTCCCTGCCGTTGCCGCCGGTGTTTACACCACCAATCAATTTCAAGCAGCCCCCGTTCAGTTTACCAAACACACAATTGATAAACATCATCAAATGCAAGCTTGGATTATCAATAGTGGCAATGCCAATTCGTTTACCGGCAAACAGGGCATCCAAAATGTCCAGATTGAAACCCAACTTGTCAGCAAAAAATTACATCTTAATCCCAACTTAATTGGGGTCGCATCAACCGGCATCATTGGCAAACAGATGCAGATGGATCTGTTTGAAAACGGTTTAAACCAATTACAACTTTCCGACCAAAACTATGATGCCACTAAGGCAATCCTGACAACTGATACGTCTGCTAAAAAAATATGTATTGAATTAAACATTGATAATCATCCTGTTACAATCACCGGTTTTGCCAAAGGATCCGGCATGATTCATCCCCACATGGGAACCACCTTAAGCTTTATCACGACTGATGCTCACGTTGACAAATTGGTTCTACAAAAAATTTTACAACAAAAAATCGCCACTTCGTTTAACCAAATCACCGTTGACGGCTGCATGTCGACTAATGACATGGTCCTATCAATGGCTAATGGCATGGCGGACAATCCAATCATCAAAGAACACACCAAGGAATTCAAAGCACTAGCAAAGGGATATGAATTAATTCTCACTAGTTTAGCTAAAATGGTTGCCAAAGATGGTGAAGGTGCCAACAAATTAGTTGAAGTCCATGTTCACAACGCCTATTCACAATTAGAAGCTAATCAAGTTGCCAGAGCCATCGTCGGTTCTAACCTTGTCAAAGCAATGATCTTTGGCGAAGAAAATAACTGGGGCAGAATTGTTCAAGCAATTGGCCAAACCATAGCCCATGTTGACCCAAATGCAATTGGAATCACGTTCGGTGGCGTGCCACTCGTCAAGGATAGCACCCCGCTGAAATTTGATGAGCAAAAAATTAAAAGGATTTTAGCTGGTGATGAAATTAAGATTGAAGTTGATTTAAACAGTGGTCATTTTCATGGCATTGCATGGGGATGCGACTTGTCATATAAATACGTTGAAATCAACGCAGCATACGAGGGGTGAGCAGAATGATAATTATTAAAATTGGCGGTAATATGGTAAATCAACTATCGGAACCATTCTATCAACAGCTAAAGTCATTGCAAAATAACGGTGAACAGATTTTAATCGTCCATGGTGGTGGCAATTTAATTTCAACCTGCGACCAGTTCATCGGGCAAATAACTCATAAAATTAATGGCATTCGGATTACAAACAAATCCACCATCAAAATTTCGGAGCTCGTTCTAAACCAGATTGTTCAGCCACACCTGAATGAATTATTATCTCAACATGACATCCAATCCGTCATGCTAAACCAAAATGGTCAATCATTTTTGCATGGTGATTACTTAAATCAATCGATTTATGGCGAAGTTGGCCAAGTTACCCATGTTGAAAATAGTATTAAACAAGCAATTGATCATAAAGTGGGCATCTTATCACCACTTGCTATGGGCAATCACCATCAAATGTTAAATGTCAATGCGGATACCGCTGCTAGCGATCTTGCCGCCCTACTTCACGCCGATCAGTTAGTGTTGCTCACCGATGTTTGCGGCGTTAAGGTTCATCAACAAATGATTAATCATTTAAATTACAAATACACTAAACAATTAATTCAAAAACAAGAAATCAAAAATGGAATGGTACCAAAAGTCAAAGCAGCGTTCTATGCTTTACAACACGGCGTTCATAACGTCTTTATCACCAACAGTCTTAAAAATATTGGTACTAAAGTCACACTATAAAATTAAGGGGAGATCATTAAAATGAAATCAAATTTATTACCAACATACAATCAGTTTCCAATTGAACTTGTCGATGGCCACGACTGGCATTTAATCGATTCCAAAAGCAAAGAGTACGTCGACTTCACCAGCGGTATTGGTGTTTGCAACCTCGGTTACAGTAATGAAAAAGTTAAAAATGCGGTTGCTGATCAATTCAAACACATTTGGCATACGTCTAACCTCTACCATAATTCATTGGCAGAAAAAGTGGCTGGCAAACTTTGTCCAGAAAATTACTTGGCTTTCTTCTGTAATTCTGGAACGGAAGCAAACGAAGCTGCCTTCAAAATTGCACGTAGACATACTGGTAAACATAAGATGGTGGCATTCAACAATGGGTTCCATGGCCGGACATACGGTTCACTCTCGGTTACCGGATACCCTGGAATTCAAAAGGGATTTCAGCCGTTAGTCCCTGACGTTAGTTTTGGCAACTATAACGATGATGAATCATTGAAACTAATTGACAGAGATACCGCTGCCGTGATTCTAGAAGTCATTCAAGGTGAAGGTGGCATCAACGTTGGTAAAAAAACGTGGTTGCAGAAAGTAGAACAAAAATGTCATCAGACTAAAACAATGTTAATTGTTGATGAAGTTCAGAGCGGGATGGGCAGAACCGGATATAAATTTGCCTTTGAAGCAGACGGGCTCCATCCAGACATCATTACATCTGCCAAAGGACTCGCAAATGGTTTACCAGTGGGTGCTATGATGGCGAAGAAGGAAATGGCCAGTGCTTTTGGTCCGGGTTCCCACGGAAATACGTTTGGTGGGAACAAGGTTGTTATGGCATCTGCCAATGCCGTTTTAGATCAACTCACCCCCGATTTCCTGTATCAAGTTAAGGTCAAGGGTAAATTCTTATCTAAACAGTTGCATCAAAAGATTGAACCACTTCCAAATGTTAAATCGGTTTCCGGGAAGGGCCTCATGATTGGCATTCATTTAGATCCAAGTATCAAAGTTAGTGACGTCATTACTAAACTTCAAGGGTTAGGCTTACTAACATTATCAGCCCGGGGCAATACATTAAGACTATTGCCACCATTAATCATCAGTGAAGAAGCCATTAGTTGGGGCCTTGATCAGATTGTAAAAGTCATTCACAATGAAAATCACTAAAAAAATAATAGAGTATATTATTATTTTCCATTGTATCAACAATTTTTTGTATTATTATTTATGGTAATCATCTGTTCATAGTTTTTTAATGGAAGCAACATTCTTTTACATTATTTCATTAATAGGATGGACACTGGTAATTATATATTTATATATAAAAAATAAGTAATTAAATCAGATTAATAATTTTCATGTAATAAATTAAGAGACAAACCACTAATTTTATGAATGGTTTGTCTCTTTTTTAATTTAAGTATTATAGTACTAAAATATTATAGTACTTCAGTACTTTAGTATTTTAATATCAATTTATAATATTCGATCCGATTTCATAATCTCTGGAATCAAGTGAACTAATAGATATCCGTGTCCCTGTTTATCAAAGGTTAATCCCTCAAATTCACGGTGACCGGAAATTTTACTATCATAAACATCGGCATTCTTTAAATGACCTAATTTATTAACTGGCATCGACATAATCCCGCCGTCAGCAACAATGTAAATTCGATTGGTTCGCTGGTTATAAGCCATCCCCTGAAGATTCTGACCTGGCCAGTGTTTCAATCCTTGTTGAATTAAATGAAAGTGAACACCGTCGTTAGTAATTCGTCCTTGATAAATTTTAATGAAACTATTCATACTACGTGTGAACGTATACGCATTCCCATTTTTATCAAAAGTCATGAAATCACTGATGGGATAATTATTATTAAACTGAAAATCAATTTGTTTAATTGGTTTCAAAGACGATGTTCCAATCTCAACCATAGCAGCACGCGTCTGGGCAATCTTACCAATCCTGATCAACCATAGTTGATGATTCTTTGGATTATACGATAGCGATTGACCGTGGCCGGTTGTGAAATGAGGACCAACTTTGACGGCACTTATCACCTTTCGCTGCTGTTTATTAAAATGATTAATCTTGTGGTTGAAGTACAGATATGAAATTCGTCTGAGTTTTGCAACGTTACGACCAGCAATCCCCATCTGACGTAATTTACCCATGTCATACCTTACAATCCAGCCATCATAATCGTTATCGTGATGGCTCTGGTTACGATTACATAAAACATACATGTACCGGCCATTTGGCGTTGAGGTAATGCTTTGAACGTCTCCCCAATCGTACTTACGGTCCTTAATATTATTCGGCAAGAAAAGATAACTGCTAAATTTAACTTTGCGGTTACCACCAATCGTTGCTAAGTGGTGCTTAACACCATTATCAGGGGCATAATAATATTTATACGCCTTATTTTCATAGTTATGATTATCTAAAATATGAAAATTACTCCCCATATCCTGTGGAAGTGCATTATCTTGTTGATTAACAGTTGCAACATGATCCTGATTCATTGATTGGGCCAAAGATGTCTTGGGTGCAGTAACGGCCATTCCACCAGCCATGACAACAGCTGCAATTAATAATGAATATTTTTTCAAAATTCATTCAATCCTTTTTTGTTTAAATTTATTATGTATATATTTATTATTGCGCGAAATAATTAGAAAAACAACTAAAATAATAGAACGGATTTGAAAATCAGATCCGTTCTATTTTACACATATTATTAATAATCCTTACCTTCGTAAATCCACTTGTGACCATTATATTGCCAAATTGATTTACCATTTGACCACTCTGCACCATTATATAAATATAGTGGTTCACCTTTAGATGCGATGACATATTTTCGATCCTTAGCAGTCGGATTAAGACTTGAAAAAATTCCATCCTCAGTGTTGGATGTTGAAAAGGCCTCGTTCTCTTCATCTGTTGGGGAATAGTAGATGCTATGATTAATTTTAACCATCAAGAAATCTTTCCTCCGGATTTTTTTAGCTTCAACTAATTGTCGAACGTTGTAGAAATGAATCGACTTTCGTTCAACTTTTTTAATTTGTTTTGTTAAACGATGATCCCGCTTAGTTTGACTTCCTAATCGATTGTACTCCTTTTGATATTTTGGACCATATTCACCGGCATCTTCTAGATCGCCTTCGTTTTCCATTTTATCTTCAAGTGAATTCATTTGATTATCGATCCGATCGTATTTATTCATGTCTGACAAATTAGTAAAAAGTAAAATCGGCTGACTTTTAGAAATGTCCTGATCATCACCAAGGGTGGCTGCATGCCACTTATACGTAAAGTGTTTAGTTTGAGCGACTTTATAATTTGTCAACTTTACCTTATTAAATAGTTTACAGCTAGGAATTTTAAATGAGTTAGCGGTTAAAAGTGGCTGGTCATCATCAATCAACTTTTCGTTTGGACTCATGGCAACAATTAAATGGTTACCAGATTTGTTAATCAAATCTTGATTAGTTAAGTAAACATTTCAACCAGCTGGAATGGTCTCACTTTTAACAGCATGATAACCTTTTTTCTTTGACCATTCGTTCAATGTTACTTTTAATGGAGCATTCAACTTAACACGTTGTAATGTGTCCCAATAACTGTTACCAGCCGGGGGAATACTGACGCTAACTTTCTGTTTAGATATTTTACGATGCGTTCGTTTAGCGCTGGCAGGTCCAGAAAATAAAATTGTTAAGCCTAAAACAGCCATGATGGCAACGGACACACGCCAAAGTATTTTCTTAAATGAATTGATAATAACATCCTCTATTTATATTTTACATCTAAAATCATCCTTAAGAAATAGCTAAACCAAGAGCAATTAAATTGAATATAAATTACCCATCAAAGTATTATGATATTTTAGTACTATAATATTTTAGTATTAAAATATTTAATTCCACATTTCAACAATGGCATAACACAACAAAATTGATAGAACGATATTAACCGTCAAGCCATGGTGATTAAACCAAGATTGAAAGGCAGAGCCAACCAATGCCCATAAGATATTACAGAGTGAAGTGATCAAACACATTACAATTCCCATGTAAAAATAATTCCGAAATGATGCTGAAAGATTGGAAACAGAAATGATACGTACCCGATTAAGAAATATAACATCACTTTAAAATTGGTTAAGTTCACTGCCATTCCTGCCCAAAAACGATGACTGGAATTCCTTTTTCTCTGATTTGATTTTCCAGAAGAAACAAATAGTGAATAAATTAAATAAGCTAAATATAATGATCCAATTAATTTCAGAATAATCAGAAAAACAGGTGAAATGGCCTTCATAGAACTAGTAAGAAATAAAGCAATAAAATCCAGAATAAAGAAACTAACGAATAATCCCAATAGAAAAGCACGTGATCCCTTTAATCCACGAATACGGCATTCTTGAAGTGCCATTAAATTATTCGGCCCTGGTGTAATT
The DNA here is from genome assembly GCF_027923585.1 of Philodulcilactobacillus myokonensis. Classification (GTDB taxonomy): domain Bacteria; phylum Bacillota; class Bacilli; order Lactobacillales; family Lactobacillaceae; genus Philodulcilactobacillus; species Philodulcilactobacillus myokonensis. The sequence continues at coordinate 17,720 of NZ_BRPL01000004.1, read as the reverse complement.
GCCATGATGGTAACGTAAGAAAGAAATCCTAGCATACTAAACACCAACTTTCTTAAAATTATGCTCATTATATTCTAATTTGAAATAAAAGCAAGTCATGAATATATCCATGACTTGCTTTTAGTATTTTAGTACTATAGTATTTTAATGTTTAAGTATTTATTTTTGATTACGCTTATCATAACCACGATTATACGCATCTTTGATTTCTGCATCAGTCAGGTAATGATCCAAAATTAATCGTTTAATAACATCACTGATACTCATACCATCAGCAACCGATTTAGCTTTCATTTGCTTTTGAAGTTCTTCTGGTAAGTAAATTGAAAACTGTTTCTTAGAATTTGATTTTAAATAAAAATCTTTGATTTTAGAAAAACGAGTTAAACGGGTTTCTTTTGGTTTTTGATTTGCTTTCGATTTTGGTTGTTTTTTTACTGTTTCAGATTTAAACAAAGTATCTAAATCTTTGGAGTAATTATTATTTTTACTCAAAATGGATTGTCGATTCTTGTTTGCCACGATTTATTCCCCCAGTTTCATAATTTTTTTAGTCAGATGAAGGTATTCTAAACCAGCCTTGCTATTCTTATTGTACTCATAGGTCGACATGTTGGCGACAGCCGCATCTGCAACATCAATTGTCCTCGGAATTTCTTCGATTGTCGGGTATTCATCTTGCTTAATACTTTCGGTCACTTCGTTACTGTGATTAGTGTGAGAAGTCATTGTAATCACATAACCAAATACCTTCAAATCAGCATTAATCTGGCTTTGAACATTTTTAATCGTGTTCTTCAATAGTTGCATTCCCAGCAATGCTTGATATTCAGATTGAACCGGAATCACAACATAATCACTAGCTGATAAAGCATTGACAGTCAAAACTCCACGGGAAGGTGGACAATCAATTAAGACATAGTCATAATTATCAATCACACTTGATAATGCCTTTTTAAGAATTAATTCCCTTAACGTTGCATTAACTAAATTTAATTCTGCATCTGATAAAACAAGGGTAGCTGGTGCAATATCTAAATTAGATTTAATATTTAAAATAATATTGCTAAGATCTTGATTACCAAGCATCACATCTGACATCGTTGGTAATTTTTGATCAACAATTTGATGCATATTACTTTTGACACTGGTCATACTTGCCTGTGGATCTAAATCAATCAGTAATACTTTTTTATGAAAGGTCTGTGATAAATTTTCGCCGACTTCAATCGTCGTCGTGGTTTTACCAACCCCACCTTTTTGATTAGCAAATGAAATTATTTTAGCGGACATTTCATTAATGGCCTCCCTTAAGTAATCAGTCTATATTTACATTATAGTACTTTAATATTACGGTATCAAAGTACTATAATACTAAATCATTTTTATTTGTTACTTGGATAAATTATTGATGTCATCTAAAATCCCACTAATATCATGCTTTTGACCTGATTCTTTTTTATCCGATGTTGTCTTTTTATGATTTGCGTTCTTTTGGTAGGTAGCTATATCAGATTTTATTTTTTCCTTTTGTAAGTAATCCGGGCCCAAATAAAGCTTAATTAATTTTTTCTTCTTAGATGCTTCTAAATTATCAGCATCATTAAGAATTTTTTCTTCAAGCAATTTTTTCTCTTCCTGATCCAATTCGTTCGTATTAACAACATTATCTAAACGCTTTCTAATATCCGAAAATGTACCCTGACTAAAATCATCAGCATTCTTCATTTCTGGTTTCCATGAAAAAGCATAAGCAATGATTTTGCGGCCTTTTTTAATTTTGGAAATATGTAAACCTTTAAGATATTGCGATAATTCCTGTTGAATGGGCTTTAAAACCCGTTTATTAATGTCTCTAGCCTTATAACTCTTTGGAATTGCAAATAATACCCTAAATTCCTTTAAATTAAATTTTCGATAACCAACAATCCGATATTGCTTAAAAAGGCGAAAGGCCGTTTTAGCATAACTAGACCTAAGATCAACAAACTGAGAGAGCGAGAATCGCGTCCAATTAACAATTGAATTTAAAACTTCTTTTAACTTAGGATTAATTGTGATGGCAACCGTTTGTTTATCTTTGTTAATTTCAAATCCCGTAAATAAGACCCATGCTTTATATACGTGGGTATCTTCATACCAGATGTTCAAATTTAGCATTTTGTGATATGTATTCTCCAAATCTTTTACAAAATGATTGGTATGCTGATCATACCTGCTTAACGTTTTAATAGAATCAAAGGGAAAAACAACTGTATCGGTTCCCTTATCTCGCATTCGACTAACAATCGAGAAGAAAATATTAAACTCTCTCGAATTAAATTTTCTAAATGGAACGGCATTAAGTTCATTACTATACTTCACAATCTCATTGCTCATTTTTTTCACTCCAATCACAAAAGAATGTTTTGCAATTATAGTATCACATTAAAGGGGACAAATTCAATTAATGGTAAGTCCCCTTATTACACCGATTTATGACGGGTAAAAATGTCCCCTTATTTCGATAAATCCAATTACGTTTTAATTAAGATCAAGACAATGAATCAACTAGTAATTTATCCACGGTAAAAAAGTCCCCATATCAATTAATTAATCTAGTGCTAACTTGGTAAAAATGTCCCCTTGATTCTGCTATCAAGGCCTATTAAACCAGTAATAGAATAGGTCGGGTAAAAATGTCCCCTTATTTATCCATAAGCTCAGCTTACGAGTTCAAAAAATCATGGTAAGAATGTCCCCATAAGCACCTATCTACTAAATCATCCCAAATCAATATTATATTCGGGTAAAAATGTCCCCTTATCTGGGTAAAAAAGTCTCCTTATTGGGGTAAAAATGTCCCCTTATCACGGTAAAAAAGTCCCCTTATTTATTTATAACCCTATGATATATAAGCAATTACAAGCAGCTAAAGAGTATTTAAAGAGTTTATAAAGAGTATGTAAAGAGGAAAAGACAAAATAACATAAAGTGGCAACTAAATTTGACAATTAATAATTACCCAAATTAAACTAAATAATGTTTATGAAATCAAAAGTAAAGAGGGAACATTAATGGATCAACAATTCGGATGCAGTAATTGGGCAACGGTAATTATTATCTTCTTTGTCCTATTACTTTGGCATCCCAAAATAGGTCTTTTGTTTTTAATTATCGTTTTACTATGTGTTCTACTTCACATTATTACCCATTTTAGAATCTAGGTGAATCATGAGATTATTTAGAAAACCAAGTTGGAAGAAATCATTTAAAGCTAGAACCACTGGTAAATATAAACGACGCATGAAACGTGCTATTAATCCATATTACGGAAGAAAAGGTGCAGGTTGGGGTAATAACCCTAAAAAAGCGTTATATAATCACATTTATCACAAATCAACCAGACCCATCTTTAAAACTAGACCAACTAGAAGAAGAACTACATATCGGAGTTCAATCAACCGTAATAATAACCAAAAATTATTACCATACCACCGTGTCAATAATAAATTCGATGAATTCTTAAATGTGATTGTTTTTATTATTAACAATATAGATTTACTTGGCGAATGTGTCATCATTATTATGATAATTTGGATTCTAACGGAAACTATGTTTGAAATGTAAATAGTATCATAATACTAAAGCACTATACTATATCAAAAAACATCAGAACTAATAATTCTGATGTTTTTTAATTAAATAAATTAATTTTAATAATATTAAAGTACTTTAATATTTTAGTATTAATGATTTAAAAAATTCTGAATTAATTTTCTTACATCCTGATTCTGTTTGGGAGTTCCCATTGAAACCCGTAACCAGCCTTTTCTTAATCCAGCATTTAATAGATAGCCATGTTTTTGCAAGTAATCATTTAGTTTAGCTGCATCCTTAATCTGAAAGAAAATGAAATTAGTTTGTGATGGATAATATTTTGATTTAATTTGATCAAGGAATGCTTCCCATTTCTTAATTTCAATGGAATTTTTATGTTCTACTTGTTTAACAAAATTCTGATCTGAAATTGCTGCAGTTCCAGCCACATCTGCCACAGTACTTAAATTAAATGGCGGACGGATTTTTTGAAGTTGATTGGCAATTGGCAAATTAGTAACTGCATATCCAATTCTTAAATTAGCTAAGCCGTATGCCTTTGAAAACGTTCTTAATACAATCAAATTCGGATATCGTTTTAATAAATCAACTGATGAGGGATGACTACTTGAATTAACAAAGTCAATGTAAGCTTCATCGATTGCAACGATAACTGATTTAGGAACCCGGTCCATAAAAGCAACAATTTTATCGTTGTTTAAATAACGGCCGGTAGGATTATTAGGATTACATAACCAAACCAACCTAGTCTGCTTTTTAATCGCATCTGCAAGGCGATTCAAATTGATTTGACCATTATCATTAATTTTTACATCCGTGATAGTGGCACCTTCGACGTAAGCATTCACCTTATATTCTGGAAATGTGGGTGCTAATTCAACCATATTATCATGGTCATTCAAAAAGACACGGTTAATTAAGCCGATAATTTCATCCGAACCATCACCAAAAACTAATTGTTTAGGATCAACATTCAAATGTTTGGCAACGGCAAATCTTAATTGATTTGCTCCACTATCAGGATAACGATTTAAATTAGTTAATCCCCATTTCAATAATACTTTCTTTACATTTTCAGATGTTCCATAGGCATTTTCATTTGCTGACAAGCGAACAAGGTGTTTTACCCCTAATTGTTTGGCCAATGATGACAAGGGTTGAGCAGGATGGTAATCAGGCAAATTAGCAATCGTTGGTTTCATTATTTTCACCTCAATTAAACAAATTAAAGAAACATATATATCAACTAAATCAGTTTCTTTAACGTATATTTATAACGCTTTTGATTCGAAAAAGCTAGTGTTAAATAAAATAAAATTAGTAGTATTAAAGTACTAAAATATTTTAATATTATAGTATTATAAAAATTTGCTAATTTGATCATAATCCTGTATATTTAGAAATGCTGTCACAATTGAATATTCTAAAGGAATGATTAAACGATTTATGAATAAATACGATCAACAAGTGGAAGAAATTAAGAAGCAATTAATTCCACTAAAGGACTCAAATCAAATTGCTAAAACATCTTACTTTAAAAATGTTGAATTAAATGATCTAAAAAGAAATTTAAATAATAATGATGTCATTAGTGGTGATGATGCAAAATTAATTATCAAATCAATTAAACATAGTAATAATCCTGAATATATCATGCGCTCGCATGATATTGATAAATCATTTCAACTTAATGATCATAATGAAGATTCATTATATTTTAAACCAAGTATCGTTAAAAATGATTTTGATAATGCAATCTCAATTACATACCATAATTTATTTCAAATTTTTAATCAAAATCATGTTTTAAAATACGATGTGGTTAAAAGAAAATTGGTTCCTAAAATATTCACTAAAAATAATCAGAGGTTTCCAACATGGCAATACGTTTTAGCGATTATCCTAGCAATTGTTTTTACTATGATCAGACATTGGTCGTTTTTCGGACTATTCGTAATTCATGGCTTAGAATGGATTGTTAGTGGTTTCATTATATTAATGTTCATCGTTGGAACATTTTCTGGTAGCGGTAATTCATCATCTAATTATAATGACAGCAGTTCCTCCAATCATAGAATCACTGATATGTTCATTGGGTATGAAATTTTTAAACATTGGAAAAAATAATATTAAAGTACTTTAATATTTAAACACTAAAAGAAGCGTTCATTTTGAACGCTTCTTTTAGTGTTTAAAATGGTCCTTAATTAACGAATAACCAAATTCAATCCAAAATATTATAAAGGCAAATATGAATTAAAAACCAAAATTATCCCAAAGTTCCCGTAACGAACTAAAGCCATCGGTTGGTGCACGGAAAATAGCTAAAATGGCTGCGAAAATTCCAACGGCAATAATCAAGAAGAAGATAGTTTTAATCCATTCCCATATCTTTTTCATGATTAATCATCTCAATTTGTTCAGTATTTTAGTACTAAAGTATTTTAATATTATTACTTTTTGTTTTTTTGTTTTTTTATTTTTAAATACACTAGTCTAATTAATATATAAATATTTAATAAAACTAAAGTGCCACCACCAATAATTAATTCTAGCCAGAGCGTGAAGTGAAAATTGGATACTTTTGGTTTTTGAAGGATTAATAGTGGAAGAAAAGCAGGAATAGCTTCATAAAGAACAATCGGAGAAGAAACGATAAACAAAAAGATAATATTAGTAAAAAGCCAGTCACTTAAATCATTTAAACAACCATGGTTATGATCTTTAATTTTTTTAATTTCATAATCATTATTTCTCCTTAATTTATTCAGTATTTTAGTACTAAAATACTTTTATATTATTTAATAATGCCAAATTTACGGCAATGCTGATTTAAGTACTTTAGTGTTAAACTATTTGGATGTTTAATTAAATCTAATGGTTTACCACTCGCCATGATTTTACCTCCAGCTTGGCCGCCTTTGGGTCCTAAATCAATTAAATTATCAGCATTCGTCATTAAATCCAAATCATGAGTGATGATGATAATAGTCGCACCCTTTTGTTTTAATTTATTAATGACACCAATTAAGGTTTGAACATCTTTGGGATGTAAGCCAACGGAAGGCTCATCAAACACGAATAATGAATTAGCTTGTTGTTTATTCAAATGCTTAACCAACTTCAAACGCTGAGCTTCACCACCAGACAAACTCGGGGTGCTTTCTCCTAAGTGAAGGTAGTTTAACCCAATTTCATCTAAAATCTTTAATTGGTGATCAATTACTGGAACATCTTTAAAGACAGGAATGGCATCCTTAACGGATAGTTTCAATAAATCAACAATACTATAACCATGCCATTTAATTTTTTGAACTTCATCATTGAATCGATTGCCATGGCAGTACGGACATGTTTCTTCAATGTCTGGCAAATATTGAACGTCCAAATGAATCGTGCCCAATCCACCACAGTGCGGGCAAGCACCTTGTTTATTATTATATGAAAAGTAGGCGGCTCCTTCATGATTAGCTTTTGCAGCAGGCAGTTTAGCAAACATCCTTCTTAAATGATCCATAATCGTAGTATAGGTTGCTAAAGTTGACCGTTCATTTTTGCCAACCGGTTTAGCATCAACGCTAACAACATTTTTAATGGTTGTCTTTAAACTTGATACCTGCTTGGGTAATTTTTGATGATGATGGGAAGCCTTGATTGCAGGGACTAAACTATCTAATATAAGACTAGTTTTGCCAGCACCGGAGAATCCAGTTACCGCTGTAATTTGATTATTTGGAATTGAGACGTCAACATTATGAAGATTAAAGTAGTCATTCACATGCATTTTAGTCATTGCAGAATTCGGTTTTGATTGAACCTTCCGATGTAAAATATTTGCTTGACCAGAAATGAATGGACCAATTAGTGAATGCTGATCATGAGCAAGGGCTTGGGGTGTTCCTTGTGCAATAACACGACCGCCAGCATCACCTGAACCTGGTCCAATTTCAATCACCCAATCAGCCGCATTAATGATTGAAACTTCATGATCGACAACCACTAATGAATTTCCTTGTGCAATTAATGCCCGAAAGATATGAATTAGACCTTTGACATTATCGGGATGCAAGCCAACTGATGGTTCATCTAAGACGTATAAAACTCCCGTCGTTTCCGTCCGCAAAGTTTTAGCTAATTGAATTCGTTGTAATTCGCCAGTAGATAAGGTATTGCCACTTCTTGAAAGGGTTAGGTAATCTAATCCTAATTCAAGTAATGGTTTCAAATTTTCATTTAAGTTTTCAAATAAAATTTTAGCCATTCGGTTCATATTTTCTGGTAACTGTTGTTTCGTTGCTTTTTCCCAATTTGTTAGTTCGCCTAAGGTTAAATTACTGACTTCAGCAATATTTTTACCGGCGACTAATTGTTTCAATAATTTCGGATTTAAGCGGGAACCATGGCAGACTGGGCAGGTTGAAAAATGAAAGAATTGATTGATTCGTTTAATAGCCCGTTCGCTCTTCGCTTTTTTAAGTGAATCATAAACGGAAGCATACGCATTTTCGTACAATGCCTTGTTGGCATGAAAAACACGACCCGTTGAAGTATGAAAATTAACGGAGTATTGTTTCTTTTCACCATGTAAAACAATCTCTTTTTCATGTTTAGATAAATCTTTAAATGGTACATCAGTTCTCACACCTAGAGTAGCGGCAATGGTTTTCATGAAATTACGTCCTGGAAGATGCCAAGGTGCAACGGTCCCTTGATCAATCGTTTTATTTTCATCTTCAATGATTTGATACGGATCCAATTCTCGAACCACACCGGTTCCTTGGCATTTAGGACAAGCACCGCCAGCATTAAAAGCAAAATCTTCAGCAGACTTCGCCATAAATTTAGCTCCACAAACGGGGCATTTAATCATCCCCATATCTTTTCCAGGCTCATCCATCGCTTGTGCAATTGCTAAACTGGGCTGAATCCGATGCCCATTTGGACAAACGGGTGAACCAAGTCGTGAAAAAATTAAGCGAACAACATTAAAAATTTCACTCATCGAACCGACGGTAGATCGTTCAGATGGAACGTTTGGCCGTTGCCTTAATGCAATTGCTGACGGAATATGTTTAACTGCACGAACCTTTGAACGCCTAGTTTGACCAATTCTTCGACGGGTATAAGTTGAAAGGGCTTCAAGATAACGCCTTGAACCTTCAGCATATAAAATTCCCATTGCTAATGAACTCTTACCAGAACCAGATGGTCCAGAAATGGCGACAAATTTATTCAATGGAATGTTCACATTAATATTTTTTAAGTTATGAACGTTTCCACCACGGACTTCAATTTGATCAGGTTGTTTTTGATTAGCCAATGAAATTCCTCCTTACATATTTTTTTAATTTACATTAAAGTATGAAAGTATTATAGTACTTTAATATTATAAAGTCTTAATACTATTTCTTATCATGTTTAACATGCCACATTTTAATTTGATTTAATCGATTTTTAAAATGTATTTCTTTTCCTTCAGCAGTTGGCTTATAGTACACATGTCCTTCAACTGAAGGTGGCATTGTTTTCATCGTTGTTAATTTATCTTTAGCATAATGGGCCAACTGGTATCCCTTGCCATATCCTAATTTTTTCATTAACTTAGTTGGTGCATTTCGAATCTGTAATGGGACTGGATCATCTGCAGTTCTTTTAACGTCTTTTTCTGCAGCTAATTTAGCTTTATAAATGGCGTTAGATTTTGGTGCTAATGATAAATAAGTCACTGCTTCAACTAAGCTAACATCACATTCTGGCATTCCAATAAAATGGCAAGCTTGAAATACATTAATAGCAACATTTAATGCATTTGTATCAGCCAATCCAACATCCTCACTTGCGAATCTTATTAATCGTCTTGCAATGTAAATTGGATCTTCGCCGCCATTAAGCATCCTTAATAGCCAATAAATAGCAGCATCAACATCACTATTTCGCATTGATTTATGCAAAGCTGAAATAATATTATAATGTTCTTCGCCATTTTTATCATATAAAATAAATTTTTTAGTAATTAACTGGCTTAAATCATTTAAAGTAATTTTAATTTTATTATTATATTTTTTCCCATTTAAAATGGCCATTTCTAATGTATTCAATGCTCTTCTTGCATCACCGTCTGCGAAATTAGCAATAATTTTAATTTCATCTGATCCAATATCAACCTTCTTTTTATTTGAATGATTAATGTTTTTAATTATTCGATAAATTAGTAAAGTAATATCTTTTTGGTTTAATTTATGCAAAACAAATACTTTACAACGTGACAATAATGCTGAATTTATTTCAAAAGATGGATTTTCAGTTGTAGCACCAATTAAAATAATACTTCCTTTTTCAACATAAGGTAAGAATGCATCTTGTTGAGATTTATTAAATCGATGGATTTCATCAATAAAAAGAATTGTTTTTTGGCCTTCATCTCGATCTAAACTAGCTTGTTTCATAATTTTTTTGATTTTACTAATGCTACTATTAACAGCACTAAAACTTATAAAACGTGCTTTGGTATGTCGTGCAATAATTGATGCTAAGGTAGTTTTACCTACGCCTGGTGGTCCCCAAAAAATCATTGATGAAATTTGATCATTTTCAATTAATTCTCGTAAAATTTTTCCATGTCCCAGTAGATGATCTTGTCCAACAAATTGATCCAAAGTTTTAGGGCGCATTCGATCAGCTAAAGGCATGCTATTAGATTGATTGGCAAAAAGTGATTCCTGTTTCATTAATTAAAACCTCCCTTTTTAAAAATAATTATCATTATGTATAATTAACTATATACTGTAACGTAACGTTATAATCAAGGAGAAGAGATAATTTTATGATTAAAATAAGTCATATGGCTAAATTGGCTCAAACAACGCGTCGAACATTAATTTTTTATGATCAAAAAAATATATTTAAACCTGCTTTTAAAAATCGTTTAGGATATCGTTATTATGATTACGATCAATTATATAATTTATTGTTTATATTAGAATTGCGCAGTTTAAATATCCCATTAAATAAAATAAAACAAATCAATAATAAATCTAAATTATTTCCAATGAATACTTTAATTAATATTCAAAATAAAATCGATAAAAAAATTAATCATCTCGTTAGAGTTCAAAAAATAATTAATAAAAAAATCAATACAGAGAATATTAAAAATAATAAAATCTTTTATAAACCGATGGTTCAAAAAATGGGGAAGGAAATTTTTTGGTGTTCAAAACAATCTGTCAACTGTACTAAAAAAGAAGTTGCTCAATTATTCTCAGAATTTTATAAGCAATTGAAACCACTAACTTTAATTAATGCTAATAAATCAGGATTTTTAACTAATCTATCATTAAATAATCCCAATTCATATTCAAATGCTTCATTTAGAATTATTAAAGAAACTAATATCAATCATCAACAAAATTCCGAAATTATACCTGTTATTCCCAAAAAATCAAATCGATACGTTACTATCCATGTTGAAAACAATATCAGTGGTATCCATAAGGGATTAATAAAGTTAAAGCACTTTTGTCAAAAAAATAACTTAAAAACTAGCAATTATCTTTGGCAAATTAATGATGATAACCCTTTAATTAAAACAGGTGCTTCGAAATATGGATGGTTGGAATTTAACATTGTTAATAATTAAAATATTATTTCTTTTTTAATTATATATTCAATTGCATAACTATAATATCTTCACTTTCTCCTTTAAATATATTAAATAGTCATTAAACTAAAAGTCTATAACTAATTAAAAAAGACTGACATGAAATGCCAGTCTAAATATAATGATTAATTTGTTGATTCAATTTAGTTAAACCAAGTTGATAGATAACGTTTTATGTCTTTAATTAAATAAAATCAATTAAATTTGATCTGGATGTTCCTTATCGAATCCATCCCAATACTGATTGTATTTAGGTAGGAAAATTTTATGAATGTTATCTTCATTCTTAATAATTAAATATCCTAATTTTTTAAATCGTGATATAAAAAACTAACTTCATTTCGATTTAAATTTAAAATTTTACTCATTTCTTTTATACCACAAACTACATAACGCTTATTATTTTTATCGTATTGTGGATTAAATTTCATAGAATTATTAAGATATGCTAAACAAACCGTATGGTTAGCATCTAATTTATCTTCACTAAATAATTTTTTATTAATAAAAATATCATGATTCAATTTATATCGCCACTTTATTTATTAATTAATGATTATTCATCTACTATAATCATTTTTCATCCACTAATTTAGTAAATATAGCATAATCTACAACTAATTTAGCTAAAATTTAACTATTTTTACCAATTCTAAAAATTGGGATTGCCCCATTATCCTTACATTTGGTTGCATCTTCCTGCATATATTGATCAGCACGTGATGTAAACCAATCTACGAGCGAACTAAAGACATAGCCATAGAAATTTCTGGCTTTATCCCGAGCATTAATTATAATATCCTTTAGTTTAAATTCAAGCTTATCAGAAAGGTAGGGATTAACTTCAAACCGGAATGCCCCATAGTTATTACGGTTATGAGCATTATATCTCATTGCTTGATAATATCCAGCCTTTTTTGCTTTAAAAATTAGACTAGCATATTTATACAACGTCTTTTTACTGTTAAAAGAATATCTAATTATCGTGTCAACCACCCGTTTAGATAAACCTGTTTGTTCATGTAAAGCACGGCCTAAAGTATTTACGGCATCTTCTTTAAATTTTTCGTTAAAATTTGATTGTTCAGAATTTTTTTCAACGTTTTTGGTGACTTCTGTCTCACTTGTACATTTATTAGTATGGTTATAATCAGTCTGGTTAGAATTGCATTTTGCACTTTTCGAAGTTGTGTTTTGCGCTGTATACGATTCGGGCAAAATAAAATGAGGTAGGAAGAATTTATTTGGCGCATTAAACTGTTTTTTAATTATGATCCATCCTTTTTTAACTAGCTTTTTGATTGTACGCGTAATTGTTGATGGATTAATATTCATTCGTCTGGCTAATTCTGTTCTTGGATAAATAACATAACTGGCATTATATTTCTTATCATAAAATGAATCGTTTCGAATACTTAAATTCATTCGGTCGTATAGATGTACCAAGACTGAAACTTCGCTTGGCTTTAATCCAGATTCTTCAAATTCTAAATATTGTTTAAGATATGATCTCATATTATTATTCCCCTTAGTTGGAATAATAAAAAGACTAGAAAATATTCTAGTCCGCTAGTATGTATTTGAAATTTTAGTCTATAAATTATATAATGCATTTATAGTACTTAGCTACTAGTGGAAGTTATTAATGTAATTCTGGCCAAAGAATTGATGCATTAATAACTTTTTTTATTATTCAATTTTATTTTGTCCATTCAATTAACTTGGACGACCATTTATTACTATATTGATAATAGACTGAATTAGGAATTATGTCAATTATTATTTTATTGCAATTCACAACATCTATTAATTACATTTGTAAATATTTTATATTTAAATTCTAAATAAAAAGACCAGCAAATAAACTGGTCTTTTTGTATATCTATATTTAATTAAAATTAATTTATTTATTTTCCCTATCAATCACTTTTTGTAAACGATTAGATGATTGTTGAGCTAACATTGCTAAATAAGTATTCAAATTATAACTGGTTGTTTTAGATACTCTTTTATGATGATCCTGTGATAAACGTTCAGTGAAGTTTTTAGTAATGACCGCTGGTTTTAAAAATGGAATCTTTTTCTGATTAAAACTTTGAATAAAGACAATACTGCCAATTTTCAATTGTTTCTGATCATTTGAACCAACAAAAAAAGCATAGGGCTTCTTTTGAATTGTATTGTGATTACCTAAGCGCAAAAAATGAATGTTAACGGTATTGTATTTTAAACTCATAATAAAAATTACTCCTTATCGGTATTTATAAGGTCATTAAACCCCAAATAGCATAAAATAGCAAGTCATGATTGATGACTTGCCATTAGTATTAATCTTAATTATTTTCTATTCCAAAATGCTAAGCCACCCAATGACATCAAAACGTAGTAAATGTATTTGCCAACGTTTGCAAAGTTGCCTTGTGAAAGGGCTTTGAAAAATTGAACAAAATCATATACTAACCAGAATTTCCATTGAACAGTTAATTTCATCGCATTCATGATGTTAGCAGTCATTGAAATGCCAAAGACAAAAACAGTCAAAATGAAAATACTAGCATCACTAGATGTAATGGCACCGAAACCAATTTTATTAACAACTAAACTGAATGCTAATGATCCAATTAAAATAATGGTCATTAATAAAGCACCCTTAGTGCCTTTAATTGGCTTTCTAGCTTTGTATTTTTCACTGTTCAACCATGTCTTGATTGCCCATGTCTGGATAATAAAAGTGATTGGATAAGTAAGGATTGCTCCTTTATTACCCAAAAGATAATCAATCGTTCCAGATAAAATAATTTCTGGAATCCCAATCCAGTTACCAATATTACTGAATCGGCCAACCAGCCTGGTGGACATAATTGATAATACTGAAGCAAAGGCACTGATGATTCCGAATGGAATATAAACACTCATTCCGCCCCAATGGGTAACCTGATTTAAATTTTCAAACAAATAACCAGATTGCCATGCAACTAAAACGATGATAATGATTCCGATTAAATCAAATACCTTTGACTTTGCCATTAGTCTTAACTTCGGACTAAAAACAGAATTAAGAATATTCAAAATTAAGATCTCCTTTTGTTTTTTAGCAGCCGTACCGGAAGCAACGCTGCTTATTCAATATTGTAGTTTTTTAGAAAATAAAAATCAAATCAATTACTTACTATTTATTAGTTTAGTGAATTTAAATGGATTATAATAGTATTAATTTGATTTACGGAAGGGAGAGATAGTTTGCAAAAACACTCGCAGTATATCTTACTATTTGCAACATCAATGGTATCGTTCATGTCGACCATTGATGCCAGCATTGTCACAATGGCAATTCCAAAAATTTCCCAAAGCTTGAACACCCCGATGAATGAAACCGAGTGGATCACTTCAGTTTATTTGGTTCTCATTTGTATGCTTTTAATCCTATTTGGCAAATTAGCAGATCAAATTGGCCGAATTCCAATCTTTCAATATGGAACCTTAGTTTTCATTATTGGATCACTATTTTCAGGAATTAGTTCAAATTTATGGTTTTTGATTATATCAAGAGGGCTCCAAAGCATTGGTGCAGCAATGACAATGTCGACTAATATGGGAATCATTACTGAAATTTTCCCACCTAGTCAGCATGGAATGGCACTCGGATTAAATGGTTCAATTGTCCAATTAGGCAATGTTTCTGGACCTGCTATTGGCGGTTTAATTTTATCAATTGCCAGTTGGCATTGGATTTTTCTAGTCAACGTCCCAATCGGAATTATCGCATTCATGTTTGGGCACCATATTTTTCCACACCATCGTGAAAAGCTAAATCAAATTAATATTGACTGGCCTGGCTTTATCACATTTGCTGGATTCATACTATTTTTCTACCTAGCAATTTATATTGGTCAGGCAACCAGTTATGTCACACCACTTGTGATTTCATTCTTCGTTCTAGCATTGATTCTAATTGGATCATTTATTGGAATTGAAAATCATGTTAAAGAACCGTTGATTCGATTATCAATCTTCAAAAATGCTAATTTTACGATTGCAATTATCACAACGATGTTAATTTTCATGACGGTTTACTTTAACAACGTCATCATGCCATTTTATCTTCAGAATAATTTAATGTTCAGTGCGGGAACGACCGGTTTAATTTTAATGTTTATTCCGCTTGCTAACATTATTAGTGCACCCATCGGTGGTTATTTATCAGATCATATTGGTTCCCAAAAGATTTCAATGATTGCTTTATTTATTTTCATTGTTCCAATCACAATTTTTAATTTTATTACACCTAAATGGTCAATCTTGATCTTGCTAGCAGCATTTTTGATCTTTGGTTTTGCAAACGGAAACTTCCAAAACAATCCAATGATTATGGATAACGTTGGAAAAGAAGAGCAGGGAATAGCTGGTTCTCTAGCAGCTTTAACCCGTAACATTGGATTTACAACTGGCCTTTCATTATCAACATCATTAGTATATTGGGGTGTCAGTATTAAAGCTCACCAACATTTTACTTCATATCCATATGACCATCCAGATTGGTTTGTCTATGGGATGCATTTCTCATATCGATTTGCATTGGGGTTCATTATCATCAATATCATTTTGTTAGGGACCTTGATGTTAAGGAAACATGCTAAGAACTAGTTAGACGACTCTAAAGTTATTTACGAAGAATAACTTTAGAGTTTTTTATTTCTAAAAATGCTTTACATTTCTAAAAAAATTTTGTATTATCATGAGTGAGTGATCACTCATCAAATAAAAGGAAGATGATTTAAATTGAATCAAAATATTGCCGTTGATTTAAAAAAATTATACCAAACCAATCAAATGCAACCTGGCAAAACTAAAGTTTTAATTGCCGCCCTTAATCTAATATCGAAACAGGGATATGAAAGAACGAGTACCGCTCAAATTGCCAGGGAAGCACAAGTTAGTGAAGGCACCATTTTTAAATACTTCCATAGCAAAAGTAATTTGCTTGATCACATTTTAAAACCAATTTTTAAAAATTTAGCTCCTAATTATGTAAAAGAATTAGTCAATGATCAGAATTTAAAACAAGGTGGTTTATATGGATTCCTCAACCATTTTGTTCACAACCGGTTTGAATTTCTATCCCAAAATCAGATTATCATAAACATTTTATTATCTGAAGTCATGGTTAATGATAAATTACGGGAAGAAATTACAATTAATTTTAAAAAGCAATTACTACCACTTATCAATAAACAAAAATTATTTTTGAATCATTTTGATGAAATTAAACCTGACATTAAAATTCAAAATATAATTAATCTTATGGTGTCATTAGTTTTCAGCTATTTTATCCAAGTCACTAAATTTAATCGGGATACTAGTCATACGTCAAACGATTTAGATCAAATCTCTAAATATATCTATAACGCCATTACAAAATAGGGAGGAACCATAAATGAACACAATCAATACTAAAGTTAAAAATATTATTGATTTAAAAGATATTAATAAAAAATTTGGGAACCACGTCGTTTTAGACAACATTAATTTTCACGTTCCCGCCGGGCAAATTGTCAGTCTAATCGGACCGTCTGGAGCCGGTAAAACAACCATTATCAAGGTTGCACTAGGTCGGATCAAAATTGATTCCGGAACCGACTCAGTTTTCAACACCAAAATGCCAAACCGAAATATTTTAAGTCAGATTGGCTATATGGCCCAAGCAGATGCTTTATATTTAACTTTATCAGCTAGAAATAATTTAGAATTTTTTGCTCACATGCGAGGAATTCCAAATTCTAAAATTAACGATGAAATTCAACATGTTGCTAAATTAACCCAATTAGAAAATAATTTGAATCAACCTGCAATGTCGTACTCCGGTGGAATGAAGAAACGTTTATCACTAGCCATCGCACTTCTGGGTTCACCGAAATTATTAATTTTAGATGAGCCCACCGTTGGAATTGATCCGGTTTTAAGACGGCAAATTTGGGATGAATTAAGGAAATTGAAGGAACAGGGTCACACCATTTTAGTTACCACCCATATCATGAGTGAAGCTGAATTGGCAGATAAAGTTGCGATGCTGATGAATGGACAAATTGCAGCTTTTGATGCTCCTGATAAATTAAAGACTCAATATAATGTGAACAGTATCGAAGATGTCTTCATTAAAATTGAAAATCAGGAGGGGAAGTAAATCATAATGAGAAGGTCACTTACAATTGCCAAAAGAATTTTACTAGAATTAATTAAAGACAAGCGAACACTAGCATTAGTCATTATTGCACCAGTATTTATTTTATTTTTGGTACATCTAGCTTTTAATTCTAATCAAACCACTGACGTTAAAATTGGGACGGTCAATATGAATCATCAAGTTGTTAGTAACATGAGTGATATGAAACATGTCAATGTTAATCGATATAGTGGAATTAACAATGCAAAAAAGAAGTTACATGATCAAAAATTAGACGGT
>NZ_BRPL01000003.1 GCF_027923585.1 Philodulcilactobacillus myokonensis | reverse complement strand
AACAATACTTACTGTTAAAAGCAACAATACATACTGTTGATAGCAACAATAGGCTACTGTTGGAATCAACAAGCTAAATAAATAACCTAATAAATAATTAATAAATAAGTTAATATCATCATGTGGTAGTAGTAAGTGGTGTCTTGCTTTTCTTGATTAATAACTTTTAAGATATAATCAAATTGAAAGGTGGATATAAGATTATGGACTATGATGATAATAACTTCACGGAATTTGGGAAAGACGATATTAAAGGCTATGCAATTCAGCCATTTGGAATTGAAGAGAAAGTGAATTGTAGATATTTAGCTTTATTGAATAAGATTGTTGCCTTTACGTCCCACTTAGGATATTGTTTTGCTAGTAACAAAGCGTTTATTACACACATGAACGGTATTACGAGCCAGAGTATTAGAACACAGCTTAATTATCTAGAAAAGAATGGATTTATTACTAGATATATCAAAATTAACGGTAATGAAAACATTTATAATAGTAAGCGAATCATTGTTTTAACTGATTTAACCTATCGTTTATATCATGCATGTAATCCGAAAATATCAGAACCTAAAATAAAACAAGGCTTTTACCCAGTTTCTGCTTATAGCAAGCATATAAAAGCCAATCAAGAGCAAAAATCAAAGCATGAGATCTCAAATAATGAATATAAACATGCTGATAAGACTAAAAGCGTGCAATTACACTCTCAAGATAATCAAAAGGCAGATAAACAAAATAAATATGACAATGAATCAGATATTGAACCTAATACGTTAAACGAGAATTATAATTCTAATGAATCAAATAATGATTTTGAAAATTCTTCTGCTAGTGTTGGATTAACTGGAATTAAAAAAATACCACGCCAAAATGAATCTAATAAACATTTGATGAGTAAATTAAGAAATAAATTGTATATTCAAGGAATTAAGAAATACGGAGATAAAATAAAAGATAAAACGATTCTAGATAATCAAGTTATGACCTATGTTAATCAAAATCTAGATCAAGCTGTAAAAGATTATAAAAAGAATCAAGCTCAATTAGAAAATCAATAAATGATAGCTCACGTATCCGTTTTGGGAACGTGGGCTTTTTGTTTTCTTGACTTTTTAGGTTAAAGATTTAAAAATAAACTATCGTGATATGCAATAGTATGTAAATTAAGCTAAAAATGACATGTATTAATTAGTTGCTACATGATTACATATAATTTACTTGATATTAGATAAATGATTTTATATACAATTAATTTTGATTATTTATAAGGGGTAAGTATTTTGGTTACTCCTTTAAATATGCTAAAACATGATCTTGTAATTTCAATGATTGAATATTGTATCCAACTGTTATATATTGAAGTTGGTATTTAATAAATGTTATTGCATGGTTGTGATAACCACAAAAAAAGAGCCAGTGTCCCGCAAAAACACTGACTCTTTATTTAATGCTTATTTTTATGTTCAAAGTAGTAAACTACTAAAGGACACAGAATTAAATTGAAAGCACTAATAAATAAGGTATTTAATAAATTAAGCATGGTTGCTCACCACCTTATCGAGCTTAAATAAACCCGACAAAATGATTATATCATCAATAATGATTGTTAAAAGTAAACGTAGACAATTATATGTAAATTAATGAGTACTGGTTACCACTCCCCTACTCTTGTTTAAATTTTAAAATATTTATCATTAAAATACCCTATGTACTGATATAACAACAATTATTCAAGATGATATTTTATGAAATGTAAAATCATAAAGTTAATTTTAGTTAATTTATTGTCTATTGTTTAATGATGATGATTGCTATATCATTTGAGTAGGGGTTGATTAATAATGCAAAATTTTACGACAACACAAACTGCTAAAATGACTGGATATACTAGGCAAGGAATATTGGCTATAATCAAGCGTGATTCTAACTTTAGATCAAAATATGTACATAAATTGTCTAATAGATACATGATTACTAAACAAGGTGTGGATTACTTATATAGCAACCGACTAAACGGTGCTGATAAACTTAATAATGACAATCAAAGCAAAAATAAGGTTAATAAATTGTCTAAATTGTTGGAAACACAGGTAAAAACAATTAGTGATCGAAATAAAGAATTGCAGACACACAATTTCTATCTTGAAAAACGGATTGCCAAGAAAGACGATTTAATAACTGATCTACAGAATCAAGTTAATAAATACCATTCACAACTTGATAACAAGAATAATCAGTATAACCAGTTGAGAATTGAACATGAAAAGAACAAGCACGGCTGGTTATGGAAGTTATTTCACTAATTGAATACATAATATTAGCAAAAGTCGATACCATTTTTAATGATATTGGCTTTTTTATTTTTTATAAGTCATCCCGAAAATCATTCAAAAACAGTACTATTTAGAAACTTTCTTTTGATTGTTGTAAAATTATACATGAATTAGTCTAATATCAAATTAGCACTAAAAATCAGTTGCAATTAGTATCGTTTTAGCTTAGGAGCAATCAAACTATGGATAATATCGACTATGATTTAATCAAGAGTTATTTTCGGATTGACAATAAAATTAAAGCAGTACATTCTCACAAAGTCCGCTATGTATGGCGTTTTTGGCAACAATCGTTTATTAATAGTCCACTTAATTATGATAGCAATGGTAATAAAATTAGTATCAAGCCGTTTCAATTACAAGTGAATGATTTAGTAGATTATGAGAGCTTTGTGCATGATACAACCGATTTATTGCGGTTCAAGAAACACTATTTTAACCGCTATTTGATTAATCTTAATGAACATGATTTAAATTACCTAAAGAAAATGTATTTATTTAAGACTAACAAGCCAGAACATAATCATGAATTGGATCAGCAGACCATGAATGAATTGAATCAGATTGAAGAAGCAACAGAATGGAGATTTAAGCTGCCTGTAAATAAAGCAGTTGATATAACAGATAATCCGTTTAGCAATCTAGATAAAATGTTAGGGGCTTTGTAAATGGATAAAAACGTATTGCCATATATGATGACTGATGATCCATATTTCAATAAGATTGATGACGTAAAAAGTATTATGAATGAAACGTGGATTAGTAGAATATCTAGGTATCAATTAACATATTGGTATTTTTACGATCATCATTTACAAGAATTGAATTTAAGATTTAAAACGCAAGCCAAAAGTCTGTATTATCGTTTGTCTTATCTAAGTAAAGACGAATTAAAGATATTGGCAGATAGTTATTACTATAAAACTAATGAAGAACGACCAACTTTAACACAATTATCTAAAAAGTATGGCATGACTTATAATGATTTTATGTATAAACGTATTGCTATTATTGGAAAGTTGAGTAAGCCTAGATTAAAACCTAAGGGCGTTGGCAAACCGACTAAAGAACAAGCCGAACGGGAACGTGAATTTAAGAAATTGTATCAGTTATCAAGGAGACTATTAAGCCCAGATAGTTAGTTTTAGTCTTAATTAAGAACATTTTTACATGAACGTTCTTTTATTAGTTTCTTTATAAATTCTTTAATAAACTCTTTAGATACTCTTTAGTAATTTGTAGATCTTACTCTTGCAAAGGATTATAAATAAATAATAGGACATTTTGGGATAGATAATAGGACGTTTTGGGACAAATAATAGGACATTTTGGGATAAATAACAGGACGTTTTGGGATCTGTTATTATTTATTTTTACACTTTAATTAAATATAAATTGGAATACCTTAACGATTAGTTGTGAAACCTGTTTTAAAAGCCTTTATTAAGATTATTTATGATATTTTATTCATTAAATTAACATAAACTGTTTATCAATAAAATTAGATAATAGGACTTTTTGGGAAACGTATATTATTTAATAGGACACATTGAAATTAAGTCCTTGCTTTGATATTATTAGTTTTAATTAATCAATAAGGACGTGCTTAATTTTGAGCAATGAGCTTGTTAAATACGGCAACCAATTAAATTCTGTACCGTTTAGAAAATTTAAAAGTCATGAATTTAATATATTTTTTAGCATAGTAAGTCGCATGAGAAATAAAGGAACAAGTGAGATTACCTTTTCTTATTCAGAAATAAAGCGATTAAGTAATTATAAACGCCATGATAAACAGAATTTTGAGCGTGATTTAGAAAAAACATATCATAAAATGCTTAATTTAAATATGTGGTATGAAGATGAAAAAGTATATAAGGCTTGGGTCTTATTTACTAATTTTGAGATTAATAAGAAGAATCAAACAGTTACAATTAGTGTTAATCCTAAATTAATAGGTGTAATAAATCATTTAGTAAATTGGACTAGATTTAGTTTAGAACAATTTGTTAACTTACAAAGCAGTTACTCAAAAACAGCTTTTAGGTTATTTAAACAGTATCGCGTAGTAGGGAAACGAAAATTTAATATTAAGGAATTTAGATTATTGTTTGATGTTCCGAAAAGTTATAGTTTTAGTGATATTAATAAAAGAATCTTAAAGCAATTAAAAAATGAATTGCCACAATATTTTAAGAATTTTAAAATAACTAAAATTAAGCATGGACGTAGAATAGTGGGTTATTTGTTTACATGGAAACCAGAAATAAATAACCAAAATGACTTTTCACGTGGCAAAAGTCGAGATAATCAATTAAAGATAGATAATATTAACAACAACACTAATTTAACTGATAAAGAAAAACAGCAAGCTAAGGATAAAGTATTAAAATTACAGACAAAAGATTTAAAACGTAAAGTAAATATTGCTAATAATAGTAAAAAGGATCATTCATCTAAAACTAAGAATGTAAAATCAATTTTAGATGATATATCCGATTCATTAAAAAGCTAAAATATGCATATTTATGCACTAATTTCTAAATCATGTTTTTATTAATTAGTCTATAAAGCTAATAATGCCAGTATTTAATGAGATTGTTAGTTTAAAAAATTGGTGCACACAAAAGTTCATTAAAAATGTGCAACTATTGGAAACAATACTATAAGATTTCATAAGATTTAAGGAAACAAGTGTAACGCCAGTACTGAAAGTTGTAGTATCGGTTGCACCTGTAAATACTATGGTGGCAGTACTTAATGGCAATATAAATTGGAAACTTTGTAGTAAGAATTGGTAAGTTTTAGAAATTTATGTTGCAACGTTACACCCGTTTGTTACAGTAGAATCATCCCTACAGCATTGATATAGTAAGGATTGTGTCATTTTATGTGGTGGAAACACTAGATCAAGAAATACCAACATTTTGGAAACTTGCGGTACTGTTTTACAAAAAAGGTTGCAGTACTGGTTGTACTTATTATCATTGATATAGCAACGATTGCTAGTATCTTGTATAAATTTGAAATATTGGAAAATAGTGGAAACTTTTAGTACGGTACTGATAATTTTTAGTGGGTGCACCCTAAATTAGCTTAATTTTATAAAAAGGGTGCACTTGAATAATCGCCATAAGTGTTGCTATGTATAGCATAAAAGCATATTAATAGCTATTTATTGCATGGTTGAAAAAGTATGAAATTGTTGGGAATTTTTTGTACTAATTTAGGGTGCAGTTTCATTAATGGAAACATGATAATATGAGATTACCGTTTCTAGATTGAATTACTGATTTATAGGCGATTAATCTAATTATTGGAAACGGAATTGATAGCAAAAGGCAGAATTATATAGATTTTTTTGGATTGTGTGGTGTAGAAATTGGTAACTAAGAGCTTGCTTAAGTCTGAATTTGATAAAAACATGAGTTATGCCAAGATTGCATTCAAGTTTAAAATATCTAAAGGCACAATTAGCAAGTACAGGCAAAAATATGGTTGGCACCGCAATGATGAACGGACTGTATTTCATGAATCTAAATTGAGTATTAAGAAACGGACGGACGATAAACACAAAAGATTTTGCCGTATTTATTTAAATTGCTACAATGCCACTAAGGCGTATCAAAAAGTCTATCATTGCTCAATTAAATCAGCACGGGCCAATGGATCAAGACTATTAAACAATGATAAAATCCAGTCTTGCTTGCATAAGCTGTTTAAGTACCAAGAAAAACCACTTTTGATTGACGCCAATGACGTTTTAAATAAATATATTGAATTAATGCATGCTGATATAAGCGACTATGTGAAAATTACAACGACAGCAGTACCAGTTATGAAAAACGGTCATCATTTACTAGACGTTCACGGTAAACCAGTCATTCACTACGAGAATCATTTTAAGATCACTGATTTTGATAAAGCCGACTGGTCGCTAGTTAAATATATACATATTGGTAAGCATAGTTTCACAATCAGAATGTACGATAAAACAGAGATAGCAAGGCGATTACTTCAATTTCTACCAAAACAAACTTATAACAAACCGAAAATTGATCCAATGGTTACTGCATTAAAGTCTGCCATTAATAAACGATCATAGAAACAGGACAAAAACAAGTAGGAAAACAAAGTGTCTTATTGATTTTGTTTTCATGTTTTTGTGTTTTCGTGTTTTTATACTGCTATGTAGCTCAATACTAATAATTTTAAGTAATTTAGTTGGAAACGAAGTAATAAAAAATGCTGACAAATGCTCACATTATTTTTAAATGTTAAAATTAGTCTGCTATGAATAAAATCATGGTATTAATAAATATCATTACATAAAAAGTTAGGTTTGATCGCCTAGCTTTTTTATTTTGCATTAAAAATATTAATAATTGGTAATCTAGCGAATTAGTAAAAATAGTGTCTAAAAAATGACACTTATCAGCCATTAAAAAATGGCTCACATATAAATAGTAATGATAACTACATAATTCGTTGTGATTTAATTATTTAAGAATTAGTAATTTAACATTAAATTTTGACAAGTCCCCTATCACTATAAACGTTGATATGAATAGGCAGGGGAGTGCTTTTCTAAAATAAAAGACCAGCTCAAAAATGAGCTAGTCAATTTATATGTATAAAATCTCACTATGGAAAATTTCACAATGAGTTTATTTAGTTTTCTTCTGCTAGTTGATCTTGTTTTCTGAATTTACGAATTTTCTTATACAAAGTAGAACGACTAATACCATTCATTCTTGCTATTTGTTGTGCGGTTAAATGGTTTTTATTACGATTATTATATTGATTAACGGCTGTTACCATGTGAATGTTGTTTCTGCCATATTTTTCTTGTTTACCCTTATAAACACCACGCTTTTTAGCTAATTCTATCCCTTGACGTTGGCGTTCTTTTATATTTACACGTTCTTGCTGTGCTTGATAAGCCATGAAATTAATTAAAAATTCATTCATCATACTTGCAAAATCGGAGTTTATACCACTATCAGAGTAAAATCCCTTGAAATTGGCGATAATAAACATAGCACTTTTTGCTTTAATCATGCTAGTTAGTTTTTTAGTGTCTTGATAATTACGACTTAAACGATCAATGGACGTAACTACGACTTGATCGCCTTTTCTAATTCTATTTTGAATTAAATTCATTAGTTCGGGACGTTCTATGTAATTTTTACCAGATTGCTTTTCGGTAATGATATTTTCTTTATCAATACCATAATCTTCTAATTCTTTTATTTGTCTTGCTAAATTTTGTTGTTTACTACTTACACGAGCATATCCAAAAATCATAATTTCATATCTCCTAATCTAATATTATAAAATACACATTGTTAATACACATCATCATCATCAGTATAACAGGATTCTACTAATTATCAATGGGGTATACTCAAAAAATACATAAAATAACAAATAAAAAACACTCACGATTAAGTGAGCGCTAGTAAAAATATATTTTTTCATTTATCATTGATGATGATTATATTTACTAAATTGATAATAAGCAAAGGATAATTTTAAATGATAAAGAATAGATTAAAATATTATGTAAGATCTAGACATATAAACATTTCCAGAATGTCGGAAGAATTAGGGATTAATAGACATTCATTATACGAATTATTTAATCAAAATAGTGCATTTAGAAACGAAACATGGACTAAAATTGCTAATTATTTAAGCTTGAACATTAGTGATTTACTGTATTTAGTTGGAGAAAATGTAACTATAAAAACTGTAAAACGACATATTAGGGACTACAATCCGCATGATAAATTAAGCCAAGAAAATTTTAGATTGAATTTACAAAATAAACAATTTTTAATAAATGTTGATATTTTATTTAGTTATAAAGCAATTGTTACTAAAGGATATGTATTCATGTATTACTTTTTCCGTAGTGCCGATTCTTCAATTTCAGATAGTTATATTAATACTTTATTTAAAAATAATGAAAATGTTAAGGAATTAGCACATTTTGCCTTAAATGATTTAAATCAAGATCCTTTTTTGAACATTTCATTATCGCCAGTTATTTTTATTAAGTCAATAAATGGATCATCTTTTATAGATACTTATGTTAAAGATGATTCTAAAAATATTTCAACTTACTTAATTGGTTATTATGATGATACAAACAAAAATAATAATTTTACAGAAGGTAGTAGTTCATTGTTTCCAACATTTGATTTATCATATCTTCAGTTTTCTTCCGAAAGTGAAAAAATAATGAAAATGCATAAAATGTTTTTTAAATATCTTAATAACAATGAATCATAATATTTTAATTGATAATTTAATTTTTACAAATATATACTTTTTGAACAAGTATATAGTAATGCCTTATTAGTTTAATTAAGTCATTATTGACTACAGATTATTTTATAATATGTCTTGTTATGCATAATATAACAAATAATAAAATCTTTTAAGATTGAATTTTGTTATTTTTATGATACTATGATGATGAACGGCTTATCATAAGTGTATTTAACATTATTTATTAATTATAAATTTTTAAAATTGTTGTATGCCGTTAAACAACTAAGCTAGAAAAGAGATGAACAAAATGGCTAATAAAGAATTAAGAGATAAAATGCTTATTGATCGCTTGCCACATTGGAAAGTAGCAGATCAAATTGGTATCAGCGAACCCACTATTTACCGCTGGCTACGTGTTGAAATGGACGATCAACATAAAAAGATTGTTTCTAAAGCTATCCATGATCTAATGGATAAGCGTAAGAAAGTGAGCGAGTAGCTTATGATGAATAAGAAACAGAAATTTGAGCAAACAAAAAAGCCTTTAGCAATCTACCACAATAACTAAAAGCTGATTCATAATTATATTTATTTGTTAAACAGCGTTTTTAATTACTACCACATAATTAATAAAAAGGGTAACTTCATAAGCTAGTAAATACAGGCTTATTAGATACTTTTGCATAAATGCCTTTGTATCAAAGCTCATATTAAAAATACTGGCTTAATGTAACCTTTTGTAAACGCCATTTCTGTTCTTATTCTATAACAAAAAGTTTCATATAGGCAACAAATGTGTGAATATTTGAACAAATTGGCTTAAATATTCAACAAATATAGAATAGGAGATTTTAAATTATGCAAGAAACTAAGGCAGATAAAAAACAAATTAAAAAAGTAAGCTGGGCTGACGTTGATAACGTTAGTTCTGCTATGGATCAAGTTATTACACTAAATAAAATGATTTACGATTATTTAGATGAAATGAATGACGCTTATTCTGCTATTAATAAAAAGTCGGGACAATTTGAATTAGCAGCTTTCATATATGAATTTAAACGAGATTATCCTAAATTAAGTATTTTAAACGGACAAGTGGAAGATATTGCCCGTAAACAAGGCAAACTTATTGAGAATTATATTAGCCAATTAACCGCTAAGGGTAGTAAGGATAGTTCTAACCATGAAAAATAATAAAATCATTCAAATAAATATGGATAAGATAAAAGAACAACGCTTAAAACATGATTTTGATAATTTCTTTAATGATCGTGAACATGAATTAGAAAAAGAATTAAGCCATGATATATTTAATAATAAAATCAATGATAAAGTTGGCTACTATGCCGATTATATTGCTGGATTAGAGCATTGTATAAGTGAAGTTTTTTATAACTGTGATGATGAAAATGCTACTTATGAAGATGTTAAAGAACAATGGATTGAAATTATTGAAAATCGTAAAGCTAAACAAAAGTTAGATCATAGATTTGGCAATTACTTGCCAACAAATTAGGAGTATTGCTATGAACAATTTAGTTAATAATGACCGCAATATTAATAATTCAATTGTTATATTAAATTCTATGTATGATGAGCCAACAATTTCTGCTGATAGGATAGCAGATTTAGTTAAAATTAGTCATCGTTCAATCAATAAAGCAATTACTAGATCTAAGAAAGAATTAAAACGGGTGCGATTTAAAATCGCATCGCACAACAAGAAATATTACTTTTTGAATGAAAAGCAATGTTTAAAGTTAGTTGGTGGCCTAAGAACAAATTATTTAACTAAACAAGTTAGAAGTAAATTAATTAATACGTTAATTGAACAGTTTAATCAAGCTCTTAAAATTCAGCTAAGACGTCAATTAACACATATTCAAAGCAAGCCATTAACTTATGACTTTAATCTAGCTATTGATAACAACGATACTATGGATAGTCATAGTTATATAAATCTTAATAAATTGGCATATAAGATTGCTTTAGGTATGAATACCAGCCAACTTAAAAAAACTAGAAACATCCCTAAAAATAAGCCGATTACAGAGTATCTAACTGCTAATGACTTCAAGCAAGTTAATAATATTAAGCAAACCATGATATTCTTTATTAATCAAAACTATAGCTACCAAGAAATAAAGACAATATTAAGTCATCACAAGTTAGGTCAGAAGATAGGAGCATGATATTATGAAAAGTAAGTACTTAAAAATTCTTAAAAAAGATCATGAAGATATGGTTAAAAGTGGAGAGACAAATTCTAAGTTTGATATTGATAGAGCCATGAAAACATTCAATATTGATAAAAATGGAGATATAGACCAACAATTTAGAGATAATCTTAAAAAACCTGTTGAAAATGGCATTGTTAAAGATTGTGAATTGATAAACTATGTTTATAAACTTCATCTTAAAAATTCTAATAAAGACAATCATATTAGTAAAGACACAATGTATTGGCACTTGTTAACAATGAAATTAATTTCTACAGACGGAACACCAACCCAGAAAGCTATAGATAAAGGTTGGAGATCTGCTAAATCAGAAAAGAATGTAATTTATCCGAAAATGATTGAGCAAGCATACTCTGTATTAAGAAAAAAGCATGATTTACCTATAACAAAATCAGAAGTATACAAAAATTATGTTAAACAGGGAATAACTGATGAATATGGCAATCCCACTAATAAAACTATAGATAGTGGTTTGATTGATATTTTAGATCCAACATATCGCATGAAATAAGACAAACAAAAAAGCCCGCTAGCCTGTAACCTAGCGAGCCAATACATAATAAACAAAATTATATTATACAAAGGACTGATTATTATGCTTGAAAATAAAAATAAAGTTATTACTATGCCCAGTAATAACTCTAAATATCTTATCTCTATATTCAAAATTATACCGCAAGGTTGGGATACCGTCAAAGGTATGCACGCATTAGTCGGCTTTAATCAATATTATAATAAACCTGTATTTACGCAGTATACTAATGACGCTGATATGGTCTTAAATTCAATAAATTATCGCTGTGATTACTTTTTAACTCTTAATACGGTAAAGACACGCAATCGTAGTGTTAATATCTTAGAAGATAATAAAGTAGTTAATAACGTTTCTGCTTTAGGTGCATTGTGGGTTGATATTGATTTTCATAATTGTAACGATCAGCAGACCAAAGAATTGAAAGATTATATTAGTAACCACTTAATTGATTTAATTGACGTTGCAGACGTTCAATCTAATGGCAGATTGCTGTTACCGACTTCAATTCAAGATAGCGGACATGGTATTCATTTGATCTATTTGTTTAAGAATCAAATTCAAGTTAATAATACTGGTATGTTGGTAATATGGCGTAAGTTGGAACGTGAAATATCAAAACGGATTAATCAAGCCATTTTATCCGTTACTAATTTAAGACTGGTCGATACTAGCACGTTTGATCCATTACGATTGATAAGAGTACCAAGTACTAAAAATTATCGAAATCCTAATAAGCCAGTTAAATGCCATGTTATTAAAACAGATTATAAGCAAGGTATGACTTATGATTTTTGGAATTTAACCAATGCTTTGCTGCCTAAGCGTCCTACAAAAGCAAAAAATCATCCCCATAAGATAAACAATCATCATAAGCCATTAATTAATTATGAAATTAGTAAAAATGCCTATACGCTTAATTATGAGCGTTGTAATGACTTGAAGAAATTAATTAATTTAAGAAATAATGAAATGATTGGTTATCGTGAGCTTACATTGTTTGTTTATGCTTGCTTTAATATACGCATTGTTGATATTTCAAATTTAGCCAATGATCTAAAACAGGTTAATGATATGTTTAATCGTAAGTTGCCTTATGCAGAGATTCATAATCTTGTACGAGAAATGAAATATCTAGATGATAAATCATTATATAAGTTTAAAAACAGTACAATTATTGATAAATTAGGCATTTCATTAGATGAGCAAACAAAATTAAAAGTGTTAATCAGCAAGCAAGAGAAATATAGACGTAAAAACAAAAAGAGATTAACAAGACGTAGAAAATTAAGCCAACAAAGTGGAGCTAAAGCAAAAAGATCATTACGAAACAAAACAATACTTAATTTATTTAATAAAGGCTTAAATCCAACACAAATAGCCAAGCAATTAAGCATTAGTAGACCAACTATATATTCTGTATTAAAAAAAGTGTAAAAAAAAAAGGGTCTTTATATAGATACTATTAATTGTTTTAATTTATATGATTTTAATGAGCAGTAGACTAGATATTAAATCTATGATCTACTGCTTGTTTTAATTATCTCCGTGTCTGTTTTGGGAACGCAGGTTTATAAATCGTTGGGGTACTAAAATGGTACCTCATTGTTTATGTCTTTAATACCGTCGTGAATTGCTACGGTATTCTTGTTTTATGTTTTAGTGTTATTTGAAATTAAATAGAATGCTTTTTTGAAAATGCACCGTAATTTGATAGCAAGTGTCGTAAATGGCATAAACTTATATAACAACCATTTGTCGACCAAGTGACAACCAACTGGCAACCAGATTATTAAGTGGTGCGATTTAAAATCGCAGTAATTTTAATTGTGTAATTTTTATTAATTGTCTATGATATTAAAATTCTATGTTAAAGGTTGCCTTAAATCAGGGCGTCCTTATAATATAAATTATTTTATGTTTTAACTTATCTTGATTTACAAGAAATTGATTCTAAATCATGGACGCAATATTTAGAACGCGTGTCTAATCTACATATCATTTTAGGATAATTACTAATTAACATGGATAAAATCAAATATGAGCATGTTTTTATGCTAAAAAAGCCCGCTGACAATTAAGCCAACGGGTTTTGTGTAGGAATTCAAGAAAATAAGACTATGAATAAATTATTAACTTCATAATGATTATATCACGTTCAAGTTTTGTACATTTTTTAATTACCTTTTACGGATAATCCGATCTTTATATAATTTATACTGTTGAATC
>NZ_BRPL01000002.1 GCF_027923585.1 Philodulcilactobacillus myokonensis | reverse complement strand
AATTAGGAATTAATATTAGCTAGTTTTGAGAGAACGAAGTTCTCTGAACAATTAAATAGTGTGGTGGCGATAGCTAGAAGGATACACCTGTAACCATGCCGAACACAGCAGTTAAGCTTCTAAACGCCAAAAATAGTTGGGGGATCGCACCTTGCGAAGATAGGACGTTGCCACGCAAACAAAAAAGTCTTTGATTAATTTCAAAGGCTTTTTTATTTTACATTTTTAATTCATCATAAGAATGTGATATATTAAAAGATAGTAAACTATTTTTTAATACTTAGGAGCGAATTAAATATATGAAAACTCGTACTCATCATTTGACGTTAGGGTGGCAGATTTTCATTGGTTTAGCATTGGGAATTGTTTTAGGGATTATCTTTTATCATAATTCAATTGCAATTAATGTCATGCAGGGCATTGGAACCATGTTTATTAACTTAATTCAAATGATTGTTTTGCCAATTATTGTATCTTGTTTGACCGTTGGAATCGCAAGTATGGGTAATATTAAGAAACTAGGCCGTGTCGGTGGTAAAACATTGCTTTATTTTGAAGTAATGACAACCATTGCAATTGCCCTTGGATTGATTATTGGTAATTTAACCCATCCGGGGAGTTTTATTAATATCCATGCTCTTCATGGAACTGACGTTAGCCAATACATATCAACGGCGAAGGTTAGTCAACATCATGGTATTTTAGGGACGTTAATGGGAATTATTCCTACTAATATTTTTCAATCGTTGAGTAATGGAAATATCATGTCGGTCATTTTCTTTTCTGTCTTTTTTGGACTAGGAACTGCCGCCATCGGTGAAAAAGGGAAAGTAGTTGTTGATTTCCTAAATGCCGTTACCCAGGTAATGTTTAAAGTCACGAATTGGATTATGAAGGTATCACCAATTGGTGTTTGTGCTCTAATTGGCGTAACGGTTGCTCAATTAGGTTTATCAGTTTTAGCACCACTAAGTTATTTTGTTTTAATTGTTTACGCAACCATGATCCTATTTATCATTGTTTTCATGGGATTAGCCGCTAAAATTTTTGGCTTTAATATTTGGCGTTTACTATACGTGATTAAAAATGAAGTAATTTTAGCTTTTTCAACCGCGAGTTCAGAAGCAGCATTGCCTAAAAATATGGATCGACTTCATAAATTTGGTGTTAGCCAATCAATCGTATCGTTTGTCATTCCAACCGGTTATACGTTTAATTTAGATGGATCAGCTATTTATCAATCATTAGCCGCATTATTCTTAGTTCAAGCCTATAATATTCATTTATCGATTGGGCAACAAATCACATTATTGGTTGTCCTGATGATTACATCACGTGGAATGGCTGGTGTTCCGGGAGCATCATTCGTTGTCCTGCTTGCCACGATTTCATCAGTCGGGGTTCCAATGACAGGATTAACCTTTATTGCCGGAATTGATCGTTTAATCGATATGGGACGGACTGGTGTGAATGTAATCGGTAATTCGTTAGCAACTGTTATTATCGGCCAATCAGAGCATGAATT
Organism: Philodulcilactobacillus myokonensis; assembly: GCF_027923585.1. Taxonomy (GTDB): domain Bacteria; phylum Bacillota; class Bacilli; order Lactobacillales; family Lactobacillaceae; genus Philodulcilactobacillus; species Philodulcilactobacillus myokonensis. The sequence continues at coordinate 1,414,059 of NZ_BRPL01000002.1, read as the reverse complement.
TAATCAAAAACAATCAGATACCTATATCAAACAGTTGAAATCAGCGCATCATTAAAAATATAAATAATAAGATAATAAAAAAGCGTTCACATTTCGACAATGTGAACGCCTTTTTGGATATTAAATTCTCTTCTAAAATTTCTATCAATTATTATATTTTTATCTCCCCCAAGAGTTTCCTCAAGAGTGAAGCGTCGTAAAATAATTATTTAATTATCTATTGATTGCTAGCATACCACTGCTTTAGGCACAATCGTCGATGCCGAGATAAGTAATAACAATTAATTTTCCTAAAAGTAGTCTTATAATTCAATCTCAACGATAACTTAGAATAATAAATAGATTGAACTATAAATAATGAATTAGGGAAAATCGATTATCATTAATTATCTACGATATCCTTAGATGCAACTAATGACTCCCATTTTCCCTTTATCGACTGAGACTTCGCTCCAGGATCAAATGGTAAACTGGACATAAATGTTGCACCTCCTAAAAAATACTAATAAATATTCACAACAATTATCATAATAACCTATATTAATATAAAAATCAATAGAAATTACATTTTCATACCCATTTTAGAATATGAACTCATGCCGCCAAGGTGTAAATCAGACTTCTTGACGCCTCGTTCTTTGGCAAAATTAGTCATTAATGTATCCATATCCATTAATTTGTAATGATTATATGGATGCTTTGGACTATCAACTTTAATTTGTGCCATCATGCCACCATCTTCATGTTCAATAATATGACAATGGTACATGAAAATACCAGGTTGGGTGTACCAAACCTTTAAACGAACGTGTTCGCCAGGATTAACTGAAACGGTATCTTTTAATCCATGTTCGTTTGGATATGGGTCATGGCCATTTCTAGATAGAACTTGGAATTGAACCCCATGCATGTGGTATGGATGAATCATACCACCAACCTTATCATTACTGTTTGAAACATCCCAAATTTCAGCATTGCCTAATTTTTGTTTTGAATCAATTCTTTGCATGTTGAATTTCTTACCATTCATTTCAACTTGTTCATCCATTCCAGACATAACCACTTTATGAACGGGAGTGTCCTTGGTTGTTTCTGGTTCATCCTTCTTAAGATCGATTAAATCGTAAGGTAATTTAGAATGATCCGGTTTGAATGAATGAATTCTGAATTTGACGATTGGTGTATCGTCAGAGAATAGGGTGACAACATCACCCGGTTTATATTTGCCAAAATCAACAATAATTTCGGCTCTTTCAGCACATGTAATTAACATGTGGGTGAATTTAACTGGGTGGGGCAATAAACTACCATCACCGGCAATTTGGGTAAATTCTAAATCATCTGAGAAATGAAGGCGCCATTCACGGCGGTTAGCGCCATCTAAAAGTCTGAAACGAACTTTTTGAGTTGTAACATCAAAGTATGGATTAACGGTTCCGTTAATCATTGGTGTAGGGCCCTGAACTCCATCAGGATCATAATCTGCTTGGTAATCCCATTGATTATTTTGATGGAATTTACGGTCCTGCAAAACTAATGGAATATCGTCAACACCGTATTGCTTAGGAATTGGCAATGATGCCTTATGTTGATCGGTAACAACGACACCAGTAGCTAAACCGTGCCATACTTGTTCAGCAGTTGATGGACATGGATGGGCATGTAACCATAAGAATGCAGCCGGTTGATTACAGATAAAGTTAATCGTTTTTGATTCACCTGGATAAATTGGTGAATGACAGCCACCATCAATATCACCTTGAACTTCTAAGCCATGCCAATGGAAAGTAGTTAGCTCGGGTAATTTATTCTTTAAAGTGATATGAATGTGTTTACCACGTTTTAAAATGATTGTTTTGCCCAATAAACTAGTGTTATAACCCCATGTCTTGGTTTTAGCACCAGGCATAATTTGTGTCTCGCCAGTTTGAGCAACCACTGTATAGTACATATCAGTATCAGTTTCCTTATCCGGCTTCAATGGTTCTGGAATATTTAATTTATTTTCCGGAACATCAGGAACTTGAAGCTTAACGTAACCACCATCATGATAATCATATGCTGGTTCGTCAAAGAAATAATCTTTGTAGACCTTTTGATCAGCCAATTAACTCATCCTTCCTTATGAAACAAATTAAAATGATATTTACATATCATTTCTATTCATTATTTTACAATAAATTGATTTATTTGTAACTTATAATGATTATTAATTAACAAGAATTAAAAAAACAGCCCAGTTCTAAACTAGGTTGTTTTCATATCTTAAAAAAGATTTTACATTTCATGAGCTGGTTCTTTGCCATGGTATCTGAGGTAACAAAATCCACCAAAGATAATTAACCAGATGATTGAACCGATTGCTGGAACGACATCGTCAGAGTTGAAGAATAATGTGATGAAAATCAATCCAAATGCAATGATATCAAGTGGTGCTGTAATTTTATAAGCTGGCATTTTGAAACCATTGGCCATGTAATCAGATGAAGATTTGTATTTTAATAATGCAAATATTACTAGAACATAAACGAATAAGTATAAATCACTGGCGGCAGCACCGATGAAATCAAAAGCACTTTGAACCGCTGGGATTGAACTGATAATTGGTGCGATTAAGAAAAGGGCACCGGACATTCTAACGGCATTGGCCGGGACACCAGATTTAGAAATTTTTTGAACTGGTTTTAATAACTTACTATTAGTTTCCATTGATAACTGGTACAAATGACGACCGGATGAAAAGAGGAGGCTGTTAATCGATGATGCAGCGGATGTAATGACAACAAAGTTAATAATGGTTGCGGCAGCTGGAATTCCTGCGAGTTTAAATACCAATACGAATGGACTGGTGTTCGGTGAAAATGATGTCCAGCGGGCAATACTCATAATGATGGTTAATGCACCAATATAGAAAATTAAAATTCGGTAGACGGTTTCATTAATGGCTTTCTTTAAAACATGGCGTGGACTCTTAGTTTCACCAATCGTAATGCTGACGAATTCCATTGAAAGGAATGCGAAGAAGACCATTGGAATCCCGGAAATAAATGAATTAATCCCGTGGGGGAAGAATTGAAAATGATAAGTTAAGTTCCTGAAACTGGATGTTTGACCATTTGGATCTTTAAAGCCAGTGAAAATCATAATTAATCCAATCACGATTAAAGCAATAATGGCAACAATTTTAATCATCGCAAACCAGAATTCAGTTGAACCAAATAATCTTGCTGTCAACGAATTAATTGATACTAGAATTATCAAGAAAAAGAGTTGGATTAATGCAGCGTTCCAATTCGGAAACCAGTATTTGACGTAAATACTAATGGCAGTTAATTCTGCCGTCCCACCTAGGATAATGGCTAACCAATAACTCCAGCCAGCAAATAAGCCGGGCGCTAATCCTAAGTACTTAGTAATAAATGCGACGAACGTATGTTCTTGGGGTGATGCATAAAGCATTTCACCAATGGCTCTCATCATAATGAAAAAGACTAAGCCAATCAGGGCATATATAAATAGAATTGATGGTCCCGTTTTAGAAATGGTGGATCCGGAACCTAAGAACAACCCAGTTCCAATTGTTCCACCAATCGCAATCATTTGGACATGGCGATTCTTTAGTGTTCTCCTAGTACCGTCAGGGTTAATATCTGATTCTGCAGCACCTGCACCTGATTTTTTCATAATTAAAATCTCCTAACTTGGAACCATAATCTTACAACTACATTAAATTAATATAATAATATTATGTTTGATGTAAATCATAATCACATATATAAGCAATGTCAATATATTTTATTAAATTTTAGTAAGAAAATTAAAAATGCGTGAGTGCAATTTCCATATAAAAAGCCCCACACATGGATTGTGTGGAGGCTTTTAGATTTTTAAAAATGATTTTTATAATTCATGGGCTGGTTTTTCACCATGGTACCTAAGCAGGCAAAAACCACCAAAGACAACTAACCAAATTACTGCTCCAATTGCTGGAATCACGTCATTTGGATTAAAGAATAGTGTTAAGAAAATTAACCCAAAGGCAATGATATCAAGTGGGGCCGTAACTTTGGACCATGGCATTTTAAATCCATTTGGTAGATAATCCGGTGATTTTTTATATTTCAATAATGAAAACATTACTAAAACATAAACGAAAAGATAAAGATCACTGGAAGCGGCACTAATGAATTCAAATGCACTTTGGATTGCTGGAATGGAACTAATGATCGGTGCAAAAAGTAAGCAAGCACCAGATACTAAAATTGCATTCCGCGGAACACCTGTTTCTTTAGAGATTTTGCCAACCGGATTCAAAACTTTACTGTGGGTTTCAATCGATAATTGGTAAAGATGCCTTCCGGATGAAAAAATCAAACTGTTGATGGATGAAGCAGCAGATGTAATGACAACAAAGTTGATTACGGTTGCTGCTGCCGGAATTCCGGCTAATTTGAAGACTAATACAAATGGACTTGATTGTGGAGAAAACGTTGTCCAGCGTGAAATACTCATAATAATGGTTAAAGCACCAATATAGAAGAGTAATATTCTGTACACGGTTTGATTAACAGCTTTTTTAAGAACATGACGTGGATTCTGGGTTTCACCAATCGTAATACTGACTAGTTCCATTGAAAGGAATGCAAAGAATACCATTGGAATGGAGCCAATGAACGTATGAACGCCATGTGGGAAGAACTGAAAATGATTGGTTAGATTACTGAAACTAGCGGTTTCGCCATTTGGATCCTTGAAACCGACAAAAATCATGATTAAACCAATGATGATTAATGCTAAAATCGCAACGATTTTAATCAGTGCAAACCAAAATTCAGCTGAACCGAAGACCCGTGCCGTTAAAACGTTGACGGCGACTAATATTATTAAGAAGACGAGTTGAATGACAGCTGAATTCCACGATGGAAACCAATATTTCACATAGACACTGATGGCTGTCAATTCAGCAATTCCACTCAGTAAAATTCCAAGCCAATAACTCCAACCGGCAAATAAACCGGCCGGTAAACCTAAGTATTTAGTGATGAAGGCAACAAACGTATGTTCCTGCGGGGATGCATACAGCATTTCACCAATCGCTCTCATCATTAAAAAGAAGACGACCCCAATAATTGCATATATAAATAATATTGATGGGCCGGTCTTGGAAATGGTTGATCCAGCACCTAAGAAAAGACCGGTTCCAATCATCCCACCCATGGCAATCATTTGCACATGACGGTTCTTCAACGTTCTTCTGGTACCATCAGGATTAATATCAGAGTGCACGTTTCCTTTTCCCATAATTTCAAAACTCCTAACGTTAAACTTAATTAATTTAACTATAATTACATATTGAAAAGATGTCAATATATCTTATGAAAATAAACTAATAAAAATTAAAAATAAATGTGATAAAAGCGGATAAAAAAACAGGATTCAATTAAGGATCCTGTTTTTAAAATCAATTTTAAATTAATTTTATTGTTCTTTATACCATGTGTAATGGAAGTTACCTGGACGATCAACACGTTCGTAGGTATGGGCACCGAAGTAATCACGTTGAGCTTGTAATAAGTTAGCAGGTAATACTTGGGCACGGTATGAATCGTAGTATGAAACGGCTGCAGATAATGCAGGAACTGGTAAACCAGCTTTAGTTGCTAAAGCAACTACGTCTCTAGCTGAATCTTGGTATTTCTTAGCAATATCAGCAAAGTAAGGGTCTAATAATAAGTTAGTTAACTTAGGATCCTTATCGAATGCATCAGTGATATTTTGTAAGAATTGAGCACGAATGATACAACCTTCACGCCAGATTTGTGCTAATTCACCATACTTCAAGTTCCAGTCGTAGTTTTCAGATGCAAAACGAAGTTGTTCGAAACCTTGAGCATAACTCATGATCTTACCAAAGTATAATGCTTGTCTAACTTCTTCAGTTAATTTCTTAGTATTGAAGTCAACCTTGTTGTCAGGGCCAGGTAATACTTTAGAAGCCTTCATTCGTTCATCTTTAAGCATTGAAATGAAACGAGCGTAAACGGATTCAGTGATAAGTGATTGAGGAGCACCAATTGCTAATGCATCTTCTGAACTCCACTTACCAGTACCTTTATTAGCACCACGGTCTAAAATCATATCAACGATTGGCTTGCTCTTATCAGAACCTAAGTCATCTTTTCTTGATAGGATATCACCGGTAATATCAACAAGGTATGAGTTTAATTCACCCTTATTCCAATCCTTGAATACGTTTGAAAGATCGTCAGTACTCATTTTAGCAACATTTCTTAAAATATTGTAACTTTCATCGATTAATTCTTCATCACCATATTCGATTCCATTATGAACCATCTTGACATAGTGACCGGCACCATTAGGTCCGATGTAAGCAACACAAGGCTTACCGTCTTTAGCTTTAGCAGCAATCTTAGTTAAGATTGGTTCAACTAAATCGTAAGCTTCTTTTTGACCACCAGGCATTAATGATGGACCATGCAATGCACCAAGTTCACCACCAGAAACACCCATTCCGATGAAGTTAATACCGGATTTATCTAACTTAGCGTTACGTGCCATAGTTGAATGGAAGTTAGTATTACCACCATCAATTAAGACATCACCCTTGCTAAGTAAAGGAATTAATTCGTTAATAACAGCATCAGTAGGTTTACCAGCCTTAATCATCATAATGATACGGCGTGGGGTTTCTAATGATTTAACGAAATCTTCTAAGCTGTAGCTAGGAACTAACTTTTTATCAGCATGTTCCTTAACAACGTTTTTAGTTTTAGAACCAGTACGGTTAAAAATACCAACAGTGTATCCACGGCTTTCAATGTTAAGGGCTAAGTTTTTACCCATAACAGCCATTCCAATAACACCGATTTGTGCTTGATCAGCCATTTAAATGTACCTTCCTTTGTGTGTATTATTTTTAGTTTAATACTCTTTTAGAGTATCACGATACAACCATAATTTTAACATTCAACCCATTAAAAGTGAATTAAAATATGCCTCTAATAAACCCATTTGCGGCCGGAACGGCTTAATAATTTAGAAGCGGCTTCAGGACCGTTAGTTTGGGGATTATAGTTAGGGAAGTCTGGTTGATTGCTGTCCCATAATTGTCTGATGGGGTCAACAAACTTCCAGGCAGTACCAACTTCTTGCCAACTAGCAAAGTTAGTGTGGTCACCCTTTAAGGCATCATGAAGTAAACGTTCATAAGGTTGTGGAATTTGTTTTTGATCTGCAGCGCTCTTAGTAAAGTTAAGGGTGACTGGAGAAATACCAAATCCTTGGCCAATCTTCTTATTATTTAACTTCAATGCATAACCAGGATTAGGGTCAACTTGGATCGTTAGAACGTTTGAATTAACACTAACGTTACCATTACTGCCTAATGCAAAAATATCAGCAGCCGGCTTCTTGAAGACAACGTCAATTCTAGTGGTTTTGTTCTTCATTAATTTACCGGAACGAACGTAGAATGGAACGCCAGCCCAACGAGGACTTCTGAATTCTAATTTTCCACCAACGTATGTTTCAGTATTTGAGTGATCATCAACACCGTTTTCTTTACGGTATTCAGGTTGATCGCCTTTGCTGCCATATTGACCGCGGACAAAGTTCTTTGCAACTTCATCTTTATCATAAATATGAAGGCTCTTTAATGCCTTAACTTTTTCAGCCCGGACATTAACATCGGTGAATGAATCTGGTTCTTCCATGGCTAGTAAACTAACCACTTGCATGATATGATTTTGGACCATGTCACGAAGGGCACCAGCAGAATCATAGTAACCAGCACGAACACCAACACCCATGTTTTCAGCTAAAGTAACCTGAACATTATCGATGTACTTGTTGTTCCATACGGATTCGATCAATGGATTACCAAAACGTAAAGCAATAATATTTTGAACCATTTCTTTACCAAGGTAGTGATCAATTCGGAAAATTTGGTCTTCATTGAATGCAGAGCTTAATTCATTGTTTAATGATTCAGCGGATTTGTAATCACGGCCAAATGGTTTTTCAATGATCAAACGGTTAAATCCATTATCAGTAAGAACATTTTGTTCCTTTAGATTTTTAGCAACGGTTCCAAAGAATCTTGGGGCCATAGAAATATAAAAGATTCGATTGCCCTTAAGTTGATATTTTTGATCTAATTTAGCAGCAAATTCTTTCAATACTTGATAGTGAGCTGGGTTAGTAACATCATGTGATTTGAAATACATGTGGCTAACGAAATCATCAGCTTGTTTTTGATCAGTAGTTTGATCTTTAATTGAATCTAGGATGATTTGATGAAATTGATCATCAGATAACTGTCTTCTAGACGTACCGATTAAAGCAAAGTGACTTTGTAAAGTTCCCTTTTTATACAAATTGAAAAGGGAAGGATACAACTTACGTGTAGCTAAATCACCAGCTGCCCCAAAAAGCATGATTAAGGTAGTACTTTCAGTTGCCAAAATATCACTCCTTTGTTTATTATCCGTCTTGTAAACGAATGGTTTCTATTTATCATTGTCATTATATAACAATTAAGGGATTAAAAAAAGCGATTTAATCCAATAACAATCTAAATGTAATCGCTTTCCATGAATTCAAAAAAATTAAAATAAATTGAGTTAAATACTAACATTTTACGAAATAAAGGCTATAATATGTCTTTGAAATGAAAATATGTAAAAGAGGAATCTAAAATGAAGAAAAGATATATTTTAACTGGAATTGCAGCTTTATTTGCAGCTTTTGGATTATCAGCCAACGTCAATGCAGGAGCTAAATCAAATGTGGCACCTGGATCACCATCCTTAAATGTCTACCGTGTTTATAATAATGCTAGAAGCATCTCTGGTAATGCTTCAAGGGGCGTTAAAGTTTACGCCAAATTGAATGGCAAAACCTTAGGTACTAGTCGAGCATCTAAAAAGAATGGTCATTTCACAATTCGTTTGAATAAAAAAGTAAATACCAACAGTCGCGTTTATGTTTACGCTCAACGTGGCCGCATTAATTTCTACAATATTATTGATGTTCAAGCTCGGGTTGCCAAGAAGACCGCTAAGAAATCAACTACAACTAAAAAAATTGCTAAGAAAACCACTAGCAAAAAGACTACCAATAAAAAAGATAAGAAGGCCACTAAAAAATCTAGCCGAAGCAATTTGATCAAGGCTTCTAACATTGCTGGTCAATGGAATTCCAACAAATCTAATGGCTATAGTCAACGTTGGACTTTTAATAATACCTATGGTTTAAATATGGACTTGTATAAGAACAATCGTTTCAACAAGCACTTGGTTAGAAACGCAACTTACTACTTGAAGGCTGTTAATAAGGACAACTTGTACCGTGTTACCTATAAGGGCCGTGGTCAGAAGCATTACAGTACTTTCTACCTTCGTTTAACATCAACTAAGCACTTTAATATTTCTGGTAAGAAATCACAAAATGCTTCATTATTAGTTAACGGTAGTAAAGCTAAAGTTGCTTCATTTGAAAAGAAATAAATTATAAATCATATATATTAAAGCGTGGTGAGGTTAACCCTTACCACGCTTTTTTCTTTGCTTATTAATAATAAGAATGTAAAATAAATATTAGGTCGCGATTAGAAGAACTAATCGCTTTTTTGTTGAATTAATTGAAAAGGGGGATGGATAATAATTAAGAAGAAAAAAGAAATTAGTATGAAATCGGTCTTAATTTATTCGTTATTGCTCAATTCGGCATCGTCGTTTATTTGGCCGTTAACGACGATGTATATGCACAATAATTTAGGGCAATCGTTAACCGTTGCTGGAATTGTATTATTTTTGATTTCATCTTCCATCATGCTCGGTAGTTTAGCGGGTGGTTTTTTATTTGATAATTGGTCACCGTACTATTCTTCACTATTCAGCATCTTACTATCGTTAGCTTCAACGATTATTCTTATTTTTTACCATGGGTGGCCGATGTTTGCCATCATGAATATTATTATGGGCTTTGGAAACGGAATTAACCTGACGCTCATGAATTCGTACGCTTCGCTCGTTAAATCAAAGAGCACCCGTTTTGTCTTCAATATCCTGTACGTCGGTGTTAATGTCGGGGTCGTCATTGGGACCACGATGGTCGGTTACCTATTTAAATTCGGTATTACGACCGTCTTTTCGGTTGCTGCCATTTTCTTTTTAGTCCTACTATTAATGACGATTTTTGATTTAAACATTGATTTTAGTGACCGTGAAAATCATCATAATGTTAATCATCATGCCAAAAAATCCCAATCAAAAACTGGCTCTTTATCATTATTGTTGAAAATTTGTGCAATGGTACTTGCCATTTACATGAGTTATTCACTTTGGGAAAGTGTGATGCCGGTTCATATGACCAACTTGAACATCTCATTTGAGAAGTACAGCATCGTTTGGACCGTAAATGGAACCATGATTGTTTTACTTCAAACTTTAATTTCTAAAATGGGTGCTGCTTATAATTTAAGGCACCAGATTTACTTGGGAATTGTGATTTTTGGAATTTCATTTATTGGCTTGATTTTTGCTAACAAGTATTATGAATTCATGCTAATGATGGTGATTTTGACTTTTGGTGAAATGATTGCGATTCCAAACATCCCTGCCTGGTTAAGCTCAATGGCACCTAAAAAGGACGAAGGAAAATATCAAGGATTATTTAATTCGATGATGTCATTTGGCCGGGCGCTAGGTCCGCTTTATGGCGGTATTTTAGCTGAAGATATTGGCTATAATTCACTTTTTGGCCTGTCAGCTTTTCTAATTTTAGGAACGTTGTTAATGGTTATTTTAGGTTTTCGTAAAATGAAATTATCAAAATAAATTTGATCATCAAATCAAAAAAGGCTTGCTGAATTTTTCAGCAAGCCTTTTAATTATATCGTTATTTATTTAATTGTATCAGCAGCCCTTTGCTTCATCACTTGATAAATTCGCTTGACGTCAGCATTGCTACCCCGTAATTCGTAGTTATCTAAGAACGGGCATTTGAACCGCTTAGCGTAACGCTTGGCGGTTAAGCAGTATTGCTGGTTGAAGTTACGGTTGCCACTGCCAACAACGCCTAGGCAAAGTTTGCTGTTGTTATGATAGTCAATGTATTCACCTAGGATATTGGTCATTAATTCTTTTACGCCGTTATCAATACCATTACCACCATCTAAATAGGTGGGAACAAATGTAAAGTATGGTTTTTCTTCATCTTTAAAATCGGTTTGATCAGAAATTTCTTTTAGTTCGATCAACGGATTGTCAGCATTAGCATCGTGCTCATCTTCTGCATAATCGGCTAAATCATTTACAAAACTTCTGGTATTACCTTCGATTGATATAAATAAAATTCTTAACGGCGTCAATTATTTTTCCTCCTTATCCTTTGAAACGTTTTTCGGTTGTTCATTATCCTGGTGGGGTGTAACTTCCAACCAATCAATGAATGAATTTTCATATTTTAAAATCTTGAAATCAAAATTGCCAATTCGGATGACTTTGCCAGAATGCAAATCACTATAATTATCAATGATGAATCCGGCAATCGTTACGATATCAGTTTTATCAAATGCTGGAATGGTGGTGTTAAAGAACCGTTCGAAATCGTGGGTTGGAACCTTACCATTGACCTGATAAGTTCCCTTTGGTTGCTTAAAAATGTACTTATTAGTGGACGGATCAATTTCATCCCGAACAGTACCAAATAATTCTTCGTAAATATCTTTATCAGTGATAATTCCGGAAGTTCCGCCGTATTCATCAACGACAACGACCATTGGAGTTCGGCTTTTGATCATTTGATTTAAAACGGTTGTAATTTTGGTTGATTCAGCAGTTGTTGGAATATCTCGAATCAATTTCTTAATAGGAGCCTTGGAATCAACCCTGGATTGACGAACTAAATCGTAATTATAAACATAACCTAAGATATTATCACGGTTGTTGTTTTTAACGACCGGCAACCTGGAAAATTTAGATTGAAGATACAATGTGATTGCATCATTCACGCTTGAATTAATATCCAAAGTGGTTAATTGGGTTCGATCAATCATAATATCACGAGCCACTTTATCGTTAAACTTAAATGCCCGTTCCATATAAAGGTAATCATATTTTTCTAATTCACCATTTTTAACGGCATCCTTGGATAAATCTAAAATTTCCCGTTGGCTGAAAGCCTGATCACTATCCTTTGCTAGTGGAATGCCCAACATTTTAACAACTGCCGCCGCAGATGAATTTAATGCCCAAACCATTGGGAAGAATAGTTTGTGGAAATAGTGAAGTGGCGTTGAGACAAAGCTTAAAACCTTTGTGGGGGCATCAATTGAAATATTCTTTGGTAGAATTTCAGTTAAAACCACTTCAATGTAGGTTAAAAGAATAACACCAATGATCCCACTGATACTATGGATGGTAGCCGAACTCATCCATGAACCAGCAGTAACGCCAAATAAATCTACTAAAACTTGAACGATAAAAGTTTCACCAATCCAACCTAAAATAATTCCACCGAGTGAAACCCCAACTTGGGTGGTGGAAAGGTAAATATTTAAATTGTTGACCATGTGAATCTCTCGACTGAGCTTTTTAGAAGGGTGGCCCAACGCCCGTTGCTTTTCTTTTAAGGTGTCTTCTCTCGTTTGAACTAATGCAAATTCACATGCAACGAAGAAACCAGCAAAGAAAAGCGTGATTAGAATTACAATAATGTCAATCAATGCTTGACCGCTAGTCAATATTTATTACCTCACTTTAATTTATTGATACTTGTAGTCATATTATACATTTTATGTGAAATGATAAGCAAGAATTACCATTATAAACATTGTGGTTAATTAGACTATGGGTAGAAATGATGATAAAATTGACGTTGACAAATATTAATACAGAAGGGGTAAAAACATGGCTGAAAAAAAAGAAGAAGCAGCAAGCAAGTCTCAAGCTGAAGCAGCTGAAGGCCAAGCTGATGCTGAAAAAGCTGAAAAAGAAGATACTAGAACTGAAGATGAAAAGAAAGAAGCCGAAATCAAATTTAACCCGGATGACATTAAAAAGGGTGTTCAATTAATTAAGGATCAAGGCTACGTTACTAAAAAAGACTTCAAACGAATGAAGGATGATTACTGGGCTGCCGCATTTTATAAGAAAGTTGATGCTGCATTCCAAGATGATGCTGATGACGATCCTTACTTATACGTTGAACGATTTGACTTCAAGGGTGGTAACATTGACAGTATTATTTTTGATATGGATAAAGTTAAGACCAGAGCAGATGCTCTCAAGATTTTAGCTGATGTTACTAAGCAAACGGTTGTTAAACCGGACTAATCATATTATAAAAAAGATCCAGATGATAAATTCATCTGGATCTTTTTTAGTCTAATCAGTTGTTTGTTCTCTACGATTGACTTGGCGGTGTCGTTTATAGATACCACTCAAGTCGTAGAGAACTTTTCTCCTGCCAAACGGATGCTTTTTATACTTTTGAACCGGCATAATGACGTTCCAAATTTGACTTTGTGAAATAATATTCCTCTTGAATTTAACCTTACGGCCATGTTTTCTAACCCATTTGACAATCTGAACGTTATTCTTGCCACCTTCTTTATTATCGTCTAGATAATATTTAAGTTGACCATTTTCAACTAACTTCTTGAACCGTTTAAGTGTAATTGCTGGGTCGGTTCCATTATAACCACCAAGTGCAATGGCTGACTTTTTAGTCCGGATGATGTATGGGGATACAACGTTGGAATGACTAGCAGCAAATAAGTATTCTGCATGTCCATCATGCTTCTTTAAGTATTTAAATAACGTTGGATTCGTTCTATCTTTGATGGCACCAGAGATACCGCGTTTAATGAACAGGCCAGGGCTAGCGTACGGAATTGGTGCAGATTCAGCTGATAAGACTGGTGTTAATGACCACCAAATTGGACCAGCTAAAATGAGTAAACAACTAGCAAGCATAATGTAGGTTCGCTTGCGGTTGGCTTTCATAATGAATAAAACTAGAATGATAAATAATTCTGATGCTAACAAAATCATGGCACCACGACGATAATAAATTGAAATGTACCAGAACTGAATCACAGCAGTGATACCAACTGCGACTGGGAACCACCATCGTCTTAATTTGCTGCCATGTTTTTCATCATTGAACAAGTTCAGCATGACTTTGAAACCAATCCCAAAGAGGGCGGCAATCGGTGGTGCTAGCATGATTGTGTAGTAGGGATGGAAGAAGTTCGCGATGGAGAAAAAGCCGCCAACAGGAATTAACCAGCCAGCCCATAGAATAATCTGCTTCTGCCTATTACTTAGGTAGTACCACTTTTGCCTTTGATCACGATGGTATAGGAACGCAGCTATTAGCCCTAGGATTGCAAATGGCAAGAGCCAACTAATCTGGGGACCCAGTGCTGATTGCAATAATCGCTGTGGCCCTGCAATCCCAATCGTAAAGATACTAATCCTTCTGATTTTTTGATCAGGATTTAAGTAAAAATGGTTTCTTACAATTTGTCTAAAATTGATTCCTTTAGATGATAATTGGCTCTTTTTCTTGGTCATTCCCTTAAAAGCACCATTCACACCAGTCTTTTGACCGACCAGTCTTTGGACACCATTATATCCAAATGCTAATTCCATGACGGAATTATGCTGGGTTCCACCTTCGTAGGGACGCTGGCTAGCCGGTGTCATATCAACGGATAGTGGCCAGATCAGTGTAAAGACGATCAAGACGACGGTTGATGCTGCCAGCCATTTGATTTTATGAAACCACTTTTGCTTTGAATATAGGAAGTAAAATAAATACATCGTTGGTAAAATCATGAATGCTTGGATCATTTTGACGTTGAATGCAATTCCAATCAGTGCAAAACTGACAAGGATTAGCCAGCGACGATGTTCTCGAAATGATTTTTCCAAAACGTAAAGAGACAATAATAGGAAGAAAACTAAAATTGTATCTAAATTATTACTTCTTGTATCGGCAACCATGACCGGTGTAAAAGTCATTGCTAGGGCAGCTAAGTTACCAGCAATTCTGCCAAAATACGGTGTGACTAGTTTATATAGCAAATAGATAGAAAAAATTCCAGTTATAACGGATGGTAAGACAACACTCCAGCCATGGAATCCAAAAATTTTAACTGAAATCACCATTAGCCATAAAGCCACCGGCGGTTTATCAACGGTAATGAATCCTGATGGATCAAAACTAGCAAACCAAAAATTTTTAAAATTTTTACTCATACTAATAACAGCTGAAGTGTAGAAATCATTGGAACTACCAGCTTGCGTCAGCTTCCAACTATACATACTAGCGGCAATCAGCATAATAATGATTAATATCCAATCTGGATGAAAATTCTTAAAACGACGATGCTCAGATTGGCTTCGGTTCAACATAAAGAACCCTCCTAAACGTGTCTGATTAGCTTATTATAGAATATAAATTAAGACATGATGAATGTATGAAATATAGAATAACTAAACAAGATTATACCACCGTCTATGAGCACTGGATAAGTATTTGAAAATTAATTTAATTTATTAGTTTAGCACTCTAAAATTTGAGTGCTAAATTCTTGCACATCATTTTAATATGTTTATTATAGTAACCGTAAAGAGAAATGAAACAAAGATTTGAAAGGAGTTCTTAATTATGGCTAACGATTTAAGAAACAGAAATTATGATATGTTTGGTGATCCAATGGATAACTTCTTTGGTAATTTTGGTAAGAACATGTTCAATTCATTTGCTAACAGTAATGAAATGAAGACTGACGTGGTTGAAAACAAGGATAACTTCCAAGTTACTGCTGAATTACCTGGCTTCAAGAAGGACAACATTGATTTAGATTACCATGACAATAATCTAAATATCCGTGCTAACCACGATCTTAATAAAGAAGCTAAGGATAATAAAGGTAACGTTTTAAGAAAAGAACGTTCAACTAGCAACGTTGCTCGTTCATTCTACTTACCACATGTTGACTTCAATAACATTTCTGCTAGCTATGATGGCGGACTATTGAAGATTACATTACCAAAGGAATCTAAAGATCAACGCAATGGTCACAGTATTGATATTAAATAATTTAAAATAATAATTTAAGAGCCAAGCTGGCAGTTTGCCAGCTTGGCTTTTTTGTTTCTATATATTTAGGATTAACTTCAGTGCAAACTAAAAAGGCTAGCAATGAAGCTAGCCCGGTTGGAAGTTAGTTATTACTATCTTCCGATGAAGGATAACAAAGATGGTTAATCAGTGCTAAACCTCCGAAACACTTTCGATGTTCTTTTCTTTTAGTATAATTATAATAATAAATCTAAAAGTGACTTTATCCGCTACGATTTCTATTATAGCTGTTTTATACTTTTTTAAGTATGTTAAAGATCATAAATATATTTTTTGCAGGAACCCCTGGGTGCCTGTTTTTTATTTTCCCAATGTTATCAAAATTCACATAAAATCAACCCAATTTATGAACATTTTCGAAATATCAGCATATTCTCTAATTTTGGTGTTATAATATATTACATCATATATGTTTAGGGATGATTAAATTGAATTCTGCTAACACGTTATTTTTAATTTTATCAAGTGTCCTTGTATTATTCATGACACCTGGTTTAGCTTTCTTCTACGGTGGACTGGTTTCAAAGAAGAATGTTGTTAATACATTGATGTCTGTCTTTATTATTACTGGTTTGGCAATTATCCTTTGGGTTGCATTTGGCTACAGTATGTCATTCACCGGTAACTTTAAGGGCATTGTTGGGAATCTACATAATTTCTTTATGAATGGTGTTCATTTGGATGCTCTAACTGCAACCGGCGTTCCAAATGGTGTCTTTTCATTATTTGAAATGATGTTCGCCGTCATCACACCAGCATTATTTGTTGGTGCCGTTGTTGGTAGAATGAATTTTAAATTTTTACTGGTCTTCACGACTTTGTGGTCAATCTTCATTTATTACCCCATGGTTCACATGGTCTGGAGTCCACTTGGCTTCCTTGCTAAATTAGGGGTCTTAGACTTTGCCGGTGGAACCGTTGTTCATATTAATGCCGGTGTGACCGCATTGATTCTGGCCGTCTTCCTTGGTCATCGTTTGAATTATTCACAAAAGATCAGACAGTACAGTCTTCCATGGGTCTTATTGGGGACTACGATTCTATGGATCGGCTGGTATGGCTTTAACGTTGGTTCCGCATTTGCTGTTAATGGCGTCGCTGTTCAAGCTGCATTAACTACGACTTTATCAACTGCTTCAGCGATGATGACATGGATGTTCCTAGATATGTTCGTTCAGGGTAAACCAAAGTTAGCTGGGATTGCGAACGGAACCCTTTGTGGACTAGTTGGAATTACACCGGCTGCTGGCTTTGTTACCATTGCCGGATCATTCTGGATCGGGATTATTGCAACCCTTGCCAGTTATACCTTTATTAATTATATCAAACCAAGAATTAAACTAGATGATACTTTAGATGCATTTGGATGCCACGGTGTTAGTGGAATTACCGGTAGTATTCTAACTGGCTGCTTTGCTACTAAGTTAGTTAATCCAGCTGTCATTAACAACGGTCTTTTCTACAGTGGTGGTTTTCATCAATTATTAGTTCAAGTTGCCGCCACTGCATTTACGATTATCTTCGTTGCCATTATTGATATTATCCTAATTAAAATTGTTAATATCGTGATTCCAATGCGAGTCACTAATAATGAAGAAAAAGCTGGCTTGGATCAATCTGAACACGGCGAAAAAGCCGATCATCAAGTTGAATAATCAATTTAATGAATGTAACAAATGAAAAATAAATGTGAAATAAGTGCAATGATGATTGCGCTTATTTTTTCTATATTGTATATTGAAACTGTAATTTAATTTTTAATGCCGATTAGGAGGCTGTGTGCATATGAAAATTGATAACTACGTTCCTAAAGATAAACGCCGTCAAGTTTCAGACAAACGAATTCGTAATTTAAAAATACTAAGTAAAGTTGCTATTTTAACATCATCATTAATGTATGTTGCATACATTTCTGAAATTATGCAAAATTTTAGTGGCAATCCAGTTTCACCACTTCAACCATGTGTGGCAACCATTAATGCAACCTTATGGACATTCTATGGCTGGTATAAGACTTATCGTGATTGGCCGTTAGTAATCTCTAATGTTCCTGGTGTATTCTTCGGGTTCTTCACGCTAATAACAATTTATATTCATTAAAGTACTAAATTAATTTAATTAAAAAGTCGAAATTAGAAAAACTAATCTTTTTCTAATTTCGACTTTTTTTTAACCATAAAATATGCAATAATATTCTAAAAAGCCATATAATATATTTCTGAATAAAAATGTATTATACTATATAGTTGCATGATGATTAGAATAAACTAACCTTATACACATAATTAGATTATATATAATAAAAAGTAACAGATGTTGCTTAAACATTTGTTATACATATTGAAAGCAGAGGAGGTATTTTTATTGTTATATAATAAAAGACAATTTCATAAGACTGGTGAAAAGAAACGCCTTCGTAAAATCAAGAAAGAATGGGTTACTGTATCCGTTTCTTTATTGACTTTTGGTGGAACCATGATCACTTCTATGAATGGTAAATCATCTCATAGTAAGTCGAAGACAGCCTTAGATGCCAATTTTGAAGCTCACGCTGATGAGGTAAGCCCTACGCATTCGGGATCGTCAACGTCTAGTGCTGCAAGTACAAGCAACAAGAGCAATGCCAGCTCCTCTGCAAGCAGTGACTCGAATGTTTCTAACAGCAACGTTAATCAAGCTCAAACTACCAGTAGTCAAACCACAAACAGTAGTTCTAATCAGGTTAATAGTTCTAGCAGTAGTGATAACCAAGAACAGCCAGCTGCTAAACAAACGAATAGTCAAAATAGTACTGGTTCAACTACTAGCAATACTAACGTTCAAAGTGAGCATTCAACCGGATCATCACAGACTCAATCGAATGGTTCATCAAGTAGTAGTTTAGCAAGTGGAACTGCACAAGCATCTAATAGTAGTGTTGGTACTAAAACGACGCCTAGTGCATCTGCTAACATCGGAGCTACTAATTCCGCTAGTGGCAGTTCGAATGATATTAAACCATCTAGTAATCCTGCATCCAAATTGCTTAAAAAGAATGCTAATGTTACTTTAGCTGGTTCGGGTGCTGTGGATCCTAATGTCGCTAATACAGAACAACTATCTAAAGCTGCAAATAATACTATTTCCAAATTACAAAATAATTCTAATTTAGCAAATGATAAATTCAGGAACTTAAGCAGTGAATACACATATGCAAGTGGTGCTGATTCAATAGCTTCTGCAGAGAGTTATAGTTCTTATGCTTCAATTCATAACGACTACTCATCAATTAAGAGTCAATATAATAATGCTTTGCCGCAATCAAATATTATTACGCAAAATAGTGATACTGCTGACAAAGCTAATAACAATATTAAAACCGCATGGGGTTCAATTAGTGGTGGTTCAGAAAGTGGTAATCAAAATAACGCTGCCGCTCAGGCATATGATACTACCAATACAAATGCTAAATCTATTAATGACGCATCTGATGCTGTAGTAGCAGCATCTAATGCAATTGCAACCGCTAGTTCAGCTGCCAGTGGTGCTTATGATGACTTAAGAAAGTTAGAATACCAACGTGGTGAAAATGAAGCTTGGAACCAAGCTAAATCAGGGACTGCTGTTGGTTCTACTTCAGCTAACGAAGACACCGATTATATGAATGGTTATAACGGCGTATCAGATGCTTACCAAAGCTATTCAGCAGCTACTCAGAGTGTTGCCCAAACTTCACCAAATAGTGCCATGACAAGTATGGAAACTTCAGAATCTGCCTTTAGTGGAAGCTCATTAAGCCAAAATACGATTGATGGAATTTCAACCAATAATTCTGCTTATCAATCTGCATATAATTACTTCTTGGCACACCAAGGTGCTCAAGATGCAGAAAAGGGTAAATGGAACGTTGTTACTAACCAAGGATCTAATGTTAACGGATCTTATGTTCCAGTTACTAATTCATATTCACCACAAGGTAATTCAACTAATGCTTATGATCAAGCATACTTGGGTGCTCAAAATGCCATGAGTAAGCAATTTACTGGTAATACATTTAATAAAGTACCTTGGTATTATTATTCTAATACTGGTAATAATGCTTACCAATATGGATATAATACCACTGTTGATCAAATGAATAATGGAACTGTATTTGTAAGTAATGGTGATCAATTCAATAGTGCACTAGGTGTTAATTATGGGCCATATAATAATATAAATGCTAATGTTAAAAAACTTCAATTTATAAGTGACGCAAACTTTCAAAATGATAAATTTAATGATCGTTACAATGGTGCTGGACAAAACACTTATGGTGTAACAGGTTTTAATGGTCACACGCTAACTGTGGATGGTGGAAATCATATTGTTGATTTCTCAATGGCATCAGTTTCTTTAGATGATTCTTCAATGGGAACAGATGGATCAGATAGTACACTTAATATTCAAAACTTTCATACAATGTATGGTGGAAATTTTTATGGACCAATTAAAATATATGATAGTTCAGGAAATAATCAAACCGATGTTGGTACAATGCATTATAAAAATGTTAACTATATTGGAAATCAATTAATATATATTTCTGGGGTTAATGTAGTTGTTGATAAAGGTTCTCTTAATGTAAGTGGGACTGATTATTATATTAATGGTGGCGGATATTACACCCCATGGAATCCGCAAATATTACAACCAATTTCGGGGAGTACACAAAATAATATTGAATTTACTTATCTACAATCTGTACTTGGTAATTTACGTGTAGCTACTGGTGGAACATATACAGGTTATACGGAAAATTCTTCTAGTATGATATCTTTTGAATCTTCTAATGGTTCAATTATATTGGATTCAGGATCAAATATGATTTTGCACCCTGCCAAAAATTCTGGAACTAATGAATGGGCTAACGGTGCCATTAATATGACTAGTGGGAGTGGCAGTATTTATATTGGTAAAGGAGCTACTTTACTAATTAATCCTACTAATAATAGTACGACTTATTATAATGGGTCCGCAATGGATACTGAAAATGGAATGGCCGAATCATCAATTAATATGTCTGGTGCTAATTCATCAATTAATGTTGATGGTGGTAATTTAATTGTTGATAGTGATGTAAATCCTAATGCTGCATATTCACCAGTTACATTGTCTTCTGGAGCTAACATTAATGTAAATCATAATGGTATTTTTAGTGTACACACTAATGGTCAAATTTATTCCGGATATAATGCTGTCAGTCTATCGGATGGAAATATTAATGTTGAAAATAATAGTACATTTGATGTTGAAGGTAAGAATTTAGGAAGCTTTGCCGGTAATTTAGTTTATGTTAATTCAGGTGGATATGTTAATGTTACCAATAATTCAAATGTTAAATTATTAGCTGATGGAACTGGGAATATTAATTTAATTGATTTATATGGTGCTAAAGGTTTCTTCGTTAATAGTCCAGGTAAACAAAACGTTATCTTTGATTTAAATAGTAATTCTGGAACACAAAGCCGATTTATTGCCGATGGAATATTTAATATTTATTCATCTGCTGTTACTAATTCAGCTTCTACTAATAATGATACTTCATACACACCGCTTTACGAAGCCAGCATGGATTCTAACGGTAATTACGCATATATTACTAATAAACTAACCGTATATAAATTAAATGGAACAAACGTTATCTATGATGGAAACAATGGGACTTTTAATTCTAATTTAACTAATGGTGGAAGCCGTTACTTAAGATTCTTTGATATTCCTAACGTTTCATTTGCCAATAATCCAATTCAAGTTGATAACAATAAGATGTCTGTAAAGGTTAACGTTAGTAACTATGATCCAAATTATAAGGGACCTATTTACATTAAAATCACGAATCCAAATGATGGAAAAACATTTTCTCCTGATGATGGACATAATGGTTACTATACCGATAATTCTCAATTTACAGATTATAACGGTAATACGATTACCAATACTGATACGGATCAATATACTGGAATCATTGATGTTCCAGAAGGGTATCAGAATCGTCAAAACCGTAATTTAACATTTAGTTTTAATTTCCCAACTGGATATAATTTCCCTAATAGTGGTCAAATGGTAATTACAATTCACTACTTAGGTAGCGGTAACCAAATGGCAATTAATCCAAACGGTGATTATACTCGAAATGCTGTTAACTATAACCCTGATAATAATGGAAATATGAATCCAAATCCATCACCAACGCCATTTGATCAAGGAACTAATCAGGCTAACCAATTTTCTAGCATCGCAGGTCGTATTTATCATGACGTTCCAGTCGATAGTGGACAAGCTGCTGCTGCACAAAGTGCTTCTGCTGAAGTAGCTACAGCTTCTAGCAACGCATCCCAATCCTACGCTTCTGTCAACAGTGCGATTGCTGGTTCAATTGCAAGTGCATCAAATCAGATTGGTACTGATAGTAAGGCCGCTGATGCTGCTTATAAAGATGCGGCAGCTCAATCTGGAATTGCTAGTACTGCATCATCTCAAAATGCTGATGACTTTGCTAATAATTCTTCCTATTATAATACCGGTCTAGGCGCAATGAATAAGGCTAATCAAGATGTTACTGCTGCACAAAGTGCGGCTGTCGATGCCGACAGAGAAAGTACCATCATCAGTTCACTTCAAGCCAACCAAGCAAGTGGACAGGCATCAGCTGCTTCAACGGATGCCAGCACGAAGTCAACCGCCGCTAATAATGCATACGGTTTATTGCCTTCTGCTGCGCAGGGTTCAATTGCAGCAACTTCAACGGCAATCAGTGATGAACAACAGGCCGTAAGTGGCTATGCTAGTGATGCTTCAACGCAATCATCAAATGTTGATTCCTATTATAAGGAAGCAGCTAGTACATCTGACTTTGCGACTGCATCTAAGGATGCTAGTTTAGCATCGAATGCAGCACAAAGTGGGATGGCTGACGCAAGTAATGCTGCTAATGCTAATAATCAAATTAATCAGAATGCAATCAATGTTCATTCATACTTGGCAAGTTTCGAGAGTAGTCAAGCAAGTGTTACCAATCAAAGCGCCCAGAATGTAGCTCAATCCATTTCAGATGATTACAAGAGTGCTAATCCAAGTACCCAGGGCTCAATTAGTGCCGATCTACAGTCTATTGCTGGTTATGCTGGTCAAGCTAATAAAGCTGCAAACGACGCACAAAATCAATCAACAGCTGCTAATCAAGCCACAAATCAAGCTGCTTCAACCAATGATCCTAATCAAACGAATGGGTATTTGGCAACCGCATCGACTGCCGCTTCCAATGCTGTCAATGATAATAATAATGTAACGACCGCGAGTGAAGAGATTGATAAATTAGCGATTAATGTTAAACGGATTTTAGCTAGTAGTGCCAGTGTCGATGCCGGTAATTCTAGTTCAGCTGCACAACAAACGGCTCAAACAACGAATTCAATTGCTAGTTCAGCTTCAGAAGCATATAGTAACGAGCCTTCTGACATTCAAAATATAACATCACCTGATTCCAAAGCTGTTGCAGCAGATTCTGCAGCAGCCAATGATGCTGCTCAATCTGCAGCGGCTCAATCGAAGATTGCATCTGATAACGCTGCATCAGCTAATCAGACGACTAATCAAACGTCTGCATCATCGTATGCATTTGCTGCATCCCAAGCAGCTGCTATTGCTGCCACCGACAGTAATAACGCGATTGCGGCTATGAATGATGCTAGTTCACGTGCTACGAACATGTACCACAGTTTCGCAAGCTACTCAAGTTCAGCTGCTAGTACTGCTAGCAATGCCATTGGAACAACTTCTCAAGGTGTTGCTGCCGTTTCTAGTTCAGCTAACGCTGCTTATCAATCGGCTTCACCTGATGTTCAAGAAGCCACCAAAGCTGATTCGGCGGCCGTTAATGCTGATAGTGCCACTGCATATCAAGCATCTCAGAATGCTAATACGGATACTCAGAATGCGGTAACCAATGCTAAACTAGCCAAGGCGGCTAGTGATTATAGTTCCGCATCCCACTATGCCAGCCTTGCATCATCTGCTGCTTCTAACGCTATCGTAGACAGTAATAATGCAGTCGCTGCTAGTAATGATGCCAACGTCCACGCTACGAATATGTACCACAGCTTTGCAAGTAGCTCTAGTTTAACTGCTAAAAATGCCTCTGCTGGTGCTACTCAAGTAGATGGAAATGTAGATTCAATTGCATCTTCTGCTGCACAGGCTTACAGCAATGCACCTGCTGATGTTCAACAGCAGACTAAGCCTGATTCCACAGCTGTTGCTGCAGATTCAGCCACTGCTGATGCTGCTGCTAAAGATGCAATTACCCAGGCTCAAAATGCATCTTCTTATGCTAAATCGGCGATGGATGCATCTGATCCAACGTCTGCATCATCATATGCCTATCTTGCATCTTCGGCTGCTTCCAATGCTGTCACTGACAGTAATAACGCAGTTGCAGCTAGCAATGATGCTAACGTCCACGCTACGAACATGTACCACAGCTATGCTAGTTATGCTAGTTCAACTGCGAATGCTGATTCGACTGCTGCTAAGCAGAATGCTCAGGCTGCTCAAACTGCCAATAATTCTGTTGCGGATGTTTATAAATCTGCAACTTCTGACGTTCAAAATCGGATTTCTGCGGATTCCACGGCAATTAATAATGAGACGACGGCTGCTAATAATGCTTATAACGGTGCGTCATCATATGCATCAATTGCATCTTCAGCCGCTAGTTTAGGTAAATTAACATCTGATCCAGCATCTGCATCATCATATGCTTCTCAAGCATCTTCTGCTGCTACTCAAGCCGCTGCTGATAGTGCTGCCGCAGCTGATGCAATTTCTAAAATTAATAACCATGCAAATAATATTAATAATATCGTTAATCAAAACGCAAAGGGATTAGCAAATCAATATAGTGACGCTGCTAATAAGTATAATGATTCAACTCAACAGTATGCTGGTGACGCTGGAGACATTGCTGCTTCAGCTGCCAAAGCTTATGGTAGTGCTACTCCTAGTGTTCAACAATCGGCTTCTGCAGACTTTTCATCTGTCGAGGCGGGCGCAACTGACGCTGCCAATGCCGCTGCTGATGCTAAACAACAGATTGCTAACGCTGCTGATGCTGTTAACAAGGCTAACCAGACTTCCGATCCAGCTTCAGCCGCTAAGTACGCTGGTATTGCATCAGATGTTGCTGCCAGTGCTTTAGGTGATGAAAATAAGGCTCAAACTGCTGATAATAGTGTTAGATCACATGCTGCTAACATGGATCATATCTTTGCTAACAACGCGAGTTCTAATGCTGGTAATTATTCAGCTGCCGCTGCTCAGACTGCCCAGAATACTCAGAACGTTTCAGCTGCTGCTAATAACGTTTATCAATCGGCAACGTCTAGTATGCAGAATGTTACTAGTTCAGATTCTAGTGGCCTTAACACTGCGACAAATCAAGCTAATAACTATGCAAACCTTGCAAATCAACATTCAACTGCTGCTGCTGGTTATGCCCAACAAGCAAATGCAACTAGTGATCCTAACAGTGCAGCTAAATACGCTAATTTAGCATCTGATGCAGCGGGACAAGCTTCTAATGATAACGATGCTGCCACCGCTGCTAGCAAAACTGCTGACAGTTATGCAACTAACATGTACCATAGCTTTGCAAGTAACGATAGTTCTGTTGCTAATAATGCCAATAATTCAACAGGTTTAGCATCACAGGGGATTACTTCTGTTTCTAGCGCTGCAAGTGCAGTTTATCAATCAGCTTCATCTGATATGCAGGGAGTAACTAAAATTGATTCCTTGGCAATTGGACAAGATAGTACAACTGCTACTACGGCTGCTAATGATGCTGCTAATCAAACGGCAGCTGCATTGAAAAATGCCGCATTGGCTGCACAAACTAGTGATCGAAGTTCTGCAGCATACTATGCTGGACTTGCTTCTGCTGCTGCTTCCAATGCTGTAGCTGATAATAATACGGCAGTCGCTGCTAGTAATGATGCCAATACTCGCGCTGCGAACATGTACCACAGTTTTGCAAGTAATTATAGTTCAGCCGCTAGTGCTGCTTCTGGTTCTGCTAATCAGACGGATCAAAGTCTTGATTCAATTGCATCTTCCGCTGCACAAGCTTACAGTAGTGCAACTTCAGATGTTCAAGCAGAGACTCAGTTGGATTCCAAAGCGGTTGCACAAGCTTCAGCAGCTGCTGATAATGCTGCTAAACAAGCCACTGCCCAAGCTCAAATTGCATCTGACAATGCTAAATCTGCCAGTGATGCAACTGATCCAGGGACTGCTTCATCGTACGCTTCCAAAGCTTCTGCAGCCGCTGCTCAAGCGGAAGCATATAATAATGACGTGAACAATGATAATCAGACGGTCGCACAGCATGCTACTAATATGTACCATAGTTACGCTAGTTATGCTAGTTCAGCTGCAGGGACATATTCTAATGCTGCAAAGACAAATGCTCAAGATGCGCAAACTGCTAATAATTCCATTGCTGACATTTATAAGTCCGCTAATTCAGATGTTCAAAATGAAATGAGTGCTGATTCCGATGCAATCAATACTCAAAATATTATTGCAGGTAATGCTGCGAAAGATGCATCGAATCAAGCACAGAATGCATCTACCGCTGCTAGTTTAGGACAATTAGCAACTGATCCAGCATCTGCATCGTCCTATGCATCCACTGCTTCTTCGGATGCTTCTAATGCCGCCGCTGATAGTACTGCAGCTGCTGCAGCAATTTCTAATATCAATAAACATGTAAATAATATTAATAATATTCGTAATCAAAATGCCCAGGGATTAGCTAATCAATATAGTGACGCTGCTAAAAAGTATAATGATTCGACTCAACAGTATGCTGGTGATGCTTCTGCTGTTGCCGCTTCTGCTTCTGCAGCTTACGCTAGTGCTAATTCTGATGTTCAACAATCTGCCGCTCAAGATTCTTCAGCTGTCTCTGCGGGTTCAACCGCCGCTAAAAACGCTGCTGCTGATGCTAAACAACAGGTTGCTAGTGCTACCGATTATGTCAATAAGGCTAATCAAACTTCTGATCCTGCATCGGCTGTTAAGTATGCCGGGCTTGCATCGGACGCTGCTGCTAGTGCTTCAGATGATGAAACTAAGGCCCAAAATGCCGATAATAGCGTTAGATCACATGCTGCTAATATGTACCATATTTTTGCTAACCATGCGAGTTCAACTGCTGATGATGCTTCGAATGCTTCTAGTTTGAATGCTTCAAGTGCTAATGATGTCTCTAATTCAGCAAATACTGCTTATCATGCAGCTACTCCAGTTCTTCAGAATGAAACTAGTGCTGATTCATCAGCTGTCAGTTCTGCTGCCAGTGCTGCTAATAGTTATGCTAGCCTTGCTTCAGAACAGGCTTCAAGTGCTGATGGATACGCTCAACAGGCCAATGCAACTAGTGATCCGAACAGTGCTTCCCAGTATGCTAAATTAGCATCGGATGCAGCACAACAAGCTGCAGATGATAGTAATAATGCCTCTGCCGAAAGTGCGACTGCTGACCAACACGCTGCTAATATGTATCATAGTTACGCTAGTTATGCTAATTCAGCAACCAATACTGCTTCGGCTGCTGCAACCCAAGCTGCTAATAATGCCGATACAACTAATAATTCAGTTGCAAATGCTTATAAATCAGCACCATCTGATGTTCAATCATCAATGGCTGCCGATTCAACGGCTATCAACAATGATGCTAATAAAGCGGATGCTGCCGCTAGGGATGCCCTTCAGCAGTCCCAGAATGCTTCAAATGCTACCGCTTCTGCCAGTGCTGCAACTGATCCAAGGATTGCATCGTCGTATGCTTCTCAAGCATCAGATGCCGCTGCCAAAGCCGCCGCTGATAACAAGAACGCAACGGATGCTAATAACGATATGGTTCAGCATACTGCTAATGTTCACAAGATTTTTGATCAGCATGCGAAGGGTCAGGCTAATCAGTATGGAACTGCTGCTAAGAATTATGGGGATGCCGCTGCCGCTGCTAACAAGGATGCTTCAACCGTGGCTTCATCAGCTGCCGCTGCTTATAGTAACGCTACTTCTGATGTTCAAACGGCCACTAGTTCTGATTCATACATTGTAAGTTCCTACGCTGCCACTGCTTCAACTGCTGCTCAGGATGCTGCTAATCAAGTTACAGCAGCTTCTGATGCAGTCAAATCAGCTAACGGAACCTCGGATGATTCATCGGCTGCTAAATACGCTGCTGCGGCTTCAACTGCCGCCGCAAATGTTTCAAATGATAATGCAACTATTCAACAAGCTGATAGTATCGTCGATCAGCACGCTGCCTATATGGATCACAGTTTTGCTAGCTATGCTAGTTCGAGTGCTGATACAGCTTCGAGTGCTGCTAGTGATACTGCGGGAAGTGCCACATCAGTTTCAAATGCTGCTAACACTGTTTATAAATCATCAGTTCCAGAAGTTCAAAATGCTGCAAGTGCTGATTCTCAAGCTGTGACTGACGCTGAATCATCAGCAAATGATGATGCTCAATCTGCTTCTGATCAGGCTGCGAGTGCTAGAAATTATACTCAGCAAGCTAAACAGGCTAGTGATCCCAATAATGCTGCTCACTATGCTAGTTTGGCATCGGATGCCGCATCGAGTGCTGCTACTTATAATACGAATGCATCAGATGAATTTAGTATTGAACAACAGCATGCTGCTAACATGTACCATATCTTTGGTAGCAAAGCTAGTTCAGTTGCTGATAGTGCAACCACCGCTGCAACTGGTGGTGCCCAACAGGCAACTAAGACTGATGATTCTGTCTCTGATGCTTATGCTACTGCTCCATCTGATGTTCAACATTTGATTAGTTCTGATTCTAACGTTATTAAAGAAGCTGCCGCTGCTGCTCGATCTGCTGCTAATGATGCCACAGCTGCCGCTGCAGATGCTAATAAATATGCAAAATCAGGGAATGCGACAATGGATCAAAGTCTTGCTGCAGAGAAAGCAAATGAAGCTTCAGCTGCTGCTGCAAAGGCAGTTTCCGATAATGAAATTGTTCAAAAAGCTAACGCTGATATTAATCAGAAGGTCGCAAGCATTCACTATGCATTTGGAAGGCATGATGCTGAAAAAGCGCATGGATATAATGATTCTGCTCAAGCTGATAATACGGATGCGCAGAAGTATGCTAAAGATGCTTCTACCATTGCCGATTCGGCAGCAAATGCATATAGTAGTGCCACTCCTGCAGTTCAAAAATCTGCTGCTCAAGATGAGGCTGCTGTTAAAGCGGGTGCAACTGATGCCACAAATGCTGCAAACGCTGCCGCCAATCAAGCTGCCAGTGCTGCTAAGTATGCCGGTCTAGCGGATGCAACTTCAGATGATTCACAAGCATCTGACTATGCAACCAGTGCATCGGATGCTGCTGCTAGTGCTTCAGCTGATAGGGACGCAGCTAGTACTGCTGATAGCGGTGTTAGATCTCATGCTGCCAATATGGATCATATCTTCGCTAACCATGCTAGTTCAGTTGCTGATGATGCTTCGAACGCTTCTAGTTCGAATGCTTCAAGTGCTAATGATGTTGCTGATTCAGCGAATACCGCTTATCATTCGGCTACCCCAGAGCTTCAAAAGGAAACTTATTCCGATTCGTCAGATGTAAGTTCAGCTGCCAGTGCTGCTAATAGTTATGCAAGTCTTGCCTCAGAACAAGCTTCAAGTGCTAATGGATATGCTAAACAGGCGAATGCAATTACTGATCCGAATAGTGCTGCTCAATATGCTAGTTTAGCATCAGATGCTGCTTCAAAGGCCATCAATGATAGTAATAATGCTGCTGCTGAAAGTGCGACTGCTGATCAACACGCTGCTAATATGTACCATAGTTATGCTAACGATGCTAGTTCATCAGCGAATACTGCTTCGGCTGCTACAAATCAAGCTGCTAATGATGCCGATACAACCAATCGGTCAGTTGCTGATGCTTATAAGTCTGCTACATCTGATGTTCAATCATCAATGGCAGCCGATTCAACCGCTGTCAATAATGATGCTGCTAAAGCA
Organism: Philodulcilactobacillus myokonensis; assembly: GCF_027923585.1. Taxonomy (GTDB): domain Bacteria; phylum Bacillota; class Bacilli; order Lactobacillales; family Lactobacillaceae; genus Philodulcilactobacillus; species Philodulcilactobacillus myokonensis. Next base: position 1,383,783 of record NZ_BRPL01000002.1, on the reverse strand, counting down.
GATGCTGCCACTAAAGATGCCTTTCAACAATCTAAAAATGCTTCGAATGCCGCTGCTTCTGCTAATTCAGCAACTGATCCAAGGGTTGCATCATCATATGCTGCTCAGGCATCCAATGCTGCTGCTCAAGCTGCTGCTGATAATGTTGCTGCTGGGAATGCCAATAATGATATTGCCCAGCATACCGCTAATATTCATAAGATTTTTGATCAGCATGCGAAGGGTCAGGCTAACCAGTATGGAACTAACGCTAAGAATTATGAAAACGCAGCCACTACTGCTAATCAGGATGCTTCAACTGTGGCTTCATCAGCTGCCACAGCTTATAATAGTGCTACTTCTGATGTTCAAACGGCCACTAGTTCTGATTCATACATTGTTAGCTCATACGCAGCCACTGCTAGTGCCGCTGCTAAAGATGCCGTTAATCAAGCTGCATCAACTGCTGATGCAGTAAAATTAGCTAATGCAACTTCAGATGATTCATCGGCCGCTAAGTATGCTGCTGCGACTTCAACTGCTGCTGCAAATGTTTCAAATGATAATGCAACTATTCAACAGGCTGATAGTATCGTCGATCAGCACGCTGCCTACATGGATCACAGCTTTGCTAGCTATGCTAGTTCGAGTGCTGATACAGCTTCAAGTGCCGCTAGTGATACAGCTTCAAGTGCCACATCTGTTTCAAATGCGGTTAACGCATCTTATCATTCTGCAACGTCTGATGTTCAGTACGCTACTAATATGGATTCATCAGCTGTCAGTTCAGCTGCATCTGAGGCCAATAGTTATTCCAGTCTCGCATCTGAACAAGCTTCAAGTGCTAGAGATTATACTCAACAGGCTCAACAAAATAGTAATCCAGGTAGTGCTGCTCATTTTGCTAGTTTAGCATCGGATGCTGCATCAAGTGCTGCTTACTACAATTCTAAAGTATCAGATGATTTCGATACTGAAAACCAGCATGCTGCTAACATGTACCATAGTTTTGGTAGTTACGCTAGTTCATCAGCTAATACTGCTTCAGGTGCTGCAACTCAAGCTGCACAAAATGCCACTACGGCTAACAATTCGGTCGCCAATGAATACAAGAGTGCACCAGCGGATGTTCAGGATTCCATGAATGCTGATTCAACTGCCGTTAAGACGGCAGCGGGAGTTGCTAATAACGCCGCTAATGATGCCGTTCATGAAGCTCAGCTTGCATCAACAGCTGCTAGTTTAGGAAATGACGCAACTGATCCAAATATGGCATCGTCATATGCAAATCAAGCATCGGATGCTGCTGCTAAAGCTGCTGCTGATAATACCACGGCTGCCACTGCTAATGCAGATATTAATAAACACCTTGCCAATATTCAGCAAACATTTAATCAACATGCTAAGGGTCAGGCTAATCAGTATGAAGATTCTGCTAAGGACTATAATGATTCCGCTCAAGCATACGCTAAGGATGCTTCAGCAGTCGCTTCATCAGTTGCTACTGCCTACAGTAGTGCAACGTCTGATGTTCAAACATCAGCATATTCAGATTCATCATACGTTAGTTCAGCTGAAACAACCGCTAGTTCTGCAGCCAGTGATGCGGTTAACCAATTAAAAGCCGCTTCAGACGCTGTCGTTAGTGCTAATAATACTTCTGATGCCAAGTTAGCATCCCAGTATGCAGATACCGCCTCAACCGCAGCTCAAAGTGCATCGATTGATAACAGTAATGCGAGTGTTGCTGATAGTATTGTTGATCAGCACGCTGTAAATGTTGATCGAATCTTTGCTAATCATTACAGTTCTAACGCCGATAATGCTTCAAAGGCCGCTGTTCAAAATGTTCAAAGTGCTAATTCAATTTCCAATGCTGCCAGCGCTGCTTATCAATCGGAAACACCTGACGTTCAGAATGCTACTAGTTCAGATTCAAATACCGTTAGTTCAGCTGCTTCGACCGTTCGAAGTGAAGCTGCAATTGCATCAAAGCAAGCATCGAGTGCTGATGCATTCGCTAATCAGGCTAAACAGACTAGTGATCCAGATCAAGCTGCTAAATATGCACAGAGTGCTTCTGAAGCTGCATCGAATGCAATCGATGCTAATAATGGTGCAGCCAATGCACTATCAACTGAAAATCAGCATGCTGCTAACATGTACCATCGTTTTGCAAGCTACTCTAGTATGATGGCAAGTGGATATAGAGATAGTGCTAATGGTTCTGCTCAGCAAGCTACAACGGTATCCAATTCCGCTACGAATGTTTATAATGCCGCTCCGTCTGACGTCCAGAACATGGCTAGTTCCGATTCAGCTGCACTTGGTTTAAAGGCTACACTTGCTAACCATGATGCTCAAACCGCAGATCAATATGCTTCGAATGCCTCATCTGATGCTAGTTATGCGATTGCAGCTACCGATCCTAATAGTGCATCATCATACGCTGCTGAAGCTTCAACTGCCACTTCGAATGCTTTAACGTATAATAAATTAGTATCGAGTGCTGCTTCGGATGCCAATTCATTTGCCGCTAATATGAATCACATCTTTGCTAATCATGATAGTGCAGCTGCTAATGGATATAGTTCCGCAATTAATCAAATTAATAAATCAGCATCGTCAATGGCTACTTCTGTAAGTGATGCCTACAGCAATGCGCCATCTGATATTCAATCTGAAATCAGTTCCGCCGCTGCAGTTGTCAGTTCCGCTGCTTCAAAAATTGCCGTTAAATCTCAAGATGCCAATCAACAATCATATCTAGCATCATCAAATGCTAATTTAGCAGGACAATCAATTGATGAAGGAACGACCGCATCGTATGCTCAAAGTGCAGCTGCTGCCGCATCAACTGCTTCAGATGATAGTTCCGATGTTGCTGACCTTAATAACCAAGAAAGAAAAAATGCTACAATTATTAATCATATCTTTGCTAGCCGTGCTAGTTCAAATGCAGATGTTGCTTCAACTGCTACTAGTACAACAGCTCAGAGTGCTAGTGATATTGCTGATTCAGCCAATGCCGCATATCAATCAGCTACGCCTGAAATGCAAAAAATTACTAGTGCTGATTCATCAGCCGTTAGTTCTGCTGCTTCAGACGCTAACAGTGCCGCTTCGGATGCATCTGAACAAGCTGCAAGTGCCCGAGGGTATGCTCAGCAAGCTAAACAGGCTAGTGATCCAGATACTGCTGCTAAGCTAGCTGGTGAGGCATCAACCGCGGCATCTAATGCTGCTTCAGATAGCCTTACTGCTCAAAATGATAGTATTGCAGCTGATCAACACGCTGCTAATATGTACCATCGTTACGCTAGTTATGCTAGTTCATCAGCAAATACCGCTTCGACTGCTGCAACCCAAGCAGCTAATAACGCTGATACAACTAATAAGTCAGTTGCTGATGCATATAAGTCCGCACCATCTGCTGTTCAGTCTTCAATGGCTGCTGATTCAACGGCTATCAATAATGATGCTGCTAAAGCGGATGCTGCTGCTAAGGATGCTTTTCAGCAGTCCAAGAATGCTTCGGACGCCGCTGCTTCTGCTAGTTCAGTGACTGATCCAAGGGTTGCATCATCGTATGCTTCTCAAGCATCGGATGCCGCTGCCAAAGCCGCCGCTGATAACAAGACCGCCACGGATGCCAATAATGATATGGCTCAGCATACTGATAATATCCATAAGATTTTTGATCAGCATGCGAAGGGCCAGGCTAACCAGTATGGAACTACTGCTAAGAATTATGGAGACGCTGCTGCCACTGCTAATAAGGATGCCGCATCGGTTGCCGCTTCGGCTGCTACTGCTTATAGTAGTGCCACGTCCGATGTTCAATCTGCCACCAGTTCTGATTCATCCGAAGTGAGTTCATACGCTGCGATTGCTAAGGCAGCCGCTCAGGATGCCGCCAATCAATCCGCATCAGCCGCTGATGCAGTTAAATCAGCTAATGAAACTTCAGATGATTCATCGGCTGCCAAGTATGCTGCGGAGGCTTCAGACGCTGCCGCAAGTGCTTCAAATGATAATGTTGCCGTTCAAAATGCTGATAGTATCGTGGATCAGCATGCTGCCTACATGGATCATAGCTTCGCTAGCTATGCTAGTTCGAGTGCGGATACGGCTTCAAGTGCTGCTAGCCAGACTGCTGGAAGTGCTACTAACACTTCTAATTCAGCAAGTACAGAGTACGGATCATCTCCACAGGATGTTCAAAATGCCGCTAGACCTGATTCTAAAGCTATTGATACAGCTGAAGCAGCAGCAAATGCCGATGCAAAATCAGCATCTGACCAGGCCGTCAGTGCTAGGGGTTATGCTCAACAAGCTCAACAAAATAGTAACCCAGATAGTGCTGCTCACTTTGCTAGCTTAGCATCAGATGCCGCATCGAGTGCTGCTGATTATAATGCCAGTGCATCGGATGAAAATGACATTGTTAACCAACATGCTGCTAACATGGATCACATCTTTGCCAGTCACTTTAGTTCAGTTGCTAGTGATGCATCAAGTGCTACTAGTTTAACGGCTCAGAGTGCTATAGCAACATCTAATTCTGTATCAACTGCTTATGATTCAGCACCAGCTAACGTTCAAAATGAAATTAGTGCTGATTCAAATGCAATCAATAATGAAGCTAATACTGCTACTAGTGCCGCTCAGGATGCTTCTTCAGAAAATCAATCCGCATCCTCAGCTGCCGATTTAGCTAAAAAGACGAATGATCCTAGTTCTGCTGCTGAGTTTACTAAACAAGCTTCATCTGCTGCATCACAGGCTACTTTAGACAGTACCATTGCCAAGACAGCTAACGATAAAATTAATCAATATGCAAATAATATTAACCATGCCTTTGCACAGCATGCCAAAGGTCAAATTAGTGGATTTAATACTTCAGCTCAAAATTATAGTGCCACAGCGAGTGCTGATGCTCAAAATGCTTCATCGGTAGCTAGTTCCGCTAACTCTGCATATAATGCGACAACGGATGGCGTCGAAAGTGCCACTAGTTTGGATTCATCATACGTCAGCTATAACTCATCGGTTGCCAATTCAGCTGCTTTAGATGCACATAATCAAGTAGCTACCACTTCGACAGCCGTTAGTGAGGCTAACCAAACCTCTGATGCTAAGTTAGCTTCTGAATATGCTAAAACAGCATCAGAAGCTGCCGCAAGCGCTAAAGCGGATGATTCAACTGCTAGTTCTGCTGATGCAAGTGTTAATAAACATGCTGCCTATATGGATCATAGCTTTGGGAGCTTTGCTAGTTCTAATGCAAGCAATGCCTATACAGCTGCTAATCAGACCCAAAAGGGTGCATCATCAAACGCTAGTTCAGTTGCGATTGCTTACGGAAGTGCAACCTCTGACGTTCAAAAATTAGCTAGTTCTGATGCTGCCGCCGTTAGTTCTGCATATACTAATGTTTCAAACGCTACTAAGTCAGCTTCTGATCAAGCTGCAAGTGCATCTTCATATGCAAATGACGGTTACAGAACTAATGATCCAGATAAAGCTGCCCACTTTGCTAGCTTAGCATCGGATGCCGCATCAAGTGCCGCTACTTATAATACCGATGCAGCAAATGCTAATGTAATTGTTAATCAGCATACAGCAAAGGTAAATCAAATCTTTGCTAATCATGCTAGTTCTGCCGCTAGTGACTATGCTGGTTCAGCTGCTCAAACTGTTCAAAGGGTCAATTCAATTGCTAGTTCGGCTGCGACAGCCTATAACAACTCTACACCAGATATTCAGAAAGCAACTAGTTCTGATTCAACTGTCGTTAACTTTGAATCTGGGGTTGCTAATAATGCCGCTAATAATGCTGCTGATCAATCTGACGTTGCAGCATTGGATGCAAAACAAGCAGCACAAAATCAAGATCCAAACACTACGTCTTCTTATGCTGCTGGTGCATCCCAGGCTGCATCTAACGCTGAGACATATTACAAATTAGCATCCAGTGCGGAAGTACAAGAAGAAATTCATGCCGCCAATATGAACCATGTTTACGCTAACCATGCTAGTGAAATGGCAAGTGGTTATAATGGTGCCACTAGTAAGATTGCTAAATTTGCAAATGCAGCTTCTAGTTCAGCTAATGATGCCTACAATGCAGCATCACCAGCTGTTCAAGGAACCGTAAATTCTGATTCTGCTGCATTGAAAGCTGCAACTGACGCTATTAACGCTGCTTCTAAAGATGCATCTAGTCAAAATGCTATTGCAGCAACGAATGCCAATGATGCCGACCGGGCAATTAGTGCGGATGTCAGTTCTTCGTATGCTGCTAACGCTGCTCAAGCGGCTGCTAAAGCTTTGGCTGATAATAATACTGCAGCTAAAGAAGCCACCAATGTTAATCAGCATGCGGCCAATATGTACCATGTATTTGGGAGTGCTGCTAGCGTTACTGCTTATGATGATAGTGTGGCTGCTAGCAAGGCAGCTCAAAGGGCAACCACCATTAATGGTTCGGTTGCTAATGCCTATGCTAGTGCAACCTCTGATGTTCAAAAGTCAATTTATGCTGATTCAAATGCCATTAGCGATGCCACCAATTCTGCTACTAGTGCTGCTCAGGATGCCTCATCAGAAGCATCGATTGCATCAGCAGCTGCGAGTGATGGCGCTAATGCCACTGATCAAAGTTCCGCTAGTTCATACGCATCAACTGCATCATCAGCTGCTTCGCAGGCTGCCTTAGATAGTTCGGCCGCATCAAGTGCAAACGTAACGATTGATCAGCATACATTTAACATTCACTATGCATTTGCACAACATGCTAAGGGTCAAGCAAGTAAGTTCAGTTCATCTGCAAATGATTACAAGATTGCTGCTGATAAAGCTGCCCAAGATGCATCCGCAATTGCTAGTTCGGCTAATACTGCTTATGATAGTGCTGTTCCGGCTGTACAAGCATCAGCCAGTGCAGATTCATCCGCCGTTAGTTCCGCTGCTCAAGCTGCAAGTGATGCCGCTCAGGACGCTTCCAAACAATCATCGATTGCATCGACTGCGGTTAGTGACGCTAACGAAACTTCAGATGATATATTAGCATCCAAGTATGCTGGTACCGCATCTGATGCTGCTGCTAAAGCATTAACTGATAGTACCAATGCTGCTAATGATGATAATATTGTAAAGTCACATGCTGCTAACATGGATCATATCTTTGCTAACCATGCTAGTTTCAATGCCAACAATGCATCTGATGCTGCTAAACAAACGGCAGATTCAGCCACTGGTCTTTCTAATTCAGCGAGTGCTGCTTATCAATCAGCAACGCCTGATGTTAAGAATGCCGTTAGTGCTGATTCATCCGCTGTTAATTCTGCCGCTTCCAATGCCAACCTTGCTAATCAAGAAGCAGCTGAACAAGCATCAAGTGCTGATTCATATGCTAAACTTGCTAATCAGACTAATGATCCAAATCAAGCCGCAACTTATAAGGATAATGCTTCAACCGCCGCATCAAAGGCAGCGGTTGATAACCAGAATGCATCTGATGCAATTTCAATGGAAAATCAGCATGCTGCCAATATGAACCATAGTTTCGGTAGCTACGCTAGTTCGGTTGCAAGTGATGCAAATGTATCCGCTGATCAGGGTGCTCAACAAGCATCTAGGGTTGCCAATTCGGTATCGGGGGCATATCAAAATGCACCGTCTGATGTTCAAAGTGCAACTAGTTCTGATGCAGCTGCTGTTAGTACCGCCGCTTCATTAGCAAGTGACGATGCTGACGATGCATATAAACAATCCAGGATTGCATCTGATGCTGTTGTTGCCGGTAATCAGGCTAATGATCCGGGGCAAACTGATTCATATGCTAAGACTGCATCTGATGCTGCTGCAAAAGCTAAGATAGATGATCAAAAGATTGCAGATGAAAATAGTAAGATTAATCAAAATGTTGCTAACATTCACCATGCTTTCTATAATCATGCTAGTGCTGAAACCAATCGTTACAGTGCTGCTGCTGATACTGCAAACAATTCAGCAAATCAAGCTGCTAAGGCTGCATCAACAGTATCCTCGTCTGCTAACGCTGCATATCAATCTGCGGCACCGGATGTTAAGGTCGCAACTAGTGCTGATTCATCCGCCGTTAGTTCAGCAACCTCGGATGCTGATAGTTATGCCGCTGATGCTACTAAGCAATCAGATATTGCTGCAGCCGCAGTTAAGGCCGTTAAACAAACTTCTGATGATTCATTAGCATCAGGGTATGCAAAGACTGCATCCGAAGCCGCATCAAAGGCTGCTGATGACGAAGCTTCAGCAGCTAATGCCAATAGCAATGCTAGCCTACATGCTGCCAACATGGATCACAGTTTTGCCAGTCACGCTAGTTCAAACGCTAGTGATGCTTCAAGGTTAGCTGAACAAACGAATCAGGATGCATCTAAACTTGCTAGTTCAGCCAATCAAGCTTATGCTTCAGCAATTTCTGATGTTAGAAACGCTACTAAGGCCGATTCAAGTGCTGTTAATTCAGCCTCAACTGCTGCAAATAGCTATGCAGCGGATGCATCTAAACAATCATCGATTGCTTCATTAAATGCAAGTGAGGCCCAGAAGACAGACAATCCAAGCTTAGCCGCATCGTATGCTCAGAACGCATCAAATGCTGCATCACAAGCTGCCTTAGATAGTAATAATGCATCGGACGAAAATGCTACTGAGAAACAACATGCCGCTAACATGGATCACACATTTGCTAGCCACGCTAGTTCGAATGCAAGTGATGCTAACCAAACTGCTAGTCTAGGTGCTCAACAGGCATCATCAATTGCTAACTCGGTAACAAGTGCTTATAATTCAGCTACCCCCGATGTGAAGAAAGCAATTAGTGCTGATTCATCAGCAATCAGTTCTGCTGCATCGGTTGCTGAGAGTGCTCATAATGATGCATCTAAACAATCATCAATTGCATCATCAGCTGCTAGTGCTGGTAAACTAACTAATGATCCAAGCCAAGCTGCTTCATATGCTAATACAGCATCAGCCGCTGCATCACAAGCCGCTGCAGATAACAGTACTGCTGCAAATGCTAATAAGGATATCGCAAGTCATACTGCCAATGTCCACCATGCATTTGATCAACATGCTAATGCTGAAGCTGATAAATTCAGTACTGCAGCTAATAGCTATGGTGCATTAACTAATAAGGCTGCACAGGATGCAACATCCATTGCTCAATCTGCCGCAAGTGCTTACCATAGTGCAACGCCAGATGTTCAGAGTGCTGCTAGATTGGATTCATCCGCCGTTAGCTCTGCTGCATCAACTGCAACGAGTGCTGCTAAAGATGCTGATAAACAAATATCAATTGCATCAACCGCAGTCAGTCAAGCTAAATTGACTTCTGACGATTTATTGGCATCTGAATATGCTAAAGCAGCATCAACTGCTGCTAGTCAAGCATCTGATGATAATAATGTGGCAGAAAATGCTGATAGAGTCGTATCTCAACACGCTGCCAATATGGATCACAGTTTCGCAAGCCATGCTAACTCAGTTGCCGCCGGTTATAATTCAGCTGCTAGTCAAACGGCTCAACAGATTTCATCAGTTGCTAATTCAGTCAACAGTGCATACAAATCTGCTGATGATGAAGCCAAGAGTGTGGTTAGTTCAAACTCTAAGGCTGTTAGTTCCGCTGCATCTGCTGCCAACAGTGCCGCTCATGCCGTTTCTGAACAAGCATCCATTGCTTCATCGGCAACGAGTGAAGGTTACAAGACAAATAATCCGAACTCAGCCGCATCATACGCAGAAATTGCATCTAAAGCTGCATCTGCTGCTTCAAGTGAAAGCGTCGTTCTTTCAAATGAAAATTCTCAAGTTAACAGTAACGCTGCTAAATTCAAGAATTCATTAGAATCCGAAGAAGCTGCCGAAGCTGCTGCTGCTAACCAGCCACAGGTTGATGATCATGCTGAAGAAAATGGTGCCAAGAGCTACCATGTTGGTGAACCATTTGATCCAAATCCACTGAATGGTAAGAGTGAAGACTATACCAATCGCTACATCAAGGGTTACCAAGATGCCAAGGATGGTTTCCATGATGCCATTAACAGTGTTCCAGAACCAACGAATCCAAGTGTTGGATATGACATTGGATACCAGGATGGTAAACAATATCTATCCGGTCTCCAAGATGCCGGCAATAACATGCCAAAGGCTCGTCGTTCATTGAACGATTATAACTATAATTATGGTTATAACGCCTATGAAGATGGTCATAAGCATGGGATGATGAACCAATCTCAATCAACGGTTAATAATCTATTGAATGGTAAGTCTGATGCTTATAAGAAGGCTTACTTGCAAGGTTACCAAGCTGGTAAGATCCAGTACCGCAACGACCGCAAAGCAGGATCTGCTTTAGGTCACAAGATTGGGATGGGTTACTTTGGCCAGCCAAATCTAATTGGTAAGTCATCAGTATTCGTTCATTACTATGACAAGGCCTACCGTGCTGCTCGTGCTAAGTTCCCACTCTATGTTTACGGAAGTGCTAATATCTATAAACACAGTCAGTACTACTTTAATGACGAAAACTTGATTCGTGAATACAAGAAAGAACCAAGAAATCGCGCTAAGGTATTCAAAGTCATTGGAATTATTAGAACGAAAGCCGGTCACATCAGATACCGCTTAGCTAATGGTGGTTTCATCAATGCTAACGATACCCATGATGCATACTACCGTCCAAAGTCACATGCTAAACAGGTTCGTGTCATTCGTGATACTGGGATTTGGGTCCACTCAAGCAAGAAATTCTCAGAACATGATGTTGTTCATGAACTTAGAAAGGGTGCCAAAGTAAGAATTGTGAAGACAATTAAGTACTATGGCATTACCAGATTTGTATTGAGTGATGGTAGTTATATCACTAGTAATAAGACTTTCGTTAAGAAGATTAAATAATAAACTAAAAAATGCTGGGTAATTTTACCCAGCATTTTTTGTATATAATATGAAAACCATGGTTTAAAAAATTAAATCATGGTCTTTATTTTTGAAAATAAAAAGAACTAGCAATTAAGCTAGCTCAGTTGAAATAAAATATGTTTTTAAAATTAATCTTCTTTTTCACTTTCAACGGCACCATTCCGTTTTGCCTTCAAAACCAAGTGGAATGTAACCCCAAGAATAGCACCAACTAATGCTGGAACCACCCAATCCATGCCGGCGCTAGCAAATGGCAAGTAGTTACTTTGGAAGGTGGTAACGGCCTTACCGAAGCCACTCTGGCTAACAACCGGTGGGAATGAACTGATCATTTCTAGGAATGCTGGAACGGCGGTACAGACAACTGTCCATGCGTAAACGACTGGATCGCGGTGGAAGAGTGGTGATGTGACTGATAAAAGGATCAAAACCATTGCGAATGGGTATAAGAACATCAACATTGGTGTTGACCATGCAATGATTTGATCTAAACCAAAGTTAGCGGTCAAAAATGATGCTAAACACATGAGGCCTAACCAAACTTTGTAGCTGACTTTTGGAAAATGTTTGTGAAAATCTTGGGCAAAAGCACCAACGAGTCCAATGGCGGTGGTGATACAAGCTAAAGTTAATAGGGTAGCTAGGAAGGCATGACCAACGCCGCCCAAGTAGTAATTCATGATCTGGTTGAAAGCAACCCCACCATCAGGTGAGACGTTGAATTTACCTAAACTGGTGGCACCTAACCATACTAATCCAACGTAAATTAAACCAATCGTGCCGACAGCAAACACACCTGCCTTAGCAGTGACCTTGGAATTACTGATCGGGTTGGTTTTACCCATTTCATTGACGGCAGTAACCACGGTGACCCCGAATGCTAATCCAGACAAGGCATCCATCGTGTTATAACCCTGTAAAAAACCATTGAAGAATGATCCATTGACGTAAGCGGAAGTGACGGTTTGGCTAGCAGCGTGTCCCATTGGTGATAGGAATCCAAGGAGAAAGGTTGCAAATAATAAAACTAAGAATAGCGGGTTCAATAATTTTCCAATACTAGTCATAATGTTGGATTGCTTATATGAACATAGGAACGCTGCCAAGAAGAATAATCCTGAAAAGACTAGCAAACCGAGGTGAACAGCATTCTTGGGTAACAGTGGCTGAACACCCACAGTGAATGAAACGGTTGCCGTTCTGGGGGTTCCAAAGAGCGGTCCGATGGTAGCATGAATTAAGATCATAAAACCGAGGGCAAAAGCAGGGCCAAGTGGACGCCCGATGTCATAAACCCCTTTGGAACGGGTGACACTAATGGCTAGAACTGAAAGTAGTGGTAACGCAACGGCGGTACATAGAAAGCCGAGCATGGCAACAACCCAGTGGGCACCTGATAATTGCCCCAAATGGACTGGGAAAATTAAATTCCCGGCTCCAAAGAATAATCCGAATAGTAATGAACTAACAATTGCATACTGTTTGACTGATAATGGCTTGTGATTCAAGTCTTTGACGTTTTCCATATGTAAATTCCTCCCAAATATTTTGCATCTGTTTTAAACTTCTAATCTGAACCTTAATCTGAACTTCCAAGTCATCATCACCTTTTGATTTAATTTTATGTATAAAAAAAAGCACCCATAATCTAACTTTCATTAGATTAAGGGTGCTTTATCGGCACGGTACCACCTTGATTATAGGTAAACGAATACCTATCACTTCACGGACAGCAATTGCTAATCCGCTAACACTATAATGGGTGTGCCCAATGTACGTTACTTGATTAAAGTTCGGTACATAGCTCTAAAGGGATTTTCATAAATTACTATCTGCTTGCTTTCACCAACCCAAGCTCGCTTTTAAGAATCATAATTTATTACTCAACTTTATCTAAGCTTTTATTAAAATCGTTTTTATTCAACAATTAATAGAATAATCAATAAAATTAAAATTGTCAACATTAAATTAGAAAAAGATTAATTTAATATTGGTGTTCAATTTCATAGACTAGTTCAGGATCGTCACCAGTCCGGTGATTACGGTTTAATTTATTGATGGATTTCATTTCATCATCTGATAAATTAAAATCGTATAAATCGGCATTAGCTTTAATTCTTGCTGGGTGGGTAGATTTAGGAATAATGGCAATGCCACGTTGCAAGTGCCATCTTAGGACCACTTGGGCAATGGATTTGTTGTGTTGCTTTGCAATTTTTTGAATGGTTTCATCATGCAATACTAATCCACGGCCTAATGGACTCCAAGCTTGATTTTGAATGTTAGACTGTTGATCGAATTTAACCAGTGGTTCCTGTGTTAAGTACGGATGATTTTCAATTTGATTAACAACGGGCATTTCTTTTGCCTGGGTCTTTAATAGTTCTAAATGGGTCCGGTGATAATTACTGACCCCGATTGATTTAATTTTACCTGCTTTTTTAGCGTCTTCTAAAGCTCGCCAAGTATTGAAGAATTGGGAGTGAATTGGCCAGTGAATCAAAACGAGGTTTAAATAATCAGTTTGAAGTCTCGTTAGTGATTCATCAACCGCCTTTAAAGTGCTTTCGTAACCTTGTTTAGGTTCAGGAATTTTAGTGGTAATAAAAATATGTTCACGGTTAATTCCTAATTTTTTAATTGCGTTTCCTAAAACTTGTTCATTATTATAAAATTGAGCGGTATCGAATAAGCGGTAGCCATCTTCAAAGGCAGCTTTTACTGCTTGATTCATTTGATCTTGCTCAGTAATTTTATAGGTTCCAAATCCTTCCATCGGCATTTTAGTACCGTCAGCAAGGGTGGTAGTATCTTTAATTGATTGCACCATTATAATTCCTCCAATCATACGGTTTAATCTATCATAATATAGTTATGATACAAATTACAGCATCTTGTTCATTTTGCTAAGTTGAGTAATACTATATTGACCTAAGTAATTAGCATCTTTTAATGGTTCATAAATGATGCTATTATTACAAGCAACACTGGCAAGTTGAATGGTTTTGCCAAGTGGACCCACGGCAGTGATAATAATTGGGTGGGATTGATTGCGACTTGCGGTTAGACATGCTTGCATCAAATCTAGGACCTGTTCTTTATTAGTTGGGATGGTTGAAATTTCGACTAAATCGGATAATTTGGTTTGTTCAAGTTGATCGATTTTATCCACCATTTGATCTTTAGTAGGGCGCTGCATTAAGTAGTAATGAGCTGTGATAATTCTAATTTGATTATTGTTAGCAGCGTTCTTAATCCGATTTTGAATCTTAGGATCCAAGCGGTCATCAATTTTGATTGCATCAGCAACTTTGGCGGTGATAATCTGAATTAAAACGCTTTGAATATCTTCATCAGAAAGGGCAATGTTAGCACCACTTGCCTTTGTTCTTAAATCAACGATTAATGGTAATCCAGTAGTCCAGTGCCTTAAAGTTTGAATCGTCTGGATGGTTTTGTCAGCATCTTTGATGTTTTCTAAATAATCCAATCTGAGTAAGACTAAATCAGCAGAAGTAGTTAATAGTTTACTACCCTCTGCAATCACTTCGTCACTAGTTGCAGCGGTGATAGGGACACAGACCTTAGGTTTGCCCGCGCCGATTTTTAAATTATTAATTGTTAAAGTTGTCATTATTAATTCCTCGATTATTATATATTGAAAGGAAACTTGTTATGAATTCAAAATTAAATTTAGTTGAACAATACGTCCGAAAACATTTGGAAAATGACCATACTGGTCACAATATGAGCCATATTCGACGGGTGGTCAGAACTTCTCAAAAATTATTGAAACGGATAGATGCGGATTCTTTGATTACACTTGCTGCTGCATATTTACATGATGTGATTGATGATAAACTAACCGATGATCCGAAACAGCAACAAGTTGAATTGAAGCAGCATCTAGTCCAATGGAAATTTACCCCATTCCAAATTAAAATGATTTTTCAAATCATTACCCAAATGTCGTTTAGCAAGAACCTAATTCATCATTATCAATTGCCGATTGAAGGTCAAATTGTCCAAGACGCCGATCGATTAGATGCCATCGGTGTAATTGGAATTGCAAGGGCATTTTACTATGCCGGCCACAAAGGGGAGAGCATGTATAATCCTCAAATCCCGATTCGATCAAAAATGACAAAACAGCAGTATCGTCATCAGCCGACAACGACATATAATCATTTTTATGAAAAACTATTAAAATTAAAAAATCAGATGAATACGGAACCTGCTAAACGAATTGCTGAAAAGCGAAATCAAGAAATGAAAATGTTCTTGAAAGCTTTTAAAAATGAATGGAACGGCTAAAACTTATTTCATTTCTAAATCGGCAAATTGAGCGTGGACTAAATTCTTTAATTGTTCAGCATCGACTTCAACGGATCGGCCAATTTGTCCTGATGAAACAATGATTTGACCTTGTTTTTGAGCTTCTTTGTCAATGAAGACCGGGTACTTGAATTTTTCCCAAATCCCAATCGGGGTATTCGCACCGTGGGCGTAACCGGTAGTCTTCAACAGTTTCTTTAGTGGAATCATTTCAACTTTTTTATTGCCAGAAACCCTAGCCAATTCTTTTTCATCTAAATGATTGTCCAATGGAACGACACCAACTAATGGACCTGTTTTTTTACCTTCTAGAACTAGTGTTTTATAGATATGATGTTCATCAACACCAGAATGATCGACATCCATTTGAGCAACGTCGCCTTCTTCGTGAGTTGGGAAGACGAACTGTTTGTATGGAACTTTTGCACGGTCCAACATTTTCTCAACCAATGTCTTTTTGATCTTATTTTTATTCTTTTTTGACATAATTTCGCCTCCAATAATTAATCTACCATACTATTATGTGATATATTAATTATCGTTACAAGCGATTGCTAGACGTCAATTAATAAAAACCATCGCAAAATTTGTTATAATTAATTCGATAACTGTAACTAGAGGAGAAAATATGACCGATTTAGTTTATCGTACTGTTATGCACGATTTAAAAAATAAAATCAATGGTGGCCAATTTCCCGATAAAAAATTACCAGACGAACGTAGCTTAAGTGATCATTACCATGTCAGCCGCAGTTCCATTAAACGGGCTTTGAGTGTCCTAGTCGACCAGGGCATTATCTTTAAGAAGCGTGGGTCTGGAACTTTTATCAATCCATTATATATGAAGAACAAGACAATTTTTCATTACGATGGATCCAATTTGGGCATTACTGATAGTTTGAAAAATAAGGGGATGACCCCCAAAATTAAATTACTTAGTTTTAAAGTCATTCCAACGACAGAAGCTTTGAAACAGGATTTGTTTTTGAAGGACGATGATTTCGTCTACGAAATTAAACGCTTGCGGTTGTTTCAAGACAAACCCTTTATGATTGAAACCGGATATATTCCCATTCGGGTGACGCCAACACTATCGAAGGAAATTGTGTCAGGCTCAATTTTTAATTATTTGGAAAAAACAATCCATAAAACCGTCACGAGATCATTCATGTCGATTAAAGCGGCACCGTCTAATTCTGAGGACCAAAAGCGTTTGAATTTAAAAATGAATGAACCCGTTGGCGTGATGGAGGGAATTTTCTTTTTAGATGATGGAACACCTTTTGAAGTTTCAAATATGCGTCTTCACTATAAATATATGAAGTATAATACCTTCGTCATGATTGGAAAATAGATTTTTATAACCCCTTGGATGCCTATGATATCAGGGGTTAAAAAATTATCTAAAAATTGGACCGTATCAATTAGTAAAAAGGTTGACTTTTGTTGAAAAAAGGTTACCATATTAATAGTAAACATAGAGTAATTGATACCTTTGTTTAATTTAAATGTGGTCTAATTTCTCATTAAAATTGGGAAGAAAATTTTGAAACTTTTATCCATGATAATGTATAATTAGACCCGTGGATTTGTATATTCATATTTTATTTATTTCACACAAAGGAGTGTGCTTATGTCAGAAGATTTTGATTCTAAACAATATTTGGAAGGCGTAGATAAATACTGGCGTGCTGCTAACTATCTATCAGTTGGCCAATTATACTTACGTAACAATCCATTATTGAAGAGACCATTAACTGCAAAAGACGTTAAAGTTAAACCAATTGGACATTGGGGTACCATCGTATCTCAAAACTTCATTTACGCTCATTTGAACCGAGCAATTAAGAAGTACAACTTAAACATGTTCTACATTGAAGGTTCCGGTCATGGTGGCCAAGTTATGGTTTCCAACTCTTACCTTGATGGTAGTTATACTGAAATTTACCCTAACATCAGCCAAGATGAAAAGGGTATGGCTAAATTATTCAAGCAATTCTCATTCCCAGGTGGAGTTGCTTCACATGCTGCCCCTGAAACTCCAGGTTCTATCCATGAAGGTGGAGAATTAGGTTACTCACTATCACATGGTACTGGTGCTATCTTAGATAACCCAGATGTTATTGCTGCCGTTGAAATTGGTGATGGTGAAGCCGAAACTGGTCCTTTAGCTGCATCATGGTTCTCAGATAAATTCATTAACCCTGTTACTGATGGTGCTGTATTACCAATTATTAACATGAATGGATTTAAGATTTCTAACCCAACAATTCTTTCTCGGATGTCCGATGAAGAATTAACTAAGTACTTCGAAGGTATGGGTTGGGATCCTCATTTCGTTGAAGGTGATCCTGAAGATCACATGGCATTACATGAAAAGATGGCTAAGACAATGGATACTGTTATTCCAGAAATCAAAGCAATCCAAAAGAATGCTAGAGAAAACGAAACTGCTGAAGATGCCAAAGAACCAATTTGGCCAATGATCATCTTAAGAACTCCTAAGGGCTGGACTGGTCCTAAGAAGAACTTAGATGGCGAACCAATTGAAAATTCATTTAGAGCTCACCAAATTCCTTTACCAGTTTCATCTAAGAACATGGAACATGCTGATTTAATCACTAACTGGTTGAAGTCATACAAACCAGAAGAATTATTCAACTCTGATGGTACTGTTAAGAAGGAAATTAGAGACATGGCTCCTAAGGGTGACCAAAGAATGGCTAAGAATCCTATCACTAATGGTGGTATCGATCCAGAACCATTGAAGTTACCTGATTACAGAGACTATGCTGTTGACGTTAAACAACACGGTTCCGTTGTTGGTCAAGATATGATTATCTGGTCTAAATGGCTTGGTGATGTTATGAAGGCTAACCCTAAGAACTTCCGTGCCTTTGGTCCTGATGAATCAATGTCTAACCGTCTATATGGTGTATTTGATAAAACTAACAGACAATGGATGGAAAGAGTTCATACTCCAAATGATCAATACATTGGTCATGAAGGTCGTTTGATCGATTCACAATTGTCTGAACACCAAGACGAAGGTTGGTTAGAAGGTTACGTTCTTACTGGTCGTCATGGATTCTTTGCTACTTACGAAGCATTCGGTCGTGTAGTTGACTCAATGTTAACTCAACACTTCAAGTGGTTACGTAAAGCTGCTGAACAATCATGGAGAAGAAAGTACCCATCATTGAACTTTGTTGATACTTCAACTTCATTCCAGCAAGATCATAATGGTTATACCCACCAAGATCCAGGTCTTTTAACTCACTTAGCTGAAAAGAAACCTGCATTCATTCGTGAATACTTACCAGCTGATGCTAATACATTGTTAGCTGTTGGTGACGTTGCATTCAGAAGTTACGAAACAATTAACTTGTTAGTTACTTCTAAACACCCACGTCCACAATGGTTCTCAATTGATGAAGCTTCTAAGTTAGTTAAGAATGGCTTAGGCTACGTTGACTGGGCATCTACTGACCAAGGTGCTGAACCAGATGTCGTTATCGCTGCTGCTGGTGTTGAACCAACATTAGAATCATTAGCTTCAATTTCATTGTTGCATAATGCATTCCCTGACATGAAGATCAGATTTATTAACGTGGTTGACTTACTCAAATTACGTTCACCTAAATATGACCCTCGTGCTATCAGTGATAAGGAATTTGATTCATTATTCACTACTGATAAACCAGTTGTATTCGCATTCCACGGCTTCGAAGGCTTAGTCAAAGACTTATTCTTCGATCGTCATAACCATAACTTACATGTTCATGGTTACAGAGAAAATGGTGATATTACCACTCCATTCGACATGCGTGTATTAAACCACTTAGACAGATACCACTTAGCTAAAGAAGTTGTTTCTGATGTTCCTGCTTATGCTCAAAAGGGCGTATCATTCATTAGTAAGATGGATGACAAAGTTGCTAAGCATAACCAATACATCAGAGATCATGGTACCGACATGCCTGAAGTAGTTAACTGGCAATGGAAACCATTAAAGTAATTTAAATCATTACAATTTAATTATTTAAAATAAAAATGTCTTCGATCATTTGATCGGAGGCATTTTTTTGTTTGGATTGATTTAATGTAAAATTCATTTGATTTTTATTATCAAAAATTATTTCTTATTTTGTTTAGCTTATAAAATTGCCTTTTAAAAATAATAATTAATTTTTTATTAATATATTAGTAAAATTAGTTACTATAATTTAAAGATATAGAATGTTATTATAAATGTATATATGAATAAGAATTGTTTATAAATGCCTATAAATGATTTTTACAATCTGAGAAATAGATGGGGATGTTTATCCTAATGCAATACAATAAAAGGCAATTTCATAAGGTAGACGATAAGAAAAGAATGAAGAAGGTCAAGAAGCAATGGGTCGTCGTATCAGTTGCAACTTTAGCGACCTTAGGTGGCTTTTCTGCATCTGAAATTTCAAATTTCTTTTCAAAAAGTTCAATTTCAGTCAAAGCTGATGTAAAAACTGATCAGAAGCCCTTACATGTCATAAAGGGCGGATCAAATGCTTCAGACGATTCAAAATCTGCTGATAGTTCTGGCAGTAATTCAACTAATAGTTCAGAAACTTCGTCAAATGTAAATTCAAATTCATCCAATAATTCACAAAACTTATCCAGTTCAAATTCAATTGAACCATCAAATGTAAGTGGTTCTTCAAATAAGGATTCAACTAGTTCATCTAGTGAACCGCGAAATTTACAAGGTTCAGCTAGTCAAAATTCAACCGGATTATCAGATGCTAGTTCTAATTCTTCAGCATCAACTAATTCAACCAGTTCAGTTAATTCATCAACACCTAGCTCAACTGGTTCATTAAGTTCTAGTTCGGCTAATAATTCATCCAATCATATTGGTAGCACAACTAGTTCAAATGCTTCTAGTTTAACGAGTAACGTGAAAAGTGGTTCTCAAAGTGTTGCTGGCAGTCCTTCTGCTAATTTAAAGAGTTCAGACAACCCTAGTTTATCTGGTTCTTCGAACGCAATTAAAAGTTCTGGTAATTCATCCAGTAATGCTAAGGATCCAAGAATCGCTAAATTAGCAGCGAATGTGAAGAAATTAGTTGCTGATAATTCCTCATTAAATTCAGCTCAACAATCACAAGCCGATAATGGTGCCGATGCATTTTGGAACAGTATTCATTCTGACGATGCTAAGAGCGTTAGTGGAGCTAACACCAGTGATTCAGACTATATCGATGGTTATAATGGTGCTAAAGATGCCTGGAGTCAATATAATTCACAGAATAGTTCCAAGGGCACCCAAGCTACATCAGATTACACCAAGAATGCCGCTGCTAATCCTAACGATCCAAGTAGCGTGGATCCAAATCATTTAAATACTGGTAAAGCCAGTGTATCTAATAATCAAAACGTTGTGATTCCATACGATCCAACTAAAAATGGTTATCAGACTGAAACCCAAAATGGTTCGACGATTCAAGGTAATTTAGCGTATAACCAAGGTGTCAGTCACTATTTGTCTAGACAGGGTGCTTATGATGCTGAAACTGGTCGTTGGAACGGTGCAGATAAAAATGGTTCATATAGTGCTTATAAGCCAGCAAATAATTCTAGCAACGCTTATGATCAGTCATACTTAGGTGCTCAATCGGCAATGGGTCAACAGTTTAACAGTAATAATAACTTTACCTACTCATCATTAGGAAATGGTAGCAATGGTTTCCATCCGACTAATAGCAATTCTTCTAATATTGATTACAGCTATGGTTTTTCGGACGTTGTTCAAAAAGTTCAAAATGGAACGACGTTTGTTTCCAATGCTCAACAAATTAATAATTCAATTAGCGGAGTTGGAAATCCCCCTCAAACAATTGGTGCATCTTTTACTTCTAACGGAACCATTAAAAATATTCGTTTCTTAACTGATATTAATTATAATATTGGAACCACGTATTCATACGTCGGATATTCAACAAGTAATAGAACTGATCTCACATTTGATGGTCAAAACCATAATACTGATTTTAATGGATTATCTTATTGCTTTACTTTTGGTAATTCAAATTCTTCAGTTACAATGAAAAACTTTAATGCCGCTTACGGAACTAACTATTATGGACCGGTTAAAGTTCAAACGGGGACCGGTACCATTAATTATGATAATGTTACCTACGTTGGTCCCCAATTAATGAGTAGTGCTGGTGCCAATGCAACCGTTAATGTTTACGGTCATTTAAATGCTTTTTCAGTTGGAAATTATACTAGTCCATTTCAAAGCGCTACTACCACTGGAGCAACTTCATCTAACTATGCTAATGGAAGTTCTTCAGGAACTTACGGTAACAACCAGGAAAATTTCGAAGCCAATAATTTGGAATTAAAACCTGGCAGTAGTTACTACGGTTCAACCACTGGTGGAACCGTTGTTAATTTGTCCGGAACGTTAACCTTAGATCATGATTCAAATATGAAGTTGGTTCCATTGAGTGGTTCCGGTGCCGCCAGTGGTGGTAATGGTGCAAATGGATTATACCTTAATGGATCTAATTCACAAGTTAATATCAACCAGGGTGCTAATTTAACCATCGTTCCTAAGAAAGGGTACTACGGAACCGGAACTGCCCAACCACTTTATATGGTTAGTGGTTCCATTACGATTGATGGTGGTAATTTAAATATTAATATGGATGGTCAACCAATATCATCTAACTATGATGGTGGTACCATTGTGATTAAAAATAAAGGTTCCTTTAATATAAATGCCAATAATTTAGGTAGTTATACCGGCCCCATTTTAAACGTTGGTTCAACTTTGGATGTTACTAACCGTGGTAGTTTTCAAATTGTAACTGATGGTAGTGGAAACAATCCAACCTTGCTACAAAATGGTGGTACTTTTAACATTGATAACCCATTGAGTGTTATTCTTCAAATCAAACCGGTTAAAGGTAATCCAGGTAGTGGGACATTGTATTCAAGTCCAATTAATGCTTATTCAGTTCGATATGATACTAATAATACCGGAAATGCAACTACTAACTATAAGGGACCATATTATCAAGTTTCTTCACCTAATGGTGGTTATCTTAAATATTATAGTCTCGATAAAGCTGGATTAGTTAATTCTAGTGATTCAATGAATGGTGCTAAATACTTAGCATTCTCATCAACACCAAATGCCTACTTTGATGGTAAGATTTATGTTCAACCTAATACTGGGGATAACTATAGTTCAAAAGATAATTATTACGTGAATGGAACGTTAGGCTTGGACGGTTTACCAAGTAATGACCCTTATACTACGAATAAAAATAATGGCAAAATTTATGTTGATATCCGTTCTGATGGTCAACAAGTAACATCATCAAATTCAGTTAAATTAACGTTAGTTGATGCTAATGGTAAACCAATTATTGGGTCCAACGGACAACCAATCATTTTGAATCATAAAGTTGGTGATACTGATCCGAATGGGGTTTCAAACGGTGGTGCAAAGGTTGGAAACATCCAGTATTCGGATTCAATTGATTTACCTAATAATGATATTCCAAATGGATCAAGAATTAAATTCAGTTATCAATTACCAGGCCAACCACAGACAAGCGTTAGTGTTCAGGTTCATTACTCCGTTGCTGATCAAAAACAGGTTTTGACAAAGGATGCCATGGGTAACGGTAATATCAGTAATTCATTGGAAAACCCAATTAAGGGAAGTGATCCAATTGATACGACTTCAACTGGGACGCCATTTGTTACACCCAATGTTGTTGGTAATGCTGCCCGTGATGGTTTGAAAGATGCAATTGCAAATAATACGAATAATGCTTCTAAATATCCAACCGATCCTGGTAAATCAGCCTATAGTGATGCTCAAAGATCATACCAAGCTGGTTTAAGGAATGATACATCAAGTGAAGATGCATTAGCTGATCCAGGTGCTAATTCCACAGGAATTGCCGTTCGATCAGCAGTGTCTGATGCTCAAGCTGGTCAGAATAATGCTGCTAAAAACTATCCCAACGATCCGCAAAACTCAGCCTATGTGAACGCTCAAAAAGCATACCAAACTGGACTCGCTGGCAATAATAATAGTGCAACTGCAACAGCAAACCCGTTTGCTAATTCAGCTGGAATTGCTGCTAAAGCAGGTTTGAGTGATGCTCAAATTAATCAAAATAATGCTAATCATTATAATGATCAGAATTTAGACCGAACTGCTTATCAGAATGCTCAGAAAGCATATCAAGCTGGTTTAAATGGTGATCAAGGTAATAATTCAGCAGACGCTAAATTAGATTCAAATGCGAATGCGACTGGAATTGCCGTTAGAAATGGAATTAGTGATGCTCAAACGGGGCAAAATCATTCTGATCAATATCTAACTGATCCAGGTAAGACTGCCTATGCTAATGCCAAAAAAGCATATCAGGCTGGATATGACGGGACGACAACTGGTCCTAATGCCACTAACAGCCCGGCAGCTAATGAAGCTGGGGTTGCTGCTAAAGCAGGATTAAATGATGCTAAAACTAATGGTAAGGATAATTCTAATCATTATAGTGGACCGGCAGCTAACGCCTACGAAAATGCCAGAAAAGCATATCAAGCTGGACTAGATGGTAATACTGATAATGGAGATGCTAAGCTAGATTCAAATGCTAACTTGACCGGTTCAGCTACTAAAGCTGGAATGGACGACGCTCAAACAGGGCAAAATCATTCTGGTAACTATAGTAATAGTGATACCGCATCTAAAGCTTATTCCGATGCTCAAAAAGCATATACTGATGGATACGATGGCGTTACAAATGGTCAAAATGAAAAGAATAGTCCGTCCGCCTACCAAAATGGTGTTGCAGCTAAGGACGGTTTAAAAGACGCCCAGTCTAATACCCAAGATAATCCGAAAGGATATACTGGTGCCGCTAAAGATGCCTATGAAAATGCCAGAAAAGCATTTCAAGCTGGATTAAATAATAACAATCCAGATGATGCTAAATTAGATTCGAACGCTGCTCAAATGGGTTCCGTTACTAAGACTGGAATTGAAGATTCCCAAACTGGTAATCAGCATAAGTATACCGATTCATCACAACAGACTGCGTATGATAATGCCAAAGCTGCTTATCAAGCTGGCTTGAACGGTAATACGAATTCCAATAGTCCAATTGCCAATGACGTTGGAACCGCAGTTAAAAATAGTATCCAAGACGCTGAGAAAAATCAGAATAATACTGGTAATTATAGTGGACTTCGAAAAGAAGCTTACGATAACGCCCAAAGTGCTTACAAAGCTGGCTTGAATGGAAATTCGGATAGTAGTAATCCATACGTAAGTAAAATTGGAGCAGCAACAAGAACTGGAATGCTTGATGCTCAAGCTGGTAATGATTCGCCCAATTCAAATTATAGCCCGCAAGAAAAAGAAGCTTATGAAAATGCTGAAAAAGCTTATCATGCTGTTTTATCAGGTACTCCTAACAATCAGGATGCACTTAACAGTCCTGACGCTGCTAAAAATGCCGTTGCTGCTCAAAAAGGTTTAAGTGATGCTGAAGCTGGTAAGAGTACCCCACCTAGTGATTATAGCGACCTTCAAAAGATTGCTTATAGTAATGCCCAAAAGGCATACCAAGCTGGTCAAAAGGGTGATCTTAACAGTCCCGATGCAAAATTAGATTCAAATGCAAGTAAAACTGGTGGTGCTGCTCAGACCGCAATTAAAGATGCCCAAGCCGGTCAAGATAATTCTAAAGATTATAATGGGCCCGCCAAAACCGTTTATCAAAATGCTCAAAAAGCTTATGCTGCTGGCCTAAAGGGTGACCCCAACGACAATGATGCGAAGTTAAACCCAACTGCTAGTCGAATGGGTGCCGCTGTTAAACAAGCAATCCATGATGCTCAACTTGGTCAAGATAATTCAAAATCAATGAGTGATCCTGAAAAGACTGCCTATGTTAATGCTCAACAAGCTTACCATGATAGTTTGGAAGGTAATCCAAACAGTGATAATGCTAAGGTTAATCAGTTAGCTAGCCAAACTGGATCTGCTGCTCGGGATGGAATTTTACATGCCCAGTCTAATCAAGCCGATCCAACGTCATATGACAATGACACCGCTAAAGAAGCATATCAAAATGCTAAGAAAGCATATCAAGCTGGTTTAAATGGCGATTCCGCCACCAGTACTGATGCTGCTAATAATCCGACTGCCTACAAGAGTGCCATTGCTGCCCAAGCAGGACTCCATGATGCTGAAATGAACCATGATACTCCTGATAGTGGCTATGATAATATCCAAAAGACGGCCTATGAAAATGCTCAAAAGGCATACGAAGCTGGTTTAACTAATGGAAGTTCCGCTAATTCTGCTGATTCAATCGCAAATGCAGCTGGTAGTGCTACTAAACAGGGAATTGCCGATGCCCAAACCGGCCAAAAGGAACCTAATTATAATAGTCAAACCGAAAAAGATGCTTATAATAAGGCTCAATCCGCATACCAAGCCGGTTTAAACAACGATACAAAGAGTCCAACCGCAATTGCTAGTCCTGTTGCTAATTCAACCGGTGCTGCCGTTCAAAAGGCCATTAATGATGCTAAATTAGATCAGCATCATAACACTTATCAAAATGACCCTGAGAAGTCAGCCTATGCGAATGCTCAATCTGCATATCAATCTGGCTTAGATGGTAAAAGTAACGGTTCAAACGTATTAGCCAATAATACTGGAGCTGCTACCAGGGCCGGAATGTTGGATGCTCAAGCTGGACAAGACAATCCAACTAGCTATCCAGATGACCAGAGAAGAGCCGCCTATGAGGATGCTAGAAAGGCATACCAAGCTGGCTTTAACGGCCAAAATAATTCTGATGCAGCTAACAGTCCGGTTGCCGCTAGGAATGGTGCTGCTGCTAAAACTGGTTTGCACGACGCCCAATTAGGCCAGAATCAGCCGTCAAGTAATTACAGTGATTTAGAAAAAACTGCTTATGAGAATGCTCAAAAGGCATACCAAGCCGGTTTAAATAATGATAATCCTGATAATGCTAAATTAGATCAAACTGCCGATAAAATTGGTCAAGCTGCTAAAACTGGAATTGCCGATGCTCAAACCGGAAAATCAACTGCTTATTCGGATCCATCTGAAAAAGCTGCTTATGATAATGCAAAAGCTGCATATCAAGCCGGTTTAAATAATCAATCGGACAGCGCTACAGGTAAACTAAATCCAACTGCTAGTTCCACTGGAGCTGCCGTTCGAGCTGGAATTAACGATGCTCAAACTGGTAACGATAGTTCTAATCAATATCAAAATGATCCAGAAAAGACTGCCTATGCGAATGCTAAGGCCGCATATCAAGCTGGTCAAAATGGCGATGATCATGGTGACACCGCTAAAGCTAATTTAGCTGCTAATGAGGCCGGTCTTGCTGCTCAAGCTGGGGTGAACGATGCCCAAGCTAATCGAAAACAGGCCAACACCTATAATGACATTGATCAAGCATCCTATGACAATGCTAAAAAAGCATATCAAGCTGGTGCTTCAGGTAAAAATAACAGTGCCGATGCTAGTTTGAACAAGTCTGCTTATTCTAATGGTCTTGCTGCTCAAGCTGGTTTAAAGGACGCTGAATTAAATCAAAATAATTCTAAAAATTATAAAGGAACTGACCAAACTGCTTACGAGAATGCTCATAATTCATACCAGGCTGGTTTAGCCGGTAATACCAATAATCCATCTGACTTTACCGCTAACCAGGCGGGGGCTGCTACTAAGGATGGAATTAATGATGCCCAGAATGGCCAGGATAATTCTGGTAAATATAAGACGGATCCAGCACAATCTGCATATAATAATGCTAAACAGGCATTCAACGACGGATTCGCTGGAAATGCTAAGAGCCAGGCTGCTCTTAATAGCCCGACTGCTAATTATGCCGGATTAGCTGCTAAAGATGCGGTAAACGACGCTCAAACTGGTCAAGACCATTCTGGAAATTATCCAACTGATCCGGAAAAGAGCGCTTATGCGAATGCCAAAGCTGCATATCAGGCGGGTGTTTCTGGTGATTCGACCGGTTCAAATGCTAAGTTAAATGGAGCTGCTAATTCGATCGGTTTAGCCGCCAAAGCCGGAACCGATGATGCTCAAACTGGTCAGGATCATTCGGGCCAATATCCAACTGATCCGGAAAAGACAGCCTATGCCAATGCTAAAGCTGCATACCAAGCTGGATTTGATGGTAAAACTGGCAGTGATGCTGGCAAATTGAATTTAACATCAAGTGCCGATGGTGCTGCTGCTAAAGCTGGATTAATGGATTCTCAAATTGGAAATTATAATCCTGATAAATATAGTGAACCGCAGAAAACTGTGTACGCTAATGCTTATCATGCATACCAGGCTGGTTTAGATGGTAACCAAACCAGTGATGATGCTAAAAAAGATTCAGTAGCAACTAAGACTGGAACGGCTACTAGGGCTGGAATTAATGATGCTCAAACTGGTCAAGATAATCTAAAGAATTATCCAAATGATCCGGAACACACTGCCTATGCCAACGCCCAACAAGCATATCAAGATGGGGTTGACGGTAAACCTAATACTGCTGCTTCAAATGCGAGTCCAACCGCTGCTAAAATTGGAGCGGCTGTTAAACAGGGGATTAGTGATGCTCAGACTAATCATCAGACGAGCTATAGTGAACCTGAACAGACCGCTTATAATAATGCTAAGAAAGCATACCAAGCTGGGTTAAATAACGATACAAGTGGTAAGGATGCCAAATCTAACCAAATTGCTAACCAAAGTGGTCTTGCCGCACAAGCCGGAATCAATGATGCTCAAACCGGACAAGATAATTCGAAGAACTATCCAAATGATCCGGAAAAGACTGCCTATGCCAATGCGAAAGCCGCATATCAAGCAGGATACAGTGGTAATCCTAATAGTGATGCTGCACAATCTAACGTCTCCGCTAGTAATGTTGGTGCAACTGCTAAGAATGGTTTGAATGATGCAGAAATTGGTCAAAATCATTCCGACGGTCTCAATGGATTAGATAAAATCGCTTATGATCGTGCTCAAAGTGCATACCAAGCAGGTTTATCAGGTGATCGTAATGGTGATAATGCTAAAGGTGATTCAATTGCTAACGCTGCCGGGATTGCTACTAAGAATGGAATTAGTGATGCTCAAGTTGGCCAACATCATTCCAGTGATTATAAGACCAGTGAAGAGCAATCAGCTTATGAAAAAGCCCAAAAGGCATATCAAGATGGATTCAATGGTGATACTACTAGTCCCGATGCACTAGCAAGTCCGGTTGCTAATTCAATTGGAGCTGTTACTAAATCAGGAATCAACGATGCCGAAAAAGACCAAGATAATCCTAAGAACTATAAGGGTTCTGAATTAACTGCTTATGAAAATGCTAGGAAGGCATATCAAGCTGGTTTATCTGGTGACACAACTAGTGGTGATGCTAAAGCTAATCCGTTAGCTAATGATACTGGTGTAGCTACCCAAGCTGGAATTAGAGATGCTCAATCCGGGCAAGATAATTCTGGTAACTATCCAAACGATCCACAAAAATCTGCCTATGCCAATGCTAAACAAGCATATCAAGCCGGTTTGAAAAATGATAATAGTAACTCAGATGCAACTAACAATCCATTTGCTTATAAAGCTGGGGTTGCTGCCCAAGCTGGTTTGAAAGATGCTGAATCTAATCAGAAAGATAATTCAGGAAGCTTTAGTGGTCCGGCAACTCAAGCTTATGAAAATGCTAGGAAAGCATACCAAGATGGATTGAATGGGACAACATCAAGTGATGCAGCTAAAAGTGATCCAGCTGCAAATGCTGCTGGGATGGCTACTAAGGCCGGTATTGCCGACGCCCAAGATGGGCAAGATAACGCTAGAAATTATCCAGATGATCCGGCAAAATCCGCCTATGCCAATGCTAAACAAGCATATCAAGATGGCTTAGATGGTAAATCAAACACCGATGCCGCCAAAGCAAGTCCAGTTGCTAATTCAACTGGTTCAGTTGTTAAACAAGCAATTGTTGATGCTCAGACCGGTCAAAATACTACCTATTCAAGTGATCCCGAGAAGACAGCTTATGAAAAAGCAAGAGCTGCTTATCAAGCTGGTCAAAACGGGGATAAAGGTAGTGATGCTGCTAAAGATAATCCAACTGCCAATATGGCTGGTTTAGCTTCTAAAGCTGGGATGGACGATGCCCAAACGGGTCAAGATCATTCTAAAGATTATCAAACAGAGCCTGCCAATTCCGTTTATAATAATGCTAAAAAAGCATATAATGCTGGATTCAATGGTGATAAGAATACTGATGCTGCGAAAGCCAATTCAGTTGCAAATGAAAATGGATTAGCCGCCAGAGCCGGTTTAAATGACGCTAAAACAGGGCAAAATCATTCTAAAGATTATCAAACAGAACCAGCAAGTACAGCTTATTCAAATGCTAAAAATGCATACCAAGCTGGTTTATCTGGTGATGCAATTAGTGATTCCGCTAAAGGTGATACCACTGCAAACCAGACTGGTCTTGCCACTAAAGCTGGAATTAACGATGCTCAAACTGGTCAGGATAATTCTAGAAATTATCCAAATGATTCAGAAAAAGCTGCTTATGCTGATGCCAAACAAGCATATCAAGATGGATTCAATGGTAAATCTAATACTGACGCTGCCAAAGCAAGCCCAGTTGCTAATTCAACCGGTGCTGCGGTTAAACAGGGAATTGCTGACGCCCAAAACGGTCAGGATAATTCTAGAAATTATCCAAATGATCCAGAGAAGACTGCATATGCGAATGCTAAAAAAGCATATCAGGCTGGTTTAGATGGGTCTAAAGATAATGACATGGCTAAATTAAATCCAACCGCCAATTCAGCTGGATTAGCTGCAAAGGCCGGAATGGATGATGCTCAAGCTGGTCAGGATAATTCCAAGAATTATCCAAATGATCCAGAGAAGACTGCATATGCTAACGCTCAAAAAGCATATCAAGCTGGGCAAACTGGCGATACAACCAGTTCAACTGCTAAGTTAAATCCGTATGCGAATACAGCTGGTAGTGCTGCTAAGGCTGGAATGGATGACGCTCAATCTGGTGTTAATGATCCGAATAAATATCCAAACGATCCGGAAAAGACCGCCTATGAGAATGCTCAAAAAGCATACCAAGCCGGTCAAACGGGTGATACAACCAGTGCTGATGCAAAATCTAATCCGTATGCGAATGCAGCCGGAAATGCAGCTAAAGCTGGAATGGATGATGCGCAAGTTGGAAAGGATAACTCTAAGAATTATCCAAATGATCCAGAAAAGACCGCCTATGCAAATGCACAGAAGGCATACCAAGCTGGTCAATCTGGTGATACAACCAGTGCAACCGCCAAGTCCAATCCATATGCGAATGCAGCCGGAAATGCTGCTAAAGCTGGGATGGATGATGCGCAAGCTGGAAAGGATAATTCTAAGAATTATCCAAATGATCCCGAGAAGACCGCTTATGCCAATGCCCAAAAGGCATATCAAGCTGGGCAAACGGGAGATACAACCAGTGCAGCAGCTAAATCTAATCCATATGCGAATGCCGCTGGTAACGCTGCTAAGGCTGGAATGGATGATTCCCAAGCTGGTGTTAATGATCCGAATAAATATCCAAACGATCCCGAGAAGACTGCCTATGCCAATGCACAGAAGGCATACCAAGCTGGTCAGACGGGAGATACAACCAGCGCAACTGCCAAGTCCAATCCGTATGCGAATGCTGCCGGTAATGCCGTAAAGGCCGGAATGGACGATGCGCAAGCTGGTCAAGATAATTCAAAGAATTATCCAAATGAACCCGAGAAGACCGCTTATGCCAATGCCCAAAAGGCATACCAAGCTGGTCAAACCGGCGATACGAATAGTGCAACTGCTAAGTTAAATCCATATGCGAATGCAACCGGAAATGCTGCTAAGGCAGGAATGGATGACGCGCAAGCTGGTGTTAATGATCCGAATAAATATCCAAACGACCCTGAAAAGACTGCTTATGCCAATGCCCAAAAAGCATATAATGCTGGCCAAACCGGTGATACAAATAGTGCAACTGCTAAATTAAATCCAACTGCTAATGCTGCCGGTAATGCCGCTAAAGAAGGACTTGCTGATGCTCAAGCCGGCCAAGATAATTCCAGAAATTATCCAAATGATCCGGAAAAGACCGCTTATGAAAATGCTCAAAAGGCATATCAAGCCGGCCAATCTGGTGATACGAATAGTGCAACTGCTAAGTTGAATCCATACGCCAACACCGCAGGTAATGCTGCTAAAGCTGGGATGGATGATGCTCAAACTGGTCAAGATAACTCTAAAAATTATACTAACGGGCCTGCTAAGACTGCTTATGAAAATGCCCAGAAAGCATATCAAGCTGGTTTAACCGGTGATACCAACAGCACAACTGCCAAATCTAATCCGGTTGCTAATTCAGCCGGAGCTGCATCTAAGGCGGGAATCAATGATGCCCAAGCTGGCATAGATAATTCAAAGCATTATCTAAATGATCCTGAAAAATCAGCTTATGAAAATGCCCAAAAGGCATATCGAGCTGGTAAATCAGGTGATATGAATAGTGCGACTGCTAAATCTAATTCAGCTGCCAACGCTGCTGGTGCTGCTGCGACTTCTGGAATGAACGATGCCCAAGCCGGGCAAGATAATTCAAAGCACTATCCAAATGATCCAGAAAAGACCGCCTATGAAAATGCCCAGAAAGCATATCAAGCTGGTCAAAATGGTGATACCAGCAGTGCAACTGCCAAACTTGATCCGACTGCTAACTCAACTGGTAACGCTGCTAAAGCCGGCATGGACGATGCTCCGATGGGTCAGGATAATTCGAAGAAATATCCTGATGGTCCGGAAAAAACCGCTTATGAGAATGCTCAAAAAGCATACCATGCTGGGCTATCTGGTGATACAAGTGGCGAGGATGCTAAATTAAATCCAGTTGCTAATAAGACCGGTGCAGCTGCTAAAGCCGGGATTGATGATGCTAAGTCTGGTAAAGATAATTCGAAGAACTATCCAAATGAACCTGAAAAATCAGCTTATGCTGATGCTCAGAAAGCATATAAAGCCGGATTATCCGGTGATACCAATAGTCCCGATGCTAAAAAGAATATCTTTGCTAATAAATCTGGATATCAACAATTCTTATCTAATCAAGTTCCACCAAAGAATATGGATAAGATTAATGGACAAATTTCAGGAAAACAGGCATTTATCAACGGTGTTCCCGATGCAGAAAATGCTGCTAATCTTGCTAATAAAAAATCGGATTATCAAACCGCATTTAATGATTCGTATGATCGAACAAGGGATGGTTTCCTTGATGGCATGAATGGTTTGCCAAATAATTATCAAGACGATGATTCATACAGTGGTGGTTATCAAGCAGCTCAAGATTATAAAGCTGGTTCACTTGATGCAACCCAGGGTAGACCACGTCAAAGTAATGCCAGTCGTGCATACAACATCGCTTATGATGCTTATCGTCAAGGAATTCAAGGCAAGCAACTTGATCCGAATGTTCTTAATACGATGTCTTCAACTTATGGTAAATTCTATCAACAGACTTATGCCCGTGCTTATGGAATTTATCAGGATGATTCACGTGCAGGAAGTCAGATTGGTGCCCGCGATGCGAAGAATATGAATAACTTTGCTGATTTATCAAATAAATCTTCAGTTTATGCTCAGTTCTATAGTCAGGCATACAGGAGAGCTTTAAGACAGGTCATTCCACGTTATGTTTATAACATCGGAACCATCTACACTTATAGTTCATCTAGATTTACGAATGGTAATCGGATTAAACGGTACAAGAAGACTTCTCGACCGAACCGAACCGTATTTAGAGTCGTTGGGTTCAGGAGAACTAGTACTGGAAGATTAGTATACAGATTGGCAGACGGAAATTGGATTACTTCTAATCAACTAAAAGTTGCTGATGCTTATTACCGTCACAGTCATGACGGATCTGATAGTCGCAGGGTCAAAGTCATTAAGAACGGTGGAACCTATATTTATAGTGATAAACAGTTCAATGATCAGACCACGGTCAGATTCTTGAAGACTGGAACTAAAATTCACGTTAAATATGCCGTTAAACTAGGTCATTTAACTAGATTTTACATTGGCAATGGTGAATACATTTCAAGTAATAAGACCATCGTTAAAGAAATTAAATAATGATGATTAAATCATAAATCAAAATAACCCCTAAAAAGTAAATTAAACTTTTTAGGGGTTATTTTTTTGCCCTATAGTCTACTGTAGGGTTTATACTACGAATCGAAATAATCATTAAGGAGGAATTTTAAATGAGCTTAAAGAATAAAGTTATTGTTTTGACTGGCGCTAGTTCCGGCATGGGTGCTGCGACCACTAAATTAGCTGTTTCTAAAGGTGCTAAATTAGTCATTGGTGCTAGAAATCAAGAAAAATTACAACAGGTTGCTAAATCCACTGAACATCCTGAAAACATTGTAACCCAAGTAACCGATGTTCAAAATTTAGACGATGTTAAATCATTGGTTAAGCTTGCTCAAGATAAATTCGGCCAAGTGGATATTATTTATAATAATGCCGGCATTATGCCACAAGATATGTTGATTGATAGTGATCCAAAGTCATGGAAAGCAATGCTTGATACGAATGTGATTGGGGTTTTGAATGGTATCAAAGCAGTTTTGCCAATTATGAGAAAACAAAAGCACGGTTTAATTATGGCAACCGATTCAGTTGCTGGGCACGTATTATACCCCGGTTCAGCTGTCTACAATGGAACTAAGTTTGCCGTCCGTGCCATTATGGAAGGCTTAAGACAAGAAGAACATGCCAATAATATCAAAACTGGTATCATTTCACCAGGTGGCGTTAAAACCAATTTAACTTCCACCATTGGAAATCAACAAATTATAAGTGCCATTAAGAAAATGTGGAATGGCAAAAACGCCGTCCTATTACCTGAGGACATTGCCAGATCAGCTGTCTTCATGATGGACCAACCATCTAATGTTGATATTAACGAAATTTTGGTTCGACCAACCGGACAAGAAGTTTAATCATGCTCATTTCACAAGTTGCTAAAAAATATCATTTAACCATCTCTAACCTTCATTACTGGGAAAATATTGGTTTATTAACTAACGTTCATCGGAATGCCAATGGATATCGGGATTATGATCAAAAAAATATTGGTCAATTGGAGTTTGTTATCTGCATGCGCAATGCTGGTGTGAATGTTAATCATCTTGCTAAATACATGCAGTTATTTCAACAGGGCAATCAGACCATGGATCAACGGAAACAAATTTTAATTGATCAATTACATGAAATGGATCGAAAGATGGACCGGATGAAATCAGCTCACCAACTGTTATCTTATAAAATTAAACATTATGATCAGTTAGGGCGGGTTGATTATGTTGATGAAAAGAATCAATCAAAATCTAAAATTAAAGGGTAATAAAATTCCGCTAAGGATGGAAATTTCCATATTTTAGCGGACTTTTTATTTAAATTCTTCTGGAACCGGAACTGTAATTACTTTTGAATTCATTTCAAATGGGAGGACTAATTTCACTTTCCATGAATGTAATAACATTGGTCCCTTATTTTCATTTGGATTATACAACGGGTCACCAATAATGGAGTGGCCGATGGATGCTAAATGAACTCTGATTTGGTGGGTGCGGCCCGTTTCTAGTTTTACTTCCAAAAGGGTGTTGCCGTTTATTTTCCTTATTACTTTATAATTAGTAATTGCCTTTTTGGCTTTTACACCATTGACCTTCCGTTTGCGTTGGTCTGATAAATCAAAACCAATCGGTGCATTGATTTGACCACTCTTTGGCAATCCAGTTCCTGAAACCCATGTTAAATAAGAGCGTTGGATTACTTTATCCGCAATTAAACGGACTAAAATTGGCACAACGGGTGGTGTTTTAGCAATAATTAGAGCGCCAGATGTCTCCATGTCCAAACGGTGAACAATATATGGTAATTGATGCTTTTTTCGAAGGTAAGCAGCGGCAAAATTTAAAACGGTGCCGGATTCATGTGGTTGATTGGGATGGGTTTTATAGCCCCTTGGTTTATTGACGACCATTAAATCATCGTTTTCAAATGGGATCGATAGTTTAACGCTTGAATCAGGAATGATGTTTGGAAACGGGTGTTTAAAATCATTAGTAACAAATGTTAATTGAAGCTGATCCTGATTATGAACTGCGAAATTCATTGGTAAATATTTGTGATTAATTGTGACCCGATAATGCTTTCTTAGTTGAAAAATCAAGTGTTTCGGGATGAGTAAGCGCTGGCTTAGGTACTTCCTGACACTCGTTTTAGTATGTATATGTGTTACGATTAAATTATATTGCCATTTCAAAGATGCTTGTCTTCTTTCTATTCTTGATTTAAGATAATTTTGTTAAGCATGATAAATAATATAAAGATGGGTGAAAATTAATGCAAATCAACATCAAAAATTTCATTTCAGAAATAACCGATGAAAAATTTCAAAAACAAAGTCAATCAACAACGAAAGGAAATTTAACCAAACACTTCAATGCAACCATTAAATCAGCCGTTAATTTTATCGTTCAAAATATTAAAAAAAATCAAATTGCACAAGCTGAATTAGTGACGAAGCGTCCTGAAACAAGCATTCGACTAGAATTAAACGTCATTAACTTACCACTTCGTTATGCTAAAAACATTGGAAAGGTAACTAAAGATGATGCTAATTACGATTTAAACGTTTACATGGTGATTGAATCACCGGACGTTAACCGCTCTAAATTAAGGATTGATGAATTAGCATCTGCTGACGATTTTAATCAAAATCCCGACCAATATTTACCGAAATTTAAAGCCTGGGTCAACAATCAATTTGAACAGATTGATGATAATAAACAGAGCGGAAGTAAAAAAGAGACCCAAAAAGCGACTTCAAATAAAAAAACTTCAACCAAAAAGAAAACAACTAAAAAATAGTGATGAATACCCCTAAAGAATAAATCTTTAGGGGCTTTTTTAATTATTTAATAATATAAACTTGATCATGAATTAAATCAAATGGTTGGTGGTGACGATTCAAATGCTTGGCATCTTCCTGCTTAATAAATTTAGCATTTTGCCAAAAGACTTTTGAATCGGTCGCACCATTCTTTTCGCCAATCGTAATCAATGGTAAATTCAACTTTGATTTTCGAATGGCTTGAAGTAATTGCCAGTCATCTTCGACTCCGTCTGGTGACCAACACATGATGACGTCTTTAATTTGGTCTTTATATTTATTAAATGCATCAATAGCACTTAATTTTTCAACTTTAGTGACTAAATGCTTACCGGTTTCATTTTCTTTTGTCCAGGCGAGACTATCGGTGGAAAAGACTTTTGTCCCGTTATCACGAAGCCCCTTTGAAATGTAGCCGTTACCGGCCATTACCTCTAAAACAGGACCACGGCCACAATATTCTGCTAAATCCTTTGCAAATGGAGCTGAAATATATGCCCACATTCCGTATTCTTGCTCTAAATAGTCACGAAAGTTACGAACCAATTTGTCTAACTTAGGAAGTGCTTTCGATAATTCATTCCAATGTTGATCACCTTTCTGGTCATTCTGAGCATAATGCTGATTAAGTTGTTTAATCACAATTTGCTGAATGTTATCCGGCAACAATAATTCTGGTAAATCTTGTGGCAAAATTTTGTTGGATAGTAAACGGTTGCTTTCCAAAATATTGTTTAAAATAAATTTAATTTCGGGGATGTGATCAAACATGTGGTAGTACTTTTTGATTTGATCCATGTATGGAATTTCACGTTTAATTTTATGCTGGTGTTTCATTCGTTTTAAGAGTTTCTTTTTATTCATAAATCAAAAGGATCCTCCTTATTTTAAATTTAAGTTTAAATCTTCTTGCTGATCATGACCATTATGTTTCTTATATTGACGATGATTCTTACCAGTTAAATAACCATCAATTAACTGATAAATCTGATACTGGTCTTCATCGTTCAATTCTTGATCGTTAAACAATAAATTATGATTGGCAATTAACATTTTAGCTAAATCATGCTGATTAATGTTGGTTCTACCAGCAATGTAATCCATTGAAACGTCGAAAAAATTAGCTAAC
The DNA here is from genome assembly GCF_027923585.1 of Philodulcilactobacillus myokonensis. Taxonomy (GTDB): domain Bacteria; phylum Bacillota; class Bacilli; order Lactobacillales; family Lactobacillaceae; genus Philodulcilactobacillus; species Philodulcilactobacillus myokonensis. The sequence goes on along the minus strand of NZ_BRPL01000002.1, from coordinate 1,346,235 downwards.
TTCTTGATTTCTAAATATGATGGGGCCCGTAAGCCACGCTCCCAGTTGCCAATTTGGGAACTGGTATTTTTATGTGGATCCTTTGGAAAAGCTTTATTAAGACCGTTGGCAAGACCCTTGAGAGTTAAATTTTGCCCCCGTCTTAATGCTCTTAATCGTTGTGCAAACAAACATACCACACTCCTAACATTCTTATTATACCGCTTTTTGACGTTGAATATGGTATTCTAAATGTATTGAACATGAAATTAGGGGAAGATATTTTGAATCGAAAATTAAAACGTTTTGTCATCATTTTATTCAGTTTGGTCATTGTAATCGGGATTGGTTTCGTTGGTGCCGGGATGTATTTCTATCACGTTGCCTTTATCCCATCACATAAATCATTTATTTCAGGTCAGCATTTCACTAAAAATAGCCCACTTGATTTAGATAATCAGTGGTATTTACACCACAGCAAGCCTGAAGTATGGCATGAAACATCTGCGACTGGTCATTTTAAACTAGATGCTAATTATATTAAAGCAGCACGAAAAACAAACAAGACGGCTGTGATTGCCCACGGTTTTATGGGTGATAAAAGTAAAATGGGAATTTATGCCGCCATGTTTCATCGGATGGGCTACAACGTTTTAGTCCCTGATGATCGAAGTGCTGGTAAGAGCCAGGGAAATAGCATTGGTTATGGCTGGCCTGATCGCCTTGACTACGTTAAATGGATTCAAAAGGTCGTAAAGAAAAACGGCAGTGATTCTCAAATTGTTATGTTTGGGGTTAGCATGGGTGGAGCCACCACGATGATGGTTAGTGGTCAACCCGATGTTCCAAAACAGGTGAAAGCATACATTGAAGATTGTGGATATACAAGCGTTCATGATGAAATTAAGTATCAAGCCCAGCAAATGTACCATATGAAGACGTTCCCATTGTATCCACTGCTGCCAATTCTAAGTGGGATTGCTAAAGTTCGGGCTGGTTACTATTTGAAAGAAGCTAGTTCAGTGAACCAGGTTAAAAGGAACCATCGCCCGATGATGTTCATTCATGGTGCAAACGATCAATTTGTCCCAACTAAAATGGTTAAAGTCGTTTATCAAGCGGATCGGGGGCCCAAAGAAATGATGATTGTTAAACGTGCTCCCCATGCAGCTTCATATCAAACTGATCCAAAATTGTATGTAAAATCAATTCAAAAATTTCTAGCTCACTATATCAAGTAATTTTTAAATCAGTGATACAATTAAGAATGTAATCTTAACTGTATTTAGGAAACGGAATTTAGCAAAAAATAATTAGTAGGAGTGATAAAAGATGAAAATGATTGTAGTTCAACATAATGATGTTGAAGGGCCAGGATTAATCAAAAATTGGGCAATTAAGCACCATTACGATTTAGATATTAAAAGACCTGATCAAGGTGATTCTTTGGCTGAAATCAGACCCGATCAATTTGATTTTCTATTAATTTTGGGTGGCAATCAAAGTGCTAACGATCCATTAAAATGGTTGCAGGATGAACGGAATTTAATAAAAAGGACTGCCAAAGCCGGCTTACCAATTTATGGTGCATGCTTAGGTGGCCAGGAAATTTCCAAAGCCTTTGGCGGCATGGTTGTTCATAGCACTGCTAAGGAAATCGGCTGGTTACCAGTTAAGAATGTATCTGGTGATTCCAATATTCCGGATCAGATGACTGTCTTCCATTGGCATGGTGAAGATTTCACATTGCCAGCAAATGCTAAATTATTATTCAGTACGAAGGTGGATGATAAACAGGGCTTTATGCTTGGTGATCATATTGTTGCCCTACAATTCCATCTTGAAATGACGCCGGAAGAAGTTAAAAAATTGACTGATTTTGATGCTGATTTTATTAAGGAATCCGATGCACCCAATGCCATTCAACAAACAGCTGAAGAAATGAATGCAAAAGAAATTCCATCCGATAATGAAAAAGTTTTGGATTATCTTTTGGATCAAATTACTAAAAATTAATTAAAATTATAATTGCTTAAATTATTTTTTGATAATTTAAGCTTTTTTTGTGCCAATTTGAGTTTCTAAAATGTTATTATTATATTAGATAATTTAAAAGAAGGGAGGGGTTTAAATCTTTGTTTTAATCTTGTTGTTATCGATGATTGTTGCCATTGCAATTGGTGCTTTTGTCGGTAAACAAATGAAGTTAAAGCGTTTAATCAACGCTCATCAAGAAGCCAATTCAATGATTCGGAACAATCAAAATAAATTGGAACATCAAGTTGCCAAAATTGATTCAGACAACCGGCGTGAAGCTGAAGAGTATCGCCGGAATACCAATGATGAATTAGATCTTCAGAGCAATAATAATGAAAGCCGTATAAAACGGTTAAATGAACGTGATAATTATTTAAGAATTACTGAAAAACGTGTCAATGAACATAAACAACATTTAACTGAAATGAAATTGAAAAATGATCAGCAAAAAGAAGTAATCAATAAAACTTTGCAACATGCTGATCAATTGATTGAAACGTATCATCATAATTTGCAGGAGCAGGGTCATTTAAATGACATGGATGCTAAAACAATGATTATTAACGATACTTCCAATCAATTAAAGCGTGAAAGTGACGTTAATGTTAAATATGATGAGGATTTAATTGCAACCAGAGCTCCTAAACTTGCGAATACTGTCATTATCAATGCAATCCAATGCGGACCAGAAGACATTCCAAGAAGCCACATTGAACGTAGCATTGTCGTTCCGAACGAAGTCGTTAAAAGTAAAATTATTGGGAAAGACTTTGAACACTTACGTTTGCTTGAAACTTTGTGCGGGGTTGATTTGATTTTTGATCCTGATAATCCAATGAGTCTATACATTAGTTCAGCGGATGCCATCAGAAGAGAGACTGCTAGAGTTGCCATCAATAGTTTAATCGTTTCCAACCAAATTACTAATAATACAATTGAAACACAGGTCAATAAGGCTGAAAAATTAGTCATGGAAGATTTGCGAAAGACTGGTGAAGATACGGTTGAAAAATTGAAATTGGGGTGGATGCACCCCGAATTCATGAAGATTATCGGTCGATTGAAGTTTAGAACCAGTTATGGTCAGAACGTACTTTATCATTCAATTGAAGTTGCTCAATTAGCCGGTGCTTTAGCTGACGAATTAGGCTTAGATCCGAGAATGGCTAAACGAGCCGGACTGTTGCATGATGTTGGTAAATCAATTGATCATGAAGTTGATGGAACCCACGTTGAGTTAGGGGTTAAACTTGCTAAAACGTATCGTGAAGATCCAATCATTGTGAATGCAATTGCTGCCCATCATGGGGACGTTGAACCAAAGAGTCCATATGCCATCTTAGTTTCAACCGCTGATGGAATTTCTGGTGCTAGACCAGGTGCCCGGAGTGAATCGGTTGAAGAATACATTAACCGCTTGAAGAGCTTAGAAGCAATTGCTGATAAGCAGGATGGTGTTAAAGAAAGCTATGCCATTCAAGCCGGCCGTGAATTACGGATCATCGTTAATCCAAAGCAGTTGGACGATGGTGCCAGTGACCGTCTGACCGATCATGTCAGGAATCAGATTCAGAATGAATTATCTTATCCTGGTAAAATTAAAGTTACTACGATTCGCAAATTTAAATCAATTCAATACGTTGGTGGCGGACCAAAACGTAAAAATAAACGTTTTGCCAAGGCCAATTAAAATTAGTGAATGATTAAAAAGTGGATTAATCTTAATTGATTAATCCACTTTTTAGTTTTCCTAATGATTTCACATTATGATAAGATGATATTAATTATCTTTTGAAAAACGGGGGAATGATGATGAAAGAAATTAATATTGGTATATTAGGACTGGGAACGGTTGGCATTGGAATCGTTCAACTACTTAAAAAACGTCAAGCTAAAATTAAAAATATTTACGGTGTTCATTTTAATTTAAAAACAATTGCAGTTAGGGACGTTAATAAAAAAAGAAACGTTGAATTGCCTGCAAATACAAAATTATGCGATGATGATTCAAAAGTTATTGATGATCCGGATATTCAAATTGTGATTGAAGTAACTGGCAATGTCGATGGTGCATACCATGCAATTCAAAGAGCAATGCAGTCTGGTAAATCGGTGATTACCGCCAATAAAGAAATGCTTGCATCCCACATTAATGATTTAAATACCATCGCTAAAAACAACCAAGTTAACTTCTTTTATGAAGCCAGTGTTGCCGGTGGAATCCCAATTTTAAGGGTGTTAAGTGAAAGCATTTTAACCGACTCCTTTGAACAGGTGAATGGGATTATCAACGGAACTTCTAACTACATCCTTTCTGAAATGTTAACGAATCAAGCTGATTACCACCAGGTTCTGGAAGCAGCTCAACAATTAGGATATGCTGAGGCTAATCCGAGAAATGACGTTAAGGGATATGATGCTGCATACAAGTTATCGATTTTGTCATATTTGATTTTTGGCCAATTCCTGCCAGTTTCAAAAATCCGATTACAGGGGATTGACCAGATTAGCATTGAAGATTTGAAAGCAGCCCAAAATGATGGCTACAAGATTAAATTGATTGCTAATTTGAAGCGCAAACATAAGCAATTAACGGCATCCGTTGTGCCAACCGCAATCAAAAAGGACGAACAGTTAGCCAACGTTGACGGTGTCCAGAATGCCATTCAAGTTACCAGTGATGCCCTTGGCAGAACCACTTACACTGGTGCAGGTGCTGGTAGTTTGCCGACTGCCAACAGTGTTTTAAGTGATTTGATTGCTTCTGCTAATACTGAAACCAATGGTTACAGCATGGCGCTACAAAATGATAATAATAATGATTATCAGATTATCAAAAATGGTGGGAAGAGTCAGTACTTAATTATTATTCATCTCCGTGATAATCAAATTAATTCGGTTGCCAAACTTGAATCAATTCAAAAAATTAAATTTGATAATATCAGTACGATGATGACAAATGAAATTTCGTATCCAGAATTACAATTACTTTTGAAGAAAATTAAAAACCATGTTCATCCCGGAACAATCGTGCATGCTTTTCCAATTTTTAAATCATAAACAAAAAACTAGCTAATTTAATTAGCTAGTTTTTATTTGGATCAATTTATAATGTTCATTTAATGACTTTAAAATTATGATTATTAGTTGCATTGATCACAGGATGTTTGACTAAGTAGTCTGCAATGGTGTGACTCATTGTGACTGAATTCCTTTTGATTACCTTTTGATTAGAAAACATCGTGAAATCACCACCACCAGCAGCACGGTATTGATTTAAAACAATTTTTAATTCTTGGTCATCTGAAACAGGTTTACCATGATATGTTAGTTTAACGACCCGATGATTAAGCGGTTTAGATGCGTTAATCACATAATCAATGCCTTCATACATATCATAATTATAATGCCTTGGTTTTGGATATAAATAATCCTTACTGATGGTAATTTTGCCGTTTCGGACATCAAAATACTGAGCGCTTTTTTCAATCGCAGCTTTTAAATCCTTTCCCGTAATTTTAACTAGTGCTAATTTATTGGGGAAAATATAATTAGTAATGATGTTTCGCATCGTAATTGGGTTTTCAAATCCGTGGGCTTCATTATTGAATAAAGCGGTAGCTGATATATCTGCACCCATTGTTTCCATTTGGACTTTTTGAATGAATTCAATGTAATTAGTTTCATGGGTTCTAGCTTTAAAGGCATCGTTAAATTCAAGACTACCGTTAATTTTAGCTAATGGCTTGTTTAGCCAGGCTTCAACTTGATTTTTTAGGGGGTGGATTTCTTTAACAATTGATTGATCAGGTTCATATGTATCAGTTTTGATTAAATCAGGCTGACTATCAATGACCTGCCAATGTTGACCCTGCTTTTTAAGGTCCAAGGTGATTCTTCCGACATATGCACCACGGTGGCCAGCCTGAATAAATGGAACGCCAAATAAATGATCATGCAAAATACGGTGTTGGTGACCGCTGACCAAAGCATCAATGCCTTTAACATTCTTTAAAAGGGAATAGCTTTCATTTTCTGATTCATTTTCGTTTCTAATGACTTCAGTTGGTTTACCGTTCATATCACGTTCAAAACCACCATGATATGCAACGATGACAACATCCGCTTGCTTTCTTAAAATTGGGATGTATTTCTTAGCGCATTTAACAACGGAGATAAATTTTAAGCCAGCAATATTAGAAGGACTTTCCCATTTGGTAGCACCCTGAGTGGTAACACCCAAGATTCCAACTTTGACGCCATTGATATTTTTAATATCATACGGTTTGCCAAGTGGGTGGTGACCGTCTTGATCAATCACATTGGCACATAAAAATTGGCGTTTCGAATCGCGAATGGTATTTTTTAAGTAATTTAATCCGTAGTTGAATTCATGGTTACCAACGATTCCATAATTATAATGGATCAAGTTAAACGCATCGCAAAGCTGTTTGGCAGATTTTTGATGCTTAATTTTAGCCATGTAATAAGTCATCGGCGAGCCTTCTAAAAAATCACCATTATCAATGGTGATGTTATTAGGATGTTTCCCTTGCTGTTCCTTAATACATGAAGCAGCCCGTTCTAATCCAAAGGGCATATTAGCGTTTGAATTAACATAATTAGTAGGTGAAACGTAGCCATGGGTGTCACTTGTGGCCAAAATTGTTAATTTCATCTATTCCACCTCCATTTTATAATTTAACTCGTTTAATAAAAATATCATAATAAAATTATAATCTTATTTCAAGGAAGTGTAAACGCTTTTTCTTTAGCAGTTTGAAAATAAAGTGCTAAATGGGCATTGACTATCTAAAAAAGTATGATAGTATTTAGGTAAGTTATGGATATCTAATGCATAATATATATCTGTAGCGATGCGGTATGGACGAACCGCAGGTAATAGTGAGTTGTTATTACAACTTTGCATGTTTCCTAATACGTACCATAGTTTTGGTAGTTCATTTTTATGAACGTTAGGAGTGGTAAATATGTTAAATCTTTATGTCGCACCAAGTAGTGCATCTAGTCGTAAAGCAAGGGCTTGGTTAAAAGCTCATAATATTCCATTTAAGGAACGTAACATTAATTCAAATCCTTTAAATGCTGACGAAGTTAAAAATATTCTTCGCTTAACCGAAAACGGTAGTGAAGATATTATTTCAACCCGTTCCAACATTTACAAGAAGTTGAACTTAGACCTAGATAATCTCTCTGTTTCACAATTAATCAACTTGGTTGTAAAATACCCTGATTTAATTAAACGTCCAATTATCTTTGATGGCAAACGCCTAGAAGTTGGATATAACGAAGAAGAAATCCGTCGTTTCTTACCTCGTAAAGTTCGTGAAGCAGAACTCCACAAGTTGGAAATGGAACTTGGCGCATAAGCTCAATCGGACCACAATTGAATATAAAATTAAGATTAAGCATTAATTTCTAAATGAAATTAATGCTTTTTTTTGATATTGCGTAAAATCTGATATAATTTGAGTTATATATTACGTCCTGGGAGGGAAAATATTGATAAAAATGATTGCACTTGATTTGGATAATACACTTTTGAACCGCGATAAAGTGATTAGCCATTTTAACGAAAAAATTTTAAGACAATTACATCGAAACGGGATTAGAATTGTTTTATGTACTGGTCGGCCACTTAAGGCGGTGGAGCAATATATTGATCAATTGGGATTAAATACTGATTTTGATTTTACCATCACTTTTAATGGTGCCTTAGTACTTAATAATGCAACTAAGAAAATTTTGTTTAAACATACATTAGCAAAGGAAGATTTCAGAAGCCTTTATCAATTTGCTAAAAATCGAGCATTGGCCCTTGGTATTCTAGATTTCAAACGGGTTTATCCAATCATTGGATTGAAAGAAGCTCATTTTAATCAACATTTACGCGATGTTTTACAATTCGTTCCAACTTCTTTTGATGATTTAAAGGATATTGGATACAGCAAAGCATTGATGCCGGATAACGACCCTAAAAAATTAGATGATGTCCAGCAAAATTTGCCGGAAGATATTAAGAACCGTTACCACGTGGTTAGATCCCAGCCCCATTTAATGGAATATTTGGCGCCAAAGATGGATAAAGCGGTCGGCTTAGCAGAACTTTTGAAACATCTTCATTTGAATTTTGATCAATTAATGGCATTTGGGGATGCAGAAAATGATGCTGGCATGATTAAGAAAGCTGAAAAGGGAATTGCGATGGCCAATGCCCAACCTGAAATTAAATCAATTGCGGATGATCAAACGTTAACTAATGATGAAGATGGCGTCGGCGTTTATTTGAAGCACTATTTTAATCTTTAATCACTGAAAGGAAGAAATATCATAAAAACATTAAATTCATTCATTAAAGTGTGTACAGATTTCTTTGAACGGCATGAGAAGGTTTTAAAACGGGTCTACATTGGATTAATTATTATTTTTATTCTCTATGCCATTTACTCAATCCATGGTCAAATTTCTTGGCCACATTTTATGGAAGCAATGCATTCATTATCAATCACTAAAATAATTATTTTAGTGATTTTAGGAGCGTTGGCGGTGACACCAATGTTTGTCTATGACTTTATTTACGCTAGCAAGACGAATTTGCATACGTCCAAACCAGAGTTAATGACCAGTAGTTATATTATCAATACTTTTACAAATATTGGTGGTTCCGGTGGGGCAGTTGGAGCAAGTTTACGAGTTTTCCTATTTGGTAATTTAGAATCGAACGTTGAAACGGTGAAGATTATCGCCCAAATTGCTTTATTCACACTTTCTGGCTTGGTTACAAACGATCTTTTAGCCATCGTATTATACTTCACCAACCACCTTTCGTTTAATATTGCGATGCAATTAGTCTTGTACTGCTTCCCGCTCTATATTATTGTGCCATTCTTCTTGAAAAATAATACGATGAAGAAAAAAGATGTGATTAAAATTTTAATTGGTTCGACCTTTGAATGGCTTGCTTGTTTGGCATTCTTCACCAGTATTGGATTTTTCTTAAACTATCATTATGATATCGTTGGCGTCTATGTTGGGGTCGTTTTAGCCGGAATTATTGGAGCCATTTCATTAATTCCTGGTGGTCTAGGAACCTTTGATGGAACCATGATTCCAACTTTACATCTAGTGGCTGGATTAAGTCTAAACCAATCTTTACTCTGGGTTGTGATTTACCGGTTATGCTACTACATTATTCCGTTTTTGATTGGGTTAGTTCTATTGGCTGGTAAGGTCATTAGAAGAAGAATTCAATCTACTTCCGCTAAATCATAGTTGCAGATTTTAGGAAGGTTTTAGTTGATTTTTATTTTGAAATCATTAACATTAAGAATGTAAATATTAATTGTAATATTTACATTTTATTTAGCCACTTAGTTTACATTTGTAAACATATCCATGAGGAGGAATTATGATGAAAATGAGTCGTTCATTAGTTAAGGTATCTACTGCTGCTGGTTTGCTACTATTGTTTTCAACACCAGCATTTGCAAGTTCCAAGAAAGCTTCACATATGTCAATGCATCATGAAAAGACAATGCGAATGAGTCATAAAAAGAGTTCTAAGAAATCAATGAGCTCAATGGGTAACATGAATATGAACATGGGTTCTAAATCTTCATTAAAATCTTCATTGAAGGGCTTAAAGGTTGCTAAACACCCGAAGTTCAAGAAGGGTGAACGAGTCATTTCATTAGCTAATCATATGATGGGCATGAAGGGTGCTAAGGCAACGATTGTTAACGCTTATAACACTAAATTATATGAAGTTGATTACAAACCAACCACTGGTGGTAAAGTCGTTAAGAATCATAAGTGGCTAGTTAAATCTGAATTGAAGTCTAACCATAATGCCTTGAAGGTTGGTACAAAAGTTACCTTGAATACTGATCATATGAAAGGGATGAAGGGTGCTAAAGCTAAGATTGTTGCCATCCACAAGGGACCTGCATACATGATTAACTACAAGCCAACTACTGGTGGCAAGGTCGTTAAGAATCATATGTGGTTAGTTCAAAGTGAAATTAAGAAATAATTAATGATCTGAAATAAAGTAAATCCCTAAAGTTGGACAATAAATTCTCTGCTTTAGGGATTTATTTTTTGTGATTTTAGACACTATTTGAAGAATAAAATTATTTTAGAAAATATTAATAATTTGCTTAACAAATAATCATTTTATTGTTATTATTTAATAAAATAATTATAAAATTATTAGGAAGGGAAGAATTAATCATGAATTCTTTATATGTTAAACATAAATTTTTCCATTGTACACTTTTTCTTATTGCATTAATAACGTTTGTTACGCCAATAATGTATTCTAGTAGTATTATTCATGCCGATGAAGTTAATAATACAAGTAATGATAGCAATACGAATATTGTATCTCAAGATACTTATAATAAAGCAATCAGCGGTTTAGCTATTGGACTGCAAAAAGTTTATAATATTAACCATAAAAATAACTCAAATTTCTCTGAAGAAGATGCTGCAAAAGGATTATTGGAATATTCATCTACTAATTCTAGTTTAACTAATCAAAATCCTTATTACATATCTGCTTTTTCTGCGAAAAATTTTGGTAATTGTCTTTTTAAGAAAATGGGTATATATTATGCAAAATCATTTGTTACGAATGTTTTTAATAAACAGGTAATACGGGCTTTAAAGTCACATGCCTGGAAAGTAGCATCTGCAGTGATTATGAATAATATTAAACATAAATTAACCAAGAAAATTGCAAGAATTTTAATAAAAGCTATTGCTAAATATGTATCTCCATATTTTGGATGGACATCATTAGCTATATGGACTGGTGAATGTTTATGGAGAACTAGGTAGATGATTTTTAATGTTTAAGATTAAAAATAACACTAAGAAAAAAATAAAAAGAAAAGTTAATCATCCTAATTACATTAAATCTTTAATTATTATCAATTCATTAGCTATTTTTTGTATTGTTGGATTTAATTTAACTTATGATATTGGTCCAGCCTTACTTTTTAGAGATAATTTAAGAGATGCTTTTAATGATTTTGTAACTGATAATAAATTATTAGGCATTCCCGTTTTGTTATTTATAAACGTATGCTCAATATCATCAGAAATATATGATTTATTAAAAAAATATAAAAAATAGAATAATGAATAAAGAGAGTTTGAAATAAATTCCTAAAATTGGACAATAAATTGTCTATTTTAGGAATTTATTTTCTTATTATTTTAACTTTGGTTTTAATTTTTATAAATGATAAGGATAAATAAATATTATTTTTAAAAATAGGTGATTTAAGATGTTTAAAATTAATAATAAAACTAAAAAAAGATTAAAATATAAATGGAATCACCCTAGTTATTTGGGTTCTTTAATTTTTGCAAATTTGTTAGTTATTTTTTGCATTATTATATTTAATTTAACTTATGATATTGGTCCAGTTTTACTTTTTAGAGATAATTTGAAGGATGCTCTTAATGATTTTGTAACAGATACTAAATTATTAGGGATTCCGGCTTTAATTTTACTTAATGCTTATTCTTTATCATTACAATTTTATAAATTGATAAAAAATCATGTAAAAAATAAATAATGAAAAAATTAAATCTAAACAAAAGATCACAATTTAATAATAAAAATTAAATTGTGATCTCTTATTTTTAATATGAAATTTTACTATAAATAAATTTAAGATTCTTCATTGTAAATCCATAGCCTACAAATGAAAATTTATAGTTAATTTTACCATTTTTAATAGGCATAATAGTGGGAGTTGCAAATAATTTTAGTTTATAATTAGCAAATTTATAAAATCCATTTTTTATATCTTTGTGACTTATTTTATCTAAATCTAAGTAAAAAAATTTTTTATGATATATATTATTAAATCTTTTTAGTAAATGAGATGAAGCTCTGCAGTATTTACATTCTTTATATCCAATAAATAAGATAAATGATTTTTTTCTATTAATTTTTTTCTTTAATTCTTCGTATCTTATTTTATTAATATTTTTTACATTCTTATTATAGTTACGTTCACTAACGTTTGGAATATTATGATTATTATCAGCATATGATTTATTAAAATTTATTGACATAAATGCTAATAATAACATTATTGATATACATAGAGATTTATAAATAGTTTTCAAAATAAAATCAACCCCTTTTTATTATAATAATTCATTAATTATTGTAATTCAATAATTTTAATAATATGGTATTTGTCTATTTAAAAATTGTTAATGATATTATTCTTTATTATTCTCTAAAATATTTTTAAGATAATTCTCATTAAGACGCAAATTTATTTATATACTTTTTATTTGCCTAAAATGAAAATAAAATTAAATAATTATTAAAATACCATTGACATTTTATTACCGTTCTCTTATTATATATTTAAATCACATATAACATTTGAATTTGATTTACATATTTAGGAGGATTTATCATGAAATTTAATTTTTCCGAACGCGTACCAAAAAATGATGACGATGCAGTTGGTAGTATCTTAAAGGCTGCGGTTGATCCAAAGGTTATTTCATTAGCCGGTGGGTTACCATCACCAGATTTATTCCCAGTCAAGGAACTTAAGAAGGCTGCCGATGAAGTTTTTGATAACGATGCTAAAGAAGCTTTACAGTATGGACAAGCTGCTGGTTATGAAAAATTAAGGGAACAAATTGCTAAGATGACAAGAGAACGTGGCGTTGATTGTACAGTTGATAACGTTGCGGTTACCACTGGATCTGAACAATCGATTGATTTAGTTGGGAAATTATTAGTTAATCCTGGCGACACCGTTTTAGTTGAAAAACCAACGTATCTTTGTACCTTAGATGTTTTAAGAAGTTATGGCGCAAAATTAGTTGGTGTTGATATGGATGCTGATGGAATGCGGGTTGATTCATTAAAGCAAGCATTGAAAGAGCATCCAGATGCTAAAATGCTTTATACGATTCCTAACTTCCAAAACCCAACTGGTCATACGATGCCAAACGACCGTAGGGAAGCATTAGAAAAATTATTAGCTGCCCATAACGTCGTTGTTTTAGAAGATGACCCGTATGGAAAGATCAGATATACTGGTAAGACTCAATATCCAGTTAAACATTTTGATCATACTGGTAACGTTATCTACATGAGTAGTTTCTCAAAGTTCTTGGTTCCCGGCGTTCGTTTAGGTTGGATGGTTGCTGATCCAGCATTCATGAAGAAATTACTTCCCATGAAACAATCTGCTGATTTACATTCCGATAACTTATCACAATACATCGTTTCTAGATACCTATCTGAAAATGATGTTCAACCACATGTTGACCAAATCTGTGCTCTTTATAAGAAGCGTGCTAATACAATGATGAAGGAATTGGATGCTAAGTTACCGAAGGGCGTTACCCATAGTGTTCCTGAAGGTGGGATGTTCCTATGGGTTAAAGCTCCAGAAACGGTTAATACCGTTGACCTATTCAAAGAATGTATCAAGCACCACGTTGCTTTCGTTCCTGGTGCACCATTCTATCCAAACGAGGTTACTCAAGGAACATTCAGGTTGAACTTCTCAAACGTTGATTCAGCTACCATCAAAAAGGGTGTCGACAGGCTCTGTGATGCATTGAATGAATTCATGACTGCCAAGCAAAAATAAAAAATTAAACGATTAATAAAGACAAATAAAAAGCGATGAATTTAATTCATCGCTTTTTTTGTGTCCCATCTTAATATGCTTGAATAAATAAAATCACGGCAAGGACAAAGGCCCCAATACCAACAATGGTTGTTAAAACTTTATGGGGAACCCGCCTAACAATCTTTGGTCCAATATAACCACCAATAAATAGTCCTAACCCAAGTGGAACTACTAACACCCATTGAACGTTGGCATTAAATGCGTAGACCACCATTGCTAAAAGGTTTGCTGATAATGCTGCCACGTTTCGAATTGCATTATAAATTGGGTACGGTTCATTGGTTGTTTTCGATAGTGCAGCAATCATAACTACTCCAGCGGCAGCACCAAAGTATCCCATGTAGGCTCCCATTAATAGGAAGACAATCGTTGCAATGACTTTCATAGTAGGGCTAACTTTTCCAGTATGCTGTCCATCATCTTTGCTTGGCCATAAAATTGTAACACCGGCAAAGAAAATGAAAAATGGAACGATCTTAGCAAAGGCCTGGTTGGATCCCATCAATAGAAGGGATGTACCAACAATACTGCCAAGAAAAGTCATCGTCATCGTAAAGACCATTTGTTTAATATGACCCCTTAATTCACGGATGGAGGATAATCCAGCACCCATTCCGTTAAAGATGACCGATGACGTATTAGTTACGTTTGCGACAACGGGTGATAAACCACCAAGATATAATAGTGAAGGATAAGTGACCAGTGAGGCCATTCCAACACTACTACTGATAATGCCGGCAACAATGCCGACGGGAATAAATGCCAAGATTTGCCAAATTGCAAAATGCATTTAATCAACCACTTCCTAAAAATTAGTATAATATTTATAATTATACACTTGATATTATAAATCAGTAAAGTAAATTAAAATTTGTTAATAAATCTTACACATCTGTTGCTATATGATGAACTGATATAGTAAAATATTAATTGTCTTTACTTTGCAGTCTTTATTTTTAAATTGAATAGGAGAATTTTTATGAAAAAACAGACTCCCAACATGGATACGGCATTCTTAGGACATCCCAAAGGATTATCAACACTGTTCTTTACTGAAATGTGGGAACGTTTCAGTTACTATGGAATGCGCGCCATCCTACTATTATATATGTACTATGCGATTAACCAGGGTGGACTAGGGTTAGACCGTGGACTTTCAATGTCCATTATGTCCATTTATGGTGCACTTGTATATGTATCTTCCGTTGTGGGTGGTTACATTAGTGACCGGATTTTAGGCAGTCGTCGCACCGTCTTCTATGGTGGGATTTTGATCATGTTTGGTCACATTGCATTGGCATTGCCACTGGGATTAACGGCACTATTTACCTCCATCGTTCTGATTACTTTGGGAACCGGTCTTTTAAAGCCCAATGTTTCTGACATGGTCGGTGATCTATATGGACCTAGTGACACCCGTCGTGATGCCGGTTTTACCATCTTTACATTTGGGATTAACCTTGGCGCATTAATTGCACCGATAGTAGTCGGCTGGTTAGGCCAGAATGTTAATTTCCATTTAGGCTTTTCACTGGCTGCAATCGGGATGTTCTTCGGACTATTCCAATACGTGGTCGAAGGTAAAAAGACCCTCAGCCAGCATGGTATGAAACCAGGTAACCCCATTCAATCGAATGAATTAAGGGGAATTATTACCAAGGTTATTTTAGGAATTATTGCACTGGCAGTGATCATCTTCATCATGAGCCTTAATCATGCTTTGAACATTGCCAATATCATCACTTTGATTACGATTATTACTTTACTATTAACGGTCGTATACTTTGTGATTATGCTGACTAGTAAAAAAGTTGATTCAGTGGAACGCTCACATGTTTGGGCCTACATTCCATTATTTATTGCTTCCGCGATTTTCTGGGCGATTGAAGAACAGGGCTCCAGTATTTTAGCAATGTTTGCTGCTACCCAAACCCAGAACCACGTTTTGGGCCTAACAATTCCAGCATCATTTTACCAGACTTTGAATCCGCTTTTCATTTTGATTTATTCACCCATCTTTGCTTGGTTATGGGGTAAACTTGGGAAACGGCAACCTGGTTCACCGGTTAAATTCTCAATGGGAATGGTGATTGCTGGTTTATCATACGTTTTCATGGTAATTCCAGTTGTTATGTTTGGTACTAAATCACTAGTCAGTCCATTATGGTTAGTCGGCAGTTGGGCTATCATTGAAATTGCGGAAATGTTAATTTCACCAGTTGGTTTGTCGGTAACGACTAAGTTAGCACCGAAGGCATTTTCATCTGAAATGATGAGTATGTGGTTTTTATCCGATGCAGTCGGGCAGGCTATTAGTTCTCAAATCGTTGGCTCCTACTCTCAAAATGAAGCGATGTACTTTGGCATCATCGGACTGCTTGCCATCGTTGCCGGTTTAATATTAGTTATGTTTGTCAAACCACTTAAAAAATTAATGCAGGGCATTCGCTAAAATGTTTGAAAACATCCTTAATTATTAGGGGTGTTTTTTGTTTGGCAAAATCATTAAAATATATTATAAATATGATAAGATAATGACAAAGGGGTGTGAATAATAATGAGGAAAAAGATATTTTTAATGTCGACAGTATCACTTGGCATTTTGCTTTTTAGTGGGGCTGCATTGTATGAGGCACAATCAAAATCAACGACTGCGAACACAAATGTTAAGACCCATCGCGTGGTTAAGAAGCATGCTAAGCAATCTACTAAGGAAAGTAAGAAGAAATTTCAAAATCCAAAGCGTTATTACCAGGTTCAATATCAGCAAATTAAACCTGACGGCAAAATTGGCTACACTGTTAAACCAGGATTTGAAGGCATCAAGACCTATAAAATCATGAAACGCTTGGGAACTTATAATGGTTATAATAAGTATAATTCAACAACTTACAATGCCGTCAAAAATTTCCAGCGTCGTCACCATTTAAAAGCAACCGGTGATGTTGATCAAAAGACCTGGAATAAATTAGGTTTGAAGCCAAGCCAGTTTAAATCAATCGATAGCTACGTGGCACCAACAACGAAAGCAAAAACAAGGTGGGGTCACATTGAAGCCATGATTAAGCAAGCTTATCGCTACAAGGGTAACCCATACTTAGTTGGATCATCTTCTAATCCAAGTTATGGCACTGATTGTTCTGGTTTAGTCATGCAATCATTATATGCCGGCGGAATTAATCCAGCACCCATTAGTTCGATTCACCATGCTTATCCAGGTAACGAATGGAATTCTAGAAATTTATTCGCAAGTAAGAAATTCAAACACGTTTCATACGCTAAGAAGCGTCGTGGTGATTTGATTTTCTACTACCAACCTGGCACTAGCACTATCTGGCACGTTGCCATTTACTTGGGTCATAATAAAGTAATCGAAAGCTGGCCACCAAAGACAATGGTTTCACCAATTCGGGATGCTCAACGTTCTGATATTGCTGGCGTTGCCCGTCCATTTGTTGATTAATAAATAAATCAAAAAGAAGATTATTTTAAAAAATGAAACAAAAATTAATATTTTTATTTATAATTAGTTTTAGTATGGCATTTTTATTGATGACTAGTGTAGGAGCTTACGCTGATGATACGACCGCTAATGGTAGTAATCAGAATCAGACGACATCCAATCAGCAAGTTAAAAATCATCCTTCGCAGAAATATCAGGCCATTATTAAGTACCAGAAAATTAACTACGATTTAAAAGTGAAATCCGGTAAGTATGCAGTTTACTCATCTGGAGCACCGAGAACTTCTCAAGATAATATGAAGCCAATGTATCATACTCAAAAATTTAGCCACCGGATTATTCAAGTTGAAGCGATTGAGCAAACTGCTAATGGAACTTGGCTTCAATTTCGGACGAAGCATGCGAAGGGTTGGTTAAATGCCAATGCCTTTTATCATAATGCCCGTTGGTTAAATGTTCCGTTGATTTCACAACGGCCACAATTGCCGACTGGTTGTGAAATGACGGCGGTCACGATGATGTTACGCTATGCTGGCGTTAAAGTTAATAAAATGCAGGTTGCAAAAGCAACGGTAAGAAGTAAGAATCCCAACAAAGGATTTGTTGGTGATCCAACGAAAGCTTCTGGCTGGTACGTTTTTCCAAAGGGAATTGCGCCCGTTGTTAAGAGATATTTACATCACGTTAAGAATATGACTGGTGCTCAAATCAAAAATTTAAAACAGCAGATTAACCGTAATCATCCGGTAGTTGTTTGGGTTGCTAATTTTGATGGCTTTCCTAACCATGCCGTCACAATGAATGGTTATGATGCCACCCGGATTTACTATAATGATCCGTGGAAGAATAAACGAACCAGCATGAATGCAAATGAATTTAATGGTCATCGTAAAAAAGATGCATATCGCACTTTAAGTTACTAAAATTAATTAAGGGATTGGATGCTTTCCAATCCTTTTTGTTTTCGGATTAATTTTGATTAATTGTATAATGGAATTACCTTAATATGAAAGGGTGAATTGTATGCACGAAAAGAAAGCTTTTTACATCAGTGGTTATTTAATGCTTGCGGTTAAAATTATCGGGGTGTTAATTGGAATTGCATTAATTGGTTTAGGAGCCATGGATCGAACAAATTTAACTTTGATTGTGATTGGTGCGATTGTCTTTCTGTTGGCTTGGATTGTGACTGGAAGATTGGTTACAATCAATCCGAATGAATCAGCAATCGTTACTTTTATGGGAAAATATATTGGAACCATTAAACAAAATGGATTCTTTATGACCTATCCACTAGTCAGTACCGAAAAAGTTTCATTAAGAATTCAAAATTTTAATAGTCCGACCATTAAAGTCAATGATGCCGTTGGTAACCCGGTGGATATTGCGGCTGTCATTGTTTATCAAGTTCAAGATACTGCGAAAGTTAGATTCAATGTTGATAATTACGAACGGTTTATTCGCTTGCAAAGTGAATCGGCAATTAGACACATTGCTGGTGAATATCCATACGATAATTTTGATAATCATCATACAAAGACTTTACGTGGGAATGCATCTGACGTTTCCGCTGCTTTAACGAGAGAATTGCAAAGCCGTTTGGATAAGGCCGGTCTAAAAATTCTAGAAACTAGAATCACCCACTTAGCTTACTCGACCGAAATTGCTAGCGCCATGTTACAGCGTCAGCAAGCTAGTGCTGTCTTGTCTGCTCGAAAAATTATCGTTCGCGGTGCGGTTTCCATTGCTGAAAATGCAATTGATAAACTTGAAAAGGATAATTCAGTTCAATTATCTGAACAACAAAAGGCCCGAATGATCAATAACGTTTTAGTATCCATCATTAATGAACGTGGGACTCAAAATGTGATGAATACTGGCAGTGATAATAGTTAGTTAAAATTGAAATGATTTTTAGATTGTCCATGAAAAATGGGCAATCTTTTTTTGTGGTTAAATCTGCTATCAATACTGTAATAATAGGTATGCAACCATTAGTTGACACTAATGCTCTAAGGATTATCGTGACGTTTGATGTGATTGGTGTGATGATGAAAATGAATTGAAATTTAAGTAAGGAGTGATGCTTAATCATTGATGTAATGAATAATTCACATGTAGTAGAATTAAAAGTACTACATTTAAATTAAAGGGGAATTTTAAAAATGATTTTAGGAACCAGAATTAAAGAAGAACGTGAAAAACATTCAATGACGCAAAATGAGTTAGCAAGGGAACTGAATGTTAGCCGTCAAGCCATTTCTAAATGGGAATTAGGTACCGCTTATCCAGATATTGAACGTTTAATTCAAATTAGTGATTTCTTTAACGTTAGCTTAGACAGTTTGATTAAAGGTGACCAAAATTTAAAACAAAGCATCATCATTGATGACCATTCATCTTCGGATTTTTGGTATTTTATGAATCGTAAAGGATGGATTTTGGCAATTATAATTATATTCTTTCTTTGGATGATGGTTGTGGTTGCATTTGGCTAATTAAAAATAATATATAAATCGAGTGATATTAATGGTAAAAGTAAATAATATTAATGTTTTTATGGGGAAGAAACATATTATTAAAAATGTTTCTTTTCAAGTCAAACCTGGAGAAATTGTCGGTATTATTGGTCCTAATGGTGCTGGAAAAACTACTATAATGAAAACGATCCTTGGATTATTAAAATTTACCGGTAAAGTTAGTGTTGCTGATCGAAATGTGACTGAGGATAACCACCGGGCTCTATCTAAAGTGGGAGCACTAATTGAGAATCCAGCTATTTACCCGTTTTTAACAGGATTACAAAATCTTGAACTATATACTGAAGATAAAAACAGCATGAAAACGGTAGTCAAACAATTAAAAATGCAAAATTATATCAAAAGTCGTGCTAAAAATTATTCATTAGGAATGAAGCAAAAATTAGGAATTGCAATGGCGTTATTGAATAATCCAAATTTTGTGATATTAGATGAACCAATGAATGGATTAGATATCGAATCCACCATTTTAGTTCGAAAATTAATTAAACATTATGCTGAACAAGGAACATCTTTTTTGATATCTAGTCATATTTTGAGTGAATTACAAAAAATTATGACTAGAATTGTAATAATTAATGAAGGAAATCTAATCATTAATAAAAATATTGATGATTTTAAAAACATTAATCATAGTCGCTATAAATTGCTAACTAATAATCAAAAAGAATCCCAAAAATTACTTCAAGAAAAAGGGATGTTGGAAAGTCAGTCGAATAAATATTTACTTGTTAATGAAAAAAATATTTTTTCTATTCAGAATTTACTTTATAAGAATAAAATTCAGTTATTGGAATTAGCACCTCAACAGATTGACTTTGAACAGTTGGTTGTTAGATCTTTAAATAAGAAGGCCGAAGAAGATGAAATTTAGTTTACAGCAAGAATTCTATAAATTTAACCATCAAAAAATATCATTTTATGGCTTAATTATTTTACTTATTTTGATGATTTATAGTGCATTTTCAAATAAAACTAGTACAGATACGATTATTCAAAATTTTGGTGCTGGACAATGGTTAACAATTATTGTAATTACAATTAGTTCTACTTTTTTATCAATGGAATATACTAATAATACAATTCTTACATTATTTTATAAAAGACCAAATAAATTCGTAATTTATTTTTCTAAATTATTTGTTTTAGTGATTTACAGTGCAATCTCATTAGTTTTAAGTGTTTTTGTAACTTTTATTTTAAAAGAATTAATTGTTGGCGGGCAGTATCACTGGAGTGATTTAGTAAGTGCTCTATTTTTAAATGTTTTGGGAACATTTATTTATTTGATGTTTATTATTACCCTTGCGCTTCTTTTAATTTCTGTATTTAAGAATAATGCTGTAGTAGTTGGCTTAGGATTATTTAATTCATTTTTAGGTGCATCCCTATCTAGTGCAATTATGAGTGACTTTCCCGGATCTATTTCGTTATTAAAATGGAATCCCTTTAATATGATTTATATCATGAATCAGTTATCATTTCCGAAAGATTTTATCAAAATTTCTTATTTAAGTAATTTGCAAATAATCATAGCTAATATTTTTTATATCGTATTATTTGGTTTATTAGGATATTCAATGTTTAAAAAACGAAGAGTTTAATAAAAATAAGAGGGGTGAATTGAATGTCTTCTGATTTATATCGTGAATTTTTTAAATTATTGCATCGAAAAGTTAGTTGGTTTGCACCATTATTAGTTTTATTTATGATGTTGGCAATGGGCTTATCGGAAGGTAAAAGTCAGCCGCAATTACTTATAATGACTAATTTTGCTTCTAGTCAGGTTATTTTATTAGCCTTAGTTATTGTCGCTTCAAGTATTTTTTCAATGGAATTTCAAAATAAAGCAATTCTGAATGTACTATACAGATCTCCAAATAAATTCCAAGTTTTTTTCTCTAAATTAATTGTTATATTTATTTATAATGTTGCACTTCATTTAATAACAATATTAGTTACCGTTATTTTATCCTTAACACCGCTTATAGATAAAGTATCGTGGACATCTGTATATCAACATCATCAATCATTATTATTAAACATGTTTGCCACTGTTGGCATCGATTTAATAACTTCTACATTTATCATAAGTATCATTTTTATGATTTCTTGTATGATAAATAGTAATGCAGTCGTTGTTACTGTTAATATGATAATTATTTTTATGGGAGCTTATGTTTCTTATAATTTTTTACTTCAAAATAATCATAATTTATCTGGCATTCTCAAATGGAATCCATTTAACATGGTTAATTTAACTCAACAATATTATAATAATGCTATGGCCAGCGACACAAAACTAAGTATTGAACAATTAATTATAGCAACGTTTTTATACACAATATTATTTTTGTTTGCTGGTTATGCTATCTTTAGAAAGAAACGGTTTTAATTATTGTGGATGCAGTAGAGTTTAAAATTTGTTAAATACGGGATGACTTGGATGTTAAAGAAAATTTTATTAGTAATTTTATTTATCTTCATTATTTTGGCTGGAATCGCTACATACAATACCATTCATGATGGCACAACCCATCAAACATATAATTTAAAGGGAGAAATTTCAACGTTGAGTTTAGTTGATGATGCTAGTGACGTTCAAATCAATGCTGGGAATCAAAATCAAATCCAGGTCACAAAAAGTACTGGGGACACGATCAAGCCCGTTTTAAGTCACGGCAATCTTGATTTTACCCACCAAAATCATTTTGACTTCTTTAAATTAATTCGGTTTGGCAGCAGTGGCTCTAATATTATAATCACACTGACGAAGCACGAACTAAAAGAATTATATTTACATAATTCTGCCGGTGATACCACGATCAATGGTATCAATATCAAATCCAGTAATATGCATTCTAGTGCCGGGGACGTTCATATTTTGAATTCCAGGCTGGATCATACAATTTTGAAACATAGTGCGGGGGATTTAGATGTTGATAATTCAACACTAGGTGCTGATGATAACTTTCACAGTTCAGCCGGTGATAATACATTTACCGGGTCTAAATTTCAATACGGTTATCATTTAAAATCAACAGCTGGGGATAACAGTCCTTCTAATCATTCGAACCATTTTGATGAAGAAAAAGGGACAAAAATATCATCCGCTGCTGGCGATAATACCATTCAGTAAAGTAATGATTGCATTTTTCCGCTTGGAAGAGTATTCTTAACTTAAATATTAAAATTTAATTAAAAACATACTAATAAAAGAGGATGGTGATCAGATTGCTTTCTACCAATCGAAAAACAGAAGAAACCTATCAATTAAAATCAGACGTGTTATCAATTCAAATTAAAACGAGCTCATTCAACGTTAAAATTAAGCCAGGAAATTCTAACCAAATTAAAATTATTAAAAATAATTCTTTCCGCATTAAGGCTTCATTTAAAGAAGGGCATTTAAAAGTGGTGGATCATCATCCAACTAGAACGGGCTTCTTTCACCCCACATTTTTTGATGTAAATAACAATGCGATCATCATTACTTTGAAGCAGAATCGTCTGCAAGATCTTTATTTAAATAATGCCGCTGGGAATGTAAAATTAGAAAGTCTAGAAATTAATGGTGGTAAAATTACTTCTAATGCTGGTAATATTCAAATCATTAATTCTTCGATTAAAAATACTAAAGTTAGTTTGGATGCCGGTAATGTTAAAATTATTTCATCAATTTTAGGAGAAAACGATCAAGTGAAAAATTCTGCTGGAATTAATACGTTCGTAAGTTCTAAATTTGTTTATGGTTATTCGCTCTCGATTTCAATTGGCGTTAATCGGATATTGAGTAATGAGCCTAACAATTACGATTCAGATTTAGGGACGGTAATTACCAATAGCGTTGGAAATAACATTATTAAATAATTAATTAACCGTAAGGCTGTTAGAAACACTAAACAGTTTTGCGGTTTATTTTTGTCTTTTCTGCATTGAGAAGATTATAATTGAAATTGGTCATGAATTAATGATATATTAGTGATATGATATTTTTATTGTTAAGTTATTTGACAATCGAAACCAATTTTGAAGAGGTGTTAATATGACAAAAGATAATGACGGAAAGAAACTGGAACGTAACTTAAGCTCCCGCCATATGCAGATGATTGCCCTCGGGGGAACCATTGGAGTTGGGCTCTTTATGGGATCTGCTTCAACGATTAAATGGACGGGACCTTCAGTTCTATTAGATTATGGTATCGCTGGAATCATTTTGTATTTAATCATGCGTGCGCTTGGTGAAATGCTATATGTTCATCCCGTTACCGGATCATTTTCACAGTTTGCTACCCATTATATGCATCCGCTTTTTGGTTTTCTAACCGCTTGGAGTAATATTTTTCAATGGATTTTAGTTGGAATGTCAGAAGTGATTGCGATTGGAACTTACTGTAATTTCTGGTGGCCCCATTTACCAGGATGGATTCCGGGTGTAATCGCAATTGTTTCACTATGTATTGCTAATTTACTTTCTGTTAAATCATTTGGTGAACTAGAATACTGGTTTTCAATGATTAAAGTGGTTACCATTATTGCCATGATTTTAGCTGGATTTGCAATGATTATCTTCGGTTTTGGTAATCATATGCATCCAATCGGGATTAGTAATCTTTGGACCCACGGTTTCTTTGCCGGCGGTTTGAAAGGCTTTTTATTTGCACTATCAATTGTTTTGGCATCATACCAAGGAATTGAATTGATTGGTGTAACCGCTGGTGAAGCTGATAATCCAAAGCAAACCATTGTTAAATCAATTCAATCCACCATCTGGCGAATTTTGATTTTCTACATTGGTGCTATTTTTGTGATTGTTAGTATTTATCCTTGGAATGAATTAAATGGTTCTAACTCACCGTTTGTTGAAACTTTTGCTAAAATTGGGATTACCGGTGCAGCTGGAATCATTAACTTCGTTGTTTTAACGGCCGCACTATCTGGATCCAATTCATCGATCTACAGTACGAGTCGAATGGCGTACTTACTTGCTCAGGAAGGGCGTTTGCCAAAACGGTTCTTAAAGGTTAATAAACACGGGGTTCCTTACTATGACGTGATTGCCATTTCATTTGGAATCTTTTTAGGAGTCGTTTTAAACGTGATTTTACCAATGTTCTTCAAGAGTGCTAGTGACATCTTCGTCGTTGTATACAGTTCTAGTGTTCTTCCTGGAATGGTGCCGTGGTTCGTTATTTTAGTTAGCCAACTCCGTTTCAGAAAAGAAAACCCAGAATTAATGAAGCAACATACGTTTAAGATGCCGTTCTCACCTTACAGTAATTACATTGCACTATTTTTCTTAGCATTAACCCTTGTCTTTATGACTATGAATCCTGAAACTCAGATCCCGTTGATGGTTGGGGTTGTCTTCTTGGTTATTATGACAATTGTTTACTATGCTAAATTCAATACGAAGGATAAATTATTAAAGGCTGAAAAAGCTGCTGATGCAGCAAATCATAATTCTGAATATTAAAATTAAATTATGAATATTTAAATATTAAAGAGGTTCCCTGGTGTTTTCCAGGGAACCTCTTTTGTTGAATTATCGCGCCTAACTGCCTACCATAAAAGTGAGGAAAGAAATAAATTCACAATATGCATAGTTTTATATTTTAATGATTTATGTACTATGTCATTGACTTTGAAAGGAAGAGATGAGCATGGAAAGGATTACTTTAAATGACATTGCAAAAGTTAATGATCCAATGTACGTTGCCACCATTTTTTCACTTGGTAATGGTCATTTAGGTGTTCAAGATGTTAATCCAATTGGTGATCAACATCCCTTAGGCACCTTGGTAAATGGTTTTTATGAAACTAATCCAATCCACTATGGCGAAGTGGCCAAAGGCTATGCTAAACAACACCAAACTATCGTTAATTTACCTAGTCTACGTAAAATTGATGTTAAGACAACCGATGGTTATCCATTTAACCACAGTAAATTAATTCAAGATGAATTAGATTTAAAATCTGGGATGTTATCAGAAAAATATCTTCTATCTAATAATGAACGGCACCTTTCAATTTACATGAATGTTAATTCGGTGATTGACCAACAAAATACCGGTTACTATGGAATTAGATATCAATTTGAACCCGGTAATTATTACGGTAAAATCGTTGCTGAAAAAGAAATCAAAACCTCTTTAGACAGTCATGATGATAACTATGAAAAGGCTAATCAAATTGATCCAAGAAAGGCACGAAGCATTAAAACCGTTGATATTACGCCAATTGTTGCTAATCCTAAAATTAAAGCATGGACCATTCGAACTCAACATTCTCGTTTAGGATTAATGGTTAAAGTTTATTCTGAATATAATGATTTTAAACGGGTCTTGGATTTATCCGATTCGAAACAACCTAAATTATCCTACGACTTTTACATTGGCAAGATTCATAATTCAACATTGCCAAAATCAGTTGATGAAATTAACAATGAAATGTTTGAACAGATTGCCCAACATAGCCAAGACTATTGGGACCATGTTTGGCAACAAAGCGAAATCAAGATTGATAGTAATGATAAATTAGATTTAGCCCTTCACTATAATCTCTTTCAAATTAATCAAGGCGCCGGGCGTGATGGATTAACTAACGTTCCATCAAAAGGGCTTTCAGGACCTGGTTACGAAGGCCATTACTTCTGGGATACTGAAATGTATCTATTGCCTTACTTTATCTATACCAACCCGAAGATTGCTAAACAACTTCTAATTTATCGTTATAATGTTCTAAAACCAGCAATTCAAAGGGCCCGTACAATGGGCATTAAGCATGGTGCATTATTTGCTTGGCGCACGATTAATGGGCAGGAAACTTCAGCATACTATCCAACGGGAACCGCTGAATACCATATTGATGGCGATGTTGCTTACGCTGTTAGCGAATACTTTAATGTTACCCATGATTTAGATTTTCTAAAACGTTATGGATATCGTATTATTTTAGAAACTGCTCGTTTCTGGGCTAACTTCGGAGCTTTCAGTGAGGTCAATGGCAAACATCGTTTCCAGTTCTTTACCGTTACTGGACCTGATGAATATACGATTTTAGTTGATAATAACTATTACACTAACCGTTTAGCTAAATATAATATGCAGTTAGCTTATGACATGGGAAATTTAATTGCTAAAAAGGATCCGGCATTCTTGAACCAAATGGGAACTGACCAGGATGAATTAAACCAGTTAAATGATATTGCCCATAACGTTTATTTGCCATATAGCAAATCAAAACGAATCAATGCACAGGATGACAGCTTCTTAAAGAAACCGTACTGGCCAAAGTCAGCTCCAAAGGATCATCGTCCATTAATGATGTATTATCATCCGCTAACCATTGGTCGTTTCCAGGTTGCTAAACAGGCTGATACAATGTTGGCTGAATTTCTATTTCCACATGATATTTCAAACGAACAATTAAAACGTGAATATGATTATTACGAAAAAGTAACTACCCATGATTCATCACTATCCCGTTCGATTTTTGGTATTTTGGCAGCCCGTTTAAATGATATGAAAAAAGCATATTCATACTTTACAGACACCGTTACAATGGATTTAACCAATTTACAAGGCAATACTGCTGATGGTTTGCACCTTGCTAATTTAGGTGGGACCTGGATGTCAATTGTTCAGGGATTTGCTGGAATGCAAATGAAGAATGATAAATTGGAATATAATCCTAAACTTCCAAAGGAATGGAAACAATATAGTTTTAGACAGGTATTTCGTGGTAGGGTGATCGAAGTTCATGTTACTCATCAAGGGACTCAATTGAAATTGATTTCAGGACAGCCACTCTCTGCCTACGTTAATGGTAAACTTGTTGATTTAAGATAAGGGGATGCTAGTTATGGTTAAGTTTTCTGATATAAAAGGTTTCGTTTTTGATTTAGATGGAGTCATCACCGTAACTTCTATTTATCATAGTAAAGCCTGGCATCAAATTGCCGATGAAGTTGGAACTAAATGGAGTGATAAGTTAGCTAATAGTCTAAAGGGCGTCGACCGTGTTCATTCACTTGCCCGGATTTTAAAGGCTGGCGGCAAAGAAACGGCTTATACTGACCAACAAAAGAAGGATTTGATGGATAAGAAAAATCATCTTTATTTACAATATGTGGATAAGATGGGCTCTGATGAAATTTTACCCGGCATCAAATCATTCTTAGCCGATTTAAAACGCCATCACTATGCAATTTCACTTGCATCATCATCTAGAAATTCACCTAAAGTTTTAAAGAAATTGAATTTGACTAGCTACTTTGGCAAAGTAGTTGATCCGGCAACTTTAAAACATGGCAAACCAGATCCGGAAATTTATGCTAAGGGTGCTAAAATTTTGAACCTTGATCCAAGACGTTGCATTGGAATTGAAGATGCCGTTGTCGGCGTTCAATCCATTAATGCGGCTGGTGAAACATCAATCGGGATTGGTGATTCAAAGGTTTTGCACGAAGCTGATATGGTCTTCCCAGATACCAGTAAATTAACCTTAGCTAATATCAAGAAACACATGGATCAATAGGAACAAAATGATTGAATTTTGTTATCAGAATAATAAAGTGAACGTGTGCTAAATAGCACTTACTTTTAATTAATAAAATGAAAGTGAGGGATTCAAATGACAGAATTAAACGCTGCGAATGCAGGTACTTATAAATTTGATGATGATTTTGTTGTTAATCGTTTAGGTTATGGAACGATGCAATTAACTGGACCGGGTGTTTTTGGCCCCTTCCCAGATAAACAAAAGGCAATTGACGTCATTAAAGAAGCACCTAAGTTAGGAATTAACTTAATTGATACTGCTGATTCATATGGACCATGGTTTGCTGATCGTTATTTAGGCGAAGCATTACGTGAAATGCCTGATAAGGGCCACTCTATTCACATTTCTGAAAAAGTTGGCCAATTGAGACATGGCCCTGGAATTTGGATTCCATTTGGTGATCCAAAGTACTTAAGACAGGAAGTTGAATCTTCACTATTGACTTTAGGCCGTGACCATGAAGAATTACTCTTCTTACACCGTTGGGATACTAATGTTCCTTTATCTGAACAACTAGGTGTTTTACAAAAGATGAAAGAAGAAGGTAAAATTAAGCACATTGGGGTTAGTCAGTTCAGCGTTGACGATTTGAAGGCTGCTCAAAAGTATGCAGATATTGACGCTGTTGAAAATCTTTACAACGTTGGTAATCATAAAGATGATGACGTTGTTGACTATGCCGAGAAGCACCATATGGCATTTCTACCATGGTTCCCATTGGATACTGGTAAATTAGCTGGTGCTAATAGTCCACTGGACAAAATTGCCAAGAAATATAATGCTTCATCTGCTCAAATTGCCTTAGCTTGGTTATTGAAACGTTCACCAAATATTCTTCCAATTCCTGGCACTAGCAATGTTGATCATTTGAAAGATAATGTTGCCGCTGCCAATGTTAAATTATCTGATGATGATTTCAAGACACTAAGCAATTTACAAAAATAAATTTAATTTAAACTAAATAAAATAAGCGTCAGGGATTTTTCTCTGGCGTTTTTGTTATATAATCGTAGCAAAAGGGGGACTGATCAATGAAACATAATTTAATTAATGGCTCACTATCAGTAGCGGGTGGCATGTTAGTTTATCAATTAGCTAAAAAGTTTTGTGAATTTCAGCGTGGCAATATGTTACAGTACGCACCAGACCAGCGTTATTTAAAAAACGACCCAATCATTAGGCATCAAAAAATTGCATTTTTGGGTTCATCAATTACTTATGGTTTCGCTTCCCATGGGGATTCATTTGTTGACTATTTAGACCAGGAATATGGTGTTGATACCATTAAAGAAGCCGTTAGTGGCACAACTTTAGCCGGTCCGAGTGAACATTCATACGTTAATCGAATGTTAAAACGGATTAGTCCAGACAATGATTTAGATTTATTTGTCTGCCAGTTGTCAACTAATGATCAGCGTCAAGATAAGCCGATGGGTTCGGTCAATGCCTCATTTAACCTCGATAGTTTTGACCGGAATACAACGATTGGTGCGATTGAATTCATCATTGCCTATGTTACAAGAACGTGGCACTGTCCAGTTGTCTTCTATACGTGCCTTAGAAAGCCAGAACCTGATTATGAATTGTTAATGCGCAAGTTGAAACAGGTTCAAGACAAGTGGGAGATTAAGATTATTGATGTTGCTCATAATGATGAAATCAAACGTTTGAATCGTGAACATCCTGAATTTATGTTTGATGATGCTCATCCAACTAGAATGGGATATCGTTATGCTTGGACCCCTTATTTTGTAAAATGCTTAGATCAAATTTTAAAGTAAACTTGGGGTGAAATTTTTATTAAAAATAAAACTAAGTCAATTTTATTAGGGATGGCATCTGCTTTCATAATGGGAACTATTTCTGGATTCATACAGGATTATCTTAGTAATCCACTCATTAATTTTGTTCCATGGATCATTGAATTCTTTGTTTTCCTATTTATCTTTCACCGATATTTGCCAAATCATAAAAAATAAAAGTAAGTCAAAAAGTGATGAAAAAAATCGCTTTTTGGCTTCTTTTTTTGTATCCTATAACTAAGGTGATGATTATGGAAAAATTAAAGGAACAGAAGAATCATCTAGAAGATCACTTAAAACGTTTAACGCACCATCAGAATTTAAAGTTACCAACGGCTTTAACCGGCGTTAAAAGGAATTACGATCGATTTGCTAAAAAACCGATTCATAAATCTTCACAGGATATTCAATTTGTTGAAATTAATTTCTGGCGGATTTTTGCCCAGGTTTTTAAACGACACAGTTCTGACGAAGCGGACCGTTTGCTGTTAGCGGGAACCAAATACACAACACCATCGTTGAAAAAGGTATCGTCAACACCGGTTGAACCATGGCTATTTTCGCGTTTTTTTGTTTTACTCGGCTTTAGTTTTACGATGCTGACAATTTTATTTAAAGTCTTTGGAACTGATAAAGCCGTTCCCGGAATGAATTTTATTGGCTCTTTGACCGTTCCGTTCTCGCTATTGATTATGTTCTATGAAATGAATACTTACCGCAATATCTCAGTTCGAAAATTATCGGTAACTTTCTTAGTTGGCGGGATTGCTTCATTGCTGATGACAATGCTTTTATATGATTTTATTCCATCGGGTAATGGGGTTTCGTTAACATCGGCGTTCTTAGTTGGATTGATTGAAGAATCCGGTAAAATGATTATTATTATCTACTTCATTAACCATTATCATTTAAACTATATTTTGAATGGGATGTTAATTGGTGCAGCTGTCGGAGCGGGATTTGCTGTCTTTGAAACGGCTGGTTATGCCAACGAATATGGATTAATTACCATCTTTGTTCGCAGTTGGCAGGCAATTGGCACCCATACCATTTGGAGTGCCATTGTTGGTTCTGGAATTATCCTAGCTAAAACGAGGCACTATCGCTTTAATTTAAAGAATGATATTTTGGATTTGAAATTTATTGAATATTATTTTCTAGCTATTTTTCTTCACGCTATGTGGGACTGGAATATTCCAGGAACTTTCTTTGATAATTTTTATCTTCAAAAAATAATCCTGATTTTGATTGGTTGGATTGCAATTTTTATTCTATTGGATTCTGGATTACGTGAAGTTAGGACTTTGCAAGGTCAGCAGATTGTTAAACACGGTTATTTTAGTCATCGAAAAGGGAATAAAAAAATCCGAAAATAATTTTTCGGATTTTTTATAACTTAAATTTTATTCATTGAATAGAAATTCTGCAATCACTTTATCTAACTGCGGGTTTTCATGAAGCATTGAATGTTCAGCTGCTAATGGGTTACTACGGTAAACGTAGAATTGATAACTAGCAACGTGCCCATCAACTAATTTTTTCATTGGACTGACGGTTTTAACTGGTACTTCACCATCCGTTCCAAGATTATAAATCTCTCCAGCAATGTTCAAAATTTTTAGATTCTTAGGGAGATTTTTAACCTTACGATCTGGAATCTTATAATTAGCGGCAATGGAGACAAATTTATTCACTTTTGGAACGTCTTTTAGATTAGGATGGTTTAACATATAGTCAAAACCAATGTTACCACCTGATGAATGACCGATTAGGTTGACTGATTTAATATGGTAAACTTTATATAAATACCTCATCACGTATGGCATTTGATTTGCCTGTCGGTTAGGGTGGGTATTATCTTTAAAAATTAATTGAACCAGTGGATTATTGTTGGCAACTTTATGATATTTATGCATGGTTGAAATGTGATTATTAGTATCAACATAAATTCTTAAAGCTCTTCTTGCAATGCGATGGGTATTGAACTGTTCAATAAAATCATCGGTTGAAACGGCGTTGCCACCATATCCTGGACAAAAAACGGTTGCTGTTGATCGTTGTTGAACTTTAACGTGATTTAATGCAGAACCTCTGAATTGCCAGCCAATCGTCAATATAAAAATGAAGCATTCAATTAGTAAAAGAATCGTAATGAATACTTTTTTGCTTGTGTGCATATTAGCCTTCCTTTGATGTAATTTTGGATGAAGCATGAATTACATGTAACAATATTTTTACATTACTAAAATCATATCATATATTTTGATTTATCGTCACATTTATTTTTTAATTAAACGGAGGAATTTAAAATGAATCAATCAATTTACGACATCACAATTATTGGTGGCGGACCAGCAGGGATGTTTGCCGGTTTTTATGCTGCTTTGCATGATGCCAAGGTGCAAATCATTGAAAGTTTATCTGAATTAGGCGGACAGGTGACCGCACTCTATCCTAAGAAGAATATCTTAGATGTTGCTGGCTTTACCGGTGTTTCAGGTGCTAAATTAGTCCAAAAATTAAACCAACAGCTTGATTCAATGAACGTCGATGTTCATTTGAATACGCCGGTATCTAATATCAGACCATTAGATGATGGCTATCAAGTGATTGCTAAAAATTATCAAACTAAAACTAAATCAATTATCATAGCGACCGGGAATGGCGCTTTTAAGCCACGTCAATTGATGGCTGATGGCGTTGATAAAGTGAATCATCAACAATTGTTTTATGGTGTTAAAGCTCCCAATCAATTTAAAAATCAGACCGTTTTAGTGGCAGGTGGTGGTGATTCAGCTATCGACCACGCATTAATGCTTGAAAAAACAGCTAAACAGGTTTATTTATTGCACCGTCGTGATACATTCAGAGGATTAGAACACATGGTTGATCTGGTTAAAAAATCTTCAATCAAATTAGAAACACCTTACTTAATTAAAAAATTAACAAATGATAATGACGGAAAAATTAATATTAGCGCAAAAAAAATGCATTCTAATAATGAAATGAAATCGTTTTTAGTTGATAAAGTTGTTATTGATTACGGCTTTGTGTCTAACAATCGGATGATTAGAAAGTGGCAGATTGATTTGAAACAACAGCATCGTATGATTCCAGTTAATGTTGCCTTACAAACTAATTTACCGCATGTCAGTGCCATTGGAGATATTGCAACCTATCAAGGAAAGCAGGACATTATTGCAACTGCCTTTGGAGAAGTTCCAATTGCCGTTAATTCAATTATTAAACAGTTATACCCAGATAAAAATATGGCAGTTCATAGCACTAGTTTAAATCCTAATCGAAATTAACGGTGGTTTGATTTGTTAACGCTTTTCTTGAGAGAGTGGACTTCCTTGGTTAATTTACTGATTTGCTTTGATAATTGTTTAATTTGATCGTTCTTGTCATTGGCTTCATCTTCACTTTTGGTAAAGAAATTAGTAATAGTGGAAGTTAATAAACCAATAAAACCAATTCCACCGACCATTAAAGCGGCAGCAACAAGGCGGCCACCCAATGTTTTTGGCGCTAAATCACCATATCCAACGGTTGTGGCAGTCGTAATTGCCCACCAAAGCGAATCAGCCATTGAATAATTTTCAAAGTATGAAAATAAAAGGGCGCTGACGATTAGGATAATAATACTAACGTATAAGAATGATATGAAACCAGTATCATATAGGAATTCATGCATTTTTTTAGTAAAATTACCGTCCCAGCCCAATTTCCAAAATAGGTGATAATAACGAATGATTCTAATGATCCGTGCAAATCGAAAAATGACAACGAATGGATGGGTTGGAACCAATGCAATTAAATCAAGTGGTCTTACTAAGACGTAGTGGCGTTTATTCTTGGATATAATAAATCCAACAACGTAGTCAACTAAAAAGAAGAACCAAATGAAATAGTGGATCCACATTAAATCACCGGTTCTGGTATTGAAATGGAACTGATAGTCTAAGATCATCATACTAATTGAAATGGTGATTAAAATTGTGACAATGATGTTATAAATTGCTTGAATTGTATTAAATTTAGGCTTCGTCATTTCACACCATCCTTTTTAAATTGATATTAATCTAGAAAACGGATGACGCGTTAACGTCGTCCGTTTTTTTAATTATTTGAATCGGGGTTTGTAATCTTTAAACGGTTGGAATCGGTTGATTTATGTTTTAATTCAGGAGCATTAGTCTTATAAAGATTAGTTTCCGATCGATCGTGGTTTTCAGAATATAAACTAGTTGAATGTTGCTTTAATTTATTTTCAGTCTTTAATTCCTGTTGGAGTTCATTGGCATAGTTGTAATCATTTGGGTTAACGTCAGTGAACGTTTTATTTTTATAGAAACGAAGGAGATTTCGTTCATTTAATTCATCTGATAATGATAACTCTCGATTGACCCGGGCCTGCATCAGTGCAAATCTTCTTGTTAATTGTGGATTCGGGTGAATTATTTGACCGGTTTTATTACTGTAAACCGTTCCACCAATACTGGTATAGCTTGGGCTGACCCAGTCGCGATTCCTAAATGCTACCAATTGATCATGTTGTTTGGAGAACAAATCGGTTCCAAATTGAATATCCGATCTAGTATTAATGCCTAGGAGATGGAGGAGTGTTGGCAATACGTCAATTTCACCACCATAGGTATTAACAATATGGCCCTTTTTGTTACCTGGCATGTCAATCATAAATGGAACCCGTTGAAGTTGAGCATTATCAAAATCATTCCAAGTACTTGGATTCTTGCCAATTAATTTAGCTAAGTTCTGATTTTCAGAATTTGGGATTCCATAGTGGTCCCCATATAAAATGATGATTGATTTCTTTAATAAACCAGCTTTTTGAAGGTAGTTATAAAATTCATGAACGGATTGATCAAGGTAATTAGCCGTCCTAAAGTAGTTATTGACGGTATCATCATCAGTATTTGGAGTCTTGAAATTAGAATCTTCAGCATCTAAGTCGTACGGGAGATGATTCGTGACCGTAATATATTTGGCATAAAATGGTTGCTGTAAGTGCTGTAAGTATTTGATTGAATCATTGAAGAGCAGTTTATCTTTTAAGCCGTAGCCAAGTGATTTATCGCCAGATATATCATAATAACTGGCATCAAAGAAGTATTGATATCCCATATTCTTATAGGTGTTGTTTCGGTTCCAAAAACTGGCAACGTTACCATGGAAGACGGCACTATTATAATTACCGTGTTGTTTTAAAATTGCAGGGGCAGCTTGGAAAGTATTATCATTACCAAGTTGTGCAAATAACGATCCCTGCGGCAAACCATAGGTACTTGTTTCTAACATGTTTTCGGCATCAGATGTTTTACCTTGACCCACCTGATGGAAGAAATTCTTGAAAGAATACGTTGATTTACTGTGATAGATGTGATTTAAGAAGGGTGTTACAGTTTGATTATTGATCTTCATATCAATCAAAAATTGTTGAAAACTTTCTAAATGAATAATAAAGACGTTTTTACCCTTGGCTTTACCATAATATTGAACGTTAGGTTTAGCATAGTGTTTTTTAGTAAATTTAAGAACGTTATTCAGTTGCGATTTTGTGGCCATGGCACGCATGTCTTCATTATGTTGAGATTTAACGCCGTCGTATGCAGTAAATGCATCTAATCCTAAATATTTAACGATGTATGTTCGATCGAAAGTCCTCGTCAATAACTGGGGACGATCCATTTCACCAAGCGATAGGTTAAAAATAAACAATAGGATGCTTAAAGACGTCATTGCAAATCCCATCCTGGGTCTAACCGGGTGGTGATCAATTTTAATGACGCGGCATACCATCAAAAGTAAGACTAAGACGATATCAAGCCAATAAAAAACATCGTGACCAGATGTTAATGCCAAAGAACTACCGCCTAATCCCTGGTTAACTTTTGAATATCCAGTCATAGTGCTAATGGTCATAAAGTCGGTGAATTCCCTAAAATAAATGACATTTAAATATAAAAGGACGGTATTTAAAATATCCAAAATAATAATGATTGGATAAAATAAACGTGATGGTTTTATGTATAATGCAATCCCCAAAATTAGCATTGTCGATGCAATCGGGTTTAAAAATGCGATAAAGTATTCGAAAGTGCCACTAATTCCTAGTTGAAAATCTGTAAAATAAGCATAGATGGTTTTGGCCCAAAATAAGAATACTAGTAGCCAGAAAAACCCCATCCGGCTGCTGATTTTGTTTCTGATTAAATTAATTATTTTCAAAAATGAATGCTCCTTCATAACGATTACCTTAATTGTATATTACCAAATTATTTAATAATTACCAGTTATAATCCCTTATTTTGTGATAATAAATTGCATTAGCACAATATGTAGACTACTATTAATTGATGTTACCATATATAGTTGAAATTTTCTTAATTTCCACGTATCATTAAAATATGAGGAGGGTTAATCATTATGAAAACTAAGTCAAATCAAATTGCTTGTCACTTAGATATTATTTTAGATAATGGCAAAAAAATTCATTTTTACCCTCGTCTTGTTCATGATACATTAAAATCATTAACGCGTGATAAAGTGATTATTAAACGTTGTGAGTTATTAATTATTGCTCAATTATCTTCTTATAAAGAAATTAAATTGCATGAATTAAAATCGATTATTTATGATACATTAAAACAGTTGAATTATAATCAATTAGCAGTTAAATATTATAAGAAAGAATTTTATAAGCAGTTAGATTTATTTTAAATTGTAAATAAGAGGGGAATTTAGCATGGCTACATTTAATTTATACATTGTTAGACATGGTCAAACCTATTATAACCTTTACAATAAATTGCAGGGGTGGAGTAATGCACCTTTAACTGAAAAAGGTAAGCAGGATGCGGTTAAAATTGCTAATCAATTAGCACAGACTAAATTTGCAGCTGCGTACTGTAGTGATACTACAAGGGCTCAATATACAGCCCAAACCATTTTGAATCATAATCATTTATCAGATCTCAAACAACCAATTTCATCATCAATTTTACGTGGTGAATTTTATGGCTATTTTGAGGGTAATGATATTAACCAATCATGGTATTTGGCGGGTGCACCCCATGGAGTACCAACGTTTAAAGATATCGTATCTAAATACTCTAATGGAAAAGCCAAGGACTTTTTAAAGGCTGCCGATCCATTTCATCAGGCCGAAAATGATGAGGAATACTGGAAACGCTGGAATCAGGGACTAGCTTTAATGCGTCGCAATCCAGATATTCACGATGGTGACAATGTCTTGCTTGTTAGTCACAGCAACGTTATTTTAACCGTTGGCGAACGTTATGGCCATGGTAAATATGATACGACTAAGAGTCCTGCTAACGGTAGCTTAACTAAACTATGGGTTAGTAATAATGATGTTAAAATTACCGGATATAACATTCATTAAAATATTAAATAAAAATAATAGCCATGGCTTATAAGCCATGGCTATTATTTTTATTTGTTAATTAATTATTACATGTTAATTTTTGCATAACCTTCAATGTTCCACCAAGGAGCATCAATATTTTCTTTAACGACCCCACGGTTTTGAGCATCAATCATTTGACCATGACCGATGTACATGCCAACGTGGCTAATGCTACGTTTACTGTAACCAAAGAAAACTAAATTACCCTTTTTAAGGTGCTTTCTGCTAATTCGTTTTTCCTGGTTAAATTGATCTTGGGCGGTTCTTGGTAATGTGACGTTAGCTGATTTTTGATATATGTAATCAACAAATCCAGAACAATCAAAAGAAGTTGGGCCTTCAGCACCATACACATAAGGTTGATTTAAATGTTTAACTGCTTCTTTGTAAACTTGTTTATATGTAGATTGATGACTGCTACTATTACTATTAGCGCTAGCTGAAAAACTGGCACCCATTGCGAGTAGCGACACAAATGCGATGAAACTAACTAATAATTTTGTAAGATTAACTTTCTTCATAACTAATTAACTTCTCCCTACATTCATTTACTATTATAAGAATAACAATTAAATGTTACACGCGTGTAACAACGGTGTTTCAAAATAATTAAATGCAAGTATCTTTAATGTAATTTATTTCAAATAGTCGTGAAAATTATTTTAAAATGTGGTAAATTAATAATTATCTTTAATAGATTGGGTGAATGATGATGAGTAGTAAACAGTGGTATGAAACTTTTCCAAAAGCATTGGATCTAAACAAATTAATTTTTAAAATTGGTGAAGTCAGTAAAATGGTATCAGTTTCATCAAGACAATTAAGATATTGGGAACAAAAGGGCTATATTAAATCCAATCGTTCCAATAATCATAATTCACGGGTATATAATTTTTATAATTTGCTAAGGATCGCTAATATTAAAAATCGGATTAATCAAGGCTACACCTTAATTGGAGCTGTCCATAAAGTGAATGAACATGGCAATAATTTAAATACTGTGTTCAGTTTCATGCGGGAATCTTTTCATGGAATTAAAATGATTCATGGCAATCCGGCAATTAATTTAGGCTACTTTGATCATCACCATAAACAAATTTTGTATGGAATTATAAAATCCAATCAAGAAGTTGAATACCAATTGATAAACAAGTCAGATGCTTTTAATTAATTTGATAATTTGTTATTTTTAATTATTTTTTCGACCGCAAGTAGTAGCGAAACCGTCATGATGAGGACAATTCGTTCTAAAATTAAAATTTTAAGATAATATTGATTAAATGCAATTTCTTTTAAATTAATGGTTAAACTAAGAACCCCAATGATACTATTAATAATCGATGCGAAAACAAAAACGCTAATGGCTTTTTTATTATTTAAGAAAATTTCTTTCCGATAATTGATTTTAAAAATAGATATAAGGAGTCCAATGAAAACAATGGGTGTAATAACGTTATTATTAAATCCATTTGGGCTGATTAATCCCATATATCCAATGATTAATAGGAGGATATTAAAATAAAATAATCCATTGTTAAATCCATTTTTAAATAAATGTACTTTTGGGTGCTCTTTATAAATGTTAATTCTATGATTGTATTTCATTTTATTATTTTCCTTTGTAGATTACTAATTTTTCGTAAGTGTATCTTAAATCATATCATTATTTATCATCTTCTGACAATGGTAATTTAAATTATTACCTTAAATAAAAATAACCGTTCTCAATTTTGAGAACGGTTATTTTTGATGATTTAATTATTTGTTTCGTTTTTTAAAGAGGTGACTGGGTCTTCTTAAATCTGGATTTGGAATTGTATATGATAACTTTCCAAATGAAGCCACAATAATTGGAATAATAATGTTAAAGATAATTACCGTATAAATGACGGTAAATGCAGTTTCCATTAACGCTGCGTTTGGAATGAAGATTAGACCAATCATGATTGTAATCACAATTGCAATCGTATATCGAATTGATTGTCCAAGGGTTGTCAACGATGGTTCGAACCATTGTAGCATCGAAATATTACGTTTTCTGAACATCAAACTAATTGGTAGTAACTTCCAAACGGCA
The DNA here is from genome assembly GCF_027923585.1 of Philodulcilactobacillus myokonensis. GTDB lineage: Bacteria > Bacillota > Bacilli > Lactobacillales > Lactobacillaceae > Philodulcilactobacillus > Philodulcilactobacillus myokonensis. The sequence goes on along the minus strand of NZ_BRPL01000002.1, from coordinate 1,306,614 downwards.
ATCATTGTAAGAATAAATGTAATTAGCAGGGAAGCATACCAATTAAATCTAACGGTATTAAAGATAAAGCTCATCGTAAAGTTAGTTAATTGTAATCCTGCCAGGCCGCTGATAATGAAAGCTCCCATCCAGTAAATTGGATGTAAGATGCTTCGGCTAATAATCATTGTAACGATTAGAATGATTGCAATGCTCAAGAGTCCAGCTTCGAAGAAACTACGTTGAAAATTCCTTTGAATCGTAGCGTGTTTAACGGGTTCACCAGCAAACATGATTTTAGAACCCTTCAAATTGGTTCCTTGTAATTCTGTGTTAATTTCTGATCTAAGGTGACTTAATTCTTTTCTAGTTGTGCCATTTGGCGCATTTTGAAATTCAATGCTTAATTTAGTCATCTTTTGATTGGTACTAATGTAATTATAGACATTTTGTTGAAAATCAGTGTCAGCCATTTGACTAGGCGTGATGTAATAAAATCCTTTGGAAGCACTTCTTAAGCCATCCAAGTAACTATAGATACCATCTAATTTATCATTAGCTTGGTTAACATCTTTCTTAACTGATTTAAGATCATTATTGACTTGTCCTAATTGATTTTTATAAGTCTTAAGATTGCTTTGAACAGTTTGGGAATTACTATTAATATTCTGACTGTTTGAATTCAATCGATTCAAGTTGTTGTTAGTTTGATCCAACTGCCGACTTAATTGATTAATTTTTCTTTGGTAAACGGCAATTTTTTTAGCAACTTTTTTGCTTACAGAAACTTGCGGGACTGAAGCATTACTTGAAATGTTTTGCAATTGATTTTGCAGATCAGAATTATTGGAAAGTGATTGATTAGATTGATTAACAATCCGGTTTAAATAATTAATTTGTTTGTTCAATTGCTTTAAATTCAATTGACGCTTGCCATGGTTAGTAGTATTAACAGCATTATGCAATGTAACTTGAATTTGGTTGATCCCGCCAATTACTGAATTTAATTGATTTTTAACGTAATACTTGCTAATCGGCATGCTGCTTGGTTGGGTAACAGAATAAGCAGCTTTAACGTGTTTCATTGTCTGCAATTTCGTTGTTAGACGGTCAATTGTTTCAAGTGATGATTCATTATCCAATTTATGATTACTTTGAACATAAACAGTTAAGGGGGTTGGTTTACCTTGATAAAAGTGAGCCTTTAAAACATCGGCACCGACCTTAGCTTGACTATTATTAATATAATCAGAATTGGTATAGTCAAGATTGTTTCGGTATGCGTATGCAAACGGAACAACAAAGTAAATTACTAAGACAATTCCAGCAATTGGCTGCCATAATGAAAAACGGGTTAGTTTATTCCATAATTTGTGGGGCGTTTCTTTAAAGCCATGCTTATTTGGCCAGAAGATTGATTCTTCCAATAGAAACGTAAAGACAGGCATTAGTGTTAAAATTGTAAAAATTAGGACGATGAAAGTAATTCCAACTGTGAATAAAGCTCTAACGGAACTAAATGAAGTTAAAATACTACTTCCAAATGCTAACGCAAGGATTAAACTAGTTGAGATAACGGTTAAACGTATTTTTCTGATTGCTTCGTTAGTGTAATTAGTGTAATCCTTAGTTCTAGTTTTACGGTGGAAAATTTCCTTATGAAATTCACGGTAGAAAATAAACAGGAATAGTGTTCCTAAAATGACCGTTCCAAGTAATGTTAAAATTGGTGTATAGGCATTGAATGGAAAGTTATATCTTAGGCTAAGGTTTGAAATAATGCTGAGAGAAACCGTATATGAAATTAAGAGGGTAATAAAACCAATAATGGGTGCGATAATTGATTTGAATAAGCAACCAATGATGATAATTGAAAAGATAAAGATAATAATGGTGATTACATGGGTAATACTAGCAATTTTTTGGTATGCTTCATTATTGATAATGTTTGGATTGGTAACATAACTTCTTAAATGGGATGAGATCTTATTATTAACGGTCCCATTAATATCAGATACCAATTGACTAGAAGAAATCACCTGGGGATTAACGTAGATCTTAACGATTTCGGTTGATCCATCATTAGACTTTAATTGGTACTTTTCATTTGGATCATTTTCCAAACTATTAATTTGTTTAATCCCGTTTGATTTTTCCCGACCCTTTAAAGCACTAATGGATGCATTAATGGTGCTTTGTTGGTGTTTTGTAATGACACCATTTGGATTGTGATAAACAACGTCAGCTTCTTGAGTGTTGCTAATGTTGCGACCCCAATTAAGTTGAGCATGCTTAGATTGAATGATCTGTGAATTAGCATTGAATTGTGGTTGGCCTTGATTAGTAATTAGATTAGTAATATTAGGCAATTTTAGAATTGCGATGAAAATAATCACTAGCCAAATCACAATTGAAATCACTCGATTATGATATAGTTTTTTTATGGTTTTCATTCAAATCGGTTCTCCTTTTAATAAGTAATCATACCTTAATTTTATCATAATTTATCAATAATATATTGAATGATTGTAAAATACTTAAATTAAAATGGCAGAATGAATTTAACTTCCCACTTTAATCTGATATGATAAGGAATGTTCATCTGATTGAACGTTGTAAAAGAGGTAATGATTTAATATGAAAAAGAAACGAAATTTAACATTAAAACGGCGACATGTTGCTGATCACAGAAAGAAAGGGAGTCACAAACATGGCTTTGTTTTTGCCGTTTTAATTATTATTGTCGTTGTAATTGGATTAGCGGCGTTTGGAATTCGTAAAATCAATTCTAGAATTAATAATCAAAACATTATGACGACGCAAAATGCCGAAACTTCAAGTGAAATCCAGCAACGGGATATGGAACATAAATTTATTAACCATATTTCAAAACCGGCAATTTTAATTTATCAAAAAAATTATCACGTGTTGCCTAGTATTGTGATTGCACAGGCAATTGTTGAATCGCAATGGGGTACATCTAAGCTTTATCAGACGGCTAATAACCCGTTTGGAATTAAAGGGACTTATCAGGGCCAGTATGTTTCTTATGATACTGACGAATATGTTAATGGTAAAAAAATCACCGTTCCAGCTAAATTTAGGAAATACCCGAATTTGACTGAAGCAATTGCTGACCATGATCATCAATTACAGGTTAACTTTATTCGTGGTAATAATACCAATAGCTATATTAAAGCTGCTTACTTACTTCAGCGGAATAGTTATGCGACTGATCCTAGTTACGCTAAAAAATTAATTGGCGTAATTAGACAATATAATTTAAGCAAATATGATTTAGAAGCAATCAATAACGATTAATTTAGTTTTCACCTCATGGTATAATTAATTTGAATTTAATTTAATAGAGTGAGGGGAATTAGAATTTGCTGAACTTACTAGCACATTTATATGGACCCTTTTTCAGTCTGAAAAATTGGTCAACGGTCGTGACTTCTTGGAACGACCTTTTGGTTATTTTTTCACTCGTTGTTATGGAATGCTTGTTATCAGTTGATAATGCAGTTGTGTTAGCAGCTCAAACTCAAGTATTGCCAAGTAAGTTGCAACGTGAAAAATCATTATTTTATGGTTTATGGGGTGCCTATCTTTACCGCTTCTTAGTGATTGGAATTGGCGTATATTTAATTAATTTCTGGCCAATTAAAATTATTGGTGGAATTTATTTACTATACCTAGTTTTTGCTTTCTTTCGTGATCGGAAGAAAAAACGTCATCGAACTGAAACTAAGAGCCATAAACATAAGCATCTTTCATTATTTTGGTCAACGGTTCTACAGATTGAATTTATGGATGCCATTTTTTCTGTTGATTCGGTATTGGCAGCATTGGCAGTTTCATCTAATCCGGTTATCGTATTAATTGGTGGAATGATTGGAATTTTAGTCATGCGGTTTGTCGCTGAAGGAATTATGTTCTTGATGCGACAGATTCCTGAATTGAAACCGATGGCATACGTTTTGATTGCTATTATTGCAATTAAATTGATGATTTCAATTCCATCAATCAACATTGAAATGCCGCCGTCTTTATTTGGCGTGATCGTCCTAGTTTTAATCGTCGTAACCGTTGGCTATCATTTTGCAAAACCGTATTTGAAAGGGAGAAATTAATTTGGCAACTACCATTACCCGTGATAATTTAAAGCGGGAGACAAATAATTTGATCACTGTCATTGATTTTTGGGCCCCATGGTGTGGACCTTGTAAAATGATGAATCCAATTATGAAACAATTAGAAAATCAATTTAAGGGTCAAATTCATTTTGGCAAAATGAATGTTGAAAATAATCAAGACATTGCCATGAATTATAAGGTGATGAGCATTCCAAGTTTAGTGATCTTTAAACATGGGCAAGCCAAAGAGAAAGTAACCGGAGTTTATCCAAAAGATAAATTAGCTCAATTTTTAGATCAAAAATTAGCGGAAGTTAATTCAAAATAGGTTGACATCATTAAATGAAAATGATATTATTTCTAATAATTAATATATTAAGCAAGTGCTTTTCATTAAAGTAGTCGTTCATCTGGGTGTCAGGAAGTCGGTGGTTGCTGCGAACCGATCAGGGTGAATGGGTCGAAATACAATGAAAATAATTGTTATCCGGATAATATTTAGATCCGTTATCATCTAATGAGCGAGAAGCCAGATTGGCTTTTAAGCTGGGTGGTACCACGGTATTAACTTAAAATTTGTCGTCCCAATTACATTAATTTGTAATTGGGATTTTTTTATTGGAATCAGAAAGGGTGTTGATAGTATGAATAAAGTTAAAGTGCTTAAAAAATCAGAACCCCACTTTTCATTAGGTGAGAGCATTCTGGTATTGCTTTTGATGTTAATTGTAATGGGATTTGGGGTCATTGGCTTGAAATTATCACCTGAGATTCCAATCCTAGTCAGCATTATTATTGTTATTTTTTGGTCGAAATTAAAGGGCTTTTCGTGGGATCAAATTAACGATAGTTTTGTCGTTGGAATTAAAAATGGAATTGTGCCACTATTTATTTTTATTTTAATTGGTGCTTTGATTGGTGCATGGATTATTTCTGGCATTATTCCAAGTTTAATGGTCTTTGGGTTTCATTTGATCAGTGCCCAATGGTTCTTACCATCAGTTTTCATTGTCTGTGGACTCGTTGGATGCATGGTTGGAAGTACTTTCACCGTCGTATCAACGTTAGGAATTGCATTCATGGGAATTGGAATTACGATGGGAATCAATCCAGCCATGGTTGCTGGTGCCGTTCTATCTGGTGCTATTTTTGGTGATAAATCATCACCATTATCTGCAACCAATAATTTATCCGTTGCTGTGGTTGGCGCTGATTTAATGGATCATATTAAAAATTTGACCTTTACAACGTTGCCGGCACTTGTCATTACCTTTGTTATTTACCTATTTATTGGTCATGGTAATCGTTCGGTTAGTTTATCCAAGATTCACGTTACGGAACAGGTTTTGACCCAGCACTTTTCAATCACATTCTGGGCAATTATTCCAATTTTACTTTTATTCATCTGTGCATGGGTAAAAATCCCAACGGTTCCAACATTATTAATTAATATTACCGTTTCTGTCATTATGTACTTTTTCCAAAGTGGCAGTTTAAACATTACAAATGCTGCTAACGTCATTTTAAATGGGTTTGTTTCTCACACTGGTAATCATGATGTTGATGCATTGCTAAGCCGTGGCGGAATTTCTAGTATGATGAGTAGTATGTCGCTAATTTTTGTTGCTTTAGCTTTTGGTGGATTATTAATGCATTTAGGGATTACAGATGCCGTTATGAAACCAGCTTCAAAGCATTTGAATTCTGATGGAAAATTAATTTTAGCTGCCATCCTAGCTTGCATTGGCGTGAATGTCTTTATCGGTGAACAGTACCTTTCAGTTATTTTACCAGGGAATGCTTTCTCAAAAGCATTTAAAAAGGCTGGTTTAGCTAAGGTCGCTCTAAGTCGTGTCTTAGAAGATGGTGGGACCGTCATTAACTACCTAGTTCCTTGGGGAGTTGCTGGTGTCTTCATTACTAATACACTTAATGTTCCGACTGCTCACTACTTGCCATTTGTATTCTTCTCGATCCTTTCACCAATTTTATCTGTCTTCAGTGGATTTACAGGGATTGGGATTAAACACACTAATCAAAAAAATTAAAATTCTAATTTAAATTTTGAATGGATTATGCTATTTTAAAAGTATAATGTTTTAAATTTAATTAGAAATAGATGAGTCTTGATGGATATTTTAATTGGAATCATTCCGGCTATTTTTTGGGGATTTGCACCCATTGCAACTAAAAAAACGGGTGGTAGTCCGATTCAACAATTAGTTGGAAATACATTCGGTTCATTGTTATTAGCAGGTGTTATAATTCTTATTTTTCGTCCTGCCATTTCAATTCCTGATTTTATTTGGTGCTTTTTTTCGGGCGCTGCTTGGGCTTTAGGTCAGTTAATGCAATATATTTCGTTCACTAAAATGAACGTTTCATCTGCCGTTCCAAGTTTTGCAGGAATTCAAATGATTGGAACCTCGCTTTTTGGCATTTTCTTTTTAAACGAATGGGTATCCACTAGTTCCAAAATACTTGGTTTCTTATGTATGATTGCACTGTTTATTGGGATTCTTTTTACCGCTCATCAGGATAAGCATGAACAAAGGCGGCATAATAAACATGAGCATCACATTGGAGTTATTTGTTTAGTTGTTGGTGGAATTGCATATACCTTCTGTGATGTTTTACCACGGGTTCCGAATGCAAGTGGTTTATCCGGTATTTTACCGCAAACCATCGGACAAATTGTCACTTCACTGATTATTAGTCGGATTATAGTGCCAAAACAATGGGGGAAGTTTCTAATTGGAAAAAAGACAGTTGAAAATACTTTTTGTGGATTATTATCCGGTGGTGGAACTTTCTTCTATTTGGTGTCATCTAAAATAAACGGGGTGGCGACTGGATTTCCACTTTCACAATTGAATTCTGTGATTTCAGTCATTGCAGGAATTCTATTCTTACATGAACATAAAGATCATCTTGAAATGATTTATACCGAATTCGGTTTAATTTTAATCGTTTTAAGTGCGTTTATTATTGGACATATTCAATAGCTATAACAGTTGAAATCAAAGGGTTAATTTTACAAAGATGCTTTTTTGAATCTAAAAAAGCATCTTTTTTTATTTTTTGGTCTACATTTTTAGGTAAGCATTAATTCCTATCATATCAGACTTTGTGAAATGATTAATTACAGTTCTGTTACTTAATGTTACAAAAAGATCAATTTTTTTAATATTATTGATATGCCTATGTAATGATGAGCAGATAGAATACTTGATTGTTGTTTCGAGACACAGTTTTTGATTTATACTTATAGGAGAGTGAATAGTTTATTTTAAACCTCAAGGGAGTTAAAGTTTTATTAATGACTGCTTCAGTGATTAGTGGAATTTTAGTAACAGGAATCGGAGCAAATGCTCAAAATGTGACCGTTCAAAAAGGTGATACATTATCAAGCATTGCTCAAAACTACAATGTATCGTTATCAAGTTTCGAAAAGAAAAACAATTTGAATGACAAGTCCGTGATTTCAATTGGACAAAAATTAGTATTACCAGTCCAACCAATTGGTAATCCTAACCCACAAAGTAATCGTAGTCGTTCAATTGTTCGCACTCATAGTCAAAATTATCATGCTAAGGTTGCACAACCAACTGTTAATAATGATAGTAATAGTTCAAGCAACAATCTAGATTCGAGTCAAAGCGCCGCCAAAGCATGGATTGCTTTTCATGAATCAAGTGATTCATATGATGCTCAAAATGGTGAGTACTATGGTAAATATCAATTAGACCGTTCATACTTAAATGGTGATTATTCACCAGCCAACCAGGAACGGGTTGCTGACCAATACGTTACTTCTCGATACGGTTCATGGACCAATGCCCAACAACATTGGGAACAATATAATTGGTATTAAATTGATTAATTTTTGATATTTTTAGGGCCTAACGCATCTTGATGCGTTAGGCTTTTTTGATGTTTCTTTTCATCAATATTACGAATATAACAGATTGAATGGATTTATTTAATATCCTAGATATTGCTATGTAACATTGACCGTGTAGAATACGTATTGTTGATTGATAGAGATCAACGAATATCTGTTAAACAATCGTTAAAGAAACATGATTTATATAGGAGAGTGTTTATTTAAAATGTCATTAAACAAAAGAATCAAGAAAATGTTAATCACTACCACTGCTGCTGCCGGTTTATTAATCGCGGGTGCAGGAGTAGCAAGTGCTTCTAGTGTTACTGTTCATTCTGGTGATACTTTATCAAGCATTTCAAGAAACAATAACGTTTCATTATCCTCATTGGAACAAGCTAACAGTTTGAGTGACAGCTCAGTTATTTATGTTGGTCAACAATTAACATTACCTGGTACTGGAACTCAAACCACCGTTTCAACCCCAGCTCAAAATACTCAATCAACCCAAACTACTCAACCAAGTACTACTCAATCATCAAGTAATGATACTTCAAATAGTGCATCAGCTGGTAATAGTAGTGATGCCGCTGCTAAAGCTTGGATTGTTTCTCATGAATCTGGTGGCTCATACAGTGCTTCAAACGGATCATACGTTGGTAAGTATCAATTAGATGCATCTTACTTAAACGGTGATTACTCACAAGCTAACCAAGACCGTGTTGCTAACCAATACGTTTCATCTAGATATGGTTCATGGACTAATGCCCAATCATTCTGGCAAAGTCATGGTTGGTATTAATTTGAATTAGTTATCCAACATTTTTAAAAATCTTCCTTTGAAATAAAATTAAAAGAGTCCTCACAAATGTGAGGGCTCTTTTTATATCTTGCAATGAAAAATAAGCTGTTAAATAAATTTTAACAGCTTATTTCCGTATTTATTTTATGAATGTAAAACGACGTAATTAACGGTTCGAATAGATTGAAGATCCTTACCGCCTGCGTATGAAATTGATGATTGTAAATCTTCCTTCATTGAATTAAGGGTATCCGCAATTTTACCACGGTATGGAATTAACATTTGGCGACCTTCGACGTTATGTTTAGTTCCTTTTTGTTTTGCAGATGCTGAGCCCCAGTAATGCTTATATTTTTTACCATCTTTTTTAACGACTTCACCGGGTGATTCTTCATGACCGGCGAGCATTGAACCAATCATAACCATGGTTGCTCCGAATCGAATTGATTTGGCAATATCACCATTGGTTCTTAGGCCACCATCAGCAATCATTGGCTTTCTTGCTGTTTTTGAACACCATTTAATGGCTGATAATTGCCAGCCACCAGTGCCGAAACCAGTCTTTAATTTGGTAATACATGCTTTCCCAGGTCCGATACCAATTTTAGTGGCATCGGCGCCAGCATTTTCAATTTCTCGAACTGCATCTGGGGTTCCTAAATTACCAGCAATCAAAAATGTATCTGGAAAGACTTTCTTGATGTAATGAATCATTTTAATAACATAGATGGAATGACCATGAGCAACGTCAATTGTAATGTATTCAGGTTGTTCATTCGCTTTTTTAAGTTTGTCAATGAAATCATATTCAGAATCTTTAATCCCAACACTAATGGAGGCAAAAAGATGTTTTTGATGCATCATTTTGACGAAATCCAATCTCTTTTCCGGTTGGAATCGATGCATAATATAGAAATAACCGTTTTGAGCCAACCAAATTGCCAGGGGACGGTTGATGACCGTCTGCATATTAGATGGAACCACCGGTAATTTAAAGGTATGTGGACCAAATTTAACGGTTGTATCCGCATCTTTTCTACTTTTAATAATACATTCATTTGGAATGAGTTGGACATCATCATAATCAAATGCTTTCATATTTTAAACCTCCATTGTGCGATTAATTTTTATTTTTCAGCTAATTTCCAAATATCTTTTAAGACGTTTGTCTTTTCACGTTCAGGACCCACCGCAAAGGTATCTAATGGAACGTGAACATTGTCAGCGACAAATTTTAAATAATTGCGGGCGTTCTTTGGCAAATCTTCTAAGGTCTTACAGTTAGAAATGTCTTCATCCCAACCGGGCAATTCTTTATAAACGGGTTTGCAACGCTCTAATTGAGCTAAATTAGCAGGGTAGTGGTCAATGTTTTGACCATCTAATTTGTATTCTGTACAGACTTTAATTGTCTTGAAGCCAGAAAAAACATCTAAACAATTTAATGATAATTGAGTTAATCCTGAAACACGAACAGCATGGCGTAAAGCAACCGTGTCTAGCCAACCGATTCTTCTTGGCCTGCCGGTAACAACCCCAAATTCATGGGCAGTTACTCGGATGTGGTGAGCAATCTCATTATGCAATTCAGTTGGAAATGGACCGGCACCCACTCGTGAAGTGTATGCTTTAGCAACGCCAACGACTTCGTTGATCCTAGTTGGGCCAACACCAGCACCGGTTGATGCACCACCGGCAATCGGATTGGATGATGTAACGTATGGATAGGTTCCATGGTCAACATCAAGCATGCATCCTTGAGCACCTTCAAACAAAACGTGTTTCTTTTGATCTAGGGCGTCATTAATTAATTTTGAAGTATCAGTAACGTACTTTTTAATTTCTTGACCATACTGATAGTATTCGTCATAAATATCGCTAAACTGAATTGGTTTGCGCTTGAAAACCCGCATTAAAATTTTATTTTTTACGGCAAGGGCTTGCTCTAATTTAGTTGCAAAAGTATCCTTATCAATCAAATCGGCAATCCGAATTCCAATCCGTTCTAATTTATCCATATAAGCAGGGCCAATTCCCTTCTTAGTGGTTCCAATCTTATTAGTCTTAAGTTGTTCCTGTAAGCCATCAAACAAAATGTGATAGGGCATAATTACTTGAGCACGGTCAGAAATTCTTAAATTATCTGTTTTAACATGATTCTTTTTTAAGTAATGTAATTCGTGGATTAATGATTTAGGGTTTACCACGACGCCGTTACCAATTACAGCTAATTTGTCAGGATAGAAAATTCCTGATGGTACTAATTGAAGATGCATTTTCTTACCATTATACACAATGGTATGACCTGCATTATCACCACCGGAATATCTAACGATCATATCTGCGTTTTGACTAAGAAAATCAGTGATTTTGCCTTTTCCTTCGTCTCCCCACTGACTTCCGACAATTACTATTGAAGACATTGAATCAACCCCATATCTATTAACATAAATTTAAACAACATTATGATTGTAGCATGATTTTATAAGAATGCAAGAACAATATTTTAAAAATACAAATTAATGTTCGACATTTGTAAAATGATTTTTAATATTTACGAACTGATAAACTGAAAGTAATTTAAAAAACAAACAATTATGGTATAATGAATTCGCACAATCAATTAAATTTAAGGGTGGTAAAGTCATGATTGATCGTTATACGAGACCTGAAATGGGCAAAATTTGGACATTACATAACCAATATAATGATTGGCTAAAGGTTGAAATTGCAATTGATGAAGCCTGGTCTAAATTAGGTGAAATTCCTTCAAGCGACGTTGAAAAAATTAAAAAGAATGCAACGTTTTCGGATGAAGGGATTGCTAAAATTGAATCAGTTACTCATCATGATATGGTAGCTTTCACAAGGGATGTTTCTAAATCACTTGGAAAAGAACGAAAATGGATTCACTATGGAGTTACTAGCACTGATGTTGAAGATACTGCTTATGGCTATCGTTTTAAAAAAGCCGATCGGATTTTAAAGGATGATATTCAAAAATTAATGGATGTCATTGCTAAAAAGGCCGTCAAATATAAAAAAACTGTTATGATTGGCAGGACTCATGGGGTTCATGCTGAACCAACTACGTTTGGTCTAGTTTTAGCCCGTTGGTATTCAGAAATGAAACGAAATCAAAAACGTTTTGATGCTGCTGCCAATGGAATTGAAGCCGGCAAAATTTCTGGTGCCGTGGGTACTTTTGCTAATATTCCACCTCAAGTTGAAAAATACGTTTGTCATAAATTAGGCATTCGCGCCCAAGAGATTTCAAGTCAGGTCTTGCCACGTGACCTTCATGCTGAATATATTGCAACGTTGGCCTTACTAGCTACTAGTTTAGAAAAATTTGCTTTAGAAATTAGGCATCTTCAAAGAACTGAAGTTCATGAAGTCGAAGAACATTTTGCAACTGGACAAAAGGGTTCATCTGCAATGCCACATAAACGTAATCCAGTGGGTTCTGAAAATATTTGTGGACTATCAAGGGTCGTTAGGGGTCACATGATCAGTGCGTATGAAGATGTTCCACTATGGCATGAACGTGATATTTCACATTCATCTGTTGAACGAATTATCATGCCAGATACAACCATTTTATTGGATTACATGATGCATCGTTTTACTAATATTCTAAACGATTTGGATGTTTTCCCAGAACGCATGAAGAAGAACATGAATTTAACCCATGGATTAATTTATTCACAACGGGTTTTACTTAAATTAATTGATGACGCAGGATTAACAAGGGAAAAAGCCTATGATGCCGTTCAACCGTTAACTGCTAAATCATGGCAGAACGGTGAATCATTCAAGAAATTAGTTGAAGATGATCCGACCATTTCTAAATACCTATCTAAAAAGGATATTGATGATGCCTTCGATTATCATTACCATATTCGTCGTGCTGATTATATTTTCAAACGGGTTGGTTTAGAAAAATAATTAATTAAAATAAATTAAAAAACCATTCACAATTTTTGCGAATGGTTTTATTTTTGATTCTATTAATAATAATTGGGTTAGTAAAATCGGAGGCCGTTCGAATGGTGTTTTGCAACCATTTTTTTAGATCCAAAGTATAAAATACTTGAAACAATGGCAATTAAATCAACGGACCATGCTGAAAAATCTAGGAAAATATTAATCGCATTTAATATAATAATTAGTCCAATCAATGATCGGTCAAACCACTTATTAACGTGAATTGATACGATTGAAATTTGAATAATCAAAAGTAAAATGATGGTTGAAACCATGATTTGAGATGGTCGGTTAGCATTAGAACGGAGTATTAATCCTAAAATTGCAAATACAGCTGTAAAAGTTGAAATAAATTTGACCGCGATTAATTCAGTTTTTTCTAATGTTGACATTTAATAACCTCCAATTTGAACTATCTATTTGATTATTATTTTAACGAAAATCGCATCATGACACAAATATATGTTTAATATTAGCTAAAAATAAAAACACCATCTAATAATTTTTAGGATGGTGTTATGATTTATTATTTAAAATAAGTTCTTAAAAATTCTTGAACGTGTTTTTGATATTCCTTAGGATTTACGAAGAAGCTGTCAGCATGGGATGCACCCTTACAAATCCACATTTGCTTTGGAGCCCTTGTGACCCGGTAATTTTCATAACACATATATGTCGGAACATAGTGATCTTGGCTGCCGTGAATAAATAAGATCGGATGGGTGTTCTTCTTTAACATGTGAATTGGCGAAGCATCATTCAGATAATATCCTAAACGGTGTCTGTTAATCGTGCTGACGAGTGCTTCAAATGGCATTGATGGCAAGTGATAACGAGCTTTTAACAGGTAATTAAATTCATCTTTAACGTTAGAATAGCTGCAATCGGCGATGATAGCCTGAACTTGTTCTGGTAGATCATTACCACTAAGCATTGAAACGATGGCACCACCCATGCTGACACCGAAGAGTAAAATTTTAGAATCGGCGCCAACTTGTTTAATCACACGGTCAATCCACTGCATGTAATCAAGTTGGTCTAGATAGCCAAAGCTGACGTACTTACCAGAACTTTGACCATGGGCACGGTCGTCGGGCATTAAAACATTGAAGCCCATGTCATAGTACATTTTGGCATAACCTGACATGGTTTCACGATTTCCGTTATATCCATGGGCAATAATAACGGTTTTTTTAGATTGATGTTCTTGATTGTGAATAAAAGTTGCAACCATTGTATCGTCAGTTTTAGGTTCATAAATATGCCAGATTTCTTTGGGCTTACTTTGGTACCATTCAACGTATCGATAATATTGATAACCAAATTTACGTTGTGCTTTTGCTGGCCTTGGGTCTTGACCACGATGGCCAGACATTCCCATTTTAAATAGGTGTTCACTAAATAAAAAGACACCTAATCCCATTGAAACCGGTAATCCTAATAGCCACCATTTCTTATCCTTCATTTTTAAGACCTCCTTAATTTGTTAAATAAATTTGCTTTAACGTTTTGATATCACGATCACTTAAATTTAAAAATTGACGGGCAAAATTATGGATATTAACATAGCGTTCCTTAATTGTGTCCATTGCGGCATCAAAATAGCCACCATGAACGGTATAAAGATCGCTAATGTTTTGTTTGAAATTGTCATTAACATGGTACTTTTCAATTTGTTTCAATTTCATTTTTACATAGGGAACCATCATTTTTTGGGAAATCATATAATCTTTTTTAACGGTTTTAACATCGACCCCTAAGATCAGTAGTAAAAGGGCGGCACCGATTCCAGTGCGGTCCTTTCCCTGTGAACAATGAAAGAGGAGTGTTTGCTCGCCTTCATTGTTTAGAAGTGCCTGAAATAGTTTTCGATAACCATGACGAGCTTCACTACTGGAAACTAGAATTTGGTATGTTCTAATCATATTTCGATAACCAATTTTAGGATCTTTTGAATATAATTTCTTTAAATTATCAATGCGGTTATCATGTTTTGAATTAAAAATAGGGGAAAAATGATAATTAACACCCTTTGGAATGCGATCAGGATCGTTCTGGCGTTCTTGATTTGAACGCAGATCAATATCCTCTTTTACTCCATAATTAATTAGGCATTGCTGATCATTTTTAGAAAGCGTTGCGAGATTACCGGCGCGGACAATTTTATGCCACTTTACCGTCTTACCGCTCGTTGTTTTGTATCCACCGATATCACGATAGTTGTATCCGTTATGAATATCTAATAAGCGTTTGTCCATTTCTACACCTTCCTATTACTTCAGTATGTATTTGTTAGATAAATGTGTTTCAAAACCTGAATATCATTTTGACTTAACCCTAGAAATTGGTGGGTGAAATGATCAAAAGTGCCATATTGACACCTAATTGTATTCACCGCAGTGTCAAAATAAGCTTTATGAACAATGTAAAGATCATAAAGATTTCTTTTAAAATTATCATTTATAAATTCAGGCTTTATTTGGGTTAATTTTCGATGGATGTATGGAATCATTGGTTTTTTAGAAAGCAAATAATCATTTTTAACGGTTTGAATATCGACTCCTAAAACCAACAATAGCATGCTGGCAGCCATGCCCGTCCGATCCTTTCCCTGTGAACAGTGAAAAAGGATGGCGTGGTTTCCTGGATTATTCATCAGGCTTTGAAAAAAATTTTGAAAACTTTTTTGAGCTTGGGAAGATAGAATAAAAAATTGATACATATTCAACATGTTACGGTAGTTGAATTTGGGATCAGTCATTTCTTTTTGATGGGAAACAATAAAATGATTGTCAAAAATGGGAAACTTTTCATATTGAACATCATTTGATAATCGATCTGGCGCCATTCTTCGTTCCTGGTTAGAACGAAAGTCAATCACCCTTGTAATTTGGTAGTTAAGTAAAAATCTTTGATCATCTAAAGATAAATCAGCTATATGACCAGAACGAACGATTTTATGCCATTTGACGATTTGATTGGTGTTGGTTCGGTATCCGCCGATATCCCTAAAATTATCCCCATGTTTAATTGGCAAGAAACGTTTTACCATTTGACCTATATCCTCCTATTATTACTATTGTAAATGATAATCAATCAAGTTTGTATTAATTATGTTTTAAAATTATTAAATTTAGTTATAAGATATAATAAAAAGGGATGAAATAACTAATGAAAACAATTAATTTTCACGGATTAAAGTTACCTGCAATCGGAATTGGAACCTGGTTAATGGGTAGCAATCCAAATACTCTTGATCAAGAAAGCAAAACCATTCAATATGGTTTGAATCACGGTACCAACGTGATTGATACTGCTGAAATGTATGGTGATGGTGACTCTGAGCAATTAATTGGCCGTGCCATCAAGAATTTCTCAAGGGATAAACTTTTCTTGATTTCAAAATTTGTCCCAAGTCATGAAAGTAAACGTCAAATGAATCAAGCTTTAGACCGGAGCTTAAAAAATTTAGGAACCGATTATTTAGACCTTTATTTATATCATTGGCGCGGGATGCAGCCATTATCTGATACGGTTGCTAATTTAGAAGCCGCTAAACAAGCCGGTAAAATTAGGCACTGGGGTGTTTCTAACTTTGATTTATCTGATATGGAAGATTTAATGAAAGTTCCGAATGGTAAAAATGTCTTTGCTAATGAAGATTTATATAATTTAGGGAGCCGTGGAATTGATTATGATTTGATTCCATGGCAAAGAAAACACCGAATTCCGTTAATTGCCTATGCACCGATTGATGAAGCCGATTCACGTCACCATGACCTAATTAACAATTCAATTTTAAAGGCAGTTGCTAAAAAGCACGATGCAACTGTTTTCCAAATTATGTTGGCATGGTGCATTCGGGATGGCAATACCATTGCAATTCCAAAGACTTCAAGTCAAAAACACATGCAATCTAATTTGGATGCAGGGGACATTGATTTAACTCAAGATGACTTGAATCAAATTAACAAAGTTTTCCCTGAACCGACTTCAAGTCAACCTTTAGATATTATTTAAGCAATTTAGAATTTACAAATATTTGATTTAGCATTATCCTATATAATGTATAAAAATTAATCTTATAAAGAATATTTAAGGAAACGGGGTAAGAAAATGACTGAACGTCAAATGATTCAAGAAATTTTAAATACTGTTGATATCACATATGATTTTGAAAATGCTGATGATGATAGTAAAGAATATACTTTATTAATCAAACGTCAAAATAACGATCGTCGTGATTTAGATGAAGTTAACCAAGAAATTAAGAACTACTTTAAAGACGCTGATTTCTCATATGACGAAACTGTTCGTCCAAAAGATACTGACGCTGACATCAAAGTTGATATCGCACGCTAATTTTAAATTAAAAATAAAAAAAGATTCCTACGTAATTTATTTAAGTAGGAATCTTTTTTTTGCTTATGCTTTAATATATTTATTTTTAATTAAAATACTTTTTGAATGTTTATCAAGCGGAACAAATCCAATATTTTGAAGATGTCTGAAGTACATCATATTATAGATGAAGCCCCAGATAATCCCTGAAATATAGTATGCAAATGTGAAAACACTATTAAGTGGTTGTTTCATAATCACTGATAAACCCATTGAAACAATTGCTTCGGTTCCAATCATGCATAAGAAGTTATACCAATCAGAACGCATTGCAGCGGGTAGAATGGTAAAAATTAATGAAGTGAAAGAAAATCCAACTTTACTAATTCGAATATCACCATTTTTAGGATTGCGCATGGTTGCATAGTTTGGGGGTAATGGAATTTGTCCGTTTTTAAATGGATTTTGCATTATATCCCTACTTTCTTTCTAAAATCCAATTCATTTATTTCATATTTAACTTCCTCAAATATAACATTCAACGGTTCAAAATGCTAATTCTTTACTTGCGGTTATTACTTTTTCTTAAAGAAAATTTAACAACGGCTTCACAACGGGCAGTTTGTGGCATCATGTCGATTGGCTGAATATAGTGGATTCGATATTTTTGAACCAGTGCGACAAGGTCCCTTGCAAGGGTTGCTGGATTACAAGAAACGTAAACGAAATTAGTTGGTTGAACCTTCATAATGGTTTCAATCAATGAATTAGCTAATCCGGTTCTGGGCGGATCAACAATCAATGCATCTGGTTGCCAACCTTCATTGACCCATTGTGGCAACAATGTTTCTGCTTTGCCAACTTCATAGTGGGCATTTTTAATCTTGTTGATGCTTGCATTTTCGTTGGCATCGTTGACGGCATCACTAATGGTATCCATCCCGCGGACTTCATCAACCCGTTTAGCCAGTGGCAATCCGATTGTCCCAACTCCAGAATAAGCATCGACTAGGTGTCGATTATGATCAAGGTCTAATGCTCTATCAGCTAGTTCGTATAGTTTAGGCATCATATAGGAATTAAGCTGTAAAAATGCTCTTGCCGATAATTTAAATGTGGTATCACCAATTTTTTCATTGATTGAGGACTGACCTGATAATTTAGTGGTCGTCTCACCCCAAATTAGGGAAGTGCGGCCAGGATTTACGTTCTGCATGACCGAAGTAACTTCCGGCATCTGTTGTTTAATTGCATCTAACAATTGGTGTTTTTTAACCATTTTATCCGTGTTCGTAATGAAGACGACTTGAACGTCATCAGTATTTAAAGCGGCCCTGACAACTACTGTTTTGAGGATTCCTGAGTTATGCTTTTCATCATAGACTGGCAGCTTTAAATCTTGAACGATGGCGACAATTTTACGCATGACTTCAATTGTCTTTGGATATTGAACTGAGCAGGTCTTTAAATCAATTAATTTGTGGGATCTGACCTGGTATAATCCAGCCATTACTTTACCGTGGTCTGCTCTAATCTGGAATTGGGCTTTGTTGCGGTATCCATAGGGATGATCCATCCCAATCGTTTTTCTAACTTCATATTCTTTATATCCTAGTGGACGGTACTTGCTTAAAGCTTGTTTAAACATTGCCCGTTTAAATTTTAATTGCATCGGGTAGGCCATATTCTCTAGTTCAAATCCACCAACATGGTTAGCGTAGCTATCGATTGGCTTGACCCGTTCAGGATTCTTCCGAATGACTTTATTGACATCAGCTCTAAGATAGTGGTTATAGACGTCGGTAATGGTGGCGATAATTCGTTCTTGAGGTAGGGCACCTTTTACGAAGACTAATTTCTTTTGGTAAAAAGCAATTGCTTCACCATTAATTCCCATATGATTGACGCCGGCCTGAGTTGCAACTTGAATTTTTTGACCAACTTTAATTTTAGATTTTTGCATTTTAACTTCCTTACATAGCTTTGTTTTCTTTATATTTATCATTCTATCATGATGAAAAATAATCTGAAACAATCACAATATAGTTATAAGTGTATTATAATAAATAGTGTTTGTATATATAAATTAATGGTAATTAATGGGGGATTTGTCTTTTGAGAAGATTAGAAGTAGTTATGTGTACCATTCTCATGGCATTTACTTTTACTGGCTTGTCTGAAATAAATGAAAGAATGCCGGTAAAAGCGGATGATGTGACCAATAGTAGTGCGCTTATGTCATATGATAGTAGTGATTTATCTGATTTAGAAAATCAGCCGCCACAAATTAATTATCCGACTGGTAAAAAGTACCACCGTCTTAATTCTAAAACACCCGATGTTTATCAAACTGATCCCAGTAGTCAGCAGAGTAATGGGATGCAAACCATGTTCTTCCTACCAAAGGGATTTAATGTTGATAGCAGGGAACATGGTAACTACCAAAGTATCGTTGTAACTAAGGATAATTTGTATTTACTAGAATCAATGGGAACTGATAGTAATCAGGGTGCCATTATTAAGATCAGTATGAACGATATTAAACAAATGGGATTGGATACTCCCGATCAGATTAATAGCATTGCAGAAGCTTTTCATTTTTATAGCCCATTAAATAAGCATGGGTATGCAAGTTCTAAGTATTTTGAAAATCCTGACACTTCACTCAGTGATTTTTCAAGTGTCATTAATGGTGATAAAGAATCCGCTAATCATTTAAGTTCAGCTTTAAATGAGTTATCTGATAAACAGGATCAAAGTAACACCACTTTAAAGTACTGGAATAAAATCTTGAACCGGACTAATAATAATTTGAAAAAATTGCAGAGTAGTAAACCGAAAAATAAAATTGCCAAGTCACAATTAAAGGCAAATCAAGCAACTGCAAAACAAATTATCAAACACGCTAATAATGAAATTTCAACATGGCAAAAATTTCAAAATAATTATCAAAATAAGACCAAGGAAGTTCAACAGGATTTATCACAGCAACAAGCTAAAATTGATTTAGAAGAAAAACAATATGCTAAATTACAAGCATTTATACCAAAATTAAAAATGTATAAATCAATTGTAAATAAGATTAAGGTAACCGGATTAATGGATATTGGACATGGTCAATCGCTTAGTTATAATCCAGTTGATAACGGACTGTACCTGATTCAAGATGACCAACCAACAACTGATCCATATAATCATGTGATTAAAATGAATCCTGATACTTTGAATGTCGAAAAACGTTATTCATTCTTGATGCCCCACGATGGAGCCTACTATAAGATTCATACATTAACATTCGATAATCAAGGGAATGCCTACGTTGGCAGAAGTTATTCTTACGGTGAAGATGGTAATAAATACATTATCTTTAAGGGTAACTTTAGTGATAATTCCGTTTACTTCCAACCAGAAAAACAATTGATTGATCGTGGAAATCCAGTTAATCAGTATATCAGCTATGATGCTTCTAATAATCGAATTTACATTGTATCGAATGATTTATTAACTTCAGTTCCATTGGACAAATTAAATCAGGGAACGCTAACACCAGATGATGTTAACTATACGCTATTTGATACCCATCGTGAATTTGAAGGATTGAGTTTCGATCAAGCCGGTAACGGTTATCAATTACTTCTTTGGAGTCCAGAAGTGATGAAGTATAATTATCCACTAAATTAATTTAAGAATGGGGTGAAATTTGAAATGAAGAAAATATTATCTAGCGTTTTAGTTAGTTTAGTACTTTTATTAGCATTTAGTTTCAGTAATGCTAGTGCAGCTAGTCAGATAATTAAATTTGACCGGACGAATTTATATACTAAATTAACTTCCCATGGTTTGAAAAATAAACGGACCGTGAAGAATATTAAATTTAAAATTACTAAACATGCCACCGTTAAAAATGGCAAAAAAGTTGTGAACATTGAATACGTTACTAGTAAAAAGTACCGTGGCTGGATTTATACGCCACAACCCAAGATTAACCGTCAAATTGCACATTTTGCACCGGCATCAAACGTTAATCATTATCGGATTGCAAAGCCAGCTTACTTATATTTGCCCAATATCAGTGAACTTTCTGATTTGAGCTTATATCCTGATCTGCAAAGTGCCACCATCCAGCAGGGTAGCTCTAAGCGGATTGCCAAAGCATTGAACCGTTCATATATGATTACGACTCTTAAGAATAAAAAGGGTGATTTATCATTTCAACTAATGCGCGGCCGTCATTTGTACTTCATGATTAATCCGGTTAACCGCATTAACGGTGTTAATATTTGGGTTCCATATAATGCTTACTTAGACCCATATCTAAAGAAGGATGCTAATGGTAACTATAAGATCATGTCAGTTTACAGTCCCAATAGTAAACACGCACTATTGAATCCACAGATTAAGAAACAAGTGACTGGTAAGTACGGCGAATTTAAAGATGGTACGATTTGGTATGATATTACCCAACCAAGCTATCAAAATGGGCAATTGGTCAGTGATTACGCTCACCGCGTCTACCAATATAATTTATCTCAACACCGTTGGATTAAAATGAAATTTTGATTTGTAAACATTAGTAAAGGCCTGTTCAAAAATTTTGAACAGGCCTTTTTATTTAAATTGGTTAATTTATTTTTGTTCTTTTATCATCGTAATATGTGGTGTATGGTGAAAAACAAATGGCTTGCCGATTGCTTTAAAGCCGTATTTAGCGTAAAATTTTTCTTTATCATCCTGGGAGTTAATAATCATTTTAACGCCTGGATATAGTTGGTTAATCACGCCCAATCCAACGGTTAATAACTGGCCACCTAATCCTTGACCGCGGACATCGGGAGTGGTTAGTACCCGGCCAAATGAAATATGATCGTGATCCTTAAAAATTCTAAAATATGCGACTAGTTTGCCATCTTTAGTTGCCCAAAGGTGATGGGCAACAGGGTCAACATCGTCGACTTCTTGATATGAACGTTTCTGTGCCACCACAAACGTTTGGGTTCGGTAGTACATAATCTGATATAATTCTTGTGTTGTTAATTCTGAAAATGTTTTGCAATGCCAAGCAATCATAATATAATCCCCTTTATTAATCGTTTAATTTAATCATAGAACATAAGGAATGATTTGCAATTCTAAAGTCAATATTTCAACGGATTTTTCATGATTCAATCTTAAAAATTACAATTTTAATCTTCATCATAAGTTGTTTCCTTGGCCATCCTAAAATTAGTTCGATTAATTTTGATACGATCATGTCACTTCTGATGCTGATGATATCGGTTCAAGTGGTGATTCATTTTCATCTACTAGATTATTTTAGTCAGATCCTTTTGAATCACGCTGATAATAATCGTCAAGTGGTGCAATTCATGACTTTCATGGCCTTTTTTAGTGCAATGTTTTTAACTAATGATGTTGCAATTTTAACACTGGTGCCACTTTATTTGGGTTTAACCAAACAACAACCATTGCCAATCCCACTGCCACTCACTTTGATTACAATTGCCGCTAATTTAGGCAGTATGGCAACTCCGTTTGGAAATCCACAGAATTTATACCTGGTTGCTAATTATCATTGGTCCTTGCTTTCATTTGGAACGACTTCCTTGCCAATTAGCATCATTAGTTTAATTTTGGTCCTCTTGATGACTTACTTAGTGAAACCGATTCGATTGCAATCGATGAAACTAGGCACAACAATATCAATTGGGCAACAATCAATTTTGCTAGCACTTGGACTAGTCATTATCAACCTACTTGGAATTTTTAGTATCATTCCATTAGAATTTACATTAATGATTACGATTATCATTGCAGGGTTAATTGATATTAAATCAATCGCTAAAGTAGATTACGGTTTATTAATCACATTTGTGTTCTTCTTTTTAATTGTCGGCAATCTTTCACAAAACACATTTTTAATCCGAAAAATAAGTCAGCTGGTAACATCACCATTTAAAGTATATTTGACTGGCATGGGTTTAAGCCAGGTTATTAGTAACGTTCCTTCTGCCATCCTACTTGCAAAATTCACTAATAATGTTCCCGCTTTATTTTTAGGGGTGAATATTGGTGGATTGGGAACATTAGTGGCTTCTCTAGCTAATCTGATTACTTTGAAACAGTTGATGAACTATAGACGCCAGGATGTAAAAGCATTTACTAAAATTTTTCTGCTGATAAATGTGATTGGATTAATTATTCTCGGCATAATTGGTTTGATAATTTTAAGGTAAAAATAAAATTTTTGTTGCAAAATTATAATAGTATGTTATATTGTATTAAGTTACATATTATACACAATATAATATTGTTTAAAAATAATAAAAGGAGGAGATTAAAATATGGCTTTTTTATCTTTAAAGCACATTCATAAATCTTACCATCTAAATGGTGAGCCTGATTTTAAAGTATTAAAGGGTATTGATCTCGATTTTAATAAGGGTGAATTTGTTTCAATCCTTGGTGAATCCGGTGGTGGTAAAACCACGCTGATGAATATCATTGGTGGATTGGATAGTAATTATTCCGGGGATGTTTACTTAAATGGCAAATCATTGAAGCATGATACTACCAAGCAATTGGATAATTACCGACGCCAGACGATTGGCTTTGTTTTCCAAAACTTCCATTTAATCGGTCATTTAACCGTTTTAGATAATGTCATGGTTTCATTAGAAATGACCAATTTATCACACCGTAAACAGGTGAAGCGCGCAAAGGAATTATTGGACCGGGTTGGGTTAAAGGAACATATTCACAAGTATCCAAACCAATTATCAGGTGGTCAACAACAAAGGGTTGCGATTGCCCGTGCCTTAGCATCTGATCCGTCCGTTATCATCGCTGATGAACCGACTGGTGCACTGGATGCCACTAATACTGATGAAATTTTGAAGTTGTTGGATAGCATCGCCCAAGAAGGCAAGTTAGTTATTACTGTCACCCATTCACAAAAGGTTGCTGATTATGGAACTAGAATTGTTCATATGCAAGATGGTGTAATCGATAGTGATAAACGGATCAAAGAACCATACAAAGCCAATAACAGTCGTTTAGTGGCATCCAAACCATTGAGTTTCGGTAATACGATTAAAATGACCTTGAAACAAATGAAGTATAATTTAGGCCGAAACATTTTAATTACCATCGGTGGTGCCATCGGAATTTTCTCAGTCATTTTGATGCTTGGCTTGGGAAATGGGGTTAAAGGATACATGAACCACGAAATCTTCTCCCAGGCTAATCCAAGCGCCATTCAAGTCCAAAAGAATAAGGGCAGTTTAAATGACAATGATTTTAAACGCTTGAAGAATGTTAAGGGCGTTGAAAAGGTTGAAAAAGTCGTTGATACTGATGGAACCGTTCAAAATGGTAAACAGAATTTGAAGGAAAACTTAATGACTTATAGTTCGGTCTTCAAGGATAGTAATATTAAAGCTGGTCATAAACCTGGTAATAACGAAATTATCATTTCAAAAGACGTTGCTTCTAAGCTAAATAAGAAGCATCCATACGATATTGTCGGCAAGACATACCAGGTTAAAGTGATGGGTGTGAATAAGCAACATCAACCTGTTACGATGCTTAAATCATTAAAAGTTAGTGGTGTGATGGGTACCGGAAATATGTTCTTTAATACAACTGGCACGATTTCAACTAATTATAATACGGCCAACCAAATGTACCAAAGCCATCATTTGACGGCTCAATCACCATACTATGTTGCTAAATCATCTGGTGACATCAGCAATGTTTCTCCAGTTCAGGACCGCATCACTTCATTGAAAACTGGTAAGAAACAAACATATGCTGCTCAAGGAATTGGTACTATGGCCAAAACATTGAATACCTATGTTAATGTTGCTGTTGATATCCTAGCAAGCATTGCCGCCATTTCACTTCTTGTTTCAGCCATCATGATTATTGTGGTTATGTACATTAGCGTTTCAGAACGAACCAAAGAAATTGGAATTTTAAGGGCATTGGGTGTTACGAAACATAACGTTCGACTTCTCTTCATTTCAGAATCATTCTTCCTTGGTTTATTCTCAGCCATCTTTGCTGAAATTATTGCATTCTTAGTTCAAGGAGGAATTAATGGAGCATTTAATGGGATGATCCATTACAATATTGCTAACATTTCAATGAGCAATGCCATCTTCGGATTAGCAGTTGCCATTATCATTAATATTCTGGCTGCATTAATTCCAGCTGCTAAAGGGGCTCGCCTTGATCCAGTTGAAAGTATGAGTAAGTAAAGTAAAGTTAAGTAAATTAAAATTAACAATCATAAAATGACTTAATTCAAAATGAATTAAGTCATTTTTGATTGCTTTTAACTAAAACTAGCGAGATAATAATATTTGTCTGTTTTTAAATTTAAAAATTAAGGGATCGAGAGATTTGAAAAAAGTTTCATTATTAGTAGTACTAACAATGGGATTAACCTTAGGGTGGGTTAATTTTTCAACGGCTGTAAATTATCATTCCATTGTATTTGCAAGGGCTTATCACCATAAGCGACATCATAAAACAAAACGCCATCATCGTTTAAAACGGCGCCATCGCAGATATCGTTTAGTAACGGTCAGACAGCACCGTTATGCACTGGCACCTTATCATTTTAAACGTTTTAAAATCCTAAATAATCATAATTACACCAGGTGGACCTATCGTTATAAGTATGCTGCTGATAATGGTCGCCGTCATTATTTACATACGATTGGCGGTAATCAAAAGGTAAAATTCAGTAGCTATTTGTTTCTGCCAAATGACATTAAAAGCCGTCACTACGATTGGGGTGACGTACAGGGCTTGACCATGACCCCCAATAATCATTATTTATACGTTCTTTGTAACCGTGACCATAAGAAAAATGATAACGATTATAACGGATGGATCGTTCGTTATGATATGCGAAAATTAAGACGGATGGGCATTGCTGGCAAACGGTTTGAATTATTAAGGAAAATATCATATCTTTATTACCAACATAAGATTAATCATTTTAACCGTTACCAGCGTAAAATTTTAAGCGCGATTAAAGTCGGGCCCCGGTTTGAAACTGGCCACGGTCAATCACTTGCTTATAATACTAAGAATCATCAACTATGGTTGATCCAGATCGGTAAGGTTTCAAGACCCAAGGCGGCCATGTTAGAGATTGGTGCTACGTCTTTAAAACCGGTTCGGAAAGTAATCTTTAAATTTAGTAGTAAAATTCCAATCAGCGATGTCCTAACGTTTGATGAACACGGTAACGCGTATTCATTTACCCGCAGCATGAATAAATTCATTAAGATTTATAAGGGTAGAATTACCGGTAATTCCGTTCATTTTCATTTGATTATGCAGGGATTAAGTCACTGGCCTGGAACTGTCATCCAATCGTTATCATATAATCCAAGGACCAATCGCTTATACTTAGTATCCGACGGTGGAATTATGTCGATTCCAGTTAATAAATTAGGACACTTAAAAAATCGTGATGTCCACGACAGTAAAATTTCTGGACGGCGAGAATTTGAAGGAATCACCTTTGATAACCATGGATCCGGCTATTTACTTGTTCATCAAATTCCAGAATTAATGAAAGCTAATCGAATCTTTTAGTGAAAATCTGATTTGTAGCATTGACACCACTAGCTTTTTCTTATTATAGTTAAGTTAAGGTGATAATCAAAACAAGGAAGGATTAGATTTCATGAAGTTATCAGAAAGTGTTCAAAAATTATCAGATCAACAAATTAAAGACGTTGAAAAAGCCGTTGGGATGGCACAAAGCCAGTTTAAAAAACAAAATATTCCAAATGGAATTGATATGAAAATGGTCAAGAATGATGATCTACCTGATTTCTTGAAGAGTGATAATAATGATCACGAACCATTGATGTTTATCATGAATCACTCTATTTATGGGGTTGTTACTTACCATGGCGATAAAGAAATTGTTGTTTTTGTCTACAGACAACATATCAGAATGCATGCTTTTGATGCTAATCAACATCAAAATATCATGAAAGATGTTAATGCCATGATTAAAAATAATGATTAAAAATTAAATTAAAATATAGATATATCAAGGACTTCTAAATATTTTTAGGAGTTCTTTTTCTTTTACATAATTTTACAAAAGTGTTTCAATTTTAATATATGTGTAATAGTGATATGATTAAGGCGTATCGTAAGGGAAGTGGCTATTATGGATTACAATAAGAAGGAATTAAACAAAGTTAACGATAAAAAATTATTACATAAAGTTAAAAAACAGTGGGTGATTATCTCACTCTCATTATTCTTAGCAATCGGTGCATCAGGAGTGATGATAAATAATTCTAATCCAATTGAAGTCCATGCTGATGAATCAACATCGGCTGCTTCAAAGGGATCGTCATCTAATAATAATCAATCTAGTAATCGTGAATCACAAAGTAATCAAAATAATTCTAACGTTTTAAATCAAAATAATGTTGCAAAATCAAATCAACCCAATCGTTTAAGTAATACTAGTGAATCAGCTAATAATAATTCTGCAGTGGAAGAACCAAGTCGTTCAAACAGTTCCAGCGCTAGTTCATATCCTAGCAGGGCTTATGAAACCCAAAGTGTTCAAACTAGTCATGCTTCATCATCCAGTGTTGACCAATCTAATTCAAATATTTCTGCTAATTCCAGTGTGAGTTCATCAAAACCATCGTATGCAAGCGTTGATCACCAGTCTACATATAATGATCAATCTTCACTAACAAATAATACTAGTAATTTAAAGCCAAATTCTGCAACTTCATTTCATTCGAGCAGTCGTTCACAAATAAATGCAGTGGCTGGTATTATACCATTTTTAATTGATGGCACGACTTTGAATGTTCCAACCCACACTACCAATGCAATCAGTCAACCATCTAATTCTACAACCACTGGTAAGTGGGGCAATGCCAGTTGGACACTGGATAATAGTGGTAATTTAAATATTTCAAATGGTACGATTGGCAATAACGTTAATCAATCCGCCAGTTTTGATAAAAATAAAGTTAACAACATTTCATTTTCTAACGTATCGGTTTCACCAGATGCCAGTAATCTTTTTAATGGCTATAGTAGTTTGAAGAAAATTGATGTTAATGGTTTAAATACGGATCAAGTTACTAATATGAACCATATGTTTGCCGATGATTCTAACTTAACGACAATTGATAATCTTGATCATTTAGATACTTCCAAAGCTAATGACATGAGCTACATGTTTGCTAACAATGGTAATTTTGTCATTAACAATTCTGACATCAAAAATTGGCATACTGGCAATGTTAATAATATGAGCCACATGTTTGAAAACGATTCATCGCTAACAATTCTAGACATTAGTCATTGGGACACTAGTCATGTCTATTACATGAACTCAATGTTCAACAATGATAAGAACTTAAGTACTTTAATTATTAACGGAATCGATACTTCTAAAGTGCAAGATTTTAGCTCGATCTTTTCAAATAATCAAAGCCTTAGTAATTTAGATGTCAGCGGATTGAATACCCAGAGTGCAACTAGTATGGACAGTATGTTTGCAAATGATCCATTATTACAACAGATTGATGTTAGCCATTTTGATACTGGTAATGTTCAAAAAATGGGCAATATGTTTAACGGTGATTTGACTGTATCTCAATTAGATGTCAGTCATTTTAATACGCAAAACGTTACCGATATGAATCATATGTTTGCTAATGATAAAAAATTATTTATCATTAGGGGACTTTCATCTGTATCAGATTTAAATCCTAATTTCACAACTAGCAAAGTTACTGATAGTGGTGAGTACAGTGGAGACGGTTTTGGTGGCATGTTTTATAATGATGGTTCATTACAATCATTAGATGTTAATAATTTTGATACATCTCATGCACATAATCTTAGTTACATGTTTAGTGGACTATCATCTTTAAACTCATTGGATGCTAGTCATTTTGATACTTCAAATGTTTTAAATATGGATAATATGTTTAGTGGATTAAGTTCAATTGTTGATTTAAAAATAAACGGTTGGAATACTCAAAATGTTGATGTTATGAGTAATATGTTTAATGGAGATGTAAAATTAATTAAATTGGATTTAAGTAGTTTCTACACTCCAAATGCACATTATATGGCAGGGATGTTCAATGGATTAAATAATTTAGTCGAATTGGATATTCCACATTTTGACACTCATAATGTTTTATACATGGATGGGATGTTCAACGGATTAAATAAATTACCCAATTTAGATGTTAGTCATTTTAATACGCAAAATGTTATAAGTATGCACTATATGTTTGGTGGAATGAATACGATTCAACATTTAGATGTGAGCCATTTTAATACTCAAAATGTTACCGATATGAGTGGCATGTTTGCTGGATGTAGTTCGTTAAACGGATTAGATGTTAGATCTTTTAACACTTCTAAAGTTGCAAATATGAACAGTATGTTTTATCAAGATAGTAATATTAAAGATTTAGATTTAAGCAATTTTGATACTCACAATGTTACTGATATGGGGAATATGCTCGCCAACAACGCTGTTGTTAGAAAAATTACTTTTGGCAAAAACTTTAGTACAACTCAAGCCATTAACAGCATAAATGATTTCTGGGGTTCTCAATTTGATCAAGGATATGATACGAGGGATCCACATTTAATTGAAATTAAAATTTTAGGAAATAAAACAGTTTTTAAAAATTTATCATATGTTCCAGGGACAAAATGGCTTAATTTAGATGATGGGGATGTAATTCCTTCAAGCACATTTAATGATGGCAATCCTCATCCTGGTGATTGGATCAACGATAATTCAAACAATTTTTCAAAGTTTCAAAATGCAATTAATCAAGGAATCAATGATGCAAGAACCGGCGAAGATACTTATCAAACTGATGGCGATCCTGACGTAAATTCCGTTAACCAAAAGCTGTATCATAATGCTAAATCAGCTTATCAAGCTGGATTAAATAATAGTTCAAACAGTAGTAGTGAAGCACAATCCAATCCGGTTGCATATAATCTAGGTCAAGCTGCTAGACAGGGAATTATTGACGCTCAAAATGGCAATCAAAATTCAACTGATTATTCTAATAACTCAAATACAGACATTAAAAATGAATATAATAATGCCAAAAAAGCTTATCAAAATAAGGATGCTGGCTTAAACGTTAATGCAAGTGATGCCAGCCAAGCAGCTAACCAGGGAGTTTCAGACGCTAAAACTGGCATTGATAATCAAAACTACTCTCAGAATAAAATTGTCCAGAATGCTTATAATCAAGCTAATCAAGCATATAATAACGGTTTAAAATTAAATTCAAATCAAGCTGGGGATCCGAACGCATATTCAATCGGAAGTGCCGATCGGAATGTGATTGCTAATACCGGTGTTAGTGATGCAAGAAGCAATCAATATCATCCAGAAAAGTATCAGAATCAAAATCAACAAGATATTTATAACGCCGCTAACCAAGCCTATGAAAATGGTTTGAATGGCCAAACTGATGACAGTGATTCCAATGCTAATAATGAAGGTAAAGCCGATCGAACTATCGCAGAACAAACTGGAATTAGTGATACCCAAAATAACCAATATCATCAAAACAAGTATCCTAATAAGAAACAACAAAGTATTTATGACGTTGCCCATAATGCGTATGTGAATGGAATCAATGGCAAAGTTGATAGTAGTGATTTGAATGCCAATAATGCTGGAATTAAGGACCGCAACACTGCTGAACAAGTTGGTATCCATGATGCTCAAACCGGTCAATTTAGTGGTAGCAAGTATCAAAACAAACTCCAGCAAGGTGTTTATAATGATGCCCATGATGCCTATATTAACGGTTTAAACGGTAAAACTGATGATCGCAATCAAAAAGCAAATGAGATCGGTAAAGCGGATCGCATTACTGCTGAACAGGACGGTGTTAAAGATACTCAGGATGGTACTTATGAATCAAATAAGTATCAGAGTAATACCGCTCAAAATGACTTTTATCAAAAGGCCCATAATGCGTATGAGAATGGCTTAAAAGGAATTCAAGATTCAAGTGATCCTGATGCAAATAACGCTGGGATTAAAGACCGTAATACTGCAGAACAAGCTGGAATTAATGACACCCGCGGCGGAAGTTATTCTTCAAGTAAATATTCAAAAAATCCAACTCAGAATGATGTTTATCAAAAATCTCACACTGCCTATGTCAAAGGTTTAAACAATTTGCCTGACAGCAATGATCTGAAAGCTAATGAAATTGGTCATGCTGATCGCAATGTCGCTGAACAAGCCGGAATTAACGATACTAAAAACAACACCTATAATTCTGATAGTTCTAATCAGTTTGCTAACAATCAATATCAAAAGCAAATTTATCAACAATCCCATGATGCTTATAATAATGGATTGAATGGGGTTAGTGATAATGCAAATCCAATCGCTAACGCAGCTGGTAAAGCTGATCGTGTGACTGCTGAACAAGCTGGAATTAATGATGCTAAGGGTAATCAAAATCATTCAAATGACTATAAGAATCCAATTCAGCAAAGTATCTATAGTCAAGCTCATCAATCTTACGAAAATGGATTAGCAGGCAAACCAGATGAAAATGGTGATGCCAATGCATTTTCAATTGGTCGAGCCGATCGGACCACTGCTGAACAAGCCAGCATTAATGATTCAAATTCAGGCAATTATGATGCTAATAAGTATTCGGATAATCCAGCTAAAAATAGTGTTTATCGTCAAGTTCGTAAAGCTTATGAAAATGGCTTAACCGGCCAGCCTAATGATAATGATGATTCAAATGGATATGCAGCTGGTAAGGCTTTTCGAAACGAGATTCAACAAAACGGTGTAAATGATACTCAGAATAATCAGTATAATGCTAATAGGTATCACGATTCCGTTCAACAAAATATTTATAATCAATCACACCAGTCTTATCTTGATGGAGTTGATGGCAAAACTAATTCTGATGATGTAAACGCCAATAATATTGGTAAAGCAGTTCGTGCTGGGATCACCTCAGCTGAAAATAATGTCCCATTACAGTTTAACAATGGTGAAAGCGAACAGTTTAAACAATATGCTGAAAAGGCACGGGAAGCGATTATTGCCGGTTTAGGAATTGATAGTATCAATGGAGCTAATGATAATCCATATGCCTATTCCATTGGTCAAGCAATTAAACAGGGAATTAGTGACGCCCAATCTGGAAAAACAACTTCGTCATTTGCTAATAGTGATAATCCAGCCGTTAAACAGGCTTATGACAATGCAAAAGTTGCGTATACCAATGGTGCAAATGGTAAAACCGGTAGTAATGCTGGGATGCCAATCGCCAATAATGAGGGATATCAGCATTATCAATCATCAAGTTCAATTCCATCTGGAAACGATCATGGCAATTCAATTCCTGATCGTGGCAATCCATCTAATCCATCTTCTGGTAATTCATCTAACCATCATAATCATGATGATGATTATCAGCGCGGGATTAATGATGCTGCCAATCATTATCATTCCAAACCGAAAGCCAATACTGATTATGCTTACCATATTGGTTACGATGCGTATAAACGTGGCTGGTCTGGTAAACCGATTAATCAAAAGCAATTTAATAAATTGTCTAAACATTATCAAAGGGACTATGAGGAAAGCTATCGTGCTGGATTAGCTAAGCATCGTCAAGATATTCATGATGGAACATTGGCTGCTTATCACGATGTAATTGATTATCAAAATCCAGCTAATTTGAATGACTATTCTGTCGCATATGCTAAAGCATATCGAAAAGAATATCGGCAAA
The DNA here is from genome assembly GCF_027923585.1 of Philodulcilactobacillus myokonensis. Classification (GTDB taxonomy): domain Bacteria; phylum Bacillota; class Bacilli; order Lactobacillales; family Lactobacillaceae; genus Philodulcilactobacillus; species Philodulcilactobacillus myokonensis. The sequence goes on along the minus strand of NZ_BRPL01000002.1, from coordinate 1,273,653 downwards.
TGCTTCGGATTCATCTTCCACACTATGTTTATAACTTAGGCACGGTTTATCGTCACAGTTCATATAACTTTAGTCGACAGAACCGGGTTGAAAAGTACAAACGGGCAACTAGGCCGAACCGCCATGTCTTTAAAGTCATCGGTTTCAGACGGACTGCTTCCGGAAAAATCAGATACCACGTCAGAGGCGGCGGTTGGATTACATCTAATCGTTTGTTGATCGTGCATGCTTATTACAGAGCTAATCATTCTAGGACTGCTGGCAAGTGGATTCGTGTGATTAAACGGGGCGGGACCTACGTTTATAATGACCAACAGTTTAACGATGGTACTAAGATCAAGTTCTTGCCGACTGGAACTAAGCTCCGTGTTAAAAAAGCCATTCAATTGGATAATTTAACAAGATTCTACATTGGCAATGGCAAGTACGTTTCTAGTAATAAGACGATTGTTGATACAATTAAGTTTTGATATTAATTAAAGATTCCAAACAAAAAATTCCCGCACAAAATTAACTGTGCGAGAATTTTTTATATATTTAGGGATTTAAAATATGATTAACTAATTATTTTTCTTTAGTAAAATCAACAACCATTCTGCCGGTAATCTTACTTGCTTTCATGTCATCAATAACATTGTTCAAGTCAGATAAGCGGCAAGTATGAACGATTGGTTTAACTTCGCCTTCGGCACCAAATTGTAATGTTTTGGCTAAGTCATGTCTAGTTCCAACTAATGAACCAGCAACTTTGATTCCATCTAAAACGGTTCTGTCGATATTTAATTCCATATTACCTTTTGGAAGGGCAACGGCAACTAATGTACCTAGTGGTCTAAGAGCATTAACGGCCTCAGTGAATGGTTCTTTAGCAACGGCAGTAACAACTGAAACATTAACTCCGCCAACTTTATCTTGAATGGTCTTACCAATGTGATGGTTGTCATGGTAATTAATGGCAATTTCAGCACCAGCATCTTTAGCAGCCTTGATCTTGTCAGGGTTACCATCAACGATAATAACATGAGCATTGAAGACGTTGTGAGCATATTGAACAGCCAAGTTACCTAAGCCACCGGCACCAACGATTTCAACCCAGTCACCTGGTTTAGTGTTACCAACTTTTAATGCCTTATATGTAGTAACACCGGCACAGGTTAATGAAGTTGCTTCGACAGGGTCTAAACCTTCGGGAACTTTAACTGAGTAATCAGCAGGGACGATACATTCTTGAGCCATGGCACCGTTAACGTTTAAGCCAGGGTTTAAAGCATTTCGGCATAGTGTTTCATGACCAGTGACACAATATTCACAGTGGCCACATCCTTTGAAGAACCAAGGAATGGCAACACGGTCACCGATCTTTAAATTCTTAACATCGTCAGCAACTTTGATAACGCGACCAACACCTTCATGTCCGAAAATTCGACCAGCCGGTGAAGTCCCAAAATCGCCTGACATTAAGTGAAGATCAGTATGACATAATCCACAGTATTCAACTTTAACTAAAGCTTCACCATGGTGAATTGGTCTTAATTTAACATCCTTAATATCAACGTGTCCGTCTAAATTTTGATGCATTACTGCTGCTTTCATATTTAAACACCTCTCCAAAATGATCCAAAACATATTATATGAAATCGCTTACAAGTACAATGTACCATAATAAATATATTTTGCAACTATTTTTTTAATATTTTTCATGAATGTGATTAAATAATTCACTTACGGCATTATATCATACAAAACAACTTAATTGGTTCCCATTTTAATAAGTATTAAATCTTGAATTACATAATATCTGATTATACAATCAAAGTGTAAAAATGAGTGTTGATAAATATTAAATCTATCAATCAAAATATTTGAAAGGGGCGCTTCGGATGTCTGTATATATTGATAAAGTCAAGGCACGAGAAGTATTTGATTCAAGAGGTAATCCAACTGTTGAAGCTGATGTAATTTTATCAAACGGCACATTAGGCCGTGATGAAGTCCCATCTGGTGCATCAACTGGTGAAAGAGAAGCCGTCGAATTACGTGATGGTGGCTCTCGTTTACGTGGCAAGGGCGTTACTAAAGCTGTTAATAATGTTAATACTAAAATTAACAAAGCTTTACATGGCTTAGATCCAACTAACCAAGCCAAAGTTGATAAGACCATGATTGATTTAGATGGTACCCCTAACAAAGCTAAATTAGGTGCTAATGCCATCTTAGGTGTATCAATGGCTACAGCTCGTGCAGCTGCTAATTCAGAAGGCATCCCGTTATACCGCTACTTAGGTGGTATCGACTTAGAATTACCACAAACATTCCATAATGTTATTAATGGTGGTGAACATGCCGATAACCCAATCGACACTCAAGAATTCATGATTACACCAATTAGTCATAAATCATTTAGAAATGGTATCGATATGATTGATGATGTTTACTGGGCATTAAAGGGTGTCATTGAAAAAGCTGGTTTTGAAACTGGTTTAGGTGACGAAGGTGGTTTTGCACCAAACGTTAAGACCACTGGTGAAGCTTTAGACCTATTAGTTAAAGCCATTCAAACTGCTGGTTATAAGCCAGGTAAGGATGTTGGCATTGCCATTGATTTAGCATCATCTGGCCTTTATGATCATAAAAATGGTCACTATCACTTTGAAGGTCATGACTACGATGTTAATGCTTGGATGGACTTCTTGGATGACTTACTTAAGAAGTATCCTTCCATTATGTCCATTGAAGATCCTTTAGGTGAAGATGACTGGGACAACTTCGCTAAGTTTACTAAACGGGTCGGCGATAAAGTTCAAGTTGTTGATGATGATTTAATTGTTACTAACCCAATCTACATCAGAAAAGCAATCAAGATGGGTGCTGGTAATACACTCCTTATCAAATTGAACCAAATCGGTAGCGTTTCAGAAACATTGGAAGCAATTCGCCTAGCTCGAAAGAATGGCTTCAAGACAATGCTATCTCACAGATCTGGTGAAACTGGCGATACCTTCTTATCAGACTTCTCCGTTGCTGTTAACGCCGGTGAATTAAAGGCTGGTGCAATGGCTCGTTCAGAAAGAGTTGAAAAGTACAACCAGTTATTAAGAATCGAAGAACAATTAGGCAAAGAAGCCCACGTTGCTCATATTCCAAATGACGTTGATAAAGATTAATTTAAATCGAATTTATGCTTGTGCTAGATAAAAAAGCATAGTATAATTTTATTTATCCTTTGTTATCTTGCATTTGCAAGTTTTAGATTTTGATTATGATTAGAATCGGATAGGCGGTCTTCATTGACCGTCTATTTTTTTGTCCTTTTAATTGATTAATGTTTATAAATGATATATATTCTAGTTGATGAATAAAAGCGCTTACAAAGGAACGCTGGTTTGACCATCTAGGGGGTTACCATGATGAAAGTATTATTAATCAATGGTTATGAAACGCATAAGGATAGTAATGGTAAGTTGAACCTTTCGCTTTACAGTTTGATTTTATCGAATTTAAGAAAAAAGGGGTTTGATGTTCGATTATCTTCAGTTGAAGATTACGACCGTTATCAAGAAATTAATAAATTCTTGTGGGCCGACGTCATTATTTTTCAATTTCCAATTTATTGGTTCAACATTCCGGGTGAATTGAAACAGTATTTGGATCAAGTTTTCGCATTTCGAATTCTTTATAACTCATCACTCAAGTACGGCCAGGGTGGTCTATTAAAAGGTAAGAAGTACATGCTATCCAGTACTTGGAATGCTCCTTCATATGCTTTTAATGATAAGAAAGAATTCTTTGAAGGTTTGAATCCGGACGATGTTTTAAGACCGATGCATTTTGCAATGAAATACGTTGGCATGAAGCCACTTGCTGATCATAGTGTTTCCTTCCACGACGTTGTCTTTAACACCGATTTTCCAAAATATCAGAAAGACTTAGAATCATACCTCGACAAGTACTTGCCAAAACAGAAATAAAAATTAATTGATAATCAGATTAAACATTCCTGAAAATTCAGGGATGTTTTTTATTTTCACCAGCAATCGGTCCACAAAATCTGTTATGATAGTAAAGTATGTCAAAAACGGAAAGGTGTTTGTAAGAAGATCATGGAAGCAAATTCTGATAAGAAATTAAATTTACTTGAATTGACCGGCCTAGTCGTTGGTTCCATTATCGGTGGTGGAATCTTTAATTTAATGCATGATATGGCATTAGGTGCCGGTGCGGGTGCCACCATTTTAGGTTGGATCGTAACCGCGATTGGAATGATGTCGCTTGCATTTACGTTTCAAAACCTCACAATTAAAAGAGCAGATTTAAATACTGGGATTTATAGTTATGCTGAAGAAGGCTTTGGCAAGTATATGGGCTTCAACGCCGCCTGGGGATACTGGCTTTCGGTCTTAATGGGGAACGTCAGTTATGCTACCTTAGTAATGAGTTCGATTGGCTACTTCATTCCCATTTTTGGAAACGGTCAGAATATTTATTCGATTATCGGTTCGTCGGTACTATTATGGGGATGTCATTTTCTACTATTGAAGGGTGTTAAATCGGCATCATTTACAAATGTGATTATTACAATTACCAAATTAGTGATGATTGCATTGTTTATTTTAATTGCATTCCTTTCATTTAAACTACATATTTTTACCCATGATTTTTGGTACACACCGAGTGGTCATTTCGAACTTTTGGATGTTTTAAAACAGGTCAAGAGTACGATGCTGGTTACCGTCTGGGTCTTTGTTGGGATTGAAGGGGCCGTTATCTTTTCTGGTCAAGCTAAACACCGCCGGGATGTTGGCCGTGCAACTGTCTTTGGCATCTCAATCATTATTTTGATTTATATGCTGATTACCTTGCTATCCTTTGGGGTCATGAGCCGTTATCACCTGGCTCATTTGGGCCAACCAGCAATGGCATATTTCTTGCAAGACGTTGTTGGTAAGTGGGGTGCCGTCGTTGTTAACATTGGTTTGATCATTGCGGTCATGGGGACCTGGATGTCATTTACAATGCTTGCCGGGCAAGTGCCTTATGAAGCTGCTAAGGCGGGGACCTTTCCTAAGTCGTTTGCAAAAGCTAATGCTAATGGGGCACCGACTCATTCACTGCTTGTGACCGATTTACTAGTCCAAATCTTATTGTTCCTACTATTATTTGCCGCCAGTGCTTATAATTTCTTCTTTTCAATTGCTAGTTCTGCAATGTTAGTTCCATATGCACTGACTTCTTTTTACCAGTTAAAACATTCAATCATGGAAAATCACGGGTCAGATAAAGTTAGAAACATCATTTTAGGCATCGTTGCCAGTATTTATTCCTGCTGGCTGCTGTTCTCGATTGGGACCAACTTTGCATTATTAATGATGATTCTCTTTGCTGCCGGAATTCCGGTCTATTGGCAATTACAAAGGAAGGATAATCATCAGCAACGGGTCTTCAAAACACCAGAACGAATTTTGGCAATCGTGGTAAGTATCTTTGCCATTTTTGCTATTTACGAAGTGATGACCGGAAAGATTACATTTTAAATCAAAAAATAAAGCGCTCCAATTAGATTAAAGTTCTAATTGAAGTGCTTTTATATTTCTGGAAACTTACCAGTTTGGTAAATATGATCTAACTGCTTGTATGCATTTCGAAACGTGTACTCTGGCTTATAATATTCACACCAGATAATAATGGTATAAACTTTGCCAAGTACCCAGACAACTTGGCTATTATGAAACTTGGAGACAAACAGTTTGAACGTCATCAAGTTTCGTTCATCAATGAAACTTTCATCGTTTCGCTGCTCATCTAGGACACGGTAAACATCGCCATAATAAGCAAAATTCAAGAATTTAAATGGATGGTCATAGAAACTATTCAAATTCTTCTTGAATCTTTCGTATGGAAAAGTGGCGACAAATAGTTGATCTAATAAATCATATTTATCCTTAAAATGATGGTAGAAAGTGTTTCGATGAATCATTGCAGCGTTGGCAATGTCATTAATGGTGATATTTGAAAACCGCTTTTTCATTAATAAATCGACAAACGCATCAAAGATGATTTTACGGGCACGGTTATTTCTTAATTTGTTCATGGACAATTCCTCCGATTTGCACATCCATTGTGCATTGTATCATACATGAATATTAACGGATGTAATTTTATCTTATATAATAATTATTATATAAAGAAAGAAGGAGTGACATCATTGAAACATGCTTTAAATCATATTGGTCAATGGGTGTACGCCAATAAATACAAGACCCTATTGATTTGGTTAATCATTTTTCTAGGATTTGTATTAACCTTTGCCCACATGGGGGACAATTACAGTTCGTCTTATAAGATTTCTGGGTTGCCATCCATTGAGGCTCAGAATACAATTAAAAAGCAATTTCATCAGAACTTGAAAAAAGGGACGATGGATGTTGTCGTTCAGACTAATAAGCGTGGTCAAATCAATTCTTCAGCCATGAAGAATAAGATTCATAACGCCATTAGTCAAATTAAGAGTGATAAAGATGCTGAAGTCAAGAGCGTTGCTGATCCCTATACTAATCAAGGCATCAGTAAGGATAAGACGACTGCTGATATCTCGATTACATTTAAACAAAATGAAGATACGGTTGGTCAAAATGTCGTTCATAAAGTTGAAAAGACATTCAACCCCATCAAGAGCGTGAACAACGCGAAGGTTGCTTACTCTGGCTCCGTTTCAATCACGCCGTTAGATATTGGTGAAACTTCTGAAATTATTGGTCTAGTAATTGCCTTTATTCTATTACTAGTTCTATTCAGATCATTCATCACCGCTGGTTTGCCAATCGTCAGTGCTTTAGTTGGTTTGATTACCGGTGTCTCAATCGTTGGGATTGGAACCAATTACATTCAGATTGCTGATGTTGCCCAAACATTGATGACAATGGTTACTTTGGCAGTTGGAATTGATTATGCTTTGTTCATTGTTCATCGGTACAAGGGTGATTTATCCATTCATGATGATCCAAAGGAAGCCCTCGGTAATGCTTTAGCCAACGCTGGTTCCTCCGTTCTCTTCGCTGGAATTACCGTTATCATCGCATTATGTGGCTTAAGCATCGCTGGAATTGAATTCCTATCCATCATGGGCTTTGCCGCTGCCTTAGGGGTTGTCTTTGCCGTTCTTTCTGCTTTGACATTGTTGCCAGCACTAGTATCACTAGCTCATAATCATATCAAACCAGGAACATTCTATGATCCAAAAGATGATACTCCTCATGGATGGTTCACAACATCAATTGTTAAACATCCAATTTCAGTTGTTATTGTTTCCTTGATTGTTTTAATTGCCTTTGCCATTCCATCACATCACATGCGTCTAGGGATGCCTTATGATGGTGCATTGCCAAAGAGTCAGACTGAACGTCAGTCATATGACATGCTATCCGATAAATTTGGTGAAGGAACAAACTCACCATTAGTGGGTGTTATTAAACTAAATCCAAAATCATCATTAAGTCAGAAACAATCAACATTAAATAAGATTACAAAGCACATCAATAAGATGAATGGTGTTAATAATCTTCAAATCTTCCCAGATGAAGCTGTCATCAAGAAGATTAAATCACCACAGTATCAGCAACAAGTTAAATTAGCTATCAAAGCTAAGGTTACTGCTGATATGAAACAGGCAGTCATGAAGAATCCAAAGCTTGAAATGAATCCACAACAAATGAAGTTGATGGAAGCTAAATTAGCTCAACAGTATGCTGCTCAAGCTAAGGCTCAAGCTACTAAGGGTGCCGTTAAAGATTACTACATTAATGGTAACCAGAAGTATGCGATGATTCAGATCATTCCAAAGAAGGGTTCTGAATCTGTTCAAACTTCTAATTTGGCTAATAAAGTTTCCAGCTACTCGAAATCACTAAGAAAGAGTGACCATACGGACGTTACCTTAACTGGTGATAATGCCGTTAACATTGATATTGCTAAGAAATTAAATCATGCTACACCGGTCTTTGCAACGGTTGTGATTGTCTTAGCATTTATCCTCTTGATGGTAGTCTTCAAGTCATTCGTCATTCCAATTATCGCAATGCTTGGTTTCGGCCTATCATTGCTTGCATCCTTCGGTGTGACCGTTGGAATTATGCAGGATGGCTTCTTGAAGGGCCTCTTCGGAATTAGTAAGGGTTCACCAATCATTGCCTTCTTACCAGTTGCCGTCATCGGAATTCTATTCGGACTTGCAATGGATTATGAAGTCTTCATGGTCTCCAGAATTCGTGAAGAATATGTCAAGACCCATGATAATACCAGATCAGTCATCGCTGGAGTAAAGGGTAGTAGTCCCGTTATTATTACCGCTGCTCTAATTATGACCGCTGTCTTTGGTAGTTTTATTATTAATAGTAATCCGACCATCAAGTCATTTGGAATTTCATTATCATTCGGGATTATATTTGATGCCTTCTTTGTAAGACTGATGATTGTTCCAGCAATGATCAAACTATTTGGTCACGTTAACTGGATTTTCCCTGGTCAAAACAAGAAGAATAAATAGCATCTAAATTATAAAACGTAAAAGCACTCCGTTCGATGGAACGGGGTGTTTTTTTGTCCCCTATACTATCTTAATTAAGTGTATTGTGATATAATTATTTTTCAGAAATAGGGGGCTACATTTTGCAAAAAGCTGTCTTCTACTATCATGGAACTTCTACAAAAAGTGCTTTAAATATAATAAAATATAAAAAAGTTCGAATATCTAAAAATATAGGAACATTATAATCATATATCTGTAATTAAATTTAAATTACGTAAAGAATATGAAGAAAATAATATTTTAGATTTAACAAATCCTAAAGTGATTGAACTTTATGAAAATTTTATACAAAAAAATAAAAAACTTGTTAGAGGGCTACAGAAAAAATATTCTAATAGAGGCTATGCTAAAAAATTAGATGGAGAATTATTAGAAGTTTTTATTAAGGACTTGAGGTTACATTTTATACCTGATGAAATAATGGGTGTATACAATATAACTACAAATAAATTAGGAAAAATTATAGTACCTGATACTCTTATTGGAAATTCAGCAGAATTGTGCATAAAAAACAATATAATTATTAATTATGATACAATAAAGATAGAAAATATAATTTAAAGGGAGTGTTACTTATGAGAATAAATGTTACGCCAGAAGAACATGCTAAATTTATTGATACTCCTGAACATAAACAATGGGTAAAAGACGAAATGGCTAAAAGAGGATTCAGTTTGGATCCTGCTTATGATGAACTAGAATTGGTAAAAACATCTGCAAAAATATATAATGATAAGCAGCATAATAGTTATGGTAAACAACAATCTACATTATTCTATAATAAAAGCAATAAATATAATAATTATTATAATATTAATATGCTAGGAGTTGCATAATTATGGAAAATAATCCCATTAAGTCTATGCAATTTATTAATTATAATGTTAATACATTAGAATATCGTATTAATAAAAATTTTGATAAAAAGTTTGTCTTAAATAATAAAAAACATTTAAATGTTGAACATTCTTTCCAATCAACTATTTATTTTCCTGTTGGAAAAAATAAAAGTAATGGATTAGTAGGCGTTAATATTAGATTGGGAAATCTTAAAAAAAGGACACTCCATTTCAAATTAAAGTGAATGTAAAAGGTGCCTTTAAATTTAATTTTAATGATAATGATTTATCAAATGATCAATTAAATAAGAATATTAAAGACATGTTAGCTTTAAATGGAAATGCAATACTTTATCCATATATTAGATCCCTAGTAGAAGATATAAGTATGAAAACTAATACTTTTCCTGCTTATGTATTACTCACCATTAATTTTGTTGCAACATTAAAACAAGGTGATCGCATTAAATTTAAAGAAATTAATTTAGATAAATAAAATGGCACTGATGGCATGAATATTGCCAATTAGAATTGATTAAATATAATAACCGTTCATGGTTTCAACCTTGACGGTTTTTTTGTACCCTGATTTAATATGGTATTCAGTACGAAGCTTTTGAATGTTGTGCTATTATATATGTATTAAATGTAAAGGACATTTTTGTGTTCTGAAAATTAACAATTAGGTTGATTACCTGATTTTATATTTAAACTGGACTAGTTTATGCTAGTCCTTTTAATTTATATATAACCAATTAGAACCATCCATGGTACCAGCCTTGACGGCTTTTTTGTACCCCAATTTCAACAATAAATAAATTCGCCACTTTCCGTACTTTCTTCGATATCGTTTTGCACACCATCTTCCTGTAAATTAGGATTTGCTGCTTAGGCCTAATCAGTAAATTTAATTTACGGAGCAGATGAATATGAAGAAACAGCAGAAGTTAACCGCTGATCAATCGCAAGAAGCATTCAATTACTTAATGAAGGGTGATCACCAGTTGATTGTCTACGGGGTATTGAAACGCCTGAACATTACTAAGAATCATTCCCAGTATGATGATCTGGTGCAGGAGGGCTGGCTCGCTTTTATCAAAGCTTATTACCAGTATCCGAAACCGAAACGGACAAAGGCACACTTGAATTACATCTATCAAGGTGTGAAGTGGCAGCTGATCAATTACTTGAACCGGGTTACGAACCAGTCTAAGCATATTGACATCTCAGATGATGAACACGATCCGCTGAACTTTATGCCGGACCCAACGACCGAAGATGATTACTATCCGGAGATGGACTTCTTATATTACCTCTATCAGCATTGTGATCAGAACGAACGGAAATACATTCGTGGGGTCTACGATGACTTGAGCGTGCTAGAAATGGCTTATAAGTACCAAGTTGCCCGCAAGACCGTCTATAGTTGGCGAAGAAGGGTCATGAGTAAGGCAAAACGGTTGTATAAATATTAATAATTAAACTAAAAGGGACTGGAATTAAATTCCAGTCCCTTTTTGAAGTAACATCCAGAGCGATTAACCAATGTTGTTACTTCATGGTCATTAATAATAGATACCCAGTATTTTAACTATCATAAATTATTTTACCATAAATCCACTTTTTTAAAATTTATGGTAACAAATCGTCCTCCCATTTTGTTACTAAGAATGTAAGGGTTGGCGCTAACCACTTATCACTAAATTAATAAGGGAGTTACTTACCAATGATTAAAAGACAATGGAACAAAACAAACGTAGTGTACAAAATGGCAGGAATCAAACATCCAAATGGATTGAAGCGTTCCTTCAATAACGTCATTGCTGAAGTTTCTGATCAACAACTTGCAACTTTCGGTAAGATCTTAGAAACTTTATCTGACGGTGACAAATTCGAATCAGCAACTATTACTGACAATACCCAAGTATTTGACGTTAACGCGTAAGATTTACATTCTAGGAGGAATTAATATATGAGACATTTAGAATTAGTATTCAAAAGCGAAGATAACAAGGTTAAGAAACTTAAGTTAAACTACGTCAACGAAAGCTTGACTGAAGCAACCATCAAGCAAGCCATGGCTGATATGGCATCACTTCAGATGTTCAAAAAGGATGGCGTTAGTATGTATGCAAAACCAGTGGCGGCTCAATACGTTGATAACAACACTACCAGCGTCTTTGATGACCGAACTACTAATGCAGCTAATCCATCTACTGCTAAATAACTAATTTTTATCCGTATTAACCATTCATTCATTTAAATACCATTCAAAAGTTGGAATCCAAACTGGGTTCCAGCTTTTTTGTTAAAAAATTTAAATTATTTTGGTGCAAAAATCCGTAAAATTCGCCACAATCAACCGAAAATTCGTTACACTTTTTTACGAAACGGTTACGCTTCGTTAAGTAGATTACACTTCTTTAACGAATGTGATAATTGTTTGCATAATTAATCTTAATTGGGTTATACTTTACACAGTAAGAGTTAGGGATGAGTGAGGTAATATATCTACTTTGATATATCTTCATTTCATGTTATAATTCTTATGTTGATATAGCTACATATTAATTAATTGGAGGGAATATATAATGCAATCAAGTTTAAAGAAATCATTATACTTGGGCTTAGCTGCTTTAAGTTTCGTTTCTGTTGCTGGTGCTGCTAATGCAAACAACGCTAGTGCTAAACGTACTCATCATGCACGCGTAGCTCGTAAAGCATTTAACCCAGACCGTCAAGGTATGGATCAAAACCAAGCATGGCAAGCAAACGGTAAAAACAATATCTATGCTACCATCTTAGGTCGTAATCGTAAGTTAGTTGCTAATGGCTCTGACATTAAGGGTCAATACTTCATGGCTTACCAACAAGAAAATAACCAAAAAGGTCAACATTACTACAAAGTAGTATCATTCGATGGTAAGACCCGTGGTTGGATTTATAGAGGTGGTGTTGATAAGACCAACACAACTACTGATGAATCTACTCCACAAGGTACTTACTACTTAAATAATACTAGTGCTAAGTTAACTAATGCTGCTGATGGTTCTGTATTTCACAGTAACAACGGTGTTGCTTTAAGCCACACTGAATTGGTTAAATTAGATCCATTCAAAGTTATGAAGGCTGTTAAAGTTAACAATTCCGGTGATGTTTATTATGAAGTTGCTGACCAAAACCAACCAACTGTTACTGGATGGGTTAAGTCATCTGATATGAGTACTCAAGTTCCATTTGATCAATCTAAAGATGTTAAAATTAATTTAACTGACCAAAATGGTAATGTTGTTAAATCTTATAATTTAGATACTCAAAATTATGATGGTAAAGGTACTAAATTAGGTACTGAAGCTAATTATAATAAAGTATTGAATTTTGATGGAGACACTAACTCACTTTGGGCAGCTGTTAAAGCTGGTTTAACAAATGGTACTGATAATGACTTTAATGGTACTAGTTACAAATTTGCTAGCATCTTAGGTTCAACAAATGGTAATAACAGTGATAATACTATTAGTAATAACATCAAGGCTCTTCAATATGTTGAACCTGGTGACACTGTTACATTAAGATTACCATCAGCTGCTACTAGCAATGTAAAATCTCACTTAGTATTTAATACTTTGAGTGATGGTGTTAATAACCCAGCTCCATTTGGTGCAAATGATGTTGTATTTCCAAAATTATCCGATGACTCATATGCTGATTTGAATGCTGGTCAAAGTAATCGTGAATATGTTGGAAATTCAGTATTTGAAGGTGGTAATGGTTCACCATTCACTACTGTAACATTTGCTAATGGTAACTTTAATAAGGATAATATTCCAAATTCATTAAGTGTATTAGTTGGTTCTAAGACTCTTAATGCTGGTACTAATGGCGTTGCACAAGGTGGACAAAATGGTAATAACACTGTTGTTTATAATAGTGATGCTGATGCATTAAATAAGACTAGCAATGTAACTACTAACTTCACTAATAAGAGTGATAATAATGGTGCTTACCATTACTTATATGTATTTGATAAGAATGCTACTGAAAATGCTAATAATGGTAAGACTTTTGGTACCAACTTAACTTCATATTACAATGTATATGCTGTTAAAGGTGCTGCTATGAGTACTAACCAAGGTCAACAAAATAATCCTAATACTGATTACTTAGGTTAATTTTAAATTAGTCTATTAATTAATAATTAGTTAAATAAAAAAAGGAGATTGGATCTTTTATAGATCAATCTCCTTTTTTTATTTAACTTAGGAAGATTAGAAAGGAATAATAGTATGTCAATTTTTAATGCACATCCAACTAAAATTACATCACAGAATGGCAATTACCAGATTTCTGCTAATAAAGCTGCAAAACTATTTATAGCAAATAAATATCCAGATAAAGATGCTTTTACGTGCGGAAAGAAAAATGTTAACGGCAATGGTTACTGCAGTGTAAAAGTGATTTTGTGTGCAGTTAATAGTAAACATGTGAAGCCATACTTTAGGCAAAAGGATTTATCTGAAAAGCATACTTGTAATATTAAAATAGATCCTACTCGTAAATATAAGGGTGTGCATAGAAGAGGTAAACATATTTATGTGGATGATAAAAAAGGAATTTTAAATTTTTTTAAGAAAAGTAGTGCTGCTAAAAATAAACCACCTAAAAGTGTTAAAAAAGTTAGCAATCAAAATAAAAAAACAACTAATGCGAAAACAATTGTAGATAATAATGGACTTAAGAAAAAGAAAAATCGACATTACAGTATAAATACCTTAGAAAAAATTGTTGATAACAAAAATACAATACAATTATTACCATCTAAAACATTATTTAATTTAAACAAGTTATTTTTTAAAATTACTAATTCAAACAGTAAAACAGGTTATGGATTACCTCAAAATATGTTCCCAATATTTTATGGAAATGCTTATTTATATCAGAATAATAAGGTATTTAAAGATCATAAATATAAAAATTATCATTTATTCTTTCCAAACCAATTATTAAATGGAAAGAATATTTCTATTATTTTGTATGAATCTGAAATCAAAACTTTATTATCTAAACCTAAGTCTTATGTTGTTAATAAAAATAAAAATGGCAATAAAATATCTAAGAAAAAATTGCTTAAAGTTTATACAACAATTGAACCTCAATTTTCTAAATTGTATAATAACTATTATGTTGATGTTAAACACCATACTAAAGATAATAATTATTTGAAGAATCATATATATATTAGGATACTTTAAACAGCATAGTACAAAAAAGATTGGATCACTAATTTGATCCAATCTTTTTATACATAAATTTAAATATGTATAATATTATTTAATATACTTAAAACTAATTAGATGATATACTAACAATTGCTGTAAAATATTAAAAAACTTTTCTTAAAGGAGGAATACTTGATCACTAAGCATAAGTGCTTCATTTCATTTAAAATGAAAGATGATTATTATAAAAAGAGAATTCAAGATAATAATGATATTGAAATGATAGACAAATCATTAGATAATCCTATTAATTCGACAAATCCTGATTATGTAATGCAAAAAATCAGAGATGACTACTTAAAAGATTCCAGCGTAACTATATTTTTAATTGGCCAACATAGCGCTGAAAATGATTTTAATGAAGATCAACAGTATATTAAAAAAGAGTTACAAGCTTCTTTGTATCACTCTCAATTTCATGGTCGTAATGGAATCTTAGGGATTGTTATTCCTAGTATGTATGTAAAAATATTTAAAGGTTCTTATAAATGCAATAATTGCGGAAATAATCATAATGATGTGGAAATTAATGATGATACCGTTATTAAAGAATTTAGTGCCAATTACTATATTCAAGAAGGGCATACATCATGTGCATGGAGTCCAGACGAAAGGTATTGTTTATTAGTTAGATGGGAAGATTTTATTAATAATCCTAATAAATATATAGACAATGCTTTTGATAAAACTAAAGAACCAATAGTTAGTAAAATCAAAGTTCGTCCAAAATAGAAGGGAAGTAAGATAAATGTACGGTTTTGTAATTATGGGCTATGGAAAGAAAATGGATTATTATAAAGATCCTAATAATAAAAATACTAAATCTAAAGTAGATCTAGATAAAATTTATAATAATTTAATAACACCTTCTCTACATGATATGAATATTCAAGGCCTCAGAGGAGATGAAATATCTAATTCAGAAGTGATTGACAAAGATATGTTTGAATTACTACTTGGTTGTGAGATTGTTGTTGCAGATATTACAACATTAAATAGTAATGCAATGTATGAACTTGGAGTAAGGCATGCATTAAAGCCATATTCTACGATTATTCTTACATCTGATGATTGTAATTTACCATTTGATATTAGTCACAATCGTGTATTTAAATATTCATTAAGAGATATAAGAAATGAGGAAAAATTAAAACAAACAAAAATAAAATTAAATAGAATGTTAAAATCTGCTATTAAAAAAGTTAATCTAAAAGGTGGGGGCAATGAGAAAGATAAATATGATAGTCCAGTTTATCGAAATATAGATCATCTTTCTTTTCCTACTATTTCTAAAAAAAGAATTGAAGAAATAATAAGAAAACATTATAACACTGAAACTATAAGTAAATTGCTAGAAAAGGCCAAAGAATTTAAAAAGAAGCATGAATATAGAAAAGTTGCTGATATTTTTAAAAAATTAGCTAGTAACAATAGTAATCCTTATTACGTACAACAAGAATCTCTATTTCTGAATAAAAATGGTGATTATAAAGAAGCAGAAAATATTATTAATAAATTAAATCCATTAAATTCTTTTGATTCGGAAACAACTGGATTATATGGTTCAGTTGAAAAACAATTGTATTTACAAACTAATTCTATGAATTTTCTTAATGAAGCTATAAAATCATATAATCGTGGATATATTTTAAATCGGGATTATTATAATGGTGAAAATGTTGTAAATTGTCTCATTTATAAAATCCTAAATTTATCTAAGAAAACTCTTACTAATGATTTGTTAAATGAATTGCATTATTTAAAATATCAAATTACAAAAATTAATGAAGATGTTTTAAAACTAGCTACCAGAAATAATATTAATAGAAATGAAAATGGATTGGAAAAAGATTACTGGTTATTTGCAACTATATCTCTTTCTTATTTATTAAATAAAAATAACTCTGAGTATCAAAATTATAGAAAACAATTTATGTTGTATAGAAAATATGATTGGGAAACTAACACTTATAATAATTCTAAAGAGTTAAGGAATACTTTTTTAGAAAGTGAAATGATTAGGAGCTTATATGTTAAGAGTATTCTTGATAAAGAGTGATTAAGGATGAAATAAAGGATTGAATTATTAATTTGATTCAATTTTTTGTACATATTTTTTCATTTGCTCAATTTAAGCTCCTATTATTTTCATTCCAATAAAAGATATAAATTCATGTCTTTTAATTCTTAAATCAACTATATTTTGAATATTATCATGATTTAATTTGAGTATTTAATACTAAATATTATCATTGATTAGTAAAAATATTTATAATCTAAATGATATAAAAAATATATGATTTTTGGTTTGGTTAAAAGAGGTAATTTAATCATGAAGAACAAATTATTGTATTCAACAGCATTATTAGCTTTGTTAATGGGAACTGGAGCACTAACATCTACTCATAATGTTCATGCTGATGTTACTAGGGCAACAACTACACGAATTAATGATAACCATGCTAAAAATGATACATCAGGTAGTAGAAGTAGTAATACAGCTTCAACTACTACTAAAAGCGGTGCATCATCCACTTCTGGTAATAGTAAGGCTAGTACTGGTACAGCTTTAAAATCTGGTGAACATAATCAAAGTTCTGCTTCTAGTAGTGCCTCAAGTGGATCACATGCAAGTTCTAAAGCAGCTAGTAATACTAATTCAGGAAAGGCTAGTAATGCCAGTTCAGCATCTGTTTCTAATAAAGCTAGCTCAGCAAGTTCCACTCACAGTAAATCTGCTGTAAGTACATCTAAATCTAAACCAAGTACGACTAGACACTTATCAGCTTATCGTCGGGCTGTAAACTATAATCGAAAAATGGTTACTAATTCTAAAAGGGCACTTAGACGTTATAATAGAGCACATTCTCGTTATGCTAAAAAGCGAGCATATCGTGCTTTGGTCAAAGCATATCGAGCTGAATTACGTTCTGATAAAAGAGTAATTAAATCAACTAAAAATTATGGTTCAAGTTATAAGTATGCCAAGGATGCCTTAAATGTTGCTGATAGAATTCATGATAAAAGAAATATTCGTGTATTTAAGCGGCTTGTATCACGTTATCAAGCATACTTTAGAGCAGAAAGGGCTCAAAGAAGATCTTTGAGGGCATTAAGAAGTGCTTTGAAGAACTTTTAATTGATATAAATTATACGAAAAAGATTGAATCATTAAGTTGATTCAATCTTTTTTATACAACATTTTTTCATTTACTCGATTTAAGCTCCCGTTATTTCTAATTCAATAAAAGATATGAATTCACACCTTAAAGTGCTTAAATAATTTATATTTTGTATTTTATGATGATGTCTTATTTAATGATGAGCAATAAAAAAATTAAAAAAATATCAAATTATAAAAAATTTTGAAGCTAACCACGTAGTTATATATGCGCCGTTTTTTATGCGTCGCTTCTTTCGATTTTTTATTAATTTCCAATTAAAGAGCTTACCCAATGGAAACGGGTAAGCTCTTTTTAGATCCTGATTGACAGTGTTATGATTTCAGGAGTAAGATTATATTGTTAACTAAGCCACACATAATGGTTTAAAAATAAAATTGAATAATAAAAAAGAAAACTAATGATGTACAGTTTTTGGTAGAACTCATCATTAGTTTCCCGCTAGTATTTATCATACCGATTAATATTATATTCTGAATTAATATTAATTTCAAATCAATACATATACTAGCAGGTCCGAATTAAATATTCTGGCCTTTTTGTTGTTCCAAAAGGGGATAACGAATAATGAAACAGTGCTTAATTTTAGATATGGAAATGGCGGACAATCCGGAATTCAACATGAACGAAGTGGTGGCATACGCTCGTTTAGCAGATCGATTAAAGTCATCAAGAAGACGCAGCAACTTTTATGACACCAAGATGAACGATTACTACGTCATCTTCACGTTGGATGAAATGGCGGATAAATTACACGTTTCCAGAAGAACGGTCAGCAAGATCTATGCGCATTTGAAACGTTTGGGTCTAATTGTCGTCAAGCAACAATTCAATCACGCTGGCAAGATCTTTTTACCCAAGGTGGCAAAATCTGCCACGCCTGAAGTGCAGAATGTGCAACCTAATCAAGATTATATTAATCAATACAAGGGTAATAGAACAGTTAATACAGCGAAAGTGGCTAGATTTCATTGTGAAGATAAAGCTGAACAGTGGATCCATTCAACCAGTCGGATTGGAATAACTGAACCAACCTTACAATTAATCCTAAAGTTCGCTGGTCGCAATCTTAAGAATTGCCGCAAGATTGTCAGGGTTATCTTGAACGCTAGGAACAAGGTCGCCATTAAAGCTAAGATTGCGAAGACGGCGGTGACCCAGTTTGAAAGCAATCAGAATCTACAGAGTGGGTTGAATGAACATTTGAACCACATTTTTAGCTATATTAGTGACCATGGCTACCAAAAGTACTGGGGCTATTTGACCAATGCACTGAAGGATTTCTTTTTAGATGCCTTTGGCTTGAAGCAACCGGTGAAGGTCGTTAAGCCTAATCGGCAACGGGTCGAATTTAATAAGCGTCCCGTGATCCATGAGACGCTTCCGGACTGGGCAAATGATAATTATGAACCCCACTACAAGCAGGCACCGTTGGCTGAAAGATTGGCGGTGAAGGAGAAGTTGGCGAAATTATAGAATAATGATTTTGCATTAAACTATTTATCTTTGTTCAATCCCGAAAGGGATTGTTTAAGCGAAACGTTCCTAGAAATTCTGGATTTTAATTCCGATGTAGTTCACTTGTTAATAATATGATTTAAAACATTGCCAGCTGGTAATTTGATAGTATTTTTGTTAACATTTTTAATGAACTATGTTATAAATTAAAATTTTAAATTAAATAAAGCGGATACTATATTGGAGGTGGATTTAAATGGATAAAGGCTTAAGAAAGTCCATTGATGAATTAGCTAATATAGTAAGTCAAATAATTCCGATTCCTAAAGATTTTAACCTATCTAAAAGTTTAAAATCTAATGGAGTTGATATTAGATATTTTACTGACAAAAAATATGATGCGTTTTTACAATGGAATTATAAAAAAAATTGTCCTGTTATTTCAGTAAATGCTACTCAACCATTAGTTAGAAGAAATTTTTCAATGGCTCATGAGTTGGGACATTTGGTCATTGATTATAAATGGAATCCATTCAGTGGTAAAATCAATGTTAATCATAAGAGATTACTTAGTGTGAAGTATCGTGGTGGCGATTATAACAGTGTTGCAGAAAAGAATGACGAAACCGTTGTAAATGAATTTGCAGCTGCTTTTTTAATTCCTAATCGATTAATTAAGGAAGAAATAGAGAATAGTGATCCAGATTATCTAAAATTAATTGATCAATTATCTAATAAATTTAAGGTTTCAAATGATATGGCAAGAATAAGATTAAATAATTTTCTTGATGGTGTGGAATGATACATGACTGAAAATAATAAATATAAAAAATTAATAGATAGTAAAAATAATTTATCGTCGAAATATGATGATTTAAATAATCATATTAGTAATAAATCAGACATTAAAAATAATCCTGAAAATAATTCAGAAAATAATTCTAAAGTACTTGAAACTAAAACACATGGTAGTTTTAATAAGGCATTAAGAAGAGATAAGCAAGATATTGGCTTGAGGGAAGATTATAGAAAAACCATTAAGAAAAATATTAAATATCAACGAAAGTTAAGAAAAAGATTGGCTAATTTTTTCATGTGGTATATGTCAATAATAACTTGTGTTATTTTTTATATAATCATTGATCCATTTCATCATCCTTCCATTTACCAAGTTTCTTTAAAAGAGACATTACTTGGTGTCTTTTTTGTGAATATATTATCGATTCTTATAATTATGGTTAGATATTCTTTCCAAAGTAGCGATAAAATTATGAGACAATTTAATATAATTGGAAGAAATAGTGACTATGACGAAAAAAATTGAATCGTTAAAAACGGTTCAATCTTTTTTAGCATCATCTATTTATTTTTGATACATATTCATTTACATTTATTTTAAACATTGCCAAGCGATTATATTTTGTTTTGCTTAATGGTCTTCATCATTTCATCTAATCGTTCTTTTGACATCTTGTCATACTCCAAGTATTTAAGGACTTTCTTCACCATTTCCTTATCCCTAAAATTTTCGAACTGCTGATATGTTTTACCACCAAGGTATGAATGATTGAGGGGATTTAATACCTCCTGAATGTTGCGCTGAGGTGAATTCAAAATGATTTTAATAAAAGCTTGAATTCGTCCAGCTTCCTCAATCCTCCGTTTCACATATTCACTTTGTTCGTTAAATCTAATGGTATGCTCATAATCTTTAAAAATCAGGTCGCATTGATCGTTCTCAGTACTATAATTACCATTGAGATGATGACTACAGATCCATGTACGATTCTGGTCATCTTTTGATTCTGGAGTCATTGGAATCATGACGAAATTATCAATTACAAGTGGAATCCTTGATTTTACATCCATAAACTTTCCAATTGTTTTAACGGTAAATGGATCAAAGAATTCATGAGAATTCCATAGGCAGCTCATCAACTGATTGACCGTTTGTTTAACCAGATAAAATCCGTAATATTTCTCCAAGATGAGGGTCGCATACTGGTGATGATGGTGCTTAATATTTATCAACATTAAAACATTATTCCAATTGATGTCGCTTGTGATGGTGCGGTGTTCTAGATGACGTAATTTAATGTTTGCGATATTAACGCAATCGTGCTTAAAAATTCTTTCTTGGTACTCCTGTTTAATGCCTTTAATAAGCATTATGGCGTCCACTCCCATGTTAAATTTACCCTATGATATATAAATATACCAGAATGTGTTATCACTCACAAGATAATTTTGATGGGAATTTGTTAAAAAATTCATTAAAAAGGGTATCTTTTTGAATCGTTTTCGTATATAATCATAGAATACTAAGGAAAGGGGTTCCCGCCATATGCAACGAGGATCTTCAGAATCAGACCCACTGGGGTCAATGCCACAAATTGTTACACCTAAGTTTTCCATTAATTTCAAAATGATGTTATTCTGCCACACGCTTTCGATTAATGATCATGGATTCATCATGGATACAGGAGCCAATGATCATGAACACGGTCAGCGTTTACTTGATAAGTATACGTCGATGTTTCCGAAACGGAAATCGAAGGAATTTAAGGACGGCGAATTTGAACGCTACATCTTGAGCATTCAAGATAAAATCTGCCAGTTAGAATATTTACGTGGTGAAGGTTATTTTGAAGATGTTTTAGATATTAGAGAGATGAACCAGAAATACAAGAACTGGATCAAATACTATCATATTTTGAGTAATCGCAGCGATGCGGAAATTAAGAAGGATAACCGCGATTATGATCGGGTGAAGAAGCAATTAGATAGTTTATCGCCATTCGAACAGCGACGCCTAGAAGAGGATACCAAGAATCAAGGCTTGGATGTTTCAAAGGACGAGTTGGATAATTTGTTTTAAAAAATAATAAGATAATAAGGTAAGAAAAAAGATGTCGAATTGAAGTCGGCATCTAATGAGGTCGTCGATATGGAAGTTGACGACTATTTTAGTTTCTAAGAAAAGTAATCTCTTCTTGCTTTTCTTAAATTCTTTTGTGTATTCTTCTTTATGATTTTATCGGCAGCCAATTTAATTGCTCTTTTGGGATTTGATGGCATGGATCTTGTTTCAAAACTGCTTCTTCGTGAATTTTCTTTGGGACTATTTTTTGTTGCTCTTTTCATTTTAAACACTCCCTTTATATCTTTTAATTATTTTAGCATAATTAGATTTTCTTTTTAAATTCTTATTCCTTATTCTGTACCATTTCTTGTATAATCTATTGATATGTTTATATGAGATGCCGCCATTACTCTCTAAAAATTTTAAAAATTCAGAATATTTTTTAGTGAAATTCAATACATCTTTATGTGCTAATTCATAAGATAATTTTTCATTATTAGCACCATATAAAATTTTAATTGACATTACTTCCAATTTTTTAAATATATTAGGTGCATTTAATTTAAATAATACTTGTCTTTTTAAATAATTTTTAGAACTGGATGTATTAGCATAGTTATTAATTAAATTAATCATTTTATTGTCTATGAGTATATGATTACCATTTAAATATGATTTAATTTCATTAATGTATTTACTTTTTTGATGCATATATTCTTTCTTATATTTATTATTTAATATATCCATTTGTGGAATTATTTCGTATATAAATTTTCTTATATTTTCAATGGCATTATTTATTTTTTCTTTATGTTTATTTTGAAAATAAGTTAATGCGGCTATAATAATACCAATTATAGTAAATACATAATAAGTGTTTTCTAAATTAATGCTTTTTAAGATAGGTTTTATAATAATTAACATTATTGTTGTTTTAAGCAATTCGATGTCTACTTTCTTAATTAATTTTGACTAAATTAGATGTAATACTCTAATTATATTTAACACAAAAGATTTTATTAAAATTATATGTTAAATAAATAGTAGCCATTTAAAAGTAAATACGAAACAATTAATATAATTAACTAATTATTTAAATAAATCACACATTTTTAACCATAAACTGGCCAATCATCTTTGCCATCAATTTATAAGTTGCCGGAGTAGGATGGAGATGCTGATCATTAAACCGTTCTTTATAGTTCTGATCGGTAATTAAATCCGGGGCTTCAATTCGCCAATCTAAGCATGGAATGTTTTGGTTAGCATAGACCCGTTTTAATGCATCGCAGAGCTGATTCATTGTGTAGCCACCATTACCTTGCACGTCATCGGAACACTTGCCATTGTCATATCTACGAAGTGGCAAAACGGCGTAAATTTTCATTTTGGAATTTTTTTGTTTCATTATATTAAGGTTCTGATTTAGTGCTTTAATGACCTGCGATAATGAGTGGGCAGAATGACGCCAATCATTTGTACCATAAAAGACAACGGCCGTATCATATTTTTTAAAATTAATGTTGTCATTGACTTGGTCGCCCATGTCGCCATGGTCAGTAATTTCATCAGAGATGGAGGCCGCGTTGACACCGTAGTTATCAACGTGGGCATCTAAATCTTTGCCGAGCCATTCTGGATAGGTCCCGGATGTTAGATCGTAATAGCCGTTATAACCGTTGGTAATGGAATCACCGATGGCAGCAATGTTTTGGTTTTGAAATGGATTCTTCAAAGTAATCACTTCTTTATTAAATATTATATCCATTTTAAATGAATCTGAATTTAAATGCATACTTTTTGAAAAAGTATTGTATAATATAGTTCCTTGGCAGGGGCATTGATATCAGTGTCTGGACTGGGTGTGATTCCAGTTTATCAACCATATCAGGATGAAAATCTTGATATGGCTTTTTTGAACCTTTGAATCAATGCTATAATTGTAATAAGCGAACTTTACTAATTTTAATTAATATAGTATGATTAATGATTAAAAAGTGAATTCTTGGAGGGAGAATTAGGATGAAATTCAGAAGGGTCATTATCATTGATATTGCATCACTTGGACTTGGTGCCACTGCCGATGCGGACCGTTTTAATTCGACTGGCGCTGACACCTTAGGTCATCTGGATCAACATTTTCATTCTACCCTTAAATTACCAACATTAACGCAATTAGGCCTCGGGAATATTCGTGCTGATCATCCGGTTAAATCGGTACCAGCCGTTGATCATCCATGGGGCTTTTTTGGTAGCCTGATTAATCGGGTTCAAGATAATACCCCCAATGCGGGGATTCGAGAAATGCTTGATATTGACATGCACTGCCGGATCATCGGGGTTTTGAACGAATTAATCCGTCGTAACTTCTCGGTCACGGTGATTTCACCACTCGAAAATTACTTGATTGACCAGGACTGGGCGAAACAGATTCAAGCATCTGATGACGACATGGCATATTCACAACTGATGGTGCAACTGAAGACTTTAGAGCAGGGTTTGATTTACTTTCAGCCACCGGTTATCAGAAGGGATGCCTACCAGCATCAAATGCGTGGGTACAAAGCTAATTTAGAAGTTATGGATAAGCAGTTGGGGATCCTTTTTGAAAAGTTAGATCCAACTGATATGGTGATCGTTACTTCTAGTTTTGCGAACGACCCAACGTTTGATCAGCAATACACACGTGAAAAATTACCACTGTTGATTTACAGCCCCGCTTATCAAAACGGCAAATCCATTGGTGATAATCACTACGCTGGTGATATTGGAAAGACCATCATCGATATTTTTAAGCGCCATTCTAACACAAAGTTTGCGCACAGCTTACTACCCTTGATCGGGTAACTTAAATTTTGGTAACAATTATTAATAATAACCTATTATAAAGGAGTGATTGACCGGTCGGGCGAAGACCATTAAAGGACAGTTGTTACAACTAAATAAATGGAAAAGAGAGGAACCACCAAATAATGTATCTATTAATTAATATTTTGGGAATATTAGCCTTTTTAGCCGTTGCAGTATTGTTTTCAAAAGATCGTAAACATATCGATTGGAAGTCGATCGGAATTGTCCTTGTTTTGAACTTAGTGATTGCACTTTGCTTAACTAAGTTTGCTTGGGGCCGTGATGCCATTAAGGCCTTAGCCAATGGTTTTACCGTTTTGATTCAAGCCGCTGATGAAGGAATTAGCTTCGCATTGCCAAGTTGGATGAATGCTAAGCCATTAGATTTCGTCACTAGTGCTTTACTACCGATTCTATTAATCGTTCCACTATTTGATATTATGACCTACATTGGTTTTCTACCATGGTTAATCAAATGGATTGGAAAAGGGTTAGCCTATATTACCGGTCAACCAAAATTTGAATCATTCTTTTCAGTTGAAATGATGTTTCTAGGAAATACCGAAGCATTAGCCGTTTCAACCCTTCAATTAAAACGGATGCGTGGCGAGCGTGATTTAACGATTGCCATGATGTCAATGTCTTGTGTGACTGCTTCGATTCTAGCTTCATACATGCAGATGATTCCTGGTGAATACGTCTTGACTGCCGTTCCGTTGAACATTTTAAATGCCGTTATTATTTCTGGAATTTTGAATCCGATCAAAGTAACTCCAGATGAAGATACGATTGCAAAAGTTGGCGATGACACCAAGAATGAAGATGCCAAAGCTGAAGTTGATAAATCAAAAGAAAACGGGAGAGAACCATTCTTCTCATTCTTAGGTGATTCAATCTTAAAAGCTGGTAAATTAATCTTGATTATTACCGCGAACGTGATTGCTTTCGTTGCTTTAGCTGGCTTGATTGATAAGATTTTAGGTGCTATCAACCCGAACTTATCATTAGAACACATCTTAGGGGTCTGCATGTTCCCATTCGCATGGTTATTAGGACAGGATCCAAGCAATGCCTTTCAATTTGCTCAATACATGGGTACCAAATTAGTTACGAATGAATTCGTTGTCATGGGTCGCGTTAGCCCTCATATCAACAATCCACATTTCTTCAATCCCCATTACCGAGCTGAAATCAGTGTCTTCTTGACTTCCTTTGCGAACTTAGGGACCGTTGGAATGATTGTCGGTGCCTTTAAGGGAATCGTTGATAAATCTAAAAATGATTTGATTAGTAAGAACGTTGGATACATGGTTCTTTCTGGAATCTTAGTTTCACTAATGTCAGCCGGGATTGTGGGTCTCTTCGTTTGGTAAAAATATTTTTTTAAAAGCCTTTACTTATAAAAAGTAGGGGCTTTTTCTTGTCTTGTATTTTCGACCTGAGTAACATAAAATGGTTAATGTTTATTAAAGATGTTTATAAGGAGAATTGATATGGAAGATTATTCACGCAACGATTTAATTTCTGTTGTTCTTCCGGTCTTCAACGAAGAATTAGGAATTACGAATACGATTGAAACTTTAGAGAAATATGTTCAATCCCAACCAGAAGATTATGAATTAATTTTCGTCAATGATGGATCTAAAGATAAGAGTCCAGCACTGATTGAACAGGCTCAGAAAAAATACGATAACATCAAATTTGTTCAATTTTCGAGGAACTTCGGTCATCAATTAGCAATTACTGCCGGGATTCGTTATACCAAGGGGGATGCCGTGGTTGTCATGGATGCTGATTTGCAGGATCCACCAACCGTAATTCCTAAAATGGTCGAAAAATGGCGTGAAGGCTACCAAGTTGTCTACGGGAAGCGCAAGGCTAGGGACGGTGAAACTTTCTTTAAGAAGTTTACCGCTAAAATGTTCTACCGCATTCTAGACAGCATGGCTAAGATTCACATCCCCGTTGATACCGGTGATTTCCGTTTGATGGATCGTCAGGTCGTAAACGTCTTAGATCAAATGAACGAAGCCGAACCATTCGTCCGTGGGATGGTTAGCTGGGTCGGTTTCAAACAAGGCGCCGTTCTCTATGAACGCCATGCCAGAAACGCCGGCAAGACTAAGTATACCTTGCCTAAGATGATGCGGCTTGCCATGGATGGCATTACATCATTTTCAGATGCCCCGTTGAAGTTAGCCAACGTCTTAGGAGCTACTAGTATGATTTTAGGGGTTTTATACTTCCTGATCACTTTATTTACCGGTTTCTCCACGCTTACATTTGCCGTCTTTTTAATGCTGTTCCTATCGGGATGCATTATGATCACAATTGGAATCGTCGGATACTACCTTTTCCGTGTGTTTGAAGAATCAAAGAAACGTCCACTATACATTGTTGCGAAGACAAGTGGATTTGAAAATAACAATCATCCAGAGGTTTAATTAATCAAATGATGAATAAAATGAGAAAAGAAATTAAGGCCAATGGATATTACTATCTATGGCTATTAGTCGTCAGTTTTATTGCCATGCTATTTATGACAACCGCTTCCCCCATGTTTCAAGCCAATAACTCCTGGGACACGAACGATATGTTCACAATTGGCCGGGGAATGTTGCACGGGATGATGCCATACCGCTACTTATTTGATCAACGTGGTCCGGTGATTTATATTTTGCATACTTTTGCTGCTATCATTAGTAATCATAGTGGCTTAGGGCTTTATATTTTTGAAGCTTTAGCTTTGTTTATCGATTTGTTATTTGTTCAAAAAATCATTAATTTTGTGGTTAAAAATAAATTGATCAGCTATGCCAGTACGTTCTTGTTCATTCCGTTTACCTTTAACAACACGATTTTTATTAATGGTGATTTAGTGGAAGAATTTATGCTGCCGATGGCATTAGTGACCATTTATAAAATTATCCAGCACCCTGGATTTCATTTTTCACACTGGGATGCTTATTGGCAGGGGATTTTTGTTGCCCTGATTTTTTGGAGTAAGTACACGATCCTTGGTTTATGGATTGGCTGTTTCCTGTATATCGGAATTTATTTGCTGATTAAAAAAGAGTTCAAGCGGGCATTGATCATGGTGCGGGATGCCTTCTTAGGGTTCATAACGATTACGATTCCGCTCTTTATTTACTTTATCGCATTTCGTTCATTTAGAGCGATGCTGCACGTCTACTTTTATTTGAATTTAAATTATTATCACAAGACGGCCTCTTTATTTACCCAGGTTAAATCGTACCTGATGCGCATTTCATCATATAATCATGATTGGGATAAATATGTCATTATCCTATTAATTGGTGTTATCTTCATGTTCTTCATCAGGGAGTTCAACTGGAACGCGAAGGGCGCATTAGCACTAGGCTTCATTTCAGATGTTGTCATTACGACCTACGTTAGTAATAATTATGTCTACTATTACTTTGCAATGGCATCTTACATGGTCTTCTTCACTTTGTTATTAGCAGTTTTGATTAAACAATTGACGAAGATCAAGGGGCTTTCGTTAGCAATTGTATCAACATTTGTTTTCGTGATTGCAATGATGCTGATTCCAGTGAACAACAATGAATTTATTTACAGTCGTCTGTTCCCGAATAATCCGTACGTCGACGCCAGCGGTAAAACAAACGAGTCATTCCAAAACCAGTTTGCTAGGATTATTTTACATGATTCCACCACCGATAATCCTACAATTTTAAACTTTGGTTCGATGGATACCGGGATTTTTACTTCAACGCAGACGTTGCCGAACACCAAGTTTTATATCCAAAATAACATGCATGCGTATAAGCCAATGCGGATAGGTCAACTATCTCAATTAGAAGATGAAAAGGACCAGTTCGTGGTTATTACGTACATGAAGAGCTTAAAACGGCATCATAGTCACTTTACGAATAGTAATATTACGCCGTTTGCCCAACGCTTCTTGAGCACTCATTATACGAAGGTGGCTGAACATACGAATATTTTGGATGGGCGCTTGCTTTATAAGCACATCCTTTATGAATTAAAACAGCCGAATAGTTAAACCGGTTATAAAAAACGGGGCCGTCGTTTTGACGGTCCCGTTTTTTGGTGTTTTATTCAATTAATTTTGCTTAAATTTTCTGATAATAACGAAGCCTAGCATAATTAACCATGAGCACAACGCTGCTAGTGATGCGAATATAAAGATTTTTCTTGGTTGGTAGGCAAGTGTAACGTGATTCCACCCGTGCTTAGATGTTAATGTCATTACCCCAATTTGGTTAGTTTTAACATGGTGTAGGCGCTTGCCATTTTCCTTGATGACAGAATGCCGGTATTTAATTAGTTGAACCCGCTGCCGGCTTGTTTGATTAGGATTATACCATTTAACTGCTAGTTCACCATTGCTTTTGACATGGACTCGATAATGTTTCAGGTGATGATTAGCTTTCACTAAAGTGTAGTGGGTGAGGTGGTAGGGCCTGAATGCAGTGTATTGATTAGCTGCTAGCGGGTGTTTGATCGGTAAATAATCAGGTGATGGTTTAACGACTGCATTTAAGACCCGCGTTAATTTTCTTGACTGGTAGTCGTGTCGTAAATGGGCCCGATTTTTTGCGTAGACCATTAAAATGTTATATTTTGGGATAACACTTGATGACTGCCAGGTACTGACACCGGCATTTAATTTTGCATTAAAATCAATTAATGGTGCAACCATTATTAATGCAATTACAATGGTAAACAATTGTTTTCGTTGGATTAATTTAAAGTTAGTTAAAAAGTAGCCAATTGATAGTAATAGTAGTGATAGTCCAACGGCGATGAACCGTTTAGGAAATTGAATCGTATCTGAAATGCTTGGGAAAATCTTGGCAAGTGTATTCCATGGAAATAATGATGACGATAACCAGATGAAAAAAATTCCGACGGATGAAGTAACTTTGAATGGGAACGCTAGTTTTCGCCAGTTTAAGACGAGGATTAAGATGATTAAAATAACGATGAAAATGTAAGCAGGGTTTAAAACGTTATGCAATGCGTACGATTGAAAACCGATAGCTTGAGCATCCATATCAAAGACTGGAAAGACAGGCATTAGGTGGTTGGACCCCATAACATCCAAGAGGGCCGACCAAATGTTACCGGTTAATAGGATCGTTAAGATAACCGCTAAACTAACGTGTTTAACCATTAACGTTCGATGCTCGGATTTGATTAATCCCGCGATGAAGAATGGAATTAATGCTAACACACCGATGAGACTGCTCAAGACGTGGACTTGCAACAGTAAGGACATTGGAATGGCAAGCGTTAGGACTTTAACGTCGCCATTTTGAACCATTTTAATTCCAGCTAACAATAGTATTGGCATTAGCATTGCTCCCCAGCCAGTGAACTGCTGGCTGAAGACCCAGGCATTGATTGGGTTGGATAGCATATATAAAATACCAATCAAAAAGCTCATGCCAGAACTTAAATTTAGTTTTCTGCCAACCCAATCCATAATGCTGGCACTGCCAACCAAAATCAGAAATGAACTGGCAATTTCATACCGGATCCAGCCGTGCATAATCAGAAGCAATAATCCATTTAGATATGCAAAAATGGGACCATACAATGCATTGATGATTCGACCGGTCTGCTGAAATCCAAAATTAGTTTGGAAGTAGTTGAACTTACCAGTCTTGATTTGCATCGCAGCGTCATAAAAACGATTCATGTGAAAGAATGAATCGTCACCGGCTAAAAATGACTTAGTCGTAATCTGTGGTAGCAAAACTAATAACGCGACAACAATAAAAATTAAATATGGTGAAAATCGTTTGAATTGCTTTTTCAAAGTGAAACCTTCCTATTCAATTTAGTTTAGATTAAATCCTTAATCTGTTTATTTCTATTATAGTATAATATGTTAAAATATAACTATGTGTGAAACAAAAAGTTTCACGGCTAGGAGTCGTTAATATGAACCCAGAACAATTTCAAAAATTATTAAAGCAGCATGGCATTGCAATCGATGATCATCAATTAAATCAATTCAGTCGTTACTATCAAATGTTAGTTGAAACTAACAAGCATTTGAACTTAACAACGATTACTGAAGAAAACGATGTTTATTTAAAACATTTTTATGATTCGATTACACCGGCTTTTTACGTTAAATCATTGCAGGATGAACCACTAAGTATTTGTGATGTTGGTTCCGGTGCGGGCTTTCCATCACTACCGCTTAAAATTTTATTTCCAAAGCTACACGTTGTCATTATCGATTCTTTGAATAAACGGATTAAATTCTTAGAAGATTTGGTATCGGATTTACATTTATCAAACGTCACTTTGAAGCATGCCCGGGCAGAAGAATTTGGTGGTAAGCGTTCGAAGTACCGTGAAAGTTTTGATATTGTTACTGCAAGGGCGGTTGCCCGCATGAGTGTTTTAAGTGAACTATGTTTGCCACTCGTAAAGATTGGCGGTCGAATGGTTGCTTTAAAATCAATGAAGACCGATGAAGAATTGAAAAATGGCCAAACTGCGATTCAACGTTTGGGTGGTCAAATTACTTTGAATCAATTCTTGCAGTTGCCGTCTTCACACGATGATCGCCACATTGTCGTGGTTAAAAAGATTAAAAAAACACCGAAAACGTATCCCAGAAAAGCGGGAACACCAAATAAAAAACCAATCGGTGAACATCAAAATCAATAAGTGAGGAGGGAATTTAATGGTCCAGATTATTTCACTCGCGAACCAAAAGGGTGGTGTCGGTAAGACCACGACGGCCATCAATTTGGGCGCTAATTTATCCGACTTTGGCAAAAAAGTATTGTTAATCGATGCCGATGCCCAAGGAAATGCAACCAGTGGGGTTGGCATTGAAAAATCACATATTCAAAAGGATATGTACGATGTTTTAGTCAATGAAGAACCACTAAAAAACGTTATTTTGAAGTCTTCTCATAAGGGACTGGACGTGGTTCCAGCAACCATTCAGTTATCAGGCGCTGATGTTGAATTAACGCCGCAAATGGCACGCGAAACGCGCCTGAAGGAAGCCTTAGCCAAGGTTAGTGACCAATACGATTACATTTTAATTGATTGCCCACCTTCACTGGGCTTAATTACAATCAATGCCTTTACCGCTAGTAACTCGATCTTAATTCCGGTTCAAAGTGAATACTATGCTTTGGAAGGCTTGAGCCAATTATTGAATACCATTAGGTTGGTTAGAAAGCATTTCAACCCCGAATTGAAAGTTGAAGGGGTTCTACTAACGATGTACGATGCAAGGACTAATCTCGGTAAACAGGTCAATGAGCAGGTTCGAAAATATTTTAAGGATGCAGTTTATAAGACCGTTATTCCTAGGAATGTCCGCCTATCTGAAGCCCCCAGCCATGGGGTCCCAATCGGTGACTATGCCCCGAAATCTAAGGGTGCAATTGTATACAAAGAACTAACGAAAGAAGTGCTAGCTGCTCATGGCAAATAAAAAAGGTTTGGGGCGCGGAATTGAAGCATTATTTGCTGATAATCAAGTTAGTGAAAATAATATCGATGAAAATGTGATTGAAATTCCATTAACCAAATTAATTCCGAATCCATATCAGCCCCGCTTGAAATTTGATGCACAGGCTTTGGATGACTTAACGAGATCGATTAAGAAAAATGGTGTTTTTCAACCCATTATCGTTCGTAAATTAAAACCAAAGGCTGATAAATATGAAATTATTGCTGGTGAACGTCGTTTTAGAGCGTCTAAAAAAGCGAACCGCAAATCAATCCCAGCAATTGTAAGGGCAGCCACTAATCCTCAAATGATGGAAATTGCCGTGATGGAAAATCTCCAGCGGGAAAATTTAACACCACTAGAGGAAGCTGAAGCTTACAATACTTTGATGACTAAACTAGATATTACCCAATCTGAAGTTTCAAAACGATTGGGCAAGAGCAGATCCTACATCGCTAATTATTTACGGCTTTTGGGGTTGCCGAACGAAGTGAAAGAGATGCTTGAAAAACGACAGCTTTCAATGGGGCAAGCAAGGACCTTACTATCAATTCATAATAAGGATGACCTTGTGAAGTTAGCTAGAAAAGTTGCTAATAAAGCTTTGACCGTTCGCGAGATTCAAACAGAGATTGATCAGTTGAATCATCATCCGAAGAAAAGGACTGCTAAAAAGCGGAAGTCGCCAGCAATGATTGCCCACGAAGAAATGTTGGAAGACCATTTGAAGACCAAGGTTTCCATCAATAATCGCCGTGGACATGGAAAAATTGAGATTAACTATAAATCAAAAGATGATTTAGACCGGATTTTAAAGTTGTTACATATTAACTAGGGAGGAATCACAATGTATGGACTTCATGATATTGTTGAAATGAAAAAACCACATCCATGTGGTGCTAACCGTTGGGAAATTATCCGAATGGGAGCAGACATTAAGATTCAATGTACTAAATGCAATCACATTGTGATGCTTAGCCGTCACCGTTTTGAAAAAAAGATGAAAAAAGTCTTGCAGAAATCTGATTCTGAACAAGAAAATCAATAATATAAAATGAATTAATTAGAAAGAGAGTGGAAATTGTATGTCATTAACAGCAGGAATTGTTGGATTACCAAACGTTGGTAAGTCAACCCTATTTAACGCAATTACAAACGCCGGAGCAGAGATGGCGAACTATCCATTTGCTACCATTAAGCCAAACGTTGGCATGGTTGAAGTTCCTGACAAGCGTTTAGACCGAATTAATGAAATTATCCCATCTAAAAAAATTGTTCCGACTACCTTTGAATTTACTGATATTGCCGGAATCGTTAAGGGTGCCAGCAAGGGTGAAGGATTAGGTAACAAGTTCTTAGAAAATATTCGCCAAACTGATGCCATCATTCACGTTGTCCGTGCTTTTGATGACGGTAACATTACTTCTGTAACTGGCAAAGTCGATCCGGTTGAAGATATTGAAACCATTAATTTGGAATTAAGTATTGCTGATTTAGATTCAGTTAATAAACGGATTGGCAAAGTTCAACGTGCCGCTAAGGGAAACGATAAAGCCGGCAAAGCTGCTAAGGCTGAATTAACCGTTTTAGAAAAAGTAAAACCCGTTTTAGAAAAGGGTGGTGCTGCGCGAGAAGTTGATTTAGATGATGACCAAAAGAAGATTTTAAAGGGTGAATTCCTATTAACATCAAAGCCGACTTTATACGTTGCTAACATTGCTGAATCCAGTATGGCGGACCCAAGTCAAGATAAGTACTTCCAAGCAGTCAAAAAGTATGCTGATGATCATGGTGCTCAAGCCATTGGAATTGCGGCTGAAACGGAAGAAGAAATTGCTGAAATGCCTGATGAAGACAAGAAGGAATTCTTGGCTGCCGAAGGGGTTAAAGAGCCTGGTTTGAATAAATTGATCAGGGCTTCATACAAACTATTAGGCTTAGAAACATACTTCACTGCTGGTGGCCCTGAAACGAAGGCCTGGACATATAAGAAGGGCACCAAAGCTCCTCAAGCTGCTGGAATCATTCATTCTGATTTTGAACGTGGCTTCATCCGTGCTGAAATTATTGCTTTTGATGACTTAGACAAGTTAGGTAGTGAACAGGCAGTTAAAGATGCCGGTAAATTACATGTCGAAGGTAAGGATTACGTAATGCACGATGGCGATATCGTCAACTTTAGATTTAACGTTTAAATTGGAAGGGTCGAATTTATGAATAAGGATGAAGAAATAAGACAACATAACGCTAGTGTCAAGCAACACCATGAATCTTCTTCTGCCAGCAATGAACGGGCATCTTTTGATGATCTGGGCCTGACGAAGAGAAATGCTGACTTTGTCTTTCGTTTTAACCGTGGACTTGGCCAAGCCGATTCGAAATTATCACCTGAACAGAAGACAACGATTGTGAAACAGATGGTTGATGAACTGTTAAATGCTCAAAAGACTGGTCAAACTGCTAAGAATTTGTACGGTTCCGTCCAGGATCATTTGCAAGCAATTTTACACCCGAAGCCGAAACCAGCCGACATGAAAAAGAATTATTGGCCGAATGCCATCTATAACTTCTTTGTCTTTTTGGCTGTCTTTGCTTTGATTTATGGATTCTCATCCATTGCAATCAAAAATCCGGCGGAATCTAAAAACGGTGGCTTTTTGACAATCTTCTTGCCGGCAATTGCTGCTGGATTAGGGATGCCAAAAATCACATCGTTGTTTCTACCGAATGTGAAGTATAAAACTTCTGGAATCATTCGGTTCCTAGAAATGATTGGATTATTCGCCATTTGGATTGTGATTTTCTATGCAACGGTTCTCTTGCCAATTAGTTTAAATCCAGAATTGCCACCAATGGTTAATATTATCATTGGATTGATTGCCGTTGCCGCAGCATTTTATATTAATATTAAATATGACGTGAACAGTATTTTTGGTAATCGTCGTAGATAATAATTTGATGATAAAAGTGGCTTGATTATTAAAAATAAATAAAAAAATGGACTGATGATTGACCAGCTCATTTTTTTTTGGTATGTTTTTATTTAACTAAATCAAATAAGGAGTGCTGTTAAGTATGTCGAACTGGGATACCAAATTTGCTAAACGTGGAATTACTTTTGACGATGCATTATTAATTCCTGCCGCTAGTAACGTTTTGCCGAATCAAGTTGATGTTAGCACTAAACTAGCTGATAATTTGAAGTTAAACGTTCCATTTATGAGTGCTAGTATGGATACCGTCACTGAATCTAAGATGGCAATTGCCATGGCCAACCTTGGTGGTTTAGGCGTGATTCACAAGAATATGTTGATTGATCAACAAGCAAAGGAAGTTGCTAAGGTCAAAGCAGTTGAAAAGGATTCAAAGAAGAATCCGAATGCAGCTGTTGATGCCAATAATCATTTGCTTGCTGCTGCTGCCGTTGGTGTTACTAATGATACTTTTAAACGTGCCGAAGCATTATTCAATGCTGGTGCTGATGTTATTATCATTGATACTGCCCATGGACACTCAGCTGGCGTTTTAAGAAAAGTAAGGGAAATTAGACAAAAATTCCCACACAAAACATTGATTGCTGGTAACGTTGCCACCGGTGAAGGAACTAATGCTTTATTCGAAGCTGGCGTTGATGTTGTTAAGGTTGGAATTGGACCTGGTTCAATTTGTACTACCAGGGTCGTTGCTGGTGTTGGTGTTCCACAATTATCAGCTGTTTATGACGCTGCAACCGTTGCTAGAAAATGGCATAAGCCAATCATTGCTGATGGTGGAATTAAATACTCTGGTGATGCTGTCAAAGCATTAGCAGCTGGTGGTTCTGCCGTTATGATGGGTGATATGTTAGCTGGAACTGATGAAGCACCTGGTAAAACCTTTGAAGATCATGGTAAGAAATACAAGTCTTATCGTGGTATGGGCAGTGTTGGTGCGATGGAACATGGTTCTGCTGATAGATACTTCCAAGGTGAAGTGAACGAAGCTAAGAAGTTAGTTCCAGAAGGGATTGAAGGCCGAGTTGACTATAAGGGTAGTGTTAAACGCATTATTTACCAAATGGTCGGTGGCTTAAGATCCGGAATGGGATATACTGGTGCCGCAACTATTCCTGATTTAATTGAAAAGGCTCAGTTCGTAAGAATTTCTAATGCCGGTTTGATTGAATCCCATCCTCATAACGTTCAAATTACCAAACAGGCTCCTAACTATAATCGCGATTAAAATGAATTAAGATTAATTTAAGGTTAGCCAATTAATATTGAATATATTAATTGGCTAACCTTTTTTGATTTTGATATGTTTTTAAGATTAAATTTCTGTTATGATTTTAGATATAAGCCAATTTAGAAAAGAAGGATTATGAGAATGAAAAGTTTAGTGAAACGCTTGGGGTTAGTAGTAGTTAGTTTAACCATGGTATTAGTGATACCACTTTCTGCCCTAGCTGACGTCAATGGTTCGGGATTAAATCAGGCCCAGAATCAAGAAATGCAACCAAATATTAATGCTAAGTCTGGAATTACAATTGATGCGAAGACGGGTCAAATTCTATACGGCAAAAATATTCATCAAGCGTTGCCAATTGCTTCTATGACTAAATTGCTTACCATCTACATTGTTCTACAAAAAATTAATGCCGGTCAATTAAGATGGAGCCAGGATATCAAAATAACACCGGCACTTGCTCGTTTTAGTTCTGCTCGGGACTACGTCAATGTTCCATTAAAAGTCGGCGGAAAATACAGTGTTTATGACTTATATCGAGCTGCTATCGTTGGTTCTGCTAACGATGCTGCTTTGGCACTTGCAAAGGAAGTTGCCGGGACACCCCAGAAATTCGTTGGTTTGATGAGAAAACAGGCGAA
This sequence comes from Philodulcilactobacillus myokonensis, assembly GCF_027923585.1. Lineage (GTDB taxonomy): Bacteria > Bacillota > Bacilli > Lactobacillales > Lactobacillaceae > Philodulcilactobacillus > Philodulcilactobacillus myokonensis. Next base: position 1,236,238 of record NZ_BRPL01000002.1, on the reverse strand, counting down.
AGCCTTAGGTATCCGTGATGCTAAACTATACAATGCTTGTGGATTAACTAACGGTGAATTAGGTTCACTTGGTGAATCCAATGTCAATTCTAATAGTGAAAATGAACTTTCTGCTTCTGACATGGCAATTATCGCTAAAAAATTATTAAGCAAGTATCCTTATATTTTAAAAACAACCTCGATTTCAAAATTATATTATGACAATACCAACTTGAATAGTGGGGATTTAATGCTTCCTCATAACAAAGCCTATCAAAAGAACATGCCAATGGATGGTTTAAAAACTGGGACATCAGATGCCACTGGAGGTGCCTTTACGGGGACAATGAAGAAAAACGGCCGAAGGATTATTACCGTTATTCTCCATGCACCCAATGCCTATATGTACGATCCAGCCCGTTTCACCGAAACTAAAAAAATGGTTAATTACGTCTATAGTCATTACCGTTACTTGAAATATACTGAACACACTCAATTGCCAGTTAAATCAGTTGGTGTTTCCGGTGGGGATCAGGACCGCTTGAACGTCAAGCCTAGTGGAATCAGACAGTATTGGATTCCAAAAAACAGTTCGGTTGATAGCAGGCTTGTTATTAACCGTGGTTTAAAATCTGGTAACGGGGTTAATGCACCCATTAATGCTGGCCAAAAAATTGGAAAGATGCAATTTTTATCTAACCGGGTCCCATTAAAATTTGTTGATCAAAGTGAAATGAATAATTTGCCAATGGTCGCTTCAAAATCGGTTTCTAAAATTGGTTTTTGGGCTGGACTATGGCGAAGTATCACAAATTTATTTTAAATTTGTGAAAAAAGTTGGAAATAATCTTTGTTATTTTCAACTTTTTTCATATAATAAACTATGAATGAAGTTTTTTGGATGTCATTTTAGATGGAGGAATTTATTTGTCGAAACGGATGTTAAATGATAATTACCCAATGTGGTTGAAGGATCTAAGGGTATCAATGCCACTTAACCTAAGTTATATTCCAATTGGGACGGCTTGCGGAATCTTACTGCATGCTGCTGGTTTTAACCATTTATTGACAATTTTAGTTTCAATTTTGGTTTTTTCTGGTGGAGCACAATTTTTGATTGCTTCAATGCTTTTAATCTCTTCACCATTTTATTCGGTCATTTTGATGCTATTTTTCCTAGAGTTAAGGTATGCACTCTTGGGTTCTAGTCTTTCAAAGTATCTGCAGGGTCAAAGTGATCGATTTACATTTTTCTTTGCCGTTTCATTAAATGATGAAAACTATGCTATTAATTATCTAAAATTTTCGACCGATAAGAAATGGACACCTAAAGATGCATTGAACGTTGAACATTATTCTGTCCTTTTCTGGACGATTAGTAACTTAATTGGGAGTTTCATCGGAAGTGCATTGAAAATTGATTTATCCCTTGTAAATTTTGCTTTAACTGCTTTATTCCTTTATATGATCATGATGCAATTGAAGAGTATGATGAAATTATTGATTTGTGTCATTTCAATCGGTCTATCAATTGTTTTTATGGTCTTAATGAAATCGACACTGGGATTGATCATTTCAACCGTGATATCGTCATTAATTGGTTTTGCACTGGAGAATTACCTTAGAAATCGGCATCCAAAGAGTAACGCTTTGAAAACCTTCAAGAACCCGGCCGGAACGCCAAAAGAAAATTAATTGTAATGTAATAGGAGCTTTTTTATGAAATGGAATGCGACAACACATCTCTTATTGGTACTTTGTGGCTTTTTAGTTGCATTATTACCAAGGTTTATCCCCTTATCCTTCTTTAGAAATCGAAGGATCCCAACGTGGTTTAATGAGTGGATGAAGTACGTTCCGATTGCACTTTTTACTTCGTTAGTCGTCAAGGATATTGTAATTACTAAAAATTATACCTTTTCAGTTAGTGGCAAATTGCCGGATTTAATTGCGTCTGCCATCGTTTTAGGAATTGCTTATTGGACCCGTTCAATGGCATTGTCAGTTATTGGAGGTTTAATTGCAATTTTTGCACTGTCTTTTTTTGTGTAAATAAAAGAAAAACCGTTTCGAAAAGGCACCCAGCTAATCGTTGAGTGTTTAATCGAAGCGGTTTTTTATTAGCCATTAGATCATGATTTTTGATTAATCTTTATACATATAATCACGGGTCATTGGTAAATTATGACCAGAAGCACCTTTGGTAATTAAATATTGCATAACGTCGATGTTACCAGCCTTGAATGAACCAGCACATGCTTGGAGATACATGTCCCACATGCGGATGAAGCGTTCATCGAACATTTTTTTAACTTCTGGAATTTTAGCCCTAAAGTTTTGATCCCAGTGTTCTAATGTTCTTTGGTAATGCCTTCTTAATGATTCTAAATCAGCAATCTGCATGTGATTATCGATGATGTGTTGAATGTTTTCTGATAAACCAGGAACATAACCACCAGGGAAGATGTACTTGTTGATCCAGGCATTAGTGGCACCACCTTGCTGTCTTGTAATTCCATGAATTAAGGCAATCCCGTTTGGTTTTAAATATTTGTAGACACAGTTAAAGTAGCCGTCTAAATTATCCTTACCAACGTGTTCGAACATTCCGACCGATGTAATATAATCAAAATGAACATCACCTAATTTTCGATAATCTTCCAATCGAACATCGGCAACGTCTTCTAATCCTTGATCTTTAATTTCTTTTTTAACGTAATCGTATTGTTCTTGACTAAGGGTATCACCAACAACTTTTAAGTGGTATTTCTTAGCTGCCCTTAACATTAAGGTACCCCAACCACAACCAATGTCTAAAAGGGTTCTGTTTGGTTGTGGATGTAATTTAGCTAAAATATGATCAACCTTTTGAATTTGGGCATCATATAAGCTGTCATCTGGGTGTTCCCAATAAGCACATGAATAGGTCATGGTCTTATCTAACCATAGACGATAAAAATCATTTCCAATATCATAATGCTTTTGGATATCTTCTTTATCTGCTTTAGCAGTATGTTTACCCGCTTTTGGTAACCACTGGATGAATTTGTGATTTCGCATGAAACTGGTTGATTGGGTGTATGCAGAATCAATTAAATCCTCGATGCTGCCATCAACTTCAATCTTGCCATCCATATAAGCTTCACCTAAGCTAAGGGAAGCATTCCTTTGAATATCCTTAATGGGGACGGGTTCTTTAAATGTAATTGTCGCTTGTGGCTTACCATCTCCGTAAACATCGGTCTTACCATCCCAGTAATTAACCTTAATGGGGATGTTAAAGCTGTGTTTTAAAAATTCTTTATAAAAAGTTTTTTCAAACATATGTTTAATCCTTCCTTATTAAATAACTATATTTGTCATTATACACTTTATAAAATATAATTTGTAAGATTTATTTTCAATTTAAGATTAACTAAAATGGTATAATAATATATATTAATTAATCCGATCTAGGAGGAATAGTTGTGAAAAAAGCTTTGATTTCCATTGCCATTGTTGCTATTTTCTGTCTTTGCGGTGGTTTTATTATTCATCAACATAATCAGAATCAAAGGGCCTATTATAATGCAATCGAAAATGGTCAAGTTCAGATTTCCAATCATAATTATACGTTGGCTGAGACGGCATTTCAGAATGTTTCAAAAGAAGGGCAAAATAATCATAATGCGTTAACTTTGCTTAGGCAGACCCAAGCGTACGTTGCTGCTAAAGATGCCTTTGAAAAGCATGATTTTACACGTGCTAAAAATGGGTACCAGCGTGCTTCTAACATTATTGGTGGCTCCGATCTTTTGTACCAATATTCTAATCATAAATTAAGGGAAATTAGTACGATTCAAGATAATGAAGATCGTTTCCTAGGCATTTATCAACAAGCCGCTGACGATAGTCATGACCATAAATTAAGGGAATCTCAATCGATTGTGAATCAATTGTTAAATGATTCAACTTTAAAGGAATCGTACTACACAAAGATTCGGAATCAAGTCAAACGGTTAAAGAAATTTAACGATCAAATGCTTAGTGGAAAATTAAATCAAAGTACCAACTCATCGTTTAACGATAAATTGTTAGATGATCATTTATCTGGCAATCAAAATAAATCTAAATCATCTAATAAAAATTCAAGAACCAGTGATGAAATTAATAAAGACCAAGTTTTAGATGCTAGAAAATTAATTCAAAAGGCTGGGGTTGAAGCCGGCTCATTAAGTGATCAAGATGTTCGCGTCATCATTAGACAGGCTGCTCAACATCATAAATCAATTTATAGTTATGTGAAGGCACATCCTAAATCATTTCAATAAATTAAATTAAGGAGGAATGAGATTGAAAGTTTGGCATCAGTTTTTACAAAATATAAAATTGAGACGTTACTGCGTCTTGCTTTTCTTAATTTTAATCCTGTACTTATTCCGCGATATGATGAATACAATCCTGCTAACTTTTATTTTTACATTATTAGTTACCAGGTTGGTTCAGGCCATTAGAAAGCGGATTAGGATTCCAGCTCCCATTTTGGTGATCATTATTTATCTGCTGATTATTTTTGGAATTGTAGCTTTAGTTGTCAATTACATTCCGGTGATTGCTCATCAGGCGGTCATTGCCACCAATTCCGTCCTTGATTTTTACCAAAATCAAGTGCCAGATGACAAGACAGCTAAGTGGGTCCTTAACTATGTTGATAAATACAAATCAAGTATTATGACGGGGCTAAAGACCAGTATTGATACCATTGTCGATTACATTAGTAACATTGGATCAGTGGGCATTTCAGTCTTTATGTCCGTTCTATTGAGTTTCTTCTTTACCTTAGAAGAGAACCAGTTAGCTAAATTTTCTAAACAATTTTTGAATAGTGAATTTGGTTGGTTCTTCCAAGATGTTTTACACTTTGCTAAAATCTTTATTAAAACTTTTGGGGTCGTATTAGAAGCTCAATTCTTTATTGCAATTTGTAATACGATTATTACAACGGTTGTCATGGGCTTTATGAAGATGCCACAACTAGCAATTCTATCGTTGATGGTCTTTTTCCTAAGTTTGGTTCCAGTTGCTGGGGTAATTATTTCACTGATTCCATTATCCATTATTGGATATTCAGTTGGTGGGTTCCAGTATATTATCTACCTAGTAATTATGATTGCCGTTGTACACGCATTGGAAGCTTACGTTTTAAATCCAAAATTCATGTCATCTAAAACTGAATTACCAATTTTCTATACTTTTATTGTTCTATTGATTGGTGAGAAAATATTTGGTGGCTGGGGATTAATTGTCTCCGTCCCGGTATTCACTTTCTTCCTGGATATCCTAGATGTTCATAAATTGAAGAAATGATTTTGATGGATTTAGTTTCAAATGCTGAAAAAAATTCATTTTTGGTGTAGAATTGTAATGAATTTCTAATAAGAAAGAGGTTTAAAATATGTCTAAACTTGTATTAATTCGTCATGGACAAAGTAAATGGAATTTGTCCAATCAATTCACTGGATGGGTTGATGTTGATTTAAGTGACAAGGGAGTTGAAGAAGCAAAAACTGCCGGTAAATTAGTTAAAAAAGCTGGCTTACAATTCGATTATGCTTATACTTCTGTCTTAACCCGTGCAATCAAGACCTTACACTATGTTTTAGAAGAATCTGACCAATTATGGGTTCCAGAAACTAAGACATGGCGTTTAAATGAACGTCATTATGGTGCTTTACAGACTTTGAATAAGAAAGCTACTGCTGAAAAATACGGTAGTGAACAAGTTCATATCTGGCGTCGTTCTTACGATACACTACCTCCATTAGTTAAACCAGGTGATAAGAACGCTGCTAACGATGACCGTCGTTATGCTGATTTAGATCCTAAATTAGTACCACGTGGTGAAAACTTAAAGGTTACTTTAGAACGTGTTATGCCATTATGGGAAGACCAAATTGCACCTAAATTATTAGATGGTAAAAATATTGTTATTGCTGCCCATGGTAATTCTCTTCGTGCTTTAAGTAAGTACATTGAAGACATCAGTGATGATGATATTATGAACCTTGAAATGAAGACTGGTGAACCAGTTGTCTATGATTTTGATGATAAGTTAAACATGACTAACAAGACTAAGTTAGATGAATAACTTGATTATTCTTAATCATCAAAAAGGAGCACTTGAATGTTAAATCATTCAAGTGCTCCTTTTTATTTGATAAATAGTTATTATTTCTTTTCATACCAATGAGCAATACTTGGCCAAGAATTGCTATTGATAATCATTCTTGGTGTATATTGTAAATTGGTCTTTTTGGTGATAACCCCACCGTCAAGTGTTGCAACCCATGATAAATGCTGTGAATGCAAGAAATCATTGGTTCGATTGGTTCCACCACCATAAGGGTAAGCAAAACTATTGGAGTGGACTTTCATCTTCTTATACATCGTTTTTTTGCTAATTCCAAAATCGACCGTAAAACGATGGTAATTTTGCGGTAAATTAAAGATTGGGATTAATTGTGGTGTTAAGTAATGCATATTATTAGTATGCAAACCTAATGTCATTAAATTACCACTTAAACGTTTACTTCTTTGAATTTCGGGCCAGGTAGCTAGTTGGGTTCCTTCACGGTATCTACCGGTATTACCTGTAATAACAAACGTGGTAAATGGATAGTGGTATTTACGCATGACCGGGATTGCATTTTCAACGGTCGTAACATCAATATCATCAAATGATAGAACGGCATATTTACCCTTGATTGGTTTATGACCATTCACCATTTTAACCATTTCTGCACTTGAAATAACTTTAATGTGGTGTTGTTTTAAAAATTTCATTTGAGATTTGAATTGGTTAAGTGGTACTTCAAAATCATGAAGTTGAGAATTATTTGATAGGGCCCGAGCAATTTGAACCCCTGGGGTATTTTGTAATACCCGATGGTAACAAAATACTAAGATCCCATTTTTTTGAGCTTCACTTTTACGATCTAAAGCGTAGTTTTCGTTACCACCTTTATCGTATTGAACATTTTGTTTGATAGCAAAACTTAATCCAATCACGACGATAATCGCACCAATCCAAACTAAAATTTTACGAGTACTTCGCTTCATTTCCTATTCCTCCGTAAATGTCTGAATCGAAAGAGACAGTAAATTACCATAATTACAATCAGGGTAATTAGGGCTAAAATTAGTTTGGTATATAATACCTTATCTAAATTTAGAACGAGGTAAAAACTGACCATTGTGTCGCTATAATATCCAAAGATAAAACCTAAATTAATAAAAATAATAAAAATCACAAATGCCCATAAAATGGCAAATGAGATTAAATGTAAAATCGTTTTTAAAATACTATTAGGCTTTCTGACAACGTATTTTTTCCTTTGATCCATTAATTAACGCCCCCGATCTGGACTTCGCCATGTCCCAATATGCTGAGGATCTAATATGAAAGATATAATGGCAGCAATGCAACTAATTAAGTTAATCATCCAATAAAAAATAACGTAGATTGGAACTAATAATAGGTCAACAAATTGCATGTATGCATTTTTTCTTGATGAAAAGAATCCAATTAAAAATTGAAGGCAACTGATTAATAGGAGCACTAATAGAACATCACCATCTAATTGAACGGCATGGACAGTGAACAAACTGAAAACATAAGAAATGGTACTTAGAGTGGTTAGAATGGCCCAAACATCACTAACAATTGTTTCAGTTAATAATAATCTTTCACTAATGGCACCGTGAAGCAACATGTCACGATTATTGAAAAGTACTTCTAAACCACCACGAGCCCAACGGCGACGTTGCTTGATTAGATTTTTGATATTTTCAGGAACTAAAATCCAGCAGACAATATTCGGGTCGTACCTAACCTCCCAATTGTGACGGTATAAACGCCATGTGATGTCAATATCCTCGGTCATAACCTTAGGGTTCCAACCGTGGACATCTTGGATGGCCTTTTTTCTGAAACCAACGATGACACCGGAAACAGTAGTAATTCTGCCAGTAATGAATGATTGAGCTTTTTTAATGATGTCAATTACACCAACGTATTCTAGTAATTGTAGTCGTCCTAAAACAGTTGTTCGGTTTCTAACGACCGGCTTTCCGGCAACCGCACCGACATCCGGATGACGATTTAATTCGTCAACAATAATATTGAGTGAATTGCGGTCTAAAATCGAATCAGCATCAATTCCCATAATGTATTCACCGTCTGCATGCTTGCTTCCTTGATTCATTGCATTTGCTTTACCTTGATTTACCGGAATTTTAACGATTTTGATTGGAAATAATTTAGAATATTCCCGTTTAATTTTTCCCATAATTCGTAAAGTATCATCAGAACTTTTATCATCTATTAAAACTAATTCAAAATTTTTGTAATTTAATTTAGAAATAGAATCGACAGCACTTTGCAAAGTGTCATGTTCATTATGGGCAGGAACTAAAATTGAAACAAGTGGACGCTTCTTAAGCGTTTTCGATGGCTTTTCATATTTGTTTCGATAGATCATTCCGAAAATACATCCGGTTATCCATATGATTGATACAAAAATGGGGTAGCCGATGATGAAATCGTTGACCACTTCCAAAAACCACATATAAAATTTTTCCTCCTTATAGAATTAATGTACAGTTAAATAACACAATCAGGTTACTGTGTAATCAATTTACACAATACCACAAGATTGCCTAAACCAGGTAATAAAATTATTTTACTATTAATTAATAATATTTACTACTCAATTATATTTTATATAATAAGTACACACAAATAAATTTTGGCTTTTAATATTGAATTAAAGTTGAATTAAAGTCTGATTATACCTATAATATTACTAATTAACCCTTTGATTCTTAAATATAATTTTTAGGAGGATTCGAATGGACATTATTGATGAATTAAAATGGCGTGGTGCCATTAATCAAGAGACCGATGCTGACGGTTTAAAGGACTTAGTCGATCATAAAAAAATTGGCTTATATGCTGGAATTGATCCAACGGGTGATAGCATGCATGTTGGTCATTTAATTCCCTTTATGATTTTAAAACGATTTCAAATGGCAGGATACCATCCATTTATTATCGTGGGTGGTGCAACTGGATCGATTGGTGATCCAAGTGGCAAGAAATCTGAACGAAAATTACAGACAATGGGCCAGGTTAAGCATAATGAAAAAGCATTAACTGCTCAACTAGAAAAATTATTTGGTAATGATGGTTCGTTTACAATCGTTAATAATTATGATTGGTTATCCAAATTATCATTGATTGATTTCTTACGTGATGATGGTAAATTGTTTAACGTTAATGAAATGCTGAATAAAGAAATTGTTGCGAGTCGTTTGAAGAGTGGAATTTCATATACTGAATTTACCTACCAAATTTTACAATCAATTGATTTCTTACATCTATATAAAAACCACGGGGTTCAACTTCAAATTGGTGGAGCTGACCAATGGGGGAATATTACAGACGGAATTAGTTTGATTCATAAAGTTGAAGGTGCAGATGCTAAAGCATATGGATTAACAATTCCATTGATGCTAAAATCTGATGGAACCAAGTTTGGTAAAACAGCTGGTGGTGCGGTTTGGTTAGATCCAGAAAAGACAACACCATATGAATTTTATCAATTCTGGATTAATCAAGATGATAATGATGTCATTAAATATTTGAAATACTTTACATTCTTGAGCCAAGATGAAATTGCCGATTTAGCTAAACAGACTAAGCAACATCCTGAACGTCGGGTTGCACAACGTCGTTTAGCCGAAGAAGTTACTAAGTTTGTCCACGGTGAAAAGGCGGTTAGAGAAGCTCAAAATATCACGAAAGCATTATTTTCCGGTAATATTCAGGATTTAACAACCAAAGAAGTTGAGCATGGTTTTAAACACATGCCAAGTGTAGAAATTGATAGCAAACCATTAGATATTGTTCGTTGGTTAGTTGATGTTTCAAAGATTGAACCTTCAAGACGCCAGGCTAGAGAAGACGTTAAGAATGGTGCAGTTAGAATTAATGGTATTAAAGTTCAGGATATAAATGCTACGGTTGATCCTTCTAAACATTTTGATGGCAAGTTTGTTGTTGTTAGAAAGGGTAAGAAACATTATTACCTTGCCAGAGTGACTAAGTAGTTTAAATTTAATATAAATTAGAAAGGGAAAAATTATTTAATGATTTTTCCCTTTTCTTATTGACATTTACTGTGAATAGTAATATATTATTAGTTGTCGCGAAGTTAAGCGATGTGCTAATTGAATTTATTTTAAAATAATTTAAATTTTATCTTGCATTTCGTTAATGATAGTGATAGTATAAATAGATGTGGTTGAGAGATATTTTCTCAACGACGTAGACCTTTGAAAACTGAACAAGATATTTAAACAACCTAAGATGTGTAAGGTGTTTTATATTTATATAAAACAAACAAACTTATGCGAACGAAGTTAATTCGTTTTTAATTATTTTAAGAAGAGCTTTGTATTAAACTTTTCATTTTTAAAATGAGAGTTTGATCCTGGCTCAGGACGAACGCTGGCGGCATGCCTAATACATGCAAGTCGAACGAGGTTTCCTTAATGATAGTTGGTGCTTGCATCAATTTGACTTAAGACCTAACCGAGTGGCGAACTGGTGAGTAACACGTGGGTAACCTGCCCTGAAGTAGGGGATAACATTTGGAAACAAATGCTAATACCGTATAACAACATAAACCACATGGTTTATGTTTGAAAGATGGCTCTGCTATCGCTTTTGGATGGACCCGCGGCGTATTAGCTAGTTGGTGAGATAATGGCTCACCAAGGCGATGATACGTAGCCGACCTGAGAGGGTAATCGGCCACATTGGAACTGAGACACGGTCCAGACTCCTACGGGAGGCAGCAGTAGGGAATCTTTCACAATGGACGAAAGTCTGATGAAGCAATGCCGCGTGAGTGATGAAGGGTTTCGGCTCGTAAAGCTCTGTTGTTAGAGAAGAACAGGTGTAAGAGTAACTGTTTACATCTCGACGGTATCTAACCAGAAAGTCACGGCTAACTACGTGCCAGCAGCCGCGGTAATACGTAGGTGGCAAGCGTTGTCCGGATTTATTGGGCGTAAAGTGAGCGCAGGCGGTTTTTTAAGTCTAATGTGAAAGCCTTCGGCTTAACCGAAGAAGTGCATTGGAAACTAAGAAACTTGAGTGCAGAAAAGGATAGTGGAACTCCATGTGTAGCGGTGAAATGCGTAGATATATGGAAGAACACCAGTGGCGAAGGCGGCTATCTGGTCTGTTACTGACGTTGAGGCTCGAAAGCATGGGTAGCGAACAGGATTAGATACCCTGGTAGTCCATGCCGTAAACGATGAATGCTAGGTGTTAGAGGATTTCCGTCCTTTAGTGCCGCAGCTAACGCATTAAGCATTCCGCCTGGGGAGTACGACCGCAAGGTTGAAACTCAAAGGAATTGACGGGGGCCCGCACAAGTGGTGGAGCATGTGGTTTAATTCGATGCTACGCGAAGAACCTTACCAGGTCTTGACATCTTTCTGCTAGCCTAAGAGATTAGGTGTTCCCTTCGGGGACAGATTGACAGGTGGTGCATGGTTGTCGTCAGCTCGTGTCGTGAGATGTTGGGTTAAGTCCCGCAACGAGCGCAACCCTTATTATCAGTTGCCAGCATTCAGTTGGGCACTCTGGTGAGACTGCCGGTGATAAACCGGAGGAAGGCGGGGATGACGTCTAATCATCATGCCCCTTACGACCTGGGCTACACACGTGCTACAATGGACAGTACAAAGAGTTGCAAAACCGCGAGGTCAAGCAAATCCCATAAAGCTGTTCTCAGTTCGGATTGCAGGCTGCAACTCGCCTGCATGAAGTTGGAATCACTAGTAATCGTGGATCAGAATGCCACGGTGAATACGTTCTCAGGCCTTGTACATACCGCCCGTCACACCATGAGAGTTTGTAACACCCAAAGCCGGTGATGTAACCCTTCGGGGAACTAGCCGTCTAAGGTGGGACAGATGATTAGGGTGAAGTCGTAACAAGGTAGCCGTAGGAGAACCTGCGGCTGGATCACCTCCTTTCTAAGGATTTAATTCGGAAACTTACACATGTTGTGCAAATGTCTTGTTTAGTTTTGAGAGGCTTACGCTTCTCTACTTTGTTCTTTGAAAACTAGATAATATTAATTTCTATTGAATTGATAATTTATATAATTATTCAATTTCAACCGAGAACACCGTGTTATTTTGAGTTCAATAAATATATTTTCGTAATTACTCAATTAACCAAAAGCGCCACGTAGTGGCAATTAGGTTAAGTTATGAAGGGCGCATGGTGGATGCCTTGGCACTAGAAGCCGATGAAGGACGTGACTAACAGCGATATGCTTCGGAGAGCTGTACGTAAGCTTTGATCCGGAGATTTCCGAATGAGGAAACTCAATAGCTTTAACGAGTTATTATTGATTAAACTTAGTTTAATCAAAGGTAAACGTGGGGAACTGAAACATCTCAGTACCCGCAGGAAAATAAAGAAATTTCGATTCCCTTAGTAGCGGCGAGCGAACGGGGAACAGCCCAAACCAACGAGCTTGCTCGTTGGGGTTGTAGGACTGAACATTTGAGTTACCAAAGATTTTAATAACTGAAAAACCTGGAAAGGTTTGCCAAAGTGGGTGACAGCCCCGTAAGTGAAATTAAAATCCCTCAGTTCAGGATCCTGAGTACGGCGATACACGTGAAACATCGTCGGAATCCGGGAGGACCATCTCCCAAGGCTAAATACTAACTAGTGACCGATAGTGAACCAGTACCGTGAGGGAAAGGTGAAAAGCACCCCGGAAGGGGAGTGAAATAGTTCTTGAAACCATGTGCCTACAAGCAGTTAGAGCCCGTTAACGGGTGATAGCGTGCCTCTTGCAGAATGAACCGGCGAGTTATGATTACATGCAAGGTTAAGATGATAAGTCGGAGCCGCAGCGAAAGCGAGTCTGAAACGGGCGTTTCAGTATGTAATGATAGACCCGAAACCAGGTGATCTACCCATGTCCAGGATGAAAGTGCGGTAAAACGCACCGGAGGTCCGAACTTGTGTACGTTGAAAAGTGCTAAGATGAGATGTGGGTAGCGGTGAAATTCCAAACGAACTTGGAGATAGCTGGTTCTCTCCGAAATAGCTTTAGGGTTAGCCTTGGAGTTGAGAATCATGGAGGTAGAGCGACTGTTTAGACGAGGGGCTCATCTTGAGTTACTAAGTTTAGATAAACTCCGAAGCCCATTGATTTATATCCAGGAGTCAGACGATGAGTGATAAGATCCACCGTCGAAAGGGAAACAGCCCAGACCACCAATTAAGGTCCCTAAATACATGCTAAGTGGAAAAGGAAGTGGAGTTGCATAGACAACTAGGATGTTGGCTCAGAAGCAGCCATCATTTAAAGAGTGCGTAATAGCTCACTAGTCGAGTGATTTTGCGCCGAAAATTTACCGGGGCTAAGCATGTTACCGAGATTGTGGACGTGACTTCGTCACGTGATAGGAGAGCGTTCTAAGGGCATTGAAGCAGGATCGTAAGAACTTGTGGAGCGCTTAGAAGTGAGAATGCCGGTATGAGTAGCGAAAAACCAGTGAGAATCTGGTTCACCGAATGACTAAGGTTTCCTGGGGAAGGCTCGTCCTCCCAGGGTTAGTCGGGACCTAAGCCCAGGCCGAAAGGCGTAGGCGATGGATAACAGGTTGAGATTCCTGTACTAGTTAGTTGTGTTTGAACGATGGAAGGACATAGGAGGCTAAGTTATGCATGCCGTTGGATGTGCATGTTCAAACTGTAAGTCAGGTCATGAGTCAAATGCTTATGACCGGGTTGACAAGCAGTGATGAGGACTGAAGTTTAGTAAGGAAGTAACTGACGTCACACTATCGAGAAAAGTTTCTAGTGAGCAACTAATTACCCGTACCACAAACCGACACAGGTAGTCGAGGAGAGTATCCTAAGGTGAGCGAGTGAACCCTCGTTAAGGAACTCGGCAAAATGACCCCGTAACTTCGGGAGAAGGGGTGCTGCACGCAAGTGCAGCCGCAGTGAAAAGGCTCAGGCGACTGTTTATTAAAAACACAGGTTTTTGCAAAATCGTAAGATGAAGTATAAGGGCTGACACCTGCCCGGTGCTGGAAGGTTAAATGGATGAGTTAGCTTCGGCGAAGCTCAGAAATGAAGCCCCAGTAAACGGCGGCCGTAACTATAACGGTCCTAAGGTAGCGAAATTCCTTGTCGGGTAAGTTCCGACCCGCACGAAAGGTGTAACGATCTGAGCGCTGTCTCAACGAGGGACTCGGTGAAATTGAGATACCTGTGAAGAAGCAGGTTACCCGCGACAGGACGGAAAGACCCCATGGAGCTTTACTGTAGCTTGATATTGGGTGTTGACATGACTTGTACAGGATAGGTAGGAGCCGTAGAAACCGGAACGTTAGTTTCGGTGGAGGCGTTGTTGGGATACTACCCTTGTTGTGTGGACACTCTAACCCGCGCCACTAATCGTGGCGGGAGACAGTGTCAGGTTGGCAGTTTGACTGGGGCGGTCGCCTCCTAAATTGTAACGGAGGCGCTCAAAGGTTCCCTCAGAATGGTTGGAAATCATTCATTGAGTGTAAAGGCATAAGGGAGCTTGACTGTGAGACATACAAGTCGAACAGGGACAAAAGTCGGACTTAGTGATCCGGTGGTTCCGTATGGAAGGGCCATCGCTCAACGGATAAAAGCTACCCTGGGGATAACAGGCTTATCTCCCCCAAGAGTTCATATCGACGGGGAGGTTTGGCACCTCGATGTCGGCTCATCGCATCCTGGGGCTGTAGTTGGTCCCAAGGGTTGGGCTGTTCGCCCATTAAAGCGGTACGCGAGCTGGGTTTAGAACGTCGTGAGACAGTTCGGTCCCTATCCGTCGCGGGCGCAGGAAATTTGAGAGGATCTATCCTTAGTACGAGAGGACCGGGATGGACATACCGCTGGTGTATCAGTTGTGCCGCCAGGCGCACTGCTGAGTAGCTATGTATGGATAAGATAAACGCTGAAAGCATCTAAGTGTGAAACTTACCTCAAGATGAGATTTCCCATTTCTTCGGAAAGTAAGATCCCTGAAAGATGATCAGGTAGATAGGCTAGAAGTGGCAGTGCAGTGATGCATGAAGCGGACTAGTACTAATCGATCGAGGACTTAACCACAAAAGGTGGAACGGTTGAAGTTAGGAATTAATATTAGCTAGTTTTGAGAGAACGAAGTTCTCTGAACAATTAAATAGTGTGGTGGCGATAGCTAGAAGGATACACCTGTAACCATGCCGAACACAGTAGTTAAGCTTCTAAACGCCAAAAATAGTTGGGGGATCGCCCCTTGCGAAGATAGGACGTTGCCACGCAAACAAAAAGTCGTCGATTAATTTCGATGACTTTTTTTATGCCGTTTTAGCTCAGAAGGTAGAGCGTTTCCATGGTAAGGAAGAGGTCCCGGGTTCAAATCCCGGAAACGGCTCTATAATAAAAAAGGATGTTTAATAAATTAATATTAAACATCCTTTTTTATTATTATTTTTCATTTAACTTTCGATCAATTTTAATTTCATGTGAATTAATATGTGAATGAGTAATTAATGATGAAACGGGTCCTACACTTAACAATGTTAATTCATGCATCGCACGAGTCGCAATTGTATATAAAATTCCTAGTAATTGACTTTGATTATAATTATTTTCTGAAACGTCCCATGCAATGACACCATCAAATTCTAATCCTTTAGCAAGGTATACTGGTAAAATCAAGACTCCCTTAGGAAGGGAACGGTCAGTATTAGATAAAATAGTTGCTTTCATTTGTGGTCTAATATAGCTATAAACCATTTTAGTTTCTGATAGATTTTTAGTAATAATTGCCACAGTTTCTTGATGCTTAAGCATTTTATTGATTTGTTCGATTAATGTTTTAATTGCACTATTAGAATTGGGTCGAATGATAATCTTGGGAACGTTTCCTGGACGATGAAATGCTTGAATATTTTTACCATCTGGAAGTAACGATTTAGCAAACGTTGTAATTGGATAAGTTGAACGATAGGAACGATTCAAAGTGATAAGTTTGGCATGGCTAGAATTAAATGCCCGTTTTAATTTATTCAATGCGGTTTGCGGATTTTCAACATTTTTGAATAAAGCTTGTTCACTATCACCAATTAAATTTAATTTAGCGTTTGGAAATGCAAATTTGAGATACAATAACTGTGCAATGGAATAATCCTGCATTTCATCAACAAACAAATATTTAATATCATGATTAATTCCATCACCGCACATAATATTACGTAAATATAATAACGGAACGGCATCATCTAATAGTAATTGATGTAATTCTAATTTTTGATTAAATTTATGATTGGCGACCTTCCATGCTGATTCAGTAATATTTTTGGGCAAATTAACCCCGTTTTTTAGAAAGCGTAAATATTGAACGTATGGATCGAAGAAGTCATCATTATAAATAGCATCATAAACGATTCTTAAACGTTCCTTGACTAGTTTATTTGTGACGAAAGAACGTTCATCATCTTCGCTTAAAAATTTACGATGCGCTTTTAGTAAGATTTGTTCAACTTGAGTACTACTTAAACTATCAACCTCTTTAGCAGCCCAATCTTTCTTAGCCTCAATTTTAATTCTCCGTTTTAATAATTTAATCAACGCATTCTTGGTCTTTAGAAATTTATCAGCTGGCATCATTGCCATTGGTAATTGACGATAAATATTATGAATCTCATTTTTGGAAAAGAAAATCCTTCCGTCAAATAAAATATTATTAAACGCTAATTGATCCGATGTTAGATTTGAACAGTAATTTTTAATTTGTTTCATGAAATCAAGACCGTTTTTAAAATTACGAACGGCAATTTCATCATCTGATAATTTATTTTCAGTTTCATAACGATCAAAAACATTTTGAACATCTAATCCCTCAAAGCGATAAGATAGAAATTCACTTAATGTAACCTGTCGCATATTTTTTTCACCCAAACTTGGTAAAACATCAGAAATATAATGTGAAAACAATCGGTTGGGGGAGAATAAAACAATTTGACTGACATTTAATGAATCCCGGCTATGGTACATTAAAAAAGCGATTCGTTGTAAAATAGCAGAAGTTTTACCTGATCCGGCAGCCCCTTGAACCACTAATAAATCATGATCAGTATCTCTAATAATGGTATTTTGTTTTTTTTGAATTGTCGAAACAATATTATGCATGACTTGATCATTCTTCTGACCCAATTCATACTGAAGCATTTTGTCGCCAACGGTTTCATTGGTATCAAACATGTTATCAATTTTCCCGTTGCGGATTAAAAATTGTCGTTTTCTTTTTAAATTAGTTGATTGATGTCCAGCAGGGGTATCGTAAGCCACCTGGCCTAAAACACCATTGTAATAAACACTTGCAATGGGTGCTCGCCAATCAAAAATTAGAAAGTGTTGATCATTATCAATCAATGAAGCCGTTCCAATGTATAATTTTTCGGGTGTATCTTCATCGGCATCTTGAATATCAATCCGTCCAAAGTAGGGGGACTTTTTTAAAGTTTGATACGTATTCAATTGCTTTTTAATAATTGATGCACTTTCAATATCACGACTGGCTAATGCCCTTTGTTGCTGAATTTCAGCTCTGGATTCCATTAAATCATCGGTTTCAGATAAATTAATGGAAGTATTACTAACGTAGTTTTGTTGAACATTTTTCAATTCTTGGTTTGCTTTTTGATAGTCACGCTTTGTTTTATTAATTTTATTGTTTAATTGATCAATAATTCGATTAACCCGCTGTTGTTCAGCTTGGTAACTATTAGCGTCCATTTTGAACCTCCTTAGACATAACTTGTGGTTGTTTCTTAATGCTAAATAATTCTAAATTGAATAATTTTTATTGTCAATTAATAATAGTTTTTGACATCGGTTTTTCAATTAAGTAGAATGTAAACTGAGTTTAAAAGTAGTGAGGGCAATGACAGAGATTTCATGATTGCTGAAAGTGAAAGGGCCTAAACAAAATGGATTAAAGGTTAACAACCTTATAGTTATTGAGTGGCAGTAATACTGCAATATAGGTGGTACCACGTTTAAGCGTCCTATTGGAATTCCAGTAGGGCCCTTTTCTTTATCATTAGAAAGGAATGGTTTGAAAATGGCAGATAAAAAAGGCGTAATTTTAACTGGTGATCGACCAACGGGTAAGCTTCATATTGGTCACTATGTTGGCTCATTGAAGAATCGTGTTAAATTACAGAATTCTGGAAATTATGATACTTACATTATGATTGCTGATATGCAAGCATTGACAGATAACGCTAGAAATCCTGCTAAAATTAGAAATAGTTTATTACAAGTTGCATTGGATTACCTAGCAGTTGGTATTGATCCTAAGAAATCAACCATTCTTGTTCAATCACAAATCCCAGCTTTGAGTGAATTGACAATGTATTATTCAGACTTGGTTAGTGTTTCCCGTTTAAAACGAAACCCAACCGTTAAGACTGAAATTAGTCAGAAGAAATTTGGGCAAAGTGTTCCAACTGGCTTCTTAACATACCCGATTAGCCAGGCAGCTGATATTACAGCATTTAAAGCTGATACAATTCCAGTTGGTGAAGATCAAGAACCCATGTTAGAACAGACAAGGGAAATTGTTCGTTCATTCAACCGGATTTATGGAAAGGACATTTTAGTTTCACCCAAGGGTTACTTCCCACCAAAGGAAATGGGACGAATTCCTGGATTAGACGGCAACTCTAAGATGAGTAAATCGTTAAATAATGCGATTTATCTTTCTGATGATGCTGATACTATTCAGAAAAAAGTAATGTCAATGTATACCGATCCTAATCATATTCACGTAAAAGACCCTGGTAAAGTTGAAGGTAATCCTGTCTTTACCTACCTTGATATTTTTGCATCCGATCATGATAAAGTCGAACAATTGAAGGCTCAGTACCAACATGGAGGCTTAGGTGACGTTAAGATCAAGCGTTACTTAAATGATGTTTTACAAGCAACCTTAAAACCAATCAGGGAACGTCGTGAACAATATGCTAAAGATCCAGACCAGGTTTACCAAATTTTAAAAGATGGTAGTAATAAAGCAAATCAAGTCGCTAATCATACTTTACGGCAAGTTCAAGATGCCATTGGTTTAAACTATTTTGGTTAATTTAAATTTGACATTGGACGAAAGTGGGATCAAATGAGAAATTTAGTGATCGTTGATATTGGTTCTAATTCGGTCAGAATGGCAATTAATCAAATTAATCAAGATGGTACCTATCGAGAAATTAAGCACGTTAAGAGTGCAACCAGATTATCAGAAGGGATGGGACACCGGCATTTGCTTCAAATGAATGCAATCAATCGAACGATGCGTGCTTTAAAATCCTTTCAAAATATTTATCGACAGTATCATCATTTAAGGGTGATTGGGATCGCGACGGCTGCTGTTCGACAAGCTAAAAATCGAAATGTTTTTTTAGAACGGGTTAGGAGAAAACTTGGAATTTCAATTCGGGTTCTATCCGGTACTAAAGAAGCGTATTATGATTATTTGGGATTAGTTCATCAAATCAAGCTTAGTCGTTACATTATTTTGGATATTGGTGGAGCTAGTATTGAAATGATTGTTGTTAACCACCATCAAAAGAAACATTTGATCAGTTTATCGATGGGATCAGTGACGTTTTCAGAACGTTTTCATTTGAAAGATAATGTGACAGCAGCTAATTTATTCCAAGCGCAAACGTTTTTAAACAACGTTTTTAATCACATTCATTGGTTAAGAAATGCTTACCACTATCAAATTATTTTATTAGGTGGTACCAACCGTTCGTTGATTCGAATGAATTTAAGCCGGACTTACCATTCTTCTGATTATAATAATTTAAATGGTTACTTCTTATTTCATCACCGGGTTTTTAATACGTTTAACTTTTTGCTTCAAAAAAATCTGGAACAAAGAAAACAAATTCGGATGTTGGAAAACGCCCGTGCTGATATTATTGTAGGGGGGTTGTTGCCACTGGTAACCTTAATGGACCTGCTTGATTCAAGAAAAGTAATTTTTTCTGATAGCGGCGTTCGTGAAGGCATTATTAACGAATATGTTTCAAAAAATAAATGACTTTTGAATTCTAAAATGAAATCAAGGGTCATTTTTCATTCAAATGGGGAAATTAAAAAAACATGCAAAACAAATTACATCGTTTTTATCGTCATGATTATCAAAAACGATTATCAATGATCCAAAAAATAGCCAATTTATCTGAAGATGAAATTCAAGGCATCCTTAAGCATAAACAGCAGCGTGGTAATGATTTGATTGAAAATTATTTGACTGATTATTCAATTCCTGAAGGAATCGGCGTTAATTTAACCGTAAATGGCAAAACACACTTAGTCCCCATGGTAACAGAAGAGCCGTCCGTCATTGCGGCAGCTAGCAATGGCAGTGAAATGCTATCTGATCATAATGGAATCAATGCTAAAGTTTTAGGCCGTCAATTGATTGGTCAAATTGTGATTCAATATAAATCTAAACGCGATTTATCATTATTTATCGAACAGCACCGGGATGAATTACTTGAAATTGCTGATGATGCCCACCCAACAATTAAAAAATATGGCGGTGGAGCTAAAAAAATTCGGGTTCGGTTTTTAAATGCTTCCAAAGCTTCAATCGATTTATTTGTTGATGTGGGAGAAGCAATGGGGGCAAACATCATGAACTCGATGTTAGAGGCAGTTGCTAATTTTATTGAAACGCAGTTGGGACAAATTGTAATTATGAGTATTCTATCTAATTATGCAATTGGTGATTTAACACGTGTCGTTGGCAAGGTCAACTTTGACCAACTAGCTACAAAAAAGATGACTGGCGAATTAGTTGCTGATAAGATAGTAATAGCTAGTCAAATTGCACAGATCGATCCATTTCGGGCTGCTACCCATAATAAGGGAATTATGAATGGAATTGATGCCCTCGTGATGGCAACCGGTAATGATTGGCGTGCCGTTGAAGCTAGTATCCACGCCTATGCTGCTAGGGATGGTCAATACAAGGGGCTGAGCCAATGGCATCTTGATGGTAATCAATTGGTCGGGACGATGACATTGCCATTAGCGTTAGGATTTGTTGGTGGTGCTACCAAAGTTTTGCCAATGGCTCGGATTAATCAGAAAATTGCGGGCATAAAATCAGCCCGTGAACTAATGCGATTAGTTGCTGCACTCGGTTTAGCCCAAAATTTAGCTGCTTTAAAAGCGATTGTGTCCGATGGTATTCAGAGGGGGCACATGCGACTCCAAATGAAATCATTAGCACTCTCTGCTGGAGCTAAATCAGATGAAGTTGGTAAAGTCTCAAATCGCTTGCGACATTTAAAACATCCCAATGTATCGGATGCCAAAAAAATTATTAAAACAATTCGAGAGAATCAGGTGTAAAAATGAAAATTGAATTAAATGATAAAACCCAAAGTTTAATTAACGTTGTTAATAAGTATTTTCCAGGGAAAGTCCAGGTTCAATTTATTGGTAAATTACAATCTGGATACGTCCGACATGATCAAGCTCAAGTTG
The DNA here is from genome assembly GCF_027923585.1 of Philodulcilactobacillus myokonensis. Classification (GTDB taxonomy): domain Bacteria; phylum Bacillota; class Bacilli; order Lactobacillales; family Lactobacillaceae; genus Philodulcilactobacillus; species Philodulcilactobacillus myokonensis. The sequence goes on along the minus strand of NZ_BRPL01000002.1, from coordinate 1,214,586 downwards.
TGCAAGATGGTAAAAATTTATTTGTTCAAGTTGCTGATTTAAGTGCGCCTAATTACACAGCTTCCCATGAATTATTACATTTACTGATGACGTTACGCGGCTTTCCTCAAATTTACTTTTCATTAAGTAATGGAAATCAACAGTTAGATCAAGAATTGGAAATTATGGGAACGGAATTATACGATATTATTTCCCATTTTGTGGTAGTTTCTGAACAAAGAAAACATGGTTTGATTACTGATGAGATTGAACAGATGTACTTTAAGGGAATTAAAGCTACCATTAAACCGGAACCGCATCCATTAGATAATGAGATGATGCTACGTTTAGCAACTTTACTTGATGCCAATGTTTTTTATGGTGACCAGTTTAACAAGTGGGAACCCGAATTAAAGAAGTTGTATCCAGTTTCATTGGCAGCTGCTAAGAAATTATACCGAATCATAACTGAAAAACCAACGGATTCACCATTTGGTTTAAGAAGAAACGTCGTCAAATTATTTAAAGCATTTGATGAACAATTGAAGGATTGGAACTTACCACCGCTTCATAACTTAGAATTTGCAACCATCGGTAGTGTTTTATCTAAACGTCAATTGGGATTACAAGTACGTCAATTATTCAGTATTTACCACTCTGAATTACATGAAAAGAAGACTAATCGTCGTGCTTACGTTGGATTTAATAAAACTGATGACCAGAATTCATTCGTCATTGCTGCACCAGTTGGCAAAAATGATACGCCAACGTACTTTAAAAAATTGTATGATAAAACGGTAGAAGATTTATTTAAAACCTTAAAAATGCCATATATTGTTCGTTAAGAGGAGGCCTTTTTATGGATGATGAAATTCAAAAAATGTTTGATCAAGCAAAACACATTGTCTTTTTAACTGGTGCTGGGGTTTCAACACCGTCAGGAATTCCTGATTACCGTTCTAAAAACGGTTTGTATACGCAGGATAAATCAGACAAACCGGCTGAATACTATTTAAGCCATGCTTGTTTGAACAATGAACCAGATGTTTTTTATAAGTTTGTCAAGAGTAATATGTATTATCCGGATGCGAAGCCGAATGTGATTCATGAAAAGCAGGCTCAGTACACAAATTTAGGTAAAGCTAGCATTATTACCCAAAATGTTGATAATCTATATAACGTTGCCCACGCTAAACACTTAGTTGAATTTCACGGTAATTTATACCATGTTTATTGTGAAAAATGTAAGAAGAATGTTGACTGGCATGAATACATGAAGAGCCCTATCCATCAGGGATGTGGTGGTACATTGCGTCCTGGGATTGTTTTATACGATGAAGGATTAGACCAGGGCAACATTATTAATAGTATTCAGATGATGCAGAAAAGTGACTTAGTTGTTATCGTTGGAACTTCAATGCGGGTTTATCCATTTGCCGGGCTATTACAGTATCGTAATCAAAACGCTAATGTAATTGCGATTAACCAGGAAAAACTTAACTTTGGTTTTCCATTTAAGATGGTTCAAGCAGATGCAGTTAAATTCTTTGATGATTTAAACGTTAGATAAGCTGGTGATTTAAATGATTACGATTGGGTTAACAACTTGGACTGACCACCCTGCACTTATCAATAATGAAAATCGGAAAGTAAAATTGAATGAATATACTGGCTTTTTACCAACGGTTGAAGTTGATAATCCATTCTATGGGGTTCCAAGGGTAACAACGGTTGAAAAGTGGCGTGAACAGGTACCAGACGACTTTCAATTTATTTTGAAAGCTAATCAGTATATGACACGGCATGATTTGAGAACGACCCATCCGGCTGATCCCGAAAAATTATTTGATGTTTTTAAAAATTTTAAAGCTGCTATGCAACCATTAGTATCCAACCATCAGCTAAAGACGATCCTGTTTCAATTTCCACCGTTTTTCCAACGCAATAATGACAATATCCGATACTTAAGGGAAATTAGGTCTGCCATGGGGAATTTACCAATTACAATCGAATTTCGCCACCCAAGCTGGTATAATGATAATTTAAAATCATCGATTATTGATTATTTGAAACGGCTGAAAATGACGTTAGCCATTGTCGATGAACCCCATAATTTGAACGGGGGCGTTCCATTTGAACCGGTCATTACTAATCCGAGTTTAGTTTTATTCAGACTTCACGGTCGAAACAGCAAGGGATGGTTTCAGCATAACCGGAATTGGCGGAGTCAGCGCACACTTTATCGCTATAATGATCAACAATTGCATCGTTTAGCAGATGTGATTAATAAAATGCGTCCGCACGCAAAGGAAATTTGTGTTATTTTCAACAATAATTCCGGGAAAGATGCAGCACCGAACGCTTTAAAATTGAAACAAATTTTAAATCTTCATTTTCATCACCTAGCTCCATCCCAATTAAATCTTTTCTAAGATTGAATGTAATCAAAATATAATCATGCTATAATTGTGATAATTAATGAATCCTTAAGGAGGTTGATTAAATGCCTAATCAAAAACCCACATTTTATGTAACGACACCGATTTATTACCCATCAGGCCGCTTACACATTGGAAATTCTTATACCACCGTTGCTTGTGATGCCTTAGCTCGTTTTAAACGTGCGATGGGATACGATGTCTTCTTCTTGACCGGAACCGATGAACATGGTCAGAAGATTGAACAAAAAGCAGAACAATTACATACCACTCCCAAAGCCTACGTTGATAAAATGGCCGGCCAAATCAAACAACTTTGGAAGACTTTACACATTACAAATACTAAATTTATTCGAACGACTGACGAATATCATGAAAAGGCCGTTCAAAAGATTTTTCAACAACTTCAGGATAATGGCGATATTTACCTTGGTGAATATAAAGGCTGGTATTCTGTTTCTGATGAAGAATACTTTACCGAAAGTCAACTAGCTAAAGTTTTCAGGGATGATAACGGCAAAGTAATCGGCGGAATCGCACCGAGTGGTCATAAAGTCCAATTAGTCCATGAACAATCATACTTTTTCAAGATGAGCAAGTATGCTGACTGGTTACTAAATTATTATCATGAACATCCGGACTTCATTGAACCTCATTCTAGAATGAAAGAAATGGTCAATAATTTCATTAAACCAGGTTTAGAAGACTTGGCAGTCAGCAGAACTTCATTTCATTGGGGGGTTCCCGTTAAATCTAATCCGAAGCACGTTGTTTACGTTTGGATTGATGCACTATCTAACTATATAACCGCCTTAGGTTACGATGGTAAGGATGATACTAATTTCAAGAAATACTGGCCAGCTGATATCCAAATGGTCGGCAAGGAAATTGTTCGATTCCACACTATTTACTGGCCAATTATTTTACATGCCTTAGGTTTAGCACTTCCTAAACACGTCATTGGCCATGGTTGGTTATTAATGAAGAACGATAAGATGTCTAAATCAAAGGGGAATATTATTTACCCAGAAACTTTGATTGACAGATATGGATTAGATGCAACTAGATACTACCTATTGCACGCCATGGCTTTTGGTCATGATGGTTCATTTACCCCGGAAGATTTTGTTAACCGGGTTAATTATGATTTAGCTAACGATTTAGGTAACTTATTGAACCGAACCGTTGCCATGATCAATAAATATGAAGACGGTATTATTCCAGAATATCATGCTGCCCAGTCTGATTATGATAAAGAATTAGAACAGACTGCTTATGATGTTATCAAGCATTATAAAGTTAACATGGGTAAGACCTACTTTTCAGATGCGTTGGCTAATATTTGGCAATTAGTTTCACAAAGTAATAAGTACATTGATGAAACGACTCCATGGACATTAGCTAAAGATGATAGTGATGAAAGTAAAGCAAAGTTAGCTGATGTTATGGCACATTTAGCAGCTAGTTTACGTGTGATTGGTTTATTAGTTAGCCCGATTATGCCTGAAACACCATATAAGATCTTTAAACAATTAGGATTAGGCAAACCAACCTTTGATTTTAAAGATCTGAAATTAAGTGATTTACCTTCCGGCAGTAAAGTAGTCGCAAAGGGAACACCAATCTTTCCACGCCTTGATGCCCAAACTGAAATCAACTTTATTAAGGGTAAAATGAGAAAATCTGATAAACAAAAGGGCCGGGCTGCTAAGACCGCTGCAGCTGAATCTGAACGTAAAAAATTGGATCAAAAGGAAGCTCAATCATCTAAGAAACAGATTCGTTTTGATGCCTTTGAAAAGGTTCAGTTAAAAGTTGCTCAAATTAAGGCTGTTTCTAAAGTCAGAAATGCTGATAAATTGTTGAAATTCACCTTAGATATCGGTGAAGAAAAACCAAGACAAATTTTATCAGGAATTGCTAAATGGTACCCTGATTTTCAAAAATTAGTTGGTAAAAAAGTAATTGCGGTTGCCAACTTAAAACCACGGAAAATGCGTGGGGAAGAAAGTCAAGGAATGTTATTATCAATTGAACATAAGGATGGTAACGTTGAATTAGTGACCGTTTCTGATAATTTTGAAAATGGCTCAACACTTGAATAAGAATAAAAATAATGATTAAAGAATAACCATTAATTCGGTTTGAATTAATGGTTATTTTGTTCTTGGAGGATTTTTTATGAAAATATTTGATTCACATACCCATTTAAACGATGATGATTTAATTCAAAATGCAGGTGGTTACGTTAAACATGCTAAAAAATTAGGTGTCGTCCAAATGAATATTGCCGGATCCGATGCTAAAATGAATGCGAATGCCATTAAACTGGCCCACCAATATAACCATGTTTATGCGACAATCGGCTTTCATCCGGAAAGTATTTATGAATATAACGATGAACAAAAGGAGTTATTGAAACATCAATTATCTGATCCTAAGGTCGTATGCATTGGTGAAATTGGTATGGACTATCATGAAAATAAAACCAAACATAAGCCCCAAAAATTTGGCTTTAGGCATCAATTAGAATTAGCAAAGGAATTTGACTTACCGGTTCAAATTCATACCAGAAATGCATTTTCTGATACCTACCAAATTTTGAAGGATGAAAATATTCACAAGGGTGTCATTCACAGTTTTAACGGTAATCCGGAATGGTTAGATAAATTTTTGAATCTTGGATTCTACGTTTCATACAGCGGGGTCGCTAGTTTTAAGAATGCCCATGACGTTCACGCTTCCATCAAGCGAACGCCATTAGATCGAATGATGGTTGAAACCGATGCGCCATGCCTTGCGCCAGTTCCATTCCGTGGTCAGCAAAATGAACCAGCATACACTCTCTACACGTTAGAAGCGGTTGCCCGCTATTTAGATGTAAATCCCGATGAAGTCGCTAAAGCCACTTATCAGAATGCAATTAATTTGTTTGGACTTGATAGAAATGAAAAAAATTAAAGAAGTGATTGTCGTTGAAGGCAAGGACGATACAGAAAGAATTAAACGGGCGGTCGATGCTGACACCATCGAAACCCGTGGTTCTGCTATTTCGCAGGAAACTTTAAAACTGATTCAGAAATTGGATCAAAAGCGGGGTGTGATTATCTTCACCGACCCTGATTTTTCCGGTGAACGAATTAGAAGAATTGTATCAAGCGCGGTTCCCAATGCTAAACACGCCTTTTTATTGAGAAAAGATGCGACTCCAAAACATCATGATGGATCGCTAGGCGTGGAACATGCTTCTGTAAAATCAATTCAAAATGCTTTATTAAATGTTTATACCGAAAATAACAGTGCTAAACCAGTGATTACGAAGAAAGAATTATTTCAAGCTGGTTTATCCGGTGATTTAGATGCGAAAAAACGGCGTGAACAACTATGTAATTTATTAAGGATTGGTTATGTGAATGCAAAGCAATTACCGAAAAGAATGCAGATGTTTGGCATTACTAAAGAACAATTTCAAAATGCCATTGATCAAATTAATTAAAGGAGAAAAATATGTCGAATACACCTGATATTGCAACGCCAGTAAGGACGCAAGCAATTTTAAACCGTTACCACCTGTTAGCTAAAAAGAGCCTTGGTCAGAATTTTTTGACTGATGTGGACGTTTTACATCAAATCGTTGATGTCGCAAATATTTCTGATCAAGATGACGTAATTGAAATTGGACCGGGGATTGGTGGTTTAACAGAACAGTTAGCTCGTTCCGCCCACAAGGTTTTAGGATTTGAAATTGATGATAAATTAATTCCGGTCTTGCATGAAACTTTGAGTCCCTATAATAACGTTAAAATTATTAATGAAGATATTTTACAGGCTAATTTGCCAAAAATTATTAAAGAAGAATTTGATTCAGATCATCAGGTAAAAGTGGTTGCTAACTTACCTTATTACATCACAACCCCAATTATTTTAGATTTATTAAAGGGCAATGCTGATTTTGATGCCATTGTTGTCATGATGCAAAAAGAAGTCGCAAATCGTTTGACTGCCAAACCCGGCATTAAAGCTTATGGTTCCTTATCAGTTATTATTCAATATTTGAATGATGCTGAAATTGCTTTGAATGTTCCAAGGTCTTCATTTATTCCATCACCACACGTTGATTCTGCCATTGTTAAATTAACCGGCAAAAAAGAATTGAAGCCAATTAAAATGGATCAGGATATTTTCTTCGGATTTGTTCGGGGATGTTTTGCTCACCGTCGGAAGACACTTTGGAATAATTTAAAGACATTGTTTGGCAATGATGCTGATGTAAAAAAGAAAGTTCAACAAGTCCTTGATCAATTAAATATCAAACCACAAATTCGTCCCGGTAAACTTTCAATCGATGATTTTGTCAACCTAGCTAATCAATTTAATGTCGATCAATTATTAAAATCATAGTTGAATTAATAAAATACTTTAAATGACGCTGACATTGTTCGTTAATTTTAGTATAATTAAATATATATTGAACTAAAACGAACGGGAGTGACGTCTAATGACAATCATCGAAAAGGCGCCAGCTAAAGTAAATTTAGGGTTAGATACCACCTTTTTACATTCAGATGGTTTAAACGAATGGAAAATGGTGATGACTTCCATTGATTTATCAGATTACATTGAAATTAGTACAATTAATCATTCTGCAATTGAAATTCAATGCGATTGTGGTTTCTTACCTGAAGATCACCGTAATTTAGCTTTTCGCGCTGCCCAGTTATTAAAAAATGAATATCAAATTCAAAGTGGGGCTTTAATCAGGATTCATAAAAAAATTCCGATTACGGCTGGATTGGGTGGCGGATCAACCGACGCTGCTGCCGTTTTAAGAGGATTAAATCAACTATGGCATCTAAATTTAAATTACCAAAAATTAGCTAATTTAGGATTAAAGGTAGATTCTGACGTTCCATACTGTGTGTTTGGTAAAACGGCAGTTGTCCTTGGCAAGGGGGATCAGATTCATTTGTTGCCTAAATTACCATCATTATGGATTGTGGTTGCTAAACCCGCGGTTAGTGTTTCAACCCCTAAAATTTTAAAGCAAATTAATTATGATCACTTGCAGCATATGCAAATTGATAAATTAGTTAAAGGCATTGAAAACCATAATTTATTTGAAATTTATCATTATATGGGAAATGTTTTAGAACCGGTTTCAACCAAATTTTATCCACAAATTAAAAATTATGAAAAGAAGATGCTGCAATATGGAGCGGACGTCGCCCAAATGAGTGGAACCGGCCCGACCGTGTTTAGCATGTTTAGAAAACGTCATCAAGCACAACGGGTTTTAAATAGTCTAAATGGTTTCTGTAAAAAAGCTTATTTAGTCCATTCTTTATAATTAATATTAATTTTTTATCAAAAAGAGCTTTATTTATGAGCATAAATTGATTAGAATTATTAATGAAACACGAACATTAAATCTATTTAGAGGTGAATTCTTTGAAAGTAAAACGCAGTCAGCGCTTGATTGATATGACAAGGTATTTAATGGAACACCCACACACATTAATTCCTTTGCCATTTTTCGTTCACCGTTATGAATCTGCAAAATCTTCAATTAGTGAAGATATTACAATTTTAAAACGAACTTTCAGTGAGAATGGGATGGGAACATTAAAGACCATCCCTGGTGCTGCTGGTGGAAGCATTTTTATTCCTAGCATCCAGTATGATGAAGCCAGTGGTTTTATTAATAAAATGAAAACAGAGTTAAATGATTCCAGTAGATACATTTCAGGCGGATACCTTTATATGACTGATATTCTAAGTCATCCATCCGTTGTTCGGAATGTCGGCAGAATTATTATTAGTCAATATGTAAATCAAAAAATTGATTATGTCATGACCATGGCAACCGGTGGAATTTCCATTGCAGAGATGGTTGCGTCGTATTTGAACGTTCCATTTGTCGTTGCCCGTCATGAATCTAAAATTACGGATGGTTCGACCATTAACGTTAATTATATTTCAGGTTCAAGTGATCGAATTAATCGCATGGTATTGTCAAAACGCAGCTTACCGCCTAAATCCAACGTATTAATCGTTGATGATTATATGAAGGGTGGCGGAACTATCAGTGGATTAGCTGCTTTGATCAAAGAATTTGATTGCCATTTAGCGGGCGTTTCTGTCTTTGCTGAAGATAATTATAATGGCAAACGTGCCTTTGATTTTGACTATACATCATTAATTAAGGTTAATATCGATCAGAAACATATTAACGTCTCTGATGGTAACTACGTTCAAAATATATTTAATCAATAAGGAGTTCTAACGATATCGCTATGAAAACTAGAAATACAATTATTTTAGCTGCGGGTAAGGGTACCCGTATGAAATCAAAAGTATATAAGGTTTTACATAAAATTTGTGGTAAAACAATGGTTAACCATGTTTTAACCCAAGTTGAAAAAACCAAAATGGATAATATTATTACAATTGTCGGCTATGGTGCCCATGACGTTGAAAATGAATTGGGTGACCGGACTGAATATGCCATTCAACATCAACAATTAGGAACCGGAAATGCTGTTTTACAAGCAGAAGATAAACTGGGCCAACTTGATGGAACTACCATGGTCGTTAGTGGGGACACACCATTATTTAAAGCTTCAACTTTTAAAAAGTTATTTAAATACCATGAAGCTAAAAAAGCAGCGGTTACGGTTTTGACTTCCGTTGCTCCTGATCCAACTGGGTACGGCCGTGTAATTAGAAACAACGCTGGCGGCGTTGAAAGAATTGTTGAACAGAAAGATGCTGATAAAAAGGAACAGGCGGTTCATGAAATTAATACTGGTGTCTATGTTTTTGACAATCAGTTATTATTTGATGCTTTACACAGAACCAATAATAAAAACGCCCAGGGTGAATATTATTTAACTGACGTGATTGAAATTTTAAAGAATGCTGGTAAGACAATTGCAGCATACAAAATGAGTAACTTTTATGAATCAATGGGTGTGAATAACCGGGTTGCTCTTGCTAAAGCAACTAAGGTGATGCAAAAGGAAATTAATAATCGTTATATGGAAAAGGGCGTTTCGATGATTGATCCTGAGCATACCTATATTGATGAAGGTGCGAAGATTGGTCAGGATACCGTCATCGAACCGGACGTAAAAATCGATGCCAATACCAAAATTGGTTCTAACTGTTTAATTCAATCTGGCTCTAAAATTTTTAACTGTACCATCCATAATCACGTTCGAGTAACATCATCTCAACTACAGGATTCTGAAATGTTCGATGATTCTAACATTGGTCCATTTAGTCACTTACGGCCTAATGCTAAGATTGGCAAACACGTTCATTTAGGTAACTTCGTTGAAATTAAGAAGGCTGAAATTGGCGAAGGAACTAAGGTTGGACATCTAACATACGTTGGTAATGCTAAATTAGGGAAGAATATCAACGTTGGTTGCGGAGTTATTTTTGCTAATTATGATGGTAAAAATAAACATACAACCACGGTTGGTGATAATTCATTTATCGGCAGTAATTCTAATTTGATTGCACCAGTTGAAATCGATCGAGATTCTTTTATTGCGGCTGGTTCGACCATTACTGATAAAGTTAATCAGTATGATATGGCAATTGCAAGGTCCAGGCAGACTAATAAACCTGGTTATTACAAAAAATTACCTTATCGCGGTGATAATTAGGATTTGGTTCTGTTATAATAAAGGTGATGTATTTCAATTAATAAATTTATTATCATGATGTAATTGATGGATTAAATCCATCATTGAAATGATATAATTGATAATGATAATAATAAATTTTAAATTGGGTGGAGGAACATATGGCTAATAATAATATTGATCCAAAATTGAAACTTTTTTCTTTAGATTCTAATCGTCCGTTGGCTGAAAGCATGGCGAATGAAATGGGAATTAAATTAAGCCAAGCTAAAATTGGACATTTTAGTGATGGTGAAATTAATGTCAATATTGAAGAAAGTGTTCGTGGCGATAACGTTTATATTGTTCAATCAACATCTAATCCCGTTAATGATAATTTAATGGAATTATTAATTATGATCGATGCATTAAAGCGGGCTAGTGCTCAAACTATTAATGTTGTTATTCCTTATTATGGTTATGCAAGACAGGATCGCAAAACTCATGCTAGGGAACCCATTACTTCTAAATTAGTGGCTGACATGTTACAGACAGCTGGAATTGACCGGGTTGTAACATTAGATCTCCATGCCGCTCAAATTCAAGGATTCTTTAACGTTCCAGTTGATCATTTAATGGGAGCTCCATTATTTGCCGGTTATTTTCATGATGAAGGATTTGGTAGTGATTCAGTTGTTGTTTCACCCGACCACGGTGGGGTTGTCCGTGCACGGGCGGTTGCTGATTCATTGAAAGCACCAATTGCAATCATTGATAAACGTCGTCCAAAGGCAAACGTTGCTAAAGTAATGAACATTATTGGTGACGTTAAAGGAAAGAGCTGCTTAATGGTTGATGATATTGTCGATACTGCCGGAACATTGACTTTAGGTGCGAAAGCCTTGATGGATGCAGGTGCAAAAGAAGTTTATGCTTGTGCGACCCATCCAGTTCTATCTGGACCTGCAATTGATCGAATCAAGAATTCACCAATTAAGAAACTGGTTGTAACTGATTCAATTCAATTGCCAGCAGAAAAGAAAATTGATAATATTAGTCAAATTTCGGTTGCACCTTTATTAGCAAATGCCATTACCAGAATTGATAAAAATGAACCAGTTAGTCCATTGTTCAAGCAACGTTTTATTGATTCAAAAGAAATTTAATCTTAACAAATGAAAGCCGTGAATGATTTTTCATTCACGGCTTTTTATTTAATAATTAAACTAAAAAAGCTAGTGGCAAATATACCACTAGCTTTTAATATGATGAGCTGAGAAGGATTCGGACCAACATCTACCTAAGAAAGAGTTAGGTGCTCTGCATTTGAGCTATCAGCTCATATCAACTTGACAACAATTTAATTATAACAAATTGACATTGTTTTGCAAGTTGAAATTTAAAATTTAACTGAATTATTTTTGATTTAAGGCCCAATGATTGATTGCATAGGCAACACCATTTTCTTGGTTGGTTTTTGTGATATGGTTAGCAACTGATTTAACATCAGGAATTCCATTGCCCATTGCGATTCCTGATCCAGCATATTTAACCATTGAGACGTCATTACCTTGATCACCAATTGCCATCACATTGGATGAATCTAAATTAAGTTTTTTAGCAAGGTTCTTTAGTGCATGACCTTTGCTAGCGTGCTTATTCATCATTTCTAAAAAGCATGGTTCAGTTTGAACTACGTATAACTTTTTTAAAATATCATCTGGAATATTTTGCTTAATTTTGGTAATCTTTTCAGGATCTGCAATAAAAATGGTTTTAGTGACGGGTGTATCACTATTTACGATTTCTCTAACGGTTCTAAACTTAATTGGAAGGTTAACTAAGAAGCTTTCCATTACAGAGTATTTACTGACGTCACGGTTGAAGATATAGATTGAATTGGTTGTTTCAACTTGAAAATTAGTATTCCACTTATGGCTTAATGCTTCTGCATCAATGAATTCATCGTTTGTTAATGCTAAGTGTGAGATAACCTTACCATCAGCATCCTGCGCCATGGCACCGTTAAAGGTGATTGCATATTCGCTTTCACCCTTAAGGTTTAATTTCTTTAAATATGGTCTAACACCGGTTAGTGGGCGCCCAGAACAGAGAACAATTTTGATTCCATGATTTCTTGCGTTTTGAATTGCTTCCTTGTTGGCTTCCGTTAATTGTTTTTTTGGATTTAATAGTGTTCCATCGATATCAATTGCAATTAATTTAATTGACATATCTGATCATCCTCTCTTTTTAATAATCGTATTATTTTTAATATGTTGCTGAAATTTTTGATAAAGCGGTTGGAAAATTTCTACCTTATCGCCACATTCTAACATTTCTTTTGGAAAAAAGAAGCGTTGATCACCTTGTAATTTATCGGTAATGGCGTTTACCAATGAACTAACGGTTGATAGTTCAACTAATGATCCATCCGGGCGTTTTAAATTGATGCCGCTGACGTTTTTTTTATTTGGGTAATAGATGTCATATGGCAAATCAAAACTGTTATTAGTGGTGGTATAGTAATTTGTATCAAACCCGGCTGCCTTAATCAATTTTCGCATCTTTGGGATTTCAGATTTAGTTTGTTGATTGTATTTGACGGATGCAAATGGTCTTCGATCGATAAAACGATGGGCTAGATCCCGTAGAATTTTATCCTTAGCGTGGTGCTTCCAACTAATGAAGTATGTATTTAAAACCCCATCATCTAATTCTAGATAATCTTCTAAATTAAACTGGTGGTTAAAAAATGGCTCCAACAAGTCAGCGTGCAACCCGTTCGTTTTAGGATGATGCTGATATAAATGCTTAGCTCTTGCTAATAGACGGTCTAAAACACATTCCATTGATCTTGAAACGGGGTGGAAATATACTTGCTGATACATTTGAAACCGACCGATAATATAATCTTCGACTGAATGCATTCCATTACTTTCAAAGCAGATTCCATTTTTATACGGACGCATGATCCTTAAAATCCGGTTTAAATCAAAATCACCATAATTAGTTCCAGTGTAATATGAATCCCTCAATAAATAGTCCATTCGATCAGCATCACATTGGCTTGAAATCATCTGAACGACCTGCGGATTTTGATAAGTTTTTTTAATAACTGACGCAACTTTTTCAGGAAAATCAGGACTGACCTGTTTTAGAATGTGATTAACCGCCGTTTGATTAGAAGTGATAATTTCTCTTGTGATGGCTTCATGGTCAGTTTTAAAAATATGTTCAAATGTGTGTGAATAAGCACCATGACCGATATCATGAAGTAAAGCGGCACATAGGGCAACTAGGCGGTCTGATTGATCCCAAAGGCCATCGCCAGCTTTTTTAGTTGGATAATTTTTTTGAAAGTTATTACAGATTCTCCTTGTAATCTCATAGACGCCCAAGCAGTGACCAAAACGGGAATGTTCAGCACCATGAAATGTGAATGAAGTTGTTCCTAATTGTTTTACCCGCCTTAAGCGTTGAAACTCGGGTGTGTCGATTAAATCAGCAATCACTTGATTTTGAACGTAGATATAATTATGGACGGGGTCCCGAAAGACTTTTTCCCTTGGTAAAAGTTTATCAGCGTATTTCACTAAAAAATCCTCCTTATAAAATAGATCACAATACTATATTATACTTTGATTTAATTCTAAAATATAGCATGACTGTTGGATAAATGGTAACATCTTTGAAGTATGATATAATATACTATAAATATCTTTAAGTAAGGGAGTGTTAACTATGGATACTGAATCTCCAGGAACGCCCGTTGAAATTCATCTTGAAACCCACATTACCCAAAACGATAATGTTTCCAGCTATGTTTTTGATTTAAATGGTCAAGTTATTAAGATGGGGAATGCCGTTTATATTCGGTATATGGAAGATGATAATAAAAATGGCCATCCAGTTCCCGTTACAATGAAGATTAATAATGAAGGTAATATTCGATTGACCCGTTCAGGTGAAAACAAGATGCAGATGTATTTTGCGGAGGGAAAACGAATTGAAGCTAGGTACCGAACACCGTATGGAATTCTACCGATTGAAACTGAAACGCCAAATTTGAATGTCCAATACCGTGATTTACCCTTTAGGGGTAATATCAAAATTGATTATAATTTACTAGTAGGTGCTAAGCTGCTAGGTCAATATAAGATTAGATTGCAATTTACTTCCTAAACGAGTATTATGATTAAGGATGTATTAATTCGGTTATGATTTGAATGAATGAAGTAATTTAATTCATTTGAAAGGATGTGCACATTTTGAAACTTAAAGCCTTGGATGATAAAAATAAAGACGAATTATCAATGATTGAAGTTGCCCATGCAATTCTCGCTCAACATGGGGATGTTATGCCATTTGCTACCATTACAAACGAAATTCAAAAGTACATGGGTGCAAGTGATAAAGAAATTAGAAAACGTCTTCCTCAGTTTTATACTGATTTAAATGTTGACGGTAGCTTCCTTTCATTAGGCGATAACCTTTGGGGCCTTAGAACATGGTATCCATTTGATTCAATTAATGAAGCAACGGTTACCCCTGAAGACGAGGATGAAGAAGTACCAAAAGAACCACGTCGTCGTGTCAATGCATTCTTAGATGATGCTTCTAGCGATGATGACGTTATTGATTACGATCAAAATGATGATCCTGATAAATAAAAAAGTTTAATTAATGTCCTTGACGTTTAACATTTTTACATGTATTATGTCATTTGGGCGCCTCGGATACAATGACGAGGTTTTGAATTTTCGGAATAAAATAAAAGCTTCCCGTTCAAGCGAATGGGAAGCTTTTATTATTTTTATTTTATCCCTAAATAATAAATTTTACGAGGAGTTATTTAAATTGACTAAGTATATTTTTGTAACCGGAGGAGTTGTTTCTTCGCTTGGTAAAGGAATTGTATCTGCTTCAATCGGTCGTTTGTTAAAGAACCGTGGATTAAACATCACCATTCAAAAATTTGATCCATATGTAAATGTTGACCCTGGAACAATGAGTCCCTACCAACACGGGGAAGTTTTTGTTACTAATGATGGTACCGAAACTGATTTAGATTTAGGTCATTATGAACGTTTTATCGATAATGATTTAAACAAATATTCTAATGTTACTACTGGTAAAATTTATGAAGAAGTTTTAAGAAAAGAACGTCGCGGTGATTATTTAGGGGCAACCGTTCAAGTTATTCCACATATTACTGGAATGATCAAGAGTAAGATTATGCGGGCTGCTAAAGTTTCTAATGCTGACGTCGTGATTACTGAAATTGGTGGAACCGTTGGCGACATTGAATCACAACCATTCTTAGAAGCCATTCGTGAAATGAAGGCTGAAGTTGGCGATGACAATGTTTGCTATGTTCACGTTACTTTAGTTCCTTACTTACATGCTGCTAAGGAAATGAAGACGAAGCCAACTCAACACAGTGTTCGTGAATTACGTGGCATTGGGATTCAGCCTAATTTATTAGTGGTTCGTTCTGAAAAACCAATTACTGAATCTATGCGAAAAAAGATTTCACTATTTTGTGATGTTGATCCAAAGGCAGTTGTTGAATCAATTGATTCTAAGACTGTTTACTCAGTTCCGTTGAGTTTACAAAAACAGGGATTGGATCAACAAATTTTAGATCATTTCAAGATGTCAGCACCAAAAGCTGATATGACTAAATGGCGTGCATTAGAACAACGGGTTCTTAACTTAAAGAAAACCATTGATATTTACTTAGTAGGGAAATATGTTTCACTTAAAGATGCATATATTTCTGTTAATGAAGCATTGAAACACGCTGGTTACCCATTAAATGCTAAGGTTCAAATGCACATGATCAATGCAGAAAAGATTACACCTCAAAATGTTAAGGATATTTTAGGAAAAGCTGATGGAATCTTAGTTCCAGGTGGATTTGGCGAACGTGGAATTGAAGGAATGATTACTTCAATTAAGTATGCTAGAGAAAATGATGTTCCATTCTTGGGAATTTGCCTTGGGATGCAACTTGCTAGTGTTGAATTTGCTAGGGATGTTGCTGGATTTAAGGATGCTAATTCTACTGAAATGGATCCAGAAACTAAACATAACGTGATTGATTTAATGGCAGATCAAGCTGACATTAGCAATGCTGGTGGAACCCAACGTTTAGGTGCTTACCCATGTAAGTTAGTTCCTGGAACGGTTACTGCTAAAGCTTATGGAAATCAAGCTGAGATTTCAGAACGTCATAGACATCGTTATGAATTTAACAATGCATACCGAAAACCATTACAGGATAAAGGACTTGTAATTTCAGGAACTTCACCAGATAATCATTTAGTTGAAGTCATTGAACTACCAAAAGAAAAATTCTTTGTTGCTGCTCAATACCATCCAGAATTCTTATCAAGACCAAACCGTCCAGAAGGATTATTTGCTGCTTTTGTTAAAGCTGCTAATAAAATGAGAACTGAACGCGGTAAAAAATAATTGTTATCATAATATTAATTGACCAATATGCTTAAGCATCCGCTTTGAAGTTTTAATTACTAAATATATATGAGATTGCTTATTAAAATATATTTAAAATTTGATGAATTTAAAGTTAAAGTATTGTATTTTAACTTTTAATTATTTATCATGGTAGTGTTTGCTATATTAGGATAAATATAATTAATAAGTAAGGAAAGTTGCGTAATGAATAAAATGATTATCCACGGAAATACACGGCTTTCAGGTGAAGTAACAATTGGTGGTGCTAAAAATAGCACTGTTGCAATCATTCCAGCTGCTATTTTGGCTGACACGCCAGTTCAATTAGATATGGTTCCAGATATTTTAGATGTGCACAATTTAATGCTGATTTTAAAACGAATGAATGTCACGTCTGAATTTGTAGATGGAGTATTAACCATTGATCCCACTCATATTATTGAGGGTAATTTACCGAGCAAAGCCATTAAAAGTTTAAGAGCATCATACTATTTTATGGGTGCTTTATTAGGAAGATTTCACCGTGCTGTCGTTAGTTTCCCCGGTGGAGATAATATTGGACCGCGTCCTATTGACCAACATATCAAAGCATTTAAAGCTTTAGGTGCAAAGGTTGAAGATGAGCACGGGACCGTTAAAATTTCGACGGGGGAAGACGGTCTTCATGGAGCTAATATCTTTTTAGATGTTGTTTCAGTCGGTGCGACAATTAATTCAGTCTTAGCAGCAGTTAAGGCTGATGGTGTTACTGTTATTCACAATGCTGCTAGGGAACCAGAAATTATTGACATTGTGACCTTTTTGAATAATATGGGGGCTAAAATTCGTGGTGCTGGAACGAATGTAATTAGAATTACAGGAGTACCTTCATTACGCGCAACCAATACCCATACTATTATTCCAGATCGAATTGAAGCCGGAACTTATTTATCAATGGCAGCAGCGGTTGGTGATGGAATTAAAATTAACAATGTCATTCCAGAGCATTTAGAATCTTTTATTGCTAAATTAACTGAAATGGGCGTTAAATTAAATATTGCGGAAGATAGTATCTATGTTCCAAGAAATGATGATTTAAAAGGAGTTAGTGTTAAAACAACTCCTTATCCTGGTTTTGCGACTGATTTGCAACAACCGATTACGCCATTACTACTTAAAGCCCAGGGTGAAAGTATCGTTATTGATACAATTTACCCGAAACGCATTAAACATGTTATCCAACTTAAGAAAATGGGTGCTAATATCAGGGTTGATGATCGCAACCGGATTTTAATCAAACATACTGATCACTTAACCGGACAGCATATAGAAGCTGGCGAAATTAGAGCGGGAGCTGCAGAAGTCATTGCTGGATTAATGGCTCATGGAACAACCGTTATTTCAAAAGCAAATAACATTTTACGTGGATACGATAATATTATTGGCAAATTAACGAATTTAAATGCTAAGGTTGAATTAATGAATGATGATAAGGATAAATCATAATCTAATTTCTAATCACCTAGTTATTTGAATGATAAAATGATATAATATTTTCGTGTAATTATTTTTCATGGTCAGTTATGAACTAGCTATTGAATGAATTAATAATTGATGATAAACTGAAATAGTTGATTACTCGGTAATCTCTGTTTCAAATAGATTCAGGGCAAAGGAGCGATAAATTATGAAAAAAGGAATTCATCCAGATTACCATAAAGTAGTATTTGAAGATTCAAATACTGGTTACAAATTCTTAACTGGTTCAACTGCTACTTCAGACCAAACAATTAAGTGGGAAGATGGAAACACTTATCCATTATTAATTGTTGAAATTTCTTCTGATTCTCATCCATTCTATACTGGTAAAGAGAAATTCAATAAGGCTGAAGGCGCTGTTGAACGATTCAACAAACGTTATGGTAAAAAATAAATTTAAACATTTTTAAAAGGTATCAAATTTAATTTGATACCTTTTTTTTACCTTTTTTAGTTTTGGACGATATAATTTAACCAGAGCGGTAAGTTTTGATTTAAAACATCATAAGTGAATGCAAATCTTCTTGTATACCATGGATCTGGAATTTCTTGATTTCGTAATTTAGGATTAATATTTAAACAAAGATGAATCTTAGATTGTTGGTTAGCTGGTGTGATCCGTTTCAAATTTAGAATATTTTGATGATCCATTCCAATAATATAATCGGCCCAATTGATATCTTGAATTGTAATTTGTTTGGCATGCAATTTGCTTGGATCTAAACCGTGTTGCCTTAACACACTCCTTACTTCTGGAAGGGGATAGTGTCCCTGTTCTTCATCGCTAGTTCCAGCTGATTTAATTTGGATTCGATCCTGCAAATGTTTTTCTTTAACGATCCGTTTAAAGATTGCTTCTGCCATGGCAGATCGGCAAACATTACCAAGGCAAACAAATAAAACGTGTTTCATTTTATTATCAATTCTTTCTTGTAGTATATTATTAATTGTTGTATGTTAATATCATAACAATTTTACAGACGAGGGGAAAAGAAAATGATAACAATTATTGTGATTGCAATCATTGCAATTATCATCATTACATGGATTGTAATTTATAACCGTTTAGTTCGTGCTTCAACATACGTTGATGAATCTTGGAGCCAGATTGATGTTCAATTAAAGAGAAGAAATGATTTAATTCCTAATTTAATTTCAACCACTAAGGGTTACGCAAATTATGAACAATCAACGTTAACAAAGGTAACCCAATTAAGACAGCAATTAGTTTCAATGGATGATAATGGTGATAGAAATCAGATGATGCATGTATCTGATCAATTATCCAATACTTTGAAATCAATTTTTGCCGTTTCTGAAAATTATCCTGAATTAAAGGCAAACAATCAATTTCAACAATTGATGGAAGAATTAAGTAACACTGAAAATAAAATTGCATATTCAAGACAGCTATATAATTCATCCGTTGCTAGTTTTAATATGAAAATCAAAACTTTTCCAGCTAACCTAATTGCTGGACATCATCATTTTATAAAACGTGATTATTTAGAAGTACCAAGCAATGAAAAGCAGACTCCACACGTTAATTTTGATGAATTTAACCAAAAATAGATTAAAAATAGGAAGTATAAAAAATGCTCTTTGATCAAATTGCAATGAATAAACGCCGAACCATTTATTTAATCATTGCTTTTATTTTGCTTTTAGCCTTAATTGGAATGGCAGTCGGGTACGCTTTCTTTCGTAGTGCAATGATCGGTTTTATATTAGCGTTAGGGATTGGTTTAATTTATGCGGTAATCATGATTAATCAATCCATTAACGTTGTAATGCAGATGAATCATGGCCATGAAATTAAAAATAAGGATGATGCACCGCAACTATTTGATATTGTTTCAGACATGGCATTAGTGGCCAGGATTCCAATGCCACGGATTTTTATTATTGATGATGATAGTCCCAATGCTTTTGCAACCGGGAATGATCCTAAACACTCTGCAGTTGCTGTAACTTCAGGTTTATTATCAATTTTGAATCGTGAAGAATTAGAAGGCGTGATTGGTCATGAAGTTTCCCATATCAGAAATTATGATATTCGATTATCCACAATTGGAATTGCGTTATCATCGGCTATTTCGTTAATTATTGATATCGGATATAATTCATTCTTTTGGGGTGGAAGTCGTGACCGTGATAATAACGATGATGATAATATTTTGGCAATGATCGGCTCAATTTTAGTGATTATTTTAGGACCGTTGGCAACTGCAATTGCACAAATGGCTTTATCTAGGAATCGTGAATATTTAGCAGATGCTTCTGGCGTTGAATTAACAAGGAATCCAATGGGGTTGATTAACGCATTGAAAAAGATTTCTAAAGGCGAACCAATGCATGACGTCAATCCAGATAGTGCTGATTTATATATTGATGATCCCTATAAGGGAAAAAGTAAATTTTCATTTACTGAATTATTTGATACGCATCCATCAATTGAAAAAAGGATCAACCGTTTGGAAAAAATGTAGTAAAATGAATATGGGAGATTTAATTCAGCGAAGATTAGATGATTGTTTGAAAGTGTGTGATAATAATGAGGGATAATTTTGTTTATATTAACGCTAATTTAGTTCAAAATATGGTCATTACTTATGGTATTAGTGCTGCTGATTTCTTAAACGGCTTACAAAATATCCCCAATAAAATTTTATTATTGAATGACGATCGGGAACATGCTAATTCAATCAATGCTCATACTAAATTTAGTATCGTGTCCGGGCGAAATGCAATTTGGAGCTATCTACTTGATAAGCAGGCTCATAATAAGAAATTTACTGATTTTCAAAGCAATGAAGATTTAGATACGTTATTAAACGATGAAATTGCACGATTACTGTATTTAGGTCATATGGAAGTGCCAATTTATCAAGCATTTTCTTCTAAATTACATAATCGGTATATCTATATGACATTGCATTCCAATTTTTTAAAAACCTATTACCGTAAATTTTCTGATTTTAATCATATTCTGGAATTGAGCTTGAAACGGCATATGAGATCGACTCATAATGGACGGCGAATGTTTATCAGACCGTTAGTGATTAAAAACATTGATAATAAGATTATTTTAAACATTATTAAATTAAGTAGTGAGGGTGTTGTAATTGCCTTTGACCATGCAACAGAAGAAAAGAAGGTTTATCATATTCCCGTCTGGATTGAAAAATATCCAGAACGACAGGCAATTTGGCATACTCAACGTGACGTTTACCAAAATATTATTTTAATGGGATATTTAAATTATGATACCAGCAAATTAAAATGGTCATTGAATTTGGATTCAAAAAAGATTAACAAATATGTCTACCAAATGTAGTTTATAATAAGAATTGATTAACTGGGTTAATTGTATGTTATAATTACTCTTAACCGAGTTAATTTTTTGGTCTTAAATCAAATATTAGGAGTTCCACAGGTATGAAAATGACAGTTGAAGAAATTGGAAAAGCAGTTTCGTCTAAAAATGATTTAAATCGATTTAAGAATGTTGAAGTAACGAGTGTTGCTTTTGACAGTCGTAAATTAAAATCAGGGGCACTTTTTATCCCATTGGTTGGAACTCATGATGGGCATGATTACTTATCAAGTGCGATTAAGAATGGTGCAGTTGCAACTTTATGGAGTGACCAACGTTCTGATGTTCCAAGTGATTTTCCGGCGATCGTTGTACATGATACCCTGGCTGCATTTCAAACCCTAGCCAAATTTTATCTTCATAAAGTTCATCCGAAGGTGATTGCAGTAACCGGAAGCAATGGTAAGACAACCACTAAAGATATGATAGCTGCCGTTTTATCAACAAAGTATAATGTTATAAAGACACCTAATAATTATAATAATAATATTGGGGTTCCATACACGATGCTATCAATCAATGATTCAACCGATATTTTAGTTGTTGAAATGGGAATGGATCGTTCTGGTCAACTAGATTTCTTGAGCAAATTAGTTACCCCTGATATTGCAGTTATTACAATGATTGGCGAAGCCCATATTGAATACTTTGGAACGCGTGATCGAATTGCAGACGCAAAAGTAGAAATTACGCACGGTTTAAAGGATAGTGGAACTTTTGTTTACTATGGCGATGAACCCTTACTGAGAGAACGAGCTAAACGGGTTCATCAAAAACAATTAACTTTTGGGCGTCGAAAAAATGATGATCTTTATGCAACTAGTACTAATGATGAACAGACTAAGACAAGCTTTAAGACAAATCGTTTTGCTGATACTAATTTTATAATCCCAATGATGGGTGATTATAATGTTAATAATGCTTTAGACGCACTTCTAGTTGGTAGCATGTTTAAAGTTACCCCTGAACAAATGAAAAGGGGATTACTAGATGTTCATTTAACTCAGAATCGAGCAGAATGGATGGTTGGATCAAAAGGCGAATTGATTTTAAGTGATGTTTATAATTCTAATCCAACGGCGGCAAGAGTCGTTCTAGACTCGTTTTCTAAAACCAAGACCAATGGAAAACGAATTGTTGTTTTAGGTGACATGCTTGAATTAGGCCGGCAATCTGAAGCAATGCACGTTTCATTATCTAAACA
The DNA here is from genome assembly GCF_027923585.1 of Philodulcilactobacillus myokonensis. Classification (GTDB taxonomy): domain Bacteria; phylum Bacillota; class Bacilli; order Lactobacillales; family Lactobacillaceae; genus Philodulcilactobacillus; species Philodulcilactobacillus myokonensis. The sequence goes on along the minus strand of NZ_BRPL01000002.1, from coordinate 1,191,957 downwards.
CATTGATCCTAAATTAATTGATTCTGTTTACTTGATTGGTACGCATGTGAAAGCCTTATACCATGCACTTTTACATCAGTATTCAGCTGATCATCTACATTATTATCCAACTGATCAATTAAAAGTAATGACACAAAAATTAAAATCGGAAATTAATCGCCATGACGAAATTTTATTAAAGGCTAGTCATGGAATTCATTTAGAAAAGGTATTAGATGAATTGCAACCTAAAAAGTTATCATAATACTATTTTAGGTTGATTTTAGGAGGAAATAGAGTGAATTTTAACGAATTAGGATTGTCTAATGATTTATTGGAAGCAATTGAAAAAAGTGGTTTTAAGGAACCAACACCAATCCAAGAAAAAACAATTCCATTGATTTTAAATGGCAAGGATGTAATTGGTCAAGCTCAAACTGGAACTGGTAAGACAGCTGCTTTTGCAATTCCAATTTTACAACAGTTAGACGTTAATAATCCTGATGTACAGGCTTTAATCGTTTCACCAACAAGGGAACTTGCAATGCAAACTGATCATGAAATTCAACGTTTTGGTAAATTTAAGAAGGGCGTTAAGAGCTTAACCGTTTATGGTGGCTCTGATATTCGCCATCAGATTTGGCAATTAAAACGTCATCCTCAAATTATTGTTGGAACGCCGGGAAGAATTCAAGATCATATCAGAAGGCATACTTTGAAGTTAGCTCATCTTAAATTCTTAATTTTAGATGAAGCTGACGATATGCTTGATATGGGATTTTTAGAAGATATTAAAAATATTATTAAGAATTTACCTGATGACAGACAAACTTGTTTGTTCTCTGCTACAATGCCCAATTCCATTAAAAAAGTTGGAGTTCAATTTATGCATCATCCACAACAGATTACAATCAAGGCAAAGGAATTAACTACTGATTTAGTATCACAATACTACGTGAAAGCAAAGGATTTTGAAAAATTTGATCTATTAACAAGGTTATTGGATACTCAAAAGCCAAAGGTTAGTATTATCTTTTGCCGAACGAAACGTAGGGTTGATGAAGTATCAAAGGGTTTAATTAAATGTGGATATCCAGCAGCTGGAATTCATGGAGATTTGACCCAAGAACGCCGGATGAATATTCTTCGTGATTTTAAGAAAAAGAAGATTACAATTTTAGTTGCAACTGATGTTGCTGCTAGGGGAATTGATGTTTCTGGAGTTACCCACGTTTACAATTTTGATATTCCACAGGATCCAGACAGTTACGTTCATAGAATTGGAAGAACTGGCCGTGCTGGACATCATGGTGAATCAATCACTTTTGTTGATCCACGTGAAATGAATTACTTAAGAGACATTGATAAATCCGATCGGGTTAAGATTTCACCATTAAAGGCACCTTCTAAACAAGCTGCCATTAATGGTCGTTTAGATGACGCTAAGGATCAAATTAATAAATCAATTGATAAAGTTAATGTTGATCAATTTAATGGTTATGCAACTGATTTATTAAACCAGTATGATCCTAAGGCATTAGTTGCATTACTTCTTGATCGAATGACAAGACAGAATGTTAACGTTAGGATTTCACCACTTAGGCCACTACCAAATAAGAAACACGGAAATAATCGTCATGGTCATGGTGGCAGACATTTTGGTGGTCATCGCCGCTTTAATCATCATAATCATGGTGGCCGTTTTAATCGCCATGATCATGGTTATAATCGTCATCATAATCGTTTTGGACATGGTGAACGCCATAACAGTGGGAAATCATTTACCATTAAGAACAAAAGAGACTAATATTATTGAATAAATAAAAACTATTGATTAAAACATTTAATCAATAGTTTTTTGGTGCGCAAATTGTGTTAAAATTAAGTTACTTAATTTTTTTAGGAGACGAGAGTCATGGCAATTGGAAATCATCGAAATGCCAGTTTAGTTGTTGATCGGAAAGCAATTTATCATAATATTCATGAAGCCAAGAAAAGATTGAAAGATAATACCGATTTATTTATGGTTTTGAAGGCAAATGGATATGGATTTGGTGCAACTGAAGTTGCTAAAGTTGCTAAAAAAGCTGGCGCAAGTGGTTTTTGCGTTGCTATTTTGGATGAAGCTTTGGAATTAAGACGAACTGGTTTTGATGACCCAATTTTGGTCCTAGGAATTAGTCGAATTCAGGATGTCCCATTAATTGTGAAAGAACACGTTTCTGTTACCGTTTCTTCAGTTGAATGGCTAAAAAATGCTGAATCAGTACTTCAAGATAATCATATTAGTAATAAATTATTGGTTCATATTGGACTAGATACTGGGATGGGGAGAATTGGTTTTCAGACCCCCGATGAATTATCTAAAGCAATTCATTTTATGAATGCACATGATAACATTGAATTTGAGGGCATTTTTACTCATTTTGCAACTGCTGATTCTAAAGATGACCATTACTTTAAGGTTCAATTTCACCGTTTCCAGAAATTAATGCAGGTGGTTAAACACCGGCCAAAGTATGTCCATGTTTCCAATTCAGCCACTAGTTTATGGCACGCTGCTTGTAATGGCAACATGATTCGTTTGGGAGCTTCCGGATACGGACTAAATCCATCAGGTCGTGAATTAACGCCGCCGTATCATTTAGATTCGGCAATTTCACTAGTGTCTGAAATTGTTTATACTAAAAAAGTTAAAAAGGGTCGCTCCATTGGATATGGTGCAACATATACTGCTGATTGTGATCAATGGATTGGAACCGTCCCAATTGGTTACGCTGATGGATATTCACGATCTTTAGGTGGCTTTTACGTTCTAGTTAATGGGCAACGTTGCCCAATTGTTGGTCGAATATGCATGGATCAATTCATGATCAGATTACCGGAAGATGTTCAACCGGGAACGAAAGTAACTTTAATTGGGCAAGATAGCAACCAAAAAATTACACTACAAGATATTGCTGATTACTGTCATACCATTAACTATGAAGTCACTTGTGATTTTAGTCGACGTTTGCCCATTCATTATATTAATTAGCGACTACGAAGGAGTATCTTTATGGATAATTATCATGATTACCCTTTTAAAATTATCTTTAATCCAAAAATGGCAAAGCAATTGAAGCATTTTAATGCTTCCTTTGCATCAAATTCTGTTAATATGAATAGTATAAGAATTCAAGATTCATTCGCAAATGATGCTGTTATTCATGATCTTATTCATGGTTACATTCAAATGGGAAATTTGAATCAACAAATTTCTAATGAATTTATACCGTGTGAAGAAGATGCTGATCAGAAATTGAAACAGTTTTTAAATCATAACAATTAAATCAAAGGAGCCTTAAAATGTCTGGCGTACAAATTAAACGAGGGGACGTTTTTTATGCTGATCTATCTCCCGTAATTGGGTCAGAGCAAGGCGGGATGCGTCCAGTATTAATTATTCAAAATGATATTGGAAATCATTATAGCCCAACCGTCATTGTTGCTGCCATTACGGCTCGAATTACTAAACCTAAAATGCCGACTCATGTTGGAATTAAGGCTGATGAATCAGATATTGAGCGTGATTCGGTTATTTTATTGGAACAGATCAGAACGATCGATAAACAACGTTTAAAAGAAAAAATTACCCATTTAAATCAATTATTAATGGAAAAAGTAGATGCGGCTTTAACAATGAGCGTTGGATTAAAGCATCTATAACATAAAAGATAGTGGGATACATAAATCGAAAAAAGAGTATTAATCATTAGAGTGATTAATACTCTTTTAATATGTTAATTAATTTTCTTTAGTTAAATCTTCCACTTCGGGAACTTTAAATCCTTTTCGTTTTAAAGCAGCAATAATTCTTTTAAGTAAATCTTCGTTGACTGATTTTGGAAGGGTGAAAAGCGATCGTTGAACCATTTCAGAATCTTGTGAATCTAAACTGATAAAACTTTGAATGGATGTATATTTAGCAATGATTTTAGCCATTTTAGCTAAATCACCACGTTCGCCACGGGATGCTACGGTGATGACAAAGCCACCTAAATTAACATTCCATGATTGTGATAGCATCCCCATTAATCTAGTATGGGTTAAAATTCCATAAAAATAATTATTATCATCCAAAACGGCGATGTAAGGTAAATCTTTAATTGTGAAAAAAACATGGAAGAAAGCAGAATTAATATTAACAAATTTAGTTGAATTTTTAATTAATGTCGTCACTGGAAGATTCATGTCGCCACCACGTGATTTATGACGGTAAATGTGCATTTTATAAATATTACCCCTGAAAATATGCCCAGTTTTATCCAAGATGGGGATACAACGATAATCTTTTTCTTCTAAAATCTTTAAAGCAGCTTGCAAAGTGGTGTTTTCAGTTACGGTGGTCAAAAAAGTTTTCGGTTTAATCAGTGTTTTTAATAACATCTGTGATGACTCCTTCATTAAAAAACTCTAATGATAATCATATCACATTTTAATGATAAGGACATAATAAAAATCCGGAATGATTAATCAACCATCCCGGATTTTTAATTTGGATTAAAAGTGTGAAAATTAATTTATTTCTTTAAAACTTCCATCCCTTTATTGATAGTTTCCTTTAATGTTTTAGCAGATGCTTGCATCTTCTTTTGTTCATCATCGCTTAAAGGAACTTCTTCAACTTTAGCAAGACCTGAAGCGTTAACTACTGCTGGGGTACCAATGTATAGATCATGCAATCCATATTCACCATTCATGTATGCACCAACTGGTAGAACGGAATTTTCATCACGTAAGATGGCACGTGAAATTCTCATTAAAGCAGTTGCAACACCATAGAAGGTGGCACCCTTTAAATTAATGATGTTATAGGCTTTCTTTCTAGTGTCATCTTCAATTTTAAGAAGATCGTCCTTAGAAAGGCCTTTTTCTTTAGCAACATCTAACAGTGGACGGTTACCAACACTTGCTTCGTCAATATCAGCAAATTCTGAATCACCATGTTCACCCATAATGTAGGCATTGACATCTTGAGGGTTAATACCTAATTTTTTACCAACTTCAACTTGAAATCTGGTTGTATCTAATGATGTTCCTGAACCAACGACTTTGTTCTTAGGAAAACCAGATAACTTTTGGGTTCCGTAAGTCAAAATATCAACTGGATTAGCAGCGACAACAAAAATACCCTTGAAACCAGATTTAACAACTGGTGGAACAATACTTGATAAAATCTTTAAGTTTTTACCAACTAAATCAAGTCTGCTTTCGCCTGGCTTTTGTGGAGCACCGGCAGTGATAACAACCATGTCAGCGTCTTTACAGTCACTATAATCACCAGAATAAATATTCTTAGGGTGAGTAAAGACTTGTGCATCTTCTAAATCAAGGGCGTCTCCTTGAGTCCGCTTCTTAATAATATCGACAATGACAAATTCTTCTCCGATACCTTGTTGCATCATAGCAAATGCATATGATGAACCAACGGCACCGTCACCAACTAAAACAACTTTTTGATGCTTTAATGCCAAAATAATCATCCCTTTGATTAATATTTGATTCAACATAATTATATCATGAAAATTTTCGAATGTTAGAATACATTGCTTATAATTAATAATGTTTATTGTTATGATATAATTTATGTAATTGAAGAAATTAAAGGATGATTTGAAATGAAAATGATAGTAGGCCTAGGAAACATTGGATCTAGATATGATCAAACGAGACATAATACTGGTTTTATGGTTGTTGACAAATTTGCTGATCAACACCATGCTAATTTTAAAGATAATCGACAATTAAGGGCTGAAATTGCGACTACTAATGTGAACGGAGAAAAGGTCATTATTGTTAAACCAACGACCTTTATGAATGACTCAGGCGAAGCAGTTGCACCAATTATGAAATACTATAAAATTAACGTAGAAGATATGATCGTTGTCTATGACGATATGGATTTACCTGTCGGAAAAATTAGATTGCGGGATAAAGGAGCTTCAGGTGGCCATAATGGAATCAAAAGTATTGTTCACTTAATTGGTACCCATGATTTCAATCGGGTTCGTGTTGGAACTTCACATCCAAAAATTGAAAGTGTTGTTCACTATGTTTTAGGAAAGTTTACACCACTTCAGAAGCCAAAATTTGAACAGGCACGGGATAACGCAATCGATGCTTTATTAGACTTTATATCTGGAATGAAATTTTATCAATTAGAAAATAAGTACAATTAATTAATCATTTTTGAGTGGTGAAAGGAAGAATAAATTGAAATTAACTCAATTTTTAACAAAATTACCACAATATAATTCAATTATTAAAAATATCCAGCCAAAAACAAGGCAATTAGTAACCGGGATGGCTGATTCGTCGAGGGCATTATTGCTTAAAACGATTCATAATCAACTTAAGAAACCCTTGTTATTAGTCACAGATACCTTATACCATGCTGATCAGATTGCAAATGATTTTGAAAGTATCTTACCGAGCAAACGGGTATTTGAGTTTCCGGCTGAAGAATTGATCGCTGCTGAAGCAGCAACAAGCTCACCTCAATTTAAATCGCAACGGGTCAAATCACTATCTGCTTTACTATCAGACAAACCAGTAGTGGTTATCACCTCTGTTTCTGGTGCCCGTCGTTTTTTGCCGTCTAAGGATGAATTTAAAAATGCTAAAATTAACATTAAAGTTGGCAGTAACTATAAATTACGTGATTTAAATTTAAAATTACATCAGATGGGATATGTTAAGAAGAGCTTAGTTGCTTCTCCCGGTGAATTTGCAATTCGTGGATCCATTCTGGATGTTTATCCACTAAATGCTGAATATCCAGTCCGGTTAGACTTCTTTGATACTGAATTGGATTCACTAAGATATTTTGATGCTGCCAAACAAAGTAGTATTAAAAAGATTAAGCAATTTGAAATCTTGCCCGCAACTGATTTTGTTGTATCGGAAGATGAACGAAAACAGGGTGCTAAAAAAATTGCTTCCCAGTTAAATGATAGTTTATCAGATATTGATGATAAAAAATTATCTAAAACGATGTCTGACCATATTCAACCGATTATTGATCAATTGAATCAGGGGTTGTCAGATTCGAAATGGTTATTGTTTTCGCATTTCTTATTTGAACAACCAAACTCAATTTTTGATTATCTCCCAAAAGATGGGATTGTAGCATTTGATGATTATAATCGTTTGATGGATTCTAACAAACAGTTAGTTAGTGATGAAAATAACTGGGCAGAAACTAAATTAGAGCATGCTGAAATTTTTTCAAAACAGACTTTTGGTCATGATTTTAAAAACGAATTCAAGCGCATTCCTCAAGCTGAAATTTTATTTTCACAGTTTCAAAAGGGATTGGGGCAGCTTAAATTAGATCAAGTTAATGATATTAGAACCCACCCAATGCAGAAATTCTATGGGCAATTGCCATTACTTAAAACTGAAACGGATCGTTGGCAAAAAAATAATTCAACGGTCATTGTTATGATTAGTGATCGTTCTCAATTTAAGAAAATGAACCAAGCTATGAATGATTTCAAAATTCCGGTTGTTAATTCTGATGAAGATCACATTATTGAAAACAAAATTCAATTGATTCCGGAACGGTTGAACGAGGGATTTGAGATTCCACTTGTTAATTTAGTTGTCATCACTGAATCTGAGATGTTTGCTAAGGTTCATAAACACCATCGCAGAAGCCAGCCAAATTTTTCAAATGCACAGAGGATTAAAAGCTATACTGACTTAAAGCCTGGTGATTACGTTGTCCATGTTAACCATGGAATTGGTAAATATGAAGGCATGAAGACAATGGAGATTGATGGGAAGCATAAGGATTACCTATCAATTCAATACCGTGATAATGCTAAATTATTCATCCCGGTTAACCAATTGAATTTAATTCAAAAGTACGTTTCATCTTCTGATGGTCACCCGAGAATGAATAAACTGGGTGGAACTGAATGGCAGCGGACTAAGCGTCGGGTTGCCAATAAAATTGAAGATATTGCCGATAGTTTGATTGATTTATATGCCAAACGTTCATCTGAAAAGGGAATTGCTTTTCCACCTGATGACGATGAACAAAGCAAATTTGAAGATGATTTTCCATATACTGAAACTCCTGATCAATTAAGAAGTGTAAAGGAAATTAAACAGGACATGGAAAAACCACATCCAATGGACCGTCTATTAGTCGGGGACGTTGGTTATGGTAAAACGGAAGTGGCATTAAGAGCTGCATTTAAGGCCATTGACGGCCATCACCAGGTTGCTTTCTTAGTTCCAACGACCGTTTTAGCCCACCAACATTACGAAACCATGTTGAATCGCTTCCATGGTTGGCCAATTAAAGTGGGGGTTCTCTCACGTTTTAGAACTCCCAAACAAATTAAAGCTACAATCAAGGGATTAAAAGATGGCGATATTGATATCGTTGTTGGAACCCACCGCTTACTTTCTAAAGATGTAAAATTTAAGAAGTTAGGATTATTGATTGTTGATGAAGAACAACGGTTTGGCGTTAAACATAAGGAAAAAATCAAAAAATTACAATCAAATGTTGACGTTTTAACCCTAACAGCAACACCAATTCCAAGAACTTTGAACATGTCGATGATGGGGGTTCGTGATCTATCAGTTATCGAAACGCCACCCACTAATCGTTTCCCAATTCAGACCTATGTCATGGAAGAAAATGCTGGAGCCATCCGTGAAGGTATTCGCCGCGAAATGCAACGTGGTGGACAAGTCTTTTATCTTCATAATCGTGTTAACGATATTCAAGAAACCGTCCAAAAAATTCAACGGTTAGTACCTGATGCCAAAATCACCTATATTGATGGTCAAATGAATGAAAGACAGATGGAAGATACCCTTTATGATTTCATTCACGATGAATATGATGTTTTAGTGACAACGACCATCATTGAAAGTGGTGTTGATATTCCAAATACCAATACGTTATTCGTTGAAAACGCTGATCATATGGGATTATCGCAACTTTACCAGATTAGAGGACGAATTGGTCGCAGTAGCCGGGTTGCTTACGCTTACTTCATGTATCAACCGAATAAAGTTTTAACTGAAGTGAGTGAGAACCGCTTAGAGGCCATTCGTGATTTTACCGAGTTAGGATCAGGCTTTAGAATTGCCATGCGTGATTTGTCCATTCGTGGAGCAGGTAATTTGCTTGGTAAACAGCAGCACGGATTTATTAATTCCGTTGGATATGATCTATATACGCAGATGTTATCTGATGCCGTTGCTAAAAAGCGCGGTAATGGAGATAAGGGACCGAAAGAAACAAATGCTAAGGTTAAATTCAGCAGAGTTGAAAGTTATTTGCCAAATGATTACATTAGTGATCCCAACCAGAAAATTGAGATTTATAAGCGAATTAAGCAAATGCATAATTTAGATGACTATCATCAAATTAAAAATGATTTAATTGATCGATTTGGTAAATATCCAATGCCAGCAGCCAACTTATTAAAGGTGGGGCTATTAAAGACCATGGCTGATGAAACTTACTTAGAATCCATTCAAGATTTGAACGGCCAATTTAAGATTATCCTATCCAAGACTGGAAAAGAATTTTATGGTGCAAGGGGCTTAATGAAGGCGCTTGCTCAAACTAAATTCAAAAGTACAATTGATGAAAAGAATGACCAATTCATTATTCAACTAGTGGTTCAACCTGATATGAGTGAAGTGGATTGTTTAGATAATTTATTGAAATTTGTGCTTGAATTGAATGACTTACGATTGGAAAAAATGAATCAATGAGTAAGATTGAGCATAAAAAAGCCATTTTAAACCATCAGGCGTTAAATGGAGCACTGGTTTTATCCGGTGCAGCATTAATTTCTAAAATTTTAAGTGCGGTTTATCGAGTTCCTTTTCAGAATTTGGTTGGAAACGTTGGATTCTACATTTATCAACAGGTATACCCTATTTATGGAATTTTAATGACGCTAGCTCTAACCGGATTACCAGTTTTTATATCTAAAATCATGGCGGAACAGCCTAATCAAATCAGTCGTAAGCGCTTATATTGGCAATTATTGATTTTACTTAGTTTGATTTCTGGAATTGCTTTGATTGTCGTTCAATTATTAGCGCCATGGCTAAGTTTTAAAATGGGTGATCCCAACTTATCGAAGATGATTAGGGCGGTCTCATTACTATTAATTTTAATGCCATTTTTATCAACATCGCGGGGCTTTTTTCAAGGATCGCTTAAAATGCATCCGACTGCCATTTCACAAGTATTAGAACAAATTTTTCGGGTGATTATGATTATTTTGGTGGCCATGGCTGCCCATTTTCACCATTGGAACTTATATCGAATGGGAAAAGATACAATGCTCGCAGCATTTTTTGCTGGCATTTTAGCATCCATCGTTTTACTTTATTACTTTAAATCCGAATCGTTTTCGTTTGAGTATTATCCTGAAATTAGTTATCCAACCCTTTTTAAACGGTTATTAAATGAAGGTGGTATTTTATGTGTTCTCGCTTCATTAGTTGTTTTAATGCAACTAGTTGATTCGTTTACAATTAAGAAAAATTTGTTGATCTACGGGATGACTAATTTTGATGCCCAAAATGCAAAGGGAATTTATGATCGTGCCCAACCGCTTGTTCAATTAGGATTGGTAATTGGGACTGGTTTTGCAACTGGTTTTATCCCATCACTTGTTAAAAATTATCGAAAAAAATTTTTTGATACATTCAAAAATAATGCGAGAATGATGGTTCAAGTTAGTATGACGTTAACCTTTGCAATTGCAATGGGAATTATTAGCTTAATTCATCCCATTAATATTTTACTATTTAAAAATGCTGCCGATGATGATTCAATTGGGGTCTATTGTTTGAGCATCGTCTTTGCAACGATGATTGTCATTCATAATAGTGTTTTACAAAGTTTGAATCGATCCGCAAATACCTGGATTTCAATTACAATCGGGATGATTGTCAAAATCATTCTGGTTAGCTGGTTTGTTAGAAGAGTTGGAATTATGGGCGGTAGTTTATCTACCGTCATTGCTTTATTTACAATCTGGGTCATTAACTATCTTTGTGCTTCTGATTTTATTAAACAAAGTTTGTATCCAAAGCTTTTTTTTCTTAAAATCATTTTGATTTCAATTGGGGAAGGAATTGGATTGTTTCTTCTTCAGCGTGAAATTAGCAAGCTATTTTTAATGCCATCCCGTTTTGGAAGCTTAATTTTAATGCTAATGATGGTTCCAATCGGAATAATAATTTTTATTGGATTATGTTTTATTTTTAAAATTTTTAAAGCTCAAGATCAATTAAAACAAATGTTAAAAATGTTTCGATCTAAAATAACAAAGTGAGGTGTTTGAAGTGAGATTAGATAAATTTTTAAAAATTTCTAGAATTATTAAGAGACGTCCAGTTGCTAAAGATATTGCCAACCAAGGACGAATTAAAATTAATGGTAAAGTTGCTAAATCTTCTACTAATGTTAATGTTGACGATCAAATCGCAATTGAATTTGGTAATAAAACATTGACGGTAAGGGTTAATCAAATTTTAGAAACAACTAAAAAAGCGGAAGCAGAAAATACTTACACCATTTTAAGCGAAGATTATAAACATGATTACCGTATGAAAAAATAATTAAAATAATTTTGAAATAACGCTCGTATCTTGGGCTTAACATGTTATTATAAAAGCATATAGTTTTGTTTAACATAATAATATTTTAATTTAGGAGGGTTAAAAAGGATGACTAGTTCGGCTAATAAAATTAAACAGCTTAACAATCCATACTTAAAGAGAAAGCGACATTTAATTAAGAAAAAGGAAGTCAGGTTTAGTTTTGTTAGTGCTCGAATGAAGCATTCTTTAATTATCGTCTCTGTGTCACTTTTAGCAATTTTGATTGCTTGTACTGGATTATTTCAAGCTAAACACGAATTTAATCATTCTAGCGAACAAATTAAAACAACGAAAGTAAAGCTTGCTAATCAACAGAAGCAAAATGAAACATTCAAGACAAGTGTCAAACAATTAAAAAATACTAATTATGTTGAACAGGTTATTAGAGAAAAATATTATTATAGCAAGCCAAATGAAACAATTTATAGTTTGCCAGGTGATATTTCTAAGGATGTTACTCAAAATTAATTAAAAATTGATATAAATTATACTCATTTGGTGCTATACTAATATATATTTAATTTTTAGGAGGAAATTTATTTTTATGGCAATTAAAGTTGGAGCAAAGGTTTCCGGCAAAGTAACAGGTATTACTAATTTTGGAGCATTTGTGGATTTAGGTGATCATAAAACTGGATTAGTTCATATCAGTGAGATTTCAGATAAGTTTATTAAAGATATTCATGATGTGCTTAAAGTTGGTGATGAAGTTACTGTTAAAGTGATTAGTATTGGTGATGATGGTAAAATTGGCCTTTCAATCAGAAAAGCTAAAGAACATCATAAGGAATATCATCATAATGACCATCATCATAGTGGTGATAAATTCCATAATCATAATAATAACTTTCATGGGAACGGGAATTGGAATAAACATTCTCATAACCATAAAAATAAAAAACCTGGTTTTGATGATATGATGTCCAATTTCTTAAAACAAAGTGAAAATCGTTTAGCAGTTATTAAAAAGAATACTGAAGGAAAACGTGGCGGTCGTGGTGGCCGACGTAGTTAAAATAAAAAATGATTAGGGTCTTAATGGGCCTTAATCATTTTATTTTTAAGGGGATTCGGTACTTTGAATTTACTTAAATCATTTGCTAGCAATGTTAACCGAAAAAAATGGTGGCAAGCTAATGAACCAGTGGTAATTGCGGTATCAAGCGGTGTTGATTCAATGACACTACTTTATATGATTGAACATCTATCAATAAGGAAACCACAAATTATCGTTGCTCACGTTAACCACGAGTTAAGGTCTGCAAGCGAATTAGAAGAACGTTATTTAAAAAAATATTGTAATCAACATCATTTAAATCTAGAAGTTGCTAGATGGCCTAAAAAATATCATCCAGCTTCAGGGGTTGAAAATGCTGCGAGGAATTTTCGTTATCATTTTTTTAAAACTGTGATGGATAAGCACCATTCAAGAGTAATTATAACTGCTCACCATCAAAATGATCAGGCTGAAACATTTATGATGAAATTAATTCGTGGTGGCGATATTTCCCAGTTAATTGGGATTCGATCTAAAAGAAAATTTTATCAAGGAATTTTAGTGCGACCATTGCTTGGGTATCCTAAGTCGCTTTTAAAGCAATTTGCTAAAAAGCATCATATTAAATGGTATGAAGATGTAACCAACCACTCATTAAAAATGATGCGTAACCGAATGCGTCACATTTTATTACCGCGAATGATGAAAGAAAATCCTGCTGTTTTGGATCACATTAGTGAATATGCTGAACAACTAAATGATTTAATTAATGCTAATACCGTTTTAATGAATCATCAATTAGATCAAATCCTTTTATTTTGGGATGGCCACCTGGGTAAATGGAATCTGAATTTAATTTGCCAAGAACCATTTGATCTGCAGTTGGAATTGATTAAACTAATTTTTCATCATTATTTCAGTGGGATTGTAATTTCTTCACATATTTTTTCAGAGTTATTAGAAATTATTAATAACAAAGGAAAACCGCAGGCAACAATTCAAAATAATCAGATTTTAATTAAAAAAAGTTATCAAGTTTTACAAATTATGTCAGTTAATACTTTTTTAAAGAATCGTTCAAAGAAGCATGCTGAATTGAAGCCGTTTCAATTAAAAATAAATCAAGTAGCTAAGATCAATAATATTAAATTTGGTATTTTTAACCATAATTGCTTAAAGTACCATGGAAAGCGTCAAAAAGTTTTTAGCTTAGCACCTTCAGATTTGCCATTAGTAGTGCGAAAATGGCATTATGGAGATGTAATTCGATTGAAGAATGGTGGTCATCAAAAGATTAGGCGAATTTTGATTGACCAAAAAGTTAAAAACGAGGATCGAGAATCGGCACTTGTTTTAACTACCCATTCAAATCGTGTTTTAGCATTATTAGGGTATAAAGAAGCTTCAGGATTTTCAAATAATCCTAAAGCTCATCAATATACATTCATTTTAGGTTTTTAATTAGATTGATTTGAAGGGGAGAAATTTATGAATAATGATATTGAAAAAGTTCTTTATAGCAAGGAAGATATAAAGAAAACTTGTCAAAAACTTGGTCAAAAAATTGCTAAACAATATGCCGGTAAAAAACCGCTAGTAATTGGCGTTTTAAAAGGTGCCATTGTTTTCATGACCGATTTAATCCGTAATATGGATATTTATATGGATATTGATTTCATTGATGTTTCTAGCTACGGTGGTGGAACCAAATCATCTGGAAACGTTAAACTAGTTAAAGATATTGATACCGATGTAAAAGGCCGCAACGTTCTTTTTATTGAAGATATCATTGATACTGGAAGAACTTTAAAATATTTAAAGAATTTATTAATGGATCGTGGAGCAAATTCGATTCATGTTTGTACATTAATGGATAAACCAGAGGGTCGCTTAGTGGATGTTAAAGCAGACTATGTTGGCTTAAAGGTCCCAAATGAATTCGTTGTTGGCTACGGGATGGATTATAAAGAAGAATACCGTAACTTACCATACGTTGGAGTATTGAAGCCAAGAGTTTATTCCAACCTTAATTAAAATTAAATTTTCTTCATCATTTTAAACCTTTTTATTAAATATTGACGTTTGTCGTGATATAATTAGCGTTAGTTTATTATGATGTTAGGAGGCAATAAATGAATAATCATCGAAAGAATGGGCTTTTTAAGAGTAGTCTATTTTATGTCGTGATTGCACTAGTCTTAATGGGAGCTCTTTTTGTCTTAAAGGGAAATGGTAATTCTGCTCAAACAGAAAGGCTTCAAGCTAGTCAATTTGTGCGTGAATTAAAGACTGGCCAGGTTAAAAATTTCTCTATCCAACCTTCTGGTGGGGTTTATAAAATTTCTGGTTCTTATCGAAATGCCCATGAAATCAAAACAAATAACATTTCATTCATTGGATCCAGCAAAACTGCCAAAGTTAATAACTTTTCAACGACCGTTTTAAAGAATAATTCAACAGTTAATGAAATTACTAATGATGCTAAATCCAATAACGCTAAAATGAATGTTCAGTCAGCTGAATCAAATAGTTTTTGGATTAACCTATTAGTATACGTTCTACCGTTAATTATCTTCATTTTCTTCTTCTATATGATGATGAATCGAGCCGGTAGTGGTGGCACTGGCGGTGGTATTATGAAATTTGGTAAATCAACCGCTAAACCATCAACTAGTAAAGTTAGATTTGCTGACGTTGCTGGTGAAGAAGCTGAAAAGCAAGAACTTGTTGAAGTTGTTGAATTCTTGAAGAATCCAAAGAAATATACGTCACTTGGAGCGAAGATACCAAAAGGTGTGCTTTTAGAAGGACCTCCTGGTACTGGTAAAACTTTGCTTGCTAAGGCAGTTGCTGGTGAATCAAACGTTCCATTTTACTCTATTTCAGGATCTGATTTCGTTCAGATGTTTGTAGGTGTTGGAGCTAGCCGTGTTCGTGATTTATTCAAACAAGCTAAGAAGAATTCGCCTGCAATTATCTTCATTGATGAAATTGATGCCGTTGGTAGAAAGCGTGGATCTGGTGTTGGTGGCGGACACGATGAACGTGAACAAACCTTAAACCAATTACTAGTTGAAATGGATGGTTTTAGTGGTAATGAAGGTGTCATCGTCATTGCTGCTACCAACCGTGCGGATGTTTTAGATCCTGCTTTAACTAGACCCGGTCGTTTTGATCGAAAAGTATTAGTTGGTAGACCTGATGTCCGTGGGCGTGAAGCAATTTTAAAGGTTCATTCTAAGGGCAAGCCATTTGCACCTGGAATTGATTTCAAAGAAATTGCAAGGCAAACTCCTGGGTTCGTAGGTGCTGATTTAGCTAACTTACTTAATGAAGCTGCTTTATTAGCTGCCCGTCGAGGCAAGAAACAGATTGGTTCTTCAGAGTTAGATGAAGCTGAAGATCGTGTTATCGCTGGACCAGCCAAAAAGGATGCCGTTGTTAACCCACATGAACAGGAAATTGTTGCTAATCATGAAGCTGGTCATACCATTGTTGGACTAGTTCTAAATGATGCTAGGGTTGTTCATAAAGTAACAATTGTACCGCGTGGTCGAGCTGGCGGATATGCAATCATGCTTCCAAAAGAGGATCAAAAGTTGCTTTCTAAGCATAATGCAATGGAGCAACTTGCTGGTTTAATGGGTGGAAGAAGTGCTGAAGAATTGATTTTCCATTCAATTTCATCTGGTGCTTCAAATGATTTCTTACAAGCCACTAAGCTTGCAAGAACTATGATTACCCAATATGGAATGAGTGATAAATTAGGTGATGTTATTTTAGAAGATCCATCTCAGCCTTATGCTCAGCCTAAGTATTCTGAACAAACAGCCAGAGAGATTGATTCTGAAGTTAAACGCATGATTGATGAAGCTCATAAAGAAGCTAGACATATTATTGAAACCCATCGTGAACAGCACCAAGTAATTGCAAAAGCATTATTGAAGTATGAAACTTTGAATGCTGCTCAAATTATGAGTTTGTATAAGACTGGTAAGATGCCTGATAAGAATTCAACAGAATTTCCAAGTGAACATGATGCTGCTACTTATGAGGAATCTAAAAAAGCTTTAGAAAAACGTGAATCTGAAAAGAAACAAAATCATGATTCGGAAAATCATTCTGATGATGAAAATCATCATGATAATGATAATCATTTCGAATAATATTTTTAGATTAATAAAAAAACGTGGGTGGATTTTCACTCACGTTTTTTTGAAGTTCAAATAGGAGGATTTTTATGACAAATAAGCATGACCACTTAGTAAAAAGTATTAGTAATGATGGAATGTTTAGGGCTTATTCAATCGATGCAACTAATATTGTTTCGGAAGCAAAAAGAAGGCATCATACTTCTGATGCTGTGACTGAAGCCTTAGGACGTAGTTTAATTGGCGGGGTTTTACTTTCATCATCAGTCATTAAAGGACGGGAAACTATGACAATTAAGATTGATGGAAGGGGTCCCGTCGGTTTAATTATCATTGATGCAGATGCTAATGGCAATGTAAAGGGATATATTCAACATCCAAAAGCTAAGGTAACTTCTGATTCAAATGGTAACATTGACGTTGGTAAAGTCGTTGGTAAAAATGGTTATATGCAGGTAATTAAGAGTCAAGGTGGTGATGAACCATATACTAGTAATGTTGAATTAGTTTCTGGACAAATCGGGGACGATTTCACATACTACCTTGCTCAATCTGAACAAATTCCGTCTGCCATTGACGTTTCAGTTAAATTAAACCAAGATGGTTCCGTTGAATATGCCGGTGGTTATTTAGTCCAAAAAATGCCAGGTGCATCTGGAGATGCCATTGAAAAATTAGAAAATCATTTAAAAATGATGCCTGGTATTTCGAAATTAATGTCGAATAATCAAACACCAGCGGATATTTTAAAACAAATTTTAGGGAGCAAAAATACTAAAATTTTATCAAAAACACCGACTCAGTTTAAATGTAACTGTTCTAAAAAGAGATTTGCTAATGACATTGCTGGATTGAATCCTAATGATATTAAACAAATGATCAATGAAGATCATGGTGCTGATGTTACATGTAATTTTTGTGGAAATCACTATCATTATAGTGAAGATGAATTAAAAGCCATTTTAATTTTGGCCGATAGTAAGAAGCATAAATAAAGGGGTGAATTGATTTGAAACCACAATTTAAGATTGGCAATGTTAAAATCCCTAACCGTGTTATTGTTGCACCAATGGCCGGAGTGACTAATCCAGCTTTTCGGATGATTTGCAAAGAATTTGGTGCTGGATTAGTGGTATGTGAAATGATCTCTGATCGTGGAATTATCTATCGGAATAAGAAAACATTAAAGATGATGCAAGTTGATCCAAGGGAACACCCAATGAGCATGCAAATTTTTGGTAATAGTAAAGAAACGCTGGCTCAAGCTGCTCAATATATTGAGAAGAACACTAACGTTGATATCATTGATATCAATATGGGATGTCCAGTTAATAAAGTTGTTAAAACTGGTGCTGGATCTAGATGGTTACTTGATCCTGATAAAATCTACGATATGGTTTCATACGTTACTTCTAAAGTTGATCTTCCAATTACCGTTAAAATGAGAACTGGTTGGGATGATGACCACCTTTATGCAGTTGATAATGCATTGGCTGCTCAAGCTGGTGGTGCTTCCGCAGTTGCAATGCATGGAAGAACTAGAGAACAGTATTACAGGGGCCATGCTAACTGGAATATTTTAAAGAATGTTGCTAAACACCTAACGATTCCATTTATTGGAAATGGCGATGTAAAAACACCAGAGGACGCTAAAAAGATGATTGATGATGTTGGTGCAGACGGTGTTATGATTGCCAGGGCTGTTGAAGGTAATCCTTGGATGTTAAAACAAACTTCACACTATTTAGCAACTGGTGACAAATTACCTGACCCAAGTTTAGAAGAAAAAATTAACGTTGCTAGGGAACACTTGCATCGACTGGTTGGTGTTAAGGGATCCTTTATGGGACCCAGGGTCTTTAGGGGCCAAGCTGCTTATTATCTAAAGGGGATTTCTCATTCCGCAAGAACAAGAGCTGCCTTAAATGATGCTGATACTGAGCAGGAAATGAATGATATTTTTGATCAATTTATTGAAAAAACACATGTGAGGGAAGCAAGAAAAGCAAATTGGAATTAATTACTAATTAATTAATGTTCATGCTATAATTAAAATGTCTTGAATAATATAAACTAAAAAATCATTCAATATGATTTTTAAATTTCTTGTTTTTATCAAGAATTTAGTTAAATTATATATTATGCTAAAAATATTCATATGGAGGTCTTAGTGTGGCACATGAGATGAATGATCAAATCCGTGTTCGTTTGGATAAGATGAATCAATTGCGTAAAGAAGGCATTGATCCATTTGGACATGGATTTAAGCGTGACCATTTGGCACAACAATTAACTGATGAATACAATCCACTAGATAAAGAAGCAATTGAAAAATTAGATAAACACGTTGTAATTGCCGGTCGAATGGTTGCTAAAAGAGGTAAAGGTAAGGTTGGATTTGCTGATATTTTGGATCGCTCTGGAAAAATTCAAATTTACGTTAGAAAAGATGTTGTTGGTGAAGATAACTACCACATTTTTAAACGTTCTGATTTAGGTGATCATTTAGGAATTACCGGTTTAGTTATGAAGACTGATATGGGGCAATTAACTGTTAAAGCAACTAAAGTTACATTTTTATCTAAAGCATTACGTCCACTTCCAGATAAATGGCACGGCTTAAAGAATAAAGAACAAAAATATAGACAACGCTATTTGGATTTAATTGCTAATCGTGAAAGTTTTAACCGTTTTCAAAAACGCAGTAAGATTATTTCTGCTGTTAGAAGCTATTTAGATAACGAAATGGACTGTACAGAAGTTGAGACACCAGTTTTGCATACTCAAGCTGGTGGAGCTAACGCTAGACCATTCGTTACCCATCATAATGCGTTAGACATTACATTATACTTAAGAATTGCCTTAGAATTACATTTAAAGCGTTTAATTGTTGGTGGAATGGAACGTGTATATGAAATTGGTCGTGTTTTCAGAAATGAAGGGATGGATCAAGAACATAATCCCGAATTTACTGAATTAGAATCATACATTGCATACTTTGACTTTCATGATGTTATGGACGAAACTGAAGGCATTTTTAAGGCTGCTGCTAACGTTGTTAGTGATGATGGAACGGTTGAATATCAGGGTCATAAATTAGACTTTAAGAAACCGTTTGCTAGACTTCATATGTTGGATGCCATTAAAAAATATACCGGCGTGGATTTCTGGCCTAAGATGTCTGTTGATCATGCTAGAAAATTAGCTGATGAACATCATATTGAATACGAAAGTTACTGGAAAGTTGGCCATATTATTAATGCTTTTTTTGAAAAATTAGTTAAACCTAAGATTAAGAATCCAACATTTATTTACGGTCATCCGGTCGAGATTTCTCCATTAGCTAAGAAGAATGCAAAGGATCCAAGATTTACTGATCGTTTTGAATTATATATTCTTGGTCAAGAATATGGTAATGCGTTCTCTGAATTAAATGATCCAATTGATCAAAGAAAACGTTTCGAAGCCCAGGCTGCTGAAAAGGCTGCTGGTAATGATGAAGCACAACCAATTGATGAAGATTATGTTGAAGCATTATCATATGGGATGCCGCCTACTGGTGGTTTAGGAATTGGAATTGATCGTTTAGTTATGATTTTAACTGATGCACCATCCATTAGGGATGTTCTATTATTCCCAACGATGCGTCCTGAAGATAATACAGATAAATAAATTTAAAACTTCGTTCCTTGATTAGGGGATGAAGTTTTTTAATACATAATTGGAATTTTTTGAAAATACTGTTGACAGATAATTTAATTCACGGTATAGTAATAAATGTTCCGTTAAGGAGCACTAATTTAACAGCTTGTTTTTAGAAAATATATTAATTTGCTGTTGACATTTTAATTACCTGATGATATGATAATTAATGTTGCGTTGCAGAGATGCAACAATAAAAAGTAGGTCTTTGAAAACTGAACAAGATATTTAAACAACCTAAGATGTGTAAGGTGTTTTATATTTATATAAAACAAACAAACTTATGCGAACGAAGTTAATTCGTTCTTAATTATTTTAAGAAGAGCTTTGTATTAAACTTTTCATTTTTAAAATGAGAGTTTGATCCTGGCTCAGGACGAACGCTGGCGGCATGCCTAATACATGCAAGTCGAACGAGGTTTCCTTAATGATAGTTGGTGCTTGCATCAATTTGACTTAAGACCTAACCGAGTGGCGAACTGGTGAGTAACACGTGGGTAACCTGCCCTGAAGTAGGGGATAACATTTGGAAACAAATGCTAATACCGTATAACAACATAAACCACATGGTTTATGTTTGAAAGATGGCTCTGCTATCGCTTTTGGATGGACCCGCGGCGTATTAGCTAGTTGGTGAGATAATAGCTCACCAAGGCGATGATACGTAGCCGACCTGAGAGGGTAATCGGCCACATTGGAACTGAGACACGGTCCAGACTCCTACGGGAGGCAGCAGTAGGGAATCTTTCACAATGGACGAAAGTCTGATGAAGCAATGCCGCGTGAGTGATGAAGGGTTTCGGCTCGTAAAGCTCTGTTGTTAGAGAAGAACAGGTGTAAGAGTAACTGTTTACATCTCGACGGTATCTAACCAGAAAGTCACGGCTAACTACGTGCCAGCAGCCGCGGTAATACGTAGGTGGCAAGCGTTGTCCGGATTTATTGGGCGTAAAGTGAGCGCAGGCGGTTTTTTAAGTCTAATGTGAAAGCCTTCGGCTTAACCGAAGAAGTGCATTGGAAACTAAGAAACTTGAGTGCAGAAAAGGATAGTGGAACTCCATGTGTAGCGGTGAAATGCGTAGATATATGGAAGAACACCAGTGGCGAAGGCGGCTATCTGGTCTGTTACTGACGTTGAGGCTCGAAAGCATGGGTAGCGAACAGGATTAGATACCCTGGTAGTCCATGCCGTAAACGATGAATGCTAGGTGTTAGAGGATTTCCGTCCTTTAGTGCCGCAGCTAACGCATTAAGCATTCCGCCTGGGGAGTACGACCGCAAGGTTGAAACTCAAAGGAATTGACGGGGGCCCGCACAAGTGGTGGAGCATGTGGTTTAATTCGATGCTACGCGAAGAACCTTACCAGGTCTTGACATCTTTCTGCTAGCCTAAGAGATTAGGTGTTCCCTTCGGGGACAGATTGACAGGTGGTGCATGGTTGTCGTCAGCTCGTGTCGTGAGATGTTGGGTTAAGTCCCGCAACGAGCGCAACCCTTATTATCAGTTGCCAGCATTCAGTTGGGCACTCTGGTGAGACTGCCGGTGATAAACCGGAGGAAGGCGGGGATGACGTCTAATCATCATGCCCCTTACGACCTGGGCTACACACGTGCTACAATGGACAGTACAAAGAGTTGCAAAACCGCGAGGTCAAGCAAATCCCATAAAGCTGTTCTCAGTTCGGATTGCAGGCTGCAACTCGCCTGCATGAAGTTGGAATCACTAGTAATCGTGGATCAGAATGCCACGGTGAATACGTTCTCAGGCCTTGTACATACCGCCCGTCACACCATGAGAGTTTGTAACACCCAAAGCCGGTGATGTAACCCTTCGGGGAACTAGCCGTCTAAGGTGGGACAGATGATTAGGGTGAAGTCGTAACAAGGTAGCCGTAGGAGAACCTGCGGCTGGATCACCTCCTTTCTAAGGATTTAATTCGGAAACTTACACATGTTGTGCAAATGTCTTGTTTAGTTTTGAGAGGCCTACTGGCATCGCGTTTTGTTGGGCCTATAGCTCAGTTGGTCAGAGCGCACGCCTGATAAGCGTGAGGTCGATGGTTCGAGTCCAGCTAGGCCCATTTAACGGTCTGACCGTAATATTGGGGAATTAGCTCAGTTGGGAGAGCACCTGCTTTGCAAGCAGGAGGTCAACGGTTCGAACCCGTTATTCTCCATTGACATTTCATTGTCATACTTTGTTCTTTGAAAACTAGATAATATTAATTTCTATTGAATTGATAATTTATATAATTATTCAATTTCAACCGAGAACACCGTGTTATTTTGAGTTCAATAAATATATTTTCGTAATTACTCAATTAACCAAAAGTGCCACGTAGTGGCAATTAGGTTAAGTTATGAAGGGCGCATGGTGGATGCCTTGGCACTAGAAGCCGATGAAGGACGTGACTAACAGCGATATGCTTCGGAGAGCTGTACGTAAGCTTTGATCCGGAGATTTCCGAATGAGGAAACTCAATAGCTTTAACGAGTTATTATTGATTAAACTTAGTTTAATCAAAGGTAAACGTGGGGAACTGAAACATCTCAGTACCCGCAGGAAAATAAAGAAATTTCGATTCCCTTAGTAGCGGCGAGCGAACGGGGAACAGCCCAAACCAACGAGCTTGCTCGTTGGGGTTGTAGGACTGAACATTTGAGTTACCAAAGATTTTAATAACTGAAAAACCTGGAAAGGTTTGCCAAAGTGGGTGACAGCCCCGTAAGTGAAATTAAAATCTCTCAGTTCAGGATCCTGAGTACGGCGATACACGTGAAACATCGTCGGAATCCGGGAGGACCATCTCCCAAGGCTAAATACTAACTAGTGACCGATAGTGAACCAGTACCGTGAGGGAAAGGTGAAAAGCACCCCGGAAGGGGAGTGAAATAGTTCTTGAAACCATGTGCCTACAAGCAGTTAGAGCCCGTTAACGGGTGATAGCGTGCCTCTTGCAGAATGAACCGGCGAGTTATGATTACATGCAAGGTTAAGATGATAAGTCGGAGCCGCAGCGAAAGCGAGTCTGAAACGGGCGTTTCAGTATGTAATGATAGACCCGAAACCAGGTGATCTACCCATGTCCAGGATGAAAGTGCGGTAAAACGCACCGGAGGTCCGAACTTGTGTACGTTGAAAAGTGCTAAGATGAGATGTGGGTAGCGGTGAAATTCCAAACGAACTTGGAGATAGCTGGTTCTCTCCGAAATAGCTTTAGGGTTAGCCTTGGAGTTGAGAATCATGGAGGTAGAGCGACTGTTTAGACGAGGGGCTCATCTTGAGTTACTAAGTTTAGATAAACTCCGAAGCCCATTGATTTATATCCAGGAGTCAGACGATGAGTGATAAGATCCACCGTCGAAAGGGAAACAGCCCAGACCACCAATTAAGGTCCCTAAATACATGCTAAGTGGAAAAGGAAGTGGAGTTGCATAGACAACTAGGATGTTGGCTCAGAAGCAGCCATCATTTAAAGAGTGCGTAATAGCTCACTAGTCGAGTGATTTTGCGCCGAAAATTTACCGGGGCTAAGCATGTTACCGAGATTGTGGACGTGACTTCGTCACGTGATAGGAGAGCGTTCTAAGGGCATTGAAGCAGGATCGTAAGAACTTGTGGAGCGCTTAGAAGTGAGAATGCCGGTATGAGTAGCGAAAAACCAGTGAGAATCTGGTTCACCGAATGACTAAGGTTTCCTGGGGAAGGCTCGTCCTCCCAGGGTTAGTCGGGACCTAAGCCCAGGCCGAAAGGCGTAGGCGATGGATAACAGGTTGAGATTCCTGTACTAGTTAGTTGTGCTTGAACGATGGAAGGACATAGGAGGCTAAGTTATGCATGCCGTTGGATGTGCATGTTCAAACTGTAAGTCAGGTCATGAGTCAAATGCTTATGACCGGGTTGACAAGCAGTGATGAGGACTGAAGTTTAGTAAGGAAGTAACTGACGTCACACTATCGAGAAAAGTTTCTAGTGAGCAACTAATTACCCGTACCACAAACCGACACAGGTAGTCGAGGAGAGTATCCTAAGGTGAGCGAGTGAACCCTCGTTAAGGAACTCGGCAAAATGACCCCGTAACTTCGGGAGAAGGGGTGCTGCACGCAAGTGCAGCCGCAGTGAAAAGGCTCAGGCGACTGTTTATTAAAAACACAGGTTTTTGCAAAATCGTAAGATGAAGTATAAGGGCTGACACCTGCCCGGTGCTGGAAGGTTAAATGGATGAGTTAGCTTCGGCGAAGCTCAGAAATGAAGCCCCAGTAAACGGCGGCCGTAACTATAACGGTCCTAAGGTAGCGAAATTCCTTGTCGGGTAAGTTCCGACCCGCACGAAAGGTGTAACGATCTGAGCGCTGTCTCAACGAGGGACTCGGTGAAATTGAGATACCTGTGAAGAAGCAGGTTACCCGCGACAGGACGGAAAGACCCCATGGAGCTTTACTGTAGCTTGATATTGGGTGTTGACATGACTTGTACAGGATAGGTAGGAGCCGTAGAAACCGGAACGTTAGTTTCGGTGGAGGCGTTGTTGGGATACTACCCTTGTTGTGTGGACACTCTAACCCGCGCCACTAATCGTGGCGGGAGACAGTGTCAGGTTGGCAGTTTGACTGGGGCGGTCGCCTCCTAAATTGTAACGGAGGCGCTCAAAGGTTCCCTCAGAATGGTTGGAAATCATTCATTGAGTGTAAAGGCATAAGGGAGCTTGACTGTGAGACATACAAGTCGAACAGGGACAAAAGTCGGACTTAGTGATCCGGTGGTTCCATATGGAAGGGCCATCGCTCAACGGATAAAAGCTACCCTGGGGATAACAGGCTTATCTCCCCCAAGAGTTCATATCGACGGGGAGGTTTGGCACCTCGATGTCGGCTCATCGCATCCTGGGGCTGTAGTTGGTCCCAAGGGTTGGGCTGTTCGCCCATTAAAGCGGTACGCGAGCTGGGTTTAGAACGTCGTGAGACAGTTCGGTCCCTATCCGTCGCGGGCACAGGAAATTTGAGAGGATCTATCCTTAGTACGAGAGGACCGGGATGGACATACCGCTGGTGTATCAGTTGTGCCGCCAGGCGCACTGCTGAGTAGCTATGTATGGATAAGATAAACGCTGAAAGCATCTAAGTGTGAAACTTACCTCAAGATGAGATTTCCCATTTCTTCGGAAAGTAAGATCCCTGAAAGATGATCAGGTAGATAGGCTAGAAGTGGCAGTGCAGTGATGCATGAAGCGGACTAGTACTAATCGATCGAGGACTTAACCACAAAAGGTGGAACGGTTGAAGTTAGGAATTAATATTAGCTAGTTTTGAGAGAACGAAGTTCTCTGAACAATTAAATAGTGTGGTGGCGATAGCTAGAAGGATACACCTGTAACCATGCCGAACACAGCAGTTAAGCTTCTAAACGCCAAAAATAGTTGGGGGATCGCCCCTTGCGAAGATAGGACGTTGCCACGCGATTTTATTCCGGCATAGCTCAGTTGGTAGAGCACCTGACTGTTAATCAGGTTGTCGTCAGTTCGAGTCTGACTGCCGGAGTTATTTAATTAGAGTGCTAGCGTTTGTTAGCACTCTATTATTGTATTAATTTTGCGGAAGTAGTTCAGTGGTAGAACATCACCTTGCCATGGTGGGGGTCGCGAGTTCGAATCTCGTCTTCCGCTTATTTTATAATTAAATGCCGGCTTAGCTCAGTTGGCAGAGCATCGGCATCGTAAACCGAGGGTCACAGGTTCAAATCCTGTAGCCGGCACTAGTTTCGGATTAGAATTGATAATATTCTAATCCTTTTTTTATTGCGAAGATTTTCGATTAGATATACAATATTAGTACTTTAATATATTAAAAGATGATGAGTGAATTATTAGATAAAAACAAATGGAGGAATTTTCTTGGGAAGATATTTTGGTCATTTAAAAAATGCTTTTTTAGGTCAACCAAAAGGGTTATCGACATTATCATACACTGAAATGTGGAGTCGTTTTAGTTATTATGGCATGCGAGCTATTATTTTATTTTATATGTATTATTCATTGGCTAAGGGTGGTTTAGGATTTTCACAGGGAACAGCTGCATCTATTATGTCAATTTATGGATCGTTAGTTTATTTATCATATATTATTGGTGGGTATGTTAGTGATCGGATGCTTGGAAGTCAAAAATCAGTATTTTATGGAGCTATTTTAATACTATTTGGGAATTTGTTATTATCATTTCCCCTTGGCGTTAAAACCCTTTTTTTATCGATGGTATTAATAATTATGGGGACGGGTTTATTTGGACCTAATATTACCAATATTGTTGGTAATTTATATGATAGCAGTGGTTTTCAAAGGGAAATCGGCTTTACAATTTTTGTTTTTAGTACTAACGTTGGGGCCTTTTTTGCTCCAATTATTGTCGGTGGATTAGGAATGCGAATTAATTTTCACTTTGGCTTCTTACTATCTGCTATTGCTATGTTAATCGGGTTAATCCAATATTATTTTAGTAATAAAAACAATTTTAATGGTGATAATTTATATCCAACTAATCCAATTGAACCTCAAGATGTAAAAAAGATCATTTTTAAAACAATTTTATTTTTAATCGGATTTGTTTTAATTATTTCTTTAATGATAGTAATGAATGAATTAAATATTAAAAATTTAATTACACTATCTAGTATTTTTGTGATTGCTGTGCCAATTATTTATTTTATTGTAATGCTATTAAGTAACAAAATTTCAAAACAAGAACACAGAAATCTCCTAAAATATATTCCATTCTTTATTGTTGCTGTAATTTTTTGGGGAATCGAAGAACAGGGATCAGTTATTCTAGCATTATTTGCTCAAAATCAAACTGATAATCATATTTTAGGATTTACGTTACCTGCATCTGTTTACCAATCATTAAATCCATTATTTTTCATATTATACACTCCATTTTTTATTATGGTGTGGAATAAAATGAATCAAAATAAAAGGAAAGCTAATGCAGCTCATATGTTCTCATATGGAATGATTTTTACAGGATTGTCATTCTTATGGATGGTAATCCCGTTACTATTGTTTGGCCTAAGTTCTAAAATTAGTCCTTTCTGGTTAATTGGAAGTTGGGCAATTATTGAAATTGGTGAAATGTTAATTTCACCAATTGGATTATCAATTACAACGGAATTGTCCCCGAAGGCTTACAAATCTCAAATGCTAGCCTTATGGTTTCTAGCAGATGCAGCTGGACAGGCGATTAATTCTCAAATTATTAAACTTTATTCTGTAAATGAGGTTGCATATTTTGCATGGATTGGTATAATAGTAATTGCTGTTGGTATTTTATTACCAATCGTTGTTAAAAAAAATAATTAAAAAATTAAAAAAAACGGTTGACAGTTTATTGAATTTTAGGTATTATATTAATTGTTGATTCGTTACATGTTTTTTGGAGGAGTAGCGAAGTCTGGCTAAACGCGGCGGACCGTAAATCCGCTCCTTCGGGTTCGATGGTTCAAATCCATTCTCCTCCATTTTAATTATTGGACTATAGCCAAGTGGTAAGGCATCGGGTTTTGATCCCGAGATGCGCTGGTTCGAACCCAGCTAGTCCAATTACTTAGACTGATTAACTTTTTAAGTTAATCAGTCTTTTTATTTGTTATAATGTTAAAAAGTGAATTAATAATAGGGGAGAAAGTTTAACTTGTCACTGCCAATTTATATTAGAATTCATAATGATATAAGAAGAAAAGTTGAAAATAACCAATGGCAAATTGGTAGTCAAATTCCGCCTGAGCGAGAGCTAGCTATCCAATATCACGTAAGTCGGATGACTTTAAGACAAGCAATTCATACGCTTGTTGATGAAGGAATTTTAGATCATCATATTGGTTCTGGAACTTTTGTTGCTCACAGAAAAGTGCAGGAGCAAATGTCTGGGATTACTAGTTTCACTGATATTATGCTGGAACAGCAAAAAATTCCTTCAAGTAAGACCATTTCATACTATACCGTTGCACCTTCACTTAGTGAGATGGAGAAACTTCATATTAAACAAAATAACCGCGTGCTCAGAATGGAAAGAATTAGATATGGTAATGACGTGCCAATTTGTTTTGAAGTTGCAACAATTCCTAGTCATTTTGTTTCTGGTTTAAGTAAAGATGACGTTTCCGGATCACTTTACCGTGTTTTAAAAGAAAAAAAACATTTAATTCCGGGAAAAGCACGTCAAATGTTTTCGGCAACTTTAGCTTCGGAACGAATTGCTGACTATTTAAAAATAAAAAAAGGTGATGCAATTTTATATTTAAGGCAAACCACTGCCTTAAAAGATGGAACACCATTTGAATATGTTCGTTCCCAATATGTTGGAAAAAGATTTGAATTTTATTTGGAAAAATAAAAAGCAACGAAATTTATTTTCGCTGCTTTTCTTTTTGTTGATAAATTAAATATAAGAAATAAGGAAGCGCCATCATTCTTGGCAATCGACTTGGTTCCTTTAATAGTCTGTAAAACCATTCTATGTGATGATTAATCCAAAATTGAGGTGCGCGCTTAGTATTTCCTGATAAAACATCAAAGCTTCCACCTAATCCGATCCATAAACCATTACTAATTGAACGATACTTATTAATAAATAAATCCTGTTTAGGGTATCCGAGTGCAATAAAAATCATGTCTGGTTGAGTTTTTTGAATATCTTTAACAATCTGTTCATCATAATTAAAATATCCATCATGAATACCAGAAATTTTTAAATGCGGGTAATTATGATTAAGAGTTGTTTTTAGATCATTGATTACATTTGGTTTTGCACCTAAAAAATATGCTGATTTATGATTTGCATTACCCCATTTTAATAAATTTAGAAAAATATCAAATCCAGAAATGCGACCTGGAATATCATCATTAAGAATATGTGATGCTTTAATGATGCCAACGCCATCCGGTGTGATATAATTCGATGATTTAATAATATTTTGATATTTAGGATGCTTCTTTGCAAATACAACAATTTCAGGATTAGCTGTGATAATAAAAGTATTTTTTCTTTGTTCAATTCTAGATTTAATTTGATTCATAAAACTACTAAAAGTGGTATTTACAAATGGAAATCCTAAAATGTCAGTTGTTTTAAATTCTTCTTTCATAATTTTCCCTTCATTTTTCATAACAATTGTTTCAATTAATGATAAAATTAAAACGTAGTAATTAAAATCCAAACAATCTTCATTTTACAGTTTGGTAAATTGAAGTCAATACAAGAACGAGTGTGGGGTGAACTAAACATGCGTCAATTACAAAAACAAATCATTAATACTTTAAAAGTTAAACCTGAGATTGATCCAAAAACAGAAATTAGGAACAGTGTTAATTTCTTAAAATCATATTTAAAACATTATCCTTTCTTTCAATCATTAGTTTTAGGAATTTCTGGTGGACAGGATTCCACTTTAACTGGAATTCTATGCGAGCGAGCCGTTTCTGAATTAAGAAAAGAAACTAACAAAAATTATCAATTTATTGCCGTTAGATTGCCTTATGGCGAACAAGCTGATGAATCAGACGCAATGGAAGCAATTCGTTTTATGAAAGCTGATCAGGTCGTTCGCGTTAATATTAAATCGTCAACTGATCAGATGGTAAAATCGATTGAAAATAATGGCATTAAAATTTCGGACTTTAATAAGGGAAATATCAAAGCCCGCGAACGAATGATTGCGCAATATGCAATTGCTGGTTCTAATTCAGGCGTTGTCGTGGGGACTGATCATGCTGCTGAAGCAGTTGCCGGTTTCTATACTAAATATGGTGATGGAGCTTCAGACATTACACCAATTTGGCGATTAGATAAACGTCAAGGAAAACAGATGTTAGAAGTTTTAAATGCTCCTAAACATCTTTATCAAAAGACCCCAACTGCTGATTTAGAGGACAATAAACCAGCTTTACCTGACGAAGTTGCTTTGGGCGTTCGTTATCAAGATATTGATGATTATTTAGAAGGCAGGGATGTTTCTGATAAAGCTGCTAATCAAATTGAATCACTATATCGAAAGACAGAACACAAACGTCACATGCCGATTAATATTTATTCTACTTTTTGGAAGTAGAAGTAAAGGAGAACTGATATGAGAGTAGTTAGATTAGCAGATTACGCTAGAAATATTTCAAACTTAATTGCTTCAACAAATGATACTGGTTCAAAGATGGGAAAGCATTTCACACCTTTAAAAAAAGCAATTAGTAATCAAAATTTTGAATCAATTGATTTGAAATCAACCAAAAATGAATTTCAAAATGGAACCGATGTTTATAAGAAAAATTTAAAACATTTACAAACAATGCGGGTTCCAGCACGTGTATTAGGCAAACACAAAATGATGATTGATGATTATCAAAAATATGTTAGTGCCTGCCAACAAATGGTTGATAGTATTAATCTTGATGATTCAAAGGTGGATCAAAAATTATTTAATCAGTCGGAAAAAGATCAAGATCGTAGCATCGTTGATTTTGTTAAATATGCACAAAAAATAATGATGGGATGATGAATAGGGTAGTAAACATCTAAGTTTACTACCTTATTTTAAAAATAAATTCATTTTATAACGTATTTTCTTTTAAGAAGATGAATTGAAAGAGGCGTTAAAAATGTCTAATCTTGATTTACAACAACTTGTTGAAAAAATTTCCTTAAAATATTTTCAAAAACCTTTTAAGCACCGTGCATATTTTAATTATCGCTTAAAGACAACGGGTGGAAGATACCACTTAAATGATCACAATATTGATATTAATCCTAAAATGTTAAATGATTTTGGCTACCATATTTTAATTGGTGTTATTAAACACGAATTGTGTCATTATCATTTACATTTAAGTGGATTCAATGCTAAACATAGTAGTCCAGATTTTATTCATTTATTATCGGTGGTTGGGGGAAGTCGTTATGCCCCGCAGCCTAAAATAAATCGAAGAAATTTAAGGTATGTCTGCATTAATTGTGGCCAAATTTACATTCGAAAACGTCGAATTAATGTTAGACGGTATGTTTGTAGCCGGTGTCATGGGCATTTAAAATTAATTAATAACTAGGAGTGATAAGAATGGCAAAAGCCGTTATTCGAATTCCAGCAACAGCATCTGATTTAGGAATTGGAACCGATTCTTTTGGGATTGCATTCCAATTATACTGTACTGTAATTGTTGAAGAAGAAACTGATCATTGGCGTGTTAATCATGCTTTAGGTGATCAAGTTCCGCATGATTCTAGTAATTTGATTGTTCAAACAATTTTGAGAATTGATCCTAAAATTGCTCCACATCAGTTAACTGTGATGTCAGATATTCCAATTGGTTGTGGATTAGGTACTAGTACCTCCGCCATTGTTGCTGGAATTAAAGTCGCTAACAGTTTAGGAAAAATGGATTTGTCACTAGACCAGCAAATTAACATTGGAAGTAGAATTGCTGGAAGCTCTGAAAATATTGCACCGGCAATTTTAGGCGATATGGTTATTTCATATTTTAATGGCAAACAAGTAATGACAATTAAAACTAAAATGCCTAATATTTCTTTGCTAGCATATATTGATCATAAGAAAAGAAAGCCGGTTCAAATGCCTACCACTGTTTCATTTAAGGATTTTGTGGCATCAAGAAGTACATCCAATTTATTTATTGCTGCCGTTATGAATCATGAGTGGCCCAAAGCATCACTAATGATGGAAGAAAAACATATCGATAAAAAGTATTCTTCGGATGTTGATAAAAATTTGCGATTAATTCGTCGGGTTGCCCATAGTTTTGGAATTTATGGAACATTTGTTAGCGATACTTCCCAAAATATTTTTGCATTAGGAATCAGAAGAGAATTAAGTAAATTACGTGATCATCTAAATGGTGGCGATCGACTTCGTGGTGACATTAAAATTATCGGAATTGATCGTGATGGTTCTACCGTTCGTGGGGAATAAATTTAATTTTAAATTTTGATTGTCAAAATTAATTCACTTTGTTATAATGGACATTGTGAATTAATGCGGCCATGGCGGAATTGGCAGACGCGCAGGATTAAGGATCCTGTCGAGAATTATCTCGGTGGAAGTTCGAATCTTCTTGGCCGCATCATGTTAGAAGCTCTTTTAAAGGGCTTCTTTTTTATTGATTTAAAATTCTACATAAAAAAGGGATACTGATAATTATCAGTATCCCTTTAATTTAATGGTTTAAATTAAATTTAGTATCCACCAGAATTAGAAGTGGCATAAGAATTGTTATCATTAGTTTGATTTTGATAAGATGATTCATTATTAGATGAATTATCATTACTACCACTATTACTACTACTGTCAGTACTACTGCTTGAATTACCACTACTTGAATTACTTGAAGGTGATTGTGGATTCATTCCAAGACTCTTTCTAACGATAGCAGAAACTTTATCAATTTCATTTTGAGTTGGAACTTGATAATCAATTCCATTAATAGTTGCGTCTTGTCCTTGAAGTGTTTCTGATTTAATATGATGAGTTGCATCACCATATCGCGCTCTAATGGAAATCATATCATTGAATTGCATATCAGTTTTAATATTGCCATTTAACGATTGTAAAATTTGATGATATCTGGTTAGGGATGAAATTTGCATTCCCTTCATAACAAGCTTTTGCAAAACTTCACGTTGTCTAGCTTGTCGTCCATAATCACCAAGCGGATCTTCATGACGCATTCTTGAATAATCAAGTGCTTGAGCGCCATTAAGAAGTTGTTTTTTGCCCTTAACAACGTTAGCATTACCATACTTAAAGGTTAATTTAGGGTTAACGGTAACGCCACCAACGGCGTTAACCATTTTTTCTAAACCACCCATATTAATGATGGCATAAAAGTCAATGGGAACATTTAATAGATTCTGAACGGATTGAACAGCCGATGAGGGACCACCAATTGTATAAGCAGCGTTAATTTTTTCATACGGCTGTGAATCACCAGGAACTGATACTTGAGTATCCCTTGGAATACTTGTTAAATTAATGGTATCCATCTTTGGATTAACGGTTGCTAAAATCATCGTATCGGTTCTGCCAACATCGTTTCTGCCTAGGGCACCAGTATCCGTTCCTAATAATAAAACAGAAAATGGTTTATCTTGATTGATAACGTTTGAGACGTCCCTTAATTTATGGGTATCTCCCGATTGATACCATTCACCAGCACTTTTCTGACCTTCTTTATACATTTGGTATCCCTTAGCTAATCCACCACAAAGGACAATTAATAGAATGATTAAGATGGTTAGCGCAACGCCATGCTTTTTCTTCTTTTTTGAATATTGTGGTTTCATATCTTCTCTTTTTGGTAATTTTTGTTGATTATTTGATTGCATTTACATATCTCCGTTTATTTAAATCTCTTTTTAAAAATTGTAGAATAGTTTTTAATCAATGACAATATTAATTTTAAAATTGTAACAAACATGACATACTATGTAATTATATCTAATCATATAAAATTTTATGATTAAAAACAAACAATAAACAAATATGAATGTAAGGATTACAAATTGAGTTATGATAGATGGTGTTTAATATTGTCAATGTTTCCATTTTAACTTATTTGAATTAATATTAAAATACAACTATGGCTAATTATTAAAAATTATTATATTTTTTAATTCTAACGAAGCAAAGGGATGATTTAACATGTCAATTTTGACTATCATGCGTCACGGCGAAAGTCAGGCGAATCGAGATCATGTATTCACTGGTTGGTCAGATGTTCCATTAACTTCTAAGGGAGTTCAACAGGCTCACTTAGCCGGTCAAAAATTGAATCGAACTGGGATTCAATTTTCTGATGTCCATACCTCATTTTTAGTTCGTTCGATTGATACTGCTAATATCGTTTTAGATGAAATTAATCAATCATATATTCCTGAACATAAATCATGGCGTTTAAATGAACGTCATTATGGTGCACTGAGGGGTAAGAATAAGCAGGTTGTTAGGAAAAAAGTAGGGGATCACCAATTCAAACTTTGGCGTAGAAGCTTTAAAACGGTTCCACCACTTTTAAAACATCATGATCATGATCCAAGATATACTAAATTGGGCGTCATCGAACCATTGGGAGAGAGTCTTGAAATGGCTTACCATCGTTTGATGCCTTATTGGGTTGACAGCATTGCACCACGTTTATTAGATCACCATAATCAATTAGTTGTTGCCCATGGCAGTACATTAAGGGCATTGATTAAATATTTGGATCAAATTCCTGATGATCAAATCGATAATGTTGAAGTCCCCAATGGAATTCCAATTGAGTATGAATTTGATGATCATTTAAATGTTATTAATAAAAAATTTATTAAGTAAAAAATAGGCATCGATTAATTTATTTGTTAACCGATGTCTATTTTAATTATGATTTTAAAATTAAGCTAACGTACCCATTGGATCCCAAGGCTTTAAAACGATTGGCTTTTGAGCTTGGAGTTTCTTCAAATTGTCTGACATGTATTTCTTATTGATAACAACTTGGTATACAAATGTTCTGAACCAATCATTGCTCATAACAAAGTATCCCTTATTACCAACTTTCTTACCCCAACTATTTTCAACTTTCCATTTAGTTGGTTGGCCATCGACAATGTCAACACCAGTGATTACCATGGCATGATCCATTGCACTTTCTTTGTAATTTAAACGTTCAGCTTTACTCATGCTTAAATCAGTGTCAAATAGTGCACTACGGTCATATTGCTTAGTATCCATAATTCCTTTTTGCCTGTCGGAACTTTGGGCAACATCACTACCAAACCAAACGCTTTCACCATTCTTTAATTGTTTAATGGTTAATTCTTGGAATTGATCCATTGTTAGATTCAAATGTTTGATTTGACGTCCACCAGCTACATTTCCTAACATATCGATTGTATATGTTTTATTAAATGGCTTGTCTTCAGTCGGTGAATTGATTAATGAAACGTAATCTTCTAAATTAACGTTAACGTATTTCTTAAAGAATTCCTTTGGGGTAATACCTTGATCAATATGGTAATTGCCATCCTTATCACGGTATTCAAAGTTGAATTTTTGAACTGGCTTGCCGAATGAATATGCTAACATTCTATAAATGTCATTAAGCATTTTGGTTTTAGTCTTAGAAATTTTGTCACTAGTAGCTTTCTTAGCAACTAATTGTCTTAAGACGCTGGCACTATGTCTTAATTTAAGATTTAATGCATTGTCTAATCCGGCTGAATTGTTACTACTGTGAGTTTCTGGCATAACAGACTTAGGAACGATTCCATACTTTTCAATTAAGGCACAGAGCATATCCCATTGACCACCGTCTCCTTGTGGAGAATTCATTAACCAAGAAACTTTTCTTGAGTCGGTTGGCTTGTTAGCAGTCTTTAATACATTTTCTAAGAAGTAGTTAGATTTTTCTAACTTATCCCAGAAGGTAACGTAATTTTGTGATAATTCCCAATTACCTTTTAAGTTTAAAGTATTAGCCATGTGATGTCTCATTGTATTTAATGCTGCAAACAACCAGCATCTACCGCTTCTTTTTTGATTAGAAACGTCACCGGTATCTAATTCAATTGAAAAAACTGGATCCATATTAGCATCTGATTTGTAATCAGCACTAGTTTCTAGGATGCCATTATGTGAAACGGCACGTTCTAGGACACTTGAATCCTTGCGATTTTCATAATCGTTTTGGAACTTTTTCAATTGGTCCATACTGATATCTTTCGTCATAAAAACACTCCTTTAATTAATTCATGATGTTATTAAAACAACCATTAATGAAATATTGTACAACATAATTAGAAATAAAAAAAAGAATTGATAATTAATCAATTCTAAATTAGTTTAAAATAAATTATCTTGCTTTAATTGTTTTAGGCCCATTATCATAACCAACGATGACCATGTTGACAATATCTAAAAATAATCCATGTTCTACAATTCCGGTCATATCATCTAACTTTCTAGATAATTTATGCGGATGTTTAATTTTACCTAAATGTAAATCAATGATGTAGTTATTAGAATGGGTTAGAACATGTTGGTCTCCATTCATTCTAAAAGTAGGGTGGAAATCCATTTTAGCTAAACGTCGAAATAATTGGGTGCTGCCATATGGAATTACTTCTAATGGAAGCGGAAACGATCCTAAATATTTAGTCATTTTGCTTTCGTCAACGATCCAAATGTTCTTCTTAGAATTAATTGCAACAATCTTTTCAATTAAATGGGCAATTCCACCGCCTTTAATTCCTTGAAAATTACGATCGATTTGATCGGCACCATCGATGGTTAAATCAATATGATCAACGTCATTAATGTTTTTAATTTTGATTCCTAATCGCCGGGCACGTTCGGCCGTTCTGTGTGATGTGGGTACACCAACAATATGTATTTTATCTTTTTTAACTTTTTTACCCAATGCTTCAACTAAATATTTAACGGTTGAACCGGTACCTAAACCAACGACCATCCCATCATGAATATACTTGACAGCTTCTTGGCCAACCATTTTCTTCAATGCATCTTGATTCATTATCTGTTCCCCTCTAAAATTCATGAATCGAATCACAATTCAGCAGTTTGGATTTAAATCATCATGTCATTTAAAATAATTTTAATATCAATCATTCACTTAACATTATAATATCAATAATTAATCTAACCAATCAATCATACAATTTAATTTACTTTACGTCTATGATAAATTAATATTCGTACTTTTGCTTATCGTAATATATAATTATAGTATCATAATAAAAATTTAGGATGTGTAATAATGAAAAAACGTGGATTTCAAATTGTTTCAAAATATAGGGATGATCAAATTCAATTACCCAATCGATCAACTGAACACTCAGCAGGTTATGATCTTCATAGTGCGGTTGATTTTACAATTCCATCAATTTGGAAAGTTAACTTTTTAAAAGTTCTTTGGGCAATTAAACACGAAAAAAGTGTGTCTTACGAAAAAGCTAATCAAGCTAAAAAAATATTAAAGCCATTTTTAATTCCGACGGGGGTTAAGGCATATATGCAACCAAACGAAGTATTAATCATTGCTAACCGTTCTAGTAGTCCATTGAAGAGAAGCTTGATTTTACCAAACGGAATTGGCGTTGTAGATGCTGATTATTATAATAATGATAGTAATGAAGGCGAGTTATTGATTCAAATTTTAAATGTTGGCATTTCTGATTACCATGTTAAAAAAGGTGATCGATTAGCCCAGGGAATCTTTATGCCCTATTTAATAACTGATGATGATTTAAATTCTGGCAAAAAACGAAGTGGTGGATTTGGATCATCTGGTAAATAGTAAAAATTAAAAGGAGGGGTTAAAAATTGGCAAAAGCCAAAACTCAGTATGTTTGCCAAAATTGTGGTTATATTTCTCCTAAGTATTTAGGCCGTTGTCCTAATTGTGGCAAGTGGAATACTTTAATTGAACAAAGCGTCCAAAGTTCCCCTAAAACTCATGATAACCGAAGTAGTCGGGTTAATTTTAGAGGGGTTAAAACGGAACCTGAATTAATTAGTAAGGTTGATACCCATAAGGAACCACGGTTTAAAACCGATTCTGAAGAATTTAACCGGGTTTTAGGTGGTGGCATCGTTCCGGCTTCATTAATTTTAATTGGTGGAGATCCTGGAATTGGAAAATCAACATTGTTAATGCAAATTTCAGGTCAATTGAGCCATCATCATAAAAAAGTCCTATATGTTTCTGGAGAAGAAAGTGCTAACCAAATTAAAATGCGTGCTGATCGTTTAGGGGTTGCTGACAGTTCAGACCTATACGTTTATCCTGAGACTGACATGGAATCAATTCGAAATGCAATTGAAAAATTGAATCCAGATGTGGTTGTCATTGATTCCGTTCAAACGATTCAAGAACCTGACATTCAGTCATCCATTGGTTCAGTTTCCCAAGTTAGAGGGGTTACTTCTGATTTAATGAACATTGCAAAGACCAATGGAATTACTGTCTTTTTAGTTGGCCATGTTACAAAGGGTGGCACTCTTGCTGGCCCTAAAACACTGGAACACATGGTTGATACTGTCTTATATTTCGAGGGGGATTTACATCATTCCTATCGAATCTTGCGGGCGGTTAAAAACCGTTTTGGATCTACTAATGAACTGGGCGTTTTTGAAATGATTGAATCCGGTTTACATGAAGTTAAGAATCCTTCAGAAATTTTTTTAGAAGAGCGTCTAAAGAATGCAACCGGATCTTCGATTGTGGTTTCAATGGAGGGGACCAGACCCATTCTAGTTGAAATTCAAGCTTTAATTACACCATCGATTTTTGGAAATGCACAAAGAACTGCTACTGGTTTAGATCGTAATCGGGTTTCATTGATTATGGCAGTATTAGAAAAGAGAGCTGGTTTAATGCTTCAAAATCAGGATGCTTATTTAAAGGCAGCCGGTGGTGTGAAATTAAACGAACCCGCAATTGATTTAGCAATGGCAATTAGCATCGCCTCTAGTTACCGTGATGTTGGAACTAGTCCGACAGAATGTTACGTTGGTGAAGTTGGTCTAACAGGTGAAATTAGAAGGGTAACTAGAATTGAACAACGGGTTGATGAAGCCCATAAGTTAGGATTCAAACGGGTGCTTGTTCCTAAGAATAATCTACAAGGGTGGACGGCACCAGAAGGAATTAATGTTGTTGGGGTATCAACTTTAAGTGAAGCACTTCATCTTGCGTTGAGAAAAAAATAACATTATTTTAAATTTTAGATATCCATTATCACTGAGCATGTTACAATGTAAAATGATAATGTTTAGATGGTGATTCATCTATTGATGGCTTAAAACAAGCCCTAGCGAACGGAATTATGTTCATAGGAATGAACTAAGCTTTGCCGTTCCTAAAAACGCGGTATTTGCCGGCGTAGTTTATAACCTATTTTATAAAGAGGAGAAATTAGCATTGGCTAAAAATAAGATTAGAGTTAGATATGCACCAAGTCCAACTGGACACTTACACATTGGTAATGCAAGAACTGCAATTTTTAATTATTTATTTGCTAGACATAATCATGGTAAGTTTATTATCAGAATTGAAGATACTGATACCAAACGAAATGTTGCCGATGGAGAAAAAAGTCAGTTAGATAATTTAAAATGGCTTGGCCTTGATTGGGATGAAGGTCCTGATGTTGGTGGTGACTTCGGTCCCTATCGTCAAACTGAACGTAAAGATAAGGGAATTTACCAAAAATTAATTGATCAATTAATGGCTGAAGGTAAAGCTTACAAGTCATACCGAACTGAAGATGAATTAAAGGCTGATCGTGAAGAACAAGAAGCACGTGGTGTCATGCCCCATTATGAGTATGAATATGAAGGCATGTCAGATGACGAAATTAAAAAGTCAATGGCTGATGCCGAAGCCAAGGGATTAAAACCAGTCATTCGTTTCAGAGTTCCTAAAAATAAGGATTATGCTTGGGATGATATTGTTAAGGGCCGTGTTTCATTTAATTCCGACAGTATTGGCGGGGATTTCATTATTCAAAAGAAGAATGGAATGCCAACATATAACTTTGCCGTTGTTGTTGATGATCACCTTATGCAAATTAGTCATATCTTTAGAGGTGACGATCACGTTGCCAATACTCCAAAGCAATTAATGATTTATGAAGCATTTGGTTGGCAACCGCCAAAATTTGGTCACATGAGTTTAATTACGAGTGCTGCCACTGGTAAGAAATTAAGTAAACGTGATGAATCTGTTTTGCAATTTATCGAACAATATAGAAAGTTAGGCTACTTACCAGAAGCAATGTTTAACTTTATTACTTTGCTTGGTTGGTCACCAGTTGGCGAGGATGAAATCTTTAGTCGAAAACAATTCATTAAGATTTATGATGAAAAACGCTTAAGTAAATCACCTGCTAAGTTTGATAATAAAAAATTAGAATGGGTTAATAATCAATACGTTAAATCATCAGATGAAAATGAAGTAATGGACTTAGCTTTACGTCAATTGATTAAAAAGGGTAATATTCCCGAAAATCCTGATGCAAAGACGGTTGAATGGGCACGTCAATTGGTTAAGTTATACAAACAACAAATGAGTTATATGGCTCAAATTAATAAAATGGCGAGCGTCTTCTTCAAAGAACCTGAACAAGTTAGTGGGGATGCATTGAAGGAAATTAGTAATGATACTGCTCCAATTGTCTTAAATGAATTTGCTAAACGCGTTAAGGATTTAAAGATTTTTGATCAAGTTGAAATCTTTAAGACCATTAAATCGATTCAAAAGGATACAAAGATTCGTGGACGTAAGTTATGGATGCCAATTCGAATTGCAGTTACCCATGAAATGCAGGGACCAGAATTACCAGAATCAATTGAATTAATTGGTCGAGATAAGGCAATTCATCATATTCAAGAAACTTTAAAGCAAATTAGTAAATAATTTAAAAATTTATTTTTAAATTGGTCTTGTTGAAATTATTTTAATTTTGACAGGGCTTTTTGTTTTGAAACAATGGTTGAAAATGTCAAATTAGCCTTAAACTATGCTAAAATGAAATTAATTAATAACTTATAAAAAGGTGAGGTGTCAAACATGTTAAAAATATATAATACATTAACACAGCGGAAGGAAACATTTGAACCGATTAAAACCGGGGTAGTTAATATGTATGTATGTGGGCCAACTGTTTATAATTATATTCACATTGGAAATGCTAGAAGTATTGTTGCATTTGATACAATTCGTCGGTATTTTGAATATTGTGGATACCATGTTAACTATGTTTCTAATTTTACCGATGTGGACGATAAGATGATTAATGAAGCTAAAAGGGAACATACGACCGTTCCTAAATTAGCTGATAAGTATATTGCTGCTTATCACCAAGACGTT
Organism: Philodulcilactobacillus myokonensis; assembly: GCF_027923585.1. Classification (GTDB taxonomy): domain Bacteria; phylum Bacillota; class Bacilli; order Lactobacillales; family Lactobacillaceae; genus Philodulcilactobacillus; species Philodulcilactobacillus myokonensis. The sequence continues at coordinate 1,150,510 of NZ_BRPL01000002.1, read as the reverse complement.
TCTGCTTTAAATGTTGAACCAGCAACTAGAAATCCAAGAGCAACTCACCACATTAAAGATATTATTAATTTTATTCAAGTTTTAGTTGATAAGGATTATGCTTACGAATCCGGTGGTAATGTTTATTTCCGTGCTAGAAAATTTCCAACTTATGGTGCCTTAGCACATGAAAATGTTAACGATTTAGAGGCTGGTGCTAGTAAACACGTTACTAAAGCTGAAATGCAGTTAAAAGAGGATCCAATTGATTTTGTTCTATGGAAAAAAGGAACCCCTGGTGAAATTTCATGGGAATCACCGTGGGGAAAAGGAAGACCAGGATGGCATATTGAGTGTTCAGTAATGTCGACTAAATATTTAGGCGATACTTTTGATATTCACGGTGGTGGTGAAGATTTAGAATTTCCCCACCATGAAAATGAACGAGCTCAAAGTGAAGCTAAAACTGGCCAAACCTTTGTTCATTATTGGATGCACAATGGTTTTGTAACCGTTGGGGAAGATAATGAAAAAATGAGCAAATCTTTGGGTAATTTTATTACCGTTCATGATTTAATTAAAAAAGTTGATCCAGAAATTTTAAGATTCTTCATATCAACAACCCAGTATCGTAGACCAATTCAATATAGTCAAAAGAACTTGGACGATGCTGCTAATAATTTAAAGAAATTAAAGACAGCATATAATAATTTACATTATCGATTAAAAGATGCAGATGCCTTTAATGATCCAAAAGTTGATCAAGAAGTTAGACAAATTCAAGCTAATTTTCAGGATGCAATGGATGATGATTTCAACGTTCAAAATGGAATTGGTCAAGTCTATGAATTAGCAAAGTTAGGCAATGTTTATGCAGAACGACCACTTGTTTTTAAACAAACGGTCCAATTGATCTTAAAGAAGTTAACCAAGTTAGCTTCTATTTTTGGAGTTACCTTTGAAGTTGAATCCCTAAATGATAATCGAATTAAAGCTTTAATTAAAGAACGGAATCAGGCCAGAAAAGATAAGAACTTTGGTCGTAGCGATGAAATTAGAGCTAGTTTAAAATCTAAGGGAATTATTTTAGAGGATACACCTCAAGGAACACGATTCAGAAGGGAACATAAATGATAAAGAATACAACTGTTGATTATAACCAATTAAATGGGGTGGTTTTAGCCTACTTAGGAGATAGTGTTTACGAAGTATACATTAGAAGACATTTACTAACGTTAGGAATTACTAAGCCTAATCGACTTCAAAAGACAGCAACTAAATATGTTTCTGCTAAGGCGCAGGCAGCACTTATTAATTTAATGCTTCATGATGATGTTTTAACTAAGGAAGAGTTATCGGTTTTTAAACGGGGTCGAAACGCTAAGAGTCATACCCATGCTAAGAACACCAACGTTGTAACCTATCGTATTTCAACCGGTTTTGAAGCCATTATGGGTTACCTTTCACTTAGTAATCAAGAACAGCGTTTAGATGATTTATCTGAATGGTGCATTAAACAAATTGATGATGGGAGGGAACCCTATGAAAAATAACGAAAATAATGATTTTATTATGGGGCGCCATCCTGCTGTTGCTGCATTAAGAAGTAAACAGGAAATCAATAAAGTCTTTTTACAAAATGGAATTAATAGTAATGATGCAAATATAAGGACGATCGTTAAACTGGCTAAATCACGTCATTTAGTCATTTCACGGGTTCCTAAACCTAAATTAGAACAGATGTCTAATCATGGTAATCATCAGGGGGTTATTATTTCAATTGCGCCATTTAAATATGCCACCATTGATGATTTATTTGATAATGCTAAAAAACATCAAGAAGATCCTTTCTTTGTCATTTTAGATAATATTGAAGATCCACATAATTTAGGTTCAATTATGAGGACAGCTGATGCTGCTGGTGCGCATGGAATCATTATTCCCAAGCGAAGGGCCGTTGGTTTAACATCAATTGTCGCTAAGGCATCTGCTGGAGCAATTGAAAGGGTTCCGGTTGCCAGGGTGACTAATTTAGTACGAACCGCAAAGGATTTAAAGGAACGCGGCGTTTGGATTTTTGGCACCGATGTCTCTGGACATGATTATCGAAAATGGAATGGAAATGGCCCATCCGCCATTGTGATTGGTAATGAAGGAAAGGGAATCTCACCGCTTTTAAAGAAAAATGTGGATGAAATGTTAACAATTCCAATGGTTGGAAAAGTGCAAAGCTTAAATGCTAGCGTTGCGGCTAGTTTATTAATGTATCAATGCTTTAATTCCAGAAATCCAATTAAATAAAGATGGTCGGTATAAATGAAAACGAAATTATACATCATTGATGCTTACAATATTATTGGAAATTGGCCCCATTTAAATCGATTAAAATTAGAAGACCGGATGGCAGATGCCAGGGATGAATTACTAGATACTTTGTCTGAATACCAAAAATATTCCGGCTTAAATATGATTGTCGTTTTTGATGCTTATTATGTTCCTGGTTTATCTAAAAAAGCTAAGTATAATAATTTAGATGTTGTGTGGACAAGTAAAGACCAGACAGCAGATAGTTATATTGAAGCCTTAACTAAAAAGAAACAGTCACGTTTAGTTCAAGTGGTAGTTGTTACCAGTGATAATGCTGAACAATGGACTGTTTTTTCTTCCGGTGCATTAAGAATTCCAGATCGTGAATTTTTAAATATGATTAATATTTCAAAACGTGAAATTAAAAGCAAGATTGATGATTATTCGAATCAAACCACTGTCCGTAAGTTACCGTGGTCTTCTAAACAATTATCGGAATTAGAACGTCTACGCGACCGACTCTCTAATAAAAATCATCGTAATCATTAATAATTAATATAAATATATTTATATTAATAAATTGGTACACAGATTCTTCATGAACTACGAACGTTTGTTTGCTTGTTGATATACCCGTTTTCCAGTAAATTTTTATTTGTTAATGACTGCTGGTTGCAGTTCAAAAAATAAAATTCGAAAGAAGCGAATATAAATGAGTAAACGAAAAAATAATAATGGCAATAACGGTGGAAAATCATTTGAATCTTTATCAGTGAAGTATCAACCAATTGTGAAATCATTATGGCAAAAATATTATGTTGCTGGGATGGATTTTGATGACTGGAATCAAGAAGCCAATTTGGTAATGTTGAAATTAATTTATAAGTTTGATTGGAATGGAAAATTTACTTTTGGAACGTTTTATCGAATGGCATTAAAAAATCGAATCTTTGATCTGATTAGAAAAAGTAATGCTAAAAAACGAAGGCCAAAGGAAGAAGTAGCCTATTTGGATGCATCACCAGATGGTTATACTGATACTTTGGCTGATAAACATTTTAATAATCCGGAAGCTAATTTATTAGTTGAAGAAAAACTTTATAAGATTTTAAATTATCATTTGTCTGATTTAGAATCTAGTGTTTTTAAATTGCATTTATCTAGACAAGAAACTGATCAAATTGCACGTCAATTAAACATTGATGAAATTCAAGTGAAGAATGCATTACAAAGGTGTCGAAGAAAGTTATTTGAATTTTTGAAGTAAATTGACTGGTATTATTGTTAATGATATGATTTATAAAATTACTTGTTGATCCGGCAGATCCTTTTTGAATATGTTATTATAAATAAGGTTAATGGTGGTAGAATAATTAACTAGGGGCTGATAATTTGGCACAGAAAAAAGTGGCACTAGAATGCTCTGTTTGTGGTTCAATTAATTATTATGTTGACGTAAACGTTAATCATAATCAAAGATTAAAACTAAAAAAATTCTGCAAGCATTGTGGTAAGCATACAATGCATTATGAAACAAGATAAGTGAGGGATTTTAAAATGCATTTTATGCATGATGTTGTATTAGAAATGAAAAAAGTAGTTTGGCCGAACGCCAAACAAACAAGAAGAGATACTTCAACTGTAATTGGATTATCCGTTATGTTTGCAATCTTTTTTGCAATCGTTGATTCAATTGTTCAATATCTCTTAGGATTACTATAAATAAATTGTTCTTTATTGAAAAATGATGTTATAGTAATGATAGAGAAACTTGGAACCTTCGTGCTTTACGAGGGTTTTTTATTTTATTTAAAAAAGGAGCTAATTGAGATGGTAGAAACATCTAAAAAAAGATGGTACGTTTTGCACACTTATTCAGGATATGAAAATCGAGTAAAAAATAATCTTGAATCTAGAAAAGATTCAATGGGCATGACGGATTATATTTTTGATGTTGTCGTTCCAGAAACTGAGGAGCACTATAAAACTAAGACTGGTAAAAAGAAAGTTAGAATGGACAAAGAATTTCCTGGTTACGTTTTGATTCAAATGGTAATGACAGATCAATCATGGTACATTGTTAGAAATACACCTGGCGTAACTGGATTTATTGGTTCGCATGGTGGTGGTAGTAAACCAACACCATTGCTTCCGGATGAAGTTAAACTTATTTTAAGCCGCCTTGGCAAGAGTGAAGATAAGAAAACCCTTAACGCTAGAGTGGGCGATACAGTTACTATTATTGATGGCGCCTTTTCAGGTCTAAATGGTAAGATTACTAATATTGATGGTGAAAAAGGAAAGTTGAAAGCTAATATTAATATGTTTGGTCGAGAAACAAGTGCTGAACTTACTTTTGACCAGGTCAAACCAATTCTTAAATAAAGATTGTTTATTTTTTATAATTATGCTATATTATAGTAGTGTGTTTTGACACATAATAACGTGGGAGGAGAAATTTTACTCTCCAATTACCACACACGGACTTAAGGAGGTATGTCTCGTGGCTAAGAAAGTAGCAAACGTAGTTAAATTACAAATTCCTGCGGGTAAAGCAACACCTGCCCCTCCAGTTGGACCTGCATTGGGTCAAGCTGGAATTAACATTATGGGATTCACTAAGGAATTTAATGCTCGTACCGCTAAACAAGCAGGTATGATTATTCCAGTTGTGATTAATGTATATGCAGATCATTCATTTGATTTCATTACAAAAACTCCACCTGCAGCAGTTCTTTTAAAGAAAGCTGCTGGTGTTGAACATGGTTCTGGCGAACCTAACTCTAAGAAGGTCGCTAGTGTAACTAAAGACCAAGTTAAGGAAATCGCACAGACTAAAATGAAAGACCTTAACGCAGCTGATGTAGAAGCAGCTATGCGAATGGTCGAAGGTACTGCTCGTAGTATGGGATTCGCCGTTAAAGATTAATCCAATTGAGTAGTTCCGCGTGCATTTTGCATGTTCCGTGGGAGGATATTCCGTTACAACCACAATACAAGGAGGAAAATCACTATGGCTCGTAAAAGAGGTAAAAAATACCAAACAGCTTTAAAAGAAGTTGACCAAGATAAAGCTTACTCTGCTTCTGATGCTGTTAAGTTAGTTAAAAAAATTGACTATGCTAAATTTGATTCAACACTTAGTGTCGTATTTAATTTAAATGTTGATACTAAACAAGCTGACCAACAATTACGTGGTGCAGTTGTATTACCTAATGGTACTGGTAAAAAGCAAACTGTTATTGTTTTTGCCAAGGGTGATAAAGCTAAAGATGCAAAAGCAGCTGGTGCTGATTACGTTGGCTCAGATGATTTAGCTCAAAAAATCCAAGATGGCTGGTTAGACTTTGATGTCGCAATTGCAACACCAGACATGATGCCACAAGTAGGTCGCTTAGGCCGTATTTTAGGACCGAAAGGTTTAATGCCTAATCCTAAAACTGGTACCGTTACAATGAACGTAAGTAAAGCAGTTTCAGATTCTAAATCTGGTAAAGTTGCTTACCGTACTGATCGTGATGGTAACGTTGCTGTTATTATTGGAAAAGCATCATTTGATGATGATAAATTAGTTGAAAACTTCAAAACAATTAAAGATTTAATTGTTAAGAATCGTCCTTCTTCTGTTAGAGGAACTTATATTTCTAATCTTTCAATTTCAACAACATTTGGCCCTGGTGTAAAAGTTGATCTTTCATCATTTTAAAATGTAAATGAATAAAAATCCCATTTGCTTACCAAATGATTATATGTTAATCTATGGAAGTAAATTTAAATGTAATCTACCTAAGACTCAGGTGGCTAACGCCTTAATTATACCTGCCGAGGAACGTAATAACTTTCTCTCTATGTCTAGGTAGGCATGGGGATTTTTTAATGCCCAGAAAATTGGGAGGTGACATTATGCAAAAAGAAGTTTTAGATGCTAAAAAGAAATTAGTTGATGAAGCAACTAAGGATTTCAAAGATTCTGTATCAGCAATTGTTGTTGATTACCGTGGTTTAAATGTTGGTCAAGTTACTAAATTACGTAAACAATTACGTGATAATGACGTTACATTCCATGTTTTCAAGAATAATACTATGAAACGTGCTGCAGAAGCTGCTGATTATGCTGACCTTAAAGATATTTTTAAGGGTCCTACAGCTGTTGCATTTTCTAATGAAGATCCAATCGCACCTGCTAAAATTTTAAAGAAATTTGCTGATGCAACTGGTTCCATTAAAATTAAGGGTGGAATGATTGAAAAGAAGATTGTTCCATTAGAAAAAATCGAAGTATATGCTACATTACCTAGTCGTGAAGAACTATTATCTACTCTTGCTAATATCTTACAAGCACCAGTTAGAAATGTTGCTTTAGCTGTTAAAGCAGTTGCTGAAAAAGGTGACGACAAAGATAGTGAAGCAAAATAGAAATCCAAATTAAACGGAGGAAATAAAAATGGCTTTTGATAAAGATAATATTATTGATCAATTAAAAGACGCTTCAATTACTGATTTAAACGATTTAGTTAAATCAATCGAAAAAGAATTTGATGTTAAGGCTGCCGCACCAGTTGCTGCAGCTGGTGGTAACGCTGGTGGCGGTGCCGCTAAGACCAATTTCACAGTTGAATTAACTGAAGCAGGTGCATCTAAGGTTAAGGTTATTAAGGCAGTTCGTGAAGCAACTGGCTTAGGCTTAATGGATTCTAAGAAGTTAGTTGATAAAGTACCTTCTAAGATTAAAGAAGATGTTCCTAAGGCTGATGCTGAAGATCTTAAGAAGAAAATTGAAGCTTCAGGTGCTAAAGTTACCCTTAAGTAATTATTTTAAAAATCTTAAAAAGCGTGTGACAATAATGTCACACGCTTTTTTATTTATTCAAAAAGGTTGTTAATGATTCAATTAATTGAGATAATTAAAATATAAATAATATTTGGAGGACCTTTTCTTGAAAAATTTATATAATAAATTAAAACATTTTATTAGTAGTAAATTTACATTAATTAAATTATTATTTGTTTTTTCTGTTTTAATTTTTGTTATTCACGCAACCGTTAGTATTTTTTGGCAAGTTGACAGCCAACAATTGGAAGCAAGTTTAGGGACTCAATCACCGCTATCATTAGTGATTCTATTGATACTAGGTTTTATAGCTGTCAGTCCAATGTTAATTTATGATTTTGCTATTTTGAAATTTTTACCCGGCAAATACTCTAAATGGTATGTTATTAAAAGTGGGTGGATTACCAACACTTTTACTAATTTAGCTGGTTTTGGAGGATTTCTTGGAGCAAGCTTAAGGGGGCATTTTTACAGTAAAGATGCTTCTAAAAGCCAAATTGTTAATGCAATTTCTAAAATTGAATTATTTTTGCTATCTGGACTTTCATTTTATTGCTTAGTCTCACTAGTAATTGGCTTTGGACTTAATGATTATTTTGCTCACTATTGGTTTATTTTATTGGCTGGGGCATTATATTTTCCAATTATATTTTGGTCTTTGCATTCTAAGAAACTACCCTTTTTTAATGATTTAAAATTAAAGAAGGGACTCCAATTAATTTTGGCATCATTTTTAGAATGGGGATTTGCTTCCATTTTATTTATGATTGTTGGAATTTTTATGAATATTCATGTTAATCTTTTGGATGTGTTTCCACTTTTCATCGTTGCCAATGTCCTAGGGACAGTTTCCTTATTACCTGGTGGATTAGGTGCGTTTGATGCTTCGATGGTTTTAGAGTTAGGCTTGTTAGGAATTAACAGAAGTGAAGCATTAATATGGATCCTTTTGTACCGTGTTTTTTATTACTTCATTCCATTTATTATTGGTGGAATTTTATTCTTACATGATACGGGAAGCCAGTTGAATGATTATCTTGATAATTTACCTAAAATCATTTTAAAACGAACTGCACAAATCATTGTAACGATTTTTATGTATTTTTCAGGAATTATGATGTTATTATTGGCAACCATTCCTAACTATGTTCTTGTCAATCGGTTTTATTTATCACTTGAACCTTATACGTTATATTTTTTAAATCCGTTATCTAATATTATTAACGCCTTTTTACTAATTGGATTGGCTCGTGGGATTGGTTCAAGAATCAAGCGTGCTTTTTGGCCAACGGTCATTGTATTAGTGATTGGAATTATTAATACATTGTGGCGTGAAGATGTTCCTTTGAACGTTAGTATTCTTTTAATTTTCATTCTACTGTGTTTATTTGGATCAAAATCGGTCCTATATCGTGAGCGCCTTTCCTATTCATGGGGACAATTGATAATGGATGGATCAATTTTTTCAATTACATTCATTATTTATACCATTTTAGGGATTTATACTCATTCTAAATATGGAATTAATCACATTGTTAATTCTTATCTATTTCCGTCCCAACAAATTTGGCTAGCTGGATTTTTAGGATTAATCGTTGCATCATTAATTTTAATTATTCTTTATCGATACTTTTCGATTAAATATATTAGTTGGTTAGATCAGCCGTTTGATGCTAAAAGGGTTCGAAACGTTATTGATAAATTTGGTGGAAATGAAGTTAGTCATTTAGCTTTTGTCCGTGATAAACAAATTTATTACTATTCTGAACATGGCGAGGACCAGCTTTTCTTTATGTTTAAACGTGAAGCCAATAAATTAGTTGTGATGGGAGAACCAATTGGTAATCAGGATAAATTAAATGCTGGAATTAACCAGTTTATGAACGATGCCGATAAAATTGGCTTATCACTTGTCTTTTATGAAGTTAGTGAATCATTAACCATGTTATTGCACGAAAAAGGATTTGATTTTACTAAAATTGGTGAAGAAGGGCACGTGGAATTGGATCAATTCACTTTATCAGGTAAAAAACACCGTGGTGAACGTGCCTTAAAGAATAAGTTTAAACGTGAAAATTATCAATTTGAAATTATTAATCCACCGTTTGATGATCAGACAATGAAATCTTTAAAACAAATTTCTGATCAATGGCTTCATGGATCAGCAGAAAAGGGATTTTCACTTGGTTATTTTGATAATTATTATTTGAATCAAGCTCCAATTGCTGTCATGAAGGATGATAATGGTAAAATTGTTTCGTTTGCTAACGTTATGCCAACTGGTAATCACAAAATGACTTCAATTGATTTGATGCGTTCCAGTAATGATGCACCATCTGGAATTATGGATGGGGTCTTTATTCATTTATTCCAATACGTTAAGGATCAAGGATACCAATCATTTAATTTAGGAATGGCACCTTTATCTAACGTTGGTGAATCCAGATATAGTTTTATTGACGAACGGATTGCCCATTTAATTTATCGTTATGGTCAAGCATTTTATAGTTTTCAAGGATTACGTTCCTATAAAGAAAAATACGTTAATTCTTGGGTTCCTAAGTACATTTCATACCGTCGAGGAAATTCATTAATCTTTACAATGTTGCAGCTTCTTATCCTTGTAAATGAACGCGTAAATGATAAAGATATTAAATTGAATCACTTTATTCCGAAATGGATTCAAAAATTTAACAATTAAAATTATTAGTAATTAAAAAAGAATGGATTATCTAAAAATGATAATCCATTCTTTTTGTTTCTTTTTAATTAAATTTATTTTTTATTCTTAGGACGGCCAATATCATAATCGGAATCCTTCATTGATTCAGCACGACCTAGACGGTAACCGTTACCAACCTGTGAGAAGAAGTCATGGTTAGCAGTTGATGTTGAAATTCCATTCATAACAATTGGATCAACATCAGCAGCAGTATCATCAAATAATGGTTCTTGACCAAGGTTCATTAATGCTTTATTGGCATTATATCGAATAAAAGTAAGGACTTTATCAGTCCAACCGACTTGATCATAAAGTAGGTGGGTATATTTAACTTCATTATTATATAAATCATATAGGAAGTTATACATCCAACCCTTGATTTCATCCTGTTCACGTTTGTTTAATTGATTGAATGCAACTTGGAATTTGTATCCAATATAGGTACCGTGAACCGATTCATCACGTAAAATTAATTTGATAATTTCAGCAACGTTAGGTAATTTATTATGACCAAGGTACCATAGTGGGGTAAAGAAACCAGAGTAGAATAAGAAAGTTTCTAAAAAGACACTTGAAATCTTTTTCTTCAATGGTTCGCCATCGTTATGGTAAAGGCTATAAATTTTCTTAGTTTTGTTTTGTAAGAATTCTTCAGTATCACTCCAGTTGAAGATTTCTTTAATTTGGTTGGAAGTGTTTAAAGTTGAAAAAATTGATGAATAACTCTTGGCATGAACTGATTCCATGAATTGAATATTATTTAAAACAGCAGTTTCGTGTTGAGTCTGAACATCTTTTCTAAGGGCAGCCATGCCATCTTGTGATTGGAGTGTATCTAATAGTGTTAGGCCACCAAAAACATGACCAACCACCCATTTATGATCATCATCTAACGTTCGCCAATCACTTAAATCATTCGACAACGGAATCCTTGTATCTAACCAAAATTGTTCGGTTAATTTTTCCCACGTTGCCTTATCAATTTGATCACTGATATCATTCCAATTAATCGCCTTATAGTTGCCGTCTTTGGTCCATTTACTAAATTTCTTAATGGATTTACTATCCATCCAATCACCTCTTAAATTAAATTCTGGTATAAACTAAATTTCACAACTTTCACATTCATTGGCGCCGATTTCTTGCTTATCATCGGTAAATGTTCTGACGTAATAAAGTGATTTAATACCCTTATAATAAGCATAGTTTCTTAAAATATTCAAATCACGGGTAGTCATTTTATTTGTAATGTCATTCTTCTTCCATTCGTATAAATCTTTTGGAATGGTAGAACGCATGAACATTGTTAAACTCATACTTTGATCAACGTGTTGTTGGGCGGCTGCATAAGTATTAATGACCTTACGCATATCAGTATTATAAGCAGAAGTGTAGTAAGGTAAAGTATCATTTGATAGGTATGGGGCTGGATAATAAATTTTTCCAGTCTTGGATTCATATCTTTCTTCAATTCGGTCGATGATGGGGTGAATACTAGCAGTCGTATCGTTAATGTATGAAATTGAGCCATTAGGGGCAACTGCCATTCTGTTTTGGTTATACAAACCATCTTTCATAACAGCTTCTTTAAGTTGTTTCCAATCATCGATTGAGGGAATATCAACATCCTTAAAAAGTTCTTTGACCCGTTTTGATTTTGGACCCCAGTCCTTTGTGACGTACTTATCAAAATAAGATCCATCGGCATACTTACTTTTATCAAAATGATAGAAGGTTTGATGACGTTCTCTAGCAATTTGATTAGAGGTCTTTAATGTCCAGTAGTTTAACAACATGAAGTAAACACTTGTGAAATCAATGGCGTCTTTAGATCCATAGTAAATATGGTTTTTAGCTAGGTAACTGTGAAGTCCCATTGCTCCTAATCCAATTGAGTGGGCAAGGTGGTTCCCATGTTGAACGGAAGGAACCACATCAATGTCAGAATGATCAGTAATAAACGTTAATGCACGGGTCATTGCTGCTACCGATTTACCAAAATGGGGTGATGCCATTAAATTGACGATATTAGTTGAACCTAAGTTACATGAGATATCAGTTCCTAATTGATCATATCCTTGAGTATTATTAACGACTGAAGGTTTTTGAACCTGCATAATTTCTGAACACAAATTACTCATGACAATCTTACCATCAATTGGATTATCACGATTGGCAGTATCAATATTGATGATATAAGGGTAACCGGATTCTTGTTGTAAGCTACTAATAGCAGTTTCTAAATCCCTAGCTCTGATCTTTTTCTTTCTGATATTTGGATTATGAACTAGATTATCATATTCCTTAGTGATATCAACGTATGAAAATGGCTTACCATATTCACGTTCAACACTATAGGGGCTAAATAAGTACATGTCAGCATCTTCTCGACATAGTTCGTAGAATTTGTCTGGGACGACTAAGCCTAATGATAAAGTTTTAACCCTAATTTTTTCATCAGCATTTTCTTTCTTAGCTGATAAGAAATCAACAACATCAGGGTGGAAAATATTTAGATAAACAACCCCAGCACCCTGTCTTTGCCCCAACTGATTGGAGTATGAAAAACTATCTTCCAATAATTTCATTACTGGTAAAACGCCACTAGCTGCACCTTCAATTTTTTTAATTGGATCGCCAGCAGCACGTAAATTAGAAAGATTAATTCCAACACCGCCACCAATTCTAGATAACTGGAGGGCAGAATTAATGGTTCGGCCAATTGTATTCATGTTATCGGTAGTTTGAATTAAGAAACATGATACAAATTCGCCACGACGTTTTCTTCCAGCATTTAAGAAACTAGGAGTAGCAGGCTGGTATCTTTGGTGAATCATTTCATCCGCTAATTCCATTGCTAATTTTTGATTACCATCAGCAAAGTAGAGAACATTCATTGCAACTCGATCAATGAAATTTTCTAAATAGTAATTATTATCATTTGTCTTTAAAGCATATTGAATGTAAAACTTATAAGCGGCCATGAATGATTTAAAGTGAAAATGTTGATCTCTCAAATAATTATATAATTTTTGAATGAAACTAAAATCATATTTTTTAACGAATCCGTTTTCAATATAATTATGTTTCATTAGAAAATTAAAACGATCCTTTAATGAATCAAATTTGATTGTATTTGGGATAACATTACTTTTAATAAAAACTTTTAAAGCTTCATGATCTTTTTCTAATTGGATTTTGCCATTTTTAGGGATATTGATATCATTGTTCAATTCAAAGTATGATAAATCTTTGATGTTATTTAGCGCCATCATAAACCTCCTTAAGATTAAAACGAGGCGAAACGTAGAATTCATTTCGCCCGATTTTATATAGAGATATTAATTCATTAAACTGATAATTTAACTAATTGATTTAATTTGTCAGGTCTAAAGCCAGAGAATGAATCTTCGCCATCTTCATTTTTTACAAAAACAACTGGAGTTTCCATAAAACCTTTATTTTTTAGAAAGTCGACGTATTGGGTTTCCTTACTAATATTTTTTTCTTCAAAATCAATTTGATGCTCTTCTAAGAACCGTTTAGTTAACATGCATTTCATGCAATTATTTTTAGTGAATACTGTGATACTCATTTTGTGATCCCCCTACTCAATTTAATTTATAAATCGATTGTACAACAAAAAAAACAAAATTCAATCTTGAAAGACACTATATTTTGTGCTCTATATATCAAAAGACACCAAATATAGTGATACAATGCATTTTAAAAAAATTAAATTTTTTATTCGGCTTAAATCGATATTTAAAAACGCGACATAAAATATTATACACCAACACAATTAAAATTTAAGGCTGTTAAAATATAAAATAAAAAAGAAGGAATATAATTTGCAAAAAGATTTGAAAAAATGGATGGGAAATGCACTTCTTGAAGCTGAAAAAAGCTTTTTAATTAATGAGGTCCCAATTGGGGCAGTTGTTGTTCACAATAATCAAGTGATTGGACGTGCCCATAATTTAATTGAGATTTCGCAAAATCCAACTTTCCATGCTGAAATGCTGGCAATTCAAGAAGCATGTAATAATTTACATAGTTGGCGATTAAACGATTGTGATATGTATGTAACCATTGAACCATGTTTAATGTGTGCCGGTGCAATTTGTAGTTCTAGAATTAATCATTTATATTATGGAGCACCTAATAGAAAATTCGGGGCAATTGAGAGTTTATACCATGTTCTAGATAATCAGCAATTAAACCATCATGTATCCGTTAAAGGTGGTATTTTGGATGATCAAGCTAGCAATTTGATGAAAGCATTTTTTAAACGAGCTAGAAGAAGAAAATAAATAAATTTACTAGACATTCGCTCTAAAATAAGTTAATATAATAATTGCCGTAAGGCCCTGAAGCAAGGGTGTGCTTATGAACCGTGTCAGGTCCGGGAGGAAGCAGCACTAAGTAAGTCATATCTTGTGCTTCTCGTTTTATAGAATTTAACTTTTTAATAACTTGAAAAGGGATGAACTAAATTTTATGTTCATCCCTTTATTTTTGGAAATAAAAGTCAATTGATGATTTTTTATCAATGCTTGTATGATATAATTATCAGTGGTAATTTATACGAATATGAATTGGTTAGAAAGGAGTTTTCCATGAGCTATCGAGCTTTATATCGGGTTTGGCGCCCGCAGCGTTTTGATGAAATTATTGGTCAAAATGTAATTACGCAAACGCTAAAAAATGCATTAATTACTAATCAAATTAGTCATGCTTATTTGTTTGCGGGTCCCCGTGGAACAGGGAAAACTTCCGCTGCTAAAATTTTAGCTAAGGCAATTAACTGTCCTAATCAAAAGGATGGGGAACCTTGTAATAAGTGTGCAATTTGCAAAGCCATCACTAATGGAACGTTGAACGATGTAATTGAAATTGATGCTGCTTCTAATAACGGTGTTGATGAAATCAGAAACGTTCGTGATAAAGCTAAATACGCACCGACTGAAGCTAAATATAAGGTATATATTATTGATGAAGTTCATATGCTATCGACGGGGGCTTTCAACGCTCTACTAAAAACGTTGGAAGAACCGCCGGCTAACGTTGTGTTTATTTTAGCAACAACTGAGCCTCAGAAAATTCCTGCAACCATTATTTCAAGAACCCAACGATTCGATTTCAAGCGGATTAGGCCGAAAGATATTTTGAAACAAATGGAACATATCTTGAAATCTGATCAGATTGATTATGATGATCGGGCATTGAAATTGATCGCTAAATCTGCTGAAGGTGGAATGCGGGATGCGTTGAGCATCTTAGATGAATCAATGTCATATGGTGACGATAAGGTAACTTATCAATCGGCACTTCAGGTAACGGGTAGTGTTACCCAAGATTTATTATATGATTATTTTGTTGAGGTTGTTGACCATGATACAAAATCCGCATTGATGAATGTGCAAAAAATTCTAGCTGATGGTAAGGATGCTAACCGATTTATTGAAGATTTGATTAATTATTGCCAGGATTTATTATTGTATAAGCAGTCACCGCAAATGATTGAAGATCATGAATTAAGCGTTTTTGATGACCGTTTTAAATCATTGGTTAAAAAAGTAGATGACCGGATAATATATAAAATAATTGAAGAAGTAAGCAATATTCAACAACAAATGCGTTTTACTTCCCATCCTGACGTTTATTTAGAAGTCTTAACGGTTAAACTTGCAAACATTAAAATTACACCTAAATCTTCTGATGATGGTAATCAAGGATTAATTGATCAATTATCAGGTCAGGTTAAGGAACTACAATCAGAGGTTAAGGCTTTGAAAAAGCAGTCGATTGCTAGTCAATCTAAATTAACTAAAGTAAATCCGGAACATAATAAACCACGTCCTGTTCATAAGGAACGGCATGAACAACCGGTTAAAATTAATTTAGAAAAGATTTATCCAGTTTTGAATCATGCAACTAAAAAAGATTTGAATCGAATTCAAAATGCTTGGCAAGAATTGCTGCCAATGTTAAAAGTAACTCAACGGGCAATTATGAACGTTTCAAAACCAGTTGCGGCAAGTTCTGATGGGGTTGTCGTCTCTTTTGAATACTCATTTCTTTATCGAAGGGCAGATTCAAGTAAGGAATTAATTCAAGCACTTGAAGACGGATTGAATCGAATTATCGGTTATTCACCCACCATCGTTTTTGTTCCAAGTCAGAAATGGCCGACAATTCGTAAAAACTATATTACTAGTAATTATTTAAAACAACATTCTGATAATCAGAATCATCATAATCAATCTAGTCAAAGTTCATCTGGTGATCATTCATCTGATTCTAATTCGAAATCTGATCATTCAAGTTCAGATTCAAATGACAAAAATGATCCAAAGAATGATCATGAGAATAGTCAACCCAATCCGATTGTAAAAAAAGCAATTGATTTGTTTGGAAACGGAATTATTGATGTTAAAAATGATTAAATTAAATATTAATATATAAATATAATATAAAGGGGTTTTCCAATTATGAATGGTATGAATATGCAAAATATGATGAATCAAGTTAAGAAAATGCAGAAGCAAATGAAACAGGATCAAGAAAACATTAATAAACAAGAATTTACCGGCCAAGCACCCGATGGAATTGTTAAAGTCGTTTTCTCTGGTGATCGTAAAATGAAAGATATGAAGATTAAAAAAGAAGCCATTGATCCGGATGATCCTGACATGTTATCTGATT
This sequence comes from Philodulcilactobacillus myokonensis, assembly GCF_027923585.1. Lineage (GTDB taxonomy): Bacteria > Bacillota > Bacilli > Lactobacillales > Lactobacillaceae > Philodulcilactobacillus > Philodulcilactobacillus myokonensis. Next base: position 1,133,963 of record NZ_BRPL01000002.1, on the reverse strand, counting down.
TAGTAGTTAGTGCTGTTAACAATGCCTTATCAAAAATTGATAGTGCTACTAAAGATTCAATGGGTAAATATACAAAAAATATTCCTGGAATGTAAAAAAGAAGGTTCATAAATGCAATATCCAGAACCACTTGCCAAATTGATCGATAGTTATATGCGATTACCTGGAATTGGACATAAGACCGCAATTCGTTTAGCTTATTTTACGGTTGGAATGAATAAAGACGACGTTAAGAATTTTGCTGATGCTTTGGTTTCAACCAAGGATAAACTCAAATTTTGTTCAATTTGTGGTAATTTAACGGAGGAAGATCCGTGTGAGATATGTCGTGATCCTAATCGTGATCGATCGAAAATTTTAGTTGTTGAACAATCTAAAGATGTCATGGTAATGGAGCAAATGAAGAATTATAAGGGTCTTTACCACGTTTTACACGGTGTTTTATCACCAATTGAAGGGAAAGGGCCTGAAGAATTAAATATTAAGTCATTAATTAAGCGACTTCAGAAAAATGAATCAGTTAACGAAGTAATTATTGCAACTAATGCGACTCCTGAAGGGGAAGCAACTGCAATGTATCTTTCTAAACTCATTAAACCAGCCGGAATTAAGGTAACCCGTTTAGCCCATGGTTTATCCGTTGGTAGTGATATTGAATATGCTGATAATATGACTTTATACCGTGCCATTAAAGGAAGAACTCAGATGTAGAAGGTGATGCTTTGTTTGGCAAGAATAGAAATAATCAATTAAAAACTAAATATGATCAATTTTTATTGGATTCGATTAATGCAGCAAAATTAAATTGGAATCATGCAAGTGAAACTGCAAAGGCCATCTATGAAGTTGACGATGAAACAATTGCTGAGGTTGAATTGGCTAAACAAAAATACCTGTTTCTTTATCAAGAAGCAAGAATTAGAAATGTCCATAATAATCAAATCCAACCATCAGTAATTGATTATTAATTTGAGGGTGCCCTATCTAAAAATAGATTGAGGTGCCCTTTAATGTTTAAAGGGGATTTTTTGATGAGTGGTAAATTCATTACCATTGAAGGTTCAGATGGTGCCGGAAAAACAACCGTTCTATCTAAAATTTTAAAAATTATTCAACCAATTATGAAGGATAAATTGGTGATTAGCAGAGAACCAGGTGGAAATCCAATTGCAGAGGAAATCCGGGATGTGATTTTAAATCCTAAAAATACTGCCATGGATTCAAAGACTGAAGCATTACTGTATGCTGCTGCTAGAAGGCAAAATGTTGTTCAAACCATTTTACCAGCTTTAAAGCATGGTAAATTAGTATTATGTGATCGTTTTTTAGATAGTTCAATTGCTTACCAGGGCGGCGGTAGAGAAATCGGGACCAAAAAGATTTTTGATGTTAACCAATTTGCAACCGATGGATTAGAACCAGATGTAACGATATATTTAAACGTTCCGTTTCAATTAGGGATTGAACGAATTAAGAAGCATCGGCAAAATGATATCGACCGTCTGGATCGGGAAAAATTGTCTTTTCATAAGCGGGTTCATGATGCATATCAAGAGCTATTAAGTCATCATTCTGATCGAATTAAGTCAATTGATGCTAGCCAACCAATAGACAAAGTTGTCCAAGATGTTTTAAAATTATTAAAAAATGAAGCAAGTGATTATTTTTAAGGGGCGATTTTCATGAAATTAATTATTGCAGTTGTTCAAAATAAAGATGCAAGTAAACTCCAATCTTCTTTTATCAAAAAACAAATTTATGCAACTAAATTATCAACAACTGGTGGTTTCTTAAAATCAGGTAACACTACTTATATGATGGGAATTGAAGATAAGCGGGTCCCTGAGGTCCTTGATTTAATTAAGAGTATTTCTAAAACTAGAAAAAAATTTATGACTCCGCCAGTAAATCTTGATAGTGGTGATAATGAATCATCATTCCCGGTTAGGGTTCAAGTTGGTGGAGCGACAATTATGATCTTACCAATGGATAAACTTTATCATTTCTAAACGAGGTAGCAATGCAAAATACTAATCCAATCAAGGAAGCAGAATTCAAACAACCTAATATTTTGAAACATTTTATGAATGTCATAAAAAGAAATGATTTGACCCATTCATATATATTTAACGGTGAATCTGGTTCAGGTAAACTATCAGTTGCATTATCAATTACCATGCGTTTATTTTGCACCAACGTTCAAAATAATTTTCCATGTGGCAAGTGCAATGAATGCATAAGAATTTCACGTTTAGAACATCCGGACATTGTATTTATCAAACCTGATGGACGGAGCATTAAAGTTGATCAGGTCCGGTTTCTAAAATCTGAATTTTCTAAAAGTGCAGTTGAAGGAAACCAAAAAATTTTTATTATTGACCAGGCTGAAAAAATGTCAACAAATGCCGCTAATAGTTTATTAAAATTTATCGAAGAGCCAACGGGTAACATTATTTCGTTTCTTTTAACTTCACATAAGAATCGAATTCTACCAACCATTATTTCTAGAACTCAGGTAGTTAATTTTAAATCGTTGCCACAGCACGTGTTTAATCAAGAATTGAAATCATCTGGGGTTTCATCCACCGATTTTAATTTAATTGGTACCATGACCAATAGTGCTAAAGTAGCCAAGCAATGGTTTCAAGACGATTGGTTTAATCAATTGAAAAAATCAATCATCCGGTGGTTTCAATTAATTGCTAGGAAAAATAGTGAGTCATTTATTGCCGTTAGTTCTGACATTTTACCATTAGTTAAAACGCCAAGTCAGAAGCGAATGGCCGTTAATATGATGATTCAAATTTGGCGGGATGTTTTACAAACGAAGTATGTTCCAAGTGGTTCTGAAAATTTAAAATTTCCACAAATGTCTGGTATTCTTGAAAAAGTAGCTAATCATATTTCCGAACAACAGTTGATTAAGATTATTGAAATTATTTTAGAAAGTAATCGTTTGTTATCAATTAATGTTCAATTCGAAAATATTCTAGAATCAATTACTTTACAAATTATGGATAAGTTAAATTATTGAAGGTGAAGTCATTTTGGATCAACGTGAATTATATGAAGGCTTCAAAAGTATGGAAGCACAAACCCAATTAATGTTAGAGAAGTGCTCTGAATTAAGAAAGGGTATGACTGATGTTTTAGAACAAAATACTGAGTTAAAGATTGAAAATCAACACTTAAGAGAACTTTTGAAAAATAATCAGAATCAGTTAGAAAATCCTAAAAATGATGATGGAGAAGAGATTGCACAGTCTTCCTCTCGTTTATCTAAATCAAGAAAGAATTTAGAAAAATTATATAATGAAGGTTTTCATGTTTGTACTGAATTTTTTGGTCAACATCGTGATGAAGGCCAAAACTGTATTTTTTGTACTGAATTAATTTATAGAAATAGGAGATAGATTTGAAAGTTCAACATAGTTTTGCAAAAAACCAATCCAATGGTGTTTTATATTTAGTTCCAACACCCATTGGCAATTTAGATGATATGAGTTTTCGTTCGGTTAAAGTTTTAAAGTATGTCGATTTAATTGCCGCTGAAGATACCCGGCATACAAAAATGTTACTAAATCATTTTCAAATTGATACGAAAGAAATTAGTTTACATGAACATAATAAAGATGAACGGGTTCCTGAATTAGTTCAAAAATTACGACAGGGAGTTAATATGGCACAGTTAAGTGATGCTGGAATGCCATCAATCAGCGACCCTGGTCATGAACTAGTTGTTGCAAGTATTAAAGCAGATATTTCGGTGATTCCATTGCCAGGTCCAACTGCTGGAATGACTAGTTTGATTGCTTCTGGATTATCACCCCAACCATTTTATTTTTATGGCTTTTTAAATCGTCAAAATAAAGAACAACTTGAAGAATTAAAGAAACTTAATCAACGCGTTGAAACATTCATTATTTATGAAGCACCCCATCGATTAAAAAAGACTTTAAAAAATATGGTTAAGATTTTAGGTAAAAATCGAAAAGCAGCAATTTGCAGGGAATTAACAAAACGCTTTGAAGAATTTGATCGTGGGACGTTAACTGAATTATTAGATTATATTGATAGTAAGCCAATTCTTGGTGAATTTGTTATTATTGTCGAAGGTAATCATCACTTAAATCATGAAAGTGATGCAACCAAGAAATTAGCTAATCTTTCAATTAATGAACAAATCAATTATTATATAAAGCAGGGCGATAAACCCAATCCTGCAATTAAAAAAATTGCTAAAATGCACAATATGAAAAAACAAGAAGTTTATAATTTATACCACCATATTAAAAAATAAGGAGTATTTGGCTGATGGAACAATCTAAAATCGAATTCAGTGAAAAGCATCGTGTTACATATTATGAAACCAATGGTCAAAACAAGGCTACTCTAGCAATGATTATTAATATGGCAATTTTAGCATCCGAAGATCAAAACAACGCTCTTTTAGCTAGCAATAAGGTACGGGATGATTTAAATGCGAGTTGGGTTGTGATTCAGTATTCCATCGATATTAATAAATTACCTAGAACTGATGAAAACGTAGTCCTTAAAACCAGAGCATCTTCTTATAATAAATTCTTTGCTTCTAGGGAATTTTGGATTAACGATTTAAATGGCAATAGCTACGTTCATATTTCTAGTAACTGGGTCACAATGAATCTAAAAACAAGAAAAATGGTTTTGATTCCGAAACCCTTGGTTGAAGCTTATGGATTTAGACATGTTGATGAAATTCCACATTTGAAACGTCCTAAACGAATTAATGATGATGCTGATAAATTTTATCAAAAGGATTACCATGTTAGATATAATGATATTGATATGAATGGTCATGTTAATAATTCACACTATTTAAACTGGATTGTTGATTCATTGCCAGCGTCATTTTTAAGTGCTTATAATCCAACCCATATTGATTTAAGATTTAAGAATGAAGTTAGGTATGGACAGAATGTGGAGAGTAAAGTATCAATTAAAAATTTGAATCAGACGAAGGCAAAAACCCGTCACGAAATTATTTCTAATGATTATTTAGCAGTAGTAGCTAATTGTGTCTGGAAAAAGAATTAGTAAGGAGCAATAAAAATGAAAGTATTAGCAATTGATTCGTCTAATCAACCCCTATCCGTTGCATTATTAGACGATCAAAAAATTTTGTTTACAACGACAATGACCGCTCACAGAAAGCACGCAAGGTATTTATTACCGATCATTCAAGACATGTTTAAAAAATCTAGCTTGACTCCTCAAGATTTAGATCGGGTTGTTGTTGCAGATGGTCCGGGTTCATTTACCGGATTGAGAATTGCGGTCACGACCGCAAAAACGCTTGCTTTTACATTACATATTGATTTAGTCGGAGTATCTAGTTTATTAGATTTAGCATTAAACGTTCAAAACGAGGGGGCACTGGTTAACCCGATTTTTGATGCGCGAAACCAAAATTTATTTACCGGCTTATATCAAATTAAGAATGGAATCCCCCAGTCGATTATTCCGGATCAACACGTTTCAATCGATGACTGGACTGAAAAATTATCTAAGTATAAAAATCAATTTTTATATGTAGTTGGGAATGCTGATCATTTTAAATCAAATTTAAAACATGTTTTTTCTGATCATTTAATTGTATCGAAGGGAATTAATAATCTTCCCCAAGCTGCTAATTTAGGTTTATTTGGTGAAAATAAAACACCGGTTTCGGATGTTAATAAGTTTGTGCCAAACTATCTTCGCTTGACAAAAGCTGAGTTTGATTGGAAACAACAGCATCCTAAGGCCGCAAATAAGGATGATCAATCTTATGTTAATGAATATACTGCAAAAATTTAGAACGTGGTACCATATCTTTTTTGACCATAAAAAAACATTGAGGCGTGAGCAACTTCAGTTTAAGGATCACGTTGTTCAAATTAAAAATGAAAATTATTTTGTAGCCAAAGCAATGGTCGCCGATATTCCGGATATCGTAGACGCTGAAAAACAAATTTACAACCGTGCTGATATATGGAATTCAAAGGCTTTTGAAGATGAATTTAGCCGTGATGAACGTGATCGATTGTATTTAGTAATTAGAAATCATGATAGGCTCGTTGCCTTTATTGGTGGGGCTTTTTATGATCGAAAACATGAATGCCATATTACTAATTTAGTTGTTATTCCAGAATTTCAAAATCATGGGCTTGGTTATTTCTTAATGAATAATTTAATTACTAAGGCACGCCAGATGAATTTTAAGCGGGTTACCTTAGAAGTAAGAATTAGTAATAAAAAAGCCCAAAAATTATATGAAGATCTTGGATTTTATTCGGTTTCAATTAAGAAACACTATTATTATAGTGATCATGAAGATGCTTTAAATATGTCAATGAATATTACTAAAATGGATAAAAGTGTTGATTCGTTTGAAGCTTAATTGTTGATAATGTTAAAGAAATGAAGGGAAAGTTTTGAAACAAAATTTAATTATGTCATTTGAATCTAGCTGTGATGAAACTAGTGTTGCCATCATTAAAAATGGTAATAAAATTTTATCTAACGTTGTTGCTACTCAAATAAAAAGTCATCAGCGTTTTGGCGGTGTGGTTCCAGAAGTTGCTAGTCGTCATCATATTGAAGAAATTACTTTCTGTATTCGTGATGCAATGAAACAGGCTAACGTTACATATGACGATTTAGATGCCGTTGCAGTTACATATGGTCCAGGATTAGTAGGTGCATTGTTAATTGGTGTTACAGCAGCTAAAACAGTGGCGTGGGCTCATCATTTACCACTCATCCCGGTTAATCATTTAGCTGGTCATATTTACGCCGCTCGTTTTATTAAACCAATTGTTTTTCCAGCATTAGCATTAGTCGTTTCCGGTGGGCATACTGAATTAGTATGGATGCCCAAAGAGGGCGAATTTAAAATTATGGGGGAAACCCGTGATGATGCTGCTGGTGAAGCTTACGATAAAATTGGTCGGGTCCTAGGAATTAATTATCCGGCTGGCCCCGATGTTGATAAAATGGCAGCAAAGGGACATGATACATTTCATTTTCCCCGTGCAATGGATAATGATGATAATTATGATTTTAGTTTTAGTGGTTTAAAAAGTGCATTTATTAATACAGTTCACCATGCCCATCAAGTTCATAAAAAATTAAATCATGATGATTTAGCAACTAGTTTTCAAGATGCTGTAATTGATGTTTTAGTTGATAAAACAATGCGTGCTCTTAAAAAACATCCAGTTAAACAATTGATTTTAGCGGGTGGGGTTGCCGCTAACCATGGATTAAGAAGCCGGTTAGAAAAACAGGTTGATCAATTGAGCGGAACTGAACTAATTAAAGCACCGTTAAAATTGTGTGGCGATAATGCTGCAATGATTGGTGCAGCTGGTTATATTTTCTATAAGGAAGGCATCAAAGCTGATGCTTCATTAAATGCTGATCCAGGACTAGAATTTGATTGGTTACCAAACGAAGCAAAATAATAATGTTATTTATAAAATAAAAAAAGCTCTAATCAGATTTAATCTGATTAGGGCTTTTATAATTGCTCAAGTTTAAGACTATCCTGTTCCCATTCATCTGCAGTCTTTTTAGAACGATTATTAATTTGATCTAATTGCTTTTGAAAATTCTGCGATTTCTTTAAATCATTAAAGACTTCTGGTTCAGTCATTTTTTCTTCAATTTGCTGCTTTTCATTTTCCAATTGATCTAATTGTTTTTCTAATTTTTTAACGGTTCTTGATAATTTTCGTTTTTGCTTTTGAAGTTCCTTTTCCTTTAAGTAATTTTTCTTTCCGGATGAATTGTTAGCATTAGATTTAAGCTTTTCAGGATGCTGACCCGCAATTTCAGCTAGTTTTTGTTGCTTAATTGCATCTTCTTCTGCTTTTTTATCAATATAATAATCATAATTTCCTAAATATAATTTAGAACCATTTTGATTAATTTTAACAACTTCCGTTGCAATTTGATTGATGAAATAACGATCATGTGAAATGAAAAGAATGGTTCCATCAAAATTTCTTAATGCTTTTTCTAAAATTTCCCTGCTATCGATATCTAAATGATTAGTTGGCTCATCCAGTAATAAGAAATTATCATGTTGCATGGCTAATTTAGTTAATAAAAGGCGTGCTTTTTCACCACCAGATAAATCGTGAACCATTTTTTTAACTTCTTCGCCTGAAAACAAGAAACTGCCGAGGACTGATCTGATTTCACCTTCAGGGGTAGTCGGGTGATCGTCCCAAAGTTCATTCAAGACGGTCTTGTTATTATGAAGAATTTCCTGGTGTTGATCATAATAGCCAATATCAATTCCGGTACCAAAATGAATACTACCGTTAATTTTAGGGATTTGACCTAAAATTGTTTTTAGAAGAGTTGATTTACCAATTCCGTTGGGACCAATTACCGCAATTTCTTGATGCCTTTTAACATCTAAATTAATTGGACTTGAAATGACGTTATGATCATATCCAATTGCTAGGTTGTGAAGATTTAAAATTACGTTGCCGCTTTTTCTCTTGGGCGTGAACCGGAATTGGGCAACTTTATTATTGTTTAACGGCTTTTCAATTTTTTTAATTTTAGCCAATTGCTTTCTTCTTGCCTGAGCACGTTTGGTCGTCGAAGCTCTTGAGATATTCTTTTTAATGAATTCTTTTTCCTTCTTGATTTGACCCTGCTGCTTTTGGTATGCCTTTAATTGTTGATAGTAGCGTTTCTTCTTTTCTTTTACAAAATCTGAATAATTACCATGATAGCTAGTAATGGTTTTGTGTTCTAAATCATAAACGTGGTTGACGATCTTATCCATAAAGTAACGGTCATGTGAAACAATTAAAAGGGCACCCGGATATCCTTGAATATAATTTTCTAACCATGTGATGGTTTTGACATCCAAATGGTTGGTTGGTTCGTCCAAAATTAATAGATCTCGTTTTTCAAGTAATAGCTTAGCCAATGCCAATTGGGTTTGTTGTCCACCAGAAAGCTCATTGATCCTCTTATCATAATCTTTTGGATGAAAATTAAATCCAGCAAGCACCGTTCGAATTTCAGCTTTATAGCCATAACCGTTAAGGCGATTAAATTTTAATTGAACTTGATCATATGTATGGGTAACTTGCTTTAATTGAGCTGGATGCTCAATAACATTTTGTTCACTCATTTGATTTTCCAAACGATGCATTTGATTTTCTAAATCCCTTAGTGATTTGAAAACCGTTAACATTTCACCCCAAATGGTATTTTTAGAATCTAAAGCATTATTTTGAGCAAGATAGCCAATTGTTAAGTGATGGTTCTTTATAATTTCGCCTTCATCAATATTTTCTTGACCCACAATCATTTTGATCAAAGTTGATTTACCAACACCATTCCTTCCTACTAGGCCAATTCGTCCTTTTTCTGGAATATCCATGTTAATTTGTGAAAATAAATCTTTTCCCTCAAACCGTTTTGTCACGTTTTTAATTTGTAAAATATTCATTTAAACACCTCCCTTCCTGAATTATTATAACCTTAATAATTTTATCATATTTAAAATTTGATATGAAATAATGTGAAACAAAGTACTTGCAATTAATACCTAAAAATAATATATTTAATAGTGTAATTAGCACTTGATGTTGCTAAGTGCTAAAAAGTATAAAGATAAAGGTCGGTTGTTTCATAATCGATTCATTAAAAGTTATATTAATAGAATTAAATTAATGTTTCATTGGAGGGAATATAGATGTTAAAACCATTGGGTGATCGTGTTGTCATTGAAAGACAAGAAGAAGAGAATAAAACCATTGGTGGTATTGTTTTAGCTAATAATGCTAAAGAAAAGCCACAAACTGGTACAGTTGTCGCCGTTGGAGCTGGCAGAACTTTAGATAACGGAAAGACATTGGAACCATCTGTTAAAAAGGGTGACAAAGTCTTATTCGATAAGTATGCTGGTACATCTGTAAAGTACGATGGCAAATCTTATTTAGTTTTACATGATAAAGATTTAGTTGCAATCGTTGATTAATTTAATCATTAATGAGGTGAAAAATAATGGCTAAACAAATTAAGTTTTCTGAAGATGCAAGAAGATCAATGCTTCGTGGTGTTAATAAATTAGCTGACACCGTTAAAACAACATTGGGACCTAAGGGTCGACACGTCGTTTTAGAACAAACAAGTGGAACCCCAGATATTACTAATGATGGTGTTACCATTGCAAAATCAATTGATTTACCAAATCAATTTGAAAATATGGGTGCAAAATTAGTTTCAGAAGTTGCTTCTAAGACTAATGATGTTGCTGGTGATGGTACTACTACTGCAACTGTTTTAACTCAAGCAATTATTAATGCGGGAATGAAAAACGTTGCAGCTGGTGCTAATCCAGTTGGTATTCGTCGTGGAATTGAAAAGGCAACTGCACAAGTTGTTAAGAATTTACACAAAATGTCTCATGACGTTAAGGATAAGAACGATATTGCACAAATTGCATCAATTTCTTCATCAAACAAAAAGATTGGTAATTTAATTGCTGATGCAATGGAAAAAGTTGGTAACGATGGTGTCATTACCATTGAAGATTCCCGTGGAGTCGAAACCAGCTTAGATGTTGTTGAAGGAATGCAATTTGACCGTGGCTACATGTCACAATATATGGTTACTGATAATGATAAGATGGAAGCTAACTTAGATAATCCATACGTCTTAGTTACAGATAAGAAGATCAATAATATTCAAGAAATCTTACCATTATTACAAGCAGTTGTTCAACAAGGCCGTTCATTATTAATCATTGCTGATGACATTGGTGGTGAAGCACTACCAACATTAGTCTTGAACAAAATGCGTGGAACCTTTAATGTTGTTGCCGTTAAAGCTCCTGGTTTTGGTGATCGTCGTAAAGCTCAATTACAAGACATTGCAACTATGACTGGTGCTACTTTTGTAAGTAACGATTTAGGTTTGAACTTAAAAGATGTTAAGGTTGATCAATTAGGTCAAGCTAATAAAATTAACGTTACAAAGGATAATACTACCATTGTTCAAGGCGCTGGTGACAAGGGTAAGATTAATGACCGTGTTACTGAAATTAAGAACAGAATGGCTAATACAACATCAAGTTTTGATCATGATAAATTAAGAGAACGTTTAGCTAAATTAGCCGGTGGAGTTGCCGTTATTAGAGTCGGTGCCGCTACTGAAACTGAATTAAAAGAACGTAAATATAGAATTGAAGATGCTTTGAATGCCACTCGTGCTGCCATTCAAGAAGGATTTGTCCCTGGCGGTGGAACTGCATTTATTAACATCTTGAATGATTTTGATGACATCAAAGTCACTGGTGATGAAGCAACCGGTGTTAAAATCGTTAGAGAAGCTTTAGAATCACCATTAAGACAAATTGCTTATAATGCTGGTGTTGATGGTTCCGTTGTAATTGAAAAATTAAAGGATCAAAAACCAGGCATTGGATACAATGCTGCAACTGGTAAATTTGAAGATATGATTAAAGCAGGGGTTGTTGACCCAACTAAAGTTAGTCGTTCAGCAATTCAAAATGCTGCATCAATTTCTGCATTGTTATTAACAACTGAAGCTGTTGTTGCTGATAAACCAGATAATAATAGTAATAATAATACCCCTAATCCTGGTCAAGCCGGAATGGGCGGCATGATGTAATTATTTAACAAGTAAAAATTTAAAATGGGCTTACCAATATTTGGTAGGCTCATTTTTTACTTTTTGATTAAACATCAATTGTGTGCTTGTTATTATCTTCAAGTGTTTGTATAATTAAATTTAAGCGATTAAGAAATGATTAAGAAAGGAATATTAATGTTGAAATTGAGAATCATCGTTTGTTTATTTGCAACAATGATTATTTCGGCGCTTCTAACCCCCTTTGTTAGAAAATTAGCTTTTAAAGTTGGGGCTTTAGATGATCCTAATAAACGTAGGATGAATAAGATTCCAATGCCGACATTGGGTGGGTTAGCAATTTTTATTTCTTATACCCTTGCTACTATGGTAATGATGCGGAATCAAATGCCAACCCAACAATTGTTTGGCATTTTTGCAGGTGAGATTTGTATTATTGGAACCGGTGTCATTGATGATATTTTTGTCTTAAAACCACATCAAAAAGTGTTTGGAATTTCACTTGGTGCACTAATGGTATACTTTTTTGGAAATGTCCAGATGACCACAATTACGATTCCGTTTTTAGGAATGTTTCATTTGGGATGGCTTAGTTTGCCAATTACCTGGATTTGGATTTTAGCAATCACAAATGCGGTTAATTTAATCGATGGATTAGATGGTTTAGCAACGGGTGTTTCAATTATTGCACTAACGACAATGGGAATTACCGGAATGTTTTTCTTGAATATTGGGAATACATATATTTCATTGATGATTTTTTCCTTGGTAGCTGCTGAAATTGGCTTCTTACCATATAATTTCTTTCCAGCAAGGATTTATTTAGGTGATACCGGTTCATTGTTTATCGGTTTTATGATTTCTGTATTTTCGTTAAACGGTCTAAAAAATGCAACATTTGTCACAGTTATTATTCCAGTCTTTATTCTTGGGGTTCCGATTACTGATACAGTCTATGCGATTATCAGAAGGTTATTGAATCGTCAACCAATTTCCCATGCTGATAAGCGTCATTTACACCATCGATTAATGCAAATTGGTTTAACCCATCGTCAGGCGGTGCTTGTAATATATGGAATTGCATTGATTTTTTCATTTATTTCATTACTATACCCAATTTCTAATGTTTGGGGCTCCATTTTATTATTAGTTGCATCACTACTTGGTTTAGAACTATTTGTTGAATCAATTGGATTAATTGGTAAAAATCGTCAACCACTATTGAATTTTATTAAAAAGATTGTTAAAAATAATACCAGTCGAAGTAATCATTAACTAAAAAGGTCAGTAGCAATAGTAGCTACTGGCCTTTTATAATCTTATTTTTGATTGGGATGATAATCAACTTCAAGGTATTGTTTTTGACCTATTTTAAATTCAACCCGGTCGTTCAACAGGTTGATTATTTTTTCTTGAAATGGCTTGATCTGTGGCGTATCAATTGCAACGATAATTGTCATTTTGCTTGTGTATTTAATGTTTAAAATGTTGACTCGTTCCTGCTCTAAATGATATTTTAATTTTTCACCTAAACTATAATCAACATTGATACTAATCTGGGTTTGTAAAACCCGCTTCACGATTCCAATTTGGTCAATCGTTTTAGAAGTGGCATTACTGTATGCACGAATTAAACCGCCAGCACCCAGTTTGATGCCACCAAAGTATCTTGTGACAACTGCAACGGTATCATGTAGATGCTTCATTTGTAATACCCTTAGGATTGGAATCCCAGCGGTACTCGACGGTTCACCATTGTCGCTCTCCCTTTGAATATGGTCATCGCGACCCACCATGTAGGCAAAGCAATTATGGGTGGCCTTGCGATTGATTGTTTTTATCTTTTCAATAAATTTTTTGGCATCATCTTCATCTTTAATTCTTTTGACATAACAAATGAATCTCGATTTTTTAATGTCAATTTCATGTTGACCATTAGTTTTAATTGTTAAGTAATTTTTGGTCAAAATTTTCATCTCCGTAAAATTTTATTTTTGTAATGACGTAGTTTAATGATGGTGAAATAAAATGATGATTAAAAAAGCTAACGAGTTATATGGACGCCAAATTAGTGCGAATTTAATTGATTCTAAACAAATAGACCAGGATTTAATTTTAAAACGTTCGCCAATCAAGGTTATGGATGATTTCATTATCTGTAAACGGTGTGGACAGAAATCACCAAAGCAAATTGCCGAATTGCCGTTGCATAATTTTTATTGTCCAAAATGTATTAACTTAGGACGAATCAGTACCTTAAATCAGTTATGGACAATTAAAGAACCTAATTATTTTAACACATTTCAAAAAGATCCAATGACGTGGGATGGAAAATTAACTAAACCACAGTTGAAATGTTCATTACAGGTTATTAAAGTTTTTAAGAAAAATTTACATCACTTATTATGGGCAGTAACCGGGGCTGGAAAAACTGAAATGTTATTTAATGGAATCAATTGGGGATTGAAACATCAAAAGAGGATTGCAATTGCTTCGCCGAGAATTGATGTTTGCATGGAACTTTATCCAAGACTGCAGGCGGCGTTTAAAGGAATTGATATTACTTTGCTCCATGGACATCAGAAAAAGCCATATCAATACTGTCAAATGACCATTTGTACAACCCATCAACTGCTTAGATTTTACCATGCCTTTGATATTTTAATTATTGATGAGGTTGATTCGTTCCCGTTTGTTCATAATCAACAATTGCATTATGCTGCCAGTAATGCAATTAAACAACAAGCGGCATTATTATATTTAACAGCTACGCCGAATCCTGAATTGTTAAGATTAATTCATCATCATCAGATGACAATGAGTTATTTGCCGATTAGATATCATGGCCATTTGTTGCCAGAAATCACTCTTCATATTGCGCCAAGGTGGCGAAATAAAATTAAGCATCATCAATTGCCACGTTTGATGATTTCGTTATTAAAAAATAAAATTAAAGTTTCTCAACGCTTCTTACTTTTTGTTCCACATATTTCTGATTTAAAACCGGTGTCTAAGTTGATTTCAAAATTAATTGATCCTAAGAAATTTGCAACCGTTTATTCCAGCGATGAAAAAAGGTTGGAAAAAGTTCAAATGATGCGTCAGCATCAATTTCAATTCCTAATTACAACGACAATTTTAGAACGTGGGGTTACTTTTCCAAATATTGATGTCATTATTTTGGGTGCGGATGATGAAATTTTTTCAACATCATCTTTGGTTCAAATTGCGGGCAGGGTTGGTAGAAATTCTGATCGGCCATTTGGTGACGTTGATTTTATATGCCATTCTAATTCTAAAAACGTCACAGCTGCAATTAAACAAATCAAACATTTAAATTATTTGGGAGGAAAATTGATTGAACATCACTAAACATAATTGTTTATTATGTGGAAATAATATTAAAAGGCCAGTTACGCTATCCTTTATTTTGAGCTTTCGACCCTATGTACCACCAATTGTATGTAATCAATGTTTGAATCAATTTATAAAAATCAATCCTAAACAAATATGTAAAAAATGTGGGCGTTCCGGTACCTTTGATCATTATGAATGTCACGATTGCATAAAGTGGTCAAAACATTCTAAAATGTCATTTAAGAACCGTAGTCTTTATCAATATAACCAAGCAATGAGCGATTTTATGCATCAATACAAATTTGCTGGAAATTACCATTTAAGAAATGTTTTTAAAAATGAATTTAGTTTACAATTAGTTCAGATGAAAGAAGTGGTCGTGGTTCCCATTCCAATAACTCCGGATACAATGAAGACGAGGGGATTTAATCAGGTGATTGGATTATTATCCGGGATTGAATATATGGATGCACTAGCCACTAATGATCGGAAAAAAGAAACACCACAATCTCATCTTAACCGCCACGAACGCCTAAAAATGCAACAGCCGTTTTATGTCAAAGAACAATTTAAATCGAAAATTAAAAATAAAAAAATAATCTTAGTTGATGATATTTATACAACTGGGACGACAATTCGTTTAGCTGCCAGTTTAATTTATAAGTATAAAGCCCAAAGCGTCAACGGTTTTACATTTGCAAGGTGATAAATAACTTTTTATTTTAAAAAACAACTATAAATGTTAAAATTAGAAGAGTATATTGAGTAATAAGAGACAAAACAAATACATTTTTTTATAGAAGGGAATCAATTAATGCCTAATTTATTAAAAAAATGGGTTGAAAGTGATAAGCACGATATCAAACGATTAAGCCAACTTGCTGATCGAGTTGGATCTTATTCACAAGAATATCGAAATTTAAGTGATAAACAATTACAAGCTAAAACCCCTGAATTGAAGAAGCGATACCAAAATGGGGAAACATTGGATGATTTACTCCCTGAAGCCTTTGCTGTTGCAAGGGAAGGAGCTACAAGAGTCCTTGGATTAACTCCATTCCATGTTCAAATTATGGGTGGAATTGTTCTCCACGAAGGTAATATTGCTGAAATGAAGACTGGTGAAGGAAAAACTTTAACTGCAACAATGCCAGTTTATTTAAATGCATTATCCGGTAAGGGTGTGCACGTTATTACCGTTAATGAATACCTATCTAAACGTGATGCTACCCAAATGGGTAAACTATATCACTGGTTAGGTTTGTCTGTTGGCGTTAATTCTTCTGATGAGTCACCAGAAGAAAAACGTGATGCTTATAATGCAGATATTACTTATTCTACTAATGGTGAAATTGGATTTGATTACTTAAGGGATAACATGGTTGTCTATAAACGTGATCGGGTTCAACGTCCATTGAATTTTGCTATTATTGATGAAGTTGATTCAATTTTAATTGATGAAGCTAGAACCCCATTGATTATTTCAGGACAGGCTTCTGGTTCATCTAAGTTGTATCAACAAACTGATGCTTTTGCTAAAACCCTAAAGAAGAAAACTGATTTTAAAGTTGATTTAGAAACTAAAACCGTTTCATTAACCGACAAAGGAATTGCTAAAGCTGAAAAATACTTTAACTTAAAGAACCTTTATGATACTGATAACACTGCTTTAACCCATCATTTGGATGAAGCTTTAAGAGCTAATTTTATTATGATGAGGGATAAGGATTATGTTGTCCAAGATAATCAGGTTATGATTGTTGATTCATTTACCGGTCGAATTATGAAGGGACGTCGTTTCTCTGACGGATTGCATCAAGCAATTGAAGCCAAAGAAGGCGTTAAGATTCAACAAGAAAGTAAAACCATGGCTAACATTACTTACCAAAATCTATTTAGAATGTATAGTAAGTTAGCCGGAATGACTGGAACTGCTAAAACTGAAGCAGATGAATTTAGAGAAATTTATAACATGGAAGTTATTACAATTCCAACTAATAAACCGGTCATGCGAATCGATAAATCTGATGTTTTATACCCAACTTTAAAGAGTAAATTTGATGCCGTTATTAATGAAGTTAAAAAACTACACCATAAGGGGCAACCAATTTTACTAGGAACCGTTGCGGTTGAAACTTCAGAATACCTTTCACAGCGTTTAGATCAAGAACATATTCCACATGTTGTTTTGAATGCTAAGAATCATGCGAAAGAAGCTTCAATCATTACCAATGCTGGTCATAAGGGTGCCGTAACCATTGCGACAAATATGGCCGGTCGTGGGACTGATATTAAATTAGGACCCGGTGTTGTGGAACGTGGTGGTTTAGCTGTTATTGGGACTGAACGACACGAATCACGTCGAATTGATAATCAATTACGTGGCCGTTCCGGTCGACAAGGTGATCCTGGCTTTTCACAATTCTACCTTTCATTAGAAGATGATTTGATGCGTCGTTTTGGATCTGACCGAATTAAATCATTCTTAGATCGAATGAAGGTTAGCGGTGATGATGCCGTTATTAGAAGTCGTATGATTACAAAACAAGTTGAATCGGCTCAAAAGCGGGTTGAAGGTAATAACTACGATTCTAGAAAACAAGTTTTGAGATATGATGATGTTATGAGACAACAACGTGAAGTCATTTATGATGAACGTTTCCAAGTCATTGATGAAGATAAATCATTAAAATGGGTATTGATGCCAATCTTTAAACGAACGATTCATCGAATTGTTAGTCTTCATACCCAGGGTGATCCTAAGAAATGGGATTTACAACCAGTTTTAGACTTCGCAGTTGGTGCATTAGTTAGCCCAGATGATATCAGCCTTTCTGATTTAGAAAACAAGAACGGTCAAGAAATTGAAGATTATTTGATGAAGTTTGTTGATCAAAATTATCAGGATAAACAAAAAGCATTGTACGAACCATCTCAAATGTTAGAATTTGAAAAGGTTGTTCTTTTGCGTGTTGTTGATTCACATTGGACTGATCATATTGATGCAATGGACCAATTAAGACAATCGATTGGCCTTCGTGGATATGGACAATTAAATCCATTGGTTGAATATCAACGTGAGGGATATCAAATGTTTGAAGAAATGATTGCTGACATTGATTATGATGTTACAAAATTATTTATGAAAGCAGAAATTAGACAAAACATTGAAAGATAATTGATATTATGTTTTTTAAGGGGCGGAGAATTTATTCTTCGCTTTTTAAGTTCATTGGATTTAGGAGGAAATAATGGAATTAAGTGAAGCAAAAGCAAAATTAACCCAAATTAAAAAAGCCATTGATGGTTTTAGGAGGTCACTTTGACCTTGATGCGTTAAATGAAAGTATCAAAATGAATGAAGCCAAAATGGCTAATCCTGATTTTTGGAATGATCAAAAAAGTGCCCAATCGGTAATTTCTAAAACTAATCAAATGAAGGTTAAATATAATCATTTTAAACGTTTAACTAATCTATTTGATGATTTAAAAGTCAATTTTGAGTTATTAGAAGATGAATCTGATTCAGAAATGATGAGTCATTTTGAATCTGAACTTCAAAATACTGAAGATGAATTAAAAAATTACCGGTTAAGTTTACTATTGAATGGTAAATATGATTCACATAATGCAATTTTAGAAATTCATCCTGGTGCTGGCGGAACTGAATCGCATGATTGGGGATCAATGCTTTATCGAATGTACGTTCGATGGGCAGAACAACACCATTTCAAGGTTGAAACTTTGAACTATCAAGAAGGTGAAGTTGCCGGGATTGATACCGTTTCTTTTATGGTCGTTGGTAAAAATGCCTTTGGGTATTTAAAATCTGAAAAGGGAATTCACAGATTGGTTAGAATTTCGCCGTTTGATGCTGCTAACCGGCGACATACATCGTTTGCATCGGTTGATGTGATGCCAGAGTTAGATAATAGTGTGAAAGTTGATATTAATCCAGCTGATTTAAGGGTTGATGTCTTTCGTTCCAGTGGTGCTGGTGGACAACATGTTAATAAAACTGAATCTGCAGTTAGAATTACCCATGAACCGACTGGAATTGTTGTTTCTAGTCAAGCTCAACGATCACAATTACAAAACCGGCAAACAGCAATGAATATGCTGAAATCGAAGCTATATGAATTGGAAGAAGAAAAGAAACGTGAAAAAGCTGCCAAAATTGATGGCGAACAAAAGGAAATTGGTTGGGGATCTCAAATTAGATCGTATGTTTTTCAACCTTATACGCTAGTTAAAGATCACCGGACTAATTACCATACGAGTGACGTTAAATCAGTAATGGACGGTGATTTAGATCCGTTTATTGATGCTTACTTACGTTGGCAGTTAAGTCAACGTAATCCTAATTAAGATCGAGGTTATTATTAATGATGAAATTATTAACGGCTTTTGGCTTTATTTTTCTGCAACCAGTTTTATGGATCGGTATTATTCGGACTTTTCTAAATTCTAAAAATCGAATTAAGCAAAACAGAAATCAATTCCGGACGGCTATTTTTAGCCACCACTATGAGTTAAAAAATTTAGTAATTAATTTTATTATTTTAGGAATGATCTTATCAATTATATCTGCTGTAATTGGATTAACCCTTCCGTTAAGCTGGGTAATTGGATATGAAATCATTCTGTTGGTTAGTTTGGTTATCATTCCGTGGAATGTTTTTCCAATCACAATTTCAATCGGAACGTTAATTGGATTTATTTTATTTCATTTAAATTTAAATCTAACAACGAAGATTAATTTACCATTTAATATGAACTGGCGATTATCAAATGAAGCCAATGCTTTATTTTTTGTTGCCCTACTTTTATTTGCCACTTGGATGTTCTTTAATTTTACCGGTGGAAATTATAATACCCCTAAAATTTATCGAAATCGGCGAAACGTAAGAATTGCCGGGTATCCCTTTAAAGAATTATCTATTATTCCAATGTTCACGTTAATTCCTGGAACTTGGGTTCATCTAGTGATTCCTTTCTGGCCGATCCTTAATTTTAATGGTCATACATTTAGCTTCATGTTTTTACCCGTCATTGTTGGATTGAAGCTGACAATTTTTAATGATGTTCCAAAACATGAAATGAAAGCCTTAAGTAAACGAATCTTAAAATTGTGTTTTTTTAGTGTCGTTTTAGCAATCATTAGTTGTTTTTATCCAATTGTTACCATTTATTCGTTAATTTTGATTGGCTTGGTATACTGGATTATGATTTTAAATACGATGCACAATAATCATCCTGGCAATAGTATTTATTCGGAAGTGATCAATGGGGTGCGGATTGTTGGAATTAAGCCACATTCACCAGCATCTAAGATGAATATTGAAATTGGGGATGTTATTTTGGATGTTAATCATCTAAAAGTTAACAATGAAAATTCATTTTATGAAGCATTATTAAAACATCCTACTTATTGTCATTTGAGGGTATTAGACCGTAATAATCGGATTAAACTTACCAGTACGGCAATTTATAATAATTCACCCCATGAATTAGGCATTGTTATTTTTGAAAATCACCATAATTAATTACGAAGTGCTTGTTTTATGGCACTTTTTTTGTATAATTTAAGTGAACTTTAAAATAAGAAGGTATTTGATCGTATGGAATTTGAACGTAAATTAAGAAAAGCATCCGACCCAGAATACAAATTAATTTTTGGTGTGCTAGGTGGCTTTGCTAAATATTATCATTTAAATACTAATTATCTATGGTTGATTCGTATTATTTATACTATTTTTACGATTGCAACCGCATTTGGATTTGGCATTGTTATTTACTTATTAATGGCAATTATTATGCCAAGCGAAAATGGAACTACCCATCATTTTAATGATGATGATTCAACAAACGGCGGAAGAAAGATTTTACATGATGTTCATGAGGAAGATGATCCCAATCATTAGATCAAATTCTGATATAATTAGAAAATAAAAAGGAGGGCAACTTTTTGACAAATCATAGTGTAAGTGTGGCTGAATTAGTTAAGAATACTAACTTAAATGTTTATTATGGAAAAGAATATCTTGATCGTTTGATTACGACAAGTGATATTTCGAGACCTGGGTTAGAACTTACCGGCTATTTTAATTATTATCCAGCTAACCGAATTCAATTATTGGGTATTACCGAAACATCGTATGCTAAGGGCATGGCTAATGGGCAACTTTTTCATGTGATGGAGCATATGTGCCAACCTGAAACGCCGGCGTTTGTTATTTCAACTAAATTGAGGCCACCTAAGGAATTAATTCGGGCGGTAAAAACTGAAAAGATTCCAGTATTAGGATCAGAATTAACGACTTCTAGAATTTTGAGTAATATGACTAATTACTTGGAAGGAAAATTAGCAGAACGGAAATCAATCCATGGTGTCTTAGTTGATATTTATGGATTGGGGGTCTTAATTACCGGTGATTCTGGAATTGGAAAGAGTGAAACTGCACTTGAATTGATTAAGCGTGGGCACCGGTTAATTGCTGACGATCGGGTTGAAGTTTATCAACAGGATGAACATACACTAATTGGCCAAGCTCCCCAAATTTTAAGAAATTTACTTGAAATTAGAGGGATTGGCATCATTGATGTTATGAATTTATTTGGTGCCGGTGCCGTTAGGGGTAAGACAAAAGTTGATTTAATTATTCATCTTGTAAACTGGTCTAAAGATGCTCCTTATGATCGTTTAGGAAATGGCAATGTTTATAAAAAAATATTCGATGTTAAGGTTGATCAAAATACAATCCCAGTCAAAACTGGCCGTAATTTAGCGGTTTTAATTGAATCAGCTGCAATGAACTATCGAACTAGAAAAATGGGTTATGATGTCACAGCAACATTTAATAATAATTTACAGAAATTAATCCAAGCTAATTCAAAAGATGCCAGTTATAATACAAGTAAGCAGAAACAAATTTTAAGAAATAATAAAAAAGCAATTCAAAAAAATCCACATTTGAAGGGATGAATCTATTATTTTTAAAGAATTAGCGTTAAATCCAATTGCTTTTAACTTAGGATCCATTAAAGTTCATTGGTATGGAATTTTTATCGCGAGTGCCGTGATGATTGCAATTTATTTATCCGTTAAAGAAGGTGCTTTACACGGAATTAAATCCGATGATATTTATAACATGGTTTTATATGCTCTTCCGGTGGCAATTATTTCTGCCAGAGCATATTATGTTATTTTTCAATGGGGCTATTATCGCAATAATCTTGATCAAATTGTTCAAATTTGGGACGGTGGAATTGCAATTTACGGTTCATTAATTGGGGCCGGAATTGTGGTTTATTTGTTTTGTCGTTACCATTTAATTTCGTTTTGGCTGATGTTAGATGTGATTTCGCCAACTGTAATTATGGGTCAAGCAATTGGTAGATGGGGTAATTTTATGAACCAAGAAGCATTTGGTCAGGCAACCAGCCTTGCTTTTTTACAGCACCTTCATTTGCCAACATTTATTATTAATCAAATGAATATTATGGGTGTGTACCGTCAACCGACCTTTTTATATGAATCAATGTGGGATCTATTAGGATTTATTTTGTTAATGTCTTTGAGGCATTTGCCTCATTTCTATAAAGAAGGGGAAGTATTCTTTACATATGTAATGTGGTATTCTTTTGGCCGCTTTTTTACCGAAGGAATGCGAACCGACAGTTTAATGATGTTTGGTGATATTAGAGTTTCACAGTTTTTATCCGTCATTTTATTTATTGCTTCAATTTTAGCAATTGTTTATCGAAGATACCATTACACTAAACTACCATGGTATTATTAATCATAAATAGTGAACAGGGAGTGCAAATATGTCTGAAAGAGTAACGGTTCTTGGTGCTGGATCATGGGGCAGTATTGTTGCTAATTTATTGGATCAAAATGGTAATCATGTCACCATCTGGTCTAGAAATCAATCACAAGTGGAGCAACTTAATCAAGCCCATACTAATAATAAATATTTACCTAATTTTAAATATTCAAAAACATTAGTTGCAACTTCAAATTTAACCGATGCCATTCAAAATGCTGATAGTATCGTTTTTGCTGTTCCCGCACAATCAATCCGTTTAGTTGCCAAAAAAGTTGAAAATAGATTGGAACAACTAAAATTAAAACCAAATATTATCCACGTTAGTAAGGGACTTGAAACCACTACTAGTGAACTTCTTTCACAAGTATTAGCTGAAGAAATTCATATTGATCATCGAAAGTCAATTTCGGTTATTTCTGGGCCTAGTCAAGCTGAAGATGTTGCTAGAAAAGATATTACGTTAGTAACGGCAGCAAGTGATGATATTAATGCGGCTACCCACGCACAGAAATTATTTATGAATCATTATTTTAGAGTTTATACTAATACAGATATGATCGGTGTTGAAATTGGTGCTGCTTTGAAAAATATCATTGCATTGGGTGCTGGCGCTTTATCAGGATTAGGTTATGGTGATAATGCCAAGGCAGCATTAATGGTTCGTGGATTAGCTGAAATTTCACGTTTGGGAACAACATTCGGTGCTAATCCATTAACATTTACCGGTTTATCTGGTGTTGGTGATATTATTGTCACTGCAACTAGTCATGATTCCAGAAATTGGCAGGCTGGCTACCAATTAGGTCAAGGCAAGTCATTAGATCAAGTTGTTAAAAATATTGGGATGGTAATTGAAGGAATCGATACCACTAAGGTTGCTTATCGTTTAGCTAAAAAACGTGGTGTTGAGATGCCAATCACCACTGCAATTTACTATGTATTATATGGTAAAATAGGTATTAAAGATGCTATTTCTCAACTAATGTTGCGTGATAGAAAATCTGAATTAGATAATTAAAATTATTAATATTATTAGGAGTGTAAAAAATGAAGAAGATTACAAAAGCTGTTATTCCTGCAGCCGGTTTGGGAACAAGATTTTTACCAGAAACAAAAGCAATGCCAAAGGAAATGCTACCAATTGTTGATACACCAACAATTCAATTGATCGTTCAAGAAGCAAAGGCTTCTGGCATTAAAGACATTATTATTGTTATTGGCAAGGGTAAACGTGCCATTGAAGATCATTTTGATTCTAATCCAGAACTAGAAATGAATTTAGAACGTAAGCATAAGATGAAGATGTTAAAAGCCGTTGAAGCTACTAACGATATGAACATTTATTTCATTCGCCAAAGCCATCCACGTGGTTTAGGGGATGCCGTTTATACTGCAAGAAGTTTTATTGGTAATGATCCATTTGTCGTTATGCTTGGTGATGATTTAATGAAAGCTAAAGTTCCGTTAACTAAACAATTAATTAATAGTTATGAACAAACTGGTGCATCAACTTTAGCAGTTTTAAGAGTTCCCCATGAAGATACTTCTAAATATGGTGTGATTAATCCTTCTAAGGAAATTAAAAAGGGATTATATGACGTTACAAGTTTCGTTGAAAAACCAAATCCAGAAGATGCCCCCAGTAATTTAGCAATTATTGGCCGATATTTATTAACTCCCGAAATTTTTGATGTTTTAAAACATACTAAACCGGGTAAAGGAAATGAAATCCAATTAACTGACGCCATTAACACATTAAATAAAACCCAAAAAGTTTACGCTCACGAATTTACTGGTGATCGTTTTGATACTGGTAATAAATTTGATTGGTTAAAGACTAATATTCGTTTTGGATTACAACACCCTGAAGTTAAAGTTCGTTTGAGAAAATATATCGAACAATTAGGAGCAAAATTATCTGAAGAAGATCGTAAAAAATAGTTCTAAATATTAGACAAACTTACTTTTTGATAGTACTATTTGACCTAGTTGTTTAGGATATGAATAAAAGAGGTGTTTCTAATGAAAAAATACGATTTAATTGTTATTGGTGCCGGACCTGCTGGTATGACCAGTGCACTTTATGCTTCAAGAGCTGACTTATCAGTCTTATTACTTGATCGTGGTGTTTATGGTGGCCAGATGAACAATACTTCTGCAATTGAAAACTACCCTGGTTTTGAATCAATTTTAGGTCCTGATTTATCCAAAAAAATGTACAAGAGCGCAACTAAATTTGATGCAGAATATGCATATGGCACCGTCCAATCAGTTGATAATAATGGTAAAATTAAGATTGTTCACACTGATAATGGTGATTTTGAAACCGGTGCAATCATTATTGCAACTGGTTCAAAGAATAAAGAACTGGGTGTTCCTGGCGAAAAAGAATACAGTGGTCGTGGAGTATCGTACTGTGCTGTTTGTGATGGTGCATTCTTTAAGAACAAGCGGGTTGTCGTAGTTGGTGGCGGTGATTCTGCTATCCAAGAAAGTATCTACCTATCACAATTAGCTTCAGAAGTAATTGTGATTCACCGTCGTGATCAATTAAGAGCACAGAAAATTTTACAGGAACAAGCTTTTAAGAATGATAAAATTAAATTTGTTTGGAATTCAAATGTAAAAGAAATTCTTGGCGATCAAATGAAGGTAACTGGCGTTAAAGTTTTGAATAATAAAACTAATCAAGAACATGTGATTGACGCTAGTGGTGTCTTTATTTATGTCGGAAACCTTCCAATGACTGAACAGTTTAAAGATTTATCAATTACCGATGAAAAGGGTTGGATTAAGGCCAATGATCAGATGGAAACTAAGATTCCTGGTATTTTTGCTGCCGGTGATGTTAGAGAAAAACAATTGAGACAAATTGTTACTTCCACTGGTGACGGTGGAATTGCAGGTCAAAACGCATTCAGTTATCTTCAAACCTTAAAATAAAAATATAAGCGATATTTTAAAAGAGCCAAAAATTATTTTGGGCTCTTTTTTATTCTTGAAATAAAAGTAGATGTGTTAGCATATAAGTAAATCTGATTCGAAAAAATAAGTTTAAAAAAGGAGGCTTGTTTATTGATTCGTCGCGATACAAGTCATAAATATGATCTGGTTTCTAAGTACCAACCAACGGGTGATCAACCGAATGCTATTCGCAAATTAACCCAGGGGGTTAAAGATGGTAAGAAGGCTCAAATTCTTTGGGGTGCTACTGGAACTGGTAAAACATTCACAATATCGAATGTGATCAAGAATGTGAATAAACCAGTTTTGGTTTTATCACATAACAAGACTTTGGCTGGTCAATTATACAGTGAATTTAAGAAACTTTTTCCACATAATAAGGTTGAATATTTTGTTAGTTATTATGACTATTACCAACCGGAAGCATACGTTCCATCTAGTGATACTTACATTGAAAAAGATGCATCAATTAATGATGAAATTGATAAATTGCGTCATGCTGCGACCACTTCTTTGTTAACTCGTAATGACACGATTGTTGTTGCTTCCGTTTCAGCTATCTTTGGGTTAGGAAGTCCGAAAGAATACTTTGACCATATTATTTCTTTAAAAGTTGGCCAAGAAATTAACCGGAATGATTTATTAAGACAATTAGTTGATTTACAGTTTGAACGTAATGATATTAATTTTCAACGTGGTAATTTTAGAGTCCGTGGTGATATTGTTGAAGTATTTCCATCTTCCATGGGACAAGATTCATACCGGATTGAATTTTTTGGTGATGAAATTGATCAAATTAAGGAAGTCAATACTTTAACTGGCGAGATCATTTCAGACCATGATAGTATTGCTATTTTCCCAGCAACTCATTTCTTAACCACTACTGATGTAATGTCACATGCCTTAAAGGGCATCGGTCAAGAACTGAAACAACAGGTTAAACACTTGCATTCAAAGGGTAAGTTATTAGAGGCTCAACGACTAAAGCAAAGAACAACTTATGATATTGAAATGATGCGTGAAATGGGTTATACCAATGGAATTGAAAATTATTCTAGGTACATGGATGGTAGAAAACCAGGCGAACCACCGTATACACTTTTAGATTTCTTCCCGAAGGATTTCTTAATGGTAATCGATGAATCGCATCAAACGATTCCACAAATTGGCGGGATGTTCAATGGTGATAAAGCCAGAAAAAAGCAGTTGATTGATTATGGTTTTAGATTGCCAAGTGCATTAGATAACCGTCCATTAAAATTGAATGAATTTGAAAAACACATTAATCAAGTTGTTTATATGTCTGCAACTCCTGGTCCGTATGAAGAAGCTCACAATGATGGAGTTGTTGAACAAATTATTCGACCAACTGGTTTATTGGATCCAACGATTGATGTTAGACCTAGTATGGGCCAAATGGATGATTTAGTTGGTGAAATTAATAAGCGTGTTAAACATCATGAGCGAACTTTCATCACTGTTTTGACTAAAAAAATGGCTGAAGATTTAACTGACTATTTGAAAGATTTAGGAATTAAAGTTAGATATCTTCATAGTGGAATTAAAACACTGGAAAGAACTAGAATTATCCACGATTTACGCTTGGGTAAGTTTGATGTTTTAGTTGGAATCAACTTGTTGCGTGAAGGAATTGATGTTCCAGAAGTTTCACTAGTTGCAATCTTAGATGCCGATAAAGAAGGTTTCTTGAGAAATACTAGATCATTGATTCAAACGATTGGCCGTGCATCCAGAAATTCACATGGTTCTGTTATTATGTATGCTGATACAATTACTAAATCAATGCATGAAGCAATTGATCAAACTAAGCGTCGTCGAAAGCTTCAAATTCAATTTAACCATAAGCATAACGTTACACCAACGACAATTAAGAAGCCAATTCGACCATTGATTCACGCTAGTGGATATAAAGATAAAGAAGATAAAAAGAATAATAAAGATAATCATTTTGTAGAGGCTGACTTTGAAAAGATGAGTCAGGATGATCAAAATGACATGCTTGATCGATTAAAGGATGAAATGAAGGATGCTTCCAAGGCAATGGACTTTGAACAAGCCGCTAATCTAAGGGATGTTATCTTTGAATTAGAAGGTAAGCAAAAGGGTAATCCTAAAAAGCATCATATGAATCATAATTAAGATGAATTAAAGTGGGGATGTTGATTTGCAAAATAATAAAATTATTATCCGCGGTGCAAGAGAACATAATTTAAAAGATGTTAACGTTACGATTCCCAAGAATAAACTAACTGTTATGACTGGATTATCAGGATCCGGTAAAAGCTCATTAGCATTTGATACCCTCTATGCAGAAGGGCAGAGAAGATATGTTGAGAGTTTGTCTTCATATGCTAGGCAATTCTTAGGTCAAATGGATAAACCAGATGTTGATTCAATTGATGGCTTGAGTCCTGCCATTTCAATTGATCAAAAAACAACATCTAAAAATCCACGTTCAACGGTTGGAACGGTTACCGAGATTAATGATTACTTTCGGTTGTTGTGGGCTCGTGTTGGAACGCCATTTTGCCCTAATGATGGGACTAAAATTACTAGTCAGTCGGTTGATCAAATGATTGGTCGGATTAAAAAATTGCCGGATCGAACTAGAATGCAAATTTTTTCACCGGTTGTTAGACATAAAAAAGGGCAACATAAGGCCGTTTTGAATCGAATTAAGCGTGAAGGATACGTCAGAATTCAAATTGACGGGGAACAGCACGATGTTGACGAAAAAATTGATTTAAATAAAAATCAATACCATGATATTGATGTAATTGTTGACCGAATTATCATGAAAAAAGGAATCAATGCTCGCTTGTCTGATTCATTAGAATCTGCTCTCCATTTGAGTGGTGGTTATGCTACGATTGATTTTCTTGGCAAACGAAAACCAATGGTCTTTTCTGAACATTACTCCTGTCCAATTTGTGGATTCAGTGTTGGCAAGTTAGAACCTAATTTATTTTCATTTAATTCACCATTGGGAGCTTGCCCCGATTGTGATGGATTGGGAATTAAATTGGATGTGGATGCTGATTTAGTGGTTCCAGATAAAAGTAAAACTTTAAATCAAGGTGCTCTAGATCCATGGAAACCAATTAGTTCCGAATATTATCCAACGTTATTAAAACAAGCTTGTAAGAAATTCAAAATTAATATGAATACCCCATATTCTCGTTTATCTAAGCGTCAGAAACATATTTTGCTATATGGAAATGGCGATAAGACATTCCATATTCACTTTAAGAGTCATTTTGGACATGTTCGGGATGCTGATATTAAATTTGAAGGGGTGATTAATAACATTAATCGCCGCTATCGAAATACAAATAGTAGTTTTACCAGAGAACAAATGCGTAAATACATGAATGAGTTAACATGTCAGACCTGTCATGGATATCGTCTTAACCGAAGGGCACTTTGCGTTAAAATTAATGGTAAACATATTGGTGAGATTTCTAATTTA
The DNA here is from genome assembly GCF_027923585.1 of Philodulcilactobacillus myokonensis. Lineage (GTDB taxonomy): Bacteria > Bacillota > Bacilli > Lactobacillales > Lactobacillaceae > Philodulcilactobacillus > Philodulcilactobacillus myokonensis. The sequence continues at coordinate 1,104,653 of NZ_BRPL01000002.1, read as the reverse complement.
AATATTGCGAAGGAATTGAATTTCTTCAAAGATTTGCATTTTGGTGAACAGGATACCGTGGTTGCTAAACCAATTTTGAAGGAAATTAGGGATCGTTTAACTTTCTTACAGAACGTTGGTTTAGGTTATTTGAACTTGTCCCGTTCTGCCGGAACTTTATCTGGTGGAGAATCACAAAGAATTCGTTTAGCAACTCAGATTGGTTCCAATCTTTCTGGAGTTTTGTACGTCTTAGATGAACCTTCAATTGGATTACACCAACGTGATGATGCTAGATTAATTAATTCATTGAAAAAAATGCGTGATTTAGGCAACACACTAGTTGTTGTTGAACATGATGAACGAACGATGAGAGCGTCTGATTACATTGTTGATGTTGGTCCTGGTGCCGGCGTTCGTGGTGGTAAAATTATGGCTACTGGAACTCCTAAACAGGTAGCTAGGAATAAAAAATCCATTACTGGTGAGTATTTATCGGGTAAAAAATTTATTCCTGTTCCCCTAAAGCGTCGTAAGGGAAATGGTAAGAAAATTTCAATTAAAGGTGCTGCCGAAAATAACTTAAAAAACGTTAATGTTGATTTTCCATTAGGTGAATTTGATGTTGTTACTGGCGTTTCTGGTTCTGGTAAATCAACTTTGGTTGATGATATTTTACAACGTGCACTAGCTCAAAAATTAAACCATAATTCTAAGAAACCTGGTCGATATAAGTCAATTAGTGGTTATAACAATATCGACAAAGTTATTAATATTGACCAAAGCCCAATTGGAAGGACCCCTCGCAGTAATCCAGCTACTTATACGAATGTTTTTGATGACATCAGGGATCTATTTGCAAAGACCAATGAAGCTAAAATAAGGGGATATAGCAAGGGCCGATTTAGTTTTAATGTTAAGGGCGGACGTTGTGAAGCTTGCCACGGTGATGGAATTTTGAAGATTGAAATGAACTTCTTACCAGATGTTTATGTTCCATGTGAAGTTTGTCACGGGACTAGGTATAATGCTGAAACATTAGAAGTTAAATATAAGGGTAAGAGTATTGCCGACGTTTTGAATATGACCGTCAGCGAAGCATTAAAATTCTTTAGTGCCATTCCAAAGATTACAAGAAAACTGAAGACAATTAATGCCGTTGGACTAGGTTATGTTAAATTGGGACAATCGGCAACCACTTTATCCGGCGGTGAAGCTCAGAGAATGAAATTAGCAGCTGAACTTTATAAACGATCACGTGGAAAGAATCTATATATTTTGGATGAGCCAACGATTGGTTTACACACGGATGATATTAAGCGTTTGTTAGTTGTCCTACACCAGTTAGTTGATAAGGGTAATACCGTCTTAATTATCGAACATAACTTAGACGTGATTAAAACCGCTGATCATATTATTGACTTAGGACCAGATGGTGGTGACGGTGGCGGTTCTGTTTTAGTTACTGGTACTCCCGAAAAAGTTGCTTCTGATCCACACAGTTATACTGGTGAATACTTAAAACCGGTATTGGAACGTGATACAAAGCGGACTAAGGAATCTAAAAAATAAGTCAAAGGGGATGATAAAATCATCCTCTTTTTTATGATTATGAAAGAAACGCCCGGTATGTTATAATGCAAATGTTATTAAAATAAGGAAGCTATATAAAATGAAATTAAAAGGGCAATTAGTGATTATTACTGGGATGAGTGGTGCTGGTAAAACAATTGCAATCCAAAGTTTTGAAGATTTGGGTTACTTTTGTACTGATAACATGCCACCATCTTTGTTACCTCAATTTGTGAAATTAATTAATTCATCCAGGGATATTACTAAAGTGGCATTAGTAATTGATTTAAGATCGAAAGTGATTTATCGACAGATTGTAAAAATGTTAGATGATTTGTCGAATCAAAACCGCGCTGAAGTAATTTTCTTAGACGCATCAAATGAAGAATTGATTACCCGTTATAAGGAAAGTCGTAGGTCCCATCCCTTATCTAGACAGCATCGACTTCTTTCAGGCATTAAAAAAGAGCGGGCGCTACTTCGTAATGTAAAAGCATCGTCTCAAGTTGTCATTGATACAACGCACCTTTCATTGAATCAGCTTAGGCAAAGGCTTTTAAGTCATTTTAGTTCTGGCAGCGATAGCTTTTTCCATATTGAAATTCTGTCGTTTGGATTTAAGTATGGATTGCCAATGGACGCTGATATTGTAATGGATGTTAGATTTTTACCGAATCCCTATTATATTAAAAGCATGCGAAATCAAACTGGTTTAGATCAAGATGTTTATGACTATGTTATGAATCAAAAGCAAACCGCTAATTTTTATCATCACTTCCTTGCTTTATTGAGAAATACTTTACCAGGTTATCAAAAAGAAGGAAAAACAAATTTAACAATTGCAATTGGTTGTACTGGCGGACAACACCGTTCGGTCGCCATTGCTGAACGACTTTATCAATCATTAAAACCAGACTATTCTGTCCATGTTACTAATCGAGACATTAGAAAGAAAAGTCGAAAAGTATAGGAGGGCAAATATGATTAAAAAAAATAGTTCCAAACGGCCTAAAATTGTTGTGATTGGCGGTGGAACTGGATTACCAGTTATTTTAAAAAGTCTAAAAAATAAAAATATTGATATTACAGCAATCGTTACCACTGCTGATGATGGTGGATCTTCTGGAATTTTGAGAAACTATATTGATATGGTTCCGCCGGGTGATATTAGAAATGTTATGGATGCATTATCAAATCTACCTAAAGTGAATTTAAATTTGTTTCAATATCGATTCAAAAGTAAAGATCAATTTTTTGCTGGTCATCCAATTGGCAATTTAATTATTGCTGCTCTTTCAGAAATGAATGGGGGCATTTTTAATGCTGTCAAAGAACTATCAAGAATTATGAAGGTCGACGGACATGTTTATCCAGCAACTGAGCAAAAATTAGTCCTCCATGCTAAGTTTAAAGACGGCAGTCAGGTTGATGGTGAATCAGAGATTACTAATGCCCATGGACAAATTAAACGGGTTTGGGTGACAACAACTAATGGTAAAGCACCGAAGGCAATTGATCCAGTTATTAAAGCCATTCATGATGCTGACCAAATTGTTTTAGGACCCGGGAGCTTATTTACCAGTATTTTACCTGAATTAATGATAAACAACTTAGGAAAAGCGATTATTAATGCTAATGCTCAAGTGGTTTATATTTGTAATATTATGGCTCAAAATGGTGAAACCAATGGTTTTTCAGATGCTGATCATGTGAAAGTATTAAATCAGCATTTAAAACATCATTTTATTGACATGGTATTTGTTAATAATAAAAAAGTTCCAAAAGGTTACATTGATCAAAATAAGTGGGATGAATACAACCAACAAATTACTAAGGATCCGGATGAATTACGTAAACATGGATGTAAATTTATTTATGATGATTTCCTGGATTTACATGATCATGGTGCTTTTCATAATGGTGATAAGGTTGTTAAAAAACTATTGAATATTCTGTAAATAATAGTAAATAAGAAGGTTTTTTTAATGTCATATGCTAGTGAAGTCAAAAAGGAATTAACAACTTTAAAAGTTCATCGTGATAATGCAAAAGCCGAATTAACAGCATTGATTCGAATGAACGGGTCACTTAGTATTGTTATGCATCATATGGTGTTAAATATTCAAACGGAAAATCCAGCAATTGCTAGAAGGATTTATCAACTACTTCTAACCTTTTATCAAATTAAAAGTCGGTTAGTTGTTAGAAGAAGAATGAAGTTAAATAAAAATAATTTATACATCGTTAAAATTGATGCTAAGTCACGTGTAGTCCTAAGTGATTTAGGAATATTTGCTGATAATCAGATTAATGAACGGATTCCAATTGGTTCGCATTTATTAAGCAAAGATTCTCAAATTAGATCGTATTTGAGGGGTGCATTTCTGGCAGGTGGATCAGTTAATAACCCTAAGACATCTAGATATCATCTGGAAATCTATTCACTATATGAAGAACACAATAAGATGATTTCCGAAATGATGAATAGATATCATTTGAATGCTAGAACAACAAATCGAAGAAGTGGCTACATCACTTATTTAAAGGAATCAGAAAAAATAGGTGATTTTCTTCAATTAATCGGTGCAACTAATTCAATGCTTAGATTTGAAGATATTAGAATCATGCGTGATATGCGAAATTCAGTTAATCGTTTAGTTAACTGTGAGAATGCTAATATGAATAAAGTTGCGAATGCGTCTACCAAACAGATTTATAATATTAAATATATTTCAGATACTGTCGGATTAGATCAATTACCGCCTAAACTTAGGGAGGTAGCTGTTTCTAGAATGGCTCATAAAGAAATGAGTTTAAAAGAATTAGGTAAATTGATCCCAAGTGGGTCAATTTCTAAGTCTGGGATTAACCATCGGCTTAGAAAAATTAATTCATATGCTGAAAAATTGATGAAAACCGATGCCGTTGAAAAATAATAAAAAGAAAAGGTTCCAAATGCTTTTTAACATTTGGAACCTTTTTATTAATAAATAAATTTATTTATTATTTTTGTTCGCTTCTGTTTGTCATAATATGATCAATTAAACCATATTTAACTGATTCTTGCGCTGTTAGGTAATGATCACGTTCGGTATCTCGATTAATTCTTTCAATTGGTTGACCGGAATTCTTAGCCAAAATCTTATTGATCATTTTTCTAGCATGCATGATTGCTTCAGCAGCAATTTCAATTTCAGTTTGTTGACCCTTAGCACCACCTGAAGGTTGGTGAATTAATACTTCTGAATGAGGTAATGCATATCGTTTACCCTTAGTACCGGAAGAAGCTAATACACTGGCCATTGAAGCAGCCATACCCATAACGATGGTTTGGACATCAGATTTAACAAATTTCATTGTATCATAAATTGCCATGCCTGATGTAATGACACCACCAGGTGAATTAATGTATAGATAAATATCTTTATCTGAATCCTGAGCGTCTAAAAATAGTAATTGTGCAATAATTGAGTTTGCCATATTATCTTCAATCGGACCTGATAGCATGATGATTCGATCCTTTAATAAACGGGAATAAATATCATATGCACGTTCACCATTTGCTGTTCTTTCAACAACAGTAGGAACTAAATTCATAATTATATTTCCTCCAATCAATTTCATTTATCTTTAACTATCAACATTTTATATTAATGGTCAAAGAAGGTCAAAGAATTAGTTTTGACCATCGAATGCATTTAGAGGGAATCGAACCCTCATCTTAAGAACCGGAATCTTATGTGCTATCCATTACACTATAAATGCATAAATCTACTAATAAACTATATTATAAAAGGAATTTGAATTCAAGACATTACAATTATAACAATAATATGAGTTAAATGTTTGAAAATAAAAAAGGGGGTTGATATACTCATAATTGTAAGATGATTGTTGAGGTCATCTGTATGACAAGCTATATTAGCTGGATGTAATTATTTTCAAAAATTGGTAATAGTGGTAATATAATGATGTACCATTTTTGAGTAATATATCTTATTTCCAAGGAGGAAAATGTCTATGACTGTAAAGATTGGTATTAACGGTTTTGGCCGTATTGGTCGTTTAGCATTTAGACGTATCAAGGCTTTAAATTCTAGTGATATTGAAGTTGTTGCTATTAATGATTTAACTACACCTTCAATGTTAGCTTATTTATTAAAATATGATACTACTCATGGTAGATATCCTGGTAAGGTTACTTCTACTGATGATGCTATCGTTGTCGATGGTAAGAAGTACCCTGTATATGCACAACCAGATGCTTCTAAGATTCCATGGGTTAAGAATAATGGTGTTGATTTTGTACTTGAATGTACTGGTTTCTACACTTCTAAAGCAAAGGCACAAGCTCATTTAGACGCTGGTGTAAAGCGTGTATTAGTTTCTGCTCCTGCCGGTAGTGATGTTAAGACCGTTGTTCCTGATGTTAACTTAGATACTTTAGACAGTGGTGATAAGATCGTATCTGCTGGTTCTTGTACTACAAGTTGCCTAGCACCTATGGCTTACTGGGCTGATAAAGAATTCGGTATTAAAGTTGGTAGCATGGTTACTGCTCACTCATACACCGCTACTCAAGCTACATTAGATGGTCCTATTAGTAAGAAAGTTCAAAATAACCGTGCCGCAGCTGCTAACACTATTCCACATACTTCTGGTGCTGCCAAAGCAATTGGTTTAGTTGTTCCTAGTTTAAATGGTAAGTTAACTGGTTATGCTTTACGTGTTGCTACCCCAGATGGTTCAGTAACTCAATTAGACTTCGTTCCAAAGAAGCATGTTACTGACGAAGACGTTAACAAGGGATTAGAAAAACACGCTAACGAAGCATTCGGTTATACTGAAGACCAAATCGTTTCAAGTGATATCTTAGATGATACTCACGGTTCATTATTCGAACCTGCATTCACTAAGGTTATCTCTGGTGATGATGGCGAACAAATTGTACGTATCATTGCTTGGTATGATAACGAATTTGGTTTCACATGTAACATGGTTCGTACATTGTTACACTTCGCTAAATTAGCTGACTAATTTTAAGTGAATTTTCATCTAAAAAGGTGGAGGAGGGAAACTTTCTCTGCCTTTTTATTTCAATTAATTCCAATGAGGGGGATTCAATATGGCTAAAACAATCGTTTCAGACTTAGACTTAAATGATAAAAAAGTATTGATGCGTCTAGATTTCAACGTACCAATTACTGCTGATGGCAAGGTTGGCGATGATAACAGAATGGTCGCTGCTTTACCAACAATTAAATATGTAATTGAACACCATGGTAAGGCAATTATTTTTGCTCACCTTGGTAGAATTAAGACTGAAGAAGATAAAAAGGGCAAGTCACTAAAGCCAGTTGCTGCTCATTTATCTAAGTTATTAAACCAACCGGTTACCTTTGTTCCAGTTACAGAAGGTAAACAGTTAGAAGATGCAATCAATAACTTGAAAGATGGCGATGTACTATTAGTACAAAATACTCGTTATGAAGATGTTGTTGATGGTAAAAATGTTAAACGTGAATCCGGTAATGATCCTAAATTAGGCCAATACTGGGCTTCATTAGGTGATTGCTTTGTTAACGATGCCTTTGGTACCGCTCATCGTAACCACGCATCTAACGTTGGTATTTCTAAAGCCATGGAAGCTGCTGGCAAGCCAGTTGCAGGTGGCTTCTTAATGGAAAAAGAAATTAAATATTTAGGTGATGCTGTTAAGAATCCACGCCGTCCATTCGTAGCTATCTTAGGTGGTGCCAAGGTTTCTGATAAAATTGGCGTCATTGATAACTTATTAAGCAAAGTTGATAAGATTATTATCGGCGGTGGCATGGCTTATACTTTCTATGCTGCTAAGGGCATTAAGATCGGTAAATCATTAGTTGAAAAGGATAAGATTGACGTTGCCAAAAAGATTTTAGACAAAGGCGGCGACAAGATTGTTCTTCCTACTGATTCAGTAGTTGCTGACAAATTTGCTAATGATGCTGATCATAAGACCGTTAAGGGTGATATTCCTGATGGTATGATGGCATTAGATATTGGTCCTGATTCTATTAAAACCTTTGAAAACGTTCTAAAGAGCGCTAAAACAGTTGTTTGGAATGGACCAATGGGTGTCTTTGAAATGCCTAACTATGCTAAGGGAACGTTAGCTGTTGGTAAATTCTTAGGTACATTAAAAGATGCTACTACCATTGTTGGTGGTGGAGACTCTACCTCTGCTGTTAAACAATTAGGTGTTGCTGACAAGCTTACCCACATTTCAACCGGCGGTGGAGCTTCATTACAATACTTAGAAGGTAAGACATTACCTGGTATCGCAGCCATTTCTGATAAATAAAAATTAATTAATCATTTAAAGATGAAATTTATAATCCAATATAAATTTCATCTTTTTATTTTTGAATTATTTCACTGTTAATTTTTAAAACTGATATGATATAATAATAATATATGGAATGATATTGTTTCATATGGTGGTTTTAATTAACCATGGTAATTAATATTAATTACCCAAAATTTGGTATTTATTACCAATGTAATAGGCCTTGATTCTAAAGGTATACTTTAATTAAGGAGAGATATAAATGTCACTTATTTCCGATATTTATGGTCGTGAAGTCTTAGACTCACGTGGTAATCCTACTGTTGAAGTAGAATTATATACTGAAGCAGGTGCATTTGGACGTGGAATCGTTCCTTCAGGTGCTTCTACTGGTGAACACGAAGCTGTCGAATTACGTGATGGCGACAAAAACCGTTTTGGCGGTAAAGGTGTTTTAAAGGCAGTTAACAATGTTAACAATATTATTGCTAAGAAAATCGTTGGCATGAACGTTACTGACCAAATGGCAATTGATAAGGCAATGATTGATTTAGATGGTACTCCTAACAAAGCTAAGTTAGGTGCTAACGCTATCCTAGGTGTTTCCATTGCTGCTGCCCGTGCAGCTGCTGATGAAGTTGGCCTTCCATTATACCAATACTTAGGTGGTTTCTATGGCCACTTAATGCCTACACCAATGATGAACGTTATTAATGGTGGTAAGCATGCCAATAATGGTAAGGTTGATTTCCAAGAATTCTTAATTATGCCTGTTGGTGCTAAATCAATGCACGGTGCAATTAGAATGGGTTCTGAAACATTCCATGCTTTGAAGAGTATTTTAAATGCTCGTGGCTTCTCTACTGCTGTTGGTGATGAAGGTGGATTTGCACCTGATTTAAGCAGTAATACAGAACCATTTGAAATTTTAGTTGAAGCAATTAAGAAAGCCGGCTATAAGCCTGGTAAAGATGTATGCATTGCCTTTGATTGTGCTGCATCTGAATTCTATGATGCTAAGACTAAGAAGTATAACTTAAGTGATGGCAAATCTTATTCAGCCGAAGAATTTGTTGACTTATTAGACAAATTAGTCGACAAGTACCCAATTATTTCAATCGAAGATCCATTGGATGAAAACGAATGGGATGATTGGAAGATTGCTACTGACCGTTTAGGTAAAAAGGTTCAAATTATTGGTGATGATTTATTCGTTACTAACACTAACTTCTTATCTAAGGGAATTAAGATGGGCGTTGCTAACTCTATTTTAATCAAGCTTAACCAAATCGGTACTGTAACCGAAACAGTTAAGGCTGTTGAAATGGCTAAAGAAGCTGGTTATACCGCTGTTGTTTCACACCGTTCTGGTGAAACTGAAGATACAACCATTGCTGACTTAGTTGTTGGCTTAAACGCTGGTCAAATTAAGACTGGTTCCATGAGCCGTGGCGAACGAATTGCTAAGTATAATCAATTAATGAGAATTGAAGACCAACTTGGCGATGTTGCTCAATACAAAGGAATTCACTCATTCTATAATTTAAGTCGTGAAGCTCGCGAAAACATTATGAATAAGTAAATTTTAATTTAAAATAAAAAAAGCACCATTCTTTAAATTTCGTATCTATAAATGTTACTTAATTTAAGGAAGGGTGTTTTTATTTTGCGTTTAAAAGTATTTTTATTTTTAATGGCTTTAGTTACTTTTACTGGCTTAAATTTAGCAAACAGTACTGATTCTTATGCCAAGATGGTTTCTTTTGATTTGATTTCCAGTTTTAAGGGTAATAATTCTGATGGGACTAAATTCACTACATCACCCAAATTTGAAGTGATTTCCGGTGATGCCAATAAAATTGTTGATTTGGCTAATCATTATCCGCATTACCATGCCAATGTCTCACAGATTAAATTAAAAAATGGAAGTATGAGGGTTGATTATGTTGCTAATCCGGCTAAGCTTACCGTTAAATTTGTTGATCAAGATGGTAATTCCATTGCTTCTGATCAATTAATTACCCAAGCAACATTTGGTGGGGCTTACCATTTGGACGGCCTTAAAGAAACTGACTATCAATTAATTGATCCGAATCAATTAGAAGGAAAAATTAACGATGAAAATGAGCAAATTGTATTAAGGTATCAATCATTAAAAAAAGATCATCAAAATCATGATGCTAATTCGCATTCAAGTGATTCAAAATCTAATTCATCAGCTACTGGTAATAACGGTGAGAATAAGCAACCATCTGATCATCAATCCCATTCTAAAGATGAACATTTAAAACCAGAACCACAACCTGATAAAAAATCACCTGATCAACAATCAAAAGAAAATAGCAGTACTTCTCATTCTAGTTCTGCTGATCAAGTTGATAAAAATAAAAATCAACTACATCACGGGAATTCTTCTGATCAACAGACAGTGATACCGGTAATTCCTAATGTAATCAATCCTACTAATGCACCAATTCAAAATAATAATGATGATTGGGTTCCGCTTGTGAATGCTACTTTAGATTATTATCATCAATTAGATCAATTTATGAATGGTAATTTGATTGAAATCCCAGTTAAAATTAAATTACCATTTCAATTACATTTGAGACGTAATAATTTTATTAAAATGCGACATCATCATTTAAAACCAATGAAATTAATTTGGAAAACAATTAAATCTTAAAATGATTATTCCCTGTTTCATGTTAAAATTTAAAGTAAGATCATTAAGTGGGGGAGAAAATTGAAAAAATTAAAACTTGATAAGTTAAATGCAGTTGTTAACGGTGTTTTAATTGGAATTGTCGTTGGCATTATTACTAGTTGCTTTCGATTATTAATTGACCGACTGTTTTTGTTAATTAGAATCGTATATCGACTGGCAGCAAGTAATTTAGCTTGGGTAGCTGTAATTGGATTAACTAATATTGTAATTGGAATTTTAATTGCATGGATCATTAATGATGATCCTGACATTAAAGGTTCCGGAATTCCACAATCACAGGGCCAGATTACCGGGGTTTTAAAATATCCATGGTTTAAAACTCTGTGGCATAAATTTATTGGCAGTATTTTAACCGTTGGTAGTGGAATCTTTATGGGGCCAGAAGGACCCGCAATTCAAATTGGTGCATCAGCAGCACAGGGGATTTCAATCTTAAGAACTGATGATCCTGAAAAACGCCGAACAATGATGGCCGGCGGGGTTGCTTCTGGATTAGCAACTATTTTTAATGCTCCGATTGCAAGTACTTTATTTGTTCTAGAAGGTGTTTATCGTGATTTTTCAATTTTGGTTAGTTTAACCGCTTTAACATCTGCTATTATTGCTAATTTTATTTCAACCGTTTTATTTGGTGAAATTCCAATTTTTCACCTCGCGGATCTTCATATGTATCCACTCCATGATTATGGATTGTTAATTATTTTAGGGGTTGTCATTGGAATTGCTGGTTATTTTTACCAGCAAATTACTTTAAAGGTAAATTCGATTCAATTTCATATTAAAGGATTGCCCAGTAATTTTAACGTTTTGATCCCATTAATATTAGTCATTCCATTTGGAATGGATTTACCTATAATATTAGGAAGTGGTAGTAATCTTATTATTAAGATTACCCGTTTTAAATTTTCAATTGGCGCAATTTTATTATATTTGATTTTAAGATTTCTACTATCAGAATTATCAATGAGTACAAAAGCCCCCGGTGGAATTTTAGTTCCAATGTTAGTAATTGGTGCTTTAATTGGCGACCTCTGTGGCCAATTGTTTATTGATCTTGGATTATTAAATCCAATTTATTTATCTAATATTATTATCATTGGAATGGTTGGATTTTTTGCAAGCATTAGCCAAACTCCATTTACGAGTATCATTTTAATTACTGAAATGGTAGGAACGCTTCAGCATTTAATGGCACTCGCCTTTGTGACTGTAATTGCCTATTTAATTGCTGACATCTTAGGGAATGGACCGTTATATGATATTATGTTAAAACAAATAACAGATTGTCATTTTAAATCAATCTACAAAAAATAAATCAATTGGAAAAACAAGATTAAATATGATAACATTTAATTAATATGTATATTTATTGTCTTTAATAGATAGGGGGCAATTCATTGAGTAATTTTTTAATGATTTTATTATGGATTGATAGCATTTTAATTATTCTTGCTGTTTTAATGCAACCAGCTAAAACAGAAAGTGCCATGTCATCTTTGACAGGTGGCGCAAATGATTTATTTGCACATTCTAAAGCACGTGGATTTGAAGCATTTATGCAAAAAGTAACCGTTGTATTGGGGATTATTTTCTTTGTTGTTTCAATTCTATTAGTTTGGATGTCATCACATTAAATAATTGTCCTCTGTTGTTTAACAGAGGATTTTTTTGTATTAAATCCGTTTGGATATATAAGCAAATAAATTAATGTTAAAATAATAATAGTAATTAGCATACAAATATATTAAATTAATGAGGAATTAATATTGAAAGATACAAATTTAAGAGATCAAATTGAAAGTGTTTTAAGGGCCAATTCAGATCAAAGTTTTACAGTTGAAAAAATATCTTCTGAATTAGGTTACCATGGTTCAACAGCTTTTAAAGTTATTGTTCAGGAATTAGCTCAATTAGAACGTGACAAAAAAGTAATTGTCACATCTAAGGGTAATTTTAAAATTAACCCAGCCGATGTAATTCTAGAGGGTAGCTTTCACGCTAATGTTAAAGGCTTTGGCTTCGTTAGATATGATGAAGATTTACCAGATGCATACATTGCACCTGATCATACAATGAATGCTATGAATGGTGATACCGTTCAATTTAAGATTATTAGACCAGCAAAAGCCGATAGTGATAAAGGCCCCGAAGGAAAAGTCATTAAAATTAGTGAACGTGGTTACACCCAGGTCGTTGGTGAATTTCAACAAACGGGTGATGACCAGGGTTACTACGGTCAAGTGATTTTAAAGGATAAAAAATTATCTAGCTTTAAATTTTACGTTAACGAAGTTGGCCTAAAACCAACTCCAGGTGAAGTTGTTACTGCTGATATCACTAGGTATCCAGATGCTAAACATCCTGATACGATGGTAGGAGTTGCAAAGGAAGTTATTGGTAGTATTGATGATCCAGGCATTGATATTTTGCAGATTGTCTATGCTCATAAAATTCCATCTCAATTTCCGGAAGACGTTTTACAGGAAGCAGATGCAATTCCTGATCACGTTACAAAGGATGAATTAAAGGGCAGAGAAGATGTCACTGATCAACAACTAGTAACAATTGATGGTGAGGATTCTAAAGATTTAGATGATGCCGGAACCGTATGGAAATTGCCGAATGGTAATTATCACTTAGGTGTTCACATTGCAGATGTTAGCCACTATGTTAAACCAGGTTCATTGATTGATAAGGAAGCCTATAAGCGTGGGACATCCGTTTATTTGACTGATCGAGTTATTCCAATGTTACCAAGACGATTATCTAATGGAATTTGTTCATTAAATGAAGGTAAATTAAGGCTTTGCATGAGTTGTGAAATGGAAATCAATCAGCGTGGTGAAGTTGTTAAACATCGGATTCATCCTAGTTATATGCGCTCAGCTGCGCGAATGACCTATACAGATGTTAATAAGATTTTAGAATCTGATGATCCGAAGACAATTAAGAAATATAAGAAATTAGTTCCAATGTTCAAAGATATGGCTGATTTACACCGAATTTTATTGAAACACCGAATGAAGCGTGGTGCGATTTCTTTTGATGACCATGAAGCTGAAATTATCACTGATGAGACTGGTCATCCAATCGATGTTCAATTGCGTGTTCGTGGTTTAGCAGAAAAATTGGTTGAATCATTCATGTTGGCTGCTAATGAAACAATTGCCAAGCATTATTATGATAAACACGTTCCATTCTTATATCGTGTTCATGAAACCCCGGATGCTGACCGTGTTAAATCGTTTTTTGAATTGCTAACTGCTTTTGGAATTAACGTTAAAGGTGATGTTAACCATTTGAAGCCAAGCATGATGCAGAACGTTTTGAAGAAGGTTGCAGGAAAACCAGAAGAAGCAATGGTATCTGTTATGATGCTAAGAAGTTTAAAGCAAGCCCGGTATAGTGATCAACCACTAGGTCATTTTGGTTTAGCAGCTCCTTACTATACCCACTTTACTTCTCCAATCAGGCGTTATCCTGATACGATGGTTCATAGAATGATTCATTATTACATGGATCATGGAATTAATGCTAAGAGTAAAGGTAAGTTTAAGAATGTTTTAGATGAAATTGGAACCCATACCTCTGATTGTGAACGTCGTGAAGTTGATACTGAACGTGATACCATTTCCATGAAGGAAGCTCAGTATATGGCTGATCATATTGGTGAAACATTTGATGCAACCGTTAGTTCCGTTATGAAATTTGGAATGTTCGTTGAGTTACCAAACACAATTGAAGGGCTTATTCATATTAGTCGTATGAAAGATGATTACTATGAATACGTTGATAAGTACTTATGTTTAGTTGGGCGTAACACGGGTCGAACTTATCGAATCGGTCAGCCAATTAAAGTTAAGGTTATTCATGTTGATGCTGATCAAAGTGAAATTGATTTTGATTTAGTTAATCCTAAGGATGCTCCTGTTACCCATATTTTACCTAAGCGACCACATAAGCATTTTAACCATGGGAACCATAATCATTATCATAACCGTCACGGTAGCTCAAATCGTAGTGGCAAGCGTAATTTTAATCATCATTCTCATCATGGTAAGGTTAACCATTCACATAAATGATTGGGGTGATTTAAATGTCAAAGAAAAAACGCCGACAGAATAATAATTCAAATGTAATGGCGCAAAATCGTCGTGCCAGACATGATTACGATATTTTAAAGACTGTCGAAGCTGGCATGGCATTGAAAGGAACCGAGATTAAATCGATTCGTGCTAGACGTTTAAACTTGAAGGATGGTTTTGCACGAATTAGAAATGGTGAAGCATATTTAGAAAATGTTCATATTAGTGAGTATGCTGAAGGAAATCAATTTAATCATGATCCATTAAGAAATCGAAAATTACTTTTGCATAAGCAGCAAATTAAGCGTTTAAGAAACGATGTTCAAAATAAAGGAATCACTTTAATTCCGCTCAAAGTTTACATTAAACATGGTTTTGCCAAAGTATTGATTGGGGTTGCTAAGGGCCGTCGTCAATATGATAAGCGGGAAGCAATTAAACGTCGTGATCAAGAACGTGAAATTTCACGCTATATGAAGAACTACTAAGGAGATTCTGTTATGAAACAACAGGTCTCTTTTTTTGTACTAAATATGATAAAATTAAATTGAGGTGTTGAATTTGAAACCATTTATTCATAATGATTGGTGGGGTGTTTTAAAGCCAGAATTTGAAAAAGCTTATTATCAAGATTTGCGAAAATTTTTGGTAAATGAATATAATCATTATTATATTCATCCAGCTGCAAGTAAAATTTTTGAAGCTTTTGAATGGACGCCATTCAGTAAAACTAAGGTGGTTATTTTGGGACAAGATCCATATCATGAACCTAATCAGGCTCACGGATTAAGTTTTTCTGTTATGCCGGGAGTCGAAATTCCACCATCTTTGAAAAATATTTATAAAGAACTATATCATGATTTAGGGATTAAACCAGTGCATCATGGTTACTTAGAAAAATGGGCTAAACAAGGTGTTTTAATGCTTAATTCAGTTTTAACCGTTAGGAATGGTCAAGCCTTTTCACATAAAGGAAAGGGCTGGGAACGATTAACTGATGTTGCAATTCAAAAATTATCTGAACGTCCAGAACCGGTTGTCTTTATTCTTTGGGGGCGGGCTGCCAGAAATAAAATTAAGCTAATTAATACTGAAACTAACATTGTTTTACAATCAGCCCATCCCAGTCCATTGTCCGCTAACCGTGGTTTCTTTGGTTCAAGGCCATTTTCAAAAACCAATGAAGCATTAAAGGCTTTAGGCGAGAAGCCAATTGACTGGCAATTACCAGAACACGTTAGTTTAGATCAAAAAAATGAAAATCCAAATACCAAAAAGGAAGAATAGTCATGAACTTGTTTAATAGATTGAAGCAAAAAATTGAAGGTAAAAATAAAAAAATTGTTTTTCCAGAAGGATTAGACATTAGAATCATTAAGGCTGTCGCTAAATTAGGACAGGAGCACTTGATTCAACCCATTCTTTTGGGCAATTCTGAACAAATTGAAAAAATTGCATATGATCATAATGTTAATTTAAAAAACGTTAATATTATCGATCCTGAACAATATCCAGTTGATAAACATAATCAAATGGTTGAATCATTGGTGAAAAGAAGAAATGGTAAAACTAGCCATGAACGGGCTGAAAAATGGCTTCAAAATTATAATTACTTTGGAACCATGCTAGTTTATATGGGATTAGCCGATGGGATGGTTTCTGGTGCCACCCAATCTACTGGTGCCACTGTATTGCCTGCTTTACAAATTATTAAAACTAAACCGGGTATTAAAAGGGTCAGTGGTGCTTTTATTTTACAAAAGCATGGTGAACGTTACATTTTTGCAGATTGTGCAATTAATATTACTTTAGATGCTGATACAATGGCCGAAGTTGCAATTGAAAGTGCTAATACCGCTAAAATGTTTGATTTAGATCCTAAAATTGCAATGTTAAGTTTTTCAACCAAGGGATCTGCAAAGGGCGATATGGTCACTAAGGTCGTCGAAGCAACTAAAAAAGTTCGTGAAGAGCAACCTGATTTATCTGTTGATGGCGAATTACAGTTTGATGCCGCTTTAGTACCATCAGTTGCTAAAACAAAGGCACCGAATTCTAAAGTAGCTGGTCATTCCAACGTCTTTGTTTTCCCTGATTTACAATCTGGGAATATTGGTTATAAAATTGCACAAAGGTTAGGTGGATTTGAGGCATTAGGCCCAATTTTACAAGGATTAAATCAACCCGTTTCTGATCTATCACGTGGTTGTAATTCAGATGATGTTTATAAAGTTGCAATGATTAATGCAATTCAATCACTTTAATATGAAGGTGAATTTTAAGTTTGAAATTAGAAGTAAATAATT
This sequence comes from Philodulcilactobacillus myokonensis, assembly GCF_027923585.1. Taxonomy (GTDB): domain Bacteria; phylum Bacillota; class Bacilli; order Lactobacillales; family Lactobacillaceae; genus Philodulcilactobacillus; species Philodulcilactobacillus myokonensis. The sequence goes on along the minus strand of NZ_BRPL01000002.1, from coordinate 1,087,655 downwards.
CAAAGGAAACAATTGGAATCGGAAAATCGATTGCTAAGTATTTGAAACCAGGGGATGTCATTGTATTAGATGGCGATTTAGGTGCTGGAAAGACTACTTTTACAAAGGGAATTGCTAAGGGATTAGGCATTAAACGTTATGTTGTGAGCCCAACCTTTACAATTATCAAGGAATATAAAGATGGTCGAATTCCCCTTTATCACATGGATGCATATCGTTTAGATGATGGCAGTGGTGCTGACCTTGGCTTAGATGAATATTTTGATGGCGATGGTGTCAGTGTTGTTGAATGGTCAAGATATGTTAAAAGTGAACTTCCTGCTCAACATTTACAAATTATTTTTAAACGTGATGATCTTAAAGGTGAAAATTATCGAACTTTGGAATTTAATCCCGTTGGAGACCATTTTAAAAAAATGATTTCAGAAAGCTTGAACCAAAAATAATGGAAGCTGAGATTAAAGTTGCACAGCCAGATGATGCTGAATCACTGTTAAATTTAATGAAAAAACTAGTCCGTGAATCTGATACTTTTAGTGTTGATCCAGAAATTGCCCAACTATCTGTTAAACAAGAAGCAAGGCAGCTTATAATGATTAATCAAACCCGTGGTAATATTATTATTGTTGCTGAGTATCAACATGATTTAATTGGAGTTGTAACTGTCCAGCGATTATCTGATTCAGATGATGGCGAATTGGGCGTTGCAGTTAGGAAACCATTTTGGAATTTTGGCTTAGGTAAAGCATTAGTAAGGGAAGCCATTAGATGGGGAAGAATCCAAAGTAACCTCCATTCATTATTATTAATTGTTGAAAAAAGGAACCATGCCGCCGTTCATATTTATCGTGAGTGTGGATTTAAAGACCATATGAAGCATCGAATAATTCAAAGTGAGGGCAACTATCAATCAACAATTGAAATGAAAATTAAGGTAAAATAAAAAATCCTGGGATGGAATAAATTCATCCTAGGATTTTAAGTCGGTTAATTGAAAATTCTAACAAACGGTTTGATTGCTTCTTCACCAAACTGCCTTTTTTGTTCAATTAAAATATTGGCACATGCTAAACTGTCATCTAAAGCATTATGGTGATGATGAAGTGGAATGTTTAAATCTCTGCAGACGGTGTCTAATTTATAGTTGATTAAATTTGGAAAAAGATGGCGACTTGTTTTTACAGTATCAAGTGTTAAGTATTTAGGCTCATTTATTTGATAACGTTCCAATGTTTTTCTTAAAACACTGTTATCAAAAGAATTATTGTGTGCAATGACCAACATATTATTTTGGAATAATGACTTGATCATTGGCCAAATTTCTGGAAAAGTAGGAGCATTTTGGACGTCTTTTTCATGAATACCGTTTACTTTAACGTTGCGCCAATAAAATTTTACTTCCGGATTAATTAAAGTATAAAATTCGCTTGCAATTTCATCTTTTCTAATGACTGTAATTGCTAGAGAACATGCACTTGCTCTTTTTCTTGCAGCTGTTTCAAAATCAATTGCAATAAAATTCAATTTTATCATTCCTTATTTGAAAAATTATTAGATGTTTTTAGTATAGCATCGGATGTTTAGTGGTAAAATTAATTAAGATAGATTTAAAATTAGGGGAATTGAATTATGGAAAGTAAGCTTAATGACATCAAAATTTTAAAAAATGAACCACTATCTCATTACACGTTTACAAAAACTGGCGGTCCGGCAGAATTATTAGCATTTCCTAAAAATGTAAAAGAACTTGAAATGTTAGTTCAATTAGCAAATAAGGATCGGCTTCCGATTACAGTGATTGGTCGGGCTAGCAATTTAATCATTAGGGATGGCGGTATTCACGGCTTAGTGATTAGCTTGATTCATTTAAATCGAATTAGATGTGTTGGTAATCAAATTATAGCAGATGCAGGTGCTGCAATTATTGATGCATCAATTTGTGCTCAAAAACATTCATTATCAGGATTGGAATTTGCAGCTGGAATTCCAGGTAGTGTTGGCGGTGCTATTTTTATGAATGCTGGTGCTTATGGCGGTTCGACCGATTCAATTGTTGATTCAGTCAATGTGTTATCAGATGGTAAAATTCAAACATTGAATCGTGATCAACTGAATTTTGGATATCGTCATAGCATTATTCAGGATCAAAAGATGGTTGTGTTGTCAGCAACGTTTAATTTAAAACCGGCTGATTCTAATCAAATTCAGTCTTTCATGGATCATATCAATGCGCTCCGGATGTCTAAGCAACCCTTAGAATTACCATCATGTGGCAGTGTTTTTAAGCGCCCAACTGGATATTTTACTGGAAAGTTAATTCATGATGCTCATTTACAAGGCTACCGCAGCGGTGGAGCTGAAGTATCCAAAAAACATGCTGGCTTTATTGTCAATGTTGATCATGCAACTGCCGATGACTATTTAAATGTGATTCACCATGTTCAATCGGTGGTTTATGAGCAAAACCAAGTTAAACTTCATCCAGAAGTTAGAATCATTGGTAATCGAAATAAATAAAATGCAGCTAAAGATAGCTGCATTTTATTTATTTTGAATTGAAATCACCCAATCAATTGATAATTGAACAATTGTTAATACTATTACAAAAATAATCATATGATAGTGCCACATGTTAATCAGCGGATTGATGAATAGTCGTGGTGATATGAAAAGAAAAATCGTATGAATTCTTAAAAATCGGCCAATAAAAATACCGATGGATGAAATGATAGTTAACAAAACGATTAATAATTGATTTAAAAACGATTTTACTTTTGATGGCACATTTGCAAAATATTTGTTAGTAAGCATTTGGGTGATATTCATTAATCCCCTTGAGCTGATAATAACACATAAAAAAACAATGATTGTTAAACAAGCAAAGTATATCCAGATTTCAATTGGGACTAATTTCATGGAGCTATCCAAATTAAAAGCATTTAACATTGTTAAATGAAACAAATCAGTTAATAAATACGGTGCATTTGGGTAAAATAGGAGCCACATAATTAAGAATGGCCATAACCAAAATGTTTTATAAATTGATTTCCTTAAAATTTGAAAACCTAATTCAATCGGAATATATGCTAAGAATGTATTTAAAATTAAGAAGCGGAAGGGGACTTTAATATAGGCAAAGAGAAAACTTAATATGATTAAAAACATAATTCTAATTTGCCAGTGTTTGGATATCATGTTTGATTCAGCTCCCGACTATTATTAAAACATGAATTATTAGAAAATGATACGATTTATTGATTTAAATTGATCATTAAAGTTAAAATATTCCTAAAGTGATATAATAAATATGGAATAAAAATATGGAGGACTTATTAATGAACTCATTTTGGAGTGATTTATTCACTGTCCATCACTTTACTAGTTTATTGGACATTTTAGTTGTCTGGTTCATTATTTATGAACTTATCATTTTACTGAAGGGCACTAAAGCTGTCCAGCTATTTCGTGGAATTATCATTATAGCAGTAATTAAAATTATAAGCGTTTATTTAGGACTAGACGCTGTTTCCTGGTTAATGGATCAAGTTATTAATTGGGGCGTTATTGCTATTATTGTTATTTTCCAACCAGAAATAAGACGTGGCTTAGAACATTTAGGTCGTGGTTCTGTTTTAAGACGGAATCAAAAAGAAGGTATCGAAATCAAGCACATGATTTCATCATTGGATACTGCCATTCAATATATGTCAAAACGTCGAATCGGGGCGCTTATTACCATTCAAATGGATACCGGTTTGGAAGATTATATTGAAACCGGGATTAAGTTGGATGCTGATATTTCAGGTGAATTGTTGATTAATACCTTTATTCCTAATACGCCGCTTCATGATGGTGCAGTAATTATCAGAAATCAGCGAATTGCAGTTGCAGCCGCTTATCTTCCGCTATCACAAAGTAATTTGATTCCCAAGGAATTGGGGACGAGACACCGTGCTGCTGTTGGTATTTCTGAAGTAACCGATGCTTTAACAATTGTCATTTCAGAAGAAACCGGTGAAGTATCAATTACAAAGGATAACGAATTAATTCGTGGCCTTACCAGAAAAGATTATCTGAAATTCTTTAATGATCAATTGCTTAAGGAAGATGATGATGATAATAAACCTTCGTTAAGTGCAATTACGCGTTGGTTTAACAAACTATTGAGGAGGGAGAAATAATGAATAAATTTTTTAACAGTAATTTTTTCTTCAGATGTATCTCCCTTTTGTTTGCAATTTTAATATTTGCATATGTTAAACAAACTCAAACTAGATATACTAATCATTTCCAATCAAGTAATGGCCAACAAACTCAATTAACATCAACTAAAACTGATAATATTCAAGTACCATTACAATTAAATGTAAATAGTAGTAAATATTTTGTAACTGGGTATCCTGAAAAAGTGAATGTCCAAATTAGTGGACCGTCAGCATTAGTTACCACAACTTCTAATACGCAGAATTTTAAAGTTTTCGCTGATTTAAGTAAATTGAGTGTTGGTAAACATAACGTTCGCTTATTTCAAGAAGGCTTGAATTCTGATCTAACTTATCATTTGAGGCCGTCTACGATTAAAGTTGATGTCCAGCCAAGAAGGACCATTTCGATGCCAATTAAAGTTGCATATAATAACAGCAACTTATCGCCTGGTTACACCGCTGGCAAACCAGTTGCCGGAATTTCGAATGTTAAAGTTACTGGTGCATCAAGTGAAATTTCTAAAATTAAACGGGTAATTGCTCAACTTAATTTACCGGAAAACACCAGTAAAACTGTTGATACTCAAGCAGTAATGGAAGCATTGGATTCTAAGAATCGAATTGTAAATGTGATTTTAACACCTTCAACTACAACTGTTCATTTACCAATTACACGTGGCAATAATAAGAAGGTTCCATTGAACTTCCATTTAATGGGTTCTAATGGTCATAAATCGAAAGTAGTTTCGAATGTTAAAAATGTTAATGCTTTTGGTAGTTCACAACAATTAGCCAAGATAAAGAAAGTCACTGTGAACGTTAATGCTTCTGAAATATCATCTGGTCATGAAAAAACAATTCAGCTGGATAAAAGTTTAAACAATGTTTCAGGATTTAATCCTGATCACATTAAAATTAAAATCGTTAATGAATAATTTGAGAAATGGGGAAGTATAAATATGAAATATTTTGGAACTGATGGTGTTCGTGGAGTTGCTAACCGAGATTTAAAACCGGAACTAGCGTTTAGATGCGGTCGAGCAGGTGGATATGTTTTATCTAAACACGCTGATTCTGATAAACAACCTCAAGTATTAGTGGCAAGGGATACAAGAATTTCTGGCCAAATGCTGGAAGAAGCTTTAACTGCCGGTTTATTATCAGCTGGCATCGAAGTTTTACATCTGGGTGTTATTAGTACTCCTGGGGTTGCATACTTAGTTAGAACACAGGATGCCGCTGCGGGAGTTATGATTACCGCCTCACATAATCCAGCGGAATTTAATGGGATTAAATTCTTTGGTTCTGATGGATATAAATTATCTGATTCACTAGAAAGTGAAATTGAGGATATTTTAGAGAAGGGTAATGATGACTTACCGAGACCCAGTGCTAAAGGATTAGGTACCGTTGCTGATTACTCAGAAGGTAGTCAGAAATACATTCGATTCTTAGAACAAACAATTCCTGACGATCTTTCCGGAATGAAGATTTGTGTTGATGCTTCCAACGGTGCAACTAGTAACTTAGTTTCCCGTTTATATGCCGACGTTGGGGTTGATTTCGATACAATGGCAACGATGCCAAATGGAATTAATATTAATGATGGCGTTGGTGCCGTCCATCCGCAAAAATTGCAAAAATTCGTCGTTGATAAAAAAGCTCAGGTTGGTTTTGCATTCGATGGTGATGCCGATCGTTGTATTGCAGTTGACGAAAAGGGAAACGTTGTTAACGGCGATAAAATCATGTACATTTGTGGTAAATACATGTCTGAACATGGTCGCTTAAAGAAGGATACGATTGTAACAACGGTTATGAGTAATTTAGGGATGTATAAAGCAATGGAAGCACACGGCTTGCATAGTAAACAGACTCAAGTTGGTGACCGCTATGTCGTTGAAGAAATGAATCGGGGTGGCTACAACTTAGGTGGTGAACAATCAGGCCACATTGTCTTCTTAGATTTCAATACAACCGGTGATGGGATGTTAACCAGCCTTCAATTAATGCATATTATGAAGACCACTGGTAAAAAGCTTTCTGAATTAGCCGCTGATGTTCATACCTATCCTCAAAAATTAATTAATGTTAAGACTAATCATAAAAAAGATGGATTAAAGAATCCTGAAATTCAAAAGATCATTAAGCAAGTTGAAAAAGAAATGAATGGTAATGGCCGTGTTCTAGTAAGACCAAGTGGGACTGAACCATTATTAAGAGTAATGGCTGAAGCTCCAACTCAAGATGAAGTTAATTCGTATGCTAAACGGATTGCTGATGTTGCTAATAAAGAAATTGGTTTAGATTAAAATTAAGAATGTGGCAATTAAAAAGTGGGAGATAAAAATTTATTATCTTCCACTTTTATTTTAGCTTTGTGCTATAATTAATCGTTTAAAAAATTAATTTAGAATTAATAAAATGTATACCAATTATGAATTATTTTGTTGACAAGTGCCCTTAATTGCTGTAAATTGTAAATTGTTGAGTAATAAAAATGACAATTGGTGTATATACCAATTTTAAATAATAAAGAAAAAAGGATGTTTAATATGTGTGGAATTGTGGGAGTAACAGGAAATAAAGACGCCGTTAATATTCTATTAAATGGCTTAAAAAAATTAGAATATCGCGGATATGACTCTGCTGGAATCTACGTTAATGATCAGAACGGAAAAGATTATTTAATTAAGCGAAAGGGAAATATTTCCCACCTGATTAATGCAGTTGGTCCAGATGTTAAGGGATCAACTGGAATTGGACATACCCGTTGGGCAACTAATGGTAAGGTTAGTGTTGAGAATGCTCACCCTCAATTTTCTCAAGATAACCGTTTCTATTTGGTTCATAATGGTGTTATCGAAAATTATAAGGAATTAAAGAACAAGTACTTAAAGGGTGTTAAATTTACTAGTCAAACCGATACTGAAGTTGTTGTTCAATTGGTTGATAAGTTTGCAACCACTGAAAATTTAAGTACAAAGCAAGCATTTTTTAAGACCTTGAATTTACTTAATGGTTCATCATATAGTTTTCTATTAATGGATCGAGAACATCCTGATACCTTATTCGTTGCTAAAAATAAGAGTCCATTATTAGTTGGGGTCGGAAATGATAAAACCGGAAATGTTGTATGCTCTGATTCTCTAGCAATGTTAAATATTACCCACGATTTCATTGCTTTAAAAGACGGGGAAGTTGTAACCGTTAAACCCCATTCAATTGAAATCCAGAACTTAGCTGGTGATCGGGTTGAAAGAAAACCATTTCATGTTGACATGGATGCTAGTGCTACTGACAAGGGACCTTACCCTTATTACATGTTAAAAGAAATTAACGAACAGCCAAATATCATGAGAAAATTATCCCAGGAATATTTAGACGTTGATGGTAAGCCAACCGTTGACCCTAAAATTATTTCTGCAATGAAAAAGGCTGATCGCTTATATATTGTTGGAGCTGGAACTAGTTACCATGCTGGCTTAATTGGTAAAGCACTATTTGAAAAATTAGTTCATATTCCAACTGAAGTTCATATTTCTTCAGAATTTGCATACTCGGACGCATTATTATCACAAAGACCATTCTTTATTTTCCTAAGTCAAAGTGGTGAAACAGCTGACAGTCGAGTTGTTTTAAATAACATTAATAAAGATTATGATAGTTTAACAATTACTAATGTTGAAAATTCAACCCTATCAAGAGAAGCTACTTATACAATGCTATTAAATGCAGGTCCTGAAATTTCTGTTGCTTCCACAAAAGCATACACTGCACAAATTGCACTTGAAGCAATTTTAGCTAAAGCACTTGGCGAAGCAGTTGGACAAACGACTGCTCAAAATTTTGATGTTAAACGTGAATTAAGTTTAGCTGCCAATGGAATGCAAGCTGTGATTGATGATAAAGACCGGATTGATCAAATTTCTAAGAAGTATTTTGTTCATGCTAATCGTGCTTTCTATATTGGACGTGGAGAAGATTACTATGTTTCCTTAGAAAATGCGCTTAAATTAAAGGAAATTTCTTATATTCAGGCTGAAGGCTTTGCTTCTGGCGAATTAAAGCATGGAACCATTGCCTTGATTGAAAAGGGTACCCCCGTTTTCGCATTAATTACCCAAAAGAAAACTGCTGCTTTAACCCGCAGTAATTTAGAAGAAACTGAATCGAGAGGATCAAAAGGCTTAACAGTTGTTAGAAAAGCATTAGCTCAGCCTGGGGATGATTTTATTATTCCAGATATGAGTGAACTTTTAACACCATTAGTTAGTGTGATTCCAGCTCAGTTACTTGCATACTACACAACTTTGAATAAGGGTTACAATGTTGACCGTCCAAGAAACTTGGCTAAGAGTGTCACCGTTGAATAATAACGATTAATTTAACTAAAAAGACGACATTGATGTCGTCTTTTTTTGTATTAGATAATAGCTAATTACATATTAAATTGTTATAATATAAAGTTAGTAAACCAATTAAGAAGGGAGGATTTAATTATGAAATATACAAAAAGACATCGAGTTAATCGGAAACAACAACAATCTAGAAGAGACGCTACTTGGAAAAAATTTAAAGATCAACAAAATGAATTAAATGCTGATCGTCGTGGCGTTAAAAATAAATACTAGTCCCTTATAATTCATTAATAATAAATTAAATTACCGCTTAATGTTCTATGAATACTCATAGATTAATATTTCTTCAGTATATAATAGAATATTTAAGTGGTTTTTTATTTATTTCATATTATTATTTTTCTAAAATGTGTTATTCTAAATAATGATATCACTGTTGTAGAGAGGGTTTAGTTGGAGTAATGAAAAAAATAAAAATTGGGATTAAATCATTACTAATTATGTTAATGGTTTTATGCGGTCTTTTTGCTGGTAAAACAGTACTAGCGGACACTTCTTCATCCGTTCAAGCTAATTTTATTCAACAACTTTCACCCATCGTTAAGTCTGTATCAAAAAAATATAATTTATATGCATCCATTATGATGGCCCAAGCAGCATTAGAAAGTGATTGGGGTCAAAGTCAGTTAGCTGTGCAGGCTAATAATTACTTTGGAATGAAAGGATCATACAATGGCCAATCAATTTCAATGCCAACGGCTGAATATAATTCAAATGGACAATTATATTATACTAACGCTAATTTTAAAAAATATCCGAACGTCTATGATTCAATTGACGATAATGGTAATTTATTAAGAAACGGGACTAGTTGGGACAATAATTATTATTCTGGTTCTCACAAAGAAAATGCAGCAACGTTTGAAGATGCTGCTAAATCTTTGGTCGGTAAATACGCTACTTCTCCGCAGTATGCTAACTTGTTGATCAATTTGATCAATCAATATGGTTGGTCTAATTTAGACCAAACTATTAATCAGATTGTTAATGATGCTAATCATCCAAAGCATCATAAAAATAAAAAGAAGCACCATCCAAAAGCTGTTTATGCCAAGGTTAAATTAACTGAAGTTGATCCAGAAAAATGGTCACTATCTTCTAATTACCAACGTGAACAACTATATCGTGATATTCCGAATACTAAAAAACGAGTTGTTAAAAGTCCTTGGATTAATCATAATTCTTACGCGGGACAAAAAGTTTACGTCGATGCAATTGCACAAGCTAATTTTAAGAAAAAGACGACTACTTGGTATCGATTGCGGTTTAAAAATAGTAATCGGGTTAGAAAATATTGGGTTAGTCGTCCTGCTTTAAATTTACCTAAAATCACTTATTATAAAATTAAGACTTCACTTTTAATTAATCATCAAGATAATGAAGTGATTTATAATCATGTGATGGGGGATCCAGCACTGGCCCGACCAGTTTCCAATACGAATAAATTAAGCAAGAATCAATACATGTCCAATTACATGGCAATTGTTAACGATAATGGTTCAGAAAGTATCTGGTATCGAATTCGTTTGAATAAACACCGTAACGGTTGGGGCAATGCAAATTATCTTTTTAATAATAAGCGAGTTCAATATATTAATGATCGTTCTAAACGTAACCTTAATAATCATTATGGTGAATATGATTTGTATGAGCATATTCCAGGGACCCGTCGTCGAATTAAGACATTTAAATGGGCTGAAGTTGGAAATCAAGTTAAGAATAATACCGTCAATTCTAATTTATTAGCAATCAGAAATGCTTATCAGAGTATTTGGGTTCGAATTATGATTAATCATCGTAACTATTGGATTAGTCAACAGGCTTTCAATTAATATTATTAACTTGACGTTTACATCCTAAGTTTCATTATGTATAATAATAATCGTCTTTGAAATAACGAAATTATAATCTAGGAAGTTTTTAAAAATGGCTGAGAATTATAAAATAAAAGTCCAAAATGTAACTAAAGAGTATGATCTTTTTAAAACGCAATCTGATAAATTAAAATCATTCTTTTTACCAGCTAAAAATGTGCCCCATTTTTGGGCATTGATGGGAATTTCATTTACAGTTCCTGCCGGTGAAACGTTAGGTTTAATTGGTGTTAATGGATCAGGAAAATCAACAATTTCAAATATCATCTCAGGAATTATTCCACAAACAACTGGTAAAGTTGATGTTAAAGGTGATACTTCAATTGTTGCGATTAGTGCTGGTTTAAGAAAAAATTTAACTGGTCGCGAGAATATTCGATTAAAATCATTAATGGAAGGTTTAACGAACGAAGAAATTGATGAGATGATGCCTGATATCATTAGTTTTGCTGATATTGGTGATTTTGTTGATCAACCGGTTAAAAGTTATTCTAGTGGTATGAAATCAAGATTAGGTTTTTCAATTGCTGTTCATATCAATCCTGATATATTAATCATTGATGAAGCATTGTCAGTTGGCGATGACACTTTTTATCAAAAATGTGTTGATAAAATTTCTGATTTTAAAAAACAGGGTAAGACCATTATCTTCGTCAGTCATGCATTAAGACAAGTTGAATTACTTTGTGATAAAGTTGCTTGGATTAATTATGGTCAATTAAAAATGTTAGGTCCAACTGAAGAAGTGACTAATAAGTATCGTGAATTTACCCAATGGTTTAAATCACTATCAAAAAAGCAAAAGCGTGCTTTTGAATCTAAAAAGAAGAATGTTCAAAAGGAATTTGATATTAATCAATATCAAAAACAAATTACTGATGATTATTCTAAAAAGCATCCTGATGATCGACATGCACAATCAAAGATTAAAAAATTATTTTATGGATCGGTTATCAGTGAAAAAATGTCCGTTCCCAATCGTTTGCTGACTGGCTTCATTGGTCTCTTAATTATTTTCTTCTGTCTAGTTAATTTTTCAGGGCACCATGTAACACGCGTTTTGGCACATCCAAGATCAATTCTTCATCCTAAAAAGACGTTGTATGTTCCAAATAATCGGACTCACCATAATGTTATTAAACAAAAGCACCATAAAAAAGGAATTCATAAGAAATAACTATGAATATTCGGGGATGATTTAATTGGCAATGAAAAGTCATGAAGTTTTTACTTTAATTGAAGAAATTACAAGGCTTGATGGCAGTAAGTATATGGAAATTAGTAATATGGTTCAGAATGGTCGTGCTGAATTAGCCGCTGAGCGTGGTATGATTAAACAGGTGCGGATTATTCAACTGAATATTGCACATACGGAGCACGTTGCTAAGTATGAACATTATATTAATACTCATTATACGATGCCGAGTGAAAATTTTGATCGTTTTCAAGAATGGAAACGTACTCCTGAAATGGAACAAGAAGTTAAAAAGATTTTAAGAGAAAATCATATTAGTTAGATGAATAAAATTAAATATTTTTGGTTGGAGTACTTACTTTCAAGAATTTGTTTTAAGTTTGGGTTGCTTAAAGCATTCTTAAAGTAGGTGCTTTTTTATATCTTTAAAGGAGATAATTAAATTTATGGATAATTTATTGATTATTTGTCTAGTATTGCTATCAACTACTATTTTTGGAAAAATTAGCCATGCTATTAACATGCCACCAGTTGTTGGCGAACTTTTGTCTGGAGTATTATTAGGACCGGCAATATTAAACTGGCTTCATCCTAATGATTTAATTTATATATTTTCCGATTTGGGTGTGATTATTTTGATGTTTATTGCTGGGCTAGAAAGTAATTTAAAATTATTGAAAAAATATATGAAACCCAGTTTAACTGTTGCTGTAATTGGTGTATTACTTCCATTATTAAGTACGTATTGGATTGGCCGATTCTTTAATTTGAATTTTAGTTCATCAATATTTTTATCCATTATTTTTGTTTCGACTTCTGTGTCAATTTCAGCAGAAATATTAAAGGAGATGCATGCTTTAAATAGTAGTGGTGGCATTACAATCTTAGGTGCAGCCGTTGCTGACGATGTAATTGGGATTATCTTATTGAGCGTCGTATCAAGCTTATTAGGAACCGGTGGTAATAATTTATTTTCAAATCATTTGTTACTAATGATAGTCATTCAAATTGCATATTTTGTTGCATTGGTATTAATGATTAAATGGATTGTTCCTTGGGTATTTAGTTTGCTTAAACATTATCAATTTGAATCTTCAGTCGTTATTTTGGCATTAATTATTTGTTTCTCATTTGCATATGCAGCCGAATTAATTGGGATTAGTTCCATTACAGGGGCATTTTTTGCCGGAATTGCAATTGCTCAAACCAACCAAAGAAAAATAGTTGACCAATCATTAACGATAATTGGGTATGATTTTTTGATTCCGTTTTTCTTTATTAGTGTTGGCCTAGAAATTAATTTAAACGGGATTGAAAATAATTTATTCTTTTTCTTAGTTTTAACAATTTTATCCGTTGTCAATAAACTATTGGGTGCTGGAATTGGAGGATATTTAAGCGGATTTTCAATTTCAAATTCATTTATGATCGGTGCTGGAATGATTTCTAGGGGAGAAGTTGCTTTAATCATTGCTCAAATGGGACTATCAAATCATTTAATTAATAATAATTTATATTCATTAGCGGTTAGTGCCATTATTATGACAACGTTAATTTCACCATTAATTTTAAGAAAGGGAATTTTAATTCAAAAAAAAAAGCTAAGTCATGATTAAACATCATAACTCAGCCTTTTTGGTAAAACTTACTTAATTCATTTTATTGTTATTATTTAATTTATTATTCTTAATTCCACTTTCGGGCCCTCTGTTAGTAGAGTGATGGATTGAATGATAGATCTTTCTTTGAACTAGGTATTGATCATGTTGCATTGTGATAAATAGTGGTGATGCTTCTTCAATTACATTACTAAATTCTAATCCGTACCATGATACAGGTGAAGCAGTAACGTTTTGTAAGAAAATTCTTCCACTAATTAATTGTTTATCAAATGCATTAATTTCAGTATTCATTGTTAAATCGGATGGACGTTCATTAATAATAACGAACTTAAAATCACCAATTTTTCTGTGCTTAATAGTTGAATACTTTTGATCCTGCTTATTTAAGACCCCTTGTTTGATTAGATAATCAACAATTTGGTGTAAATAAACACTAACGCTTTGCGATTTCCTAAATCCTAAGTAAAGTTGAACATCAACGACATTCTTTGTGTTTAACATATCAACAGTGTAAGTACTTTCGTAAGGAACACTAGTTTCATTAACGGTAACAAACCAGTAAACACGAGCTCTCTTTGGCTCTTTATCTAAGATTGAATACATGGCATTACGCTTAATTTGATAGTTATTCTTAATTCTGGTCATGTAGACTAAGTTAGATGTGTAAAGTGGAATTGAATTATCATTACTTAATTCTTCTAATTGATCGCGGTAGTCCAGAAGTGATACATATTCACTTTCCTTTTCATAATGATCACGGCGTTTATTACCAAAGTACCAAACAACCATGACATAAAGAATTAATAACATAATTAAGAAGGTAATGTATCCACCGTGAATAAATTTAACTAAACTGGCTAGGAAGAATACCGTTTCAATCATACCGAAGAATAGAGCAATACAAAATGCAAAAATACGCTTAATTTTGCCTGATAAAAATTCAAATAGCAAAACGGTCGTCATGAGCATCGTAATTGTAATTGCTAAACCATATGCGGCTTCCATATGTTGAGAGCTTCTAAAGAACCAAACAACGAATAATGTTACAGCACACAGGAACCAATTGATTCCTGAAATATAAATTTGACTTCTAACGTTACTAGGATGTTTAACGATCATTCTTGGTAGAAATTTTAAACCAATTGCTTCATCAACTAAGGTATATGAACCAGTAATTAATGCTTGTGAAGCAATAATGGCAGCTAAAGCAGATATAACAACTGCAAATGGTTTCCAAAATCCAGGTAGCATTTCATAAAATGGATTAATATTCACTAAATTACGGTACATTGGATCTTGAGCATGTGATAGCATCCATGATCCTTGACCTAAGTAGTTTAGAAACAATGCAGCATATACAAATGGCCAGGTTCCATAAATGTTCTTTTTACCAACGTGACCCATATCAGAATATAATGCTTCAGCACCAGTAGTGGCTAGGAATACACTTCCCAAAATAAAAATACCAATTTTGTTTTCTGGGCTAAATAAAACATGAATTGCATAGTATGGTGATAGTGCTTTTAACATGATTGGATTAAGATTAAATAATCCAACAATTGCTAAAAAGGCGAACCATACTAACATAACGGGTCCAAATGATTTTCCAATTACACCTGTCCCAAATTTTTGAATCATGAACAGTGATAGCAAAACAATGGTGGTAATGATTAAAACATCAAATTGTGAATTATTGAAATGCAGTGCGCCAACCGTTTGGCCTTTTAACCCTTCGATCGCGGATGTTACAGTAACTGCTGGAGTTAAAGTACCATCAGCAAGTAAAGCAGCACCACCAATTAATGCTGGCCAAACTAGCCATTTACCGTTTCTTCTTACTAGTGCATACAATGCAAAAATACCACCTTCGTGGTTATTATCAGCTTGCATTGTAATCAACACATACTTAATGGTGGTAATAATCATTAATGTCCAAAAAATTAATGAAATGACTCCTATAATATAATCTTGCCGGATGGCACCCATTCTCCCAGCGTCACCAATAATAGCATTCATAACATATAGAGGAGAGGTACCGATATCACCATATACGATCCCTAATGTAATAAGCATTCCAGCAAAGGAAATCTTATCATAACTAACTTTCATAACTGATCCTCCAAATCAATTGATATTAAATAACTATATATGTAGTTAACTTTAAAATGTACATTAAAAATAGCACGAAACAGCTTAACTTTAAAGTTATTAACCTAGAAAAAAATTATAATTACAATATAGTGAATAAACATTATTGTATAGGTAAATACACAAAGTTTCAAATTAAATTTAATTTATAATTATTTTTATGATAGTTATTGTTTAACAAAATGTAATCTTTCATTGTAAAATTAATATATCTTAAGTAAATGTAATTATCATAATAAAGTGAGAGTGATAAATATGTATCAAGATTTAAAAGGCAAAGTGGCAGTAATTACTGGCGGTTCAAAGGGAATTGGCCAAGCAATTGCATTGCGATTAGCTAAAGAAGATATGAACTTAGTCTTTAATTATAATTCCGATGCTAAAGGCGCTGAACGTGCCGTCGAAAAAATTAGGAATAATGGTGGGAACGCCGTTGCAGTTCATGCTGATGTTTCTGAAGAAGCCGACGTTAAAAAGTTGTTAGATACGGCTGTTACTAATTTTGGACAATTAGATCTTTGGATCAATAATGCCGGAATGGAAAATCAAGTTCCAACCCATAAGATGTCATTGGCAGATTGGAAAAAAGTTTTAAATGTTAACTTAACTGGTACATTTTTAGGTTCTAAATCTGCTCTAAATTATTTCTTGGATCATAAAGTTAAGGGTAATATTATCAACATGTCATCCGTCCACGAACAGATTCCATGGCCAACATTTGCACATTATGCTGCTTCTAAAGGTGGTAGTAAATTATTTACTGAAACAATTGCTTTAGAATATGCTAAACGTGGTATCCGTGTTAATGCGATTGCTCCTGGTGCTATTAATACGCCAATTAATGCCAAGAAGTTTAAAGATCCTAAGCAATTGAAGGATACAACTGATTTAATTCCGATGAATCGAATTGGTAAACCAAGTGAAGTTGCCGCTGCTGCTGCTTGGCTAGCTTCCAGTGAATCTAGTTATGTTACTGGTGAAACCATCTTTATTGATGGTGGAATGACATTATACCCATCATTCGAAGAGGGCAAAGGCTAGAATTAATAACTAAATAATCAATTTGGAATTAATCTTGTTAATAGGTTAATTCCATTTTTGTTGAATAATTGAAATTATTAATGAAGGGATTGTAAAGCTTTGAATTTAGTCGCTATTATCATTTTTATTATTATTTTAATATTATTATTTATCGCTTCCTTTATATTTGGATTTAAGTGGAATCGAAGGCATCATCGAAAATAAACTCTGAATTAACGTATATTATTTCAAAATATAAGCTTAACAATGTATTATGTAAGTAATGGGTAATTTAAAATAGCTATAAATCTGAAATGAAAAGACTTTAATTGGCTCGTTTTAAATAAGACTTTAGGAGATGGAAATTATATGGACACAAATATGATTGATATTGCAATGTTCATTTACGCAACTTATAAGGGAAGTGAACGGGATTATGCTCTTAATATTTTAGGAATGGATCTTAAGAGTAGTATCCAAGATGTAAAAAAAGCTTATAAGCAAAGCGAAAGTGATTTTACTGATCGGATTCGAAAGCCGGTTAATATTCCTGATGACACAATTAATTATAGTGCAGCATTTGATGTTGCAATTGGAAGCCGAGTTCGTGATAAGCAATTAAATAAGTTCGCTAGAAGAGCTCAAATTGCATACGAAATCTTAGATTTTATTGATAAACATATTGAAAGTAAAAAATAAATTATTAATGAAATAAAGAAACCAGATTCTTAATATCGAATCTGGTTTTATTTTTGTATTGGCATTAAAAAAGCATTCCTTCAATTTGAGGGAATGCTTTTGAATTGATTAAATTTTAAAATGGAGCATTGCCTGGTTCTCTAGGGAATGGGATGACATCTCTGATATTTTCCATTCCAGTGACGTACATCAACAATCTTTCAAATCCAATTCCAAAACCAGAATGCTTAGTTTCACCATATTTTCTTAATTCAAGGTACCATTGATATTCTTCTGGTGGGAGGTTGAAATCATGAATCTTTTTCTTTAATTCATTGTAACGTTCTTCACGCTCACTTCCACCGGACATTTCACCAATGGTTGGCATTAGCATATCAACGGCGGCAACGGTCTTGCCGTCTTCATTATCACGCATGTAGAATGCTTTGATGCCTTTAGGATAATCAGTGACAAAGACGGGCTTCTTAAAAATTTGTTCACTTAAGTAGCGTTCATGTTCAGACTGTAAGTCAATTCCCCACTTAACGGGAGCTTTGAAATCAGCACCTGAATCTTCTAGTAATTTAATGGCTTTAGTATAAGTAACGACGGCAAATTTTTCGTTTTTAGTATGCATTAAACGTTTGATTAAACCATGGTTAACATTTTCATCCAAAAATTTAAGCTCTTCTTCAGCATGGTCAAACAAGTACTTGATAACGTATTTAACGATACCTTCTTGAACATCAATAATATCTTGCAAATTAGCGAATGCCATATCTGGTTCGATCATCCAGAATTCTGAAGCATGGCGAGAAGTATGGGAATTTTCGGCTCTAAAAGTAGGACCAAAAGTATAACTATCTTTAAATGCCAAGGTGTATGCTTCACCAGGAAGTTGACCACTTACGGTTAAATTAGTTTCTTGACCAAAGAAATCTTTAGAATCATCAACTTTACCATCCTTGGTTTTAGGAAGATTGTTCATGTCCATAGTTGTAACTCTGAACATTTGACCGGCACCTTCAGTATCACTACTTGTAATAATTGGTGTGTTGACGTAAACAAATCCCTTTGATTGCAAATATTGATGAATTGCAAATGCGGCTAATGATCTAATCTTAAAAACAGAATAGAAAGTATTAGTCCTTGGACGTAAATGGGCAATCTTTCTTAAGAATTCATATGAGTGGGCTTTCTTTTGAAGTGGATAATCACTATTGGAACCACCGATTTCCTTTAATGAATCAGCATGGATTTCGAATGGTTGTGGTGCATCCGGTGTTTCAATAACCTTTCCAGTAACTTTAATGGTTGCTGAAATTGGAATTTTAGTGATGTCCTTAAAATTAGGAGTGTTGGCGCTTTTAACAATGATTTGAGCATTCTTTAAGAAGGTTCCATCATTCATTTCAATAAAAGCAATCTTTTTGGAGCTTCGGATGGTTCTAACCCATCCTTCCATTTCAATGCTTTCTTCCGGGTAACTTTCCCGGGTATATAAATCTCTAACAGTTGGTTTTTGCAATGAATTCACTCACCTTTCTGAATACTAATAAAAAAAGATCCTTCATCCAATCAAGGACGAAAGATCTTTCCGCGGTACCACCTAAAATGCTTTATAATTTTATAAAGCCACTCTAACATGTAACGAATGTTAAGCGTCCATTCCTACTTTTAGTTCAAAATGAAATTATTAACGGTGTTATTCTTAAACAACAGGGTTGCTAAACTCTCACTAACATTAGCTCGCTTTGAAAATAATTGCTTAATACTGATCCGCTTAAATAGTATTTTTAGTTTAATTTATTTCATATGTATAATAACACTAACATCATTTTTTTACAATTTAATCATGTAAAATGAGCTATATATCGGTATTTTAAATAAAAAGGGGGAAAACTTAAATGTTGAAAATTAAAACATTCATTGATCCACTTCGTAAAACACTATTAATTTCACTTCATCCGCCGTACGTAAAACAAATTGAAAATGGTACTAAAGTGATTGAATACCGCAAATCATTCTTTAAACATCCATTTCAGGCGTTTGTGTATACGACTGGTAAACATGGTGGGATTGAATTGTTTATTAAATGTGGGCAACCAATCATCGGGGAGGCTAAGTTAATGGCTCGAATTGGTCAGAAAATTCAGAATGATAATTATCAAGAAACGTATCAGTATTTCATCAAAAAGAATCAGGGCGTTATCATTCCCATTTTAAAAGCAATTAGTTTGAAGAAAATTTCAAAAAATTATCTTTTTAGTCATTTCAAAAACTTTAGTGCACCACAATCCTATTTATTTTTAAATCGAGCCGATAAGAAGAACATTCTAGGTTATTTGAAGAATGATGAGTGTGTGAGAGTGGAAGATAACCAGTGGAATGAAAAATATAAAGAAATTAATGAAATTTTAAAATAACAGTAAAATTATAATTTGATATCGTTTAAAATAATTTGAATCATTTTTCTTTGGGTTACATTTTTATTGATGGCCTTTTCTCCTCTAATACCAAGAAAATTTTTTGGAATAAACCATGATTGCATTTGTTCTTTAGAAAAATTTTTAGCTACTTTAGTGTGGTTTCTTTTTAATGTTTCATCAAATGATAAATCATAGTAATAAGAAACTATTCTTTTAGATTGCTTTAAAACTTGTTTTAACATTTTTCCGTATTTTTGACTTGGCAGAATGCCTTCAATGATAATAAATCTGCAATGTTTAATTCCATAATCAATAATTGTCTCAATCAATCCAATTTCTAAGTTATTTGGTTTATCTTTTACCATTAACATTTGTCTTCTGATATAATCTTGGGAAACTAGTAGGGTGCCACTACCAAGAATACGATGTAATTGGTTAGCGACTGTCGTTTTACCACTACCTGAATTACCTCTGATTAAAATTACTGTTGAAATTTTGACCACTTCTTTCTAATTAAATTATAAGTAAGTGATTTATTCATTAAAAGAAACTATTGATTTAAATAAGTATATATTATTATAATATATTTAAATCTTAATATAAGGATATGATTTAAATTAAAAGAAACTCATATGTTAGTATTTTCTCTTTTTATATTTTAGAATTAATCATTTTGTTTGCTTCTGCTTTAATATCATATTATTTATTCCCTAAAAATGAATATTTATCGGTTGGAATAAGATATATAATTTCACTAATTTTAGTTATGTTAATGAATAAATATTGGCTGAAACAAAAGATAGAAATTGGATTTCATAATATTCCATTTTATAAACAAATTTCTTCATATTTAATTATACTTTTTTTATTAATTGTTAATTTTTATGGGTTTAGATTGAGTGATTTAAGTCAACCATTAGCTGATAGCATTTGTTTTTCTATCGGACCTGGTATTTTTGAAGAATATGTTTTTAGAGGAGTTATTTTTAAAGCATTTTTAAATAAGTTTAAAAAGAACTATAAGGGAATTTTGATTTCAATACTTTTTAGTAGTTTTTTATTTGGATTAATTCATTCTTTAAATATAATTAATTCGCAGAATATAAGTTCTACTTCTTTTCAAGCACTAAATGCATTAATATTTGGGATCGTCATGTCAACGGTTTATTTAAGAACCAGAAATATTATTTTTCCAATATTAAGTCATATTATTTATGATTTCTTAGCTGGTGTAACATATACGACGATTGATTCTAATTCGACTGGTGTTATTGTGTTTTATATTTTTCTAATTATATTTGCAGCTTTTATGATTAGACCTAAAGTTATTAAATCATATTTAACATAAATTATGATCATTATTTATGTTTTTACTTGATAATAACTGAATAGTTAGTTATTATAATAGATATGCGAAAAACAAATCTTAATAAATTAAATGCAATTAAAAAATCAGTTATTGATTCATGTGAGAACTACGGCATTTTTAACATGACAACGGCTAAAATTGCTAAAAATGCCGGCGTTAGTCCTGCTACCATTTATCTTCATTATCATGATAAAAAAGATCTATTGAGTCGCCTATATGAAGAGGTGAAGAGTAAGTTACAAAGAGGCGTTGATAAAGTTATTAACGATAATGATTCGATTGATCTACAAATGAAGAAAGTAATTAATTTTAGTATTAATCAATATCAAAAATATCCAAAGGAATTTAATTTTGTTCAAGTTCTTTGGAACAATAAAAAATTATTGGATCAAAAAGCCATCAATTTTGATCAACAGCTTAATCCAACACTGATTCATTTGTTTCAAAAAATTCATGATTCAAATGAATATGTAGATGCTCCACAAGAAATTTTAGATGTGTTCTTTTCGATTCCATTATTGATTGTCGAAAGGAACCACAAACTTGGAAATGATCGGATTAATCAAGTAAGTACGATGGTAATAAATGCTATTAAAAAGTAGCATTTATATTTTTAATTATTAAAGACTAACTGTTCAGTTATAAAAGGGAGAGAATAAATAATGAAAACAATTTTAATTACAGGAGCAACTAGTGGGATTGGCAAAACAGCCGCATTGGAATTAGCTCAAAACGGGTATAATGTTATTATTCACGGTCGAAATGAAAACAAAGCAGAACACATTGTAGAACAAATTAAAGATAAAAGTCATAATCAGAACATCCATTATTTAATTGCTGATTTACTATCGTTACCATCAATTAAACAAATGGTAACTGAATTCAATTCTAGATATGATCACTTGGACGTTTTAATTAATAACGCCGGTGCAGTATTGAATGACCAAAGGAAGGAAACTAGTGATGGAATCGAATTGACGATGCAATTGAACGTGGGAACGTGGTTGCACCGTTCTTCTTAACCCAGTTATTATTGCCTAACCTTAAGAAAAGTACGGACGGCAGGGTTATTAATATGGCATCTTCAACTGCTAACATGGTAAATCCTGATATGAATGATTTGAATTTTAAGAACGAACCGTCTGGTCAAAAACGTTATGGAATCAGTAAATTATTTGTGATTTGGAATACTCAACATTTAGCTAAACTATTAAAAAATCAAAACGTTCATAATGTTACTGTAAATGTTTCTCATCCGGGAGCGGTTGCCACTAATTTTGGCCAAAATAGTGATAATGGTTTTTGGAACAATTTAATTTATAAGGTTGCCTTAAAATCACATTTGATGTCTTCGCCAGAACAAGGGGCTTCAACTAATTTTTACTTGGCAACTTCCAATCAAATTAAGGGTGTTTCTGGAAAATATTTTAATAATAAAAGAAAAATGATTGATTCACCCAAGCGGCACTATTCTGAAGAAAATGAATTAAAATTATGGAACTATTGTATGAAAGTTGTCGAACCATTTTTAAATTAAAAAAGCAACTGGTAATTAAATCACCAGTTGCTTTTATTTATGGAGTCGGCGGGAGTCGAACCCGCGTCCTAGCATATCGCCACCCGAGTCTCTACGCTCATAGCGATACTATTTAGAAATTCGCCAACCAAAAACACCGCATCTCAAGGTTTTCATTGGCTGACTATCCTGATTGATCTCTTCTAGTTACTTCAGGTCGGAGTGACTAGCGTATCCTATAATATATAAAACCCGTATCCAGCTTCTAGGCCAAGCTGAGCGGATCACGCAGAGCTAACTTTATTTAAGCAGCTACAGCGTAAGAATTATTATTATTTGCAGTTAAAAACTGAATCGTTTTTTACGTAGCGTTGCTACGGAACGCAATTCAGGCTCGAACTATACCAGTCGAATCCTTAACGACCCCAAAATTAATAATAATACATAAAACATAATAACATACTTATTTTTGAAATGAAATTATTATCATGCAATGATTTAACAATGATTAGTGATATAATACAAATAATAAATATTTAAAGGAGTCTTTTTTAATGCATAATGTTTACTACAGTCATGATGGTAATGTTGATGATTTAACTTCCTTATTGTTATTAATGAAAATGAACGATGTTAACGTTTTAGGGGTTGGTGCTATGGGTGCTGATTCATACGTTACACCAGCGGTTGACGCTTCAAGAAGAATTGTTGATCTATTTTCTAAGAACAAAGATTTATCAGTTGCTAAGTCTAATTCAAGGCCAATGCACGAATTCCCTAAGGAGTGGCGATTAGGATCATTTTCATTTGATGATATGCCAATGTTACATGAAAATGGTGGCGAACCAAAAGCAAAATTAGCATCAAAACCTGCTCATTTAGATATTGTTGATAAGTTAAATCATGCTGATGGAAAAGTTACAATGGTTATGACTGGACCCATGAGTGATTTAGCCCGTGCTTTAAAAGTTGATCCTTCAATTGAAAATAAAATTGATCGAATTTATTGGATGGGTGGATCCATGAATAATGAAGGAAATGTCATGGAGCCGGAAGCTGATGGAACCCAAGAATGGAATTCTTATTGGGATTCAGAAGCCGTTAAAACAGTTTTTGACACTAAGATCAAAATTACAATTGTTAGCTTGGATAGTACTAAGCAAGTTCCATTGACTGATGAAGTTAGACAACATTGGGCTAAGGGTAGAAAATATCCTGCATTAGAACTGTTAGGCAGTGGTTTTGCATTAATGCATTCATTTGGTGCTACTTATTATCTATGGGATGATTTAACAATGGTATTAAGTGCATTTCCAGAAATTGCTAATTATAAACATATTAAAGCTGACGTTAAAACAACCGGTAAGGAA
Organism: Philodulcilactobacillus myokonensis; assembly: GCF_027923585.1. GTDB lineage: Bacteria > Bacillota > Bacilli > Lactobacillales > Lactobacillaceae > Philodulcilactobacillus > Philodulcilactobacillus myokonensis. The sequence goes on along the minus strand of NZ_BRPL01000002.1, from coordinate 1,063,808 downwards.
CAGGGTAGAACATTTATTACTGATCGAGGCCGTGATTTGACTATGGTTACTAGCGTTGATGCAAAAGCATTTTATGATCGAATTGATACACTATGCAAGCGAAAATAACGGGGATTGATTAAAACATTCGATTTGTCTTATAATATGCCTTATACACTGAGGTGAAAACATGAAATCGAATACGATTGCAAGTGAAAAAACACCTGTTTTTTATGTTAAATTAAAAAAATCAGCAATTGATGCCTGGTATTTACCAGATTTAAAAATGAAACCATTAGCTAAGCGAAAGATTCCGAAAGAACTTGTTAAGCGTGAATTTAAAATTGATTCGATTGCTTTTTTTAAAAAACATGTTTGGTATCATTTTGAAACGATGACGACTGATCAAAGTAAAGGCTGGATTCATTATAAGCTTTTTAGAAGAAATTACTGTCGATTGGATGTAGTTCCAATTAAGCGGGAACAAGAATGTTTTTTGGATGAGGATTTAGCAGCCATTAGAATGGTTTTTCAGTACTATGGAGCGCCAGTGTCTTATCACCAATTGATAAATCAAATTAATCATCCCATTGACCTTCATTTCAAACCAAATGATTTATTTGAGATTTTCGTCAATGAAACCGGTTCTTTTGAGGATTTAACTAAAAAGACTTTCAGACGCATTACCCATCAATTGTTGAGATGTCATCCCGTTATAATGTGGATTTCATTATTGAATGGAGATCAATGTCCAATTGTATTAATTGGATTTAATCATCGAACCTTTTTTTATAACGATCCACGAAACGGAAATTTTAATTTAATTAGTCGGGTTCATTTAAATCGAATGTGGAAAAAAGCTGGTTCATTTGCGATTAGCTATTAAAAAAGCTTTCCTAATTATTATAGGAAAGCTTTTTGATTCTTGTTGATAGTCCGTACGGGGCTCGAACCCGTAGCTCCGCCTTGAGAGGGCGACGTCTTAAACCAGTTTGACCAACGGACAATGATATCTAACTCTTAATATTATAGGGAATTAGCATCTGAATGTCAACTTGGCTTGATTCTTATCATTTTTATTGACAGTTGAATTAATAAAAGTTAAAATAATATTTGTCGTTAGTTATTGGGCATTCGCCAAATTGGTAAGGCGGCGGACCCTGGATCCGCAATGTACTGGTTCGAACCCAGTATGCCCAATCAATTAGAATTGAAAGTCGTTGCTAATCTTAGCAACGGCGTTTTTTTATATTAAACTAAATAGGAAGTGAAGTGAGGTCATGCTAAGTCTTTGTAAACGTTATTTGGTTTGGTGGGCAGTCGTTTTAGCTGTCGCTTTTTTAATTATTCAAGTATCTTGTGATCTTTATTTACCAACCATGACAGCTAGTATTATTGATAGTGGAATTGCAAAGGGCAACTTGAGTTATATTTGGACTCAGGGGATTAAAATGCTTGGAGTTTCATTTATCGGTATTATTGCTGCCGGCGGTAATATTTTCTTTGCTGCTACCCAGTCACAAAAAATGGGTCGAAAAATTCGTTCTGCTATGTATAGAAAAGTTTTATACTTTGCTGACCAGGATTTGGATCAATTTGGTGATGCATCATTAATAACTAGATCAACGAATGATGTTGTTCAAATTCAATACGTAATGATCAGTGTATTAAGAATGATGTTTATGGCGCCCATTATGTTAATTGGTGCAATCTTCCTTGCATATACTAAGAGTCCTCGGTTAACAATTGTTTTTCTCGTTGCATTGCTGATTTTAGCAGTGATCGTAGTTGCAATCATGCGGTATGCAGTTCCGCTATTTAGAAAATTACAAAAACAAACTGATAAGATTAATTTGACTTTTAGAGAAGGGCTAACCGGTGTAAGGGTGATTAGAGCTTTTAATCGTGATCCATATGAGCAAAAAAGGTTTAATCAAAATAATTTAGGCTATCGTTCATTAGGAATTAAAGTTTTCATGTTAGTGTCACTACTATTTCCTATTATGACGTTTATCCTTGATGGTACTAACATCGGAATTGTTTGGTTTGGTGGTAAAATGATTTCTCATTCAACATTAGTTGTTGGAAATCTAGTTGCTTTCATGACTTATTCAACTCAAATTTTAATGAGTTTTATGATGCTTGCAATGATTTTTGTCTTCATTCCGAGGGCTGCCGCATCTGCATCCAGAATTAAAGATGTTCTAGACGTTGATAATTCGATTCTTGATCCCCAGAAATCAGCAGAGCAAAATTTTTCCAATGCTGAATTACAATTTAAGGATGTTAATTTTAGGTATTCAAATGATGAACCGATGGCTCTGCAAAATATTAATTTTCATGCTAAAGCTGGTCAAACGGTTGCTATTATTGGTAGCACTGGATCAGGAAAATCTAGTTTAATTAACTTAATTCCACGGCTATATGATGTTACAAGTGGTGAAATCGATGTTGATGGTACCCCCATCAAAAAAATGACACAGTCTGAATTACATCAACATATTTCAATTACCCAGCAAAAAGCAGTTCTATTTACTGGAACGGTAAGAAGTAATATGAAAATGGGAAATGAAAATGCATCTGATGATGATATTTGGCATGCTTTAGATCTTGCTGAAGCTAGTGAATTTGTTAAAGAAGCCGGTGGGCTAGGTGCTAAAGTTGATCAAAATGGTGATAATTTCTCAGGTGGACAAAAGCAACGGTTAGCAATTGCTAGAACCATTATTAAAAAAGCATCAATTTACATTTTTGATGATTCGTTCTCAGCCTTAGATTTTAAAACCGATGCAAAATTAAGGGATAAGTTAAGGCATGATTCATTAATTCAAAAAGCAGTTTTAGTAATTGTTGCCCAAAGAGTTTCAACCATTGCTAACGCTGATATGATTATCATTTTAGACCATGGTAAAATTGTTGGTCGTGGAACTAATCAAGAATTGAAGGATCATAATCCTTATTATCAATCTATTTTGAACTCTCAATTGAAAAAGGAGGGAAAATAGGATGAAGAGAAAGAATAAACCAAATAATTTTTGGCATTCAACGTGGCGATTATTAAGCTATTTAAAGCCTTGGAAAATTGGAATGCTTTTTGTGGTTCTATTTGCTTTATTGTCAGTTATTTTTCAAACCGTTGCTCCTAAAATTTTGGGGGAAGCTACTACCGTAATTTATAATGGCATTAAAAAGGGCATTATTGAAAGAAAATCTGGAATTCATTTTGGGTCAATTCCAATTGATTTTACAATGATTTCTCATATCTTAATTACAGTGGCAGTTATTTATTTACTATCTGCTTTATCAGGAATTGCCCAACAACTTATTATGACGAACATTTCACAAAATGTAGTCTATAAATTGCGACGCGATTTAAAAGATAAGATGCAGAAATTACCAATGGCTTATTATGATAATCACTCTAATGGTGATATTATGTCACGTGCGATTAATGATATTGATAACGTTTCGACAATGTTGCAAAATAATTTAAATCAATTTATAAATAGTGTTTTTACATTTATTGGTGTCTTGTACATGATGTTAACGGTTAGTTGGCAATTAACATTGGTTGCTTTATCAACAATTCCACTAATCCTTTTAGTCGTTGCCATTTTAGCACCCCGTTCACAGCGATACTTTAGTAAACGTCAGCGCTATTTAGGGGTTGTTAATGGTAAGGTTGAAGAGGATTTTGCTGGTCATAACATCATTAAAACGTTTAATCGTGAACAGGATAAAATTGATGATTTCGAAAAACAAAATCAAAAATATTATGACATGTCGTGGCGGGCTGAATTTATTTCTAGTTTCATGTTTCCATTAATGAATTTTATTAAAAACTTAGATTATGTTTTCGTAGCTATTATTGGTGGAATTAAAGTTATTAACGGAACAATTACATTAGGTAATGTTCAAGCATTTTTGCAATATACGAATATGTTTAACCAACCAATTTCACAATTGGCTAACTTAACCAGTACAATTCAATCAACCATTGCATCTGCTGAAAGAATTTTTAATATTTTAGATGAACCGGAAATGCAACCCATTCATCCTAATATTCCGACAATTAAGGATGATAGCAAGATTGATTTTCAACACGTTGACTTTAAATATCTACCAGATCGCCCATTGATTAAAGATTTTAATTTAAAGGTTAAACCACATTCAACGGTTGCCATTGTTGGTCCAACCGGTGCTGGTAAAAGTACGATTATTAATTTATTGGAACGTTTTTATAATATTCAATCTGGTTCGATTAAATTAGATGGTAAGGATATTAGAAATATGTCGATGAAAGAATTAAGAAGTCATATTTCGATTGTTCTACAGGACAGCTGGTTATTTACGGGAAGCATTTATGATAATATTAAATATGGAAATTTAAATGCGACACCTGATGATGTTTATCAAGCTGCTAAAGAAGCTCAAGCCGATGAATTTATTAAACAACTACCGGATGGGTATCATACAATTTTGAATGAAGAGGCTTCTAACGTTTCACAAGGACAACGCCAATTAATTACAATTGCCCGTGCATTTATTTCTAATCCTGAAATTTTGATTTTAGATGAAGCAACTAGTTCCGTTGACACTAAGACAGAAACGTTGATTCAAAATGCAATGGATCGTTTAATTCAGGGACGAACGAGTTTTGTTGTTGCCCATCGATTATCGACCATTCAAAATGCTGATAAGATTATTGTGATGAATCATGGATCAATTATTGAAACTGGAACCCATAAATCATTAATGAAGAAGAATGGATTCTATGCTGACATGTATAATTCACAATTCAGTCATGCATAATAAATAAAGGGATAGTTAGCGGTTAACTATTCTTTTTTTATACATAAATGACGTTAAGATGATAAAATAAGAATATAAGTAAATTTTTAAAGGGAGACTATGCATGGAATATAAAATACCAGTAAATGCTAGTGTAGGATTGGTTGCCTTAAGAATTGACAATTTGAACCAAATGATTGATTTTTATACTAAAGTAATTGGATTATCCTTGTTAAAGAGGACCGAACGAGAGGCATACTTAGGAATTGATTCTTCAAATAAAGTATTGATTAGCTTGCGTCGAGTTCAGCATCCAGAAATAGTTAAAAATGAGACTGGTATGGCATCATTTTCAATTGTTTTACCCGATAATGATGATTTTAAAAAATGTTTAGTTCATATTAATAATTTAGGAATTAAACTTTCTGATATTTATCAGAATGGTTATTATGATATTGTGAAATTAATTGACCCTGAAGGGAATCACATTGTTTTAGAATTTAAAAAATTTCATTCAGATTTAGACGTCAAGGACATTAATCTTTTTGATATTAATGCTAAGAAAATCAAATTGAATGATTATTTAGAAGATTTTAATGCCAAGAGCAAATTACTACCAAGTTCTGCGTTCCTGGGTTGGATTAATATTTTTGTATCCAATCTTTCTAAATCAATTAAATTTTATCATGATCAATTAGGGTTAAAAGTATGTTTTAATCATGATAAGACAGCAGCTATTCTGACAACCGAAAATGAACGCCGCCAAATTGTTTTAACTGAAAAGAATGACCTGAGTCCTAGAAAAACGGAAGTATTAGGCTTAGATTATATTAATTTTAAATTTAATACGGCGCTAGAATTAACTCAGCTTGCTAACCATTTGGAAAACGGAAATAATGAGTATAAATATATTAAAGAAGACGGCTTCCTATTTGTCATAGATCCCGATGATATGAACGTTAGTTTTTCAATAATTTAATCTGGTGATAATTTTGAAATTTAAGAAAACAATTAATGCAGTGCATAGTTTAGTTGATAATCACATTATTCCAGGGGCGACTTATGCAATTATTGATCATGATCAGGTTCATTCCGAAGTAATTGGTAATAAGGAATTAGTCCCAAGGAAAATTAAATTACATTCAAATCAAATTTATGATTTAGCGTCATTAACAAAGGTGGTAGGAACCACGAATGTTATCCTTCAGTTAATTCAACAGCAAAAATTAAAAACTGGTGATTCAATTAGTAAGTATTTACCAGAATGGAAATATCCGAAGGTGTTAGTCAGACATTTATTAACCCATACTTCTGATATCGAAGGTTATATCCCTAATCGTAATCAGTTGCCTGCAAAAAAACTGTTAAAAGCAATTTTGGGCCTGCATGTTGGACCTTATTTTGATCGGAAGGTCATCTATTCTGATTATAATTTTATTCTTTTGGGATTGATTGCTAAACGAATTATGAAAAAACCAATTCAACAATTAATTAAAGAAATGGTTTTTGAACCGTTGAAAATGAATGATAGTTCTTTTAACCCGACCGATAAAAAACGTTGCGTTCCGACTCAATATACGTCCCATGGTTTAGTTCAAGGAACCGTTGATGATCCGAAAGCACAAATCTTAGGAGCGGATTGTGGTTCGGCGGGGATGTTTAGTACCCTTCATGATTTAGCAAAATTTGTTCATAGTATTGCCCATCCAAATGCAAATCCAATTTTGACTAAAAAAACGATTGATGAATTGTTTATTGACCATACTAGCACTGGCAATTTAGGCCGCTCATGGGGCTGGCGAGTCATTAAGAATCAGAATGAAAATTATATCTGGCAGGGTGGCTATACTGGCACATTCATTATTATTGATCGGCAACATGATCGTTCGATGATTTTCCTATCTAATCGAATTCATCCGAAGGCACCGAATGAAAAGTATATTCCTTTGCGGGATCAAATTGTTAGAATTTTTGCAAATGAAAAATAAAAATAGTCAGCAAAAAAGCATCCAGTTAAATTCATAACTGGATGCTCTTTTTAACTTTTGATATTTTAAATTTAAAACGTTGCAGGAATTTTAAGACTTGCTTGTTGACTAAAATCTTGGCCAGGATATTTTTGCTTGAGCGCACTGATTAACATGTGCTTAGCAATTTGTCCGTTGCGGGCTAAAATTGGTCCATGAAAGTACGTGCAATAGGTGTTTTTATAAATGGCACCTTCAGTTCCATCTTCACCGTTGTTACCATGGCCTTTAATAACTTCACCAAGTGGTTTTTCATTTTTAGACAAAAATGTAATTCCCTGATGATTTTCAAAGCCATGGTAAACTTCACCATTTTCACTATTTTTAATTTCAATATTACCAATAAATCGATGGTTTTCTTGTTGGCCAGTATAGTGATCTAACGCACCAGTGCCTTGAATCTTTTCACCTTTAGCACCAATATAATATTTGCCAATTAATTGGTATCCACCACATATAGCAACCATTGGTTTACCTTCATGAATAAACTTATTTATTTCTTCTTTTTTGGTTTGAATATCTTTAGAGACAATGGTTTGTTCAAAATCCTGACCACCACCAAAGACGGCCATATCATAATCGGATGCTTTAAAATCATTATCTAAACTGACGACGTTAGACGAAACGTCAACTCCCATTTGTTTGCCATAATATTTTAAAACTAAAACGTTACCTAAATCACCATATGTGTTCATTAAATCACCATATAAATGGGCAATTCTAAGTGAATATTTAGCACTCATTTTAAAAGCCTCCTTTGATATATCCCTTTTCAGCAAGATGCTTTCTAACTTGTAACATTGCAGTGTAAGTGGCAAGGATGTATACACGTTTTGTTGGTAAACTAGGAATACCATCAACGACTTTTTCTAGATCTGGTTGCACCGTATGGATATTTTCATTAACCCCAGCAACTTTCAACCTGAAAGTAATGTCTCGGTATCGTTCACCACCAGTAATGTATTTCTTAATATTCATATGTGGCAATCGTTCAAAATCACCATCCCAAATCCAGCTGGTGTCAATTCCATCAGCATAGTTAGCATTTAATAATCCAATGAATGAAAATGGTTCCTTATCAGTTGATATCATATCAATGACTTGATTTAGGCCAACGGGATTTTTAACTAAAATAATAGTAACTTTTTTACCATTAACATTAATCTCTTCCTGACGACCGAAGACATGTTCATTACTTTGAAATGCTTGTTGAATTGCTTCCGGTTCAACCCCCATAAAACGACCAACTGTATATGCAGCTAACGCATTATAGATATTGTAAACTCCGCCAATATCGATTGTTAATTGATGACCGTCAATTTCAAACGTGGATGAAGTCGGGGTTAAATGATCAATTTGATCTAGGTGGTAATTTAATTCGGGACGATGATATCCACAATGAGGGCAGAAATAATCACCAAGATTACTGTACGAAATATAATGATAATGCAAAATATTATGACAGTTTGGACAAATGACACCGTCAGTATTTGGCTTTGCCTTCATATCTTGTGATTCATCGTGGTTCTTAAATCCATAGTAAATTTTAGGATTAGGAAGCTTAACTGAATTAAAGATTGATGCATCGCCATTAGCAATAATGGTTGCTTTCGGTGCTAATTTAATTCCGTTGATGATTTTTTTATAGGTGGTATAAATTTCACCATAACGATCCATTTGATCCCTAAAAATATTGGTTAAAACGAATGCAATGGGTTTAATATATTTGGTGACCTTAACAACGTTAGCTTCATCGACTTCAAGTACTGCCACTGGTTTTTGAGTCTTAGGCTTCTTAGCCTCTAAAAAGGTGGTTACAATTCCCTGTTCCATATTGGAGCCTGACGGATTAGTTAAGATTTGATTAAATTTCTTTTTTAACACCTGGGTTGTAATGGCTGTTGTTAATGTTTTGCCATTGGTTCCTGTGACGATGATAACCCTGTAATTAGCGCCTAAATGCTTTAATACCTTTGGGTCAATTTGAGTGGTGATTTTTCCTGGAAAGGAGCTACCACCATGAAAAAAATTGTGTAAAATCCAATATGAAGATTTACCCGCAACTTCTGCAAGTGAACTTCTAAATGACATCCTATTTCCTCCTTCATCCGTTAGAATAACATTACATTAAATGAACATTATATCAAAGATAACAAAAAAATTTTACCATAATTTAAGCTGAATAGTTCTAATCATGCTTGTTTCCATTTAGATATTATTAAAACCATTCCTTTACATGTCGAAATTCGATTTTAAATCGACTATAATTAGAAATAGAGTTTCCAGGAGGGATGATTTGAATATGGCTCAATTATTTTTTCGCTATGGAGCAATGAATAGTGGTAAAACAATTGATATTATTAAGGTAGCACATAATTATGAAGAACAAGGCAAACCAGTTATTATTATGACAAGCGCTAAGGACACTAGAGAAAAACCTGGTACAATTACATCAAGGATTGGTTTAAGCCGTTCTGCTTACCCAATTTACGATCAGACGGATGTATTAAAGGTAGTTAAAAAGGTCAATCCAAATGCTCATTGTATTTTAGTGGATGAAGCTCAATTTTTAAATAAAAAGCAAATCATAGAATTTGCCAAGGTGGTTGATGGGTTGAATATTCCTGTCATGACTTTTGGTTTAAAGAATGACTTTCAAAATAATTTATTTGAGGGCTCTAAGTATTTGCTTTTATATGCTGATAAAATTGAAGAAATGAAAACCATTTGCTGGTTCTGTGATCGAAAGGCCATCATGAATTTACGATTTCATGATCATAAACCGGTATATGAAGGTGAACAGATTCAAGTTGGTGGTAATGAATCCTATTATCCAGTTTGTAGAAGGCACTATTTTAATCCACCACATGATTTAATCGGAAAGTGAGATGTAAACGTGAGTAAATTAGATAAAATATTTGATAAATTAGATTCAGTTGTGGATCGTTATAACGAATTAAACGAATTAATTAGTGATCCAGAAGTGATTGCGGACACACCTAAGTTTACTAAACTATCCAAAGAAGAGGGTAGTATTCGTGATATTGTGGCTGAATATAAAAAATATAAAGACGTTGTAAAACAAATTAATGATGACGATGAGATGTTGCATGAAAAATTAGACAGTGATTTTGAATCCCTAGTGAAGGATGAATTGAACGGTTTAACTGATAAAAAACAACAGCTAGAGCATCAATTAAAATTGATGTTAATTCCTAAAGATCCAAATGATGATAAAAATATCATTATGGAAATTAGGGGAGCAGCTGGAGGTGATGAAGGAAGCCTGTTTGCTGCTGATCTTTTTAATATGTATACCAAATATGCTGATAGTCAGGGATGGAAAGTTGAAGTCCTTGATGAAAATCCAACTGATGTTGGTGGATTCAAAGAAATTGATATCATGATTAGTGGAAAAAAGGTATATTCAAAATTGAAGTATGAAAATGGTGCCCATCGTGTTCAAAGAGTCCCAATTACTGAATCGTCAGGCCGTTTACAAACTTCAACTGCTACCGTTGGTGTAATGCCAGAACAGCAGGATGTTAATATTAAAATTAATCCAAAAGATATTAAAACTGATGTTTATCGTTCATCAGGAGCTGGTGGACAACATGTTAATAAGACTTCTTCAGCCGTTCGGATGACTCATCTACCGACTGGAATTGTAGTTGCCATGCAGGATGAACGTTCACAGCAACAGAATCGTGCTAAAGCAATGCAAGTTTTAAAATCCAGGGTTTATAATTATTATAAACAAGCTTCTGATGCTAAATATGACCAGGAACGTAAATCTGCCATTGGAACGGGTGATCGTTCAGAACGAATTAGAACCTATAATTATCCTCAAAATAGGGTTACCGATCATCGAATCGGTTTAACTGTTAATAATTTAGATAAAGTGATGGATGGCGATTTAGAAGGTATCATCAGTGCATTAATCGTATCTGATCAGGCTAAGAAATTAGATAAATTAACCAATGAGTAATCAAATTACTTTTTTTCAGGCTAGAAAAAAAGCAGCTAATCTGATTCGAGTTAATCATTTGGATCCTGACGTTGCAAGGTATTTATTATGTGAGCAATTTCACTTTTCAAATACAGATTTATTAATGCACAATCGGACGTTTATGTCTAATTATCAAAAAAGAACTTATTTTGATGGTATTAAGCGGTTTCTAAATGGTGAGCCACCGCAATATATTATTGGTCATGCACCGTTCTATGGTTATGATTTTTTTGTTAATCGTCATGTTTTAATTCCGCGAATGGAAACAGAAGAATTAGTGGATTGGCTATTGAAATCATTTGATAACCGTCCGCTGAAGGTAATTGATATTGGAACTGGTAGTGGCGCCATCGCAATTGCTTTAAAATTAAAGCGGAATCAATGGAGTGTGTATGCTTCTGATATATCACAACCAGCATTGAATGTTGCAGAACAAAATGCTAAAAAGCACCATGCGGATATTCAATTTCTTAAAAGTGATTTATTTAATCAAATTAATGTTTATGATTTTGATATTGTAATATCTAATCCACCATACGTTGCTCATAATGAAATTAAATATATGGACCAAAGCGTTTTAAATCATGAACCGAATTTAGCACTATTTGCTCAGAATAATGGGTTAGCCATTTATCAAAAATTAGCGAAGGATGTTCAATTATATACAAAAAAGCATGCTAATATTTTCTTAGAGATTGGTTTTAAACAGCGTTATTCAGTTAATCAAATTTTTAAGCAATATTTACCTAAGGCTAAAATTGAAAATAAAAATGATATTTCCAATCATCCGAGAATGGTTCGAATTATCTATTAGGGGGTTATTTTTTGGAAACTAGAATATATAAATCGAGCGAACTAAAACAAGCTGCTCAAGATATCAAGGATGGTAAATTAGTTTCGTTCCCAACCGAAACCGTTTATGGATTAGGAGCGGATGCTACTAATGTTTCAGCTGTTAAAAACGTGTTTAAAGCAAAGGGACGCCCAGCAGACAATCCATTAATTGTTCATGTTGATAGTATTAAGATGGTTGAAAAGTATGCTGAACCGTTATCTGATAAAGCTAAGAAATTAATTCAAACTTTTTGGCCTGGACCTTTAACAATTATTTTTAATTTAAAACCCAATGTTCTATCAAAAGTTGTTACAGGTGGTTTAACGACGGCTGCTTTTAGAAATCCTAGAAATAAAGTTACTTTAGGATTAATTGAAGAGGCTGATACACCGATTGTTGGGCCTTCAGCTAATACATCTGGAAAACCAAGCCCAACGACTGCGCAGCATGTTTATCATGATTTAAAGGGTAAGATTGCTGGTATTTTGGACGACGGACATACCGACGTGGGTGTTGAATCAACCGTTTTGGATATGTCATCTAAAAATCCAGCAATTTTAAGACCGGGAGCTGTTACTGCTGGAGAAATTGCTAAAGTAATTGGACCGGTGGAAGATACCGCTAAATTGCATCGTGTTAAAAATAGTAAAGAAATTCCAAAGGCACCAGGCATGAAATATAAACATTATGCTCCTAACGCCCAAGTTTACGTTGTTGATCATCCTAATATGTTTAATGAGGCTGTTCACTGGGCTGGTGAACAAAATGTTAAAGTTGGTGTAATGGCAATTGATAGCATTTTAAATCAAATTAATTGGCCTGATAATGTTGAAACATATAGTTTAGGCTCTGATGTAAAGAGTGCAAGTCATTTATTATTTGCCGGTTTACGTCATTTTGACAATGAGCCAGAGGTTAAATCCATTTTAGCTGAAGCATTTAAAGCAAATGGCTTAGGTGAAGCATACATGAACCGTTTAAATAAGTCAGCAGGGCAAGTTCATTTTGGACAAGATCATAATAAATAGAAAGGTTAGATATTAGATGAGTAATTTCAGGGTTATGAATCACCCATTGATTCAACATAAGTTAACGATTATTAGGAATAAGGATTGTGGAACCAAAGAATTTCGTGAAGTCGTTAATGAAATTTCCAGATTATTGGCATTTGAAGTTTCTCATGAAATGCCCTTAAAGAATGTTCAAGTAAAAACACCAATGGGTATAGCTAAATCCAAAGCTCTAGCTGGTAAGAAAGTTGCCATTGTTCCAATTTTAAGAGCTGGTCTTGGGATGCTCGATGGTGTTTTAGATTTAATTCCCGCAGCTAAAGTGGGCTTTATTGGGATGTATCGTGATGAAAAAACGTTTAAACCACATGAATATTTTTGCAAATTACCATCTGATATTGCTGATCGACAAATTTTTGTTATTGATCCCATGCTTGCAACTGGTGGAACCGCCATTATGACGATTAACGCACTTGTTCAACACGGTGCCAATCCATCTAATATTAAATTTGTATGTATTGTTGCTGCACCAGAAGGGGTTAAAGCTTTAGAAAATGCCCATCCAAAACTAAATATCTATGCTGCCGCATTAGATGATCATCTAGAAAACGGATACATTGTTCCTGGACTTGGTGATGCCGGTGATCGTTTATACGGAACTAAATAGTTGCCGAATTAATTTCGACAACTTTTTTTCTATTAAATGGACCCTTTGCTTTGAATTTAATTTTAAATGATGGTAACATTTTTTTAGTGTATTTATTGGATAGATAGATATACTGAATTTAATTCTGATTGTGACATCTGGGTATCTCACTAAATATCCGGTGGGGTTACGAAAAGAGGTGATATCTTTGGAAGTACCTTCCACCTTTAAGATGTTTGGATTAACCTTTACTAGTGTTAATATGATTTCTGCTACTTTAGCAGCCATAATTGTTTTTCTTGTTATTTTTGCTTTATCAAGAAATTTACAATTAAGACCGACAAAGCGTCAGAATGTATTGGAATGGATGGCTGATTTTACAAATGGAATCGTTAAGGGTTCTATCGAAGGATCTAATGCAAAAGCATTTAATCTGTTTGCATTTGTATTATTCTTCTTCATCTTTATTTCTAATCAACTGGGCTTATTTATTCAAGTTGCTTGGAATGGAGAAACATATATCAAAAGTCCAACGGCTGATCCAATTATCACATTAACTTTGGCCTTGATATCACTTACATTAGCTCACTTTGCAGGAGTTATGAAGTTTGGCTTTAAAAAGTATTTTACAAATACCTATTTCAAGCCATTCGTATGGTGGTTGCCAATTAGTGTTTTCGAAGAATTTACTAACTTTCTAACGTTAGGTCTTCGTATTTTTGGTAATATTTTCGCTGGTGAAATGCTTTTAAAGCTCATTGCTAACTTTGCTGTTCCCCATGGTATTATCATGATGGTTGCTATGGCTCCATTTGAATTGGCATGGCAAGGCTTTTCAGTATTTCTAGGTAGTATCCAAGCATTTGTCTTTGTAACTTTGACATCTGTATATATTTCTCAGAAAATTCAATCTGAGTAATAAAATTTTTTAAGGAGGAATTTAACTATGGGAGCAATTGCTGCTGGTATTGCTATGGCTGGCGCCGCCATTGGTGGTGGTGTTGGTGATGGTATCGTTATTTCTAAGATGCTAGAAGGTATGGCTAGACAGCCTGAATTATCTGGTCAATTAAGAATTAACATGTTCATTGGTGTTGGTTTAGTTGAAGCTATGCCTATTATCGCCTTCGTTGTTTCTTTACTTGTAATGAACAAGTAATTTCAAAAGTGTTTAAAATGATGCAAAAAGGAGGTGTCAATAGATGCTTTCACATTTGTTTTTAAGCAGTTTAAGCCATTCATTAGTTAGCGGAACAAGTAATGGCTTATATATTGGTGATGCTGTATATATTGCTGTCCTATTCATTATTTTAATGTGGCTTGTCAAACTCGTTGCATGGAAGCCATTGAATGAAATGCTTAAGAAACGTTCTGACAAGATCACTAATGATATGGATTCTGCCGAAAAACTTCACAAAGAAGCTGATGATTTAGCTAGTCAACGTCGTGATGCATTAAGCAGATCCCATGCTGATGCAACTAAGATTGTTAATGATGCTAAAAGTGCTGGACAACAACAAAGAACCGATATTATTAATGCCGCTAATGAAGATTCTAAGAATCTAAAAGCTTCTGCTAAAAAGGATATTGCTCAAGAAAGACAAGATGCTTTATCTAACGCTAAAAATGATGTGGCAGATTTATCTATTGAAATTGCTTCTAAAATCATTCAAAAAGAATTGAAAGCTGACGATCAAAAGAAGTTAATTAATTCTTACATTGAAGGGTTGGGAAAGCAAAATGATAGATAAAATTACAGTTGCAAAACGTTATTCAAAAGCAATTTTTGAGTTGTTTAATGCTGATAATAAACTAGATGAAGGTTATCAAGAATTAAATCAATTAAAGACTATTTTTGATCAAAATCCTAAACTAGTTTCACTATTATCTAGTGTCAGTTACCCAACGAATGATAAAAATAAATTAATCAGTGCTTTGGTTGATGGTACATCATCTAAGTATGTAAAAAATTTAATTCAAATGACTTGCGATTACGGTCGAATTAGTGATATTCCAGCAATCGTTGATCAATTTAATCATCAATATGATGAAGCTAAGAGTATTGTTCACGCTGATGTGATCAGTGCAATTAAACTTGACCAAGATGAATTAGATCATTTATCAAACGCCTTTGCTAAACGCGTCGGCGCTAATAAAGTTATTTTTAATACTAAAGTCGATCAAAGTATCATTGGTGGTATTATTATTAAATCATCAAATATTATCTTTGACGGGAGTGTTCGAACTAAGATTAATCGTGTTAGACAGCTCTTGTTAAATTAATAGTATTTATTAAGAGAGGTGAAATTTCTATGAGCATTAAAGCTGAAGAAATCAGCTCTTTAATCAAACAACAATTATCTAATTACAAGGATGAACCATCAGTTGACGAAACTGGTGTTGTCACCTACGTTGGTGATGGAGTTGTTCGTGCTAACGGTTTAGACAATGCGTTGTCTGGTGAATTGCTCAAATTTGAAAACGGGGCTTATGGAATGGTTCAAAACCTTGAAAGCAATAATGTTGGTATTGTTGTTTTAGGAGATTTTGATACTATTCGTGAAGGTGATACCGTTAAAAGAACGGGTCATATCATGGAAGTTCCCGTCGGAAAGAATATGATTGGAAGAGTCGTTAATTCTCTAGGTCAAGCTATTGACGGAAAAGGCGATATTCAAACCGATCAATCTAATCCAATTGAAAAAAAGGCTCCTGGCATTATGGCACGTCAAAGTGTTAGCCAACCTTTACAAACAGGTATTAAATCAATTGATTCATTAATTCCAATTGGCCGTGGTCAACGTGAATTAATTATTGGTGATAGAAAAACTGGTAAGACTTCAATTGCCATTGATACAATTTTGAATCAAAAGAATCAAAATATGATTTGTATCTATGTTGCCATTGGTCAAAAGGATTCAACCGTAAGACAACAAGTTAATACATTACAACGTTATGGTGCAATGGATTATACCATTGTAATGTCTGCCGGTCCTTCTGAACCAGCACCATTACTATACATTGCTCCTTATGCTGGTGCTGCAATGGGTGAATACTTCATGGATCAAGGTAAAGATGTTTTAATTATTTATGATGATTTAACTAAGCAAGCCAATGCATATCGTGAATTGTCATTAATTCTTCGTCGACCACCTGGCCGTGAAGCTTATCCTGGTGATATTTTCTATACTCATTCTCGTTTATTAGAACGTGCTGCTAAGTTAAGTGATAAAAACGGTGGCGGTTCAATGACTGCTTTACCAATTGTTGAAACCCAAGCTGGTGATGTATCTGCATACATTCCAACCAATGTTATTTCAATTACTGATGGACAGATTTTCTTGAATTCAGATATGTTCTATTCAGGTGATCGTCCAGCCATTGATGCCGGTACTTCTGTTTCACGTGTTGGTGGTGATGCTCAAATTAAGGCAATGAAGACTGTTACTGGTACATTACGATTAGATTTAGCTTCATATCATGAATTACAATCATTTGCTCAATTTGGTTCTGATTTAGATGATGCTACTAGAGCTAAACTAGATCGTGGTGCTAGAACCGTTGAAGTTCTAAAGCAACCACTTCATTCACCAATTCCAGTTGAAAAACAAGTTTTGATCTTGTATTGCCTAACTAATGGTTTCTTAGATAAAGTTGCTGTTGATGACATTTTAAGATATCAAAATGAAATCTTTGAATATTTTGATGCATCTCACAAAGATTTATTAGACACCATTAAAAAGACTGGTAATTTACCTGATACAGATAAATTAAACAGTGCAATTAAAGATTTTGAAGGCAATTTTCAACCAAGCAAAGCTGATAAAAAAGAAGACAATAAATAACTAACTTGAAGGACGGTGAGAAATAATGGCTGAATCAATGAATGATGTTAAGCATCGTATTGCTTCTACAAAACAGACTAGACAAATTACGACCGCAATGGAAATGGTTTCAACTGCAAAGTTGAATCAAATTCAAAAACATTCTGTTTCATATGAAGCATATGTTTCTCAAGTTAAAGCAGTTGTAATGCATTTAGCTCAGTCTCATTTATTAGATCAATTAAACTCCTCAAGTAATGCTAATTCAAAGCAGTCTAATTCTGCTAAGAAGGTTGCATATCTAGTTATTACGTCTGATCGTGGTATGGTTGGAAGTTATAATAGTAATGTCATTCGTGGAACTAACCGATTTATTGAAAAACATACCCCTAATTCTAATGATTACATGGTTCTAGCAGTTGGTAAGAATGGTGCCGAATTCTATAAGAAACGCAATGTTAACGTTGCTTATGAATATAGCGGTGTTTCTGATATTCCAACATTTAGTGAAATCAAAACGATTGTTAAAACCATTTCTTCTATGTTTGATAATCATGTTTTTGATGAATTATATGTATGTTACAGTCACTTTGTAAATCGGATGCGATCAGACTTCCGTGCTGAAAAAATGTTGCCAATGGATAGTAAAGCATTTGAAAATGGGCAAAGTGGAGATGTCAAACCTGCAAAAATTAGTGCAGAATATGATGTTGAACCTGATGCTTCATCAGTTTTAAATGTTATTATTCCACAATATACTGAAAGTTTAGTATTTGGTGCCATTTTAGATGCTAAGACCTCTGAACATGCTTCAAGTTCCACTGCAATGAGTTCTGCTTCTGATAATGCTAATGATTTGATTTCTTCTTTGCAGTTGAAATATAATCGTGCTAGACAAGCTGCTATTACCACTGAAATTACTGAAATTGTTGGTGGTCAAGAAGCTTTGAAACATTAATGATGGGAGGATACGATAATGAGTACTGGTAAAATTGTACAAGTTATTGGGCCAGTTGTTGATGTTGGATTCCCATCGGACGAAAGAGTACCCGATATTAATACCGCTCTTAATATTAAGAGAGGGAACAATCAAATTCTAGTAACTGAAGTTGCCTTAGAATTAGGTGATGGTGTCGTTAGAACAATTGCTATGGACGGAACTGATGGTTTACGTCGTGGCATGGAAGCTGATGATACTGGTTCTTCAATTTCTGTTCCTGTTGGTAAAGATACATTAGGTCGAGTATTTAATGTTCTGGGACAACCAATTGATAATGGTCCTGAATTTGGCGCAGATGCCAAAAGAATGCCAATTCATAGAGACGCTCCTAAATATGATGACTTAAATCCATCTACTGAAGTTCTAGAAACTGGAATTAAGGTTATTGATTTATTAGAACCTTACATTCGTGGTGGTAAAGTTGGATTATTCGGTGGTGCCGGAGTTGGTAAAACCGTTTTAATTGAAGAATTAATTCATAACATTGCCCAGGGTCATAATGGTATTTCCGTTTTCACCGGTGTTGGTGAACGTACCCGTGAAGGTAATGATATGTACTTTGAAATGAAAGCCTCAGGTGTTTTAAAGAACACTGCCATGGTTTATGGTCAAATGAACGAACCACCTGGTGCACGTATGCGTGTTGCTTTGACTGGTTTAACCATTGCCGAATACTTCCGTGACGTTGAAAAAACCGATGTATTATTATTCATTGATAATATTTTCCGATTTACTCAAGCCGGAATGGAAGTTTCAGCATTGCTAGGTCGTATTCCTTCAGCCGTTGGTTATCAACCAACTTTAGCTACTGAAATGGGACAACTACAAGAACGAATTACATCAACTAAGGCTGCAGCGATTACTTCTATTCAAGCTGTATACGTTCCAGCTGATGATTATACCGATCCAGCACCGGCAACTACATTTGCCCATTTGGATGCAACTACCAACTTAGAACGTTCTTTGACCCAACAAGGAATTTATCCTGCTGTTGATCCATTAGAATCAACTTCTTCTGCATTAGATCCTGAAATTATTGGGCAAGAACATTATGATATTGCTAATAAAGTTCAACGTGTATTGCAAAGATACCGTGAATTACAAGATATCATTTCTATTTTAGGAATGGATGAATTATCCGATGAAGAAAAGACCATTGTTGGTCGTGCTCGTCGAATTCAATTCTTCTTGTCACAACCATTTAGTGTTGCTGAACAATTTACTGGTGTTAGTGGTAAATACGTAACAATTGATCAAACAATTGCTGGATTTAAAGCTATTTTGGATGGTAAGTATGATAATGTTCCAGAAGATGCATTCAGAAACTGTGGGCCAATTGAAGACGTAGATAAAAAAGCTGAAGCTATGAAGCAAGGCTCAAATAATTAAAAAGGAGGGTTCTAATTGGCTGATAGCAATTCAGTATTAACCGTTAGTATCGTTACTCCTGATGGTAAGGTATATGAACAAAAAGCTGCAAGTTTAGTTATTGTTACAACTAAAAGTGGCCAATTAGGAATCATGCCTAATCACGTTCCAGTTATCGCTTCATTAGAAGTTGATGAAGTGAGGGTCAACCATGATAATGCAACTGATGAAGTTGCTGTTAATGGTGGATTCATTGAATTTTCAGATAATGCCGTCACAATTGTTGCTGATAGTGCTGAAAATAAAAACGATATTGATGTTGACCGTGCTAAACGTGCTCAACAACGTGCTCAAAATGTAATTCAAAAAGCTAAGAATGCTCATGATGACAAAGCAATCCAACGTAGTGAAGTTGCATTAAGAAGAGCACTTAACCGCATTAAAGTGGCTAGTCATTAATTTAAATAGTAGAATAAAGGCAGGCTTTGCATTTTAAATGTTTAGTCTGCTTTTATTTTACATTGGAGGCTTTATTGCATGAAATTCATTGGATATCAATCATTGATAACAATTGTTTGCTACCTCTTTTTTATTTTTATGTCATTTTGGTGCATTCAAGATCTTCATTTGGAACGTCATTTAAAAATGCATGAAATGCAGGGAAAATTGTTAATTGTCATTCTTTCAATTGTATCAGGATATTTGTTAAGTTCCTTTGTTTTATCTTTAATGGATAGTTTAAGGGATTTAATTTATATTTTTAAATCATAATTATTATAGTTTTCTTAAAATAAATTCAACGACGTATGTTATAATATATCTTTGAAATTAAATGTTTAAATCAGGAGGAAATATACTGATGGCAAAAGATATTGGCATCGATTTAGGGACAGCAAATGTTTTAATTTATGTTGTCGGAAAAGGAATCGTTTTAAATGAACCCTCAGTTGTCGCTGTGGATGTAAAATCAAATAAGGTATTAGCGGTCGGATCTGAAGCATATCGCATGGTTGGTAGAACACCTAGTGATATTAGAGCTATTCGTCCATTAAAGGATGGTGTTATTTCGGATTTTGATGTAACCGAAAAAATGCTTACTTACTTCATCAATAAATTGGATGTAAAAGGATTTATGTCTAAGCCCAAGACAATGATCTGTGCACCAACTAATATTACTAATATTGAACGGAAAGCAATCGTTCAAGCTGCTGAAAAATCAGGTGGTGGCCAAGTTTATTTAGAAGAAGAACCCAAAGTTGCAGCAATTGGCGCTGGGATGGATATTTTCCAACCCCGTGGTAACATGGTCATTGATATTGGTGGTGGTACTAGTGATATTGCCGTCCTATCATTAGGTGATATTGTTGCAAGTAAATCCATTCGCGTTGCTGGTGATAAAACTAACCTTGCAATTATTAATTACATTAAGGATCATCATAATTTAATTATTGGTGAACATACTGCCGAACGAATTAAAATTAAAATTGGCTCTGCAACTAAATCAGATAAAGAAAATATTAAGACGATGGATGTTCGTGGGCGAGATACTTTAGAAGGAATGCCTAAGTCTGTCACAATTACTAGTAATGAAATTGCGGATGCAATTCATAGTATTGTTCAAAGCATTGTCAGCGCAGCAAAGGATGTTTTAGAGATTACCCCGCCTGAATTAGCATCAGACATTGTTGACCGTGGTATTATGCTAACTGGTGGTGGTTCATTACTTAAGAATATTGATCAAGTTATTTCAAATGCCTTGACAGTTCCAGTAATCATATCTGAAAATCCACTAGATAATGTAGCTAAAGGTGCTGGTGCTTTACTTAATCATATTAGTAATCATGATGGTAAAGAACATGTTGGCTTTTTTGGTAGTAAAAAGTCTAAGTAGATTATTGGGTGAGTTTGAATGTTAACGAAGTTATTATTAAAAATGGTTAAAGGTTATCAAGAATTCATTTCACCACTATTTCCACCAAGTTGCCGTTATTATCCAACTTGCTCACATTATATGGTGGGTGCTTTAAAAAAGCACGGGCTTAGTGGAATCATAATGGGAATTGCTAGAATTTTGCGTTGCCAGCCCTTTGTGAAGGGTGGTTACGATCCGGTTCCTGATCATTTTACGGTATTCAGAAATAAAGTAGCTGAAAATAAATATCGGCATTCAATCCATCTTAAGTAGAAATTGTTTTGGAGGTAGTTATGGCAAGAAATAAAAAGAACATTCAAGTTCAACTTGAAGATTCAAAAGATTCAGATGGCAAGCAGATCACTTTATTAAAAGTAAGAAAACAAATTGTTGGTAAACTTAAGAAAAATGATGGAAAAATAATTGCCAATTCAAGCCGTGGTAATCAGTACCATGCTCAAGATATGAGTAGGGGAATTGAATTACTTCTTAGTGAATATAATTTACATAAATAGTCGATTATTTTTCTAATTAAGGGGACAGGTGCTTTGGGTAGAGATACACAAAATGTAAATAATACCGAAAACCGAATTGACTGGGGAATTATATTTTGCGTGCTTTTATTGGCATTAATTGGACTAGCAGCAATTTATGTTGCCGGGTCACACGATACTAGTTCTACTAATATTGTAAAATTACTAGTTTCTCAATTTATATGGTATGCAATTGGAACGGCTGCCATCGTTGTTATCATGCAATTTGATTCTGAACAACTATGGAAATTAGCTCCATTAGCTTATGGCTTCGGAATTTTTCTGTTAGTTGCTGTACTTGTTTTTTATAGTCGTAGTTATGCAACTTTAACTAATACTAAAAGTTGGTTTCAAATTGGGTCTTTAACATTTCAACCGGCAGAAGTTATGAAACCAGCGTATATTTTAATGATGGCCAAAATTGTTGCTGAACATAATAATCAATATGCGCATACGCTTCATAATGACTGGTTATTAATCGGTAAGTTATTTTTATGGACAATTCCAATTTGCGTTCTTTTGAGATTACAACCTGATTTTGGGACAATGTTGGTTTTCTTTGCCATTTTATGTGGATTCATTGTTATTTCAGGCGTTAGTTGGAAAATTATTACACCAGTTGGTGTTGCTGGAGCTATTTTAGGAATTAGTGCGATGGCATTAGTTGCAACAAGTGAAGGACGTAAAATCTTGGGTCATTTTGGATTTCAAGCATACCAATTTGCTCGAATCGATTCATGGTTAGATCCATCTAAAAATACTAACAGTAATAGTTATCAATTGTGGCAAAGTATGAAAGCAATTGGATCTGGTGGATTAACTGGAACTGGTTTTAATGTCTCACATGTTTACGTTCCCGTTCGAGAATCAGATATGATTTTCTCAGTTATTGGTGAAAATTTTGGTTTTGTTGGTGGATGTGCTTTAATCCTTTTATATTTACTATTAATTTATCAAATGATTAAGGTTACTTTTGAAACCAGAAATATCTTTTACGCTTATATTTCAACTGGCGTTATCATGATGATTCTATTTCATGTTTTTGAAAGTATCGGTATGAATACTGGTTTACTTCCATTAACTGGAATTCCATTACCATTTATTAGCCAAGGTGGTTCAGCGTTAATTGGTAATATGATGGGAATTGGATTGATTATGTCGATGCAATTCCATAATCGTTCTTATATGTTTAGTCAAAATCGCGATTTTTCTTAATGTTTGACAATTATAATCATTATATATATAATTTTGAATAATTGATGATATTGAGATGAGTAAACTAATGATGTTTTAACAGAGAACCCGTTTGGTGAAAAGGGTAAGCGGATTTAGTTGAATGATGGTCTCAAAGTGTGATTTTATTCATTAATTTAATTAATGAATGGTTAACGACCATTATTTCGTTAAGTATTAATAAATGATACTTATTGAGACTATTATCGTGAGGTAATAGTGAATAAAGGTGGCATCACGAAAGCTTTTCGTCCTTTCCTAATCTTTTTTAGATTGGGTTAAGATGAAAGGCTTTTTTATTTATTTTAAAGGGGTGAAATTTGATAATGATTGAATTTAAAAATGTTTCAAAAATTTTTAAGTTAAAAGATAAAAATTTGAAAGCTGTCCAGAATGTTAACTTAAAGATTAATAATGGCGAAATTTATGGAATTATTGGGTATTCAGGAGCTGGTAAAAGTACCCTTGTAAGAATGCTAAATGGATTAGAAACACCGACTACAGGTCAAATTTTAATTGGTAAGCATAATATTAGTGACCTTAGTACCAGTCAATTAAGAATTCAGCGAAAAAAGATCGGAATGATTTTTCAACATTTCAATTTATTATGGTCAAGAACCGTTTTAAAGAATGTGGCTCTGCCATTAGAAATTGCTGGGGTTAGTAAGGAAAAGCGTCTTCAAAAAGCTAGAAAATTACTATCACTGGTTGGCTTAGAAAACAGGGGAAACGATTATCCTTCTGAATTATCCGGTGGCCAGAAACAAAGGGTCGGTATTGCTAGGGCGCTGGCTAATGATCCTAAAATTTTAATTTCTGATGAAGCAACCAGTGCACTAGATCCAGAAACAACTGATGATATTCTTGATTTATTAACTGATATTAATAAACGCTTAGGAATTACGATTATTTTAATTACCCATGAAATGCACGCAGTTAGAAAGGTGGCTTCTAAAGTTGCAGTAATGAAAGCGGGCCGCATCGTTGAAAAAGGATCGTTAATTGATATCTTTACCCACCCTAAAAATGAAGTTACCAAACAATTTGTGAATAAAGAAGCAAATGGTGATGAAAAGGAACTCCAGTCAACGTTGGATAATGTTATTCATTCCGATCCCAAAAATGCAATCATCAGGTTGATTTTTAATGGTTCTCAATCGGGAGATCCCGTCGTTTCATCAATTAGTAAAAAGTATCAAATTCAAATTAGTATTATTCAGGGAAATGTTAAACAAACCAGGAATGGTGCGATTGGTTCATTGATTATTCAATTGATTGGTAATCATGATGAACAAGAAAAAGTAATTGAATATTTGCAGAAATTACAAATTGAAACTGAGGTGATTTATCATGAGTAATCAAGGTTTAGGATCTTATTTTAAGTTTAATTCTGTTAATTGGGATGATATTTGGAATGCAACCGGTGAAACAGTTTGGATGACGGTGATTTCAATGATTTTAGTAGCAATCTTCGGCATCATTCTAGGTTTGATTTTATTTGAAACTAAAAATAAAGGTGGCTTTTGGAGTCACTTAATTAACATTGTTGTTTCATTCTTAGTTAATATCTTTCGATCAATTCCATTCATCATTTTAATTGTTCTATTGCTACCATTTACTAAAGCTATTGTTCATACCATCATTGGACCAGAGGCTGCATTACCATCATTAATCATTTCTGCAACTCCATTCTATGCTCGAATGATTGAAGCTGACCTTAGAGAAGTTGATTCTGGTGTCATTGAAGCCGTTCGTTCAATGGGTGCTAATCGATGGGACGTAATCTGGAAGGTACTATTACCCGAAAGTACACCGGCATTAATTGCTGATGGAACCGTTACTGCCATTTCATTGATTTCATACACTGCAATGGCTGGTGCCATTGGATCGGGTGGATTAGGTCAATTAGCTTACATTGAAGGATTCGAATCAAATAATAATACGGTCACATTGGTTGCTACCATCATCATCTTATTATTTGTCTTAATCATTCAATTCTTGGGTGATAAATGGGCTAAACGATGTGATAAGAGAAATCTTTAGGGAAGTGATTTTATGAAGAAATTCCATGTCCTTAGTTTTTTAACCGTTGCTTTACTGGCAATTTTATTAGTTGGTTGTGGAAAACAATCGAAGAATACAATTCGAATTGGTGCATCCAGTATTCCGCATGCTCAAATCTTGAAACATGTTGAACCCCAACTAGCAAAAGAAGGCGTTCATCTGAAAGTCACTGTTTTCCAAGATTATATTATGCCTAATGAAGCATTAGCTGAAAAAGAATTAGATGCCAATTATTTCCAGACCACTGCCTTTTTAGATCGCTGGAATGCTAATTATGGTGGTCATTTAATTAGTGTTGGTTCCGTTCATTTAGAACCAATTGGGATTTACTCTAAGAAAGTTAAGAAATTACAAGATTTGAAACCGAATTCTAAAATTTTAGTTAGTGATAACGTCCCTGATTATGGACGAATTTTAGATCTGTTTCAAAAGGCGGGATTAATTACAATGAAACCGGGTGTTAACGTTGCCAACGCTAACTTTAGCGACATTGAAAAAAATCCTAGACATCTTCAATTCGAAGATAGCTATGACCCGAAATTAATGACTGATATTTATAAAAATAATGAAGGGGATGCCGTTGCCATTAATTCTAATTATGCTGTTCAGGCTGGCTTAATCCCTAAACGTGATTCAATCGCGCTTCAAAAATCGGATCCTAATTCTCCATATAATAATATTGTGGCGGTTAGAAAAAGTGAACGGAATAATCAAAATATTAAAAAATTAATGAACGCTTTACAATCTAAATCAACCCAAAAATGGATTAAATCTAAATATAAAGGTGCCGTTTTACCATCTAAAGATCCCGACTAACGAATAATAATTATGGTATAATATAGTTTCAATAATAAGTATAGGACGGGATTTTCATTGAAGAATACAAAAAAGCTACACGTTGGTCTTTTATTTGGTGGTAATTCATCTGAACACGATGTTTCTAAAAGATCGGCTCACAATATTTATGATGCAATGGATAAAAATAAATATGTTGTTGATTTGTTTTTAATTGCTAAAAATGGGGTTGTATTAAGTAGTCAAGCATCCAGAAAAATTTTTGATGGTGCTGATGAAAATAAGGTTGTTGCTAATGAAATGAAAAAAATTGATTTTTCGAAACCATTAGCAAATATTTCTAATTTAAATAGCGTCAATGACATTGATGTCTTTTTCCCAATTATTCATGGTAATTTGGGTGAAGATGGAACGATTCAAGGTTTATTACGTTTGTTGAAAAAGCCTTATGTTGGTAGTGGCATTTTAGAATCGGCAATGGGCTTTGATAAGGATATTACAAAGCAATTATTAACTTACCATGGGATTCAAAATACAAAGTATATTTTGTTAACGCCTGCTAATTATAAACAGTGGAATTATGCAAAATTAAGCCATCAGTTGGGAAAATTAATTTTCTTAAAGCCAGCTAATCAAGGTTCATCAGTCGGAATTCATCAAATTCATAATCAAAGTGAATTTGAAAGTGGTTTAAAAGATGCTTTTAAGTATGATTATAAAATTCTTGCTGAACAAGCGATTGAAGGCCCAGAAGAAATTGAAATTTCAATTTTAGGGAATGAACATCCAATTGCATCTCAGTTGGGTGCAATTAAAGTACCAAAACAAGATAAATTTTATACCTATCAAAATAAATTTGTTGATGCTAGTCAGGTTCATTTTGAAATTCCAGTTAAGGTTTCTCAAAAATTAACCGATCGAATCACTAAAATGGCACTGGATGCCTACAAAGTATTAGGATTAAAGGGCATGGCAAGAGCTGATTTCCTAGTATCTAGTTCAGGTGAACCATACTTGGGTGAAGTTAATACTTTACCTGGTTTCACTAATATTAGTTTGTATCCACAATTATGGAAAGCATCTGGGATTAGTTACAGTGATTTGATTGAACGTTTAATTAAACTTGCTTACCAAGAATTTGATCGTCAATCTAAATTACGTCATGATTTTGAACCATTAGATTAAAGATTTTAAATTAAATCAAAAAAACATCCTTTTAATGGATGTTTTTTTATTTAACAACGTATTTATTGATAGGGGGTGAAAGAAAAATGTTAATAAGATGTCCTTGGGCAACCAAAAGTAATCTTTTAATAGATTATCATGACAGTGAATGGGGAGTTCCCAAAACAAACGAACGGGAATTATTTGAATGTTTATCGCTTGAAATGTTTCAAGCTGGATTAACATGGAATTTAATTTTAAAGAAACGGCCTGCTTTTAAAAATGTTTTTGATCAATTTAAGATTGAACAAGTAAGTCAATTTAATCAGAATGATTATTCAAGATTGATGTCTGATGCAAGTATTATTAGAAATCGGGCTAAAATTATAGCAACCATTCATAATGCGAAGATGCTTCAAAAAATGCATCAAAATGGAATGACATTATCAAAATTAACTTGGCAACCAGTTAATTTTAAACCAATTGATCATCATTTGAAGCCGGGACAAGAACCTAATGCTAATGAATTAATCAAAAAATATGTTAAATTATTTAAAAAACAAGGCTTTAAGCGTGTTGGACCTAAAACTTTATATTCTTACCTTCAATCGATTGGGGTGGTCAATGATCACCTCATAACGTGTTTTCGACACAATCAAATTAAAAAAGAATACGATTAATTGATTAGATATGATATAATAATAAAATACTTATTTTATACGGAAGCATTGTTGCTTCACCTTTAAAAATTTATATAAAAGGGATAATGATATTGGAAATTAATGGAGAATTAATTAAGAAGAGACGTTTAAAAATGAAAATGTCTCAAAAAGATTTAGCTAATAAAATATGTACGCAGGCAACAATTAGTTTACTTGAAAGAAATAATACGTGTACTAGTTTTAAATTGCTGTACCCAATTTGTAAACGATTGAATTTACCAATTGATAAGATTGAAAAACATTCTAAGTACAATAAAGATGTTTTGGAATACATTGAAGAACAGATTTGGAAAGAGCATTATAAAGAAGCTCTAAAAAGATGGGAAAAGATTGATCAGCATAAGTTAGATGATGCTGAATCACGGGGAAGATATTATTGCTATGGTGGAATTTTGCAAATCTATGTTAAAAAAGATTATCCTTTCGCCATTCACTACTTTAATTTTCTTTTTGACCACTGTCGTCTTGATTCAAATTGCTTTTATAAAATATGGTGCCAAGTTGGGATGGCAATGTCTTATTACTATCTTGATCATAAAAAAGCATCACTTGATTATTTGGGTGAGGCATTTCGTAATTTTACTAATTTTTATGAATACCATAGTGTGGATTATAATTTAATTTCTAAAATGTTTATTAAAATTGCTAAATTTTACCTAAAATTAGGGGAAAGACAACGAGCCATATATATTTGTAATCAGGCCATTAATTTAGCCAAACGAAGAAATGTGATGCATAATGTCCAGCATTATTACTTTATTGCGGGTACTAATTTATATACGTTACACAACAATAATCAGGCATTTGAATACTTAGATCATGCTCAACATTTTAGTAAATTTACCCATGATCCGGTAATGTTAAAGAATATTTCTGAATTTAAAAAACAATATCCAAATAATAAAGACACATCTAGTAAATAGATGTGTCTTTTATTATTTTATAATATTAAATTAAAATTAGCTATTTTTTATTAACTTCGTGACGTCTTTGGAAGTCAGCAATGTTTTTGTACTCAGTTTGTAAATGGCGGCTTAGGCGAATGTAAATTGGCATTAATTCACGGTAAACTTGATAGTTCTTTGGATTGGGTTTATGTGAATGGGTAACCCCAACAAAATTCTTAACATCGCTTAAATGATCGATGATGCCAAGACTATACATTCCTAAAGTAGCAGCACCTAAAGCAGTTCCTTCAAAGCTTTCTGGAATGGTGACATCTTGTTCAAAAATATCGGCTAACATTTGTCGCCATAATGGTGAACGGGCAAAACCACCGGTAGCTTGAATACTCTTAGGAGTACCACAAACTTCTTCTAATGCTAAACTAACTGTATATAAATTATAGACAATTCCTTCTAAGGCGGATCTGATCATGTGAGCACGGGTATGAATTCTGGTCAAGCCAAAGAATGATCCACGAGCATTAGCATCCCAAATTGGGGCTCTTTCCCCACCTAAGAATGGATGGAAAATCAAACCATCTGATCCAGCTGGAACTTTAGATGCAATTTTAGTTAATAGATCGTACGGATCCATTTTTAATTGTTCTGCGGTAACTTTTTCGGGGGCACATAATTGATCACGAACCCAGCGGAAGACGATTCCACCATTGTTAACCGGTCCACCAATTACCCACATATTTTTGTAAAGGTAGTAGCAGAATACCCGACCCTTAGGATCAATTTTTGGTTTATCGGTAACAATTCTAACGGCACCGGATGTACCGATTGTAACTGCTTCGACACCAGGCTTGATAGCATTAACACCAAGGTTAGCTAATGGACCATCGGATGCACCAATTACGAATGGGGTATCTTTGTCAATTCTCATTAGTTTGGCATAATCTTCCTTTAAGCCCTTTAATTGGTAGGTTGTATCCACTAATTCAGGCAATTGATCACGTTTGACACCCGTTAATTGAAGTGCTTGATCATCCCAGTCCATTTTATAGATATTAAACATGCCAGTTGCGTTAGCAATTGAATAATCTTCCTTTAAAACGCCAAATAGTCGGTAAATTACGTATTCTTTAATTCCGACGAACCAACGTGCCTTATGATATAAATCAGGTTGTTCGTGCTTGAACCAAATAATCTTAGTTAACGGTGTCATTGGATGAATCGGAGTACCAGTCTTTTGGTATAATTCTTTTCCAATTCCATTTTCTTTTAATTCATCAGCATATTTAACTGCACGGTTATCACCCCATGTAATTGCCCTTGTAATTGGGTTGTGATGATCGTCTAGCAAAATCAAACTATGCATTGCACATGAAAATGAAACTCCCTTTAGGTTATCTCCCTTGCTTAAATGCATTTTTTTGGATAGTGTTCTGATTCCATTGACCATTGCCGAAAAGATTTGTTCGGGATCTTCTTCTGCCATGTCAGATGTATCTTGATATAATGGATATCCGTTATTCGCATATCCTTTTACTTGCCCTTGGGTGTTATATAAAACAACTTTTACACTGGTGGTTCCAATGTCGACACCGATGATATAATCCATGCCCAACTTCCTTTCAAATAGAGAAATTTAATTTGATGCGCCAAATTATTGTTTATTTTTAATATTCGTCCAATTTTAGATGAATGAATTTGAAATCAATATAATCGTTTGAATTAACGAATACTATGTTTCATTATATTTAAAACATTTTGTCTATTCAAGTATTTCTGATAAAAATGAAGGTGTAATTAAGTGTTATAATTACTTATATATTAAATGCAGATAGGATGTTTTATGTGAAAAGAAGTCAAATTGGTCCGCAATACATTCATAAACATCATCTAATCCTCAAATGGTTAGCTTTTATTTTTATAATTATCATTTTGATACTCTCTTTTTCGATGTATCGTAAGTATCAACAAACCCGTTTGGATGTGTATCCCATTAGGGGAGTTAGTGTTGATCAACAGGACGGTTATTTAGATTTTGTGTCTTTAGCTAACACTAATCAAAAATTTATTTATATTAGAGCCACCCAGGGATCTATTTATAGTGATGACGATTTTAATAATAATTATCAGCGTTGTGAAGGTTCAAACATGTTAATTGGGGTCTATCATATTTTTAGTTTTGATAGTAATATTCATGATCAAGAAGTGAATTTTAATCGTGAAGTAAGCGGAAATACCGGATCCATGCCAATTGGAATTAAAGTTTCCAACAATGGTGGTAATCTAAATCACAGTCAATTAAGTAATTTATTACATTTTATTCAAGATATTAAACAACGTTATCATCGTTCCGTGATGGTTTGGACGACTCAATCAATATACACTCAAATTACTCGCCGTCATGTTAAATGCTTTCTTTGGCTAAATGGATCCAGTTTAAAAGAAGGTTCAAAAGATGCGACCTTAATTGAACTTCAGGCTAATGAATCACTTCAATTGGATGGACAATCGCAAAATGTAACACAATCGGCATTTAATGGAAATAAGACGCAATGGAATCGTTTTATCGATCAAAATGTTAGTCAATCAAACCAAGATTAGGGGAAATTATAAGTATGAATCCAAAGTTAGAACAACGTTTTAATCATTTATATCAAAAACCAACCGCGATTCAAAGTAAAGTTTATCAACCAATTTTAAATGGTAAGGATGTATTAGGATTATCACCAACTGGATCCGGAAAGACATTGGCATTTGCTTTGCCAATTTTAGATCGTTTGTCTAATGATAATCTTGAAAAGACGAGGGTTATGATTTTTGAACCTTCCCAGGAATTAGCAATGCAGGTGACCCAGGTTATTAGACAGTGGAGCAAGATATTTAATATTAAACCACTTGCATTAATTGGGAGTGCGAATGTTAAACGTCAAGTTGAAAAATTAAAGAAACAGCATCCTAAGATAATTATTGGAACCCCAGGGCGAATTTTAAATTTAGCTGAAGATCATAAGTTAAAATTGGATGGTTTAAAGATGGTCGTCATTGACGAAGCTGATGATTTACTTCAGGGTGATACTTTAGAATCAGTTCGTGATGCTTTGAATGAAGGGCCTTCTGATGCTCAATTAATGTATTTTTCAGCCACTGATACCGAAATATTACATCACTTGAAGAAATGGTTTGGCCGTGATGCTGAACGAATCGATGTTAGAAAAATTGATGATACGAGGGGACAAGTTAAACATGGTCTTTTAAAGGTATCACGTGCTAAACGAAATCAAATGTTGAACCGCCTCTTACATGTAACTTCTTTTAAAGGATTAGTTTTCTTCAATGAAATGCGCGATTTAAACCACGCTTATAGCTATTTCACACATAATCATGTTAATAATGTTGCTAAGTTAACAGGTGATTTGAATCAAGTTAAACGTCAGCATGCATTGAAACAGTTTCGATTGGGACAGGTTAAATTATTATTAACCACTGATATTGCCGCCCGGGGATTAGATATTAAAAAGTTGCCGGCAGTTGTTAATTATGATTTGCCAACTGAATCGAATCAATACATTCATCGTGTTGGGAGAACCGGTCGGATGGGAGAACCTGGTTTAGTTCTTAATTTTGGTGATGACCATGATTTTAGAGATCTTCGCCATATGTTAGCTGAAACTGAATATCATTTTCAGCCGATTTATTACTATCATAACCACCTTGTTGATTATATTGGTCATCAATCTAAGACAAAGGAAAAATCGTCACCAAAAGCAAAGCAAAATATAATTAACCATCACCAAAATGTTTCTTATAAAAAAGTTAATCACAAGAAGAAAAATCATCCGATGATTAGCAAACGGGTCAAAAAGCACCGTAATAAAAAACATACCAAAAATAAAGGAATGCGTCATAAGTGGATGAAAGAGGATCAAAAGCATCACTCTAAATAAATTCCTTTACTTTACGATTTAATCGTGAGAAAATATACAATTGTTGTGGTCCCATAGCATAACAGGATAGTGCGTCCGCCTCCTAAGCGGCTGATCTCGGTTCAAATCCGAGTGGGACCATAATCATTGGAATATAAAAAGCTTCAGGTATTTATGTATTTATACCTGAAGCTTTTTTATTTATAGATTTAATTAAATTTAATGCTTAAATTATCTAATAAATGCTGTAACAGAGGCAGAAGCAACGATTAAAATTAAACCGATAATGGTAATAATTGTTTCCTTTTTAGTCTTAGTTTCATGTAAGAAGTATACCCCGGTTAATGTTGCTAAGACAACGGAAGTTTGTGATAGTACAAATCCAGTTGCTAGTCCATTCATGTTGGGTTGAGCTGAAATTAAGTATGTTAGTGCTGCAAAGGCAAAGAAGAAACCTGAAATGATTTGTTTATATGAAACTGATTGTTTAAAGACGTTATTTTCTTTTACTTTTAATAGGCAATAGATAACAGCGGTGATTACCATTCCAACCGATTGTGGTAAAAATGCATGCATCCCATCAACATGGGCTGCTTGCGGAGCAGCTGAATATGCCCAGTATCCAATGACACCAATAACTAGGAACAAAACAGCTTTTCTTAAATTACTGGAATTTTCCTTGGTCTTATGTTCTGTCCAAGCTGTCATTGTTGCACCAATAATGATAACAATTAAAGCAATAAATCCAATTATTTTATCAGAAAATGTTGGCCAATTACCAAGTGCAAAAACTCCCCAAAGGGCAGTTACAATCAATTGAAGTGCCGTTGTAATCGGCATTACTCTTGATGATCCAACCAGGGTGAATGATTTGAATGACATGATTTGGCCAAATGCCCAACCAGCACCAGATAGTATTGATAGAATTAAACTTGCGCCAGAAACAAGGTTAACCCCCTGAATTAAGGCGAAGAACAAAGCAAAAATAAAAGTTCCAATTGTTGATCCTAAAATTTGATTAGTTGGCTTGCCACCAAACTTAGAAGCAACTGTCGGATAAACACCCCATCCGATTAATGGGCCTAACCCAACAAGTAATGCTAGAGTTTTCATTAATAATTCCTCCTATGTTAGATATTATTATGATGATATTGTAAGCGCTAACACGTGTTACTATTATAACATTTTTCTTAGACTAGTAAAATCAAAGAAATTATATTCATTATAATATATTTAATTTTCTTTGAATAGTTTTAGTTTAAATTGCGTGATATTAAGGCTCAAAACAATTAAAATGAAATCGTTGTTATTTTTATATGAAAGGTGATTTTATGAATATTTTAATTGGCTTAATTCCGGCTCTTTTATGGGGGCTAATGCCAGTTGCCGTTAATAAATCTGGTGGGCGTCCCATTAATCAATTAATTGGAACGACGTATGGTGCTTTCATTATTGCTCTAATTGTATATTTAATTAAAAGGCCTGAGATATCAGCAAGTACTTTTTGGTGGTGTTTGCTTTCTGGCATTTTTTGGACTTTTGGTCAATTGACCCAGTACACTTCATTTACAAAAATTGGGGTTTCAACGGCAATGCCAATATCAACTGGCATGCAACTAGTTGGTAATTCACTGATTGGTGTTTTATTTTTTGGTGAATGGAATTCAATTGAATTTAAAATCATTGGATTCTCTGCCATTGTTTTAATTATCATTGGAATTGCTTTAACCACTAAAACGGATAGCGATAATAAAATTAATTCTGCTGCTTTAAAAGAGGGGGTATTATTACTGCTATTTGGTACTTTTGGTTATGCAGGATATTCTGCCTTTCCGAGGATTGCTAACGCTGATGGCTGGAGTGCACTCTTTCCGCAGATTTTAGGGATGCTGATTACGGCGGTTATTTTTTCAATTGGATTATCAAAACAAAATCCAGTTAAGGATTCACTGTTCAGCAGGCATTCAATTTTGAATATGTCGACCGGATTTTTATTTGGATTAGCTGCATTTGTTTATTTAATTTCGACCCATTTGAATGGGGTCGCAACGGGATTCACAATTTCTCAAATGTGTGTCATCGTATCAACCTTAAGTGGAATCTTTATTATCGGTGAACACAAGAGTAAGCGTGAATTAACGTTCGTCATTTTAGGATTGATTCTGGTTGTAATTGGTGGAATCATGACCGGTAATATTCAATAAATAATTAATAGAGCACACAAACCTTGTTTAATTTGCCGAGGATTGTGTGCTTTTTATTTTAAGCTATTTTTCTTATTTTTACCCAGATAAAACTAATTATAAGTCCGAATAACATAAATGGGATAAAATCCAATCCAACGTTGAATAATGGAATGGATGAATTACACCATTGGCTTAAATGATAGACAAAAGCGGTTTGATTAATCGGTGCAGGCAAACTATGGATGAAATCTAGAATTGCTGGAATGGCTGTGAAAATAATCGTTGTTTTGTAGATGATTTGATTTTGTTCGAGATATCGATTTAAAACGCCTAAAATAATCAAAGCAATTGCAATTGGATATAATAATTCTAATATTGGTGATGAATACGTAATAATTTTAGTTAAACCAAAATTAGCAATAATAAATGATCCGATTGTTGAAAGTGTTAAAAAGAAATGATAACCCAACTTGGGAAATCGATTAGCCCAATCTTGGGAAAGGGAACTAATTAATCCAATTTCAGTTGTTAAACATGCCAATAATGTCAGAGTAGCTAATAATGCAGCACCAAATACACCGGTATAGTGCTTCATAATTTCGGTAAAGGCAATCCCACCATTAGCACTGATTGAAGTATATTTTAAACTGATGACACCTAATGCAATTAAAAAGATATAAATCAATGCTTCGAATCCCATTGTCAGCATGCCAATTTTAGAAACGGCTTTTGATCGTTGTCGTTTTGTTTTTAATCCAAAAAATTTTAACGATGCGATAATAGCAACCCCAAACCCTAATCCAGCTAAGGCATCCATTGTGTTGTATCCCTGCAAAAATCCGGTTGCTAAATTACTTGCATTTTGACCATTATGACTAATGATGGGAAGATTTCTAAAGTCACCCTTAATAACGAAAGCAAGGATAAAAAGAAAGAGAATCAATAGAATAAATACCGGATTCAAAAATTTACCAACGTATTTAGTAATTTGATTTGATTTAAATGCGAGCCAATATGAACCCCCGAAGAAAATTAATGAAAAAATGAAGAGACCAATTTGATTATCACGAGTTGGAAGTAATGGCTGAATTCCCATGGAATATGTTACAGTTGCTGTTCTAGGAGACGCAATTAGAACCCCTAATGATAAGTGGGTCAAAGCCATAAAAATAAAAGCAAAAATGGAGCCAGTTGGTAGTGCTAGATCAAACATGCTATTGCTTTCCGTTTTACTGATGGCTTGAATGGAGAGTAATGGTAAAAGGATTGACGACAATAAGAATCCAATCGTTGCAAAAATCCAGTTCGTGTTACTTAACTGACCAAGGTGGATTGGAAAAATTAAATTACCAGCGCCAAAGAACAGGCCGAATAGTAATGATGATAAAATGATGTACTGTTTCTTTGATAGATGAATATTCATTCATAATTCCTCCTTATTAATTTAAACTATGTAAAAACAAAAAAGGCGTCCTTAGTTTTTAACTAAGGACGCCTTTTGCGCGGTACCACCTTGATTTCGATGACGAAACATCGACTGCTTAAAGAGTACGACTTACTTGGTAAGTGATACTCCATTGCTGTAATGGGCGCAATCCCAGTGGCTACTACAATTAAAATCATATCCACAACTCACGGTTTACTTTGCTTTTTTTGAAATATCCTATTTCACCGACCTAGGATTCGCTTAGATTTCTAATGAAAAAGCTACTACTCCGCTCAATGTTTTTAACACGATTAAATTTAAATTAACATTATTATAAATTCTGTGATTTTAAAAGTCAATCTAAAATAAAATTATGATTCTATTTTGATGTTTTTTTGAAGACAACTAATTTTGACCAGAAATAATTAGCAATCACAACAAAGACATTACCAATAATATTCGCAATTGATTCCTCAATTTTAGATTGCATCCCAACGTTAACTAGAATGTCAACAAGAATAATTTCAATTGCTGAGGCACCAGCTCTGCCCAAGAAAAAGTACCAAAATTCTTTTATCTGTTCGGCCAAATTGTGGGCATTAGAATAAAAAACATACTTTCGGTTGGTGAAATATGCAAAAACAATTCCAGCAAATTGTGAAATGGCGCCAATGATTGTAATCCTAAATTTGATTTGGGGAAGGCTAAAAATTAGTAGTTCATAAACAGCAATACTAACAATGGTTGTTAGTACACCCCAAAATAGATATGAAATTACTTGCTTATTTTGTTGATACAAATTAATTAATTTTTTCATACACTATTTCTTTTCCTTTATGATGTATTTTGGTCGATTCTTGGATTCTAAATAGATTTTGCCAATGTAATTACCGACAATCCCTAAGCAGAATAGTTGGATGCCACCAATTAAAAGAATGATTGAAACGAGGGATGGCCATCCCGCAACCGAATCTTGGTAGAAGATAGCACGAATAACAACAAATAGTAATCCGATGATTGATAAAAAGCAAGAAATTCCACCAACTAGGGTTGCAAATTTTAGAGGAGCATCAGAAAAATCAATAATGCCTTCAAGTGAATATTCTAATAGTTGATACATTGACCAGTGTGAATGGCCGGCAGCACGTTTTTGTCCCGGATATTTAATATAGGTGGTGTTAAAACCAACCCATGTGAAAATACCCTTGGTAAAACGATTATATTCATGAAGCTCTAAAACGGCATCGACAAATTGTCTGGTCATTAGACGATAGTCACGAACGTTGGGTTTAACTTGAACGTCTGATAACCAATCCATGACCTTATAAAATTGTGATGACAAAAATGCTCTAACTGGATTTTGTTTCCGGCTAGTTTGAATGCATCCAACGCAATCATAGTCCTGAGTCTGAATGATCTTTAACATTTTAGGTAATAAAGCCGGCGGATCTTGCAAATCAACGTCCATGACTGCAACGTAATCACCGTTAATATTATTTAATCCGGCAGCCATTGCCGATTCTTTACCAAAATTTCTAGAAAATGAAACGTAGTGAACATATTCAGGATGTTCCCTTTGTAAATCCTTCATGATTTTTAGTGTATTGTCACTAGATCCGTCATTAATGAATAAATATTCGGGCTCATATTTCTTTTCATCTTGGTTCATCTTTTGAAAGACTTGATCAGTTGTCTTATAAAATAATTTGATTGACTGTTCTTCGTTATAACAAGGAACGATTAAACCGATTTTTTCCACTTTATTTAATTCTCCTTAATTAATTGAATTAATGGTTTAGAAAAACATTATTATTTTAACATAAATTAGCCAATGATAATTTAAATCATCAATAATATGTTATCACTACTTAAGTTTTGTTATAATTAAATTAACTATTGTTTATATTTGGAGGTTTTATAAATGACTGCTCCAATCAAAGTTATGACGATTTTTGGAACGCGACCAGAAGCCATTAAAATGGCGCCGATCATTTTAAAAATGAAACAAAATCCGGGAAAATTTAAACCCATTACGTTGGTAACGGCTCAACATCGTGAGATGCTTGATCAGGTTTTGCATGTTTTTCACATCGTACCGGATTATGATTTGAATATCATGAAAAATAATCAGACGTTAAGTCAGATTACAACGACCGTGATTAGTAAATTAGATCGAATTTTAGATGATAACAAGCCTGACATTATCTTAGTTCACGGTGATACGACAACTACTTTTGCCGCGGCTGTCAGCAGCTTTTACCATCAGATTAAACTAGGGCATGTTGAAGCGGGGTTAAGAACCTGGGATAAATATTCACCTTATCCAGAGGAGATGAATCGGCAATTAACTGATGTTTTAGCAGACTTATATTTTGCACCAACTAAGTTAAGCCGGCAAAATTTATTAAAAGAACATCATGATAGAAATCATATTTTTATTACCGGGAATACGGCAATTGATGCACTGGATCAAACGGTTAGTAAAAATTACTCCCACGAGGTTTTAAATCATGTTGATAAAAATCACCGAATGATTTTGCTTACGATGCACCGGAGAGAAAACCATGGGGAACCAATGAAAAGGACATTTAAAGCAATTAAAGCTGAATTAGCTAAGCATCCAGACGTAGAAATTGTTTATCCGGTTCACTTAAGTCCGGCAGTTCAAAAAGTGGCCCATGAAGAATTTGACCAT
Source organism: Philodulcilactobacillus myokonensis (assembly GCF_027923585.1). Taxonomy (GTDB): domain Bacteria; phylum Bacillota; class Bacilli; order Lactobacillales; family Lactobacillaceae; genus Philodulcilactobacillus; species Philodulcilactobacillus myokonensis. The sequence continues at coordinate 1,024,764 of NZ_BRPL01000002.1, read as the reverse complement.
GTTAAACGGGTTCATTTAACTGCTCCACTTGACGTTGTTGATTTTCATAACCTCGCCGCCAGGAGTTACTTTATTATGACCGATTCCGGTGGGGTTCAGGAAGAAGCACCATCACTAGAAAAGCCGGTATTAGTTTTAAGAGAAGAAACAGAACGTCCAGAAGGGGTTAAAGCCGGGACTTTAAAATTAGTTGGAACTGATCCGGATAAAATAAAATTCAACATGGAACAATTGTTGGACCATCCTGATGAATACCGAAAGATGGCGTTAGCTAAAAATCCCTATGGAGACGGAAAGGCTTCGATTCGAATCTTAAATGCAATTTATAGCACTTTTAAAGGAAATGATATTAATTAATGAAATTTAAAAAATTTTTAAAAATTCTTTTAAATCATTATCAAATGGGTGAAATATCCGATTCTTCAGTCGTGCTCGCTTACTATATTTTACTGTCATTAATTCCAATTTTAATGATGACAATTGCTATTTTGCACCTAGTCGGTATTGATTTTCAGTCATTTTTTACATACATTAAAATGATATTACCACCGAGAATTATTCAAATTGTGATGCCGATGATTAATTCAGCCGAACATTCCGGTGATGAAGGTCAATTATCGATTAATATTTTAATTTTGATTTGGTCAGCTAGTCGTGGAATTGCGGCATTTAAACGGGTTATTAATAAAATTTATGGAATTAAGGGCTATAATACGATTATTAACCGAATCATTTCATTTGTATTATTGCTTTTAACAGCAATTTCATCAATGGCCTTAATTTTATTTCTTGAATTTGGTCAATCAATTTTAAATCATATTATCCCTAATTCTATTATTTCATTTGTATTTAGAACGATGAAATGGCCACTGTTTTTAATCATTTTATTTGGAGTTAACCTTCTAATATTTTACTTTATTCCGAGTGTATCAACTAAAATAAGGTACGTTTGGATTGGCGCTCTGATTAGTGGGATTGGTTCATTATTACTTTCAAGGTTGTTTTCAACGTTTATCGTTTACTTTAGTCACGGTTTAGATGCTTATAAAACATTAGGTGCATTTATTATTTTAATGTTTTGGCTATACTTTCTTGGAATCATCGTTTTATTCGGTGCGGTTGTTAATGCTTCTTTTCAAGAATTAATGACCGGTAAGATTACTGAAAGCCGATCGTTTCAAAAGATTATTGATTCAAGTTCAAAATTAAAACTAAAAAAATAATCGTTGAATATTCAACAATTATTTTTGGAGGTCCTTATACTTTTGGACTAAATTGGCACTAAATTGATCTAGTGTTTTAATATCCTTAGCTTCAGGTTCTAAATTAATTTTGACGTTAGCTGATCCCTTAATGGCATTAGCTTTTTGGAAGGCTTTATCAAAAGCATCAACGGCAACGTTGTAGTATTCTTGATAATAGGTATCACCAGATCCTGCAACACCATATATTTTTCCAGATAGATTTAATTGATTTAAATCATCGAAAAAATCCATTCCTTCTTCTGGAAGTGAACCGCCATTATAGGTATAAGCACAAACAACACAGATGTCAGCATCTTTTAAGTCGCTAGCGTCTGTTTGTGATATTTCGGATTCTTTAACTTGAATGCCTAAATCTTCTAGTCCTTCATCGACAATATCAGCGACATCCTCATTATTTCCGGTGATGGTTGCAAATACTACGTGAGCTCTGATCATTTTATTTAATAACTCCTTAATTTGGGATTGTTTTTAAAAATAAGTATAGCAGAATTCAATTGGAACGTTAATTTATAAATTAAGAAGGTGGTCAATTGGCTAATAAAATTACTAAAATTAAGGCTCAAAAGAGAAAGGGCCGCTACAATGTTTATATTAATCAACACTATGCTTTTCCAATCAGTGAAAGTGTGATGATTAAGTACCGTGTTTTTAAAGGGATGGAAGTTGATGAAAAATTAAAGCAGAAATTAGAACATGCTGATAATATTTCAAAACTTTATAACCGGGCAATTGATTATTTGGCCAATCAGCTTCGGACTGAGAACGAAATCCGTGTAAAATTAAAGTCAATTACTGATGATCCTGATGCAATTGAAATGGTCGTTCAACATTTAAAAAATGAAAAACTAGTTGATGACAGGAATTATGCCAATAGTTATGTTCGGACTAAAATGAGAATTAATGCTTTTGGACCGAACAAAATTATTGAACAGCTAAAGCTGAAACACATCGATGAAAATTTGATTGATGAAGCAATCGATAATAATTATGAACATCATCAATTGATTGATAATGGAGTTTATCAAGCTGAACGGATTTTTAAAAAACACCAACATGATGCATTTCGAAAACGAATCCAGAAGACTAAAATTGGAATGGTCAGAAAGGGCTTTTCGTATCCACAAATTGATGAAATTATGACTCAAATTGAATTTCAGCCAGATGATGATCACCAACGACAACTATTGAATCAAAAGGGCCAACAAATTTGGCATCAAAACCGCGGTTATGATTTATCAAAACGAATTTTAAAAACAAAGCAGAAACTTTATCGAAGGGGATTTTTGATGGATGATATCAATTCCTGGATTGATCGAATCGTTCAAAATTAACGGAGGGATTGGATATTTTTAATAAATTGAAGCAAACGCCAATCATCATGTGGTCTTTAGAACTTTTAATTGTTGTTGCAATTATTTACCTTTGTACTAAAATGCATTTTATTTTTTCGCCCATTGGTATTTTTATTTCAGCAATTTTTACACCAATTTTAATTTCTGGATTTTTATATTATATGTTGAATCCCATTATTAAATTATTGATGAAAATTAAAATTAGTAAACGAAAACACGTTTCTAGAAATTGGGCCGTTACAATTGTTTTCTTATTGATGATTGGAATCATTATTTATATTTTGTTATCATTTTTGCCACATTTAATCTCACAAGTTAGTAATTTAATTGCTAATATTCCGCATTTTACTAAAATGACAGAAACAACCGTTAGTAAAATTTCCAAAAATAATCGAAATCCATATGTGGGGCAATTTGCTAGTAAGATTCAAAATTACTTATATGGATATGCTCAAACATTTTTAAGTGGTTTTGCAAATAGCGTTGGAAAAATTATTTCAATGGCAACTAGTGTTGTTGTTATGATTGTAACGGTTCCGGTGATTTTATTTTACATGTTAAAAGATGGGTATAAGTTTATTCCAAGTATTGAACGCTTTATTCCAAAGAAACATAGAAGCCAAACCATTAAATTATTGAGAAAGATGAGTGATACCATTTCTCATTATATTGGTGGTCAAATGATTGAATGTCTTTTTGTTGGAACCTTTGTTTCGCTAGGATATTTCTTAATTGGTCAAAAATATGCATTGTTACTTGGCGTTTTTGCTGGGATTTGTAATATTATGCCATACGTGGGTCCCTATGTTGGAATTATTCCTTCAATTTTAGTTGCCTTGTCAATGAGTATTACCCAAACCATTTATGTAATTATCATTGTTATTATTGTTCAACAGATTGATGGGAATTTAATCTATCCGAATGTAATTGGTAAAAGTTTGCAAATTCACCCATTAACCATTATTATTTTATTGCTGGCTTCTGGTAATATTGCTGGTCTATTGGGAATGATTCTAGTTATTCCAGTTTATGCAGTAATTAAAGTGATTATTCAATATCTTTATAATATTTGGCAGATCCAACATGAACACGATCTAAATAAATTTAAATTATAATTGACGTTCTTTTTGATTATGATACTATTAACTATGTTTAATTAATTATCAATTTGATAATTTTAAAAATAAAAATAATTTATTTTAAAACGAAGTAGGAGAAAATTATGAAAAAAGTAATTACTTATGGAACGTTTGATCTTTTACATAAGGGTCACGTTAGATTGTTAAAACGTGCAAGAGCATTGGGCGATAGTTTAACGGTGGGCCTTTCTACCGATGAATTTAATGCCGAAAAAGGTAAAAAAGCATATATGTCATATGAGGACCGTAAATATGTTTTAGAAGCAATTCGCTATGTTGATAAGGTCATTCCAGAAAAAAGTTGGAATCAAAAAATTAATGATGTTAAAAAGAATCATATTGATATCTTCGTTATGGGTGATGATTGGAAAGGTAAATTTGACTTTTTGAAACCTTATTGTCAAGTTATTTACTTACCAAGAACTAAGGGTATTTCAACCACAAAAATTAAGGAAGATTTAGGTGAAAAAGACGCTAAAAAATGGAAAGTAAATAAATAATGAAACTAACCACCCTTAGTTTAATTAAAACTAAGGGTCTTTTTGTGAACATCATTAGTTTTGTAAATGACGAAAGGACGAGAGCATGGAAAACAAAAAATTAGACCAAGCCGTTGATAAAAGACGAACTTTTGCAATTATTTCCCATCCGGATGCAGGTAAGACTACGATTACTGAGCAGTTATTACTTTATGGTGGCATTATAAGGAAGGCCGGTAGTGTTAAGGCTAGAAAAACCGGTAATTTTGCTAAATCAGATTGGATGGCAATTGAAAAGAAACGTGGAATTTCAGTTACAAGTTCTGTGATGCAATTTGATTATGGTGGCAAACGAATCAATATTTTAGATACCCCTGGGCATCAAGATTTTTCAGAAGATACCTATCGAACCCTAATGGCTGTTGATTCTGCGGTCATGGTAATTGATTCTGCTAAGGGAATCGAACCGCAAACTAAAAAATTATTTAAAATTTGTAAAATGCGTGGTATTCCGATTTTTACCTTTATGAACAAATTAGATCGTGATAGTCGTGATCCAATGGAGTTGATTGCCCAACTTGAGGATGTTTTAGGAATTGAAGGCTACCCAATGAACTGGCCAATTGGCTCCGGTAAAATTTTTAAAGGGCTATATGATCGTTATAATGACAGAGTTGCTTTATATCATGCAAAAGATCCTGAACATCCATACTTGAAATTAGATGATGATGGTAATTTAAAGCAATCTAATCCAATTCAAGATGATGATATTTACAAAGAAGCAAAGGAGAACATGGATTTGATCCAGGTTGCTGGAAATCAATTTGATCGCGATAAAATCATGCGTGGTGATCAAACCCCGGTTTTCTTCGGCTCAGCTTTAGCTGATTTCGGGGTTCAAACCTTTTTAGATGCTTACCTTGATTTTGCACCTCAACCGGAAGAACATACTACCCAGGACGATCAAGTTGTGCAACCTGATGATGCTAATTTTTCAGGATTTGTTTTTAAAATTCAAGCTAATATGAATCCTAGACACCGTGATCGAATTGCTTTCGTTAGAATTTGTTCCGGTGAATTTAAACGTGGGATGGACGTAACTCTTGAAAGAACCCAACGTAAAATTAGATTATCCAACGTGACTGAATTTATTGCAAATACGAGGGAAAATGTTCAAACTGCCGTTGCTGGTGATATTATTGGTTTATATGATACCGGTAATTTTAGAATTGGCGATACCATTTATACTGGCAAACAAAATATTAAATTCCAGAAATTGCCACAATTTACTCCGGAATTATTTGTTAAAGTTGCTGCTAAGAATGTTATGAAACAAAAGACATTTCATAAGGGCATTCGGCAATTAGTTGAAGAAGGTGCGGTTCAACTATATACTTCTTATTCAACGAATGAATATATTTTAGGTGCTGTTGGTCAATTGCAATTTGAAGTTTTCCAATTCCGGATGAAGAACGAATATCATTCTGATATTATTATGAAACCATTGGGGCACAAGATTGCAAGATGGATTGATCCTGACCAATTAGATGAAAAAATGTCTTCATCAAGAAATATATTGGTTAAAGATCAACATAATGATCCATTGTTCTTATTTGAAAATCATTTTGCTGAACGTTGGTTTAAGGACAAGTACCCGGATGTTAAGTTAACAGCTAAACTATAATTAAAATTAATTCCACGGAAATTATTTCCATGGAATTTTTTAGGATTTAAACTTTTAATGATTTGAATAATTCAAATGATGCTATAATTAAACTATGATTTTTTAGAAAGGGTGTTTGAAATGAGCAAACATTTATCCGCATGTACAACGGTTCTAGTTGGTAAAAAAGCATCAATTGATGGCTCAACGATGATTGCCAGAAACGATGATACATTTTTACCACTAACCCCACAAAGATTTTTTGTTAAACCAGCGTACCATCATCAAACGGGATTGATTTGGAAATCAAATCAAAACGGTTTTAAAGCACCAATGCCTGAAAATGGCTACCGTTATTCTTTAACACCAAACGTTGAAGTTGATAAAGAGGGTGTTTTTGCCGAAAGTGGTTTTAACGAAAAAAACGTTGCAATGAGTGCAACTGAAAGTGTTTATGGTAATGATCGTGCACTAGCATTCGATCCATGGATTAAAAACGGCCTGGCTGAAGATTCACTTCAATCCATGGTTTTGCCATATATCCATTCTGCTAAACATGGGGTTCAATATTTAGGGCAATTAATTAAGAAGTACGGTTCTCCAGAAGGCAATGGCGTTATTTTTAGTGATAATGATGAAATTTGGTACATGGAAATTGTCACTGGACACCACTGGGTAGCTGAACGAATCCCAGATGATGCTTATGCAGTGGCTTCTAACCGGGTTTCAATCCAACAGGTTGATTTTGATGATCCTGATCATTTTATGTTTTCAGATGGAATTCAAGATTTCGTCAAAAAACATCATTTGAATACTGATCACCATGGTTTTAATTTTAGGCATATTTTTGGAACCAGTAATAAAAAGGATCGTCATTATAATACGCCACGGGTATGGTTTGGCCAACGTTACTTCAATCCTGAAATTAAGCAGGATCCAATGTCAACTGAATTGCCATTTATCTGTCATACTGAACATAAAATCAATGTGAATGACATCGAATATATCTTAGGTTCCCATTTTAACGAAACTGATTATGATCCGTTAGGCAATGGTCCAAGGGATAAAAAACTTAAATTTAGACCGGTTTCTATGAATCGAACCCAGAATTCACATGTTTTACAGATTAGAAACGATGTAAATGCTGGACAATCAGCAATCATGTGGCTATGCTTTGGTGTTCCCGCATTTAGTCCATACGTTCCATTCTTCGCTAATGCTACCGATACTGATCCATCATACGTTAATACTCCTGTAAAAATGGATGACCAGAGTGCTTACTGGTTATATCGTAAACTATCCATGTTAGTTGAATCTCATTACAATAAATTTGAACAGGAGGACGTTGATTATTTAACGGATTCTAGAGAAGAAATGTTACGCCACGTTGAAGAAACTAATCAAAAAGCTAACAAATTATCTGGTCAAGAATTAACTGACTTTTTGACTAAACAAAATCATAAAATTGTTCAACACATGAACAAGAAGACAACCGACTTCTGCCATCATTTGATGGAAGAAGGATTAACTTTATCTAAATTGACTTACAATATGGATAAAAATCTTTAATGGTTTTAATTATTACGATGAAGTGTTGTATTAAAATCATAATTTAATTACAAAACTAAATATAAATACTGTCCACTGGGGTGCTTTAATAGCTGAGAAATACCCATTGAACCTGATCTAGTTAATACTAGCGAAGGAAGCCTGGCACTTATCAATCATAATTAATGATGAATAAAAATACTCATTTGCTAATTGCAAAGGAGTATTTTTTTGGTGGTAGTATTGGGAGGCAGATTATGTTTAGCAATCAATTAGTTGATAATGCGCAACCAATTTTAAATGCAATTGAAAAGCATCCGTTTGTTAAGGAAATTGGTAATGGGAATGTGAGAAGGGAAGCTTTAATTTTTGCTAACAATATTGATTTTATGAACGGTGTTTTTAATGCGTTATATCATATTACAGACATCGATATTAAAGAACGACAATTGATTAATAGAATTTAGTTTAATAAAGTGTAAAAAAATAACCCCATCATTTGATTAATGATGAGGTTATTTGATTTTAATTTAAGTTTTAGCTATTCTTTTGAATTTTGAGGATCGGATGCGGTCGGATCATTAGTTTTATCATCATCTGATTTAATATAAATGTTGTTCTTACTGTCAACATCGGCAATTAAATTAGTATGATTTTTATGATCTAAGTAATAATCAGCAACCTTATCTTCGATCTGTTCCTGAATAACACGTCTTAATGGACGAGCACCCATGGAAGGATTATAGCCTAAATCAACAATCTTCTTTTGAGCGGCAGGAGTTGTATCAATATGGAATCCCTGTTGAGCAAGCATTTTGTTAACTCTTGATAACATTAAGTTAACAATCTTTCTTAGATCAGTCTTATTTAATTGATTGAATTGGATAATATCATCAAAACGGTTTAGAAATTCAGGCTTAAAGTAATCAGTTAGATGATTAATAACCGAATGGGTATCACCCTTAGCACTAGCGCCAAAACCAACGTTAGCTTCTGAGTCACCGGTTCCAGCATTACTAGTCATGATGATGACAGTATCTTTAAATGAAACCGTGCGTCCCTGGGAATCAGTTAAACGGCCATCATCCAAGACTTGTAAGAAATCATGTAAGACGTCAGGGTGGGCTTTTTCAACTTCATCCAATAGAATTAAACTATATGGATGTCTTCTAACCTTTTCGGTTAATTGACCACCTTCGTTATAACCAACGTAACCAGGAGCAGAACCAATTAATTTAGCAACTGATTGTGGTTCGCGATATTCTGACATATCTAATCTGATCATTGCGTCTTTGGTTCCAAACAATTGACGAGCTAATTGTTTAGCTAGTTCAGTTTTACCAACACCGGTAGTTCCAACAAATAGGAATGAACCAACTGGTCGGCCAGTTCCATTAAAACCAATACGGCTTCGCTTGATTGCTTGAGCAACTTTATCAACTGCTTGATCTTGACCAATAACGTTTTTCTTTAAGTCAGGGGCAAGATTTCTTAGTTGCTGTTGTTCTTTAGATTGAAGTTCACCAACGGGGATGTTAGTAATTTCTTCAACAATTTGTTCCATGTCCTTAGAAGTTACCTTTGGAGTCTTAGTATCCTTAACATTCCCATTTGCCTTGATTTTATTTAATTTAGTTTCTTGATCGCGGTAGTAGGCAGCTTTTTCATAATCTTCCTGTTTTAAAGCAGCTTGTTTTTGTTGCTCAGCATTTTTGATCTGCTTTTCAACTGTTTGGGGATCGGTAACATTTAAGGTTAGATTCTTTCTAGAGCCAGCTTCATCAATTAAATCAATGGCTTTATCTGGTAAGAATCGGTCTTGAATATAACGATCGGATAGTTTAACAGCTGCCTTAATGGCATCATCAGTATATTTAACATGGTGATAATCTTCATATTTCTTTTGAATTCCCTTTAAGATTTGGATTGCTTCTTCAGGAGAAGGCTCGTTAACAATAACGGTTTGGAATCTTCTTGCTAATGCTGAATCTTTTTCAATGTCACGGTATTCTTTCATAGTCGTGGCACCTAGTAATTGAAATTCACCACGGGCAAGTGCTGGTTTCAAAACGTTTCCGGCATCCATGCCACCCTTAGCATTTCCGGCACCCATGATTTCATGAATTTCATCAATGAAGAGGATAATGTTAGGATTAGCTTGGACCTCTTTAATTAATTGGCGCATTCGCTTTTCAAATTGTCCTCTGATTCCAGTTCCTTGAACTAAGGAGACAACGTCCAAACGAATGATTTCCTTATGCAATAATTTTTCTGGAACGTTGCCCGAAGCAATTCTTAAAGCTAAACCTTCAACGACGGCAGTTTTACCAACACCAGCTTCACCGATTAAAACTGGATTGTTTTTAGTTCTGCGGTTTAAAATTTCAATTACTCTTGAAATTTCTTTATCTCGACCAATGACTGGATCAATTTTACCCTGTTTAGCTAATTCAGTCATATTGATTCCATATTGTGATAAAACGCCACCAGTATTTTGTCTACCGTTGCCGTTAAAACGACCACCGTTATTTCCATTCATTTGTTGACCATTAAAGCGGTTATTATTTAAATTACCGCCCATTGCTCTAAATATATCATCGAAATTATCGAATCCAAATGGATCTTGTCCCATATTATTGGCACCTCCGTTATGATTAGAATTAAAACCTTGTTGTCGATTTGTCAGGAGTTGATAACAATGTTGACATAAATCAATTCGCTGTCTTTTACCATTTACATTGACATATAAATGGATTGTGGCTCTATTTTTATGACAATTTTGACACAGCATTTTTGAACTCCTTTCTAAATTTTTAACAATTAATTATTTTCATATTTTTTAAATATTGTTTGACCTTTATTGACCTTTCAAAAATATTATACAACTTCATGTTTATGGTGCAAGAATTATGATTTAATCTTTAAAAGATTGTTTTACAATAAATTAGTACATTTTATGAGCAACAACAAGAATTTTGTTTACCTTATATTGTATAATATAAATATGTGTAATCGAAATAGTAAGGAGGGAGTTATCATGGACTCATCAAGCCAATATACAAAATTATTGAACCAACTAAAAGATGGTCAAATTAAATCTTTGCATATTACTCCTGATAATTTTAAACAATTTCAGGTTGCGTTTATGAAATTTCCAACAAGAAAACGAATCATTGGAACGGCACATCAACAAGGTAAAATAACTTATGTTTATCAACATTAATGGTTTTATAGTGTAAAGCCTTGTATTTTAAGGCATTAATTGATAATCTAAAAATTAAGGTAAGAATTATTAAGGAGAATGATTATTATGGTAAAACGTCAATTTAAAATTATTTCAGAAGCTGGCATTCATGCAAGACCAGCAACATTATTGGTTCAGACGGCAACCAAATATAATTCTAAGGTAACTTTAGAATATCAAGGAAAATCTGTTGATTTAAAATCAATTATGGGGGTCATGTCACTAGGAGTTGGTCACAATGCTAAAATTGTGATTAATGCCAATGGTGATGACGAAAAAGATGCATTAAATGCAGTTAGTGAAACAATGGAAAAAGAGGGTTTGTCTAAGTAGTCATGAAGAAATTAACTGGGGTATCTGCTAATGATGGAATTGCAATTGCAACTGTTTATAAACTAGTAGATTCTGATCTTTCTTTTAAAAAGAGAACAATTAAGAACCCAGAAAAAGAGATTGACCGTTTTGAAGATGCTTTAAGATCTTCAGGCAAAGAGTTAATTTCAATTAAAAAACGGGTCTTATCTTTACTAGGAGATAAGGCTGCACAAGTTTTTCAAGCTCACATCGTAATGATGAGAGATCCAGAATTTGTCAATCCAATTATTAATCAAATTAAAAACAACCATATTAATGCTGAGTATGCATTAAAAAAAGTATCCGACAGATCCGTTAGATACTTTGATATGATGGTTAATAATCATTATATGCAAGAACGAAAAAACGACATTGTTGATATCTCTAAAAGAATCATGAGTCATCTTCTTGGTAAAAAATTACCTGATTTATCCCTAATTAATAAACCAGTAGTAGTTGTTACGCATGATTTAACACCTAGCGATACCGCTCAGTTAAATACTAAGTATGTAAAGGGAATTGTTGCCGATCAGGGTGGGAGAACTTCTCATTCTGCAATTATGGCACGAATATTAGCGATGCCTGCAATTGTCAATACTCAAAAAATTACTAACCTTGTTTCTAATAATGATCAAATTATTGTTGATGGTGATTCTGGAATTGTAATTGTTAATCCTACCCACAAACAAGTTAGCATTTATCAAAAAAAATTAAAATTACAAAATCAGAAATTAAATAGTTTAAATAATTTAAAACAACGAAAAACGGTAACTAAAGATAAAAAAAGGGTTATGCTTTCCGCTAATATTGGGACGCATAATGATGCTACCACAGCATTAAAAAATGGTGCTGAAGGAATTGGCTTATACCGAACTGAATTTTTATACATGAATTCTGATCGACTACCGACCGAAGATGAACAATTTCAATCCTATAAAACCGTTCTGCAACGGATGAAGAATAAACCGGTGATCATCAGAACATTAGATATTGGTGGGGATAAACAATTACCATACATGCAAATGCCAAAGGAAGATAATCCTTTCTTGGGTTATCGAGCCATCCGTTTTAGTTTAAATAAGGAAGATATTTTTAGAACCCAGCTAAGGGCACTTTTGCGAGCGTCTAACTATGGTGATTTATCAATTATTTTCCCAATGGTTTCAACGTTGGGTGAATTTAGGGCTGCTAAATCCATTTATAATGAAGAACGTCAAAAAATGATTAATCAAAATCAACCTGTTGGTAAAATTAAAATTGGCATTATGGTAGAAGTCCCATCAGCTGCTATTTTAGCTGATCAATTTGCCAAAGAAGTTGATTTAATGAGCATTGGAACCAACGACTTAATTCAATATACAATGGCCGCTGATCGTGGTAATAATTATGTTGCTAATTTATATCAGCCTTATCATCCAGCTGTTTTAAGATTAATTAAACATGTGATTGACGCTTGTCATCATGAACATAAACCTGCCAGAATGTGTGGTGAGATGGCTAGTGATCCAATTGCAATGCCAATCTTGTTAGGAATGGGGCTCGATGAATTTTCAATGAGTTCTAGTTCAATCTTAAAGATTCGGTCTTTGATGAAAAAACTTGATACGAATAAAATGGCTAAATTGGCTACTAAAGTTGTTCATTCCGCTAATACTAGCGAGGACGTCATTGAAATGGTAAAAAGCATGGTTTCATTTCAATATTGATTTTTAAACTACTTAAATAATAGGAGCTAAAATGCTGATTCTTTTTAGCTCCTATTTGTTTTATCATTTTATCAAAAGTTGCAATGAATAATTCAACAACATATAATACAAACTGATTTATTAGAAATATTGGAAGGAAGGAAATCGATTGAATATTGGAATTTTTACTGATACATATTTTCCCCAGGTGAGTGGTGTTGCAACTTCAATTAAAACTTTGAAGAATCAACTGGAAAAACATGGTCATCAGGTTTATATTTTTACAACAACCGATCCCCATGTCGATAAAAAAGAGTATGAAAGAAACATTTTTCGCTTCTCTAGCATTCCTTTTATTTCTTTTACCGATCGACGAATTGCTTATCGTGGATTATTTCGGGCATATCAAATTGCTAAAAAATTAAATTTGAATATTATTCACACCCAGACTGAATTTTCAATGGGAATCATTGGTAAATATGTTGCTAGAAAGTTAAGCGTTCCATGTTTACACACTTATCATACGATGTATGAGGACTATCTCCACTATATTGCTAATGGTAAACTCGTTAAGCCAATTCACGTTAAGGAAGCTACCCTAGCTTTTTGTCATAATATGTCTGGGGTAATTGCTCCCAGTAAGCGAGTTTTAAATACATTAACTAACTATGGGGTTAAAAGCCCAATTAGAGTTATTCCAACTGGTATTGATGTGAATCAGTATGATCAAAAACACTATGTTAATGTTCGACCAAAATTGAAGATTTCTAAATCAGAGAAAGTTTTATTATCAGTAAGTCGGGTTGCATACGAAAAGAACATCCATGAATTAATTGATGCAATGCCTAGAATTATTGAAAAGGTTCCGAATGTTAAGCTGGTGATTGTGGGTGATGGACCCGCTAAAAGTGATTTAGAACATCAGGTAGATAGAATGCAATTAAATCAATTTGTTATCTTTACTGGTGAAATTAGTAATGATCATGTGAATGAATATTATCATATGGCAAATGTTTTTGTATCTACTTCTAATTCAGAATCACAGGGCTTGACTTATATTGAGGCGATGGCTGCTGGATTAAAAGTTATTGTGGTTAAAACGCCTTATACTGATAGTCTTTTAAATGATAAAACTTTAGGTCGAACATTTTCGACTGAAGATGAATACGTTAATGATGTGATTAAATATATTAAATTCCCGGAAAGGTATAAATTAACTAATCCGATTTTAAGACAACATAAACTGAAGGAAATTTCGGCAGAATGTTTCGGCAATCGCGTCATTAATTTTTATCATGCTTCGCAATTGATGTATGAAGACAAAAAGAGTCATTTAGGCGAAATTGATTTTTAGGAGGATTATTCTTGTTAAGAATTGACATGTTTTCAACGGCGGATAAGGTAAAAGGGCAAGGAGTCGGTAGTGCTTATGATGAACTGATTGGAATGTTAAAAGAACATTTTCCAAAAGATTTTCAAATTGAAATTAATCAGTATAATACTTCTGATATTAGTCATTATCACACAATTAATTTGCCATTTTATTTTTCAACGTTTTCTAAAAAACGCGGGGTGAAAATTGGTTATGTTCATTTTTTACCAGAAACATTAGATGATAGTTTAAAACTACCATTTTTATTTAAAATTATTTTTTACAAATACGTCATTGCCTTTTATAAACGGATGGATCATATTGTGGTTGTAAATCCAACGTTTATTCCTAAATTAGAAACCTATGGAATTCCAAAGAGAAAAATTACATATATTCCTAATTTTGTAAGTAAAAAGGAATTTTATCCGTCAAGCGTTGAAGAAAAGAAACTTTTGCGGGAAGAATATGGATATTCACCAAATGATTTTATCGTGCTTGGAACTGGTCAAATTCAGACAAGAAAGGGAATTCTTGATTTTACCAGGTTAGCTAAAGCTAATCCCCAAATAAAGTTTATCTGGGCAGGCGGATTTTCATTTGGTCAAATTACTGATGGTTATAAACAATTGAAACGGATTGTGGATCATCCACCAAAGAATTTATATTTTCCTGGAATTGTTGAACGAAGTAAACTAATTGATTTCTATAATTTAGCAAGCTTGTTTTTATTACCATCTTTTAATGAACTATTTCCGATGTCAGTTTTAGAAGCATTTTCATGCGGAACACCAGTTTTACTTCGTGATTTAGATTTATATAAACAAATTATTGGTGGTTACTATGCTTCATTCGATGATTTTTATGGCTTAAATCGTCAAGTGAAAATTTTAGAAGATCAACCTGATTATTTAAAAAAGCTTAGTAAATTAGCCTTAGAGGCTTCTCAATATTATTCAGAAGATCATTTAGCTAAAATTTGGCACTCATTTTATATCGCGCAAGCTGGAAAGGAATAAACAATGTCAAAACGTAACGTGATTTCATTGATAGTAATGTTGTGCATTGGTATTTATATTTTTGGATATTCTATTCATGATATTAATTTGGGTGTTTTAAAACATGAATTTTTTGCGATTAATTGGTGGTGGATGCTGGTTGCACTTGCTTGCATTTTACTTTACTTTGGTTTAGAAGCGGTTGTTACTAAAATTTTGGTTGATCGCGATGGTGTCAAAAATTTTTCCTTTCGGGATGCAATTAGGGTTCCATTAGTTGAACAGCTTTTTAATGGAATTACACCATTTTCTTCTGGCGGACAGCCCGGCCAATTGATTGTCATGATTAGGAGTGGTGTTGATGGCGGGCGTGCTAGCTCCGTTCTTTTAATGAAATTTGTCGTTTTTCAAGGCACAATTGTAATTAATTTTTTAATTAGTTTAATCATTGGATTTCATTACATTGCTGAAAAGATGAGTTATTTATCATTATTTGTCATCTTTGGATTTATTATTCATTTATTTGTTATTAGTGCTTTATTATTGATTATGTATTGGTATTCGTTCACTAGAAAATTAGTTTTAACGATTATTGCTCCGTTAAAATTATTTTTGAAACCGAAGCACTATGCTTCAATTCAAGCTACTCTTGATGAAAAAATTACGACATTTCATAATGAGAGTGTTAAATTAGCTAGAAAATGGCGCTTAATTTTAAAAATCTTTTTAGTGACTTTCTTGCAACTATTTTTTTATTATTTAATTCCATATTTTATTATGCTATCTTTAGGTATATATAACGCAAATATTATCATGGTAATCAGTTTGCACGTTTTAATTTTCATGATCATTTCACTTTTCCCAATTCCAGGTGGTTCTGGTGGGGCCGAATATAGTTTTGAAATGTTATTCAAAAGCTATATGTCGAATAATAGTGAATTGGTGTTAGCAATGATTTTATGGCGATTCTTAACTTATTATCTTGGAATCTTCTTAGGAATAATTGCTTTCATGATGAAATCTGATAAAATTAAAAAACGTTAAATAAAAATTGTTTTGGAGGCTATTTAAATGTCTAATCATAAAAGCAGAATTAGAAATTTTTTAAACACTAAATTTGGCTTTTTTCTTTTAGTGTTATTTCTGTTTTGGATGAAAACTTATTATATTTATCGGACTGACTTTACGCTAGGGGTAAAAGGAAGTGTCCAACAATTTCTTCTATTTGTTAATCCATTACCGGCTGGCCTTTTGCTTTTAGGGATTGCTTTATACTTTAGAGGCAGGTTATCATACTGGTTAATGATTTTGATCGATGCATTAGATTCAATTTGGATTTTTGCTAATATTTTATATTATCGTGAATTTTCTGATTTCCTATCAATGAGTATCATTAAAGGATCAGGTGATGTTCAGAATAATCTTGGTAAAAGTTTAGCTCAAATTATTCATCCAACTGATTTTATTGCATTTCTGGATGTAATTATTTTGATTTTACTATTTGTTTTTAGAATTGTTAAAATTGATCATCGCCCGTTTAAAATTAGGAATGCATTTGTTATCAGCGCCTTATCTTTTATTCTAATGTTTGCTGAATTTGGGATGGCTAATGCAAATCGTTCTGGTTTATTAACGAGAACGTTTGATAATAATTATATTGTTAAATATTTGGGCTTGAACGAATATGCTGCATTTGATGCTTATCAAACCCAAAAGGAAAGTGCCACCCGTTCTGAAGCAAAGCCGAAGGATATTCAAAATGTTTTAAAATATATTAATGCTAATCGATCAAAACCTAATATTCAATATTATGGTAAGGCTAAGGGTAAAAATGTTTTTATCATTCATTTAGAAAGCTTTCAACAATTTTTGATTGATTATAAAGTTGACGGAAAAGAAGTTACACCTAATTTAAATCGTTTTTACCATAATCAACACACAATTTCATTTGATAACTTTTACCATCAAGTTGCCCAAGGAAAAACATCTGATGCTGAAATGATGCTAGAAAATTCACTGTTTGGATTACAGCAAGGCTCCGCAATGGAAACCTATGGAACACAAAATACTTATCAAGCTGCTCCAGCTATGTTAGATCAACACGGCTATACAACCGCCGCATTTCACGGGGATGTTCCTAGTTTTTGGAATCGTGATAATACCTATAAGTCATGGGGCTATCAATATTTCTTTGATTCTAATTATTATAAGATTAAACCATCTTATAATGTTGGTTATGGTTTAAAGGATAAAATTTTCTTAAGGGATACTGCCCAGTACCTTCAAAGATTACCACAGCCATTTTATGCTAAATTTATTACATTAACTAATCATTATCCTTATGAAATTGGTAAAGAGGATAGTAACTTCCCAGCAACTAAAACTGGTGATAATACAGTTGATCCATATGTAAAAACCGCTAATTATTTAGACCAAGCTTTTGGTGAATTCATGAACTATTTGAATAAGAGTGGATTATCCAAGAATAGTATGATTGTTTTATATGGTGATCATTATGGAATTTCAAATAATCATCGACCAGCAATTGCACAATTATTGCATAAAAAGAATATTGATAGTTATGATCTAGCACAATTTCAGAAAGTTCCGTTTATGATTCATTATAATCATGCTAAAGGTGGAATTAATCATACTTATGGAGGAGAAATTGATGTTCTTCCAACAATTATGCATTTGCTTGGGATGAAAGACAACAATACTGTTCAATTTGGAAATGATTTATTGTCCAAACATCGAAATCAAATTGTTCCGTTTAGGAATGGTGATTTTGTTTCTCCTGAGTATATTGTAATGGGAAGCAATGTTTATCTAACGAAGAATGGTAAACAAATTACGCCGAATGCACAGCAAAAGAAGCAAATTGATTCAATGCAAAGTCATGTTTATAAAGAACTTTCCATGTCTGATCATGTTATTTTAGGGGATCTTTTACGATTCTATACTCCAAAAGGCTTTAAGAAGGTAAATAAGAAAGACTATAATTATAAATATAATTATGGGATGGCAAGTTTAAACAAGCTTGATCAAGAAAATCACTCTAGTTTAGAGGCAAAGAATCATAATAGATCTACTTTAGGTTTGTATAAAACTAATGCTCCAGAATTAAAATAAATAATAAATGATAAGCAAAATTGTTTAATTTTGCTTATTTTTTTACATAATTTTTAAAAATAGGTTGACTAATTTTAAAATGCTTGATATGATTATACACGTTGTCATTTAGAGATGACATATCAGCTTAACTTTTATTTCTATTAATTAAATGTTGCTATTTAATAATGGTTATGCTATTATAATAAATGCTGCTTACGAGTTAAGCAATGTTTCAATAATTAATTAATCAAATTAGTTGTTGACATATTGATTACCAAGTGATATGATAATTAATGTTGCGTTGCAGAGATGCAATGCTAACAAGTAGGTCTTTGAAAACTGAACAAGATATTTAAACAACCTAAGATGTGTAAGGTGTTTTATATTTATATAAAACAAACAAACTTATGCGAACGAAGTTAATTCGTTCTTAATTATTTTAAGAAGAGCTTTGTATTAAACTTTTCATTTTTAAAATGAGAGTTTGATCCTGGCTCAGGACGAACGCTGGCGGCATGCCTAATACATGCAAGTCGAACGAGGTTTCCTTAATGATAGTTGGTGCTTGCATCAATTTGACTTAAGATCTAACCGAGTGGCGAACTGGTGAGTAACACGTGGGTAACCTGCCCTGAAGTAGGGGATAACATTTGGAAACAGATGCTAATACCGTATAACAACATAAACCACATGGTTTATGTTTGAAAGATGGCTCTGCTATCGCTTTTGGATGGACCCGCGGCGTATTAGCTAGTTGGTGAGATAATGGCTCACCAAGGCGATGATACGTAGCCGACCTGAGAGGGTAATCGGCCACATTGGAACTGAGACACGGTCCAGACTCCTACGGGAGGCAGCAGTAGGGAATCTTTCACAATGGACGAAAGTCTGATGAAGCAATGCCGCGTGAGTGATGAAGGGTTTCGGCTCGTAAAGCTCTGTTGTTAGAGAAGAACAGGTGTAAGAGTAACTGTTTACATCTCGACGGTATCTAACCAGAAAGTCACGGCTAACTACGTGCCAGCAGCCGCGGTAATACGTAGGTGGCAAGCGTTGTCCGGATTTATTGGGCGTAAAGTGAGCGCAGGCGGTTTTTTAAGTCTAATGTGAAAGCCTTCGGCTTAACCGAAGAAGTGCATTGGAAACTAAAAAACTTGAGTGCAGAAAAGGATAGTGGAACTCCATGTGTAGCGGTGAAATGCGTAGATATATGGAAGAACACCAGTGGCGAAGGCGGCTATCTGGTCTGTTACTGACGTTGAGGCTCGAAAGCATGGGTAGCGAACAGGATTAGATACCCTGGTAGTCCATGCCGTAAACGATGAATGCTAGGTGTTAGAGGATTTCCGTCCTTTAGTGCCGCAGCTAACGCATTAAGCATTCCGCCTGGGGAGTACGACCGCAAGGTTGAAACTCAAAGGAATTGACGGGGGCCCGCACAAGTGGTGGAGCATGTGGTTTAATTCGATGCTACGCGAAGAACCTTACCAGGTCTTGACATCTTTCTGCTAGCCTAAGAGATTAGGTGTTCCCTTCGGGGACAGATTGACAGGTGGTGCATGGTTGTCGTCAGCTCGTGTCGTGAGATGTTGGGTTAAGTCCCGCAACGAGCGCAACCCTTATTATCAGTTGCCAGCATTTAGTTGGGCACTCTGGTGAGACTGCCGGTGATAAACCGGAGGAAGGCGGGGATGACGTCTAATCATCATGCCCCTTACGACCTGGGCTACACACGTGCTACAATGGACAGTACAAAGAGTTGCAAAACCGCGAGGTCAAGCAAATCCCATAAAGCTGTTCTCAGTTCGGATTGCAGGCTGCAACTCGCCTGCATGAAGTTGGAATCACTAGTAATCGTGGATCAGAATGCCACGGTGAATACGTTCTCAGGCCTTGTACATACCGCCCGTCACACCATGAGAGTTTGTAACACCCAAAGCCGGTGATGTAACCCTTCGGGGAACTAGCCGTCTAAGGTGGGACAGATGATTAGGGTGAAGTCGTAACAAGGTAGCCGTAGGAGAACCTGCGGCTGGATCACCTCCTTTCTAAGGATTTAATTCGGAAACTTACACATGTTGTGCAAATGTCTTGTTTAGTTTTGAGAGGCTTACGCTTCTCTGCTTTGTTCTTTGAAAACTAGATAATATTAATTTCTATTGAATTGATAATTTATATAATTATTCAATTTCAACCGAGAACACCGTGTTATTTTGAGTTCAATAAATATATTTTCGTAATTACTCAATTAACCAAAAGTGCCACGTAGTGGCAATTAGGTTAAGTTATGAAGGGCGCATGGTGGATGCCTTGGCACTAGAAGCCGATGAAGGACGTGACTAACAGCGATATGCTTCGGAGAGCTGTACGTAAGCTTTGATCCGGAGATTTCCGAATGAGGAAACTCAATAGCTTTAACGAGTTATTATTGATTAAACTTAGTTTAATCAAAGGTAAACGTGGGGAACTGAAACATCTCAGTACCCGCAGGAAAATAAAGAAATTTCGATTCCCTTAGTAGCGGCGAGCGAACGGGGAACAGCCCAAACCAACGAGCTTGCTCGTTGGGGTTGTAGGACTGAACATTTGAGTTACCAAAGATTTTAATAACTGAAAAACCTGGAAAGGTTTGCCAAAGTGGGTGACAGCCCCGTAAGTGAAATTAAAATCCCTCAGTTCAGGATCCTGAGTACGGCGATACACGTGAAACATCGTCGGAATCCGGGAGGACCATCTCCCAAGGCTAAATACTAACTAGTGACCGATAGTGAACCAGTACCGTGAGGGAAAGGTGAAAAGCACCCCGGAAGGGGAGTGAAATAGTTCTTGAAACCATGTGCCTACAAGCAGTTAGAGCCCGTTAACGGGTGATAGCGTGCCTCTTGCAGAATGAACCGGCGAGTTATGATTACATGCAAGGTTAAGATGATAAGTCGGAGCCGCAGCGAAAGCGAGTCTGAAACGGGCGTTTCAGTATGTAATGATAGACCCGAAACCAGGTGATCTACCCATGTCCAGGATGAAAGTGCGGTAAAACGCACCGGAGGTCCGAACTTGTGTACGTTGAAAAGTGCTAAGATGAGATGTGGGTAGCGGTGAAATTCCAAACGAACTTGGAGATAGCTGGTTCTCTCCGAAATAGCTTTAGGGTTAGCCTTGGAGTTGAGAATCATGGAGGTAGAGCGACTGTTTAGACGAGGGGCTCATCTTGAGTTACTAAGTTTAGATAAACTCCGAAGCCCATTGATTTATATCCAGGAGTCAGACGATGAGTGATAAGATCCACCGTCGAAAGGGAAACAGCCCAGACCACCAATTAAGGTCCCTAAATACATGCTAAGTGGAAAAGGAAGTGGAGTTGCATAGACAACTAGGATGTTGGCTCAGAAGCAGCCATCATTTAAAGAGTGCGTAATAGCTCACTAGTCGAGTGATTTTGCGCCGAAAATTTACCGGGGCTAAGCATGTTACCGAGATTGTGGACGTGACTTCGTCACGTGATAGGAGAGCGTTCTAAGTGCATTGAAGCAGGATCGTAAGAACTTGTGGAGTGCTTAGAAGTGAGAATGCCGGTATGAGTAGCGAAAAACCAGTGAGAATCTGGTTCACCGAATGACTAAGGTTTCCTGGGGAAGGCTCGTCCTCCCAGGGTTAGTCGGGACCTAAGCCCAGGCCGAAAGGCGTAGGCGATGGATAACAGGTTGAGATTCCTGTACTAGTTAGTTGTGCTTGAACGATGGAAGGACATAGGAGGCTAAGTTATGCATGCCGTTGGATGTGCATGTTCAAACTGTAAGTCAGGTCATGAGTCAAATGCTTATGACCGGGTTGACAAGCAGTGATGAGGACTGAAGTTTAGTAAGGAAGTAACTGACGTCACACTATCGAGAAAAGTTTCTAGTGAGCAACTAATTACCCGTACCACAAACCGACACAGGTAGTCGAGGAGAGTATCCTAAGGTGAGCGAGTGAACCCTCGTTAAGGAACTCGGCAAAATGACCCCGTAACTTCGGGAGAAGGGGTGCTGCACGCAAGTGCAGCCGCAGTGAAAAGGCTCAGGCGACTGTTTATTAAAAACACAGGTTTTTGCAAAATCGTAAGATGAAGTATAAGGGCTGACACCTGCCCGGTGCTGGAAGGTTAAATGGATGAGTTAGCTTCGGCGAAGCTCAGAAATGAAGCCCCAGTAAACGGCGGCCGTAACTATAACGGTCCTAAGGTAGCGAAATTCCTTGTCGGGTAAGTTCCGACCCGCACGAAAGGTGTAACGATCTGAGCGCTGTCTCAACGAGGGACTCGGTGAAATTGAGATACCTGTGAAGAAGCAGGTTACCCGCGACAGGACGGAAAGACCCCATGGAGCTTTACTGTAGCTTGATATTGGGTGTTGACATGACTTGTACAGGATAGGTAGGAGCCGTAGAAACCGGAACGTTAGTTTCGGTGGAGGCGTTGTTGGGATACTACCCTTGTTGTGTGGACACTCTAACCCGCGCCACTAATCGTGGCGGGAGACAGTGTCAGGTTGGCAGTTTGACTGGGGCGGTCGCCTCCTAAATTGTAACGGAGGCGCTCAAAGGTTCCCTCAGAATGGTTGGAAATCATTCATTGAGTGTAAAGGCATAAGGGAGCTTGACTGTGAGACATACAAGTCGAACAGGGACAAAAGTCGGACTTAGTGATCCGGTGGTTCCGTATGGAAGGGCCATCGCTCAACGGATAAAAGCTACCCTGGGGATAACAGGCTTATCTCCCCCAAGAGTTCATATCGACGGGGAGGTTTGGCACCTCGATGTCGGCTCATCGCATCCTGGGGCTGTAGTTGGTCCCAAGGGTTGGGCTGTTCGCCCATTAAAGCGGTACGCGAGCTGGGTTTAGAACGTCGTGAGACAGTTCGGTCCCTATCCGTCGCGGGCGCAGGAAATTTGAGAGGATCTATCCTTAGTACGAGAGGACCGGGATGGACATACCGCTGGTGTATCAGTTGTGCCGCCAGGCGCACTGCTGAGTAGCTATGTATGGATAAGATAAACGCTGAAAGCATCTAAGTGTGAAACTTACCTCAAGATGAGATTTCCCATTTCTTCGGAAAGTAAGATCCCTGAAAGATGATCAGGTAGATAGGCTAGAAGTGGCAGTGCAGTGATGCATGAAGCGGACTAGTACTAATCGATCGAGGACTTAACCACAAAAGGTGATAACGGTTGAAGTTAGGAATTAATATTAGCTAGTTTTGAGAGAACGAAGTTCTCTGAACAATTAAATAGTGTGGTGGCGATAGCTAGAAGGATACACCTGTAACCATGCCGAACACAGTAGTTAAGCTTCTAAACGCCAAAAATAGTTGGGGGATCGCCCCTTGCGAAGATAGGACGTTGCCACACTTATATGGAGGATTAGCTCAGCTGGGAGAGCATCTGCCTTACAAGCAGGAGGTCACAGGTTCGAGCCCTGTATCCTCCATTTAAATTGAGCCGTTAGCTCAGTTGGTAGAGCATCTGACTTTTAATCAGAGGGTCGGCGGTTCGAACCCGCCACGGCTCATTATCATTATAATATTATGCCGACTTAGCTCAGTTGGCTAGAGCACCTGTCTTGTAAACAGGGGGTCGGAAGTTCGAGTCTTCTAGTCGGCATTTTGCGGAAGTAGTTCAGTGGTAGAACATCACCTTGCCATGGTGGGGGTCGCGAGTTCGAATCTCGTCTTCCGCTTATCACAAATAATATAATGATATATATTTTGCCGGGGTGGCGGAATTGGCAGACGCACGGGACTTAAAATCCCGCGGTTAGTGATAACCGTATCGGTTCGAGCCCGATCCTCGGCATATTAATTTTTTGCACCCATAGCGCAACTGGATAGAGTGTCTGACTACGAATCAGAAGGTTGTAGGTTCGAGCCCTACTGGGTGCATTTAACGGGAAGTAGCTCAGCTTGGTAGAGCGCCTGGTTTGGGACCAGGAGGTCGCAGGTTCGAATCCTGTCTTCCCGATTAATGGAAATGTTTTCATTATATCGCGGTGTAGCTCAGCAGGCTAGAGCGTCCGGTTCATACCCGGGAGGTCGTGGGTTCGATTCCCTCCGCCGCGATAAGGGTCTTGGACCTTTAGCTCAGTTGGTTAGAGCAGACGGCCCATAACCGTCAGGTCGTAGGTTCGAGTCCTACAAGGTCCATCGATGGACATAGTCGGCCTTTATTGTTATAATACTATATGTGTTTTATGGAGGATTACTCAAGTGGCTGAAGAGGACGGTCCTGAAAACCGTTAGGCGGGTCAAACCGCGCGAGGGTTCGAATCCCTCATCCTCCTTATTATCGCGGGGTAGAGCAGTTTGGTAGCTCGTCGGGCTCATAACCCGGAGGTCGTTGGTTCAAATCCATCCCCCGCAATTAATGGTCCGTTGGTCCAGTTGGTTTAAGACGCCTGCCTGTCACGCAGGAGGTCGCGGGTTCGAGTCTCGCACGGACCGTCTAATGTAATATATGGCTCGGTAGCTCAGTTGGTAGAGCAACGGATTGAAGCTTCGTGTGTCGGCAGTTCGATTCTGTCCCGAGCCATTAAATAAAAATATTTTTATGCGGGTATAGTTTAGTGGTAAAACCACAGCCTTCCAAGCTGTTGTCGCGAGTCCGATTCTCGTTACCCGCTTTTATATTTTATGGGCCTATAGCTCAGTTGGTCAGAGCGCACGCCTGATAAGCGTGAGGTCGATGGTTCGAGTCCAGCTAGGCCCATTATGGAGAAGTACTCAAGTGGCTGAAGAGGTGCCCCTGCTAAGGGTATAGGTCGTTTATTCGGCGCGAGGGTTCGAATCCCTCCTTCTCCGTTATATGACCCGTTAGTCAAGCGGTTTAAGACACTGCCCTTTCACGGCAGTAACATGGGTTCGAATCCCGTACGGGTCATTAAATATTATACATTATCGCGGGGTAGAGCAGTTTGGTAGCTCGTCGGGCTCATAACCCGGAGGTCGTTGGTTCAAATCCATCCCCCGCAATTAATGGTCCGTTGGTCCAGTTGGTTTAAGACGCCTGCCTGTCACGCAGGAGGTCGCGGGTTCGAGCCTCGCACGGACCGTAATTAAAGTTCCGAAATTTTTTCGGAACTTTTTTATTTATCATAAATTTAATGCAATATAATTTTTTTGATAAAAATAATTATTGCTTTTATCATAGCGATTAATGTCTAAATAAGGATCATTTTTTTCAGATTTCTTATAATTATTATAGGAATTCCAAATATTTAAAATAGTTACTTTAAAAGAATTATCAGCGGATCTTAAGTTATAAATTCCCATAAATCCATTTTGAAAATGGTGATGATGTAAATTTATGAACTGTGAATCAAATTGTTTTAAATCATCCTCATTTAAAATCATACTCGTTACACTAATAAAGGGCTTAGAGTGATTTTTAATAATTGAATCATTAACTATAAATTTAATTGGATTTTTAAAAATTGGTTTTAAATTAGAAAAATCCATTATCATAATGTTATCATCTTGACCAGTTGATGAAAAAGTAAATAATTTCCTTTCTGGATGTTTTTTAATGATTTGTTTAACAATATACTTGCTACCAAATGTGATATTAATTTGTTTCATGCTTTTCACCTCTTAAATTAATTATATTTGAAATTAGACTTAAATGCATTGATAATGAATATAAATGGAGTGATAATTTTGAAATTAACAGTATTAGGATATTATGGTGGTTTTCCATTCAATGGAATTGGAACCAGCGGTTATTTAATCCAAAGTCATGATTATAATTTGTTAATGGATTGTGGTAGTGGAATTTTATTAAATCTTGAAAAGCAATTAGATCCGTTAAAATTAAATGCAGTCATTTTATCTCATTATCATCATGATCATACTGCTGATGTGGGTGTTTTACAGTACTATTGGCAATTACATCCTAAGAATAGAAGGGAACCGGTATTACCAATTTATGGTAATACTGAAGATCCGCTTAATTTTGGTGGATTAACTTGGATGCATTCTACTAAGGGATATGGATATAATGAATTTAGTGTTTTGCATTTAGGTCCGTTTAAAATTACATTTAAAAAGACCCATCATCCAGTTCCTGCATTTGCAATGAGAATTGAGGAATTATCTACCCATAAAATATTGGTATTTACATCTGATACTAATTATTTTGATGGGTTAATTGATTTCGCTAAAAATGCCGATTTATTGTTAACAGATACTAATTTCTATTCTAATAAAACCGGTCAGAAATGGCACATGACCTCTACTGAATCCGGCTTTCTAGCTAAAAGATCTAATTGCAAACATTTATTAATTTCACATTTGCCTCAATTTGGCAATTTAAAACAATTACTTTCTGAAACTAAAGAAAGTGCTGGCAGTCACGTTAATGTTGAAATTGCGACATTGAACAAAAAGGTAAATATTTGATAATTGATTCATTGTCATTTAACATTACTAATTAGTATATTTGAAAGGGTGTGCTTACTTATGGAAATTAGAAGAATTAATGACGATACCATTAAAGTATTAGTAAGCAATAGCGACCTAAGTGAGCGTGGCATCACTGTACTAGATTTATTGGGAAAACGCGATCAAATTAAAGATTTCTTTTATGATATTTTGAAAGAAGTAGATACAAAGCATCAATTTATTGATGATAAATCAGTTGTATTTCAAGTTCTACCAAACAAAAATGGATTAGAATTAATTATCACTAAGGGTGATAAAGGCAGCCATGATGCAATTAAAAATACGGATGAACTTATGCAAGATCAAAATAATTTAGATGATGATAAGAATATTGATTTAGATAATCATCATTGGGATTCAGAAGGAACTTCTGATCATTATGATTCATCTACCCAACAATACGTAATTAAATTGGATCATTTTGAAGATTTTATATCCATTTCAAAAGTATTGAAAATTAATAATGGAACTTCTGATCTTTATAAATACAAGGGTAAATATTATTTGCACTTAACTTTCTTTCTTAATGTTGATGGAACTTCTAGTGATGATATTAAAGATAAATTAGCATTTGCATATGAATATGGTGATCATACCAATGTTACCTCTGATATTCTATTAGAATATGGTAAACGAATCATGGATACAAGTGCTTTAGAGCTTACTAGGTACTATTTTAGATAAAAATAATAACAAAGGCGGATGAATTAAATCTCATCTGCCTTTTTTTCGTAATTATTTTAGGGTGATTAGAATTGCTGATTGCAGTTGATCGAAATCATAACTTAATCAATGCTGAATTTGCTCATAAGAAAAATTTATATTTTTGTCCATCATGTCAAAATAAAGTTATTTTGAAAAAAGGATCTAAAAAAATGGCTCATTTTGCGCATGATCAAAATAATTGCTGCCATTCTTTTAGTGAAGGGGAAACAAATGAACATTTATTGGGTAAACAACAAATTCACGATTTCTTGATCAACGGAGGTTTAAAAAATATTAAATTAGAATCTTATTTACCAACGATTCGTCAACGACCTGATATTTTGTGCTCAAAGATAGCATTTGAATTTCAATGTAGCCCAATTTCTAGCCAACGTTTAAAACAAAGGATATCTGGTTATCATCAATTAGGGATGACGTCATTTTGGATTCTAGGGTCACCATATTTAAACCGTCATTTATCATTAAAACAAATGATTCAGTTTATAAAATATTCCAAAAATTTTGGATTTTACATTATGTATTGGTCAACTACCCGGTGTGGTTTAGAAATTCACTATCAAATTACTGAACAAAGTGGTAAATTTAATTTTAGAAAAATAATCTTATATAATTACAAGCAATTTAAATTATTTTGGAATAGTAATCACATAAAAAGTCCTCACTGCCATCCTTCAGATATATTAAAACAAATTAAACAAATTCAAATAAAATTAATGCACCATGATTTAAAGACGATACAATTTCAAATGATTTGTTATCAAAACGGTCATTCAATGGTAACTTGTCCTTTTATTTGCCATTATCCATTGGCTGAAATGCCAATTTTAGGGCATCAAATTTTAAAATGGCATATTTTAATTATTTTAAATTTAGATTCAGGTATACCATTAAAGGAACTTTATCAAAAAACATTTGAAAAATTGGATGCAAAAAATGATTGGATTATGATTAAAAATGTTGAAATAATGTATAAATCAATATTTATTCATTTTATAAAATTATTAATTTGTTTTCATTATATTAAGATCAAACATTACCGATTATTTCAATTAAAGGAATTTAAATGGTATTTAGACTATTTTGATAAAACAAGCCAAATAAAAAATCACTTCAATTAAAAGAAGTGATTTTTTATTTGACTTAAAAATAATTTAAATACAATGAAAATTTCTTCTAAAATCTTCTGGGTGCTTATAAAACGAATGTTTACCATTCTTCGAACACACACTTAATAAATATTGATAATTGATTTCGTCAATCAAAATGCCACAATCTGATGAATCACAATTAAAAATAACCGCTGAAGAAGGCTTTTGAATTTTCATTTCATTTGTTAGTTCCTGATCATATTTAAAAGCGTTTTTTGCTAATGATGACTGTCGATCATCCTTGAACATTTTTAAATCTAATTTTGATTTTTTAGCAATTGATAGTACTAATCTATCACTATAAGGTCGGTTTTGATTTAAAATACTGTCCTGCAATGTCATTAGAAAATTACGACCGCATTTTTTGCCTTGAAATGAAGCAGCTTTATAGTCTAAAACCAAATCGTAATGAATTTTATAGCTTTGATTAACCGAGATATCTAAATCCATTTGATTTTCTAATTCCTTAATATTTTCATGAATAATGCTAACATTTAACATTGGTACGAATCGAAATGAAAATTTACATTGTAATGTATCTGCCAATTTTAAAACGGTTTTTTCAGATTGAATGCATTGCTGGCATAATGGATTAACAAATAAATATGCTTCAAGCAAAATGCTTCCCCCTGTTTTAATTAACCATAAAGTGTCTAAACGTCTTATAACTTAAATATAGAATACCAAATCCGACTTAAAATACAATTATTTTGCTTATGTTAATTTGCATTTTTATTAAAAATGTTGTAATATTCTTTTTCTTTAATATCCGAATAGGTTATAATACGAGAGTGTTGTTTTTAGGAGATGATATGAATGGAACGAAACTGGAAATCTTTTTTACAACCGTATCAGCAAGCAGTTAACGAGTTAAAAATCAAATTAAGGGGAATTAGATCCCAATATTTAAATTTACAACAACAATCACCAATTGAATTTGTAATTGGTAGGGTAAAAACTATTCCAAGCATTAAAGAAAAAATGAAACGGCGTTATATTTCAGATGATCGTCTTTCACAAGATATGGAAGATATTGCTGGATTAAGAATTATATGTCCATTTATCGAAGACATTTATAAAGTTGTTAATATTCTAAGAAAACGTGATGATTTAGAAGCAGTTGAAGAACGTGATTATGTTAAAAATAATAAAACTAGTGGATACCGTTCCTATCACATGATTTTTCATTATTCCGTTCCAATGATTACTGGACAAAAAAAGATTTTAGTTGAAATTCAAATTAGAACTTTAGCAATGAATTTCTGGGCAACGGTTGAACATTCATTGCATTATAAATATGATGGTATATTTCCTGATTATCTAGAAAAGAAACTTCAAAAATCTGCTGATTTAGCATATCAATTAGACCAAAATATGTCTAACATTAGAGCTAAACTGCGTCAGACAAAACAGCCGCAAAATAAATCAATTGATAATTAGGAAGATGATAAGATGAGAGTAGCAATTTTTAGTAACATGGTTGGCGCTTCTAGTGACGTTACCGTTCAATTGCGTAAAAAAATCGATGCATCAAAAAAATTAACTTTTGATGGATTAAATCCTGAAATTGTCATTTCAGTTGGCGGGGATGGAACATTATTATCTGCTTTTCATCATTTTAATGATGCAATCGATCATATTCGTTTTGTTGGCATTCATACTGGTCACTTAGGATTTTATACTGATTGGCGTGACTATGAAGTTGATCAGTTAATTAAAAGTTTAGAAATGGATAATCGACAAAGTGTTAGTTATCCATTATTAAAAATCAAAATTCATTATGCTGATGGTGGTAGTTCGGATCAAATTTTAGCTTTAAATGAATCGGCATTAAAACGAGTTAGTACAACGATGGTAACCGATGTTTATATTAAAGACGTTTTCTTTGAAAAATTTAGAGGGGATGGACTCTGTATATCGACACCAACCGGTTCGACTGCCTATAACAAAGCTGTTGGTGGTGCAATTATTGATCCACGCTTGAATGCAATGCAAATTTCTGAAATTGCTTCAATTAATAATCGTGTTTTCAGAACAATGGGATCACCGATTATTATTCCACCGGAAGAATGGGTAACATTAATTCCTGATGACATTTATCATAATATTTTGACTTGTGACCAGCTTTTAATTAAAGATCGACCAATTCGTTCAATTTCCTATCAAATATCTAAACACCGTATTTATTTTGCTAAATATCGTCATTCTCATTTTTGGAATCGGGTCAGTAATTCATTCATTGGTGTGAATAAAAAATGATCAAATTTTCTTTTAGATACAAAGGATACGATCAAAAGCGACTAAGGAATTTTTTGTTTTCAAAATTAATAAGCAAATCACTATTGAAACAAATTAAATTTCATGGAGGTAGGCTAATGGTAAATCGTGAACCACAGTTTCCCTCATATTTTATTCATCATAATGATTTGATTAGTGTTTATTTACCAAAAGAAAATCCTAATCGTAATTTAATTGCTTCACATCAATCAATTAACGTTATTTTTGAAAATAATAATTTTTTAGTTGTCAATAAGCCACCTTATTTGCATTCAATGCCATCTGCTCAGGATGATAATGATTCGTTGATTAATCGGGTTAAGGGGTACTTAATTGATCATCATTTAAGTTGTAAAACCCATATTGTGACCAGACTAGATGGTGATACAAGTGGAATTGTAATATTTGCTAAACATCACTATGCTCATTCAATTTTAGATTATGAATTAAAACATCACCAATTAAAGAAATATTATATTGCGGTCGTATGTGGTCATTTTAGTAGCAATCATTATGAAATTGATTTACCCATTGAAAGGGATCAAAATTCATATATTAAGCGGAAAATTGATTCAAACGGAAAATTTTCAAAAACTGAATTTTGGGTACTAAGACAAAATTTATCAATGGCAGTCATTAAAGTTTGTTTACACACGGGTAGAACTCATCAAATTAGAGTGCACCTAAGCGCAATTGGTCATCCATTAGTTGGTGATTGGTTGTATAATCCTAGTGATAAACATTTAAGACGTCAGGGACTACATTGTTTTGAAGTTAAATTTAATGATCCGCTTACAAATCAATTTATTCAATGTCATTCTAATTTACCATTTGATATTCAATGCTTAATTAATAAAATTTAATATTTAAGAGAGGAATTTTTTAGTTGACCAATCACATTGTATTATTTGAACCATTAATGCCATCAAACACTGGTAACATAGCAAGAACATGTGCTGGAACGGATACTGTTTTAGATTTAATTAAACCACTTGGTTTTTCAGTCGATGATAAGCATTTAAAAAGAGCCGGATTAGATTATTGGAATAAAGTTAATATTCACTATCATGATAATTTACCTGCTTTTATGAAATCGATGAAGCCAAAATCTAAACTATTTTTAGTATCTAAATTTGCTGAAAAAGATTACACTGAAAATAATTATAGTAATCATATCGATGGCGACTATTACTTCATGTTTGGAAAGGAAACAACTGGATTGCCAGAACCATTTATGAGAAAGAATCAAGAAAAGGCAATTCGAATTCCACAAGATGATACACATATTAGAGCTCTGA
Source organism: Philodulcilactobacillus myokonensis (assembly GCF_027923585.1). Taxonomy (GTDB): domain Bacteria; phylum Bacillota; class Bacilli; order Lactobacillales; family Lactobacillaceae; genus Philodulcilactobacillus; species Philodulcilactobacillus myokonensis. Next base: position 992,637 of record NZ_BRPL01000002.1, on the reverse strand, counting down.
ACCTATCTAATTCGTGTGCAATCGTTATTTTTGAAGTCTTGCGTCAGCAAAATTTTAATGATTTGGAGCGTGTTCATCGTTATCCTCATGATAAATTAAAGGATAAATTTTAAATAAAAAATCCTATTATCATAATGATAATAGGATTTTTTATTTAAAGATGAACTGATTTTGTTTTATTGGAATGCTGCAGCAGCCCCTAAGACAACTGATAAAATACTTAAAATAACCATCATCCAAATGAAAAAGTACGTTATTTTTTGAAAGGTGCTCTTTTTCTTTTTCAAAGTATCACCACCTTAAACTTAATTATATGTATTTAACAACTATTATATTATTACATAGTAAATTTTTAAAAGAAAGTAGGTCATGAAATTGTTTCATTTCTTTAACTTATTATTAGCAGTCTGTATTCAAATTATAATAATTATTATATTATCAATTCTAAAAAAAATAATTTCTAAAAAGTCAAAATTTATTTATTCAATTCGTTTAATGGATCTTCTTCCACCATTTTTATTATATTTTATTTATAGATTAACATTGAATGTCCATGGTTATTCAATTATGCCATACATTGTTATAGTTTGGATGCTGATTGGGATTGGTTTAACCATTTATGAGGGTTATTTCCAAAAAGACATTAATTTAAAATTGTTTTATAAAATATTTTGGCGAATTGGGGATATTTTATTATCGGTTTCATGGCTTTTTAGTATCATTTGGGCAATGGTTACTAAAATTTAAAAATAAATATTAAATTTTTGCTTATAAAATTATTAACGGTGTGGCTTGAAACCAATGTTCGTGGTAAAATTGAAGATAATTATAATATATTGAATTATAACTATAAAATTGTTAATTGAGGAGCTTTAATATTGATTAATTATCATCATCAAACGGTTTTATTAAATGAGGCTGTTGATGGTTTAAACGTCAAACCTAATGGCATTTATGTAGATTGTACATTGGGCGGAGGCGGTCATAGTGCTAATATCTTGAAACGACTTGATCATGGTCATTTATTTGCTTTCGATCAAGATGAGTTAGCAATTGATTATAACCGTGATCATTTAAAACAGTATTTGAAATCATCTAAATTAAGTTTTATTCATGATAATTTTAGAAATATTAAACAGGATTTAAATCAAGCTCAAATTGATCATGTTGATGGAATTATCTATGATTTAGGAGTTTCTTCACCACAATTTGATGATGGTAGCAGGGGATTTAGTTATCAATTAAATGCCCGGTTAGATATGCGCATGAATCAGGAACAAAAACTTGATGCATGGATAATCGTTAATACTTGGAGTTATCAACAGTTAATTAAAATTTTCTTCAGGTATGGGCAGGAACGCTTTTCTAAACCAATTGCTAGAAGAATTGAACGTGATCGTAAAAACAACTCAATTGATACCACTGGTGATTTGGTTAAAATAATTAAAGAAAGTATTCCGGCTGCGGCACGTCGTCATGGGGGACACCCGGCTAAAAAAGTTTTTCAAGCAATTAGGATTGCAGTTAATGATGAATTAGGTTCACTAGAAGAATCAATTGAACAATCATTATCAATGCTAAAACCTGGCGGTCGGATTAGTGTAATTACATTTCAATCATTAGAAGACCGTTTAATTAAAACAATGTTTAAAGAAGTAAGTACAATTAAGGATGTTCCACATGGATTACCCGTGATTCCCGATAGCATGAAGCCTAGTTTTAAAATGGTTAATAAAAAGCCGATTGTACCTAATCAAAAGGAAATGGCTGGTAACCACCGTTCTCATAGTGCTAAGTTGAGAATCATTCAAAAAATAAAATGATTGTAGGAAGAAGTTTGTTGTATGTCACAAAATAATTTGGTTCGTCAAAATGAAATATCGACAAATCATAAATTAAATCGTGAAAAGCATGAAAATACATTTGATCAGCATGCTAATAAAAATAAATCAGATGTAAGTTTATGGACGATGAAATTCTCTAATTTTGAAAAAACAGTCGTTGCTGTTTCTGTAGTTATTATTCTAGGATTAGTAATTGCACAATTAGGGGTTAAAAATAGTATTAATGGTGAACAACAACATTTGCAGTCATTTACTAACCGCGTTGCTAATTTAAAAAACTCTAACAGTAATTTACAACAAGAAATAAGTGAATTACAAAATAGTGGCAGGTTAAACAAAATTGCACATAAGGCTGGTTTGTCTTTAAGAAATAATAACGTTAGGAATGTTAATAAATGGGTCCAAAAGTAAATCGTAAAATTGTCGGCGAAGGTTTATTTTTTATTTTTGCTATTATTTTTATAGTTATGATTGGGCGTTTTTTCTATATTTCAACGTTTAAAACCGTAAAAGGCGTCAGCTTAACTAAGATGACAAGGTCATTATATACGCAAACGAATGTTATTAAAGCTCAACGGGGTAATATTTATGATGCTAGTGGACAGCCATTAGCTGAAAATACTAGTAACTATTCAATTTATGTTGTCCTAAACAAACAACAACATGGCCTTGATGGGCAGCCCTTGTATATGACTAATAAAAATAAAATTGCTCATGTTTTATCTAATAACATCTCGATTTCATATCGAAATGCCTTACATATTTTATCACCCCAGAATAAAGATACCTTTCAAGTTGAATTTGGAAATGCTGGTAAGAATTTATCTTTAACCACTAAGCAAAAAATTGAATCGTATCACTTAAACGGTGTCCATTTTACAAAACAAGATGCCCGTTTATATCCTAATGGCGTTTTTGCTTCCAATCTAATTGGATTAGTAACACCTGAAACTGGAAAGAATGGGTTGACTAATTTAGTTGGCGAAATGGGCCTTGAACGTGAATTTAATCAGGAATTATCTGGTAAAAATGGTTTTCATCAAACTGATAAAAATAATTCAGCTCTTGATAAAACAACGCCTGCTAAGAATGGTGATAATGTTTATACAACTTTAGATTATAGGTTACAAACACTATTAGAAAATCAAATGGCAACTGTTAATAATGAGGCACATCCATCTAATATGAATGCCGTTTTAATGAATGCTAAAACTGGCAAAATTCTAGCAGCATCACAGCGTCCTACATTTAATGCGATGACTGGTAAGGGAATTGGTAGTATTTGGCGAAATACGATTGTACAGGATCTATATGAACCTGGTTCGACCATGAAGATTTTTACGATGGCTGCTTCCATTAATAGTGGTCACTATAATGGAAATGATATTTATCAATCTGGTCGTTATTCTGTTGATGGTAAGATTATTCCTGATTGGGATCCCAATGGTTGGGGTAAAATCACTTATAATAAGGGTTTTGCGTTATCTAGTAATGTTGCAATGGCTCATTTAGAGCAACAGATGTCTGCAAGTACTTGGATGAGTTATATTAAAAAATTTCAATTCCTGCAAAGTACTAATTCAGGAATTGATAATGAACCCTTAGGTAACGTTCAATTCACATATCCAATTGAGCAAGCTAATACTGCTTTTGGACAGGGAATTCAAGTTACCGTTATGCAAATGATGAGGGCACTTAGTGCGGTTGCTAATAATGGTAAAATGCTTAAACCACGTTTTGTATCTAAAATTGTGAATTCGAATACCCATCAGGTGATTAAAAACTATCCAAAAGAAGTTGTTGGAACCCCAATCAGCGCCAATACTGCTTCTGAGGTTAGAAAACACATGGAAGATGTGGTTTATAAACCCTATGGAATTGGTTCTGATTATAAAATGACTGGATACAAAGTTGCCGCTAAAACTGGAACAGCTCAAACGAGCGGTAGCGCTGGGTATGAATCGGGAAATGATAGTTATCTTTATTCCGTTGCAGGAATGGTTCCAGCTAATAATCCGAAGTATGTTATGTATATTACAATGAAAAAACCAGTTTTACCTGGTAATAAAACGGCTACCCAATTAATGGCTGAAATATTTAAACCAGTGATGAGAAGAGCATTACAAGAAAACAGTAATTATATTAGTAATTATGAATTAAATACTCCTAATGTTATTTCTGATCAAAAAAACAAAGCAGTTAATCAACTGAATCACTTAGGATTCAAATCGATTGTAATTGGAAAGGGACAGATTATAACTAAACAATCGATTAATGCTAAGTCTAAAGTAAAAAATGGCAGTCGAATTATTTTAATGACAAATGGGGTTTCAACCGTTCCTAATTTTAATGGTTGGAATGAACAAAGTATAAAATCGTATCAAAAAATAAGTAATACTAACATCAAGGTTATTGGTCACGGTTCTGCTTATCAACAGAGTGTCGAACCAAATAAATCAATTTTAGATAATCAACAAATTGTTATAAAATTAAAATCATAAATTAAGTAAGGATGGTAAAAGATGAATTGGTTATTTCCTTTAATTTGCACTTTTTTAATCACGGTAATTTTCATGCCCTTTTTAATTCGTTATTTTAGATCAAAACATGAAGGTCAAACAATTAGAGCAGAGGGTCCTAAATGGCATAAAAAAAAGAATGGTACCCCAACAATGGGTGGGTTTTTATTTATTGTTGCGATTGTAATTTCATGTGTTTTATATGGACTGATGGTTCATAAATTGAATGCAATGTTAATGATTCTATTATTTGTTTTAATCCTTTATGGGTTATTAGGAATGTGGGATGACAGCATTAAAATTTTTGAAAGCCGTAACCTTGGTCTAAGGGCCTGGCAGAAATTGTTGGGTCAAATCGTTGGTGGAATTATTTTTTCAATTGTCTACACCCATTACTTTCCACTTGCTTTAAGAATCCCAGGATATGGTGATGTATCATTAGGATTCTTTTATATTTTGTTTATGATTTTTTGGATTACTGGTTTTTCAAATGCCGTTAATTTAGCCGATGGTTTAGATGGATTAGTTAGTGGATTAGCATTTATTTCATTTTTAACTTATGGCATTATAGCAATGTATCAACATCAAACGGATGTTTTGATTTTTTGTGCCGCAGTTGTTGGTGGGATGCTTGCATTCTTTATTTATAATCATAAACCAGCTCAAATTTTTATGGGTGACATGGGATCACTTGCACTTGGTGGTTCATTAGCTGCTGTTTCGATTTTATTGCATCATGAATTATCGTTGCTTTGGATTGGATTAGTCTTTGTAATTGAAACGTTAAGTGTCATTATTCAAGTTACATCATTTAAGCTAACTGGAAAACGGGTATTTAAAATGACACCAATTCATCATCACTTTGAACTGATGGGATGGAGCGAATGGAAAATTGATATTGTTTTCTGGTGTGTCGCTCTCTTTACGTCAATTACAGCATTAATGGTAATTCTTTAAATCTAAAAATTAATTTTGAAGAGGTAATTTAAAATGGAGCATATTACAACATATCAAAATAAAGATATTTTAATTTTAGGAGCTGGAAAAAGTGGTACCAATGCAGCTCTTCTTTTGAAAAAATTAGGTGCACATGTAGTTGTAAGTGATTCAAAACCAGCCGATAAAATGGCTGGAATTGATAAGTTATTAGCTAATAACATCAAGGTTATTAGTGGTAAACAATCTCCTGAATTGTTAAATCATCATTATGATTTAATGGTTAAGAATCCTGGTATCACATATGATAATCCAGTCGTAAAACGTGCTGTAAATATGAAGATGCCCATTATTGTTGAAATTGAAATTGCAAGTGAAATTACTAATTCTGAATTAATTGGTGTTACTGGAAGCAATGGGAAGACCACAACTGTAACAATGATTACCAAAATGATGAATCAAGAAAGACAATCTGGAAAGGCATACGCTGCTGGTAATATTGGAATTGATGCTTCTAAAGTAGCAGAAAAATCAACCCCTAAAGATACAATTGTAATGGAAATATCTAGTTTTATGTTATTGGGAATCACTTCTCTTCATCCACATATTTCAGTTATTACAAACATTTATTCTAATCATTTGGATTATCATAAGACGCGTGCTAACTATGTTCATGCTAAAATGCAAATTACAAAAAACCAAAATGCTAATGATTATTTTGTGATTAATTTTGATTCTAAAGAATGGCGTGATCTTAGCAAGCAATCTAAAGCTAAGGTGATTCCATTCTCTAGAAAAGACGTTAATGAGAATGGTGCATATGAACGTAATGGCAAACTTTACTTTAAAGATGAATATATTATGGACGCGAAGGACATCAGGGTTCCTGGTGATCAAAATATAGAAAATGCTTTGGCAGCAATTGCTGTTGCTAAAATTGAAGGAAAATCAAATCAAGCAATTGTGCATGTTTTAACAACTTTTGGTGGAGTTAGGCATCGTTGCCAATACGTTTTAACTTCTGATGGTCGGGAATTTTATAATGATTCAAAAGCAACTGATATTGAAGCTACTCAGATGGCATTACGTGGTTTTCACCAACCTATTGTTCTTCTTGCTGGTGGTTTGGATCGTGGATACAAATTTGATAAACTAGTTCCAGATTTAAAGAAACATGTTAAGGCAATCGTATTATTTGGTGAAACGGCCCATCTATTGGAAGATGCTGCTAAAAAAGCCGGAATTTCTAATATTAAATTAGTTGATAATATTGACCAGGCTGTTCCAGTAGCTTATAAATATAGCGATTCAGGTGATGTGATTTTACTATCTCCTGCTAATGCTAGTTGGGACCAATTCCCAACATTCGAAGTCCGAGGGGATCGTTTCATTAGCAATGTTGAAAAATTAACTGGAAAGCAGGAGGAAGATTAAAGTGAGATTAATTATTTCTGGTGGCGGTACTGGTGGCCATATTTATCCAGCACTTGCTTTAATTAAAGAATTAAAGAAACAAGAACCAGATTCAGAAGTATTATATGTTGGTTCAACACGTGGAATTGAAAAAAATATTGTTCCAAAGCTAGGTATTAAATTTAAGGAACTTAGAATTCAAGGATTTAAGCGTTCCTTGTCATTGGATAATTTTAAAACGGTTTATTTATTTCTAAAAAGCGTTCATGAATCTAAAAAAATTATTAAACAATTTCATCCTGATATAGTAATTGGAACCGGTGGATATGTTTCAGGAGCGGTTGTTTATGCTGCATCTCGTTTACATATTCCAACTTTGATCCATGAACAGAATAGTGTTGTTGGATTAACTAATCGCTTTTTAAGTCATTATGTTAATAAAATTGCAATTGCTTTTCACATGGCTGCTGATCAATTTCCATCTGGAAAAGTTGTTTTTACAGGTAATCCAAGGGCCCAACAAGTTGCTAATTTAAAAAGTAACTTTAAATGGAGCCAATATGATTTAAAAGATGATGTTCCAACAGCATTGATTGTCGGTGGAAGTCAGGGAGCATTAAAATTAAATCAATCAACGGTTGAAGCAATCAAAAAATTTAACCAGCGAAAATATCAACTGGTATTTGTTACAGGTCCTAAACGTTATGATGATGTTAAAAGAAAATTATCTGGAATTGATATTAATTCTAATGTTGTCATTAAGCCATATATTTCTAATATGCCATTGATTCTACCTAAAACTGATGTCATTATTGGAAGAGCTGGAGCTACTAGTTTAGCGGAAATTACGGCAATTGGAATTCCGTCAATTTTAATTCCAAGTCCTTACGTTACTGCCGATCATCAAACTAAAAATGCAATGAGTTTAGTTAAAAATAATGCGGCAATAATTGTTAAAGAATCAGATTTAAATGCCGATAGTTTAATTAAACCGATTGATGAATTAATGGCTAATTCCAATGAACGTCATCAAATGGCAACTAATTCTAGAAAAATGGGTGTCCAAGATGCGGCAACCCGTTTATATCATGTTATGAAGCAATTAACTGGAAAATAATTTTAACTTAAAGTGAGATGATCCGACTTGAAATGGCAAAATCAGAAAAATAACACTAACCCAATTCCGTCTTTGTCTAAACAGTTAAGTAACCATGGATATGAAAACAAAATTAGTCAGAATTTGCCTGGATTTCAGTCGGAACGTCATAATCGATTAATTAAAAAAATAGTTATAAATTTATCGATTTTTATTATTATCATTTTAATAATGTTTTATTTCATTTCACCATTAAGCAAGATTGCTTCTATAAAAATAAGAAATCAAAATCAAGTTTCTAAGAAAATTATTCTAAATCATCTTGAAATATCAAAGGGTGATTCTATTTTTAAATTTATTACTCATCGTAATAAAATTGAAAGAAATATATATAGTTTTGATCCATATGTTAAAAAACTTCATTTAAAAATTAGAAGTTTCAATCATATTGACGTTCAAAGTGATGAATACTATTTAACCGGCTATCTTTTTGCTAATCATAATTATTATCCGATTATGAACAATGGGAGGATTGATTATCAACCAATTGCTAATCATGATAATAAATTACCGGTCTTAGTTAATTTTCATTCTTCGAACGCTTTACATAAATTAATTAATCAATATCAAAAATTACCGAATTCAATCAAAAAAAATATTGTTAAAATTGAATATGCTCCAAGTAATGTTGATGACATGAGAATTCATTTAATAATGCGTGATGGCAATCAAATTTATGCTAAGATTGACACGTTAGCATATAAAATGTCATACTATTTTTCAATAGCTAAGTCATTGAAAAAAACAAGTATTATTAATTTTGAAGTAGGAGCTTATTCTTACCCACAAAAGTGATTTGAAATGATTTTTAATTTTTAATAAAATATAACTGTGTTAAAATTATCTTTAGTTTACAATAAAAAATGATATACTTATCAATTTAATTAAGGTTATATTAATCATAAAAAAGATGGAGGTCCCATTTTAATATGGACAAATCAGGAATGTATGTTGGACTTGATATTGGTACCACCTCAATCAAAGTTATCGTTGCCGAAAAAGTTCAAGGACAAATAAACGTTTTGGGCATTGGAAACGAACATTCTGAAGGCGTAAGTCGTGGAATTATCGTTGACATAGATAAGGCCGCTCAGTCAATTAAACGAGCTGCAGCACAGGCTGAGGATAAATCAAGTGTTCAAATAAATGATGTAATTGTTGGTATTCCTTCTAATTCTCTAAAAATTGAAAAATGTAGTGGAATGATTGCTGTTGCAGATGAATCCAAGGAAATTGATGATGATGATGTTAGAAGGGTGACTAATTCAGCCCTTACTAAAAATTTACCCCCTGAAAGGGAAATCATCGATATCTTACCAGATGAATTCGTGGTCGATGGATTTAATGGAATTAAAGACCCAAGGGGAATGGTCGGCGTAAGATTGGAAATTCATGGCCGATTGATAACTGGTCCTAAAACAATCATTCATAATACAAGAAAAGCAGTTGAACATGCTGGGTTAAGACCGAGTTCAATTGTTGTAAATTCACTCGCTCAAGGAAAAGAATTGTTGGATGATGGCGAACAAGATTTTGGAACTATTTTATTAGATCTTGGTGGTGGACAATCGACTGCTTCTATTATTCATGATCATCAATTAAAATTTACTTCAGTTGATAATGAAGGCGGAGAATATATTACAAAAGATATCTCTGTCGTTTTAAATACATCAATTGAAAGTGCAGAAAAAATTAAACGTGATTATGGATATGCATATTCGATTGATGCGTCAAATAATGATGAATTTCCAATTGATGTTGTTGGTCAAAGTAAACCGGTTAAAATCTCTGAAAAATATTTATCGGAAATCATTCAAGCCCGGCTTGAACAAATTTTTGAGAGGCTCGGTAAGAAACTTGATGATGTTTCTGCTTTAGACTTACCTGGTGGTATTGTACTGACCGGTGGTGTAGCTGCACTTCCTGGCGTTTCTGAATTAGCTGCCGATCAATTTGGAACAAATGTTAGAGTATATATTCCTAATCAAATGGGATTGAGACATCCGTCATTTTCGCTTCCATTAGCTTTAGTTTCATATCGTGCTAATATGAGTGAAATTGAATCACTAGTTAGATCATCTTTGTTTAATCCAACTAAAGATGATAAGTTGATTAATAGTAACTTTAATCATATTGATGATCATCAAGATAATGATGATTCTAACGTAAAGCCTAAGAATAATACATCAAAAAATAATACAAACACTAAGCCAATCAAAAAGCGTGGAAATTCAATTAAACATTTCTTTACACACTTTTTTGATTAATGTTACGGAGGAATAAAAATGGAATTTTCATTAGATTCAACTGAAAATCAGGGTGCCAAAATCAAAGTTATCGGAATTGGTGGCGGTGGTGGAAACGCCGTTAATCGAATGATTGATGAAAAAGTCACTGGTGTTCAGTTCATCGTTGCTAATACTGATGTTCAAGCCTTGAATGCTTCTAAAGCAGAAACTAAAATTCAATTAGGACCTAAATTAACGAGAGGATTGGGAGCAGGTTCTAATCCTGAAATTGGAACGAAAGCCGCTGAAGAAAGTGAAGAAGCAATTGGTGAAGCATTAGAAGGTGCCGACATGGTTTTTGTTACCGCTGGAATGGGCGGTGGAACTGGTAATGGAGCGGCCTCAATCATTGCTAAAATTGCTAAGGATCAAGGCGCTTTAACAGTCGGTGTCGTTACTAGACCATTTTCTTTTGAAGGACCTAAGCGTTCTAAATATGCTGCAGAAGGCGTCGCAGCTTTAAAAGAAAATGTTGACACTTTAATTGTAATTGCTAATAATCGTTTATTAGAAATGGTAGATAAAAAGACACCAATGATGGAAGCTTTCAAAGCAGCTGATAATGTTTTAAGACAAGGTGTTCAAGGAATATCTGAATTAATTACTAGTCCTGGATACGTTAATTTAGATTTTGCTGATGTTAAAACAGTGATGCAAAATAAAGGATCAGCACTAATGGGAATTGGTTCGGCAACCGGTGAAAACCGCACGGCAGAAGCAACTAAAAAAGCAATATCTTCACCATTACTTGAGGTTTCAATTGATGGTGCAGAACAGGTTCTATTAAATATTACTGGTGGTCCTAACTTATCATTATTTGAAGCACAAGATGCTTCTAACATTGTTGCCCAAGCAACTGACAATGATGTTAATATTATTTTTGGAACATCGATTGAAAAGGATTTAGGTGATGAAGTCAGGGTAACCGTTATTGCTACCGGAATTGCAAATAAAAAAGAGCGTCAAAATAAGATTAAAAATGGTCAGTCGCTTCATGAACGTGATACTCAACACCATGTTGTTACCCCTAAACATCATTTAGGCAGTTTTCATCATCATGATGATCAAAATGAAGCAACATCCAGTCATAATCATAATTCTGATGATCGTAAATTAAATCATACCGATTCTGATCCGCTTAATGACTGGGATATTAGAAAAGCACCAAGTCACCATACAACTAGTAGTGATCATCATGCCAAGAAGAGTGAATTTAATCCATTTGATCCTGATAATGTAAAGCATGATCATACAAGTCAAAATGATTCTGATGATGATTTGCCTCCATTCTTTAAGTATCGTCGTAATAACAAGAACAAATAGATTTTTAATGAGAACTACAATCTTGAAAGGGAGTAAATCTTAATGTCAGATCGATTTAATTTGAGTAATTTCTTTGGAATTAATGAACCTGAAGATAGTGATAAAGAAAATGCTGCAATTAATAATTCCAGCAAAGTGGTTCCAATGAAAAATGGCAATCGGATTGTTAAAAACCACATTGCCATTTTTGAACCAAGAATTTATTCTGATTCTAAGGGAATTGCTTCTAAATTAGTTAATAATAATGCTGTCATTGTTAACTTTAATAAAGCTGATAATAATTCTATTCGTCGAATCATTGATTTCTTGAATGGTTCTATTTTTACGATTGACGGTCATATTGAAAGAATCAGCTCAAAAGTTTTTCTATTTACTCCACATAATTATGAAATTAGTAATTCAATTAAAGATCGTTTTAAATAAGGAGAAATAATGTTAACAATAATTGAGTTTGCCAGAACGTGTATTGATTGGTTGATCAATCTTTATATTTTAGCTATCTTTGTTCATGCATTATTAAGTTGGCTACCAGGTGGTTATGAATCTAAATTAGGGGTATTTCTTTCTAAAATTATTGAACCATTTGAAGAAAAATTACGTTTCTTTACAATTGGCGGAGTTGATTTCTCACCTGTGTTTGCTCTTATAATAATGCAAGCTTTAAAAATTGTCATTGATAGTTTATTATGGAGATTTTGATTTAAATGAATAATAATATTAAACAGCATTTTAGAAAAAATGAAGCACCGTTTTTAGAATATAGTGATGATTTAGTCAATGAAGTTTTGTCGCAATATCGGCCAATCTTAACAAATTTTATTAATCCGAGACAATTATATTTATTGAAGACGATTGTTAATCATTATAATGATGTTAAATTAAGCTATTTTGGCGGTAGTGATAACGCTGAGATGCAAAGGGCCATCATCCATCCAGATTATTTTCAACCCCAAAAACAGGACTTTAAATTAACTTTGTTTAATATTGATTATCCAGTTAAATTTAATCAAATTAACCATAGCCAAATCCTAGGTACATTAATGGGAACTGGTATTAAAAGAAATGTAATTGGCGATATCTATACTGATGGGAAAATTTGGCAATTTTTGACTGAGAAAGAAATGGAACCCTATTTTAGAAGTCAAATTGATCGAGTTGGTAGAGTGAAAGTCGGGCTAGAATCTGAAAATTTATCTAAGCTCGTTCAACCAATCGATGAATGGCATCAGAGCAATGGAACTGTTTCTTCGTTAAGAATCGACAATATTGTTTCCACCGGCTTTCATTTATCAAGAAAAAATTCCAAAATCCTTGTAAAAAATGGTAAAATACATGTTAACTGGATGATTTGCATGCATTCTGATTATGAGCTCCAGATTCATGATTTAATATCTGTAAGGGGATTTGGCAGATTAAGAATTGATGATGTTTCTGGAATCACTAAAAAAAATAAAATAAGGATTGTTATTGCAAAACTAAAAAAATAATTTGGAGGAAATTTTCATGGTATTAAGCCCACAAGATATTCATAATAAAGAATTCTCTGTAAAAATGCGAGGATATAGTATTGATGAAGTTAATGATTTTTTAGATCAAGTTTTAAAGGATTATCAAATTACAATTGATCAAAATCACAAGTTGAATGCGTCTCTAAAGAATGCTGAAAAGAAATTGGCAAATTATAATAGCATGGAAAAATCATTGAACCAATCAATTTTAGTGGCTCAAGAAGCTGCTAATAATGTTCAGAAACAATCAGAAATTAAATCACGTGATATTATTAATAATGCCAATAAAAAATCTAAAACAATCGTTAAAAATGCTAATCAACAGGCTAATGATAAAATTAAGGATGCTAGTAACCGTGCTAAATCATTAGCAACAGTAATTGAAGATTTGCAAAAAGATGCATTATTATTTAGAAATAAATTTCAGACAATTTTAAAGGCTCAATTAGATTTCGTTAAGAATGATGAGTGGAATCATTTATTGAATTCTAATGACATTATTGATTATAAAGGAATTCATGATAGTATTAAAAAACTTGACAAATCCAATCCTTACAGTGTAAAATCTAAAAGTAAGTTGGGAAATAAAATTAATGAAGATCTTCAAACTTTAGTTTTTTATCCTGATGATTCTTATAAAACAATTAGATAGTTTCATTTCATTAAAGATTAGAAAGTTTAATCAAGATACTTCAAGCGAGTTGGTATTGATGAGAAGTCCAATAGTCACTCTTGATTTTACAGATCAGCTTTAATTTTTTAATTAAATAAAATCAATGAAGAGAATTTTTAAATTCTGAATTTGGGTGGTACCACGGAAAAGACTTCGTCCCTTGTGATGAAGCCTTTTCCGTTTTTTATTAATTAGTGTTTACATATTTATATTAGAGGGTGAATCAAATGCGTGTTAAAGATACATTGAATTTGGGTAAGACTAAGTTTAAGATGCGTGGGAATCTTCCTGTTAAAGAAGCTCAACGTGAAAAAGTTTGGGAAGATAATCATGTTTATGAACAAAGACAAAAATTAAATCAAGGTAAGCCAACATTTATTTTACATGATGGACCACCATATGCTAATGGTGATATTCATATGGGTCATGCAATGAATAAAATTTCTAAGGATTTTATTGTTCGTTTTAAATCTATGAATGGATATCGTGCACCTTATGTACCTGGTTGGGATACTCATGGCTTACCAATTGAGCAAAAATTAACACAAGCTGGTTATGATAGAAAAAAGATGTCGACTAATGCATTTCGAAAGTTATGTCATGATTATGCATTGAAACAAGTTAATCGCCAACGTGATGAATTTAAACGTTTAGGAGTCACCGGTGACTGGAATCATCCATATTTAACTTTAAAACCAGAATTTGAAGCTGCTGAAATTAGAGTTTTTGGTAAGATGGCCGAAAAAGGATTAATTTATCGTGGTAAAAAACCAGTTATTTGGTCTTGGTCATCTGAATCAGCAATGGCTGAAGCAGAAGTCGAATATCATGATGTAACATCACCATCAGTATTTTATGGTGAAAAGGTTGTTGATGGTAAAGGTCTATTAGATCCTAAGAATACATACTTTGCCGTTTGGACTACCACTCCTTGGACCATTCCAGCTTCTGAAGGAATTACAGTCGATGCTAATTTTGATTATGATGTTGTTAATCCTGATGGTAGTGACCGTAATTATGTTATTGCCGATGCTTTATTAAAGCACGATGCAGAATTATTCGGTTGGAAGAAATACAATGTTGTTAAAACCCTTAAAGGTAGTCAATTAGAAAAAATGACCGCACAGCATCCATTTAATTCTGATCGAAAATTACTGGTAATGCTTGGTGATTTTGTTACTGCTGATTCAGGTACTGGATTAGTTCATACTGCTCCTGGTTTTGGTGAAGATGATTATAATGTTGGTAAAAAATATGGATTAGATATTTTTGTTGACGTTGATAATAAGGGATATTTAACTAAGGAAGCAGGAAAAGATTTTGAAGGCATCTTTTACGATGATGCTAACAAAATTTCATTAGATAAATTAAAGCAAAAGAAATTAACACTTAAGTATGTTCCATATAAACATAGTTATCCATTTGATTGGCGAACTAAGAAACCCGTTATTTATCGAGCAACTCCTCAATGGTTTGCATCCGTGGATAAGATTAAAAAACCATTATTGAAAGCTGTAGACACGGTTAAATTTCACCCAAGCTGGGGTAACAAGCGTCTTCACAATATGCTTGCTAATCGTGGCGACTGGGTCATTTCTAGACAACGTGTTTGGGGTGTTCCATTACCAATTTTCTATGCTGAAGATGGAACTGCAATTATTGAGCCAGAGACAGTGAATCATGTTGCGGACTTATTCTACAAGTATGGTTCTAATGTTTGGTTTGAACGTGATGCCAAAGATTTATTACCAAAGGGGTATACAAATAGCCATTCACCTCATGGTAAGTTTACTAAAGAAACTGATATTATGGATGTTTGGTTTGATTCCGGCTCATCTCACCAAGGTGTATTAGCAGAACGACCGGATTTGAAATATCCAGCTGATTTATACTTAGAAGGTTCTGACCAATATCGTGGCTGGTTTAATTCAAGTATTATCACTAGCGTTGCATTTAGCGGTAAAGCTCCATATAAGCAAGTAGTATCGCAAGGGTTCACTTTAGATGGCACTGGTCATAAAATGAGTAAATCATTGGGTAATACAATTGCACCTAGTGAAGTTATTAAAAAGATGGGTGCTGAAATTGTTCGTTTATGGGTAGCATCCGTTGACACTTCAGCCGATGTCCGTTGCTCAATGGCAAGTTTTGCTAAAATTGCTGGTAATTATAAGAAGATTAGAAATACCCTTAGATACATGTTATCTAATACTAGTGATTTTGATCCAAAGAAGAATGCTGTTAAATTCAATGATTTGAGTTCAGTTGACCAATACATGCTAGTTAAATTTAATCATTTTGTTAGTGATATTAAAAATTATTTTGATAATTATGATTTCTTAGACATGTACAAAGAATTTTTGAAGTTTGTTAATTCAGACCTATCTGCATTTTATCTGGATTTTGCTAAAGATGTTGTTTACATTGATTCAAAGGATAGCGTTTCAAGACGTTCAATGCAGACTGTTATCTACACCATTTTAGTTGGTCTAGTTAAGTTAATGACACCTGTATTACCACATACTGCTGAAGAAATTTGGCACTTCTTAGATGAACCTGAACAATTTGCTCAATTATCTGAAATGCCATCAGTAAAGCATTATGATAATGAAGATCAAGTCTATAAAGAATGGAATCAATTTATGGAACTTAGAAAAGATGTTCTAAAATCATTAGAAGAAGCCCGTGATGCAAAGGTCATTGGGAAGCCGTCTGAAGCTAAATTAACTTTATATCTAAATGATGATGTGAAGAATTTATTTAATTCATTAGGTGGTAATGATGAAATTAGAAAGGTTCTCATGGTTTCACAATTAAATACTGCTGATGCATCTAAAGCTGATGATCATGCTGACAAATATTCAGATGATTTTTATGTTTTAGCTCAACATGCTGATGGTAAACCATGCCGTCGTTGCAGAATGTTTAAGACAGATGTTGGTAGTGATTCTGATTATCCTAACTTCTGTGCTCGTTGTGCTAAGTTAGTTCGAAAAGATTTTCCATCAACCGTTAAAGATGGGTTCGACGACTAATAACTATTAATTAAATCAATTACAGGTTGGGATTTCCCAACCTTTTTTGTTGTAATCATAAAGGAGAAATAAAAATGTTAAGTGGAAAAATTGATTCATACGATCAATACCATGGTTTTGGTTATATTAAAGGTGATAATGGTGAAAAATTATTCTTCCATGTTTCTGGCTTATTAAACCATAATGATGTCCCAAAAGTCGGTAAAATGGTTAATTTTGTAGTTGCTTATGGTGCGAGGGGACCACAAGCTGCTAAAATAACTTTGAATAATCACAACTCACTTTAATTGAAATTGTTTTAAATTATTATTAAAATTAAAAAGAATAGGGATAGGTGATTTAATTGAATTTTAAAGAAAAAGTAATGAAAACTGATCATATTTATAATGGATCGATTATTAACGTTGAAAAACAAACGGTTGAATTGCCTAATGGACAAACAGCTACTAGAGATATTGTGAAACATGCTAAAGCGGTTGGTGCTTTGGCATTAACGAGTAATCATAAAATGATTATGGAAACTCAATGGCGGGCACCAATTGCTTCAACGACACTAGAAATCCCAGCTGGAAAAGTTGATCCTAGGGATAGTGATTCATCTGATCCATCAAAACATGCTATGATTCGAGAATTGAACGAAGAAACACGTTACAAGGCTAAAAAGATAGAACATTTAACTGGTTTTTATTCGACAGTTGGTTTTTCTAATGAATATATGGATTTATATTTAGTAACGGGTTTAGAGCCTGTGTCTAATGAATTACCCCGTGATAAGGGTGAATATTTAGAAATTAAAGAATATTCATTAGATGAAGCCCTATCATTATTACATTCTGGAAAAATTGTTGATGGTAAAACCATCATGGCTATTTTGTATTGGCAATTAATGCAAAATAAGGGGTAATTAGTTCAATGGATAATAATGATTTTGACCGTAAAACGCGGCTAACCAGAGAAGAATATCAAAATAATGTTGATCAGCAAGCAATTGATCAAAAGAAACAAATTGCAGCTGAAAAAAGCCAGCGGTTGGCTAAATTTTGGGATAAAGTAATTATTGTTTTGATTGTTTTAATTACTTTGGTCTTTTTGATTTTATTTTTTGTTAATTTTTAATTATTGAGGAGTTATTTAAATGACTTTTGGAATTGTTTGTGCAATGGAAGAAGAAATTAAGAAGCTTGATGATGCATTGGACCAAAAAAGAACGAAGGATTTAAAAGGAATTGAATTTTATTCTGGACAAATTAATCATCAATCCGTTGTTTTAGTTCGTTCTGGGATTGGTAAAGTTGAAGCTGGGTTAACAACGGCGCTCTTAATTAATGAATTTAACGTGGATGTTGTTATTAATTCGGGTTCCGCTGGTGGAATTGGTAAAGGCCTTTCTGTTGGCGATTTAGTTGTTTCAACCGAAACTGCTTATCATGATGTCAATGCTATTCCGGCAGGATATCAATATGGTCAATTGCCACAACAGCCTGCTCGCTTTAAAGCTTCTAAAAAATGGGGAGAGGCTATTGTTAATGCTTCTAAACAAGTTGGTCTAAATGCTAAATTAGGATTAATTGTATCTGGTGATCAATTTATTGCGAGCCAAAAAACAATTGATAATATTTTAAAACATTTTCCGGATGCTTTATCTTGTGAAATGGAAGGTGCAGCTGTTGGACAGGTTGCTCATCAATTTAATGTTCCATACGTTGTTGTCCGTGCTATGTCTGATGTTGGTGATGAAAATGCCAATACAAGTTTTGATCAATTTATTATTAAAGCAGGGAAAAGATCTGCTGAAATGTTAATTCATCTGTTTGAGTATCAGAACTAATTAAGGAAAGTGATCAATGGTGAAAGAAATTTATTTAGATAATGCTGCAACGACACCAATTTCTAAGGAAGTTCTTGCAGATATGAATGATAAGCTAAAGAACGTTTATGGCAATGCTTCGACTCTATACCAATTGGGACGTAATTCAAAACGAATTTTAGATCGTAGCAGACATATTATTGCTCAAAGTATCAATGCTGACGATAATGAAATTGTTTTCACAAGTGGTGGAACCGAAAGTGATAATACTGCAATTATGCAGACTGCTTTGGCTAGGAAAAAATTAGGTAATCATATTATTACAACTTCAATTGAACATGAAGCAGTTTTAAAACCATTAAAATATTTAGAAAATCATGGCTTTAGAGTTACTTACTTGCCTGTTGATAGTAAAGGAAATATTTCATTATCTGATTTTAAAAAAGCTTTAGATGATGATACCATTTTAGTTACAATTATGACCGGGAATAACGAAGTTGGTAGCCGAATGCCAATCCATGAAATTGGCGAAATATTAAAAAATCATCAAGCATGGTTTCATACGGATGCCGTTCAAGCATATGGATTATTAGATATTGATGTTAAAAAGGACCATATTGATATGCTTTCAACTTCTGCCCATAAATTAAATGGACCAAAAATGGTTGGTTTTCTATACCGTAGAAATGGAATTAATTATCCCAGTTTCATTAAAGGTGGAGATCAGGAATCTAAACGTCGTGCTGGAACTGAAAATGTTCCAGGCATTTCTGGATTTGCAACCGCTGTTAAGAATTTGCCATCAACTGAAAAAAAGCATCGACAGGATGTTTATTATCAATATAAAAAAGAAATTATTGACGGTTTAAAAAAGAATCAGATTGATTTTGAAATTAATGGTGAATTAAATCGTCATAATTTACAACATGTTTTTAATATTTGGATTAAAGGAATTTCAACCTATGTCATGCAAGCTAATTTAGATTTAGCTGGAATTGCTGTTTCTGGTGGTTCGGCTTGTACTGCTGGGAGTATTGCTCCTTCACATGTTTTAACTGCAATGTATGGTACTAAAAGTCCAAGAATATCACAATCAATTAGAATTAGTTTTGGAAGATATACAACTGAAAGTGATATTCAATTTTTAATAAAGAACATTGCTAAAATTGTTAAACAAATTAAAAAGAGAAAGCAGGAAGAGGTTTAATGCTTTTTTCAAACCAGGTAAAATTAAACGGTAGTAATACGGTTTATATTTTGAACCCAGATATTAAATCATATACTTTGTCAGATATGGGATTTCAAAAAACAAATGCTGGTAATTATAGATTGGTTCGTTCTTTAAATTTAGATCTTCCAACTAGTTATCAGTTAAAAATTACAATTAAAAGAGATTTAAAACAATTTAAAATGAGAATTTTAGATTCAACTGGTTTTAGGGATGTTAATTTATTTAACCATGATCATCAAAAAGAAGTTGAACAATTTAGATATTTTATGAACGAGCTATCAATTAAAAAGGTAATTAAAAGTAAGTAATCTTTAATTATGAATATAAATAATGTATGATAAATAATGCTGGAAGTACGACCTTCAATCGTAGATTCTCCAGAATCTAATAGAAATGATGGTGATATTTATATGGTAGAAAAAGATAAAAGCCATACCCGTGTAATTGTTGGTATGAGTGGCGGAGTTGATTCTTCCGTTAGTGCATACCTACTTAAAAAGCAGGGGTATGATGTTGTCGGTGTCTTCATGAAAAATTGGGATGATACCGATGAGAATGGTGTCTGCACGGCAACTAATGATTATAAAGATGTTGCCAAAGTTGCTAATCAAATTGGAATTCCTTATTATTCAGTTAATTTTGAAAAAGAATATTGGAATCGTGTTTTCAAGTATTTCTTAAATGAATATAAAAAAGGGCGAACGCCTAATCCTGATGTTTTATGTAACACTGAAATTAAATTTAAGGCATTCTTAGACTATGCAATTGAACTTGGTGCTGATTATATTGCGACCGGTCATTACGCACAGTTAGTTCGTGATGATCAAGGTCATAATCATTTGTTAAGGGCACTTGATTCTAATAAGGATCAAACTTACTTTTTAAGTCAATTATCACACCAACAAATTGACCATGTTATGTTCCCAATTGGTGGAATGGTAAAGCCTAAAGTAAGAAAAATTGCTCGTGATGCCGGATTATATGTTGCTAATAAGCGTGATTCAATGGGAATTTGCTTCATTGGTGAAGGTAATTTCAAACGGTTCTTAAGTAATTACTTACCTGCTAAACCAGGTAAAATGATGACTTTAGATGGCGAAGTTAAAGGTAAGCATGATGGATTAATGTATTATACCATCGGTCAGAGAAAGGGCCTTGGTATTGGCGGTGGCGGTAAATATGGTAACGAACCATGGTTTGTTATCGGCAAAGACCTATCTAGAAATGTTTTACTGGTAGGACAACGCTATCATAACCCACATTTGTACTCAACGAGTTTAAAGGCTTCCGGTCTCACTTGGATCAACGATGCAAGTAAGTATGGAAAAGATTTTCGATGCACCGCTAAATTTAGATACCGTCAAAGAGATACTGGTGTAACAGTTCACGTTAGTGATGACGGAAGTAGCGTCAAAGTTGATTTTGATGATCCAGCAAGAGCGGTTACACCTGGGCAGGCCGTCGTATTTTATGATGGCAAAGAATGCTTGGGATCAGCTGTAATTGATGCCGCTTATAATCATGCTAAAAAGCTTCAATATGTATAATTAAACGGTTAATTTTTTAATTGAAAGCTCCTTATTCTTTAAGGGAGCTTTTTTATTTTTGGGTAATTAATTTGTTATAATATAATTAGCTAATAAATTTTAACGGGGGTCTTATTTTGAAAATATATTTTGTTCGTCATGGTAAAACTAAATGGAATTTAGAAAGTAAATACCAAGGGGCAAGTGGTGATTCACCACTACTTAACGAAAGTTACATTGAAATGAATGAATTAGCTCAATATTTTTATAATGTTCATTTTGCACACATTTATGCAAGCCCCATTAAAAGAGCACGAATTACTGCATCTAGAATTAGAACCCGTTTAAATCATCGTCCGCCACTAACATTATTAAGTCGTTTAAAGGAATTTAATTTAGGTCAAATGGAAGGAATGAAATTTTCAGAAGTTGAATCTAAATTTCCAAATATCTTTAAAAATTTTCGTTCACATCCTGATTTATACGATGGAAGATCCATTGGTGGCGAAAATTTCTCCGATGTTATTAATCGAATGACTCCCGCAATTAAAAAAATTGCATCAATTTATCAAAAAGACGATAATGTAATGATTGTCAGTCATGGGGCCGCTTTGAATGCTGAAATTAATTCATTGTTGAATGTACCCCTAGCACAATTAAGAAAACGCGGTGGATTGGCTAACACTAGTACAACGATTCTTTCAACTGATGATTTTGGGAAACACTTTCAATTAGTTAAATGGAATGATACTAGTTATTTATCAAAGAAACCCAGTGCGACTGACGTAATTTAATCGATAAGGACGGTTGATAAAATGAAACCAAACGAAAATATTAAAAAAAAGCAAATTGAAAATCGAAAGCATCAAAAACACGTAAGTAAAGTAAGGGAAGCTGCTCAAAAAAAAGCAGACAAAACCCTTCATAAACTAGTATCCGATATTGATAATCATCCTCATAATTATCGAACATATTATGATTTGGGGACATTTTTAGTTGAATTAAAGAGTTATACCCAGGCCGAAGAATTACTAATGAAAGCATTGGGATTATTTGCAGATAAAAGTAAAAGGGCTAAGAATGCTTTGCTTTATGGATTAGGAAATGTTTATTATTCCGCTGGTGATTTTGATAAGGCAATTAAACAATTTCAACAGGTTGATGATGAACATTTAAAAGTTGATGCATATATTATGCTGGCTCAAAGTTATATGTCAAAAAAAGATTATAAACGAGCAATCGTTTTTGCATTAACGGCTCAAGGACATCGTAGACAAGATCCTGATGTCAATCGTTTATTGGGTGAAAGTCTTTTAGCATTAGGTAATTTTAAAGAATCGGCTCAATTTTATGATCATGTTTTAAATGCACTTCCTAATGATGGGCGTGCTAATTTTGATCGTGGAATTGTTGCAATGGTTCTTGGTGAAGATTTCCATGAATATTTTGCTCGTGCTCAAAAGTATGATGAAAAATACTTTAAAAAAGGTCAGAAGAAATTAGCAGATATCGAACGATTTATTCAAGTTCAACGTAAAAATAAAAATAACCAGACAAAGAAATAACAAGGAGCAGTTACCGTGGCACAATCAATGAATTTATTTTCCGAACCTCAAAATAATGATCAAAATGAACAAAAATATGTCGTTGGGAAACCAACAACGACCTTTTTCCAAGCAAATGACAGTTTTTATAAGGTTCTTTTGGTTCAAGTTGATGACCAAAATTTTGATTGGTCAGAAGATACCATTGTTGTAACTGGTAACTTTGGTGAACTTAATCCGGATTCAACCTATCGTTTTAATGGAAAATTAATTGATCACCCTAAATATGGACGTCAATTTAAAGCATCAAATTATCGAAATGAAATTAATCATTCTAAAAAAGGATTAGTTAATTATTTATCAGGAAGTAATTTCCCGGGAATTGGTAAAAAAATTGCCCAAAGGGTCGTTGATAATCTAGGTAATAATTTAGTTGAAGTAATTTTAAACCAACCAGATTCACTAAAGGAAAAGGAAATTGGATTAACCGATAAACAACAGAAAACCCTTGTTAATGGAATTAAAAAAAACAATGGGACTGCGCAAACAATCATTGGACTAAATAGTTATGGATTCGGTAGTAGTCTCTCAGCTGCTATTTTTAAAAAATATGGAAATGATACTTTAAAAATTATCCAAGAAAATCCATACAAATTGGTTGAAGATATCAACGGGATTAGCTTTAAACGTGCCGATCGAATGGCAAGGGAGATGGGACTTCGTGTTAATTCTACAGGACGTCTTAAAGCCGGATTATTAGCAGCATTAAAGCAATTATCAGTGCAAAATGGTGATACTTATACGACTACTCGATCACTTTTGGATAAATCATTATCATTATTGAATGACGGAATTGAAACATCTGTTGATCCAGATGGATTAGCAAAGGCATTGATTCAATTGGCACGCGAACGGAAAGTGATTTGTGATGAAAATCGGATTTATTTAAAACAATTGTATTATTCAGAATGGCAAATTGCTGAAAATATTAAAAGAATTATGGATCATTCAAAGCATCAAAAATTTGCCCCAAAGAATATTAAGCGTGAAATTAAACAAATTGAAAGGGATTTACAAATTAATTATGATCAATCACAAGTTGATGCTTTAACTAAAGCTGTTCAGTCCAAAATTTTTATTTTAACCGGTGGTCCAGGAACTGGTAAAACAACCATTATTAATGGATTGGTTCATTTATTTGCTAACTTAAATGGCTATTCATTAGATATTAAGACGTATGATGCTGACCATCCGTATCCAATTTTGCTTGCTGCACCCACTGGACGGGCCGCTAAAAAAATGAGTGAGAGTACTAATATCCCTGCTAGTACCATTCATCGATTACTAGGATTAAACAGTTATGATGATAATAATGACGATTCAATCAATGATCTTGAGGGTGGATTATTAATTATTGATGAAATGTCGATGGTTGATACTTCTCTTTTTAAAATATTAATTCAAGCTGTTCCTAATGATATGAAAGTTATTTTAGTTGGTGATAAAGACCAATTACCTTCCGTTGGTCCTGGCCAAATTTTTAGTGATCTTTTGTCTTCTAAAATGATTCCCAAAATTGAACTGAATACGATTTATAGGCAGAATGATCATTCAACAATTATTCCTTTAGCACATGCCATTAAAAATGGTCAATTACCATCTGATTTTACAACCAATAAAAGTGACCGTAGTTTTATTCCTTGTAATGCTTATCAAGTTGGTTCAGTTATTAATCAAATTGTGGTTAAAGCAAAGAAAAAAGGATTTAGTGCATCTGATATTCAAGTTTTAGCACCCATTTACCGTGGTATTAGTGGAATTAACCGTTTAAATTCAATTGTTCAAAACATTATGAACCCTAAGGATCGACATGAACAAGAAGAAATCCCATTCCGTGGGATTAAATTTAGAATGCATGACAAGGTATTACAATTAGTGAACGATGCTGAAAATGATATTTTTAATGGTGATATTGGTAAAATCATCGGAATGCAAATTAATGATGACCGCCAAAAAATGAAGGACAAATTAACGGTAAGTTTTGGTGATAAGGAAGTTGAATATGATCGTAAGAATTGGGATCAATTAACATTAGCATATTGTACGTCAATTCATAAGGCACAGGGGAGTGAATTTGATATGGTGATTTTGCCAATGCTTCCCCAGTACCATATTATGCTAAAACGTAATTTGTTATATACAGCGATTACAAGAGCTTCTAAAATGCTTATTATGCTAGGCGATTACCAATCATTTGAACAGTGTGTTGAAAATGCTTCTGTTAATAGAAAAACAACGCTTAAAAAACGAATTATTGATATTATGGGTGGTCAGAAAGATCATGATTCAGATTCATCAAAAAAATTGGATCTTAAACTGAAGAAACCTAAGAAACACCAATTAACTAATGAATTAATTCAATCAAATCAAATTGATCCGATGATTGGGATGCATGGTGTTACTCCACAACAATTCATGTCATAAAATATCTTTTCTTTGACTTGGATTAATAAAATATTTTACAATTGTTAAGAATAATAATGGAAGGTGATTTCTAAATGTATAAAGCTAATGATCATCGTTATGATAATATTAAGATAAGAAGAGCTGGAGATTCAGGATTGCAATTACCCGCAATTTCATTTGGAATGTGGCACAGTTTTGGTGATGATGCTAACTTTCAAAATAGTGAAAAAGTAATGTTAGATGCTTTTGATAAGGGTATTTTTAGTTTTGATTTAGCTAATAATTATGGACCGGGATCAGGCGCTGCTGAAAGAATGTTTGGTCAAGTTTATCGAAAGGATTTAAAGCCTTATCGTGATGAATTAGTCATCACAACAAAAGCTGGCTATCATATGTGGCCGGGTCCCTATGGACAATTTTCTTCTAGAAAAACATTGATTGCTGCTTTAGATCGTAGTTTAAAGCGGATGGGATTAGACTATGTTGATATTTATTATAGTCATCGATTTGATCCTAATACTAATTTAGAAGAAACAGCGAAGGCATTGGATGACATTGTTAAATCAGGAAAAGCTTTATATATTGGGATTTCTAATTATTATGGCAAACAAACAAAGGAAATTATTAAATACTTTAATGAATTTCATACACCGTTTGTTGTTAATCAAATGTCATATAACATGTTAAATCGGAAAATCGAAAATGATGGTACGATTCAAGCATTAAGGGATGACCATGATGGGTTAGTAGTCTATGGACCACTAGCTGAAGGGTTATTAACTGATAAATATTTAAATGGTGTTCCTGATGATGTTAAATTACACCGTAGTAATAACGATGTTTTAAAACATGGCTTAACTAATAAATTAAATCAATTAAATGATCTTGCTAAGAACCGTCATCAAACATTAGCACAAATGAGTATTGCTTGGTTATTGAATAATCCAACGGTTGCTAGTGTTGTTACAGGTGCTTCTAAGGTAAAACATCTAAATGATAATTTAAAGGCACTTGATAATACTAAATTTAGTACTGATGAATTAGATCAAATTAATAAAATTTTAAAGAAATAAAATCATTAATAATTATAAATAAAAAACTTTCAGAATTAATCTGAAAGTTTTTTATTTACAATTTTTATTTTATAACCAAAATGGCCACTGAGTCACTTTAAAATTAAGATCAAAGAAGCGACTGCCAATTTCTTCGCCATCAGTTTGACCATATTCTAATGATGGAACGGTAATATGCATATGATTGCTTTTGAAATGATGAATTGTCTTGGAGCGTTTAAGATAATGACCAATTGCAATCATCATTAAATTAAAAATAAAACTAAAAATATTTTTCCGTTCGACAACGATTAAACTTAATTTTGAATCTTTAATATTTGCGTGTTTAATTAAATTAAATCCATTGAAATATGGACTATTAGCAATATTAAGCATTAAAGCTTTTTGATAATGATATTCTTTGCCATCTTCAATAATATCAACAGGAAATGTTTGTGAATTATAGAGAATTACTATTAATGAAAGTAGTAAGTTAATTTTTTTAAATTGCCATTTATGGTGATGCTTTTTATTGAATTGATTTTCTTGATTTACAATTTCCGCATCAAAACCAATCCCTAAATTATTTGTAAAACAACCATTTTCCCTTTTAATTTCTTCATTGTAAACACCAATATTAATTAATTTTGATTTTTGGCACTTTAAAATTTGATTTAATGCATTTTTCCAATTTAATGGCAAATGATTAGCTTTAGCAA
This sequence comes from Philodulcilactobacillus myokonensis, assembly GCF_027923585.1. GTDB lineage: Bacteria > Bacillota > Bacilli > Lactobacillales > Lactobacillaceae > Philodulcilactobacillus > Philodulcilactobacillus myokonensis. The sequence goes on along the minus strand of NZ_BRPL01000002.1, from coordinate 965,597 downwards.
AATTATTATCAGCTCCCAATGGAAGAAAAGCAATTGGTGCTTTATTGTAATTAGGGTGGTTATTTTGCCAATTACTAGCCGTACTTAAAACATCGTTGATAGTCCCATCTCCACCAATTGCAAACAAAATATTTTTAACATTTTTAGATTGATCGAAAACAATCTTTTTTAAGTACAAATTTGTAATTAGTTTGGCATGGTGCGAGTATTTAGTTTCGGTTACTTGATAGTTAATTTTGTAATGATTTAGAATTTGTTTAATTTGTGGCCATTGTTTAGCTACCTTATGACCATTAGCAGTTTTATTTAGAATAATAAAATATTTTAATTGCAATTGGAATTCACTCCCTAATCTGCTAATTAAAAAAGCGAATTCACTTTGAATTCGCTAGTAGTAATTAATGATTATTCATAATTAGCATTGGTAGAATCATTGGATGCCTTTCAGTCTTTTTGAACAAAAATTCCTGAAGACTGTCAATGACGGCATCTCTAATCATTGATTCATTAACGTTTTTATTTTTCATTGTTTTAACGATGGTTCTAAAGACTAATTTACGGCCTTCATCAAGAAGTTTGCCAGATTCGCGCATATAGACAAAACCTCTTGATAATAAATCAGGTCCAGCTTGAATATCGTGATCATTTAAATTAATTGTTGCAACAACGACAACTAATCCTTCTTGAGATAATAATTGACGATCATGTAGAACGACATCACTAATGTTTCCAATACCATTTCCATCAATATATACATCACCGGCAATAAAGTGACCAGCAATTCTAGCACTATCCTTGCTTAAAGCTAATACATCACCGTTTTGCATAATAAATGTATTTTCTTTTGGGACTCCACATTCTTCGGCCAGTTTAGTATGAATTTTAAGCATTCTATATTCACCATGAATTGGCATAAAGTACTTTGGCTTCATTAAACGAAGCATGAGCTTTTGTTCTTCTTGACCACCATGACCTGATGTATGAATGTTATTAATTTTACCATGAATGACATTTGCTCCTGCTTCTTCTAGCTCATTAATAACGTGGTTAACGCTAATTGTATTACCTGGAATCGGATTACTTGAAAATACGATTGTATCATGGGGTTGAATTGATATCTGACGGTGAGTACCGTTAGCAATTCTTGATAGGGCGGCCATTGGTTCACCCTGTGACCCAGTACATAATATTAACGTTTTATTGGCAGGAAGATTGTGTAATTCTGAAGCATCTACAAATGCATCTTGTGGGATATCTAAATATCCCAATTTTTCACCATTAACTAATGCTGCTTCCATACTTCGACCAAAAACCGCAATTTTTCGGTGGTGCGATAGGGCGGTTTTACAAGCCGTTTCAATTCTTGAAATATTAGATGCAAACGTTGCAAAAATAATTCGTCCCTTTACCTTATCAAAAATGTGGCGGATTGATTTACCAACCCAACTTTCTGACTTGGTCCAAACTGGTTTTTCAGCGTTTGTACTATCAGACATTAAACAAAGAACGCCTTCCTTACCTAATTCAGCCATTGTTTGTAGATCTGGTGGTTGGTGGGTAACTGGTGTAAGGTCAAACTTGTAATCACCAGTTTGGACAATCACACCAAATGGCGTGTGAACGGCAATTCCAATTGTATCTGGAATTGAGTGGGTAGTTCTAAAGAATGAGACACTTAATTTGTTAAATTTTAGAACTGATTTAGGCGTAATTTCATGTAATTTAGCTGTTTTGAGTAAATCACGTTCTTCTAATTTACTTTTAATTAGTGCAAGTGCTAGTGGTCCAGCATAAATTGGAACGTTTAAATCCTGTAAAAGATATGGGACACCACCGATATGATCTTCATGACCGTGGGTGATGACAAGTGCTTTGATTTTATCTTTATTAGCAACTAGGTATTGATAATCTGGAATAACATAATCAACACCTAATAACTCATCTTCTGGGAATTTAATTCCAGCATCAATTAAAATAATTTCATCCTGAAATTGAACTCCATAGGTATTTTTTCCAATTTCGCCTAGTCCACCAACGCCATAGATAGCAACTTCGTTGTTTTTGACGTTTAATTTATTCATAATTGGTTAGACTCCATTGTTAATTAAATTTTGTGATTTTAAATCCTGGTTCGTTTTCTTCGTATTTAAGATGATTACCAGATATTTCTTCAACAAATTCGATATTATATTTAGTATTTTTTTCGACTAATCTTCTTGCATCTGATTCGTTATTAGCCTTTACATATATTACCTTAGTTGTTTCTCTCTTGGCTTGTTGTGTTAAAGTATCTTGATAAAGAACTTTAAAAATCATTAAAAAAACTTCCTTTATATTTTGAATTATTTAACCGAACAGGGTTGCAATATGGCAACTATTTAAGATAATTTTATCATATAATATTAAATAAGTATAGTTGGATTATGGTAAAATGCAACTAGTATTGTGAACGGAGGATCAGTATGTTTTTAGCGCTTGAAGTTGCACTAGGGTTATTGATTGCACTTTTTATTTATAATTTAGTTCATCATTTTTTTGTTGTAGTTCCAAGTCGAAAAAGACTTTTAAAAATGAAGCAAAATGTTGATTCGTCATTAAAAATTTCAATTCAACATTTAAATTGGCAATATCATATTATTAAATCAAATGAATTATCTGATGTATGGGGACGTGGAATTTTAGTTTTTGAATATGTAATTGACTTTAAAGAAAATGATAATATCAAAAAAATTCGGACTTCGTTATCAAATGAATTGAAACAATTTGGAACTGGTTACAAGTATCCTAAACAATTTATAATTACAGATGCATTTAAATATAATAATTATGTTCATATTGATATTGCATATTTAGTTAACCAGTCAACTTTAGATTATGTTAAGGATATTAATAAATTAAAATAGGGGGAACTAATGATAGCTCCCCCTATTTTAATTATTTTTAAAATTAATCAATTAGCTAATAAAAATTTCGTCACTTGATTTGCGTGAAAATGGCTTTTGTTTGTTAATGTGATCGTAGAATAACATTCCATGTAAATGATCAATTTCATGTTGCGGAACAATTGCAGCGTAATTTTTTAATCTTACGACATGCTGTTTACCGTTTACATCTTGGTATTGAAGGGTGATTCGGGCTGATCTTGGAACAAATCCTGGAACATCCTTATCAACTGATAGACAACCTTCCCCTTCAGTTAAGGCTACTGGTTGAACTGAATTTGAAATAATAACCGGATTTATGATAACGTCTTTAAATAATGGTTTGCCATCATTTTTGTTATCATCATCCGGAACTAGAACAGCTGCCATCATTTCTGAAGCCCCAACTTGAGGAGCAGCTAATCCAACTCCGGCCCTTAAATGATATTTCTTACATAATTTAGGATCTTGACTGACAACTAAATACTGCATTAAATCTTTAGCTAATTTTTTATCTTTTTCATTTAATGGGAATTCTACTTTTTTTGCTTGCTTTCTTAATACAGGATTCCCGTCTCTGACGATATTTTTCATTAATATCAAAATACTACCTCCATTTACGTTTAATTATATTTTATCATATTAAATGATTTATTATATAATATGGTAAAAATAGTTAATTTGGGGATGAAAATGATTAGAAATAATTATAGTTATCCAATCTTTTCCGATTGGTCTAAGGATGAATTGATTAAAGTTGTCAAACTTTATCGAAGTGTAGAGGATGCTTATGAAATTAACCAGGGAAGCCGTCGCGATTTAATTTTGAAGAATTATCAGATCTTTACTAAAATTAATCCATCAAAAATGGAACAGAAGCAATTAGAGCATAAATTTTATTTAGCTTCAGGATATAATATTTTTAAAACTTGGCAAAAAGCGAGAAAAAGTAATCAAGAGATGATTAAAATGTGATTGTAATATACCATTGACGTTCTTTAGTTAACTGTGATAACATTAGAGTGTTATTGAACATATTGATGATCTATATAAACAGTTATTAAGTTTTGGCTGTGACTTGTTGTCACAGTTTTTTTAACATAGGAAAAAGGCATGATTTATAATTGTGAATTAAACCATACTGAATCATCATAACTGTATGTATGAAGGGAAGGAATAAATTGAAACTAAGAGACGATATTAAAAATATTGCGATTATTGCCCATGTCGATCATGGTAAGACCACTTTAGTTAATGAAATGTTAAAGCAATCTGATACACTAAATGGTCATACCGAAATCCAAGATCGTGCGATGGATACTAATGCCATTGAACGTGAACGTGGAATTACTATTTTATCTAAGAATACTGCCGTTAAATATAATGGTAAGCAAATTAATATCTTAGATACACCAGGACATGCTGATTTTGGTGGTGAAGTTGAACGTGTTATGCGAATGGTTGATGGTGTTCTATTGGTTGTTGATGCTTTTGAAGGACCAATGCCACAAACCCGTTTCGTATTGAAGAAAGCTTTAGATCAACATTTAACACCAATTGTTGTTATTAATAAAGTTGATCGTAAAGGTGCACGTCCAAAAGAAGTTGTTGATGAAGTTCTAGATCTATTCATTGAACTTGGTGCTGATGAAGATCAATTAGAATTCCCCGTTGTTTACACATCTGCTATGAACGGTACTTCAAGTTATAGTGATGATATTTCAACTCAGAAACATACTATGAAGCCTTTGTTTGATACGATCCTAAAGGATATTCCATCTCCAATTGATAATGAAGATATGCCACTACAATTTCAAGTTGCAATGCTAGATTACGATGATTTCGTTGGTCGAATTGGAATTGGCCGTATTTTTAGAGGTAAAATTAAAGTCGGCGACAGTGTTACTGTTATGAAATTAGATGGTTCAACCCAAAACTTTAGAGTTAGCCGTTTAATGGGCTTCATTGGACTTAAAAAAGTTGATATTAAAGAAGCTAGAGCTGGAGATTTAATCGCTATTTCTGGAATGGAAGATATTAATGTTGGTGAAACCATCGTTAATCCAGATAAGAAAGAACCTCTTCCAAAATTAAGAATTGATGAACCAACTTTACAAATGACTTTTGGAACTAATACTTCACCATTTGTTGGACAGGATGGTAAATTTGTTACTGCTAGACAATTAGGTGACAGATTGAAGCGTGAGTTGCATACTGATGTTTCATTAAGAGTTGATGAAACGGATAATCCAGGTGCATGGTTAGTTTCTGGACGTGGTGAATTACATCTTTCAATCTTAGCTGAAACATTGCGTCGTGAAGGCTATGAATTAGAAGTTTCACGTCCTAAGGTTATTTTGAAGACCATTAATGACAAAAAATGTGAACCATTTGAAAACGTTCAAATTGATACTCCAGAAGAATATGCCGGTTCAATTATTGATACTTTATCCCAACGTAAAGGTCAAATGAAGAACATGGAAAGTACTGGTAATGGTCAAAGTCGTTTAACATTCTTAGTTCCATCACGTGGATTAATTGGATATTCAACTCAATTTATGTCAATCACCCGTGGTTATGGAATTATGAACCATAGTTTTGCTAAATACCTGCCATTCGTTAAGAACTGGAACCCTGGTAGACGTAATGGTGCATTAGTTTCAATCAACCGTGGTAAAGCAACTACTTATGCTATTATGGGAATTGAACACCGTGGAACCATTTTAGTTGATCCAGCTACCGAAGTTTACGAAGGAATGATTGTTGGTGAAAATAGTCGTGAAAACGACATTTCTGTTAACATTACCCGTGGTAAACAATTAACCAATGTTCGTGCCGCTGGAAGTGATGAAACTGCTAAGATTAAAGAACCTGAACACTTCACACTTGAAGAATCATTAGAATTCTTAAATGAAGATGAACTTTGTGAAATTACTCCAAAGAATGTTCGTTTAAGAAAGAAGATTTTAAATACTAATGAACGTGAAAAAGCTGCTAAGCGCTCACGTCATGGTAAATAATCATTAATTGATAATAAATAATAAGATGGGGAATATTTATTCCCCATCTTTTTTTTATTATTTTCACGAAAGGATTATTGGCTTTGGTAGACGTATGATATAATATTACTATCTATATTATTCATTTGGAGATCGATCAATTGAGAACGATTATTAAATTACTTTATGATACTTTTAAAAAATTAGATCTTTTTGTTTTTATCCCGTTTTTTATTCTGTCTATTTTTGGAATTGTGATGGTTTATTCAGCTAGTTCTGATATTGCCATTCAAAATGGAGGAAGTCCAATGGGGTATCTAGTGAAACAGACATTTTTCTTTATCTTAAGTTTAATCACAATTATGTTTATTTTTCATGCTAATTTCTTACGCAGTACAAAAGTTATTGCAACCTTTGGAATGTTAATTATTATTATGCTTGTCTATCTTTTCTTCTTTGGTAAAAGTGTAAATGGCGCTGCTGGGTGGATTTCCGTTTTAGGTTTGTTTAATATTCAACCATCTGAAATTACAAAATTTTATTTTATTATTTTTATCGCTAATCACGTTGATCATCATCAAGGGGCAATTGTCCATCATTGGATGCGTGGAATGATGAATATTTATGTGTATTCAGCACTTGTCTTGATTTTAATTTTAATTCAACCAGACATTGGTGGAACGGCAATTAATGCTGGAATTATATTTGTAATGCTGCTTGCAAGTGGCATTAGATGGCAACGCGCAGTTGGATTTGCAGCTAGTATTATAACCATTTTATTTTTAGTATTCTTTTGCATTTTAGTACCAGTTTCTAAGCATTCAAGTATTTATGCTCTGCAAAGGATTGTAGCTTTTACCGACCCGTTCGCTTATTCGCATGGAATCGGACAACAGTTAGTTAATTCATATTATGCATTAAGTAACGGTGGATTCTTTGGTGTGGGGTTAGGAAACAGTATCCAAAAAAATGGGTATTTACCTGAACCTAACACCGATTTTATAATGTCAATTATTGCTGAAGAATTGGGTTTCTTTGCTATTGCGATTGTTATGATTCTGCTTACGTTCATGGTTTGCAGAATTATAGTTATTGGAATTAGAAGTGATGATGCTTATTCAGCTTTAGTGTGCTATGGAACAGCAACCTATTTAACTATTCAAATGCTATTTAATGTTGGTGGAGTCACAGGATTATTACCAATTACGGGGGTTACTTTTCCATTCATTAGTTATGGCGGTTCGAGTATGGTTACTCTGTCATGTTGTTTAGGATTAGTACTGAGAATTAGTTATCATCAGAAATTACTTAGAAACAGATTAATAAATAAAGAAGGATTATAAAATGAATTTTAAAATTCAAAGTCGACAGAGCTTAATTGTTTATGTCCATTCTCTGAAACAGGCACGATATTTAAATCGTTATGGGAACATTACTTATATTTCCCATCGGATGCACTATGTAATTATGTATTTAAACGAAAATCATTTTGATGAAACTAAAAACAAAATTAAACGTTTAAAATTTGTAAGACGGGTTTTGATTTCTCCATATAAAGATTTATTTAACAGTTTTTATAAAGAACCTAAAACGGAGGATGATGATTAATGAGAGTTATTTCAGGTCAATTTGGTAGTCGTCGATTAACACCAGTCCCGACTAATAAAACGAGGCCAACAACTGATAAAGTAAAGGAAGCACTATTCAATATGATTGGTCCATATTTTCAAAATGGCCAATTTTTAGATTTATATGCTGGCTCAGGTGGTGTTGGAATAGAAGCTATATCAAGAGGAATGTCAAAAGCATTTTTGGTGGATAAACAAATGGCTGCTATAAGGACCATCAGAGCTAATGTTCAAATGACCAAACACCCAGAACAATTTAAAATTTTAAAAATGGATGCTAATCAAGCACTTGATGAATTTGAAAATGAAAAAATAAAATTTAATTTTGTTTATCTTGATCCGCCATATAAAAAACAGAAAATGGTCCAGCAATTAAATAAATTAAATAATAAAAAATTGTTATTGTCTAATGCGTTAGTCATATGTGAAACGGATAATCATGTTGAATTGTCTGATAATATTGATAGTTATCAATTGATTCAGCAAAAAAACTATGGATTAACGGTAATTTCAATTTATAAATACGTAGGTGACAAATAATGAAAACTGCTATTTTTCCGGGAAGTTTTGATCCAATTACAAATGGACATTTGGATTTGATTAAACGCGCCAGCAAAATATTTGATCAGTTAATTGTAGTGGTTGGGGAAAACACCCATAAAAGTGGGATGTTCACTGCTAACGAAAGGAAACAATTAATTCAAGATAATATTAAAAATTTATCAAACGTTAAGGTTACTGTTGAAAATGAATTAACGGTTGATTTTCTGCACCGGATCCATGCAAATATTATTGTTCGTGGATTGAGGAATAATAATGACTTTCAATATGAAAAAGATATTGCTCAGATGAATTCTGCTTTGGATCATAAAATTGAAACTATTTTTATGCTTGCTAGGCCGCAGTTTGAATTTATTTCATCGAGCTTGTTAAAAGAAATTGTATTTTTCAATGGTGACGTTCATAAGTATTTGCCTCAAAATGTCATTTCTAAAATGAAACAAAAGTATAAGAGGTCAAATGAATGAAATTAAAAAAATATCGCAAGTATGTCGTTTTTGCCATTGTTGCTTTATGTATTTTAATTGGATTTGATTTTCCGTTATCTGCTTATATTGAAGGTCCAGGGGATGCAACTAATTTAAAACCGATTGTTAATATTAAAGGACATCCGGATCGTTATTCAGGCAAATTTATGTTAATGTCTGTAAACATCTCAAGGGCAACGCCATTCAGATATCTATATGCAAAGATGCTTCCGTACTATTCAATTGAAAGCCCTAATGATGTTACTGGCGGAACAAATAATAATGACTTCAATCGTGTTCAATCTTTTTATATGAAAAGTGCAATTAACGAGGCTATTTATACTGGTTATAAAAACGCCCATCAACAGGTTACAAATTATTATCGTGGAATTTATGTTATTAATGTGTTAAATAATTCAAAGTTTAAACATCATTTAAACATTGGAGACACTATTTTAAAGGTAAATGGTCATCATTTCAGCAGCGCTCTCGGTTATCAAAACTATATTGAAAGACACCAAATTGGTACCAAGATTGCAATTACTTATTTACATCATGGTCGAGTTCAAACTGTTTCTGAGCCTTTGACCAAACTTTATGGAAAAAAGGCTGGAATCGGGATTGAATTAACTGATGATGTTGATACCCATACTAAAATTCCAATTAAAGTGGATCCTGGACAAATTGGTGGCCCATCCGGCGGACTGATGTTTTCACTACAAATTTATGGTCAATTAACTGGTAAGAATATTAGACGTAATCAAAATATTGCAGGAACTGGAACAATTAATGCTGATGGTCAAGTAGGCGAAATTGGTGGGATTGATAAAAAAATTATTGCTGCTAAACGGAAAAATGCTAAGATCTTTTTATCTCCCTATATTAAACCGACTAGATCTGATTTAAGTGAAGAACCTGGGCATATTACTAATTATCAATTGGCAGTTAAGACTGCAAAAAAGTATGCTCCAAAAATGAAAGTAATTCCCGTTCAAACATTTCAAGAGGCACTCTCTGCAATTAAAAAATATTAATGAATTAAAAGACATCTATAAAAATATAGATGTCTTTTTTCGAATTTATATTTGAAGGGAGTGAAATGGATGGATAGGATTAAGGAATTCATAAATGAATATCGTCGTTATTTAATGATTGGATCGGTGGTGATTGTTGTTTTGATCCTAATAATTTTATTTTCTAATCATCAAGGTGATTCACAAACCAATTTTTCAAATAATATGAGCCAAGCTAGTAGTATGAATACTAATTCAAGTTCTAAAATTAAGAATTTACATCAAACATCTAATTCTTTTAGCCAAACGTCCCATAATAATCTCGTCGTGGTTGACGTGAAGGGTGCCGTTAAACAACCGGGTGTTTATCGATTACCGTCAAGCTTAAGGATTGATGATGCTGTCGAGGCAGCGGGTGGTTTAACTAAATCAGCTGATGGAAATCACGTAAATTTAGCGCAAAAATTAAATGACCAACAGGTGATTTACGTTCCGTTTCGTGGTGAAATCAAAGGTAAAATTGTAACTAACGTAAATAATACATCTAGTTCTCAGACAAGTGATATTAGTGGATCATCAAGTGATTCGACATCAAATAAAATTAATTTGAACACGGCAGATGAAAATGAACTGCAAAAAATAAATGGTGTTGGAGAAAAGAAAGCACAAAAAATCCTTGATTACAGAAAAGAACATGGTGATTTTAATAAAATTGAAGATATTAAAAATATCCCAGGATTTGGCGATCGTAGTTTTGATAACATTAAAAATTTTATTTGTGTTCAATAATTGATATACTATAATTATGTTTATATTGAATTAAAGGAGTAAATAAAATGGATCAAAGAATTCCTTGGGATCAATACTTCATGCTTCAAGCAGTATTAATTTCATCTAGAAGTACTTGTAATCGCTTGTCAGTGGGAGCTACAATTGTGCGAGATCGCCGTATTATTGCTAGTGGCTATAATGGTTCTGTATCTGGTGATGTTCATTGTACAGATAAGGGATGCTACATGGTTGATGGTCATTGCTTGAGAACTATTCATGCTGAAATGAATGCAATTGCCCAGTGTGCTAAATTTGGCGAGGCAACGTATAATTCTGAATTGTATGTAACTGACTTCCCATGTTTACAATGTACTAAGGTGTTATTACAATCCGGAATTAAACAAATCAATTATTTAAGGGATTATCATGATAGTGCATATGCTAAATCGCTTATCAAATTAAAACATGTTACTTTAAAAAAGATTAAATTAAATCCTAAAATCATGAAACAATTACCGTTTTCATCCTATTTATCTAATTAATCATAAAAACTAATTTATATATTTTTCCAGCAGTTCTTTGTGCAATTGTAAGCTGCTTTTTTATTGGTCCAATGATTCTTAGTTGCTTATTACTTATTTTCTGGCTAATCAGAATTTATTTATTAAAACAGCCCCATTTTTTCGTTCAAAACGTTTTAATTGCAGCTGCTTTTTTATGCTTATGTCTTTTTAATTTTAACCGTCTTGAACACCAATCCGTGGTGATTAATCACAAACAAATGCAGGTTCAAATTTATCCTGATGATATTCAATATGATGGTGATTATTATCATGGAAGGGGATGGTCAGATGGGTTAAATCAGCATTTAATTATAAGTGGTTACGCTAAAAATGATGATGATTTAAATCAAATTAAGCAAACCAATCATGTGAGTGGAACGTGGCTAGTTAATGCTGATGTTAGCCCAATTAAATCACCGACCAATGTTAATCAATTTAATGCTAGTCGCTTTTACCAAAGTCAAAACATATCTAATCAAGTTAAAATTAATCAAATGATTCAATTTAAACCGGACCATTCATTGATTGCTATGATTCATAACTTAAGATTTAAAATGATGCAATCAATGGATCAACTGCCGCATCCTTTAAATTTATATGGCTTAAGTTTAATTCTTGGCAGCATGAATAATGATTTTAATAGTGAATTAACTGGTATTAAACAATTAGGGTTAATTCACTTATTTAGTATTTCCGGTTTGCATGTTTATTATATTGTTAACATGCTGGAATTATTCTTCATATATTTACGAATGAAACGAGAAGACTATCGTTTATTAATCATGGCATTGTTGCCAGTATATTTTGTTATTGCAGGTTCTTCAATCGGGTTATTAAGATCAATTTTAATGGTTGAAACCATTTTGACCACTAAATTTTTAAAAATCAATTTAAATCCATTAGATGTGTGGTCAATTACTTTATTAATCAATCTGTTTCTATATCCGCAAATGTTAATTCAATTTGGATGTCAATTAAGTTATGCTCTGTCATTTGGATTAATATTCACAAATCATTTTTCATTCTTGAAACAGACCGCATTAATGAACCTAATTGGTTTACCAATTATTATTTATCATATTTATCAATGGCATTTATTAACGATGTTTGCTAATTTATTAATATTACCATTATTTTCAATCCTTATTTTTCCGATGGTAATAATCGGATGCTCAGTAGGATTATTTATTCCCATTGTTGGTCAAATTATTGCACAAATATTGCAATTTTTCGATGCATTCGTTAATCTAATTGGCAATTTACCTGGTAATATTATGTTTGGTAAATTGAATATCTATATTACATTGATATTGTTTTTGATTACATTTAGTATCATTGCTGTTCAAAGAAAATTTAAAATATTATTTTTAATAATGCTGTACGCGGTTTCATTTTTGAGCATTCACTTTCCCTTTAATGGGGAAGTAAGTTATTTTGACGTTGGACAGGGTGATAGCTTTTTAGTTCGTGAACCGTTTAATAAAACGATTACTTTGATTGATACAGGTGGTAAAATAACTTTTGGAAATCAACCCCAAACCAATCATTATCAGGCTGATGGAATTTCAATTAATTATCTTCATAGCATTGGCATCGATTGGATCGATAATTTATGCATCAGTCATCAAGATGCTGATCATTGTGGTGATTTACCAGCTTTTCTTTCTGAAATGAAAGTTAAGCGGTTATTTATTCCATTAGGAATGGTTAATAATCAACATTTTATGAATAGAATTGATCCCTATATTAATAAAACTAAAATTATTCAAGTAAAGGCAAATGATCATATTAATGGATTGCCATTTGATATTGTCCATCCATTTGTTCAGGGACTTGGTAATAATCATGATTCAATGGTTCTGAATGGTTATTTTGGTGGATTAAAATGGCTTTTTATGGGTGATTTAGATCAAGCCGGTGAAAATGATATTATTCAAAAAATGCCCAATTTAAGGACTGATGTATTGAAAGTTGGACATCATGGTAGCAATACCTCCTCGTCCAATGAATTTTTAAATGCAGTTCAACCCAAAATAGCAATTATTTCAGCTGGCAGAAATAATCGTTATCATCATCCCAATCCAGAGACAATTGTTAAAATTAAGCAACGTCATATGATTGAATACAATACCCAGACAAATGGGATGATTACTTATCGTTATTTTAATCATTATGGATCCTGGCATCCATTTATTAAAAATTCTAATTAAATGAAGGGAGGATGAATTTCAATATGAATGTGAATCAACTATTAAGATCATTACCTAAGAACGATGTTAAGCCGGTTTATTTGATTCTTGGAAGGCAGGAATATTTAAGTGATCAAATTAAAAATGCGTTTATTAAACTTGTTCCAAAGGAAGAACGGACCATGAATTACGCATCCTATGATATGGAAGACACTCCTTTATCTGCTGCTTTGAACGATGCAATGTCAGCACCTTTTTTTGGTAAACGACGGGTTGTTCTAATTAACCAACCGTATTTTTTAACGAACAAACGGGTATCAAATAATATTGACCATGATATTGATGGACTAATTCAATATCTAAAACATCCAGAACCATCGTCAGTGGTTGTTTTCATGGCTCCATATCCTAAATTGGATGGCAGAAAAAAAGTTACTAAAAGGCTAAAAAATGTCGCAGAAATGGTTGATATAAACAAATTTTCTGAAAGCCAAGTCAAAAATTACGTCAAAAGTTACATTAACCAGCACAATTATAAATGTGATGCAAATTCACTAAATTTGCTGATTCAAAGAACTGGCGGTAAATTATCAATGATAATGAATGAACTGCCAAAATTATTTGTTTATTGCCGTGATAAAGTTATTACTAGCAATGCTATAAATAATCTGGTAACTAAATCACTGGATCAAAATATTTTTGATCTAGTTAACTATGTTTTAAAAAAACGGGTTAAATTAGCCGTCGATTTATACCATAATTTAATTTTAGAGCAAAAAGAACCTCTTCAAATTAATGCAATTCTTGTTAGTCAATTTAGACTTTTACTTCAAGTTATGATTTTAGCTTCCCATGGTCACAGTCAGGGTAGTTTAGCTAGTATCTTAAAAGTTCATCCATTTAGAATCAAACTTGCATTAAGAACAATTCAAACATATCAATTTAAAGAATTAAAACAAGCGTACTTAGGATTAATTGACAATGAAATTAAATTAAAATCATCTCAAGCTTCTCCGGAATTGCTTTTTGAAATGTTTATGTTGAGTTTTATTTCTAAATAAAAAATACCCTAAATTTTCAAAATAAATTGAAAATTTTAGGGTATCTTTTTATAATAAATAATAATTATTTATTAAATTTAGCTGACATGTGTGATTTTTCACGATCAGCTTTATTAGCTTTGATTAAGCCCTTGCTCTTAGCATGGTCAACTGCGCTAATAGCATCACGATACACGTTTTCATCGTTTTTAGATGATTTCATAAATTTCTTTATGGCATCTCTCATTTTACTTACTTGTGCGGTATTACGTTTATTAGCTTTAACATTTGTTTTAGCACGTTTAATAGCAGATTTAATAACTGGCATATTTTCACCTCCAACAATCGTCTATAATTAAACAAATACCATTATACAAAACACTAATTGCAATTTCAATAGATACTAAATTATATTTGACTTTAGATTAGATTGACCTTGATTTTAGTAAAATAGAATAGTATTATTAAATATTGAAACCTGAACTTAGTTTTATCGCTATCTCACTGGCGGAATCTCAGTTCATGGCGATTTTTATTTAGAAAGGTGGGAATTTAAATGGCTTTAACACAAGCAAATAAAGATTCAATTATTAAAAAGTATGCTCAACACGAAGGCGACACTGGCTCTACTGAAGTTCAAGTTGCCGTATTAACTGCTGACATTAATGAAATTAACCAACATATGAAGACCCATAAGAAGGATCATCATTCACAACGTGGCTTAATGAAGAAAATTGGTCATCGTCGTAACTTATTAGCTTATTTAAGAAATAAGGATGTTGTTCAATACAGAAAATTAATCAAGAGTTTAGGATTACGTCGTTAATTCTTTATTCTGACATGATTATTAACGGGATTACTATTTTGGTAATCTCGTTTTTTGTTTTGCTTAAAATAAGAGAAGATACCCGTAAATTTATTGATAGGAAATTATCCCTTTGTTTTATATTGACTGTTCGTTATCTTAATAAAATATGGTACACTATAATTAACTTTGATTGGACGTAATGAAAAGAAAAAATTAATTATAAATTTGAGGTGGAGTAATGAAAAGTAATATTAAAATCATTCCACTTGGCGGTGTTCGAGAAAATGGCGAGAATATGTATGCCGTTGAAGTTAGTGGATATATTTATATTTTAGATTGCGGACTTAGATATCCAGATAATGAAATGTTAGGAATTGACTTAGTAATTCCAGATTTTACTTATTTGGAGAGCAAGAAAGATAAAATTGTGGGGGTATTTTTGTCACATGGTCATTCTGAAGCAATTGGTGCACTTCCATATTTCTTGCGTGATTTTGATGTTCCCGTTTTTGGATCTAAATTAACAATTGAGTTAGCCAAAATGGAAATTAATCAGCATAAAGAAACTAAATCGTTTGATAAATTTAACGTTATTAATGAAAATAGCGAAATTATATTCAATAATGATGTTACAGTCAGCTTCTTTAAAACAACCCACTCTATCCCTGAATCAATGGGAATTGTTTTATCAACTAAGGAAGGTCAAATTGTCTATACTGGCGATTTTAAATTTGATCAGACTGCCCAAAAGGGTTATCGAACGGATTTTTCATCATTAAGTGATATTGGAAGAAAGGGTGTTTTAGCATTACTAAGTGATTCAAGCAATGCTGAAAATCCCTATGAAAGTGTTAGTGAGAATAAAATTAGTTCATATATTACTGATACTTTTCAATATACCGATGATCGAATTATAGTTGCCAGTGTCGCTTATAATATTTTAAGAATTCAACAAATATTTAATGCGGCATATCAATCGCATAGAAAAGTTTATTTAGCTGGCCATGATTTAAATAAAATCGTTAAAATTGCAACGGATCTGCATCAATTGCATTTGCCAGATGAAAACATCATTTTACATTCAATTCGTTCAATGAATAAATTAAAACCTTCACAAATTGTTATTTTACAAACTGGTAAAATGGGTGAACCTATTAATGCAATTCAACGAATGGCTAACCAACAAAATCGCCATATTAACATTCGAGAAAATGATTTAGTCTTAATTGCAACAACTCCATCACATGCAATGGAAACCAATGTTGCTAAGACTAAGGATATGATTTATCGTGCTAACGCCCATGTAAAAATGATATCTGATGATTTAAATTCTTCTGAAAATGCGAGTCAAAATGATTTACAGTTAATGCTTAATTTAATGAAACCAAAATTCTTTATTCCGGTTCAAGGGGAATATAGGATGTTAAATGCACATGCTAAATTAGCTGAAAGTGTTGGTATTCCAAAAAATCATATTTTTATTCCCAATAAAGGCGATGTGATTGAATATAATTCTGAAAATCATAAAATGTATCGTGGTACGGCTGTTAAAGCTGGAAGTGTTATGATTGATGGAATTGGCGTTGGTGACATTGGTAATATTGTGTTAAGGGATCGTAAAGTCCTTTCTGAAGACGGAATTTTTATTGCTGTTATAACAATTGACCGTAAAAAACGTCAAGTTGTTGCTAAACCTAAGCTGACATCACGTGGTTATATTTATGTTAAAACACATAAAAATTTAATGAATGAATGTTCCAAATTGGTTTATAATACGGTTCAAAAAAATCTTGATAATGAGGAATTTGATTGGGGTCATCTGAAACAATCAGTTCGAGAAAAATTAAATTCTTATTTATTTAAGAAAACCCAATCACATCCGGTTATTTTGCCGGTTATCATGGAAATTAATCAACATCATCGTAAAAATATGAAGAAGAAAAAATTTATCCATAATAAATAATAGGGAATGATTTTATCATTGGGTGATAATAACATTACTGAAAATAAACGAATTTATATTTCAGCTTATGATGATTACCAATATCATAAATATCAAAGTGCAATTGATAAGTTAAAAACAATTGATTTAGATCATTCAAATTTAAAAATCAATCATTTAATTGTTAAATCCTTGTTTCATCTGAAAAAATACCGACAAGCTGAAAAAAATTTGTTGGAAATGCCTGATAGTTATACTAATTCAGTTGATGATTTCAACTTTATGATTTTAGTTTTATTGAAAAATGCTTCTTTTATTAAAGCACGTGAAATCACAGTTTCTGTAAATATTGAAACTTTAAAACGAGATAATTTAAAACAAATTGTTGATTATGAAAATAATTATAGTAAAAAACATTCATCAACAATTAATGAATTGGTTAAATCTTTTTGCTCAATTGTGAATCAAAAATTACCTTTTCAGAAAAATGAATTAGAAAAAGCACTTAAACTGCCATTACATCAATTTGTTTTTGCTTGTAAGTACCTATTAACTAATCCATTTTTAAATCCCATCATGAGAATCAGTATTTTTGATATTTTAAGAAAGATTGATTTAAATGAGCAGATTGAATTTTTATGGATTGATCATCAACGGCATTTAATTAACCCGTCTAATTTAAAACCACTTTTTGAAACTAAATCATATTTGCAGTTGTCAAAAATTGTTGATAGTCATTATGGTCATGATGATCCAATGATGACATTTAGATTGAATAATCTTTTTAACATGCAATTACTGATTCTTTATCCATATAATGATAGGAAAATTAACAGTGCTAAATTGTGGTTTAAAATAACTGATTCTTTGTTTAATGATCAACAATTTAATTTTAAAACCAAATTGGAAGTTGAAATTTGGCGTCAGCAGAAAAAATTAGACCAAATCATTAATAAATTAACTCGTTAGTATTTACAAATAAAATTACAGTATATATAATGATATAGGAATTGTCCTTTGGAATATCATTTTGTATTTTCAAAGAGATGTAGTATAATAATTGTAAAGATGCATTGAGAAGAAATACTTCTGGTGCTATTTTTATGAATTTTAACAGGAGGTTTTCATTAATGGCAAAAGAACATTATGAAAGAACAAAGCCCCATGTAAATATTGGTACTATTGGCCATATTGATCATGGTAAGACTACTTTAACTGCAGCTATTACAAAAGTATTATCTGAAGAAGGCTTAGCTGATTCTGAAAGTTATGCTGATATTGATGCTGCTCCAGAAGAACGTGAACGTGGTATTACTATTAATACTGCCCATGTTGAATACGAAACTAAACGTCGTCACTATGCACATATTGATGCCCCAGGTCATGCGGATTACGTTAAGAACATGATTACTGGTGCTGCTCAAATGGATGGTGCAATTTTAGTTGTAGCAGCAACCGATGGTCCTATGCCACAAACCCGTGAACATATTTTACTTGCTCGCCAGGTTGGTGTTAAATACATCGTTGTATTTATTAATAAGACTGATCAAGTTGATGATCCAGAATTAGTTGACTTAGTTGAAATGGAAGTACGTGAATTACTTTCAGAATACGATTACCCTGGTGATGATGTTCCAGTCGTTCGTGGTTCTGCTCTTAAAGCATTACAAGGCGATAAAGAACAACAAAAGGTTATCTTAAAGTTAATGGACATTGTTGATGAATACATTCCAACTCCAGTTCGTGATGATAAGAAACCATTCTTAATGCCAGTTGAAGATGTATTCTCAATTACTGGTCGTGGAACTGTTGCTTCTGGTCGTATTGATCGTGGTACAGTTAAGATTGGTGATCCAGTTGAAATTGTTGGTTTAGTTCCTGATATTCTTAAATCAACTGTTACTGGTTTAGAAATGTTCCATAAGACCTTAGATCTTGGTGAAGCTGGAGATAACGTTGGTATTTTACTTCGTGGTATTAACCGTGACCAAGTTGTACGTGGTCAAGTTCTTGCTGCCCCAGGTTCAATTAAGACCCATACTAAGTTTGAAGGTCAAGTTTATGCATTAAAGAAAGAAGAAGGTGGACGTCATACTCCATTCTTCTCAAATTACCGTCCTCAATTCTACTTCCATACCACTGATGTTACCGGTGTTGTTGAATTAGAAAAGGGAACTGAAATGGTAATGCCTGGTGATAACGCTAAATTCAATGTTGAATTAACTAAGCCAGTTGCCATTGAAGAAGGTACTAGATTTACCATCCGTGAAGGTGGTCATACCGTTGGTGCCGGTGTTATTACTAAGATTGTTAAATAATCTTTGTCATAATACAAATTTAAAAGGGATTCGGAATTTTTCCGAATCCTTTTTATACATATTAATTAAGAGGGATTTACTTTCTTATTAAAAAGATTTACTTTTTAAATACCATACGTTAAAATAGTTTTATGTGCAATTGGTAGATAAATTGTAAATAAAAAATATATTTTCATCTCGGAGGGAATATAATGTCTGCAAAATGGGAAAAGAAAGGTGCTACTCAAGGTACATTAACCTTTGAATTAAGCACAGATCAAGTTAAAGAAGGACTAGATAGAGCCTTCAATAAAAATAAAAAAAATATTAGCCTACCTGGTTTTAGAAAAGGTAAGGTTTCTCGTCATATTTTTGATGAAATGTACGGTGAAGAAGCATTATACCAAGATGCTTTAAATATTATGCTTCCACAAGTATATAGTGATGCATTAAAAGAAACTAAAATCGAACCAGTCGCTCAACCTTCAGTTAATGTTAAATCATTAGATAAGGGTAAGCCATGGGTATTAGAAGCTAATGTAACTGTTAAGCCTGATGTTAAATTAGGCGCTTACAAAGGCTTGAAGGTATTGAAACAAAATACTCGCGTTTACAAGAAAGATGTTGACGAATCAATCGATCGTAAACGTAAGTCACAAGCTGAATTAGTTTTGAAAAAGGATAAGCCTGCTGCTAAGGGTGATACAGTTGTCATTGATTTTGATGGTTACGTTGACGGCAAACCTTTTGAGGGCGGTAAAGCCAATAACTACTCACTTGAATTAGGTTCTAATTCATTTATTCCAGGTTTTGAAGATCAATTAATTGGTCATAAAGCTGGGGATCATGTTGATGTCAAAGTTACTTTCCCTAAGAATTATCAAGCTAAGAAGTTACAAAATAAGGAAGCAACTTTTAAAGTAACTGTTCATGAAATTAAAGAAAAACAATTACCTAAATTAGATGATGAATTTGCTAAGGATGTCGACGAAGACGTTGATAGCTTAGATGAATTGAAAGATAAAACCAAGAAACAATTAAAGGAACAAAAAGAAACTAAGGCTAAGAATACTGTTGAGGATGAAGCGATTAATGCAGCTGTTGACAATGCCGAGGTTAAAGAAATTCCTAAACCAATGGTTGATCAAGACGTTCAACGTCAAATGGATCAGTATTTAGCAAATATGCAACAACAAGGGATTAATGCTAGTACTTACTTTAAGTTAACTGGAACTACTCAAGCTGACTTAAAGAAACAATTCCAAGACGGGGCAAGTCGTCGTGTTAAGACCAACCTTGTTTTAGAAGCAATTGTTAAAGATGCAAATATCAAACCAACTGACAAAGAAATGAATGATGAAGTTAAAAACCTTGCTAAACAATATGGCATGAAAGAAAGTGCTGTTAAGGGTGCTTTAACTGATGATATGTTGAAACATGATATTTCAATTCAAAAGGCCGTTAAGTTAGTTACTGATAACGCAAAACAAGTTCCTAAGAGCCAATTAAAGAGCTCTAAGTCAACTTCTAAAACTAGTAAAAGCAGTAAGTAATCTAAGATAAAATTACTATTTTGTTTTTATTTAAAAGCCTAATTAATTTTAATTAGGCTTTTATTTTTGGTTTAAAACAAAGTATTTTATGATTATTATAAAATGTGATATATTTCATTTGACTAGTTAATTCGGTTAAATAATAAGGGGTGTAATTAAATATGTTTCAAAACAATAGTGGCAATGTAAATGGTAACGGCCCCATTACTTGTTCATTTTGCGGGAAAACTCAGGATCAAGTTAAAAAAATTGTAGCTGGACCAGGAGTTTATATTTGTAATGAATGTATTGATTTATGTAAAAGAATTGTTGATGAAGAATTGGCAGAAGAACAGTCTGAAAAGGGCGTCAATGTTTTAACCCCATCTCAAATTGTTAGTAAATTGAATCAATACGTAATCGGACAAGATGAAGCCAAAAAAACGCTAGCTGTTGCTGTTTATAATCATTATATGCGTGTTCACCAAATGCTTAATAAAAAACCGGGAGACGTTGAATTACAGAAGAGTAATATTGCTATGATTGGACCAACTGGTTCAGGAAAAACTTATATTGCTCAAACATTAGCTAAATTGTTAAATGTACCGTTTGCAATTGCTGATGCTACTTCGTTAACCCAGGCTGGATATGTTGGTGAAGATGTTGAAAATATCTTGCTAAAATTAATTCAAAACGCTGATTATGATGTTAAACGTGCTGAAAAAGGCATTATCTACATTGATGAAATTGATAAGATTGCCAAAAAATCAGATAATGTATCAATCACCCGTGACGTTTCAGGCGAAGGTGTTCAACAATCACTACTTAAAATTTTAGAAGGAACGATTGCAAATGTTCCGCCACAGGGTGGGCGAAAGAACCCTAGGCAAAAGTTCATTCAAATTGATACCTCTAACATTTTATTCATTGTTGGTGGTGCATTTGATGGAATCCAAGATATTGTTAAAAATCGAATGGGAAATAAGACCATTGGATTTGGAACTGATTCATCAGAAATCACCAAATTAAATGATAAGGATATAATGCAATATGTAATCCCTTCTGATTTAAAAGAATTTGGATTGATTCCTGAATTTATTGGAAGATTACCAATTTTGACTGCTTTGAATAAGTTAGATGCACATGATCTGGTTCGTGTTCTAACTGAACCTAAGAACGCTTTGGTTAAACAGTACGAAAAATTAATTGAACTTGATGGTGCTGAATTAAAATTTGAACCAGAAGCATTAAAAGAAATTGCCAAATTAGCAATTAAGCGAAAAACAGGTGCAAGGGGGCTTCGATCAATTATGGAAGACTCAATGCGTGATGTTATGTTTAATTTGCCAAACCGTGATGACGTTTCAGAAGTTGTAATTGAACCCGAAACGATTACTAAACATCAAGAACCAAAATTAATTTTGAAATAGATTGTACGAGGGAGCATTTTTTTGAATTTGCTCCTTTTATTTTGTGTTAGAATAAAATTCTAAAAGGTAGATGAAATGATTTGGCAGTTAATATTAATAATGTTAATCTAGAAATTAGTGCGGTAGAACCAAAACAATATCCGCGTTCTAACCATCCTGAAATTGCATTGGTTGGACGTTCTAATGTTGGAAAATCCTCACTCACAAATGTATTAGTCAATCGTAAAAATTATGCGCATACTTCTAACCAACCTGGTAAAACCCAAACTTTGAATTTTTATAACGTTGAAAATAAAATTTATTTTGTTGATATTCCTGGATATGGCTTTGCACGGGTGTCCAAAATGGAACGTGAAAAATGGGCAACAATGATTGAAACCTATTTGACTCAAAGAAACCAGTTAGATGGAGCAATTAATTTAATTGATGGTCGTCATAAACCAACCCAGACTGACATTCAAATGAAAGCATTTTTAGAATACTATCAAATTCCAACATTGATTGTTGCTACTAAAATGGATAAAATTAAAAAAAGTCATTGGAATAAAAGCAAAAGTTTGATTAAAAAAACGATGGGTTTAAATGATGATCAGTTAGTTTTATTTTCTGCCAAAACTCGTTCTGGAAAGGATCAAATTTGGAATTGGATTCAACAACAAAGTGGGGTCGTGATGGATTAATGAATTTAAATGAATATCAAAAAAAAGCTAACAGCACTTTAAAAGGTCAGGAGCAAATATTAACCAATTGCGCTTTAGGATTATCTAGCAAAAGTGGACAAGTTGCAAATTTAATTAAACAATATACTTTTGATGGTCAAAATCTTGATCGAGCAGAATTAATCCGTAAAATGGGAGACGTTTTATGGTACCTATCCCAGATTGCACAATGGGAAAACATTCCGTTCGAAGATGTTGGTGAAAACAATATTAACCGTTTAAGTCATAAATATCATCATTAAAAATAATTAATGATAGTTAATAAATAAAAAAGTCATATAACGATTTTGTTATATGACTAATTTATTATCCTTTATTTTTTTGCTTTCTTGTTATCTTTCTTCTGCTTGCCATTATTTTTCTTTTTACCATCATCCGGTTTAAATTTGGCTAAATTGTTAAGCATTTTATCTAGATTATTTTGATTATTAACGATTAATCCCATTAAAATCATCTCCTTAATCAACAATCATGATACCAAATATACATTCGTTTGTCATAATATTTAAAAACAAAGTTGTTCTATTTCAGAATGCGTTATAATATAGTTATATTAATAAATAGATGATATTATTTTAGGAGGTGAATGCATGGCCTCATCACATATTGAACATAAATTAAAATTATTGCCCGATTTGCCAGGATGTTATGAAATGAAAAATATTAACGGAAAAATTATTTATGTTGGTAAATCTAAAAATTTAAAACACCGTGTTCGTTCTTATTTTAAAAGTAGTCATACTGGTAAAACGGCTAAAATGGTATCAGAAGTTGCTGATTTTGAAACTATTTTTACATCAACTGATAAAGAATCATTTTTATTAGAAATTACGTTGATTCAAAAGTACCGTCCATATTTTAATATTCAATTAAAGCAGGGCCATAACGGTTATCCATATATTAAAATTACGAATGAACGTGATCCAAGAATTATGATTGTTAATAGCTATAAAAAAGATGGCGGCTACTATTTTGGCCCATATCCAAATGTCTATGCTGCCGATGAAACGGTTAATTTTTTACAAAAAGTATATCCACTAAGACGTTGCCATGGTTATCAAGGGAGACCGTGCCTATATTATCATATGGGTCAATGTTTAGGAGCATGTTTCAAAACGGTTCCTAGATCTGAATACGATAAGCAAATTAAAAAAATTAAGTCATTCTTAAATGGTGATGTTTCAATTGCTAAAAGAATGTTATCGAAAAGAATGGAAAAAGCTGCTGACAAGCTTGAATTTGAAAGGGCGGCTGAAGTCCGTGACCAATTACATTATATTGAAGCAACCGTTGAAAAGCAGAAAATTATTTCTAAAGATTATGTTCCAAGAGATATTTTTAATTATTATATGGATAAAGGATGGCTTTCAATTCAAATCTTTTATCTAAGGCAAGCTCGTTTAATGAAACGGGTTAAGAAGTTATTTCCCATTCTTAATTCACCAGAAGAAGAAATGGTTAACTTTATTGTCCAATTTTATCAGAAAAGGAATCAACCACTTCCTAAGGAAATTTTGGTACCAAAACAACTGCCATGTGATGTCATTAGTAAGTTGTTGCATGTTCCAGTTAGAACGCCGCAAAGAGGGCAAAAACATGCATTGATTCAAATGGCTGCCAAAAACGCTGAATTGACTTTAAAGGAAAAATTTAGGTTAATTGAATTGGATAATAGAAAAACTAAGGGTGCTATGAAAGAATTGACGGATAAATTGAACATTAAGCCTGGTCATCGAATCGAAGCGTTTGATCATTCTGATATTCAAGGTGCCGATTTAGTTTCAGCAATGGTGGTTTTCGTTGACGGAAAACCTAATCATAAATTGTATCGAAAGTATAAATTAAGAACTGTTCATCATGCTGATGAAGCAGCAAGTACAAGGGAAGTTATTAGAAGAAGATATTCAAGATTGCTAAAAGAACATAAATCAATGCCAGATTTAATTTTGATGGATGGTGGCGTCATTCAAATGAATGCAGTTAAAGATGTTTTGATTAATGAATTAGACTTACACATTCCAGTTGCTGGAATGGTAAAGAATGATAAGCATAAAACTGCTGATTTACTTTATGGTGCATATGATCATCATGTAAATCTGAATCCTAAGAGCCAAGCATTTTATCTTGTTCAAAGGGTTCAAGATGAGGTCCATCGATTTGTTATTAATTATCATCATCATGTTCACACCAAAAGTTCGATTAACTCTCGATTAGATAATATTCATGGGGTTGGACCCAAGACCCGGAATAAACTTCTTAGAAAGTTTGGTTCAATTAAACATATTGCAAATGCCCAAATTGATGATTTAAGAAATCTTGGAATATCTAAGACGACTGCTCAAACAATTAAGTTTACATTGGACCATCCAAAAGTAGGTTCAAAAAATTAATAATAAGTAAATTAAAAAATAAGTGAGGAATAAAATGTTTGTAGATCAAGTTAAAATTTCAATTAAGGCTGGAAAAGGCGGTAATGGTGCCGTCGCATTCCGTCGCGAAAAATTCGTTCCCAACGGAGGACCAGCCGGTGGTGACGGTGGCCGTGGCGGTAACGTTATTTTTAAAGTTAATTCTGGCCTTAGTACATTAATGGATTTAAGATATCGTCGTAAAATTAAAGCTGCTAGCGGCGGTAATGGCGGTAATAAAAAAATGACAGGTAGAAGTGCAGAGGATACCATTATTGATGTTCCTGAAGGGACAACGATTTACGGCGAATCTAACAATCAAATTCTATGTGATTTGACTCATCCTGGTGATTCATATACTGCCGCTAAGGGTGGCCGTGGTGGCCGTGGTAATGTTCATTTTGCGAGTGCTAAGAACACGGCACCTGAAATTGCTGAAAATGGTGAACCTGGTGAAGAAAAGAATGTTCGTCTTGAATTAAAATTATTAGCAGACGTTGGCCTCGTTGGCTTTCCATCAGTTGGAAAATCAACTTTGCTATCCACAATCACAACTGCTAAGCCTAAAATTGCTGGATATCATTTTACAACTTTAATCCCTAACCTAGGAATGGTTAGATTAAGGGATGGCAGTGATTTTGTGATTGCCGACATGCCTGGATTAATTAAGGGTGCATCACAAGGGATTGGACTTGGTTTTCAATTCCTTAGGCACATTGAAAGAACCAGGGTATTACTTCATTTGATTGATATGAGTGGAGTCGAAGGTCGTGATCCATACCATGATTATTTGACAATTAATAAGGAACTCAAAGATTATGATCCAGATTTAATGAAACGTCCTCAAATTATCGTTGCAACTAAAATGGATATGCCAAATTCAAATGATAATTTAGCTAAATTCAAATCTAAAGTATCTGATCGAAAGATAATTCCGATTTCTTCTATTACTCACGATGGATTATTGGATTTAATTCACCAGACGGTT
This sequence comes from Philodulcilactobacillus myokonensis, assembly GCF_027923585.1. GTDB lineage: Bacteria > Bacillota > Bacilli > Lactobacillales > Lactobacillaceae > Philodulcilactobacillus > Philodulcilactobacillus myokonensis. Next base: position 939,321 of record NZ_BRPL01000002.1, on the reverse strand, counting down.
AAATTATTAGATCAAACTCCAAAATTTCCTGCCCATCAAGAAAAACAATCCAATCAAAAGAATGTTAAATACACATTTAAAGAAGAAAAACCATTTCAAATTAATCGTGATGAAAATGGTAATTGGATTTTGTCCGGTCATAAAATTGAAAAATTATTCCAAATGACAGACACGGCCCACCATCAAAGTATGCTCCGTTTTGCAAGACAATTGCATGGGATGGGTGTTGATAAAGCCTTAAGAGATGCTGGTGCTAAAGATGGGGATAATGTTTCAATTTTAGATTTTACTTTTACTTACGTTGACTAGTGATTGGGGAATATGTTTCAAATGGAATTAAAACAACATAAGCGTTTAAAACACAGTCGTTATATTACTGGATTTGATGGTATTAGGGCATTAGGTGTATTAGCCGTTATTATTTATCATCTTTTACCATATAAACTGCAGGGTGGATATCTAGGGGTTCCTATTTTTTTCACCGTTTCTGGTTATTTAATTACTGATTTGCTACTTCAAGAATGGCAACAAAATGGTAGTATTAATATTTTAAGTTTTTATTTTAGAAGAATGCGGCGTCTGTATCCGGCGTTAGTTACAATGGTATTAACTACTGCTGCATATATTACAATTTTCGAACGTTCAATGATGGGGTATTTAAGATCAATTATTCTTACCAATTTAACGTATGTTTATAATTGGTGGGAAATTCTACATGGCCAAAATTATTTTGATCGTTTTCAAGGTGAATCACCATTTGTCCATCTTTGGTCATTATCAATTGAAGGGCAGTACTATTTAATTTGGCCAGTTGTATTATTTGTTATGATCATGCTTTTAAGAAATCGACGTCGAATTTTTTACGTTTTGATATCAATTATTTGTGCTTCTGGACTTTTAATGGCAGGGATATACTTCTTCACTCATAATGTTGATCGTGTTTATTATGGGACGGATACAAGATTGTATTCCATTGTTTTTGGTGTTGCACTAGCAATGATTTGGCCGATTACAAAATTACCACGGATTATTAGCAAATCCCAACGTTATTTGTTAGATGGCGCGGGGATTCTTTCAATTATCGTCCTAATAATTATGTGCTTCTTTTTATCCGGGCAGAGTGATTTTACTTATTATGGCGGAATGTTTATTGTTTCATTTTTTGCTACTATTTTAGTTGCAACTTGTGCGCATCCCGGTGCTGATATTAATCGATTGTTAACCAATCCATTATTTCATTGGATGGGAACTAGAAGTTATGGCATTTATTTATACCAATTTCCTGTCATGATTTTTTATGAATCCAAAATTGTTAATATTGGTGAACATCCAATTATAAACGCAGCTGTAGAGGCTATTTTAATTATGGTTATTAGTGAATTATCATATCGTTACATTGAACAGCCGCTTCGTCATTATGATTATCGAAATATCGGTCAATTCTTTAAAAATTTATTTAATCAACATTCTATTTATGGGTTAAAACGATTATGGCTAATTCCAATTCTTTTAATTGTTTTAATTTCCATGTTTGGTGCTGCTACTTCACCAGATCATCAAATTAATAGTTCGCAAAGATTACAGCGTAATATTCATAGTAATCAATTAGCAATGAAGGCTAATAATCAAAGGGTATTGAAAAAGCAGCATTCTGTTTCCCCATCAATTAATTTAGATCAGCCGCTGACTAATAAACAACAACAAACAAAAAAGTATTATCAGTTAACAAAAAAACAAATTTTGCTTGCTCATAATTATCAAGTAACTGCAATTGGGGATTCAATTTTAGCTGATAGTTCTGATGATCTTCATAATGTTTTTCCAAATGCTTATATTTCAGCAGCTGTTGGAAGACAAATTTGGCAAGCATCGGGCGTTTTAAATCAACTAAAACAGCGAAATGAATTGTCTAAAAATATCATAATTAATTTGGGAACCAATAGTCCAATGACGTCTGCTCAAATTAATCAAACATTGAGTGTAATTGGATCAAAGCGGAATGTTTATTGGATCAATTGCCACGTTCCAACTAGAAATTGGGAGCAACAAGTTAATGAGACGATTAACCACGCTGCTAAAACGCATCCGAATGTTCATGTCATTAATTGGTATCAATATAGTTATAATCATCCTGAGTATTTCTGGGATGACCATGTTCATCCTAATCCCTTAGGAAATCGAAAATTTACTTCACTAATTGCTAAAAATATATTTAAAGATTAAAAAATAACCTATCTTTTGATAGGCTATTTTTTAATTTAATAGTTGATATTAATTGTTCTAGAAGGTGGATCAATCAACTTGCCATGTTGGTTATAGACTCCGTTAAATTGAATTTGGAGTAATTTCAAATGCTTAAAATTATAATTATTAATCAGCCCCATTGCAAACATGGATTTAGATTGATGTGGCTGTAATGTTTGTCCAGCACTTTCATCATTTAACTGTTGATTTGAAGACAGCGTTTGGTCATGATTAATTTGAATTAATTTAATCCCATTTAAATTAACGGTTTGATCTGAACGATTAGTAACATTAAATTTCAATTGGATTGTATCATACGTTGATGAAATTTGATTCAGATTAAAAACTTGTTTAACAGCATCTAATGCTTCTTTGTTGTGGGCTTTATTTTTAAACAAATGAATCGATTTAATTGTGTACTTTATTTTGCCACTATTAATTGATTGGTTAATATTACTAATGCGATCGAGTTTTTCTTTCGTACCAAATTGATCAAAACTAAATTCACCAACATGCTTCAAATTACCATTTTTAATGTATTCATGATTAGAACGGTATGATTTTGGGACTTGATAGTGATAATGATCGAAATTACTTTGCTTTTGTTTACTTTGATCTGATTCATTAGTTTTAATATTTGAATGATTCCAACTTGAATGCTGATGATTTGAATTTGATGAATTATTATTTATGGTGGTTGATGATTGTTTTTCTTGGCCACAACCGGTTAAAAGGATACCGATTAATAAAATTGTAAATATCGTCTTTTTCAAAATGCTTCCTCCTACGTCTGAACTTAATTCTACTATATGGTAAAATTAATTCAGTTACAATTTTTTGAGATTATATGGTAAAGGAAAGATTTTAAATATGAAATTAGAATTTTTAGGGACTGGCTCCGGTGTTCCTGGTAAGTTTCGTAATGTAGCTTGTACTGCATTGCGTTTATTAGATGAGTGTAATTCCGTTTGGTTGTTTGATGTTGGTGAAGGAACTCAACAGCAAATCCTTAATTCAAGCTTAAAACCTAGGAAAATTAATAAGATTTTCATTACTCATCTTCATGGCGATCATATTTTTGGATTACCAGGTTTATTAAGCAGCCGTTCTTTTCAAGGTGGTAATACACCTTTAACAATTTATGGTCCTAAAGGAATCAAGGATTTTGTTAAGGTTAGTTTAAGAGTTTCTCAAACGAGATTAGCCTATCATATTAACTACGTTGAACTTACTAATCCAGGTAAAATTGTCGATAACGATAAATTTATCGTATATGCGGATACTTTAAGCCATAATATTAAATGTTTTGGGTATCGAATTATCGAACGTGATCATCCGGGGGAACTATTGGTAGATAAATTACGTCAGGATAATATTCCATCAGGACCTGCTTATGGCAAAATTAAAGCTGGCAAAACTATTAAATTGGATGATGGCAGAATGATTGATGGTAAGAATTATGTTGGTCATGCTCAAAAGGGACGAATTATTGCTATTTTAGGGGATACCCGGAAATCACCACATTCATATAAATTGGCTAAAGATGCAGATGTACTTGTTCATGAAAGTACGTTTGGTAAAAATGAGGCTAATTTGGCGCATAATTATTACCATTCTACTAATGTTCAGGCAGCTCAATTAGCTAAGAATGCTGATGTAAAGCAATTATTTTTAACCCACATTTCATCGAGGTATACTGGAAAACAATCTTATTTATTACAAAATCAAGCCAAGAAAATCTTCCCAAATACGAAAGTTGTTAATGATTTTGATATCTATGAAATTCCGTTTGATAAAAATAAAAGATCGGAGGAATAAACAATGAAACGACAAATTCAAATGATTACTTTGATTATTTTATTGATTTTAATTGCTATATTTGCACTTTTAAATATGGGTACCGTCTCAATTCATTTTGGATTTTCAGTTGTTAACATCCCACTTGTTTTATTACTGTTTATCTCCATTCTTTTGGGAATGATTATTAATTTCTTATTATCGACGATTAATACATTCAAACAAAATAGCAAGTATAATCAGTTGAAAAGAAAAAAGAATCAAGAAGTTAAGGATTTAAACCAAAAAATAGAACATTTAAATAATCAATTGGTAAATAAAGGTAAACAAATTCGAAAATAATTTTAGAAAAGGAAGAACACGATGCTGGCATCAAAATATAAATGGAATTTGCAAGATTTAAAACCAGAAAAAAATTTAGCAAAGCAGCTGAATTTGAATCCACTTATTTTATCGATTTTAAAACAACGTGGTTATCAAAATGAAGAAGAAATCGAACATTTTCTAAAACCAACATTAGATCAAATGCGCTCTCCATTTTTAATTCATGATATGAAAAAGGGAATTCAGCGGATTAAAAAGGCAATTGCTGATAATGAAAAAATAACAGTCTATGGTGATTATGACGCCGATGGATTAACTAGTACATCGATTATGTATGAAGTTTTAAATGATATTGGTGCCAATGTAGACTATTACATTCCCAATCGATTTACTGATGGGTATGGCCCTAATACCAAAGCCTTTAAAAAAATTATCAATGATGGAACTTCTTTAATTATCACGGTTGATAATGGAATTAGTGGTTATGATCAAATTGAAGTTGCTAATCAAATGAATTGTGATGTTATTATTAGTGATCATCATGATTTTCCAAAGAAAATTCCGCATGCTTATGCCATTATCCATGCACGGTATCCAGGTCATGAGTATCCATTTGGTGATTTCTCAGGTGCAGGAATTGCTTTTAAAATTGCCTGTGCACTATTAAATGAAATTCCAGAAGAATTGCTTGATTTAGCCAGTATTGGAACCGTTGCTGATTTGGTATCATTAACTGATGAAAATCGGATCATTGTTAAAAATGGTCTAAAGATAATGGCGGATACCCAGCGTCTTGGGCTCCAATCATTAATGCAAAACGCAGATCTGAACGTTGATTATTTAAATGAAGAAAGCATTAGTTTTGGAATTGCTCCCCGTTTAAATGCACTCGGCAGAATGGGGGATGCTAATATTGGGGTCCGCCTATTAACAACTTTCGATGATGAATTAGCTAAACAATTGGCTGATTTTATTGAAGCTCAAAATAATAAGCGGAAACAGTTGGTTACAAATATTACTAAATCCGCAGTAGAAAAAGCTCAAACAGGAAAAAACAAGGATCGGAAAACTTTAGTTATTGCTGGCAAGAACTGGCATGAAGGGGTTGTTGGAATTGTTGCGAGTCGAATTGTTGAGACTTTTAATAAACCAACTTTAATCTTGAATATCAATCCAAAAAATCATACCGCCAAGGGTTCAGGCAGAAGTATTGATGGCTTTAATTTATTTAAAGCATTAGACCATCATCGCGATGATATGATTAGTTTTGGTGGTCACCCGATGGCAGTTGGCTTGACCATTAATTCTAATAAACTAGACGCTTTGGTTAATGATTTAGAAAGTGCTGGAGAAGATCAGCATTTAAAATTAAATCATCGAAAAAATATTAAGGTTGCAGAAAAAATATCAATTGATGATATTTCTTTGTCATTTTATAAAGATTTACTTCAATTAGCTCCCTTCGGAACTGATAATGAACGACCGATTTTTGAAATTAAGCCTAGTTTCATTACTGATATTAAAACCATGGGGAAGGATAATACCCATTTAAGTTTTAAAATTAATGGCAAGCATAAATTTTTGAAAGTAATTGCGTTCAAAAAAGGGTACTTAGCTAAATCCATTGCTAGCATGCCAAGTCAAATTGCAATGATTGGGTCCATCAGTCTTAATCATTGGCGCGGTCGGGATAGCATTCAAATTATGATGAAGGATATCAAGGGGATTGGAACGGCAATTATTGATCGAAGGACCCGTTTCCTAACCAAGTCAATTTTTAATACCCATGGTCTCTATATCTTTTTTCATTCTAGTTTGATGCATCATCTGAAAGATTTTTGTAATGAGCAATCCACTTTTGTTATGTTTAATCATTTGCCAGATGACAAACGTTTTGATAATATAATATTTGTTGATTGTCCAGATCGACTCTCTGATTTATATGGTGTTTTTGAACGAATCAACCCGACTCAACTATTTGTTTACTTTTATAAGAAGCAGCGCGCTACTTTAGATGGCATTCCAAGCCGAAATCAATTTATTAAATTTTTTCGCTTGATTCAGACGAAGGGTAAAATTGATTTAACAAAGGATTTTGATTTGGTGGTTGAACAGACTAAGTTGTCAAAATCAACCGTTATTTTTATGATTCAATTATTTATTGAATTGGGTTTTGTTTCGGTTCAAGATGAAATGATGATTTTTAATCACCATCCTAAAAAACAATCGATTCAAGATGCAAGCCGATATCATTTAAGAGAGCAGCAAATAAAAACTGAACAACAATTATTATTACAACCTACTAGCAACTTAATTTCACTTATTAGCAGATTGTTAAATAAAAAGAAAGAAGTTTTGGATTAATGGCTTTTAATTTTGATAAATACATTGCGACCTATCCAGATTTTCCTAAAAAAGGAATTTTATTTAGAGATATTACCCCTTTGACTGAAAATGGGAATGCCTTTAGACAAACCGTTAATAAAATTGCTGACTTTGTTAAATCAAAGAATGCTGATTTAGTAGTAGCACCAGAAGCCCGTGGTTTTATTATTGGGTGTCCAGTTGCCTATAAATTAGGAATTGGTTTTTCACCGGCAAGAAAAGAAGGCAAATTACCTGGTAAAAAGGTAAGTGCTTCATATGGTTTAGAATATGGTAAATCAACTCTTTATATGAATCAATCAGCTGTGAAGCCAGGCCAAAAGGTTGTTGTAATTGACGATTTGCTTGCAACTGGTGGAACGATTGGAGCTACCATTAAAATGGTTAAAGAATTAGGTGGCAAAGTTGTTGGTGCTGCATTTATTATTGAATTATCCGAATTAAATGGCAGAAACAAAATGAATGATTGTGATGTTTTAAGTTTAGTTAAATATTAATATATAACATGTAAATATTTTAAAGACCATGATTCACTTTAATTTTATGCTTAAATTTGTTATTGTGAATATGCGTCTTATTTTGGAGAGTTGGCACAGCGGTAATGCATCGGACCCGAAATCCGACGAACCGGTTAATACCGGCGGGCAGGTTCGACTCCTGTACTCTCCTTATTTTAACCCCCAAGGGATAGAGCTAAATTATCCTTTGAGGGTTTCTTTTGAATTTTATAACTAATGGTGTATGATGAATTTAATTTATTAAAGCGAGATGAGAAACGATGGGTAAAAAGAAATCTGTTTATTCAATCTTGATAGCTTTCTTGCTCTTGATTGTTATTTCTTCTGTTTCATTTTTTATATATTTTAATAGTAAAAATGATCCAGTTCTTTCTAAAGAACGACCAGTTGGCCTTAATCTAGATTGCGCACGGATGTATAATTCACCGAATACCATTAAAAAATACATTAATGATATTCATAAGGGCCACGGAAACTATATAATGCTGCATTTATCTGATAATGAACGTTTTGGAATTGAAAGTAAAACATTAAATCAGACTACCCATAATGCTAAAAAGGTTGGCAATGTTTATTATAATCAAAAAACTCATTTAGCATTTTTAAGCAAAGATCAATTAAAAGATCTTATTAATTATGGAAAACGGAAACATGTTGAAGTAATTCCAGAAATTGATTTACCTGGTCATGCTCAAGCAATGCTCCAATTACTTTCCAAGGTTAATCCTAAATTAGTTAAAAAAGTAGAAAATAGCCCCCAAGAGATGTTTTATCAAAGGAAGGCAACATTATCCTTATCTAAACAGATCATTCGTGAATATATGTCATATTTGAAGCATAATGACTATTTTTCGATTGGCGCTGATGAACTTGCCATTAATGGTCATGATGATGATAAAGCCATTATGCACTATTTGAATAGCATGGACACTTATATTAATCACCATGGATTAAAAATGATGGCATGGAATGATAGTTTTAGAAAATATGATTTGAATCGTTACCATAAGAATATTTTAATTAATTACTGGAGTTTAAGTGGGGATGTAACTGATCCAGGTGCTTATAAGGATCACGTTAAGAATCGTGCAACTTTGCCCGAATTAAACCGGGATGGTTTTAAGACAATTAATTGTAATAGTTATTTTACATACATTGTTGCTGACCCTAAAAATTTAACATCACAATCATATCGATATTGGCGACACGAACTTCATAATTGGAATTCTAAAATTTGGAATGAAGACCATACTAAACAATTAAATAATGGCAAGGGTCACCAAAATAACATTGGTGTATCATTATCATTCTGGGGAGAAAGTCCTAACCCATATAGTGGGAGTCAATTTTATAAAAAGAGTTATCCATACGTTCAATATTTCTTCAAACGCTTTAAGGCATACTGATTTTAATGCATTTTTTAATAAATTATGTTATTATGTTTAACATATTCTAATGAAAGAATGGGTATTGAATGCTAACATTAAACTTAGATCGCCGATTGGGTAACCAAGAGGTGATGCTTTCTGATTCGAGTACTGGACAATTAACTGGGGTTAGAATCCCGAGCCTTTCAGTTGGCAGCCGTGTTGTCCAATGGACATTTGTTCCCGCTGATCATGATCACGAGGGATTTGCTTATGCTGGTTTCTTTAAAGAGGGACAAGTAATCGAATCATTTAGCGGTGTTACTAAATATAAAATTAATTTTATTAATTAAAATGAACAACGACGCATTATAAATGCATCGTTTTTTTATTATGATTTTGATTGGAGAAGTGACTTAAATTGGATTTTAATGATTTGAAACCAATTAAATTAAGCTTAATCAATGATTCTAAAATTTATCATACTAATCAAAAACGCCCAGAATTACATCATTGGCAATTGGATTGGCATAAACTATCAAAGTTAATTCATGATAATTATGCATCCATTGCTGAAGTGAGAGCTGGGATTGCTGAGGATTGGTTAAGGACAAATGGAATCATTTGGGATGATCAAATTGGATATTATCATTATCCCAACAGTCATTATGATAATATTAATTCAATCTTTTGGGGATATTCTTCTTGGGGAACTCCAACGATTTTAGTAACGTTTTTAAATGAATCTGAAAAAGCATATAAATTATATACAACTGGAATGGACTATGGCTTTCATTATTTAGGGGGAAATTAGATTGACAAAGGTTGGTATTGATCAGATCAATTTTTACACATCGAATTTAGATATTGACATGGTGGATTTAGCACATGCTAGAAATGAAGATCCAAATAAATATTTAATTGGAATTGGTCAAAATAAACAAGCAGTGATTCCTAATACTCAAGACGCAGTTACTTTAGCTGCTAACGCGGCTGATCCATTAATTGATGATGATAATCGTAAAAGAATTGATATGGTGATTTTTGGGACTGAATCGGGAATTGATAATTCTAAATCAGCTGCAATGTATCTCCAACACCTACTCAATTTAAAGCCAGAAACGCGAGCATTTGAAATCAAACAGGCTTGCTATGGTGCCACTGCTGGATTAAAAATGGCTTGTGATTATGTAACACTTCACCCATCTAAAAGGGTTTTGGTAATTGGATCTGATATTGCAAGGTATGGATTACATACTCCTGGGGAGGTTACCCAAGGTGGCGGGGCAATCGCAATGGTAATTAGTTCTGATCCTAAAGTCATTGCTTTTGATCAAAACAGTGCTTTTTATTCCAAAGATATCATGGATTTTTGGCGTCCATTGTACAGAAGTGAAGCACTTGTTGATGGACATTATTCTAATGACGTTTATATTAATTTTTTTAAACATACTTGGCATCAATATCAAAAGATGACTGGTTTAAAAATCAATGATTTTAAGGCTTTTACATTTCACTTACCGTACACCAAAATGGGGCTCAAAGGATTGCGGGCCATTTTGCCAAAGGCTTCTAGTATTAAGCAGCAGAGTCTACTGAATGAATTTGAAGCAAGTCGTAAATACAATCGATATGTTGGTAATCTGTACACGGGATCTTTATATTTAAGTTTATTATCATTAATTGATCACGCTGATGATCTAGAGGCTAATGATCGAATTGGGTTATTTAGCTACGGATCAGGGGCCCAAGGAGAATTTTATTCTGGAATTTTACAGCCACAATTTAAGAATGCAAATCGGGCTTCTAAAATTCAAAATAATTTAAAACATCGGAAACAGATTTCAATTTCTCAATACGAAAAAATATTTAATTCTAATCAAAAAATTAAGGCAGCCGATATCAAATTAGATTCATCCGATGATAATGCTAAATTTATTTTAAAGGGCATTCATGATCAAAAACGGGTTTATGGAACGAAATAGGAGAATAATATGAAATCAATTTATTTAGCAGGTCCATTTTTTGATTCAGATCAAGTTCAAAGGATTGAAAAAATTGAGCAAGCATTGGACAATAATTTAACTGTTGGTCACGTTTTTAGTCCTAGAAAAATAAAATTGCCCGAGGAGAATCATAATCAATCTCTTTGGGCAACTAAAATTTTTAAAATTGATACAGATGCAATAAAAAAATGCGATGTTGTTCTAGCGATTATTGATTTTGATTCTCAATATGTTGATAGCGGAACCGCATTTGAAATTGGGTATGCATACAGCCATAATAAACCAGTTGTTATTTTTCACAGTAAAAAGGGAATTGTAAATTTGATGATTACTGGTAGTTTAAGGGCTTACTTAACTAAAATAAGTGAAGTAAAAAATTATAACTTTAATAATTTAAAAACGATTCGATATAAGGGCCCACTGACTTAAAAATTACGCTACTTTATTGCGGTAGACACTGATAACCTTACCGATGATTGTAACTTGATATAAATAGATTGGCTTCATTTCATCGTTTTCAGGCTGAAGTCGATAATAACTTCTTTCTTTAAAAAAACGTTTGCAAGTAACTTCGTTCTGTTTAGTCATTGCAATCACAATTTCACCATTTTCGGCTGTGGGCTGTTTTCTGACGATGACATAATCGTGGTCTAAAATACCCGCTTTGACCATGCTGCTTCCTTTAATTTTGAGCATGAATAATGATTCCTTTAAGTATTGGTGTTCAAATGGAATGGGAAAATATCCTTCTATATTTTGAATTGCATTAATCGGCATTCCAGCGGCAACTTCACCTAAAATGGGCATTTCATTACTTTCAACTTGAACATTTAATGTTTCTAATCCTAATTTAGTGATGTCTAATGCTCTATTTTTGACAGGCTTTTTTAATAAGTATTTGTTTTTAATTAGCCTTTTAATGTAGCCATGAGCAGTAGCAGTGGAGTAGATGTTAAATTCATCACAAATCTCTCTGATGGTCGGGGGATAGTTATTTTCTTTTTGAAATTTCCAAATGAAATTTAAAATTTGTAATTGTTTCTCTGAAGGTTTTATGTTTTCCAATTCCTTTCACATATGATTATAATAAGATATCATATAGGGATGTAAGTTTCAAACTGAATAGTATAAATAATAAAATGAAAGGGTGATAATATGGCAATGGATCCTGTTTTTAAAAAAATCCTTCCACGGATTAATGAATTAGCTCATAAGTCTAAAAAAGAAGGGTTAACTGATGATGAGCGAGCAGAACAAAAACAATTACGAAAAAAATACTTAAAACGTTTTCGTTCTAATTTCAAAAAACAGTTAGAAATGACAAAAGTTTACGATAAAAAAGGAAACGAAGTTACCCCTAAAAAAGTTCGTAAAATCCAGCGAAAAAAAGGCTTGAGATAAAATGTTCTTTTATTTATTAACAATTTGTGCAAAAATTAATAGGTAGATGAATAATATGAAGGAGGGATTTTGATGGCTACTTGGATTTGGATCGTAATTGTGATTTTAGCTCTATTAGTTGGGGTTTTAGGCGGTTTTTACATGGCTCGTAAATACATGGAAAAATATTTACACAATAACCCACCAATTAGTGAAGAACAAATGAGTACAATGATGGCTCAAATGGGTCAAAGACCTTCACAAAAGAAATTACGTCAGATGATGAATACAATGAAAAATCGATCTGGTAAATAAAAAAGAAAAAGATGGGATGCATTATCTGCATTCCATCTTTTTAACTTTAACGTAACAAATTTACTTTTTTGAAACATCAACATAGTGAAAACTTGGATTGATTTCCTGATCTAATTTTTCAAATGCATCGTTCATTTCTTTTTCAACTTTAGCTTGACCCTCTTCATTTAATTTTAAATTGGGGTTAACCTTAATTGGATCACCGAAAGAAACTGTAACATGTTTTCTAGAGAATAATCTTTTAAATGTTAATGGTCCTTGATATACAGCTGGAACTAAAGGAACTTTTGCCATTTTAGCAATCAGGGCAGCACCACTTTTTAGCTTTTCAGAATGCCGTGTTCCAGATGGGAAAATAATAATTGATAAATCGGTTTTTCTTAAGATTTGAACTGGTTTAATAATCACAGAGGGACCGGGATGTTTTCGGTCAACGCTAATTGCTTTGACGTGGTGTAAAGCCCACCCCAGTAGTTTATTATTAAATAATTCTTTTTTAGCCATAAAAGTGAATCGTTTTGGATTAGCTGCTAGTGCAAGATAGATTGGATCAAACCAAGTCCGATGTGGTGCAACTAAGATATAATTTCCCTTGGGTAATTTTTCTTTATTTTCAAAGGAAGCTTTTCCATTTACAATTAATAAAACAAGCCTTGCTATTACTCTTAAAAATGAATATAGCAAATTGATAGCTCCTTTCGTTTTATAAAAATCAGGAAACCATTTCATAAGTTTCCCATATAAAATAATAGTATTCTATGAATGTTAACAATTGCAAGTTATTTTTTCAAAGGAGGTTTTTATTTGAAACTGAAACCAAATGAACGTATCGATCAAATTTATAGTCAGAATGTTAAAATTATCCAAAATCCTAAAATGTTTGCTTTCTCACTTGATGCAGTTGCGCTGTCTTCCTTTGCTAAAATTCCTAAAAATAAAAAAACACGGGTAGTTGATTTATGTGCGGGTAATGGTGTGATTGGATTATTAACTCAACATCAAACGAATGGAATGATTATAGAAATTGAAATTCAGCCTCAACTGGCTGACATGGCTAAACGAAGTATTGAAATGAACCAGTTGGATTCTAAAATTAAAGTTTTAAATATTGATTTAAAAAATACATATCAATACATTCCCAAAGATTCGGTCGATGTTGTAACTTGTAATCCGCCTTATTTTAAAAATCTAGTAACCAGTAAGAAAAATCCTAATCCTTATTTAGCAATTGCCAGACATGAAATTAAAACTAATCTAGAATCAACGGTTAAAATTGCAAGTGGCTTATTAAAAATGAATGGGAAAGCTTTTTTTGTTTACCGGCCGGACCGCTTGTCTGATATTTTAATTATTATGAGAAGACACCGAATGGAACCCAAACAAATTCGTTTTGTTTATCCTAAAGAACAAAAAAATGCCAACATTGTATTGATTAAGGCAATTAAAGATGGGCATGCCGATGGTTTAAAAATCCTTCCACCATTATTTGCCTATCAAGGTAACCACTATAGTAAAGAGGTTAGGAAAATGCTATATGGCAAGTAAATTCTACGTTTATGTTTTACTATGTAACGATGGATCATTATATTGTGGATTCTCAACAGATGTCATTCAGCGATTTAAGCGTCATCAAGCTGGGAAAGGTGCTAAATATACAAGATCACATCCGCCACTTATGATTTTATATGATTGGGAATATAAAACGAAGGGGATGGCATTACATAAAGAGTGGGAATTTAAACGGTTAAATCGGCATCAAAAGTTAATGAAATTAAAATCATCTGGCGTTCAGATTGAAAAAATCCTGACCAAATATGGTTTAAATTAGCCATCATTAATCTTTTTAGTATCAGTTTTAATGAATGAATGTTAAAATTAAAATGTAATTTTTCATTAAATAGTGAAAATTCACTAAATTCCATTTTATTTTGGAGGTAATTAATGATGAAAATCATTGCATATGGTATTCGTAATGATGAAATGCCTTATTTGAAACAATGGGATCAAGAAAACCCAGATGTAGAAGTAAAGAGTGAATCAGCACTTTTAGATGATAAAACTGTTGATGAAGCTAAAGGCTTTGATGGTGTTGTTGCATACCAACAAAAACCTTACACTGCTTCTATTTTAGACAAATTAGGTCGTTTCGGTATTAAAGCATTATCATTAAGAAATGTTGGTGTTGATAATGTTGATGCTGATGCTGTTAAACGTAACAATATTAAAGTAACTAACGTTCCTGCATATTCACCAAACGCAATTGCAGAACTTGCTGTTACTGAAATGATGCGTTTACTACGTAACACTAAAAAATTTGAACGTAAACAACGTGAAGGTGACTTACGTTGGGCTCCTGATGTTGGTGAAGAAATGGGGCACAAGACCGTTGGTATTTTTGGAACTGGTCATATTGGCCGTGTTGTATTAAATATTTGCCGCGGCTTTGGTGCTAACGTTATTGGATATGATCCATACCCTAATCCTCAATTACAAAAGGAAGGTATTTACGTTAAAACACCAAAAGAATTATACGAAAAATCAGATATCATTACCTTACATGCTCCAGCATTAAAGAGTAATGAACACATGGTTAGCGATAAAGCATTTTCTGAAATGAAAGATGGCGCTTACTTAATTAATGCTGCCCGTGGTTCTTTAGTTGATACTGATGCTTTAATTAAAGCATTAGATAGCGGCAAACTTGCTGGTGCTGCTTTAGATACCTATGAAGATGAGGTTGGCGTCTTCAATAAGAATTTTGGTAGCTTTGATGCTATTTCTGATGACAGACTTAAGAATTTAATGAAGCGTGATAATGTATTAGTTACCCCACACATTGCTTTCTATACTAAGACTGCCGTTCATAACATGGTTAAATTCTCAATGGACGCTAACAAGTCATTAATTCAAACTGGCAATTCAGATAAATTAGTTAAGTTTTAATTAATAACTATTTATAATTAAAAGTCATAATCTTAATTAAGATTATGACTTTTTTTGATATTCGCTTGCAAAATAAATTATTATTAGATATACTTAACTTTGTTATTATTTATAACAATTCGCACCCGTTGTAATAGTTTAGTTAGTGCTATTTAGTGTCTAAGCTAAGTGATCAGCGGGGAGGAAAAACTATTTATTGGAGGATTAATTTTATGTCTGTAGTTTCTATGAAACAATTACTAGAAGCTGGTGTTCATTTCGGACACCAAACCCGTCGTTGGAATCCTAAAATGAAGAAGTATATCTTCACAGAACGTAACGGGATTTATATTATTGATTTACAAAAGACCGTTAAGATGTTAGATAACGCTTATAAATATATGCGTGATGAAGCATCTAAGGGTGCTGTTGTTTTATTTGTTGGTACTAAGAAACAAGCTCAAGATACCATTCAAAAAGAAGCAACTAGAGCTGGTCAATATTATGTTAATGTTCGTTGGTTAGGTGGTACTTTAACTAACTGGACAACTATCCAATCTCGAATTAAGTACTTAAAGCACTTAAAGAAGATTTCTGAGGATGGTACATTTGATCGCCTTCCTAAGAAAGAAGTTGCTACTCTTAAGAAGCGTGGTGCAAAATTAGAACGTTTCTTAGGTGGAATTAAAGATATGCCTAAGATCCCTGATGTTATGTTTATTGTTGACCCTCGTAAAGAACAAATTGCCGTTAACGAAGCTCATAAATTAAATATTCCAATCGTTGCAATGGTTGATACTAATACTGATCCTGATGACATCGATGTTATTATTCCATCTAATGATGATGCAATCCGTGCCGTTCGTTTAATTACATCTAAGATGGCTGATGCTATTGTTGAAGGTCGCCAAGGTAAAGATAAGAATATTGACGAAAAAACCTTCTCAAAGGGTAATGATAAAAAAGAATCAAAAAATACTGATGAAAAATCAGAAAGCAAAAACGAAAAGTAATCTAAGTAATTCATAGTTAATATTACTTAATGCTTAGGCTAACTCATAAGACCGGGTAGTGGCCTGGGCTTTGGGTTAGCTTTTTTGTTTGTTAATTAAATAATGATTTTATAAAATTAAAGATAACTATTAAAATTCATAAGGAGGCCATATATTATGGCAAGTGTTTCTGCATCACAAGTAAAAGCATTACGTGATAAAACAAGTGTTGGAATTATGGATGCTAAAAAGGCTTTAGAAGCATCTAATGGTGATGAAAAAAAGGCAATTGACTTTTTACGTGAAAAGGGAATTGCCAAAGCTAAGAAAAAGAGTGGTAAAGTTGCTGATAACGGATTAACTAAGATTGTTGTTTCCGGTGATAAAGCCGCCATTGTTGAAGTTAACTCTGAAACTGATTTCGTTTCAAGTAGTAAAGACTTTAAGAATTTAGTTGATTTAATTGCTAACAAAATTGCAACTGAAAATCCTAGTACTTTAGATGATGCATTAAAATTACCTACTGATAATGGAACTTTAAATGATGATATCATTAAAACAACTCAAATCACTGGTGAAAAAATTAATTTACGTCGTTTCAAAGTATTAAGGAAGGGATCAGACGACCACTTTGGTGCATATGTTCATAATGGTAGCCAAATTGCTGCTTTAGTAGTATTGAGTGGTGCTGACGATACCACCGCTAAACAAATTGCAATGCACGTTGCAGCTTTAAACCCTGAATACTTAACTAAGGATGAAATTCCTTCAGATCGACTAGAACATGAAAAAGAAGTTCTAAAGAAGGAAGCTTTAAATGAAGGTAAACCAGAAAAAATTGTTAAAATGATGGTTAAAGGTCGTTTAAATAAACGTTTATCTGAAATTTGCCTAGCTAACCAAGCCTTTGTAATGGATAACGACCAATCTGTTTCTAAGTTTGTTGCATCTAAAGGCGGTAAATTAAAGTCATTTGTTAGGTACCAAGTTGGTGAAGGAATCGAAAAGAAAACAGATAACTTTGCTGATGAAGTTAAGAACCAAATGAAATAAATTAATTTTTAATATTGATTAAAGAAAAGTGTGTTTAATACACGCTTTTTTTTATACCGATTTAATTGATAATAATTGTCGTTTCTTTTATTATTATGCTAAAATTGTTTGTAGTAAAATTAATAGGAGGGAACTAAATGGCAGCTTTGAAGTATAAGCGTGTTCTTTTAAAATTAAGTGGTGAAGCTTTAGCTGGTGACCAGAAAATGGGGTTAAATCCACCAGTAATTAAATCAATTGCTAAGGAAATTAAAAATATTTATCATCTTGGAATTCAAATTTCAATTGTTGTTGGTGGTGGTAACATGTGGCGAGGCATTACCGGCGCTAAAATGGGAATGGAAAGGGTCCAAGCTGATTATATTGGAATGTTAGCAACAATTATGAATGGTTTAGCATTACAAGATAATTTAGAATCAATTGGTGTTCCCACTAGGGTTCAAACATCAATTGAAATGAGACAGATTGCTGAACCTTATATTAGAAGAAAGGCAATTCGTCATTTACAAAAAGATCGGGTTGTGATTTTTGCTGGTGGAACCGGTAATCCTTATTTCTCAACTGATACCACTGCTTCATTACGTGCTGCCGAGATCAATGCTGATGCAATTTTAATGGCTAAAAACGGTGTTGATGGAATTTATTCTGCTGATCCAAAGAAAGATCCTAATGCTAAAAAATATGATACTTTAAGTTACATGGATATTATTGATAAGGGTTTGAATGTAATGGATAATACTGCTTGTTCATTAGCAATGGATAATAACATTCCGTTCGTTGTTTTTAATTTAAATCAACCTGGTAATATTGAAAAAGTGGTTAAAGGTCAAAAAATCGGAACAACTGTTAAGGAGAGTGACAATTCATGATTAATTCTAATAATGTAATTCAAGATACTAAGAAAAAAATGAAAAAAGCCCAAAATGTTTTATCTGAGAACTTAGGTAAAATTAGAGCAGGCCGTGCTAATGCAAGCATTTTAAGCGATGTTATGGTTAATTATTATGGTGCACCAACACCATTAAACCAAGTTGCTTCAATTAAAATTCCTGAACCACGTGTGATTATGGTTACACCATATGATAAAGGTTCTATGGATGATGTTGTTAAGGGAATTTTAAAAGCCGATATTGGTATCAATCCAGCTAATGATGGTGATGTCATTAGATTGGTGATTCCACAATTAACTGAAGAACGAAGAAATGAATTAGCTAAAAAAGTTAAGGCCGTTGGTGAAGAAAGCAAAGTTGCCGTTCGAAACGTCCGAAGAGAAGCAATGGATGATGCTAAAAAAGGTAACAGTGATGATGATTTAACTGATGATGAAGAATATAACTTAGAACAGCAAATTCAAAAATTAACTGATCAAGCAATTAACGGCGTTGAAAAAATTGTTTCTGATAAAGAAAAGGATATCAAAGGAAATTAATTTTTATTGCTTAATTTAAGGAGGATTGCTTATGGCAGATGAAATTGAAATGATACCAGGCACTCCTCAATTTAATCGAATTGTGCTTAAATTGAATGATCGAATAACTCCTCAAACACTAACCATGCTTAGTTATAATCATCGTCAATTAAAATTAATTCAAGATGGAATTTATATTATGCCCGCTTATATTAATTTATCAGCTGGATTTAACTTGTTCTTCATCGTTGCTCAGTTGATTCAAGATGATTGGATTATGGCATTTGCTAAAGCCAATATAAAAAATGAGTATGAAATTACTAATTTATCAAATCCAATTCCAACTGGGAAGGGATTAAATGAATTAGATCGATATGATTCAGATAAAGCTAATCAAATTTTAAAATATTTCAACACCTTGGTTGAAACTAAACATGGTAATTGGCGTTTAATTCAATAATTAAGATCGAATTGAATATGTTTAACAAGGATGAGGAATTTTTTACTCATCCTTTCTTTATTTTATAAATAAATTTAGGAAGTGATTAAAATAATGAATGATAATTTAAACCATTTGATTGACTTAGACCACGTTCCTAATCACATTGCCATTATTATGGATGGTAATGGCAGATGGGCTAAGAAAAGACATTTACCCAGAATTGCGGGCCATAAACGTGGAATGAACGTTGTTGAAAAAATTGCTAAGGATGCTAATTCATTAGGCGTTAAAGTTTTAACACTGTATGCTTTTTCAACTGAAAATTGGAAACGCCCAAGTAAAGAAGTAAATTATTTAATGTCACTTCCAACCACTTTTTTTAACCGGTTTGTTCCAGAATTAGTTCAAAACAATGTTCAAGTAAAAGCCATTGGTGATTTAAAGCATCTCCCTAAATCTACTTATCAAGCAATGATTAAAGCAATGGAAGATACCAAGAATTGCGATGGGATGATTTTAAATTTTGCTGTTAATTATGGTGGACATAATGAAATTGTTACTGCAGCTCAAAAGATTGCTAAAGAAGTTAAAAACGGGCAATTAAATGTATCGAATATTAATGAAGAGTGTTTTGAAGATCATTTAATGACTAATTTTTTAGGCCCTTTTTCTAATCCAGATTTATTAATCAGAACTGGCGGTGAAAAACGAATTTCCAATTTTTTACTATGGCAGCTTGCTTATAGTGAATTTATTTTTGTTGATGAATATTGGCCTGATTTTGATAAAAAATCATTAGTTGATTGTATTCACGAATTTCAACACCGTAATAGAAGGTTTGGTGGATTGAAATAGAACTAAGGTAGGTAATAATAAAATGAAGAAACGTGTCATTACAGCAGTAGTAGCATTAATGATTTTTATTCCACTATTAATTTTGGGTGGAATTTGGCTTGATATTACTGCTTTTGTTTTGGGAATGATTGCATTATCTGAAATTTTAATCATGAAGAAACAAATTTTAGTTTCCATAGAAGCAATTATTTCATTAATTGGAACTTTATTTGTGATTGCTCCAGTAGGTTGGTATCAAAATGTTCCAACGTTGATTAGGAATCCATTTTTTGCTTTATACATATTCATAGTTCTTTTGTTATTAAGCACAGTATTTACTGATAATCGCTTTTCATTTGATGATGCTGGTGTAATTTCACTAGGAATGATGTATATTGGAATGGGATTTCACTATTTTCTAGCCGCAAGGGCGGAAAATTGGACAATTATCATGTACGCTTTGTTGATTGTTTGGTGTACAGATAGTGGTGCTTATATATTTGGTAAAAAATTTGGTAAACATAAATTATCACCTGTTAGCCCCAATAAAACATGGGAAGGATCCATCGGTGGTACTGTTTTAGCAGTAATTGTATGTACAATTTGGTTAATGTTCTTCCCTAATCATATTTACAATAATTTGATCATGTTTTTCATTACCATTTTGCTATCAATTACTGGTCAATTTGGTGATTTAATTGAATCAGCAATTAAACGGTATTATGGTGTAAAGGATTCTGGTAAAATTTTACCAGGACATGGTGGAATTTTAGATCGCTTTGATAGTCTATTATTGGTACTACCAGTTCTACATCTTGTTGGAATCATCTAGTTAAGGAGAGATATCGATAAATGATTATAACTATTATTACCTTCATCATTGTATTTGGTATTTTAGTTGTCGTTCATGAATTTGGTCACTTCATTGTGGCTAAAAAATCGGGAATCATGGTCAGGGAATTTTCGATTGGAATGGGACCTAAAATTTTCTACCATCGTTTTAACGGAACTACTTATACGCTTCGGATGCTGCCAATTGGCGGATATGTAAGAATGGCCGGTAGTGCTGATGATGAAGATGAAGAAATTCAACCGGGAACGCCTGTAACATTAAAAGTTAG
Source organism: Philodulcilactobacillus myokonensis (assembly GCF_027923585.1). Taxonomy (GTDB): domain Bacteria; phylum Bacillota; class Bacilli; order Lactobacillales; family Lactobacillaceae; genus Philodulcilactobacillus; species Philodulcilactobacillus myokonensis. The sequence goes on along the minus strand of NZ_BRPL01000002.1, from coordinate 918,213 downwards.
TAACCATAATCAGGTTAGTTCAATTAATTTAAGTAAAAAGCAGACCTTGTTTCAAGGAATCCCAGTAATTGTTACGGATTCTGATTTAGAAAGGGAATTATGGATTAAGGGTTATCAAAATGGTGACGAGTCATCCGTTAAAAAATATTCTGTTGATCATGATGCCACCATTGTTGAATCTGATGGGACTGAAGTCCAGATTGCACCGTTAGATGTTCAGTTTCAATCAGCTCCACTTTGGAAGCGGATCCTTACTAATTTTGCAGGAATTTTTAATAATGTTCTTTTGGCAGTTATAACCTTTATGATTTTATCGTTTGTTCAAGGTGGGGTTTCAACCAATTCTAATCAGGTTAATCCATTACCGAAAAGTTCTGCTGCTAGGAACGCTGGAATTAAATCAAATGACCGTATTACAAATGTCAATGGGACTAAAACTGATAACTGGAATCAGCTACAAGTTGCAATTCAAAAACATCCTAATCAAAAAATTAAACTGGCTGTCAATCATAATGGTAGTCAAAAAAATGTTACGTTAAAGACGGATTCAACCAAAGCCAATGGTAAAAAGGTTGGTGTTATTGGTGTTAAAAATGTTTTAGACCATAGTTTTACTGCTAAATTAATGTCTGGGATTACTCAAACATGGTCAATGACTGTTTTACTGGTTGGTTTCTTGTTTAGGATGATTATGGGACACTTTAGTTTGAATGACCTTGGGGGACCGGTTGCTATTTTTGCAACCACTTCCCAAGCAACAAAATTAGGATTATCAGGGGTATTATACTTTTTAGGCTTTCTATCAATTAATTTAGCAATCGTTAATTTAGTTCCAATTCCTGCATTAGATGGTGGTAAAATATTGTTGAATATAATTGAAGGAATTAGGAGAAAACCACTTTCAGAAAAAGTTGAAATGATAATTACATTTATTGGCTTTGCTTTTATTTTAGTTTTGATGGTACTGGTTACTTGGAATGATATTGAACGGTACTTCTTACATTAAGGGGAGATTTTATGCGACAATCAAAAATGTTTATACCAACGCTTAAGGAAGCGCCAAAGGGTGCTGAAGCCCTAAGTCATAAAATGATGCTTAGAGCAGGTTATATTAGACAAATATCGGCTGGTGTTTATGCTTATTTACCACTAGCTTATCGAGTCCTCTCTAACATTGAGCAAATTGTTAGGGATGAAATGAATAAAATTGGTGCTAACGAAATGTTATTGCCGACAATTTTGCCTGCTAAATTATGGAAACAATCTGGACGTTATCAGACTTATGGTCCGGAACTATTCAAATTTAAAAATCGACATAATACGGATTTTATTTTAGGTCCAACCCATGAAGAAACAATTGCATCATTATTTCATGGAAATATTAATTCATATAAAGAATTACCACTAGTTGTTTATCAAATTCAATCCAAATATCGTGACGAAGATCGTCCAAGGTATGGTTTGTTGCGTGGCCGTGAATTTATGATGAAAGATGCATATTCATTCACTGTTGATAAAGACGGATTGGATAAAATATATGATCAGATGGAATCAGCATATTCTAAGATTTTTGACCGCTTGAATCTTAATTACCGAAGTATTATTGGAAACGGTGGTGCAATGGGAGGTTCCGACTCAGAAGAATTTTCTGCACCGGCTGCTGTTGGTGAAGATACAATTGTATATTCTGACAATAGTGACTATGCATCAAATTTAGAGATGGCTAAAAGTGCATACCATCCAGTTAAATCGCATGCTAAACCTGGTGAGTTGAAAAAGATTTCAGTTTCAAATGAACAGAATGAAGTTAAAGATAATGTCATCAAAAGCGTTCTTTATATTGCTGATCAGAAACCAGTTTTAGTTTTGATTCGTGCCGATGATAAAATTAACGAAGTCAAAGTAAAGAACTATTTAAAATCTGATTTCTTGGATCAGGCTACTGATAATGAAGTTAAGAAGTATATGGGAACAACACCTAACTATGCTGGACCCATTGATGTATCATCTTCAGTTAAGGTAATTGCTGATCAGAACGTTCAAGAAATGGTAAATGCTTCTGCGGGCGCTAATCTTGATGGTTATTACTATCAAAATGTTAATCCAGGCCGTGACTTTAAACCTAATGACTATGATGACTTTAGAGTTGTAAGAGAAGGCGAAACGTCACCAGATCATAAGGGTAAATTGAAATTCACCCGTGGAATCGAAATTGCCCATATCTTTAAATTAGGAACAAGGTATACTAAGGATTTTAAGACGAACGTGTTAGATCAAAATGGTCGTAACAAACCGATTGTAATGGGATGCTATGGGATTGGAATCAGTCGATTATTATCCGCAATTGCTGAACAACAATCCGATCAAAATGGTTTGGTTTGGCCGACTTCAATTGCTCCATTTGATGTTCATGTCATTCCAGTAAACGTTAAAAAAGATAGCCAGAGACAATTAGCATCTGAAATCAATCAAGAACTAAATGATGCCGGTTATAAAGTTCTGTATGATGATCGTAAAGAAAGGGCCGGAGCTAAATTTGCTGATGCTGATTTGATTGGAATTCCAATTCGAATTACAGTCGGTCGTAAAGCAGATGATGGAATTGTTGAAGTTAAAATTAGAAAGACTGGTTCAACAATTGAAGTAAAGAAAGCCGAATTAAGTAATACCATTAAAATTCTTTTGAATGAATTGAACAGTAAGTAAATTAAATATTTTAATGATTGACAGGAGGATTAAACGTGAGTTTAAATCAGCATGAGTTGTTTCAAAAATTATTGGAACAATTGCAATTGAAAAATAAAGCTGATGAGGATTATTTTAAGGATGCTAAAATCAATAGGTTAGAAATTCACGAAAAGTCTAAAATTTGGCAATTTGATCTTCAATTAAATCAAATTATGCCCTTTGATGCTTTTTCAGATTTTTATCATCGAATGGAGACAGCATTTGATCAAATTGCAAAAATAAAAATAAAAATTCAAGTTGATGATCCTAAAATGAATAATCGATTACTCGGTGATTATTGGCATTGGATTTTAAAGCACAATTCAACCTCGCTGTCACCTTCATTAATTCAAGAATTATGTGATGGAATTCCTAAATTAAGTGATGGTCGGGTTAATTTCTTAGCCAAAAATGAAATTGTAAAAGACTTTTTAACCCATAAAGCACTTGGCCCAATTGAAGAACAATATCAAAGTTTGGGTTTTCCAAAATTTATGATTCATACATTTGTTGATGAAAATCAATCACAAGCAAAAATCAAAGAATTTAAAGCTGCTCATGAACAGCGTGATGCAAAATTAGCTAAAAAAGCAACCGATGCAATTAAGAGTGCGGAAGCTAAACGAGCTAAAAATGCTAAGGAACATCATGGTCCCTTAATGATTGGGAAACAGATTAGTACTGATCAAAATATTGTTCATATGAAGGATATTCTTCAAGAAGAGCGTTCGGTGGTTGTTAATGGTTATATTTTTAATAAGGAAATTCGTTCACTTCGTTCCGGACGTCAATTACTTATTTTAGAAATTACTGACTATACTTCTTCAATCGAAGTTAAAAAGTTTTCTAGAAATGAAGATGACGAGGCACAATTTAGTAGTATCGAAGAGGGCAGCTGGGTTAAAATTCGTGGAAGTGTTCGAGAGGATAATTATACCCATGAATTAACTTTGAATGCTTATGATATTAACCCATTCCATCATAAAGGCAGGCAGGATACCGCTAATAAAAAACGGGTTGAATTACATTTGCATACCAATATGAGTCAGATGGATGCAACCAATGATATTAGTGATTTCGTAAAACGTGCGAAAGAATGGGGACATCCAGCGATTGCAATTACTGATCATGCTGCTGTTCAAGGATTTCCTGCTGCTTTTAAAGCTAGCCAAAAAAATCATATTAAAATGATTTATGGTGTTGAAGCTAACGTTGTTGATGATGGGATTCCAATTACTTATAATACTGATCACAGAGGATTAAAAGATGCCACTTACGTTGTTTTTGATACTGAAACAACTGGATTGTCCGGTATTTATGATCGGGTAATTGAACTATCTGCCGTTAAAATGCATCATAATGATATTTTGGATCAATTTGAAGAATTTATTGATCCGGGCTTCCCATTAGCAGAACAAACTACTAAATTGACATCAATTACTAATGAAATGGTTAAAGGTTCTAAATCTGAAGAAGAAGTTTTTAAAGAATTTAGAAAATTCTGTGGTGATGATGTCATTGTTGGACATAATGTTACCTTTGATATTGGATTTATGAATCATGGTTATAAACGTCATGGAATGCCAGAAGTTAAGAATCCCATTATTGATACATTGACCTTAGCTAGATTTTTGTACCCCCATTTTGGAAATTATCGTTTAAATACTTTAACTAAAAAGTTTCATGTTACTTTAACTCATCATCACCGTGCAATATCTGATGCAACAAGTACGGGACGCTTGAATTATATTTTCATTAAAGATGCCGAAAAACGATATGGAATTAAAACTTTGAATCAGTTAAATGATCATATGACCGATAATAATGCATATAAGCATGCCCGTCCTTTCCATGCTATCTTGCTTGCTAAAACGCAAAAGGGTTTGAAGAACATGTTTAAACTAGTTTCTTTAGCCCATATTAATTACTTTTACCGGGTTCCAAGGATTCCACGCAGTCAACTTACTAAATACCGTAAGGGTATCATTGTTGGTTCAGCTTGTCATTCTGGAGAAGTATTCATTGCAATGATGCAAAAGGGGTATTCGGAAGCTAAACGGCGTGCTAAATTTTATGATTATTTGGAAGTTCAGCCACAAGCTAATTATGCACCGTTAATTGAATCACATTTGATTCATGATCTTGATCATCTTCATGATATTATTAAAAAAATGATTAAATTGGGCAAAGAACTTCATAAACCTGTAGTTGCAACTGGGGATGCACATTATTTAGATCCCCATGATTATATTTATAGAAAAATTTTGATTCATTCTCAAGGTGGTGCTAATCGTCTAAATCGTGAAACATTGCCTAAGGTTCCTTTTAGAACGACAAATGAAATGCTTGATGATTTTAGTTACTTAGGTTCAGCAACCGCTCAAAAAATAGTTGTTGATAATTCACAAAAAATTGCAAATGAAATTGGTGATATCCATCCAGTAAAGGATCATTTATATACTCCTCACATGGATGGCGCTGAAGAAGAAATTAAAAAGAGAACCATTGACACTGCCCATAACTATTATGGCAATCCACTTCCTAAACTTGTGAAGGATCGTTTAGATTTAGAATTGGATAGTATTATTCGGAACGGTTTCTCAGTAATTTACTTAATTGCACAACGTCTTGTTTCTAAAAGTAATAAAGACGGTTATTTAGTAGGATCACGTGGATCGGTTGGTTCAAGTTTGGTTGCTACAATGGCCGGGATTACTGAAGTTAATCCACTTCCACCGCACTATCGTTGTCCAAAATGTCAGTATTCGCATTTCTTTACAAAGGGTGAATATAGTTCAGGATTTGATTTACCCCATAAGAAATGTCCTAAATGTGGAACAATGATGATTGGTGATGGACATAATATTCCATTTCAAACTTTCTTAGGATTCAAAGGAGATAAAGTTCCAGATATTGATTTAAATTTCTCTGGTGATTATCAACCCATTGCTCATAATTACATGAAGGTTTTGTTCGGTGAAAAAAATGTTTATCGTGCCGGAACGATTGGAACCGTTGCTGATAAAACGGCTTATGGTTATACTAAAGCTTATGAACGTGATACTAATCAGGAACTAAGGAATGCTGAAACTGACCGATTAGCTAAGGGTGATACAGGTGTTAAGCGAACAACTGGCCAACATCCCGCCGGAATTATTATTGTTCCTAATAACATGGATATTTTTGATTTTACGCCAATCCAATATCCAGCCAATGATTCTAACACTAATTGGAAAACTACCCATTTTGATTTCCATTCGATTCATGATAATATGCTAAAAATGGATATCTTGGGGCATGATGATCCAACGATGATTAGAAAATTACAAGATTTATCTGGAATCGAACCTAAGTCAATTCCTGTTGATGATCCTGAAGTTATGAAAATATTCTCTGGACCTGAAGTTTTGGGTGTTAATTCTAAACAGATTTTTTCAAAAACCGGAACCCTAGGTGTTCCTGAATTTGGGACTAGGTTTGTTCGTGGGATGTTAGAAGAAACCCATCCTAAGAAATTTTCTGAGTTGCTTCAAATATCCGGTTTATCGCATGGAACCGGAGTGTGGTTAGACAATGCTGAAGAATTAATTAAAAAGGGCATCGTTGATATTGCACATGTAATTGGATGTCGTGATAATATTATGACTGATTTGATTCAATGGGGGGTTAAATCTGAAACTTCATTTCAAGTGATGGAATCAGTCCGGCATGGTCGTGGCATTGCGGATAATTTCATGAAAGAATTAAAAGATGCTAATGTTCCAGATTGGTATATTAAATCTTGCTTAAAGATTCAATACATGTTTCCACGTGCCCATGCGGCAGCTTATGTTCTAATGGCATTGAGAATTGCTTACTTTAAGGTTTACTTCCCATTAATTTACTATGCGGCATACTTTTCAATTCGTGCTGATGAATTTGATATTGTTGCAATGTGTAATGGTAAAGAAGCCGTTAAAAAACGGATTAAGGAAATTAATGCTGAGGGTAGTGATGCATCCGTTAAGGATAAGAATTTATTGACCGTCTTAGAGTTAGCAAATGAAATGCAGGAACGTGGGTTTGATTTTGAAATGATTGACTTAAAGCGTTCAGATGCATCCCAGTGGATCATTGATGGTAATAAGTTAATTGCACCATTTAATTCGGCACCTGGATTAGGTTCTAACGTTGCAAAGCAAATTGTTGCTGCCCGTGCCGATAAACCATTTATATCAAAAGAAGATTTATCTAAACGTGGCAAAGTTTCTAAAAAACTAATTCAATTTATGACCGAAAATGGCACTTTGAAGGGAATGCCCGATAAAAATCAACTTAGTTTATTTGATATGTAACTAAATGCATCTTAAACTACTATGAAATTTGAGTTTTTACGATTATTATGATAATATATGTTTTGTATTGATAACTCGTATGAAATGAGTGAGCAGGGATGCTCACTCTTTTTATTAGACTTTTTAAGGGGGCGTTTAATTGAGTAAGGTCGTAGATACTGTTACCGATGTTCTTAATCCAATTTTAAAACAGCATCACTTTAATTTATTTGACGTTAATTTCGTTAAGGAAAGTCAAAAATGGTATTTGAGGGTATACATTGATAAACCAGGCGGAATTACAATCAATGATTGTGCTTTGATTAGTGATGAATTAGGACAAAAATTAGACGAAATGGATCCAGATCCAATTCCACAGGCTTATTATTTAGATGTATCGTCACCTGGTGCTGAACGTCCATTAAGAAATATAGCCGAATTAAAACAGGCAATCAATGAATATATCCATGTTTCTTTATACTATAATGTCAAAAAGCAAAAAGTGTACGAAGGAACATTTAAAAAAATGGATCATGAAAATATCGTATTAGAATACAATCATAAAGGACAATTCAGAAATATTACCATTCCAATTAAAGCAATTGCTAAAGCTAGATTGGCAATTAAGTTCTAAAAAAGGAGATTCTTATGAGTAAAGAATTAGTAGGGGCTTTTGATGCCTTAGAAAAAGAAAAAGGAATCAAAAAAGAAACCATTATTTCAGCATTGGAAGCTGCTTTAACCTCAGCTTACAAAAGAAATTACAATCAAGCCCAGAATGTTGACGTTGAATTTGATCAAAAGCATGGAGCAATTCATGTTTATGCTGTTAAAAAGATAGTTGATCAAGTTGCTGATTCTAGGTTGGAATATAGCCTAGATGATGCTTTACAAATTAATAAAGGTTATGAAGTTGGGGATGAAATTAAATTTGAAGTTACCCCAAAGAACTTCGGCCGAATTGCAGCCCAAACAGCTAAACAGGTTGTGATGCAAAGAATCAGGGAAGCCGAAAGACAAGGTGTATATGACCAATATAGTAAGTACCAAGACGAATTAATTACTGGTGAAGTTGAACGTGAAGATAACCGCTTTGTTTACATTAATTTAGGTAAAGTTGAAGCAGTAATGCCTAAGCGTGGTCAAATGCCAAATGAAGTTTATCGTCCGCAGGATAAAATTAAGGTTTACGTTACAAGGGTTGAAGATGCTTCTAAAGGTCCACAAGTTTTTGTTAGTCGAACTGCTCCTGGTTTATTAAAACGACTATTTGAACAGGAAGTTCCAGAAATTTATGACGGCACTGTTGAAATTTTATCGATCGCTAGGGAAGCTGGCGACCGAGCAAAAGTTGCTGTTAGATCTACTGTTGATGGAATTGATCCTGTTGGAACGACGGTTGGTCCTCGTGGTGAACGTGTTCAGTCAATTGTTAATCAATTGGATGGCGAAAATATGGATATTGTTCAATGGACGGACAATAAAGCTGAATTTATTGCCAATGCTTTAAACCCAGCCGAAGTATTGGATGTTATTTTTGATCCTGACAATGAACAAGCTTGTACCGTTGTTGTTCCTGATGATCAATTATCATTGGCAATTGGGAAACGCGGGCAAAATGCACGATTGGCTGCCAAGTTAACTGATTATAAAATTGATATTAAATCTGAATCTGAAATGAAATCTTCTGATAATACCAACAATAACGAATCTTCAGATGATAAAGAATCTGATAAAGATCAAAATGATGAATCATCTCAAACTAAACCAGATGAAAAATAATTGATTTTAGAAGGTGGCATTTAAAATGAGACGTCGTAAAATTCCAATGAGAAAAGATATTGTTACCGGTGAATCAGCACCCAAAAAAGAATTAATTCGAATTGTCCGAGATAAAAATAATAATGTATCGATCGATAAGACTGGTAAAAAATCTGGTCGTGGAGCATATATTACAATGAATGCTGATGTTGCTAAAAAAGCAAAAGCAACTAAAATTTTTGATAAAAGTTTTGGTGTTAAATTAGATAATCATTTTTATGATCAATTAATTGATTATGCCGAACATGAACAAGCAAGAAAGCAATTATTCCAAAATGACAAATAAAAAAAAGTTTCTTAATCTTTTGGGAATTGCTAGACAATCTGGTAACATTATTATTGGAGAAGATAATGTTCTTTCTGCAATTAAAAATCAGCAAATCCGATTTTTAGTAATTGCTAAAGATAGTGGTCAATCAACAAGTAAAAAGTTTCACGATAAATCCAAATCACACCAAATTCCCTTTTATGATCGTTTTAATCGGGAAGAAATTAGCAAAGCAATTGGGATGTCTAGAACCATTATTGGAATTAATAATGATGGCTTTGCCAAACATTTGAACAAGATGGTGATGAACATGGATTAATTTAATAAACAAAGGATGGTGATGATATGGGTAAAAAACGTATTTATGAATTAGCAAAAGAACTGCATATCACTAACAAGAAATTAGTAGATACAGCTAATCAAAATGGGCTTCATGTAAAAAACCATATGTCAACACTTAGTCAACAAGAAGAAAATAAACTGAGAAATGTATTAAAACCGAAGTCTCATAACAATGCTACCCACCAGTCTTCAAACAATCATCATAAGAATTCTGAAAATAATAACAATCGAAACAATAATAATGGCGGTCGTTTTGGTGGTAGCTTAAAACGAAATAATCATCATAACCATGGAAATGGTAATAACAGAAGATATGGCAAGAAAAGACGTCGTCGTTTTAACAAATATGCTACTAATCAAAGGATTAAGCCAAGTCATAACCACAAACAAACGACTAGAAGAAAAGAACGTCCATTACCAAAAACTTTGGTTTATGAAGTTGGGATGAACTGTCAAGATCTAGGTAAAATTCTTCACCGTTCTCCGTCAGAATTAGTTAAGAAGTTATTTATGCTTGGAATTATGGCTAATCAAAATAAGTCTTTAGATAAGGATACAATTGAATTGTTAGCTGCTTCTTACAATATTAATGCAAAAGAAAAGAAGCATGAAGACTTATCTGATATTGATAAGATTTTCCAAAAAGAAGAAAAAAATACCAAGTATGAAGAACCAAGAGCACCGGTTGTAACCATTATGGGACATGTTGATCATGGTAAAACAACCTTACTTGATCATCTTAGACATTCTCATATTACTTCTGGTGAAGCAGGTGGAATCACTCAAGCCATTGGTGCATATCAATTAAAACATAATGGTAAAATGATTACTTTCTTGGATACACCTGGTCATGCTGCATTTACAGAAATGCGTGCCCGTGGTGCTGATATTACTGATATTACAATCTTAGTTGTTGCTGCTGATGATGGTGTAATGCCACAAACAGTTGAAGCAATTGATCATGCTAAGGCAGCTAAAACACCAATTGTCGTTGCAATTAATAAAATTGATAAAGAAGGGGCTAATCCTCAACACGTTGCACAGCAATTAACCCAGTACGGATTAATTCCAGAAGACTGGGGTGGTAACACCATGTTTGTCAATATTTCTGCTAAAGTTGGTACCAATGTTGATAAACTATTGGACATGGTTATTCTCCAAGCAGAAGTAATGGAATTAAAGGCTAATCCAAAGCAACACGCTGCTGGTTCAGTGATTGAAGCTCGATTAGACCGTGGACAAGGTCCAGTTGCAACTGTTTTAATTCAACAAGGAACCATGCACGTTGGTGATCCTATTGTTGTTGGCGATACCTATGGGCGTGTTAGAACAATGCATGATGAATTTAGACACGCAGTTAAAACTGCTAAGCCATCAACACCAGTAGAAATCACTGGATTGAATGATGTTCCTGAAGCCGGTGATCGATTCGTTGTCTTTGATGATGAAAAATCTGCTCGATCCGTTGGTGAAAAACGTGCTGAAGAATCACAGATGGAAGAACGTAAGAAGACTAATACAGTTACCTTAGATAATCTCTTTGACTCACTTAAAGAAAGTGAAAAGAAAGAGGTCGACATTATTATTAAAGCTGATGTTCAAGGTTCTGTTGAAGCTTTGGCATCGAGTTTAAAGAAAATTGAAGTTAAGGGTGTTAAGGTAAACATTATTCATAGTGCAGTTGGCGCAATTAGCGAAAGTGATGTTGCATTGGCAGAAGCCAGTCATGCCATTATCATTGGATTTAATGTCACTCCAACACCAAGTGCTAGATCACAAGCTAAAAATAGTAACGTTGATATTCGACTCCATCGAATTATTTACGATGCAATTAATGAAGTAAAATCAGCAATGAAGGGTAAATTAGCACCAGTTTACAAACCTGAAATTACTGGTGATGTCGAAGTAAGACAACTTTACAAGGCTTCTAAAGTTGGTACCATCGCCGGTGGAATGGTAACCAATGGTTATATTAAGAGTGATAGCAAAATTCATTTAATTCGTGATAATAAAATTATTTATGATGGTGAATTAGCTAGTTTGAAGCGTTATAAAGATGACGTCAATGAAGTTAAACAGGGTTATGAATTAGGTCTTACAATTCAAGATTATAATGATATTAAAGTTGGCGATGTAATCGAGGCATATGTTATGAAGGCCGTTCCCGTAAAATAAAGAATGGAGGGATTTAAATGGCTAAACATTACAGAGTCGGAAGATTAGAACAAGAAATTCAACGTGAAGTCGATGACATTCTTTTGAAAAGAATTAGAGATCCAAGAACTAAGGGCGTAACAATTACTGGTGTTGATGTTACTGGTGATCTTCAAAATGCTACGATTTATTACAGTATTTTAGAAGATGATCAACACAGCCAAAAGATTACCCAACAGGGATTGGATAAAGCAACTGGATTAATCAGAGGCGAATTGGGTTCTAGGTTAAGTATTTATAAAACACCTACAATTCAATTTAAACGTGATAAATCAATTCAGTATGGAGATAACATTGACCGATTAATTAATAAATTAAAACGTGAAGATCGTTAAAAATTAAGGCAGGTTAATTCTGAGTGGGATTAACCTGCCTTTTTTATTATTGATATTAAATGGAAGTGATAATGAATGAATGGAATTTTGCCACTTTATAAACCACGTGGGATGACAAGTTTTGATTGTGTTCGAAAATTAAGAAAAATATTGAATACTAAAAAAATTGGGCATAGTGGGACTTTAGATCCAAATGTTGATGGTGTTTTACCAATCTGTATTGGAAATGCTACTAAAGTTGTTGATTTCTTAATGGGACACAGTAAAATATATCAGGGCAGTATTACCCTTGGTTTAATGACAACTACTGAAGATTTAGATGGTGAAGTAATTAAAAGAAAAGCAATGATGGTACCACTATCTAATCAGCAGATCAATTCGGGGTTGCATAAAATGGTTAGTGATGATTTAATTCAAATTCCACCAATGTATTCTGCAGTAAAGGTAAATGGTAGAAAATTATATGAATACGCGCGGGCACATCAGAATGTAAAGCGTCCTAAACGTCATATTCAAGTTAAATCATTTGAACAAATTAAACCATTTCAATATAATGCTTTAAAGCATCAACAGACAATTTACTTTCGCGTTAAGTGTAGTAAAGGAACTTATGTTCGAACGCTAGCGGTCGATTTTGGAAAACAATTTCATATTCCTGCTGTAATGTCTGATTTGAAAAGATTATCAAGTGGCGGATTTGATCTTTCACAAACTTATTCATTTGAGGAAATTCAATCAGCCGTTTTGAATCATCGGATTGAAAAATTATTAAAACCAATTGATACAATTTTACAACAATATGTCCATGATAGTATTGATGATTATCAATGGAAACGAGTTATTAATGGTGCTTTTTTATACCCAGATGAATTAAAAGCACAGGGATCAAAAATCGTAATTACTTATCGTGGGATTGTTAGAGCTATTTATTACTATGATGATAAAATAAAAAAATACAAACCATATAAAATGATTAATATTAGGTAGGTGGAAACAAATGGAAATCATTACTCTTCATCATCCCAATCATCGTCAATTAGGATTTTCTAAACCATCAGTTTTGGCAATGGGATTTTTTGATGGGGTTCATCTTGGCCATCAAGCAGTTATTAAAAAGGCTAAATCCATTGCAAAAGCTAAGCATTTAAAATTGGGTGTGCTGACTTATGATCATCATCCGGCAGTCGTTTACCAGAAAATGGATTATTTAAGTAAAAGCTACATCACTCTTTATCATACTAAAATGAATATTTTAGCCTCAATGGGAGTTCAATTTGTATATGTGATTAATTATACATATGCCTTTCAAAATCAATCTCCTAAAGCTTTTGTGAACCATTATTTAATGAATATGAATTTAGATACTGTTGTAGCAGGTTTTGACCATACTTATGGTGATAATCAAAATCATGATGCTGATATGAAAGCACTACCATCATATGTTCATCATCAAATCAACGTTGTTAGTGTTGATGATCGAACAGCCAATTACCATAAAATTAGTTCAACTAGAATTAAAAATGATTTGTCAAATGGAAATATTGCAACCGTTAATTCGCTATTAGGAAGATGTTTTACAACCAACGGCCTAATTGTCCATGGATATGCAAGGGGACGCAAACTTGGTTTCCCCACGATTAATGTTGAACATAATCAATATCAATTATTGCCTAAAGTCGGCGTTTACGTTGTAGAAGTAGAAATTAATCATCATTTTTATGGTGGGATGGCATCAATTGGTCATAATGTTACATTTGGTAATTCAAATCCGATTACAGTTGAAATTAATATTTTCAACTTTCATCAGAATGTTTATGGTGAAAAAGTTAAAATTTATTGGGATGATCGAATCAGAAACCAAATTAAGTTTGATTCCGTTGATTCATTGATTAAACAATTGCGTAATGATCAAGTTATTTCGATGAAATACCTTCAATCCAAAAAATAATTTTGTCATAGGTACATTTCTTGACTTATATATGGGGCTTTGGTACATTATATATGTGCCTTAGCACTTGTGTTATGTGAGTGCTAAAAAGAGGTGATTGATTTGGAGCTTAGTAAACGAGAAAAGATAATTCTTAGAGCAATCGTAAATCATTACACAAAGGATGGTTTACCAGTAGGTTCTAAGCTATTAGCAAATCAACTACCAATGCGCGTTAGTTCAGCAACAATTAGGAATGAAATGGTTTATTTAGAAAGTTTGAATTTGATTAACAAAACCCACTCATCATCTGGACGGGTTCCAACAATTAAGGGTTATCGTTATTATGTTGACCATTTAATTCAGCCTAATCCGATCAACAAAAATGATGAGGATATTATTCAAAAAACGTTAAATGGTAATTTTAGTAAGATGGATGAAATTGTTAAAAAATCTGCTAATATTTTATCTGATTTAACGCATTATACGGCGTTAACATTACGTCCAGAACAAAATAATGTTCGTCATTTAAAGGGATTTCGGTTGGTAGCATTAAGTAATTATCAAGTTATGGCCATATTAGTAACTGATAATAATGAAGTGCAGAATCAAATTTTTAATATTTCTAAATCTATTTCTGGAGACCAGTTAGAAGCGGTCGTAAGATTAATTAATGACAAACTAACTGGAATGTCCATTCCTGATGTAATTAAAAAATTGCAAACGGAAATTCCCGCTGAAATAACTAAGTATATTCATACGCCAAGTGGTTTTTTAAGTACTTTTAACGATGTATTAGATAAAGCAGCTAGAAACCAATTTTACATTGGTGGTGAATTGAATCTATTGAATTTTACTGATAGTAGTAATACAAAGGAATTAAAGTCAATTTATTCACTTCTGGATAAGACTGATGATGTTTCAAAGTTTATTGATAATCATGATGGCCCCGTATCAGTTAAAATTGGTAATGAAATTAGAAATCATTTGTTTAATCATTATAGTTTAATTACAGGGACTTATGATGCTGGTCAATTTGGTAAGGGAATCATTGCAGTCTTGGGTCCAACTAGAATGCCATATTCTAAAGTAATTGGAATTGTAAGTGCATTTAGAGAAGAATTGGCTAAAAAATTAATTACTTATTATAATAATTATTATCATCGGTAAACAAGGAGGCATTTAAATGTCAGAAAAAGATGTTAAGCGTCAAGCAAAAACTGATGATTCTACATCAAAACAAGCTAAGTCATCAAGTAAATCAAAATCAAAAGCATCTACTAAAAAAGTTGATGCCCATGCTAAGGAAGTTGCAGATTTAAAAAAGCAGTTGGATAGCATGGAAAATCGTTACTTGCGTGCAGAGGCTGATATGAAGAATATTCAGCGTCATGCTCGTGAAGAACAAGCGGATTTACTAAAATATGATGGTCAAAAATTAGCTAGTAATATTTTGCCTGTGGTTGATAATTTAAAGCGGGCAATGGAAGTTAAAGTTTCTGATAAAAATGGCAAACAATTAAAACAGGGTGTTCAAATGGTCTATGAGCATTTGAACAAAGCCTTGTCTGATAATAATGTTAAAAAAATTGAAGCTGACGGTAAGAAATTTGATCCAAAATATTTCCAAGCTGTTCAAAGCATGCCAGCTAAGAAAGATCAGCCACATGACCAAGTTGTTAAGGTACTTCAAGATGGCTATCAAATTGCTGACCGGGTTTTAAGGCCAGCAATGGTTATCGTTTCTAAATAATGTTGATTAAAATTTAAAATTAAAAAATAAAAAAGCGAGGGATTTAATTATGGCAAGTAACAAGATTATTGGTATCGATCTTGGAACTACTAATTCAGCAGTTGCTGTTTTAGAAGGTAATGAACCAAAAATTATTACTAACCCTGATGGTGCACGTACAACGCCTTCAGTAGTTGCATTCAAAAATGGTGAAACACAAGTTGGTGAAGTTGCAAAGCGTCAAATGATTACTAATCCAAACACAATTTCATCAATCAAGAGACACATGGGAGATAATAATTACCGAGTTGACGTTAACGGTAAGAAGTATACCCCACAACAAATTTCAGCAATGATTTTACAATATATTAAGAATTTCTCTGAAAAATATATTGGTGATACAGTTAACAAAGCAGTTATTACCGTCCCTGCATACTTTAATGATGCTCAAAGACAAGCTACTAAGGATGCTGGTAAGATTGCTGGTTTAGATGTTAAGCGAATCATTAATGAACCAACTGCTGCATCACTAGCATATGGCTTAAACAAAAAAGATAAGAATCAAAAGATCCTTGTTTATGATTTAGGTGGAGGTACCTTTGATGTTTCCGTCTTAGAATTAGGTGACGGGGTCTTCCAAGTACTTTCTACTAATGGTGATACTCACCTTGGTGGTGATGATTTTGACCGAAGAATTATGAACTGGTTAATTGATGGATTCAAGAAGGATCATAATATTGATCTATCTAAAGATAAAATGGCATTACAAAGATTAAAGGATGCTGCTGAAAAAGCTAAGAAGGACTTATCTGGTGTTAGCCAAACCGAAATCAGTTTACCATTCATTGCTTCAGGTGATAATGGCCCATTACATTTACAGACTACTTTAAGTCGTGCTAAATTTAATGAATTAACATCTGATTTAGTTGATAAAACCAAAGTTCCATTTGATAACGCATTAAAAGATGCTAACTTATCTGCATCTGATATTGATAATGTAATCTTAAATGGTGGATCAACTAGAATTCCTGCTGTTCAAGAAGCTGTTAAATCATGGACTGGTAAGGAACCTAATCATTCAATTAACCCTGATGAAGCCGTTGCTTTAGGTGCTGCTGTTCAAGGTGGAGTTCTTACTGGTGATGTTAAAGATGTTGTTCTATTAGATGTTACTCCACTATCACTTGGTATTGAAACCATGGGTGGCGTCTTTACTAAATTAATTGATCGAAACACAACTATTCCAACATCTAAGACCAAAGTATTCTCTACTGCAGCTGATAATCAACCTGCCGTTGATATTCATGTATTACAAGGTGAACGTCCAATGGCAGCTGATGATAAGACACTTGGTCAATTTCAATTAACTGATATTCCACCAGCACCACGTGGCGTTCCACAAATTGCCGTTACATTCGATATTGATAAAAACGGGATTGTTAACGTTTCAGCTAAGGATAAAGGCTCTGGTAAGCAACAAAAGATTACCATTAAGGATTCCAGTGGCTTATCAGATGAAGAAGTTAAAAAGATGATGAACGAAGCTAAGAAGAATGAAGCTTCTGATAAGAAACGTAAAGACGAAGCTAATTTGAAGAATGAAGTTGATCAATTAATATTCAGAACTGATAAGACATTGAAAGATGTTAAAGGTAAAGTATCAGAAGATGAAATTAAGAAAGCTAAAGATGCAGAAGATGCATTGAAGAAGGCTAAGAAAGATAATAACTTAGACGATATGAAAGCTAAGAAAGATGCTTTAACCAAACAAGTTCAAGGCTTAGCTGTTAAGTTATATCAACAAAACCAAGCTAAAGGTAAGGGTGGTAACACTCAAACCAATGGTTCTAATGGTAATTCTTCAAATAATGGAAATAACGGTAATGGAAATAATGGTAAAACTGTTAACGGTAACTTCCATGAAGTTCATAAAGATAATAAATAATCATTTAAATATAAATGATATGATGGTAAAAAGTCAGAGCTTGTTTAAGGCTTTGGCTTTTTATTGTAAAATATGCTATATTTAATTTGATATTTATAAATTTAGAAATAATAGGGGGTTAACGATGGCTAGTAAGGATTATTATAAGATATTAGGTGTTTCAAGAGATGCTAGTCAATCCGATATTAACCATGCTTATCGA
Source organism: Philodulcilactobacillus myokonensis (assembly GCF_027923585.1). Taxonomy (GTDB): domain Bacteria; phylum Bacillota; class Bacilli; order Lactobacillales; family Lactobacillaceae; genus Philodulcilactobacillus; species Philodulcilactobacillus myokonensis. Next base: position 900,387 of record NZ_BRPL01000002.1, on the reverse strand, counting down.
AGATTAGCAGCTAAATATCATCCTGATATTAATCATGCACCTGGTGCTGAAGATAAATTTAAAGAAATTAATGAAGCACATGAAGTTTTAAGTGATAAACAAAAACGTGCTAATTATGATCAATTTGGAGATGCTGATGCTTCCCAAGGTGGCGGCTTTGGTGGCTCTGGATTTAGTAATGCCGGAGGTGCCGGCGGTTTCGGTAACTTTGGTGGTGGCGATTTTAGCGATATCTTTAATTCAATGTTTGGTGGCGGAAGAACTAGACGTCATGATCCTAACGCACCTAGACGTGGCCGTGACTTACAGTATAATATGACCATTGATTTTAAAGATTCCATTTTTGGTAAAAAAACCAAAATTAACTATCAACGTGATGAAACATGTGATACTTGTCACGGTAGTGGTGCTAAACCAGGAACTCATCCGGAACAATGTCAAAATTGTAATGGAACTGGCATGGTAACAAGGGTCGCTAAAACACCATTAGGCCAAATGCAAACTCAATCACCTTGCCCGGTTTGTCATGGAACTGGTAAAATTATCAAGCATAAATGCCCAACTTGTCATGGAGAAGGAATTAATCATTCTGAACATGAAATTGAAGTTAATATTCCAGCTGGAATTGATGATGGTAATCAAATGCGTCTTCAAGGCCAAGGGGAAGCCGGATCTAATGGTGGACCGTACGGAGACTTATTCATTGTCTTTCGAATCAGACCAAGTAAAGATTTCCGTCGTGAAGGATTAAACCTTTACTATAACCAGCCACTTACATTCTCACAGGCATCACTAGGTTCTGACGTTAATGTTAAAACAATGTATGGTAACGTTAGTTTGAAGATTCCTGCCGGGACCCAAACTGGAACCACTTTTAAATTAAGAGGAAAGGGTGTTCCACAGATTCACGGTAGTGGTCATGGTGATCAAAACGTAATTGTTAAAGTTGATACACCTAAGCATTTGAACAAGCGTCAAAGAATTGCAATGCGTGCTTTTGCAGAAGCTAGTGGTGAATTAAAAGGTAATAAAGGCAAAGGTTTCTTTGATAAAATGAAGGAAGCCTTTGATAAATAAATGCTTTTATAAAAATAAAAGTCGTATCTAGAATTTTCTAGATACGATTTTTTATTATCTTTGACTTTAAGGAGTAATTGCACTATCATCACTGTTTTGGGTTTGTTATAATTAATAGATAGAACTAAAATAATAAAAGGTAGGAATAAACATGGATTTTAATAAAATGAAAGAGCATCAAAAGTATATTCGTAATTTTTCAATTGTTGCTCACATTGACCATGGTAAATCTACGTTAGCAGATCGAATTTTAGAATTAACGGATACAATTGATAAACATGACATGAAAAGTCAAGTTTTGGATGATATGGATTTAGAACGAGAACGTGGAATCACAATTCGTTTGAATGCTGTTGAATTGAAATACCATGCTGATGACGGCCATACGTATACATTTCATTTAATTGATACGCCTGGACACGTTGATTTTTCTTATGAAGTTTCAAGAAGTTTAGCTGCTTGTGAAGGTGCTGTTCTAGTTGTTGATGCATCTCAAGGGGTTCAAGCTCAAACTTTAGCTAATGTTTATTTAGCAATTGATGATGATTTAGAAATTGTTCCAGTTATTAATAAAATTGATTTGCCATCTGCTCAACCAGAAAAGGTCAAGAGTGAAATTCAGGATGTAATTGGTTTAGATACATCTGATGCCGTGATGGCAAGCGCTAAAAAAGGCATTGGAATTAAAGACCTATTAGAACAAATCGTTCATAAAATTCCAGCACCGTCAGGCAATTTAAGGGATCCTTTAAAAGCATTAATTTTTGATGCAAAATATGATGACTATCAAGGAGTTGTTTTGAGCGTTCGATTATATGAGGGGACTGTAAAACCTGGCGATCGAATTAAATTAATGAATAATGGTAGTGAATATAACGTCGTATCAGTTGGTGTTAATTCACCACATCCAATTGAAAAAGATTATTTAATGTCTGGTGACGTTGGATACATTACTGCTAGTATTAAAGATATCAGGACTACCCGGGTTGGGGATACCATTACATGTGTTGATAATCCAGCTGAAAAGGAATTACCTGGTTATCGTGAAATGAAGCCAATGGTGTACGCTGGATTATACCCAACCAATAACGAAGATTTTGGTGATTTAAGGGACTCACTATCAAAATTACAACTAAATGATTCTGCATTGGAATTTGAACCGGAAACTTCTCAAGCATTAGGATTTGGCTTTAGGTGTGGATTTTTAGGAATGCTCCACATGGATGTTGTTCAGGAGCGGTTGGAACGTGATTTTGGGATGCAATTGATTATCACGGCTCCATCTGTTACTTACCGCGTTGATACCACTGATAATAAAGTTATCAGCGTTCAAAATCCTTCTGAAATGCCTGATGTTTCAACAATTAAAGATGTCAAAGAACCATTCGTTAAAGCGACAATTATGACACCCAATGATTATGTTGGTGCAGTAATGCGATTATGCCAGCATCGACGTGGTCAATTTGAAACGATGGAATATTTGGATAAGTATCGTGTTAATGTTATTTATGATATGCCGCTTTCGGAAATCATTTATGATTTTTTCGATAATTTGAAATCTAGTACCCACGGTTATGCTTCATTAGATTATCAATTAGAAGATTATCGTGCTAGTGATTTAGTAAAAATTGATATTTTATTGAATGGTCAAAAAATTGATGCATTAAGTTTTATTTCACACCGTTCATTTGCTAACAGTAGAAGTCGTGTGATTGTTAAAAAATTAAAGGATTTAATTCCAAGAAAGAATTTTGAAATTCCGATTCAAGCTGCCATTGGTTCTAAAATTATTGCAAGAACAAATATTAAAGCTTATCGAAAAGATGTTACCGGTCCACTATATGGTGGAGATCAAACTAGAAAAGATAAGTTGTTAAATAAGCAAAAGGCTGGTAAAAAACGAATGAAAGCAGTTGGAAAAGTTGATGTTCCACAATCTGCTTTTATGGCCATTTTAAAAACCGATGAAGATGAAAAAGGTGGCAAATAAATTTAAGTAATCGTTAACTTTAACATCAACCTGTAATTATTTCAGGTTGATTTTTTGTTAACAAAATTTAATATATTTTCACTTTGGTTTATAATTTAACTAATTTATCCGTGATATAATTAATTAAGGAAATAATAATAATTAGGGGCTAGATTCATGCAATTTCTAATTAATGTTTTACCAAATAATCATTTAACGAATCATAAATTAAAACTTTTAATTGAAAACATTGCTTATCAAAATAATTCGAATGTTCAATTAATTATTAAAAAATCATTTATAAATCATGAAATGATTGATTTTTTAAGTCATGCTTCTTTAAAAATTCAAATTGTTAACCACTATTCTGATGTTTCATTAGATAAGGACGACAGTTATTATTGGATTAATTTAAAAGATAACGATTGTTTATTACCATCAGCAATTGATCAATGGCAATCAGTTTTATGCCGCCATCCTTCATCAGAATTGTGGCTGCACAGTTTAAAAAACGAAAAATCATTTAATCAACAAATGAACTATTTAATAAAAAAAGCCGACCATGCTAAGCGGAATACAATTCAAAATTTGTTTTACCAGCATGTTCAATTGAAAGATTTATCATTAAAACAAAAACTGGCAATTTCGTTCGGTTTACAGGAATATAATATTTTAAAGGATACCGATCGTTTTGATTTTTTAAGTCAGTCTGCTGATATGAATTTAAATCAAATTTTATTTAAGTGTAATCTAAATACATTGCAAAAATTTGATCCATCTAAATTTACAACCATTTTGCACTTAATGTTAGATCATCAAGAAATATTAAGTTTACAAATGCCCACGGTTGCAATTAGTTTAATGAAATTAAATCGTCAAATGGAATGGTTGAACCAAGTATTTACTGGAATGAGAGACATTGGTGATGCAAACTTTTTAGGTTCGTACCATGTTTTTGCTGCTAACCAAATTAAGAATTCACTTTTGATACTTCGAAATTCTAAGTTAAATCGTTCAAAGAAACGCAAAATTTTGGATCGAATTATTCAATATAATCAAAAATTACCTTATATTTTTAGAATTAAGAATATTTCTAAAATGGCGATGGGACGTCTAACACGTTTCTCTAATCAATTATTATCAAAGAAGGGATTATAGAATGGATTTTAGTATCATTACACCGTGTAAAAGCAATGATGTTAAAAAATTAACTGCACTAAAAAATAATTTAGACCAACAAAGCGGCGTTGACTTTGAATGGATCATTGCTTCAAATAAAACGATTGACAATTTTTCCGATGCGTCATTTCCAATTCATATTGTTAATGATTCTAAAGATACCGTTGGATCTGCTAGAAATGCTGCCATTCTTAATGCTAATGGTAAGTATTTGGTCTTTATTGATGTTGATGATTTCTTAAGTTTTAATGTGTTAAAACAAGCAAAAACTATTTTAGATCAAAATCAAAACAATGCTATTTTGGATTTAAATGCTTATTTAACCTATGAGCCTGAAAATTCATTTTTAGAAGCACAAAAGCAAGGTAAACATTATTTAGATGATCTTCCAAAATGGGGTGGGAGAAAAATTGAACGGCCGGTTAACCGTCAGTTAAAATTTAATTCAAAAATGATCAATGATCTTGGAATTAAAAATGAAAAATATTCTGAATGGCTGAAACATCCATATTCAATTTACAATCAAAAAGATTATTTTGATCATATGAAAGATGAATTAGTTGTTTCTGGAAAAATTATTCCTAAGCAGTTATTTGTCGATCATAATTTAAAATTTGATGAAAATAACCCACTTCATTCATCAGTTAAATTAATGTTGCAAGTTGGACAATTTACCAGTCATTGGCTAGTTTTAAATGACTATGCTTACATCTTGGTTCGACATAATGACCCGGTAAATGATCCATCATTGGATCAGGTTGTACGGCCCGACCGTTGGGAACAATGGATTAATGCTTGTATTGTTGGATATCAAAGCATTCATGATCCATTCATTCAACATGCATTTGCTAGTTATACGATTCAAAAAATCCATGAAAGATTTTATAAGGCCGTTATTTTGCATGATTCTAATATTGGTAACGTCCAAAATACATTAAAGAAGTTACAAAATTATTTACGATTACTTTCAAATCGTGATTTTCATAGTATTAATATCTTAAGTCAAAGAATTTTAATGGAAGTTAAAAATGGTAATTTTGCTCGAGCTAAATATTTAATGGTTAGTTTAATTGCAACAAGGGATGCCCATAAATTAGTTGTTAATCGTGGTCGTGGAGCTACCAGGGCATCATATGAATTGCTTTTTAAACATCTTTCCGTTAATCCAAGGGTGATTATTTATGAATCATTTTTGGGACGTAACTATTCTGATAGTCCGAAATATATTTATAAGTATATCCAAAAACACTATCCTGGAAAATTTTTGAATGTTTGGGTTGCTGCTAACGATCAAATCAAGAAGGATCTAAAAAACGAACCGAATACGATTGTTGTTAATCGTTTTGGCTTCAAATATATGTATTATTTAGCAACATCTAAGTATCAAGTCTTTAACATGCGTCAGCCAAAATGGTTTGATAAGAAAAATGGGACTAAATTTATTGAAACTTGGCATGGGACGCCACTAAAACACTTAGTTTTTGATATGGACAATGTGGCAAGTGCAACTTCTCTATATAAACAAATTTTTTATCATCAATCTAGACAGTGGGATTATTTAGTTACTGCTAATCAATTTTCTGCCAACGTATTTAGTCATGCTTTTATGTATCCTAAAGATCACATGTTAAAGTCTGGATACCCTAGAAATGATATTTTAAATAATCCCAATCGTGACCGGATTGCTAGAAAAATTAAAATAAAACTTGGCATTCCATTAGATAAAAAAGTGATTTTATACGCACCAACATGGCGGGATGATCAATACTTTAGTGCTGGTAATTATAAATTTCAACTAAAATTAGATATTGCAAAGTTAAAGCGGGCACTTGGTAATGATTATGTTATGGTACTAAGAACCCATTATTTTATTACTAATCATTTAGATACATCTTCATTTGGTGATTTTGTTTATAATGAATCTGATTATGATGATATTGCTGAATTATACTTGATTTCAGATCTTTTAATTACTGATTATTCAAGCGTCTTCTTCGATTATTCAATTTTGAAACGACCAATCTTGTATTATGTTTATGATTACTCTAAATATGCTGGTGTCTTAAGAGGATTCTACTTGAACATGGAAAAAGATTTACCTGGCCCATTATTAAAAACTAGTGATGAAGTCTTAAATGCAATCCAAAACATTGATCAAATTAAGGATAAATATAAGGATCGTTACCATCAATTCAATCAACGTTTTAGTGCTTGGGATGATGGTCATGCAACTGAGAGAGTAGTTCATGCCATGCTAAAAAACGATCCGAGGATTCAAAATTAAGATAAAAAATAAATGGAGTGAAGAATTAGTATGAATAAGGTTGATTTGAGTGTAATTGTCGCCTGTTATAACGTTTCAGACACAATTGAAGAATGCTTAGATTCACTTGCCGCCACCAATTTTCCTGCCGACAATATGGAAGTTTTAATGGTTGATGATGGATCGACTGATAGTACACCAGAAATTTTAAATCGTTATGATTATCATTATTCTCAATTTAAAGCTTTGCATAAGCCTAATGGTGGATTGAGTGACGCTAGAAACTATGGAATTGACCATTCAAACGGAAAATACGTTGTATTTGTTGATGGAGATGACATCGTTCCTCCCGATGCATATACTGATTTAGTCTATACTGCTGAGACTCAGCATTCGGATATTGTATCTGGATTTGTTAAACGGTTTGATTCTTTAAGAAATCGGGATTCATTTTTACACAGTTTTGCCATTCAAGATAATAAATATAAGACAACATTGGCTAAAACGCCAAGCTTAATGTATGATACAACGGCTTGGAATAAATTATACCTAAAATCATTTTTAAATCAGTATCGATTTAGATTTATTAAAGATATTTTGTATGAAGATTTACCATTTGCTTTAGCTACGTATTTGAAGTCAGACAATATTTCAGTTATTAATGATGTTGTCTACCATTGGCGTTGGCGTGAAACCGCCAATTCGATTACACAGAGTCGTGGCGACCTGTCTAACTATGAAAGTCGGATTTCTTCGTTAAATCGTTGTAAGAATGAACTGATAAATGCTGGGTATGGTGAGGATAGTTTACTGTATCAGACCTTGATGTACAAAGTCTTAAGAATTGATATTGCTAACTATTTAGAAAATATCGGTAATACGGACGAACAATATATTTATAATGTTCAAGAATTAACGTATCGTTTTTTACGTGATTGGCATTTATGGAATTCTAAGTATATGAAAAAATTACCATTAAAACAACAAATTCAATACTATGCAATTAAAACTGGGAACATTGAATTGTTAAAAAAATATACTTTTACCAAAAACATTGGTAAATTTAATCATTCCTTTATTACTAACCACTATCATTTTAAAATTCCTGAAATTAGTGATGATGTCTTAAAACATGTTAATATGACAACTAATGTGCTCCGCTTAAACCAACGTTTAAGTCATCTTTCGTTTGATCCAAATCGTGGCATTTGCAATGGTGATGGAATGTTTAGAATTAAATCATTACCATACGTAAAAAAATTATTTAGTTCTCAAAATGTAAGGGAACAAATTACCGGTAAATTAGTTAATCTTTCTAATCATAAAGAAATGTCAATCAAATTTTATCGAAAGAAAACACCGACATATAAGCAATTGTTAAGGCATCGTTATGGTTGGACTAATGCCCGTTATTTGTTTGAATTTAGTTATCCAAAAGCAATTCAACAATTAGGTTTAGGTCGATGGAAAATGTTAGTTACTGATACCGTTGACCATAAATATACTGTTCAAGGTTATTTGGGCTGGCCCAAAAATCCAAATAATAAAATTTTGACTCCATTTAATTATCATGGTGTTAACGTTACAAATGATTTTGATACCAATGTTCAATTAACTTTCCATGCGGTTCCGTTAACTTTAATTGGATCAAATAATACTAACTGGGTTAAGAATCCGCAAATCAATATGGATCAGTCCTTATGCTTTGAAGCTGGAATTGTTCATCCGAATGATGTCATTCCAATCTTGCGTTTCAATCCCAATAGTGAAAGTGAAGAAAATGAATTTGATTTAAAGGGCCAGGTTGTTTCTAAAAATGGCAAAACATTTTTAAAATTTGATCCCAAACAAGTTGAACGGCGTTTCTTTAATCATTACTTTACACTGTTGCTTCTTCATTTAAGAACTAATCATCAAATTGAATATCAATATAAAGCTAGTTATAAGAAACATTATGGTTTATCCTATAATGCTAAACAACGTGTCTTTATATCTTACGCTGATTTGGACGGAATTAAGCTTTCATTTGGTTACCGTCCTGTCATAATTGATAAATATCAATTAATTCATAAACGAATGCTTAGAGTATCCGGTAAATTGAACATTGTATCTAATGATGATACAAATGCTGATTCATTTAAAATTGAGTTGCTTAGCCGTGATATGCAAAACCGATATGTTTTTAATGCTAGTGATATTAATATGTCATTGCATAACCAAAGAATAACGTTTGATATTCCATTTTTGAATCAGTCATTAAATCAACTTAAAATTTTAAAAGGGCGTTACTTTTTAAAGTTATATTTACCGGTTAATAATCACGTTGTTGATTTGCAGGTTAAAATGAATCATAGTCAAAAGAATCCAAGGAAGCAATTACCATTTAAAAATAAAGATCGGATTTATTATTATGTAATGACTTCGATTAATCTTGATTTTAATGTCGTTATCAATCAGCCATTTTCTGGATTTCTTGACCAAAAGAAGAGTTACCGTTCCATTGATTATTCTGTTTTATACCCTCTGATGCGACTCCTCCCGTTGAAAAATGTAATGGTATTTGATTCATATTGGGCAAGTCAATTCAGCAGTAATGAAAAATCAATGTATGAATATATGCAAAAAAAGCATCCAAATATTAAAACCGTTTGGTTCTTTAAGAATCGATTAACGCCAATCACCGGAAATGGAAAACGGGTTCGGGTCAATTCATTACAATATTGGTATTATTTAGCAGTTGCTAAATATATTGTTCAAAATACTAACATGCCAAATCAATATTTGAAACGTCGTGGACAAATTGAAACTGAAACGCTGCACGGGACATTTCTAAAACACATGGGATTTGATGAACCACATTTTAAGAATGCCGGTCCCGGAACTCAAAATAAATTTGCAATGCGGATTAGACGTTGGGATTATTTAGTTGCTCCATCTGATTATATGGTTAAAACAACGGAACATGCATTTGATTATCATCAAAAATATATTAAAGCGGGTTTTCCTAGAAATGATGAATTGCATAAACATAATCATCAAAAATATATTGATGCAATTAAAGCCAAGTTAAACATTCCGCTTAATAAAAAGGTAATTTTGTATGCACCCACATTTAGAGATAATGGTGGTTTTGATTTTCCGTTGGATTTAAACCGAATGCAGGAGCATTTGTCCGATAAATATGTTTTATTAGTTCGATTACATTATTTTGTTGCTCATTCCCATAGTTTCTATAATCAGCCTCATTTTGTCTATGATGTAAGTGATTACCAAAATATTAATGATCTTTATTTGATTAGTGACGTTTTAGTTACCGATTATTCATCAGTGATGTTTGATTATGCCCATTTAATGAAACCAATAATTTTTTATGCTTATGATAAAGATTGGTACTTAAATGATGCTAATCGTGGGACTTATTTGGACTATAATTCTCAAATGCCAGGGCCAATTGTTAAAGATGAAACTGATTTAATTGATCAAATTAATCAATTAGATATGGTGAAAAATAATTATCGAAACCAAATTAAACAGTTTCATGATCGCTTTGCTCAGTACGGTAATAATGGGGATGCAACTGCTAAGGTGGTTGAAACTATTTTGAATACTAAGTCAGATGATTTGGATCAAGAACCAGTAAATGGTGTGATTTTTAATAAGTTCTGGCATATTTTTAAGATTCGAAATTTTCAATCACGGCTTTTAAATTATTTAGGTCAAATTTTACCGAAACGGAATATTATGATGTTTGAAAGTTTCTTTGGAACTCAGTTTTCAGATAATCCTAAGGCAATTTATAACTATGTTAAAAAACATTATCCAAAATATAAATTGTATTGGAACGTTAATCCTGAGTACGTTGATTACTTTAAGCGTCATCATATTCCATATATTAAAAGATTTGGGTATCACGGTATTTTTAAACAGGCTCAGGCTAAATACTGGATTACCAATGCTAGACGTCCATTTAGATGGGATGTTCCTAGAAATACCATCCTTTTACAGACTTGGCATGGAACGCCGCTTAAAACAATTGGAACGGATGTTAACCTAGTTACAATGCCTGGTAATAATGCTCATAAGTATCATCGACAGGTATATAATGATGCTAAACGCTGGGATTATTTAATTGCTCCTAATATGTATTCAAACCAAATTATGCGACGTGCTTTTAGAAAAAATGCTAATCAAATGATGCTGACTGGTTATCCTAGAAATGATATTTTGATTAATGCCACTTCCGAAAAGATTAGGAATATTAAAGAAAAACTAGGAATTCCATTTGATCGGAAAGTTGTCTTGTATGCACCAACGTGGCGTGATAATGAATTTATTCGTAATGGCGAGTACACAGCTAAGTTACATTTAGATTTAAATCAAATCAAAGAACGCTTTGGTAATCAAGTAACCGTTTTAATTCGAACCCATTATTTAATTGCTAATCAATTGGATTTATCAGGTTATGGTAGTACCGCAATTAACGTTAGTGATTATGAAGATATTGCCGAATTATACTTAGTTAGTGATGTTTTGATTACTGATTATTCTTCAGTCATGTTTGATTATTCGATTTTGAAACGTCCAATTATCTTCTTTGCTTATGATATTGATCAATATGCTGGTGACACAAGGGGCTTTTACTTTGATTTCAGAAAACAGGCTCCTGGTAAAATCCTAACTACCAATCATCAAGTAATTAATGAATTATCTAATATTTTTAATGGTGACTGGCACTTTGATGATCGTTATCAACAATTTGTCGATCGGTATGATCGTTGGATGGATGGAAAATCATCTAAACGTGTTGTTGAACAATTATTAAGTTTAAATAATGTTTCTGAAGTTACATCTAAACAACTTCAAGAATCAAAATTAAATTCAACCATGAAGTTAGCCGATGGTGCTTCGATGTGGATGGAAGATAAGGACTTTACCGATCGTTTTGACGTTAATTTTGCTAAAAATTATGATCAAAATAATGATACTTTTAACGTTATTAAAGTAATGCAACTGCGGTCAACTTCATTTAATGAAAAATTTGGAATGAAGTATGCGCTGATTGAACATCCAAAGATGCATTATCGAGTATGGGTTCATGTGGATGATTTAATTGCTAATAAATAATGGGAACTTATGTTGATATAAGTTCCTTTATTTATGAAATTTTTTCACAAAATTTCAAATTATAATTGAGTTTTACCGTGGGCATGTGTTAATATAAATATAATGAAATTATATAAGCGCTTACATTGTGATAAAATTAATTTTCAGGAATGTTAATGTTAATAAAAATTTAAATGAGAAGTGATTTGTTAATGAGTAGTAAAAAGACGCCAAGAACAATTTCCATGACTAGTTCAGTTATTTATTTTGCCATTTCTTTGGTTTTTAATTCTGCTGGAAACGTTCTAACGTTAATATCAAGTGCTAAGATTCATCCTTCATTTTTAGGAGCAGCTTATTGGACTGCTGCTGAAAATAATTTGGGGATCGCACTTCATTGGAGTTTATTTTGGGCCTTCTTTGGTTTAGGTTTATTAACAGCAGTTTTAAATGCTATTTTAGTTGGACATTGGAGTTGGTCTAGAGTATTTGGAAATATTATTTTTCTTGGACCATTTTCTCTTTTGATTCAATTTTTTGATAACATCTTTGTTGGATTGTTGCCCGAAGCCCACGGAATTGTTGCAGATATCATCTATGTTTTAATGAATTTCTTAGGTGTAGCAATGATTGCAATGGCAATTTCAATTTATCAACGTGTTAATTTAGCATTGCATCCTGCTGATGATTTAATGCAAATTTTAAGATTTAAATATTGTCATGGTAATGCGGCAACGGCAATGTGGTTTTCATACATTCCACCGACTGTAATGGCTATCATTGCATTTTGTATTACCAGGGATCTTGGTGGAAGCTTTGGAGTTGGAACATTATTTGCATTCTTCTTCCAAGGTGGAATTACAGGCTTATCCGATAAGTATGTTTTTCCTAATCTTAAGCATCAAGCAATTGATGTTGGAAAAAGTGATAATTAAATTTTATTTTATAAAAATGAAATGGTCTATTTTGCTTAAATTCAAAATAGACTTTTTTATTTAGATTATTGATAATTTGCCTTTTGAATTAATTTCTATTATCATATTATAGATATAAATAGACTGCTTAATTAAATTAAAAGAAAAATGGAGGTGAAATCCATGTTAATTCGAACTAAAAACTATCTTAAACAAAATAACTATCAGTATAAGAAGACGTATATTCGTCCATTAATGACCCCTGATAATGTCTATGTATTTAGATTCGGTAAAAATAACTTAAATAATCGTTTAATCATAAGATATGGACACAAGTGGACTGGGCGTCAAAAAATAAATGAAATTGACTTAAGACTTCATAAACAAAAGCATCCACGGATATTTAAAACCGAAAGTGATTTATTAAATTATTTAAAGAATCATTTGAAGGAACATGAGATTAAATTAAAAGCAATTAAAAATATAAAAAAAACAAGTTAATTATAACTAATTAGTGCCAAAATCATTTGGCACTTTTTTTGAAGTTGGTGAATTTATTTTTGAAACAAGTTAAAAATTTTTTAGAAAGTAAGTCAACGGATCAAATTGCACGTGATTTATTAGGGAAACGAATCATTTATCATCATAATGGTAAAATAGTATCAAGCTTTATTGTTGAAACTGAGGCTTATATGGGAGTTATTGATCGGGCTGCCCATTCATACCAAGGATTAAAGACCAAACGGAGTTCCGCACTTTTTAGGCGGCCAGGAACGATTTACATTTTTACAATTTGGGGAAGAAATTTATTGAATTTTATTACCCAGAGAAAGGGAATTCCAGAAGGTGTATTAATTCGTGCTGTTGAACCTGAATTAGGATTAGATATTATGGAACGCAACCGACATCAAAAGGGCTTTAATATTACCAATGGGCCTGGTAAATTAACCGAGGCAATGGGGATTGATTTAAAACTGAATTTAAAAATGCTCAATCAATCCAATTTATCCTTAGATTTAATTCACTGTAAAAGGCCTAAAAGTATTAAAGCAACATCCAGGATTGGCGTTCCTAATAAAGGAAAATGGACAGATGCTAAATTACGTTATATTGTTTTAAACAATCCATATGTATCACAGATGAAAAAACGTGATATGGATTTAAACCAATATGGATGGAAATCAGGTGGAATTAAATGAAATGGACTAAATTATCAATTTTAATTTCTAATGAAGCAGCATCTGCTGTTAGTAATATGTTAGAACAGATAGATGCTAATGGGATCCAAATTCAAAACATTGATCATCAAATTCAAATGACAGCTTATTTTCCACCTAAATCATCGGTGGAATCTAAAATTAAATCTTTGAAGCATCAAGTAAAGGGATTAAATCAATTTGGCTTAAATCCCGGAAAATATCAAATATCGACATCAATAGTTGATGATCAACAGTGGGGAATTGCATGGGAGAAGAATTACCACGTTACTAAAATCACCCGCTTTCTAACAATTGTACCAAGTTGGCAAACTTACCATGTCCAAATGCCGGGTGAAATTGTTTTAAAATTGGATCCTAAAAGAGCATTTGGAACGGGAATTCATCCAACCACTCAATTGACCCTTCAATTAATGGAAGCTAGTATCCATGGTGAAGAACATGTTCTAGATGTTGGAACCGGCTCTGGAATTTTAAGTATTGCAGCAGTGAAATTAGGTGCTAAGGAAGCAAAGGGGTTTGATGTTACTGATGACTCAATTACATCAGCAAAAAGAAATGTGAAATTAAACCATGTTAGTGATAAAGTAATAATAAGTACTAATAATTTATTGGATCATATTAATGAGCATGCAGATTTGATTGTTGCTAACATGTTGACAAAATTTATTTTGCCACTGATTCCACAAGCAAATAAGAATCTTAAAAATGATGGATTATTTATTATTTCTGGAATTATTAATACTGATTTAACAACAATTTTAGACCAATTGACGGAAAATCATTTTCAAATAATTGAAGTTTCGTCGATGAAAGATTGGTATGGAATTATTGCAAAAAAAATTGTTTGAATTAAATGGAGGAATTGATTTCGAATGCAACATTATTTTTTACATGAACATTTAAAATTAAATTCAAACATTGTGTTGCCACATGAAGTTGCCCATCATTGGATATCAGTTGTTCGTGCTCAATTGAATGATCAAGCTGAATTTGTTGATAATAAGCATCAGGTATATTTGGGAAAATTGGTTCAAAAGGATCCTGAATCGATTGTTAAAATTGTAAAGTATTTAGATGTTAATACTGAAATGCCAGTTAAAGTGAGCATTGCGTGTGGCCTGCCTAAAAAGAATAAAGCTGATTTAATTACTCAAAAGGCAGTTGAAATGGGTGTTTTTGAGATTATTTTTTTCAAAAGCCAATGGTCAATTGCCAAATGGCGTGGAAATCGAGTTAATAAAAAATTAAAACGTTTAAATAAAATTGCTAAAAGTGCTGCTGAACAATCTCATCGAAATATAATTCCAAAGGTCGAATATATTGATTCTTTAACCGACCTATTAAAATTGAATTTTGATAAAAGAATGGTTGCCTATGAAGAATCCGCCAAGCAGGGTGAACGAACAACATTAAAAATGATTATGAATCAAATGAAAGGTGATAATACTGCATTAACTATTTTTGGACCGGAAGGTGGTATTTCACCGTCTGAAATTAAACAAATGATTTCTAATGGTGTTGCCCCAATTGGACTCGGACCAAGGATTTTACGAACTGAAACGGCACCGTTGTATTTATTGGCAGCTTTTTCAACTTTCTTTGAATTAAAGGAATAAAAACAGCGTTATTTGAAAGAAGATTGATAATATGTCTAAAGAAAGGAAATGGAATTTTGATGATTTAATACATCGTGTTTCTACATATATGAATTCTGACCACGTCAAAATGGTAAAGAGAGCATATAATTTTGCAGATCATGCCCATAAAAATCAACTAAGAAAATCAGGAACTAAATACATTGTGCATCCACTGCAAGTTGCTGGTATTTTAGCTGAATTAAAAATGGATCCGGAAACAATTTGCGCCGGGTTATTACATGATGTTATTAAGCATGCGCATGTTCCAATTAAAGACGTAAAGGAGCAATTTGGTGATAATATTGCTTTAATCGTTGATGGGGTTACAAAAATCAGTCAGATGAAGTATAAATCACATAATGATCGATTAGCTGCTAATTATCGAAAAATGCTTCTGTCTGTTAGCCACGATATAAGAATTATTATTGTTAAATTGGCTGATTGTCTTGATAATATGAGGACTTTAAAACACCTTGAATCTAAAAAACGTTTAAGGATTGCTAACGAAACATTAGCTATTTACGCACCGTTGGCTGATCGCTTAGGAATTGGTGCTATTAAATGGGAATTGGAGGATTTGTCATTAAGATATCTTGACCCAGAACAATATTATTTGGTTGCACATTTAATGCATTCTAAGCGAACTCAACGGGTTGCTTATATTAATATGGCAGTTCATGATGTCAGAAAAGTAATTTCTAATTTGCACATCAAAGTTGATGTATATGGAAGACCAAAGCACATTTATTCGATTTACCGTAAAATGCACAATAAGCATAAGAAATTCAGTCAAATTTACGATTTGTTAGCATTACGTGTGATTACAAAATCCATTAAGGATTGCTATGCTGTTTTAGGTGCTATCCAATCGAAGTGGAAACCGGTTAATGGCCGTTTCAAGGATTATATTGCCAATCCTAAACCGAATATGTATCAATCGTTGCATACGACAGTGATTGGACCTGAAGGTAAGCTACTAGAAGCTCAAATTCGAACTGCCAAAATGCATCAAATTGCTGAGTATGGGGTTGCTGCCCATTGGGCATATAAAGAAGGCATTAAAGATAAAATAAAGGGTAGTTCTGATAACTATAAATTAAATGAATATAAACATGTCATTGAGCTTCAGGAACAAGATAAGAATAGTGATGAAAATGAAATTGATGAAACTTTAAACAGTGGACGCAATGCATTATTTGATAATCATGTTTATATTTTCACCCCCCGTGGAGATGTTTTAGAGCTCCCCAAGCACTCAAAACCATTGGATGTTGCTTATAAAATTCATACTGAAGTTGGTAATCATACCACGGGTGTAACTGTAAATGGCAAAATGGTTCCGCTTGATTATGAGTTGAAAACTGGTGATGTAGTTGATATTTTAACCTCCAGTAATGCATCACCAAGCAGAGACTGGCTTGGATTGGTTACCAGTGTAAAAACCAAAAGAAAAATTAAACAATACTTCAGAAGAAATGATCGGGAACGTAACATTGTCGTTGGGAAAGAAATTTTGAATAAAAAAGTTAAAGATGATGATTATGATCCAAGAATAATTCTTACTGATGATAATATTAATAAAATTGCCCAATCGATGCACTATCGAGATATGGATGATCTATTGGCAATGATTGGCTTTGGGGATATTCAACCTGAAGGAATTGTTAAACGTTTAACTAAGGATGTTAGAGAAAATCAAGAAAAAGAGCACCGTGCAATTGAACAGCAACAGCTTTTAAATCAACATCATCCCATTGATCCTAATCGCAAATCAGGTCATGAAAATAAGAAAAATGGCAGTGATGTTGTAATTGAAGGAATTGATAATTTATTAATTCACTTAAGCCATTGCTGCAATCCAATCCCAGGTGACCCCATCGTTGGATATATTACGATGGGTCATGGGGTTGCAATTCATCGTAAGAATTGCCCTAATGTGAAGAAATTTGAATCAACTGGTCAACGAATTGTTAATGCTCACTGGGCTGATAATAGTTCAAATGGCGTTAATTACAATACCATTTTGAAAATTAGGGGATATAATCGAACCGGCCTTTTAAACGATGTGTTAAAGAAGATTAATGCGGTCACAAAACAAATTAAATCGGTTGAAGGAAAAGTTGGTAATCGAGAAGTGGTTTCAATTACGATTTATTTGGATTTACACAATGTACAACAATATCAAGCATTACAGAGTAGTTTGAAGAATGTAAATGATATTTATTCTGTTAAACGTGCTTTTCAATAATAAGGAGTGATTTTTTGAAAGTTGTATTACAGCGGGTTAATCATGCTAAAGTGTCGATTAATGGTAAAATTCATGGTCAAATTAATCGTGGGTATATGTTGTTAGTTGGCGTTGAAGATACTGATGGCCAGGATGAAATTGATTACCTCGTTCATAAAATTAGTAAAATTAGAATTTTTGAAGATGATCGAGGAAAGATGAATAATAATTTGTCATCGGTTAATGGCTCGATCCTCTCAATTTCTCAATTTACGCTTTATGCAAATACTGCTAAGGGGAATCGACCTTCATTTTTCAATGCAGGGAAACCAGATCATGCTAAGAAAATTTATGATCAATTTAATCATGCATTAGAAAATGATGGAATTCACGTTGCAACTGGTGTTTTTGGTGCGGATATGCAAGTGGAATTGGAGAATGATGGACCGGTAACAATTATTTTTGATACCGATAATAAATAAAAACGCAGGATTAATCCTGCGCTTTTATTTTGCATTATTGTTTTTAAAATTGATTTAAAATCCGATCAACACTTGATCCATATAGTTCACCAAATAAATTAAGGTGGGCCATTAAATAATTGAATTGATACCAAGCTACCCGTTTATCAAATCCCGGTTGAATTGGATAAACTGCATTATATCCCTTATAAAAATTTTCGTTAAAACCGCCAAAAACGGTTGTCATCGCTAAATCCATTTCACGATCGCCATAAAAGACATCCGGATCAATTAATACTGGTTTTGAATTCTTATCAAACATAAAATTACCAGCCCATAAATCACCATGCAATAAGCTAGGTGTGATTCTATGATGTTTGTAATAGTTAATGAAAGTTTGCTTTAGATTTTGATAATGGTTGTCTCGATTTTGATTCCAGACATGGTTTCGCTTTGCTAAATTTACCAATGGTTCCAGCCGTTGGTTAATATAAAAATCAATCCAATTTGATTGCCAATGATTGTTCTTAGGGATTTTACCGATTTTGAAATCGTGATCCAAACCAAATTGATGATTATGAATTTGGTGCACTTTAGCAACCATTTGCCCTAGTTCATACTGACTTCCTGATCCGGAATCAATCCATTTTAGGATTAAATATCCATCTGAATTAATTTCACCATCATTAACGACTTCTGGAACGTTAGCCGCTTTATTCAGTAATTTTAGCCCTTCAACTTCATGTTGAAAGAAAGCTTTGCCTCGTTTGGGCTGAACTTTCATAAAGAATTTTTGATTATCAGTCTGAATTTGGTAAGATTCATTAATGTCACCGCCGGATACCGGAATTACCTTTTTGATATTTTGAATTGGCAATTGACTTAACCATTTTTGATTCAAATAAAACATCTCCTTATGATAATTTAAACATATTGTATAATTAATTTAAGTTAATTTAAAATAGATTCTTCTTGACATTTAACTTAATTTTGATTACTCTAAATTTGAGATATAAATAAAGGCCCATGATGAAGAATAGTAGGATCAAAGAATTTAAAGAGAACATTTGGTTGGTGAAAAAATGTATTTTTAAGATCTGAAAGACACTTCGGAGGTTAATAGCTAATTTGCTATTCGTCTTAGACGTTATCCGGTAAGAAATAAAAAAGGTGGTACCGTGCTTTTTGCGCCCTTGTTAATTTTAATTAATTAACAAGGGCTTTTTTTATTGGATATAAGATTAAAAATAGGGAGGAAATAAGATGAAATATCAACGTCCAAAGGGAACTGCTGATATATTACCTGGTCAAAGTTATAAATGGGAATACATTGAAAATACAGCTCGAAAATTATTTTCAAAGTATCGTTATCATGAAATTAGAACTCCCATGTTTGAAAATTTTAATGTCTTTTCTAGAACCTCAGGTGATACATCCGATATTGTTACTAAGGAAATGTATGATTTTAATGATAAAGGTGGTCGCCATGTTACATTAAGACCAGAGGGCACTGCTGGTGTTGTCCGTGCTTTTGTTCAAAATAAATTATATGGTCCGGATACATATAAACCATATAAAGTATTTTATATGGGGCCAATGTTTAGATATGAACGGCCACAATCAGGACGTGAACGTGAATTTCATCAGATTGGGGTGGAAGCTTTTGGTAGTGATTTGCCTGAATTAGATGTTGAAGTCATTGCAATGGCTTTAGATTTATTAAAACAATTTGGAATTAAGCACGTTCGTTTAGCACTTAATACTTTAGGTGATGAAGAAACCCGCGATGCTTATCGAAAAGCCTTAATTGATTATTTAAAGCCACACTATGATGAATTAAGTGATGATTCTAAAGAACGTTTATATAAGAATCCCTTGAGAGTTTTGGATAGCAAGGATCCTAAAGATAAACAATTTGTAGCCGATGCTCCATCAATTTTGGATTACCTTACTGATAATGCTAAACAGCATTTTGATAAGGTTACATCTTTATTGGATGCCTTAAATATTGATTATGATATTGATCCATCAGTCGTTCGTGGACTAGATTATTATAATCATACAATTTTTGAGATTATGGTTAAATCAAAGTCACTAGGTAAAGGATATACCACTATTTGTGCTGGTGGTAGATACAACGAGCTAGTTAAACAACTTGGCGGACCTGATATGTCTGGTGTTGGTTTCGGATTAGGTGTTGAACGGCTTCTTCTATTTATGGAGGGTGAAAACATTCCATTCCCTAATTTACACCCGCTTGATGCTTACGTTGTTGGAATTGGTGATGATACTGATACCGAAACATTTAAAGTTGTTCAAGCTTTGCGAGATGCTGGTTTTTCTGCCGACCGTGATTATTTAGATAAGAAACCACGTGGACAGTTTAAGGCTGCGAACCGTTTAAATGCTGAATATACTTTAACGATTGGCGGCAAAGAACTGGCTAGTCATAAAATTAATGTTAAATCAATGGCATCTGGTGAAGAAGTCAGTGTTCCATTAAAGGATGTTAAAGATAACTTTAATGAAGTTATTGAAGATAGTTTTAATTAAAAGGAGCTGTTAATCATGAAAAGAACCACGTACGTTGGTTTGATTAACGAAAAATACGTTGATCAAAACGTTGTCCTGTGTGGATGGGTCCAAAGAAGAAGGAATTTAGGTAAATTACTTTTTATCGATTTAAGAGACCGTGCTGGAATTTTGCAGTTAGTATTCAGTGAAGATATCGATAAAAATGCATTAAAGATTGCTGATACCCTTGGTAATGAATATGTTATTAAAGTTATTGGTAAAGTTGTTCCAAGAGCTAAAAATGAAGTTAATCCAGATATGAAAACTGGCAAAGTTGAACTTCATGTTAATAAGATCGAAATTTTAAGTAAATCTAAGCCAATGCCATTTGAAATTAAAGATGATACCACTGCGACCGCAGATTTAAGATTAAAGTACCGTTATTTAGATCTTAGAAGGCCAGTGATGCAAAAAGGGCTTTTAATTAGAAACCGGATTATGCAGTCGGTTCACAGTTATTTTGATAAACATCATTTTATTGATATTGAAACTCCAGAAATGACTGTTTCAACTCCTGAAGGTGCTCGTGATTACTTAGTTCCTTCTAGGGTTCATAAGGGTTCTTTTTACGCATTGCCACAATCACCACAACAATTTAAACAAATGTTAATGGGAGCTGGCTTTGACCGTTACTATCAAATTGCACGATGCTTCCGTGATGAAGATTTACGTGGTGATCGACAACCTGAATTTACGCAAATTGATATGGAAACTTCGTTCTTGTCTGCAAAACAGATTCAAGATATTACTGAAGGCTTAATTGCAAAAGTAATGAAGGATACTTTAAATATTGAAATTAAGACTCCATTTAAACGGATTACTTGGCAAGAATCAATGGATCGTTTTGGGACTGACCAACCCGACGTTCGATTTGGGATGGAATTAAAAGATTTAACTGACATTATGAAAGATGTTGATTTTAAAGTCTTTGCTAACGTTGCCGATAATGGTGGCCAGGTTAAAGCAATTGCTGTTCCTGGTGGTGCTGATAAATATTCTAGAAAAGAAATTGATAAATTTACCGATTATATTAAACGTTTTGGTGCGAAAGGTTTAGCTTGGATTAAGATTAATCATGGTAAGTTTACCGGTCCGATTGCTAAATTCTTAAAGGGTGATCAGCTATTTAATGCCATTACTAAACGGACCGGTGCTAAAGATGGTGATTTATTACTATTTGTTGCCGATCGCAAGAAAGTTGTCGCTGATTCACTAGGTGCTCTTCGTCGTTCAATCGCTAAGGAACAACACATGATTCCAAAGAACGTTTTTGATTTCTTGTGGGTTGTTGACTGGCCATTATTTGAATACGATGAAGGTGCAAAACGCTGGGTTCCAGCCCATCATCCATTCACGATGCCTAATCAAGGCGATGAACACTACTTGAATAAGGGCGAAGATCCTTATAAAGCCCATGCCCAAAGCTATGATATTATTTTGAATGGCTTAGAATTGGGTGGCGGATCAATCCGTATTCATACTAGAGAAATGCAAGAAAAGATGCTTCGTGCACTTGGATTCACTAAGGAACGAGCAGAAAAACGTTTTGGTTACTTCTTAAGGGCTTTAGATTATGGATTCCCACCTCATGGTGGTTTAGCAATTGGATTAGATCGTTTTGCTAGATTGTTAGCACAACGTGGCAATATTCGTGATGTGATTGCATTCCCTAAGAATTCCAATGCATCAGAACCAATGACTAATGCCCCTAGTCCTGTTACTCAACAACAATTAGATGATTTAGGAATCGATGTTAATTCTAAATATAAGAAATAATTGATATTAAAATCGATTTAAAACATCCGCCAATTATAATTGACGGGTGTTTTTGCTTTGTTATGTTATACTAATTTCATACTAAATTTAGGAAAGGTAATTTTAATATGGACGATCTGTTTAAGAAGCATCAATATCTTACGAAGGCTTCTTTTTCTTTAATATATGCAATCATGGTTTCATTAGCCATGAATATTTTTTGGACGCCAGGACACATATATTCATCTGGATATACTGGATTTGCTCAATTATTGAATACCATTACATCAAGGTATTTTCCAGTCACAATTTCAACTTCCTTAGCACTTTTTATTATTAATATTCCAATGTTTATACTTGCTTGGCGTCATATTGGGCACCAGTTTACTTTTTTTACTTTCTTATCTGTTTTATTAGCCAGTATTATGATGAGGGTCATTCACCCACTACCATTAACCACTGATCCGATGATCTGTGCTATTTTTGGTGGCGTCATTAATGGATTTGGTACCGGTTGGGCTTTAAAAAATCAAATTTCAACCGGCGGATTAGACATTTTAGGAATTGTCATTCGAAGAAAAACTGGCAAAACAATTGGAACGGTGAACATTATTTTTAATTCATTTATCATTGTTGCAGCTGGTTTTGCTTATGGATGGCCCTATGCTTTTTATTCGGCCATTGGTTTGTTTGTTAATGGTAAAATGATTGACATGGCTTATACAAGACAACAAAGAATGCAAGTTATGATTGTAACCAGTAGACCTAAAATGGTAATTGATAGCATTCAAAATCATTTAAGACGTGGGATTACAATTGTTCATGGTGCAGAGGGTGCTTACTACCATGATAAAAAAACAATTTTATTCACTGCAATTTCTTTGTATGAAATGAATGAACTTGAAGAAGCCTTAAGTGAATCAGACTCTAAGGCATTTGCAACGGTTACCAGTAGTACTAAAATTATTGGGCATTTTTATGAACCTAAACGTTAATGTTTACAATTTGATTATAATTTTTAAATTTAGTTGTGTTATAATACAAAATTGTATTAATTAAAACGTTAATGGTGGTAATAAATGCTAAAATTTTTATATTTATGCTTAATTAGAATGGTTTCCGGATTTTTTTATTTTCGCAAAAAATCAAATATAATTTATATTATGAGCTTTGGCAATAATTTAAATTTAATTAAACGCATGGCGTTAAAATTATCTGATCACCAAAAAATAATTGTATTATACGATCCTAAAATTGAGGATGCAGCTATTGATTTAGCCGCATTTGGTATCAAAACAATTCCTTTTTGGAATGGGTTACACTTTGTTTTTAGAATTCTTCCCATTGTTATGTCAGGAAAAACTATTTTTTGTGATAATTATTTCCCGTTTTTGGGTGGAATGTTTCATCCCAAAAGTATGAAGATAATCCAATTATGGCATGCAAATGGTGCAATTAAAAAATTTGGTTGGGGTGATCCCAGTACTAGTAAGCGTAGCCGATTAGACAAACAACGTTTTCAGGCTGTTTATAATCAATTTGATGAATACGTTGTTGCTTCAAAGGCAATGGGAAATGTTTTTATTAACAATTACCATGCCGATCATTCTAAAATAAAATTACTTGGGTATCCCCGTTCTGATCGATATCTTAGTCAATTGTGGATTGATAAAATTAGAAAACGGGTTTATCGAGTGGCACCGGAGCTTGAACAAAAACGGGTTATTTTGTATGCGCCGACTTATCGAAAGGGATTTCACTTTAATCCGCCCATCGGTTTGTTTAAAGCATTAAGTGCCGACCCAAATGCAGTTGTTGTTCTACGCTTGCACCCAATTTTTTATCGTAAGAACCGGATTAGCTATATTAATAATCCTAGAATTCATTTTTATCGTGAACTATCAACTAGTGAATTGCTTTCAGTAACCAATACCTTAGTGACTGATTATTCTTCAGTTGCTTTTGATTTCAGTTTATTGCCGAATGCACATTCATTAATATTTTTTATGTACGATTTAGATCAATATCGTTTAACAACTGGCATTCAAGAACATTTGGATAATTGGCTACCTAGTAAACCAATCAAAAATGTTGATGATTTAGAAAATGCCATTAAAGATAACCGTCTAACTGATTTTAAACATTTTAATCAAGTGTGGAATACATACAATGATGGTCATGCAACTGAACGGGTTGTCCAACGCTATATATTAAAAGATAATAAAGGAGTGTAAAGACTTGAAAGAAGTCATTACTTTATTTAAAGAGCAATTTAACAATTTAAGGATTATGTTTAGGGTATCTAAATACCAAAGTCGATCTGACTATCAAAGTCATTATTTAGGCTTGGCATGGGAATTTTTAAATCCTTTGATTCAAATTTGTATCTACTGGTTCGTCTTTGGAATTGGTTTAAAAAAGGGAAATTCTAGCGGCATTAATTACTTAGCATGGATGGTAATTGGAATCACACCGTGGTTTTATATGCAAACGGTTACTAATCAAGCTGCCAAAAGTATATATAATCAAGTTGGCATGGTTTCTAAGATGAAGTTTCCGGTTAGTGTTTTACCATCAATTAAAATCGTTTCCAACTTAAGTTCATTTTGGACAATGCTTGCTTTCTCAGTTTTCATTGGATTCTTTGTTGGGGGAGTAACACCAAGCATTTATTGGCTTCAGTGGATTTATTATTTCTTTGCAATGATTATGTGGTTAGTTGCTTTTAGTATCTTTAATTCAACCATTTCAGTATTAGTAAGGGATTATCGAATTCTGTTACAGTCAATTATGAGAATGTTATTCTATATGTCTGGAGTATTATTTAATTTCCAAACTAATGCCTTTCCAGCACCATTAGTAAGAATT
Organism: Philodulcilactobacillus myokonensis; assembly: GCF_027923585.1. Classification (GTDB taxonomy): domain Bacteria; phylum Bacillota; class Bacilli; order Lactobacillales; family Lactobacillaceae; genus Philodulcilactobacillus; species Philodulcilactobacillus myokonensis. Next base: position 875,140 of record NZ_BRPL01000002.1, on the reverse strand, counting down.
TTAGAATTAAACCCATTTTTCTACGTTGTTTCAGGATTTAGAGATTCAATGTTATCTCAATCATGGTTTTGGCAAAGACCAGTTCTGACTATTTTGTTCTGGTTGTTTGTCGCTTTCTTCTTAGTTGTTGGTTCTCATTTACATTACAAATTCAGATCTAGATTTGTTGATTTAATTTAAATGAAAAGGGCGAATAAAATGAATTTAAATAATTTAAAATTAGAATTTGTTCGCGCTGTTAAACTTTTAATTCGCATTGGACTCATCGTTATTAACGATGGGTTTATTTGTTTACCGGTTAAAAAGGACTTAATTATTTTTGAAAGTTTTAATGGAAAGGATATTAGCGATAATCCAGCAGCAATTTACCGTCAATTGATAAGGGACTACCCATCTAAAGCTAATAATTTATATTTTGGTATTAAACCAAGTCAATATCGAAAAATCCATCAAAAATATCCGAACATTAAGCTTTTAAAACGTTTTATGCCCAAATGGATTTGGTACACAGCACGGGCCAATTTTTGGATCTTTAATTCTAGAATGCCAATTTGGTGGCACAAAAATAAAAAGACTATTTATATTCAAACTTGGCATGGGACGCCTTTAAAGAAATTAGGATTAGATATTCAAAATGTTTCCATTCCGGGGACCACCACTAAAAAATATAAACGTAATTTTGCTAAAGAGAGTAGTCGTTGGGATACTTTAATTGCCCCTAATTTATATTCTGAAAAAATTTTCAAACGTGCTTTTGCTTTCAAAAATCATTTCATTCGAAGTGGATACCCTAGAAACGATGTTTTATATCAAGACAATGTGGGTGATAAGATTAAAAGCTTGAAACAGAGATTAGTTGGGGATGCAAATGCAACTATCATTACATATGCACCAACTTGGCGGGATGATGATTATCGAAGTAAAGGCAGTTATCGTTTTGAGTTGCCGTTTGATTTAAATCAATTTTTTAAGCATGTCGATCGTAATACAAAGCTAATTATTCGACCCCACTATTTAATTAAGGATCGAATTAACATTAAAGGCTTTGAAAAACGTGTTAAAATTCTAAGTGAAGGTGACATTAATCAAATTTATCTTGCTAGTGATATGTTGATTACGGATTATTCATCAGTTATGTTTGATTATGCCAATTTAAAACGGCCAATGTTGTTTTACGCATATGATTTAGAGCACTATGATGATCAGCTTCGTGGGTTTTATTTTAACTATAAAAAAGATGTTCCAGGTCCATTAGTAACTAAAGCTGATGATTTATATCATCAATTAGATATCTTTACTAATGATGGTGGTTTTAAAAATTACCAAACTAAATTAGATCGATTCCATCAAAAATATTGTTCTTGGGAACATATTAACTCATCAGAAGCAATTGTAAGATTATTAAAGGAGAATGGTTATGGCAGAGAATGATTTCTTAATTGGTTCACATGTAAGTATGAACGGTAAAAAAATGTTGCTTGGATCTGCACAGGAAGCTGCCAGTTACAACGAAAACACATTTATGATTTATACTGGTGCGCCTCAAAATACTAGGCGTAAACCGGTTAGTGAATTAAATATTAAACCTGCCCATCAATATATGGATGAACATAATATTAAATCGATTGTGATTCATGCTCCATACATTATTAATCTAGGTAATACTAAAAAGCCACGTAATTTTACGTTTGGGGTTCAATTTTTACACCAAGAAATTAAGCGTGCGGAAGCAATCGGTGCTAAACAAGTTGTTTTACACCCTGGATCACACGTTGGAGCCGGTGCTGACGCGGCCATTGATAACATTGCTAAGGGATTAAATGAAGTGATTGAACCTGATCAAAGCGTCCAAATTGCTTTAGAAACAATGGCTGGTAAAGGAACTGAAGTTGGCCGAAATTTTGATGAATTAGCTAAAATTATTGATAAGGTTAACTTAAATGAAAAACTTTCCGTTACTTTTGATACTTGTCATACTAATGATGCTGGATATGATGTTAAAAATGATTTTGATGGGGTTTTAGATCAATTTGATCATACCATTGGATTATCTAGACTAAAGGTCGTTCATTTAAATGATTCTAAAAATAAAATGGGGAGTCATAAAGATCGTCATGAAATTATTGGCTTGGGAACAATTGGATTCAAGAGCTTAAATTATATTGCTCATCATCCGCAATTAACTAATGTTCCTAAAATTATGGAAACACCAGCGTTAAAAGTTGACGGAAGTAAGAAAAAATTGATACCCCATAAATATGAAGTATCAATGTTAGAGAAGCAACAATTTAATGATCATTTATTATCAGATATTAAAAATCAAAAATAATTTAATTCTTAATTTTACTATAGCCTAATTTACTCATAATGATTGTGGCAGTTTCTTCGATTGATTTATTAGAAACGTTAATTGAACGGCAGCCAATCTTTTTGTAGAGATTTTTAGCATATTCCAATTCAGCTTTAATATTTTTGGAATTAGAGTATGGGGTATCAAGATTCATTCCATAGGATCGCATCCGCTCACGCCTAATTTTCTTAAGTGATTTAACAGTATTGGTTAAACCAAAAATTTTGTTTTTATCGATGTCCCAGACTTGATCTGGTAATTGAATTTTAGGATTGATTGGAACGTTAGCAACTTTAAAATTGTTATTTGCTAAATATAGTGATAAGGGCGTTTTGGATGTTCTTGATACTCCTAAAATAACAATATCAGCTTTACTTAAATTTTGTGGATTTTTACCATCATCATTAACGACGGCAAATTCCATTGCTGATATGCGATTAAAGTAATTAGAATTCAAATTATGGACTAAATTAGGCACATATTCAGGCTCCATGCCAGTTTGTTTTGCAAGCATTGTAATTGGCTTTTGAATGCAATCACATTCTAAAAGATGATGTTTTTTAGCAAAATCAATCACAATTTTGCTCATTTCAGGTTTGGTTAGGGTGTGAAAGATTACACTTTGACTCTTTTCAGCTTGTTTTAAAACATTTTTTAAACTTTCTTTTTCAGTTACGTATGTGAAACGTTGATAATTCGGCGTTGTGTGTTGAAATTGAGAAGCAGCTGTTTTTGCAACTGTTAACGCCGTCTGACCACTTGCATCTGATATAATGAAAATGTTTAATTTATCCATAATAATTAAGGCCTCGATTGATATTTGATATAGGTATATTTTATCATATTTTATTAATAATATTTTATGAGGATTAATTGACGATTTTTAAATATTTAGGTATAATTATTAAGAAATGTTTAGTTTCTATTTTCTAATCATTTGAACTTGAACTCGGAGGGGAGGGACTTTTATATGTCTACAAAAATTCATAAAAATGAATCCTTTGATAAGGCTCTTCGACGTTTCAAACGCTCTGTTTCTAGAAACGGAACCCTACGAGAATATCGTAAGCGTGAATTTTACGAAAAACCTAGTGTAAGACGTAAGTTAAAATCAGAGGCTGCTCGTAAACGTGACAGCAAAAAGAGACGTCGTCGTCATCAACGTCAACGCTTCTATTAAAATGTAGGAACGTCCCTGTGTTTCAGGGGCGTTTTTATTTTTGAGGATATAGAAAAACAAAGGAGAAAAAATCATGGATTTAAACAAACAGCTTATGGAAGATTTAAAAAAAGCAATGTTAGGTCATGATAAAAGAGCAATGTCTGTTATCAGAATGCTGAAATCTGCACTAACTAATGAAAAAATTAAATTAGGGCATGATTTAAAGCCAGATGAAATTAACACTGTCGTTTCAAGACAAATGAAACAGAATAAAGAATCAATCGAAGAATTCAAAAAGGGTCATCGGGATGATCTTGTTAAAGAACAGGAAGCTCAATTAAAGATTTTAAGTAAGTACGCTCCTAAACAATTATCAGAAGATGAAATTAAAAAAATTGTTTCTGATACTGCAGACCAAGTTGGTGCAAGCAGTATGAAAGATTTTGGCAAAATGATGGGTGCTGTCATGCCAAAAGTAAAGGGGCATGCTGATGGTTCCGTTGTTAATCGAATCGTTAAAGCTCAATTAAATTAGTTTAATTTAAAAAAGCAGGTTTAAAATGCCTGCTGATACATATATAATTGTTTTGTTAAATGTTGAAAGTATGCTAAAATTTTAATAAATATCGATAAAAGGAGTCAGTATATTTGGCTGATAATTCTGAAGTTACAAAAGAATTCATCTTAAATAATTTAGACGATGAACCTGTTTTATTAGGAGCTCAAGATAAGTTTGTTAAATTGATTGAAGAGGGCATGAATGTATCAATTAATGCTGTTGGAACATCAATTAAAATCACTGGTGATTCTGATACTGCAAGTCAAGTCATTAAAATTTTGCGTAATATGTTGGACCTAATTCATCAAGGGGTCAAACTACACAGTAATGATTTTGTTAGTGCTATGAATATGTCTAAAAATGGCACATTAAACTATTTTAAAGATCTATATGATCAAGTTCTGATTCGAGATAATAAGGGAAATGCAGTTCGTGTTAAAAATTTTGGTCAGCGGCAGTACGTTCAGGCGGTATCTAAAAATGATATTGTTTTTGGAATTGGACCTGCTGGAACTGGTAAAACATACTTAGCTGTTGTAATGGCTGTTGCTGCATTAAAGAAACATGAAGTTGATAAGATCATTTTAACAAGGCCTGCAGTTGAAGCTGGTGAAAGTTTAGGCTTTTTGCCTGGTGACTTAAGGGAAAAAGTTGATCCATACTTGCGTCCAATTTACGATGCTTTGTTTGCTATTTTAGGAACTGATCATACTAATCGTTTAATGGAACGTGGTATCATTGAAATTGCACCATTAGCATATATGCGTGGTCGAACGCTAGATTCTGCATTTGTTATATTAGATGAAGCCCAAAATGCAACTAATGCACAAATGAAGATGTTCTTAACCCGTCTGGGCTTTGGATCTAAGATGATTGTTAATGGTGATATATCACAGATCGATTTACCAAGGCATGCTAGCAGTGGTTTAGTTCAAGCACCTAAAATATTAAGTCATGTGACCCACATTCAATTTGTTCGATTCAATTCAGAGGATGTTGTAAGACATCCAGTGGTTGCAAAAATTATTAATGCTTATGAATCGTATGAAGATAAAAATAATAAGTAATAAGGAAGCAGAAGTATGGATTTAGAAATTTATGATAAGACTAAAGATGGCGTTTCAAAAAAACACGTTGATCTTGTCAGAAACGTTTTAGAATACGCTGGCAAATACTTAAAATTAAAAGAAAATACGGAAATGTCAGTTACTTTTGTTAATAATGATAAAATTAGAGAAATTAATAAAAAATACCGTCATGTTGACCGTTCAACTGATGTCATTAGTTTTGCAATTGAAGATGATTCAGACGATGATATTCCACTAAAAATGCCTAAAGAGTTGAAAGCAGAGTTACCAGAAAACTTAGGCGATATTTTTATTTGTATTGATAAAGTTCAAGAACAAGCCGAGTTTTTGAATCATTCTTATGAACGTGAATTAGGTTTCTTATCAGTTCATGGTTTTCTTCATTTGAATGGATACGATCATATGAAGCCAAAGGATGAGGCAGTTATGTTCCCACTTCAAAGAAAGATTATGGATTCATATGGGCTTAAAAGATAAGCATCAATCATTTTATAAGAATCAGACATATTTTCAGTCCTTTAGGCATGCCTTTCATGGGTTTCGTGATTTATGGGTTGAGGAACGTAATTTTAGTTTTCATATTAAAATGGGCTTGCTCGTTATCTTATTGGGGCTACTTTTAAAAATAAATTTAAACGATTGGTTATGGTTATTGCTATGTATTTTAGCAGTGATTAGTTCTGAGATTATAAATACTTTATTTGAACGGACAAGTGATTTAATTGTTGGTAATCATTATAATGATTTAGTGAAGAAAATTAAGGATGTGGCAGCTGCAAATGTCGTTATTGCTGCAATTTTTGCTGTTGTTGTCGGTTGTATTATTTTCATCCCAATCATTATAAAATTAATTTTAAATTGGAGATGACAGTATGCAAAATAATCCAAATTATCGTTCTGGTTTTATAGCAATTGTTGGACGTCCTAATGTTGGTAAGTCAACTTTTATGAACCGTATTATTGGCCAAAAAATTGCAATTATGAGTAATAAAGCTCAGACAACTAGAAACAAAATTCAAGGAGTTTATTCAACCAAAGATGCTCAGTTAATTTTTATTGATACTCCTGGAATTCAAAAACCTAAAAATAAATTAGGAACTTTTATGGAAGAATCTTCACTATCTGCATTACGAGAAGTTGATGCCATTTTGTTTATGGTCAGTGCTGTTGAAAAACGTGGCGCTGGTGATAACTTTATTATTAATAAATTGAAATCAATTAAAAAACCGGTTTATTTAATTGTTAATAAAATTGATCAAATCAATCCAAATGATTTAGTTCCAATTGTTGATTCGTATAAGCGAAATACAATTGATTGGAAGGGTGTTTTCCCAATTTCAGCCCTTCAAGGTAACAACGTTGAACAAATGTTAAATCAATTGGCAAGAACCATGCCACATGGTCCTCAATATTACCCCACTGATCAAATTACTGATCATCCTGAACGTTTTATTGTATCAGAATTGATTCGTGAAAAAATTTTTCAATTAACAAAAGAAGAGGTTCCTTATTCTGTTGCTGTTTTCATTGAAAGAATGAAGAAGCGAGATAGTGGGATGGTAGATATTGACGCTACCATTATCATTGATCGAAATAGTCAAAAGGGAATTATCATTGGCAGCAAGGGTTCCATGCTAAAGAAAATTGGAACGCTTGCTAGAAAAGATATTCAAGATCTATTAGGTAGCAAGGTCTTCCTTAAATTATGGGTAAAAGTACAGCCTAATTGGCGTGATAATTCAAACGAATTGAAATCACTAGGCTATCATAAATCTAATTATTAGTAGGTGATCACAATTGAGTAATCACATTTATACTAATTTTCATGGAATTTTATTATATCGAAAGCCCTATAAGGAACATGATTTACTGATTAAATTTTTAACTGCAGAAGCCGGTAAAAAAATGTTCTTTGTTCGGGGTGCAATGAAACCACGGTTTAAAATGACTGCTGATATTTTACCCTTTACATACGGAGAGTACTCAGGAAATTTAAGTCCAAATGGGCTTTCATATATTATTAGTGCTTTAGATATCAGTCATTATAATAATATTAGTCAAAACATTGATTTAAATGCCTATGCGACATATATTATGGGGTTGATTGATGCGGCTTTTCCAGATTCAACCCCGATTTTTAGGTGGTTCAATCAATTGTTTTATGGGTTACGATTAATTGATCACGGAATTGATCCTGCTATTATAACTAATATCTTTGAAATTCAATTATTACCAGTATTTGGTGTTGCTCCCCAATTAAAGCACTGTGTTATTTGTGGTCGTTCTGATTTACCAATGGATTTTTCTGAAATTTATGGCGGGCTCCTTTGTGAAAATCATTTTTCAATGGATCCAAGAAGAATGCATTTTGATAAACGAACTATTTATTACTTACGAAAATTTTCAGTTATTAACTTGAAACAAATTAGAAGTATTAAAGTACATCATCAAGTTAAACAAAATTTAAGAATGCTATTGGATGATATTTATAAAAACGAAGTTGGTTTAAATTTAAAAAGTAAACATTTTTTGGATCAAATGAATCGTTTTCATATTTGACAATTGACATTTGTTAGGCATTAAACTAATATTAAAATTGTTTGAAATGAATATTTTCAGTGATGATAGAAGATAAATTGTGTTAAATTCAATTTAAGCGAAGTTAGGATGGTGGAAGCTAACAATTGGTTTAATCACAAAGGGCACTTTTTGAACTGAAATGAACGAAGCTGCTAGTTTTTAGACAAACTAGAATTAGGGTGGAACCGCGATTGTTGATCGTCCCTATGTTATATTAAATCTGTCTATAATTGATTTAATATAACATAGGGCTTTTTTTCGTATTCCAATTCTAAAGAAAGGATGATTGTAATGACAAAAAAATTGTCAATGCAAGAAATTATTTTAACATTGCAAGAATACTGGGCATCGAAGGGCTGCATGTTAATGCAAGCTTATGATACTGAAAAAGGTGCCGGTACCATGAGTCCATACACGTTTTTGCGTGCTGTTGGTCCAGAACCATGGAATGTTGCTTATGTTGAACCATCAAGAAGGCCGGCCGACGGACGTTATGGAAAAAATCCGAACCGTTTATATCAACACCATCAATTCCAAGTTTTGATGAAACCATCACCAGAAAATGTTCAGGATTTGTACATTAATAGTTTAAAAAAGTTAGGTATTAATCCATTAGAACATGATATTCGCTTTGTTGAAGATAATTGGGCTAATCCTTCAATGGGTTGTGCCGGTGTTGGCTGGGAAATTTGGCTTGATGGAATGGAAGTCAGTCAATTTACTTATTTCCAAATCGTTGGTGGTCAGGAAATGGATCCAGTTGCATCTGAAATTACATATGGATTAGAACGACTAGCATCCTATGTTCAGGATGTTAATAGTGTTTTTGACCTTGAATGGGGATATGGCGTTAAGTATGGTGATATTTTCAAAGAACCAGAATATGAACATTCTAAGTATGGTTTTGAAGAAAGTAATCAAAACATGCTTTTGAACATGTTTAATTCCTATGAAAAAGAAGCTACCCGTTTAATTAAATTAGGTCTAGTTCATCCCGCTTATGATTATATTTTAAAATGTAGTCATACCTTTAACTTGCTTGACGCAAGGGGTGCCGTTTCAGTAACTGAACGAGCTGGATATTTAGCTAGAATTCGAAAAATGGCAAGAGCGGTTGCAAAAGCGTTTGTTATTGAACGAAAGAAACGTGGCTTCCCGTTGATTAAGGATGAAAAGAAACGAGCAGAACTCTTGAAAGATCATTCTAAAAATAAAAAGGGGGATAAATAAAATGACTCATGAATATTTATTAGAAATTGGTTTGGAAGAAATGCCTGCGCATGTAGTGACACCAAGTATAAAGCAATTAATTAAACGAGCAGGTGATTATTTAAAGCAACAACGGATTACTTTTGATTCAATTAAACCATTTTCGACCCCGAGACGTTTAACCATTCAAATTTTAGGATTAAGTGATAAACAGCCTGATATTAATAAATCAGTTAAGGGACCATCAAAGAAAATTGCTCAGGATGATAAGGGTAATTGGACTAAAGCAGCAATTGGTTTCACCCGTGGTCAAGGATTAACCCCTGATGATATTCAATTTAAAAATGTTAAGGGAACCGACTATGTTTTTGTCAATAAGCATATTCCTGGTAAACCGGTTCAAGATGTTTTGTCCGGGATGAAAAAAGTGATTACCGATATGACATTCCCAACCATGATGAAGTGGAATGTTTATCATTTAGAATACGTTAGACCAATTAGATGGATTGTATCCATTTTAGATGATCAGGTAATTCCCTTTTCAATTCTTGATGTTAAGGCTAATCGGATAACCCGTGGACACCGTTTTTTAGGTCATGATGTTGCAATTAAAAAAGTTTCCGACTATGAAGATGATTTAAAACAACAATATGTAATTGCTGATGCTAAAAAACGTAAACAATTGATTGTTAATCAAATTCACGATTTAGCTAAAAAACATCATTGGCAAATTAAGGTTGATCCTAATTTATTAGAAGAAGTTAATAATTTAGTTGAATGGCCAACTATTTTTGCCGGTAGTTTCAACCGTCGTTATTTAGAATTGCCCGCTTCCGTTTTGATTACTTCAATGCGTGATAATCAACGTTTCTTCTACGTTGAGGATCAAAATGGTAAATTATTACCTTACTTTGTTTCCGCTCGTAATGGAAATAGTGACTATATTGAAAATGTAATTGCTGGAAATGAAAAGGTATTAACGGCTCGCTTAGATGATGCAATGTTCTTCTATCATAATGATATGAATAAATCGATTGACTACTTTGTTAACCGTTTAAAACGGGTTAGTTTTCATGATAGAATTTCAACTATGTATGAAAAAATGCAACGGGTTGAACACATTTCACAAATTATTGGCAAACATGTCGGATTAGATTCAACTCAATTAAAAAATTTAAAGCGTGCCTCTCAAATTTATAAATTTGATTTAGTAACCGAAATGGTGGGGGAATTTGCTGAATTACAAGGTGTGATTGGAGCAAAGTATGCCCAATTAAAGGGTGAAAATGATGAAGTCGCTAGGGCAATTCGTGAACAATACATGCCGATTTCATCTGATGGTGAATTACCACAATCTAAAGTTGGTGCAACCCTAGCGCTTGCGGATAAATTCGATAGTATTTTAACTTTCTTCTCGGCCGGGATGATTCCAAGTGGTTCTAATGATCCCTACGCATTAAGGCGTCAAGCAATTGGAATTGTTAGAATTATTAGACGTGAATCTTGGCACTTGAATTTAAATGATTTATTGAATTCATTTATTAAAGCTGAAACGGCAGATGAATTTGATGTTCAGCTTGATCAAAAATCTCAGATTAACAATGTGATTGATTTTATTAAGGATCGAATCGTTAAATTACTTCAATCTGAAAAAATACACCATGATATTATCGAATCAGTTGTTAATGGTCATAATCCTGATATTCTATTTATTTTGGACAGTGCCGATGTTTTAAATCAACATCAAAATGATTCCGACTTTAAATTGTCAATTGAATCTTTGACCCGTGTAATGCGAATTTCAAATAAGGCTAATTTTAAACCAGATGAATTAAATGTTGATCCTAATTTATTTCAGAATGATTCTGAAAAGAAATTGAATCAAGCTGTTGACGAGGTAAAGAATGGATATTATCATTTAATGCCAAATGAAATTTATCAACGATTATCTAACTTAAAACGGCCAATTTCCGATTATTTTGAACAAACAATGATTATGGATAAAAATTCTGAAATTAAGAATAATCATCTAAAACAGATGGTGATTTTAACCAATTTAATTTTATGGTTTGCTGATTTAGATAAATTAATTGTTAAATAGTTGGATAAATGATTGGTCTATGGTAAAATTTAATTGTTGTAATTGAATGTTGAAATTAGAAGTCGCACTTTATGTGAATAGGGTGCGACTTTTAAATATAATGGTGATTGCAGAGAAGGTGATTTGATTTGGCAATGATCCCTGAAAATGTAATTGAAAATGTCAGAGAAAATACTGATATTGCTGATGTTATTGGTCAATATGTTCAATTAAAAAAGACTGGCAAGAATTTGTTTGGACTTTGTCCATTTCAGCCTGAAAATACGCCGTCTTTTTCTGTTTCTGAAAATAAACAAATTTTTCATTGCTTTAGCTGTGGACGTGGTGGAAATGTTTTTAAATTCATAATGGAATATAAACATGTTTCATTTCCTGAAGCGGTTCAAGAAGTTGCTAAAATGCAAGGAATCAAATTACCGCAAAATTATACTGCTAAACAACGAGTTCAAACTAATCCGGAAATTTCTAAAATGATGGATCTATATGCCAAGGCAACCCAGCTTTATCATCATGTTTTAATGAACACTGAATTGGGGCAAAAAGCATTAGATTATTTACATCAACGTGGCTTGTCGGATCAGACAATTAATGATTATCAGCTTGGCTTTGCTTCTAATAAGCGGCTCCTAAAACCATTTTTTGAAGAAAAAAAGATTGATTATCAAACAATGCACAAATCAGGATTGTTTAGTGAAACGCACGATGATCAATTAATTGATCGATTTGCAAATCGAATTATGTATCCGATTAAAAATGAACATGGTAAAGTCATTGCTTTTTCTGGTCGGATAATCCAGGCAAGTAAAAATGAACCGAAATATTTGAATAGTCCTGAAACCCCAATTTTTAACAAGGGTAAAACTCTATTTAATTTTGATATTGCAAAGCAATTTATTCGAAAAGAACATTCAGCAATTTTATTTGAAGGTTACATGGATGTTATGTCTGCTTATCAATCTGGTGTTAAAAATGGGATTGCTTCCATGGGAACTAGTTTAACTGAAGATCAAATTGGCAAAATTGAGCAACATACTAAACAACTTTATGTTTGCTATGATGGTGATAAACCTGGTCAAGCTGCAATTAACCGTGCTGTTAATATGTTGGCTAACCAAAGCCGGCTAAAGTTAGGTGTTATTCAAATGCCGAGCGGAATTGATCCGGATGAATATCGTCAAAAATATGGTGAAGATCGTTTTAAAAATTATGTTAGAGCAGCTCGTGAATCGACGATTGCTTTTAAACTCCGCTTCTTTAAGAATGACTATAATTTGAATAATGATGAAGATCGGATTGCTTACATTAACCGATCGTTAAAGACAATTGCTTCTTCACCATCTCCGGTTGAGCGTGATTTATATCTTCAGAATTTATCTTCAGAATTTCACTTGAAGAGTGATGATTTAAGAGCTCAAATCAAACCATATTTGATTAAACATCAAAAGCATAGTTATCACCATCACATTAATTCTCAAATTTCAATTCCACAAAAAGAAACGACATTAAAGCAACCTAAATTAAACAAAATTCAAATGGCTGAACAAATGCTTTTAAACCGGATGTTGCATGATCATAGTGTTTGGCTAAAGGTTGTGGGCATTGATGGCTTCTGCTTTGCAGATGATCAGTATCAAACCATCTTTATGTTTGCTGAAAATTATTTTGAACATCACGATCAATATCAGGTTGCTGATTTTGTTGATATGTTTAAAGAACCTAAATTGCAGCGATTGGTAATTCAAATTGATGTGTTGGATGTATCTAAACATATTTCTAATGGTGAAATTGACGATTATGTTAATATAATCATGAAACAAGCACCAATTGAAAATCAAATTAAGAGGAAACAAAAGGCTTTGAAAGCAGCTACTAAAATGCAAGATGAAGCTAAACAAACTCAATTGGTTGTAGAGATTATTAAATTACAGAAAAAAAGGCAAGCAAGTAAAACCGAAGCAACACCTTATTAGGAGGCTTTTGAATGGCTAAAAGAAAATCAGCAAATAAGCAAGAATACAAAAAGAGTGTTAATGCATTAACTAAAAAATACCATAAGATTGGACATATTACTTATGATGTTTTAAATGACAGTATTGCAATTCCTTTCAAATTAACTGAAAAACAAATGGATAAATTACTTGAGAAGGTTGAAGATGCTGGAATTAGTGTTGTTGATTCCAAGGGTGAACCAGACCCAAGAGCATTAAAAGCTGCTCGTCAGGTTTCAAAGAAAGAATTAAAGAACGCTTCATCTTCACCAACTGGGGTTAAAGTTAATGATCCCGTTCGAATGTACTTAAAAGAAATTGGACGGGTTTCATTGTTAAACGCTGATCAAGAAGTTCAATTAGCTTTAAGGATTGAAAAGGGCGATAAGGAAGCTAAACAAGAATTAGCAGAAGCAAACCTCCGTTTGGTTGTTTCAATTGCTAAACGTTATGTTGGTCGTGGCATGTCGTTCTTAGATTTAATTCAAGAAGGTAACATGGGCTTGATGAAGGCCGTTGAAAAATTTGATTATCGAAAAGGATTTAAATTTTCAACCTACGCAACATGGTGGATTAGACAGGCCATTACACGTGCAATTGCCGATCAAGCTAGAACCATCCGAATTCCAGTTCACATGGTTGAAACCATTAATAAGTTAATTCGAATTCAAAGACAATTATTACAAGATTTAGGACGAGAACCACTTCCGGAAGAAATTGGCGCAGAAATGGATATTCCAACTTCCAAAGTTAGAAATATCATGAAAATTGCTCAAGAACCAGTTTCATTAGAAACGCCAATTGGTGAAGAAGACGATTCCCACTTAGGTGACTTTATTAAAGATAGTGAAGCAACTAGTCCATCCGATCACGCTGCTTATGAATTATTGAAGGAACAATTAGAAAGTGTTCTAGATACTTTAACTGACCGTGAAGAAAATGTTTTACGTCTCCGGTTTGGTTTAGATGATGGTAGAACGAGAACATTGGAAGAAGTTGGCAAAGTCTTTGGTGTTACCCGCGAAAGAATTCGACAAATTGAAGCTAAAGCACTTCGTAAATTACGTCATCCTTCACGTAGTAAACAACTAAGGGATTTCTTACAATAAAAAATAAGTAATAGGGAGGAGCTCTAGTAGCTCCTTTTTATTTTATTAGAATGGAGTGTCCATTAAAATGGACGGTAAACACCTATCAAAGAGATTACAAACCGTTGCGAATCAAGTTCCACTTAACAGTCGATTAGCCGATATTGGCTCGGATCATGCTTATTTACCAATTTATTTGGCACAAAATCATTTGGTTGATTTTGCAGTTGCAGGTGAAGTGGTAAGGGGACCGTTCCAAAATGCTGAATATGAAATTAATTCAGCCAATGTTAATTCCATTGTTCATCCCCGTTTGGCAGACGGATTGGATGCAATTCGCCCTAGTGATGATATTAATGTGATTACAATTGCTGGAATGGGTGGTAATTTAATTCACAGAATTTTAGAACGTGGCATTAAATTGCACCGGATAAATGGCAATGAAAAATTAATTTTACAACCCAATATTGGGGAATACGGCCTAAGAAAATGGCTAATGGAACATTACTATCAAATTAGTGATGAAAAAATTGTGGTTGATGATCACCATATTTATGAAATTTTGATTGCAAACAAAATGCATGCTAAGCCATTCTATACTGAAGATGAATTATATTTTGGACCAGTGCTATTAAAGAAACACTCCAGTGCACTTTTACAAAAATATAAAGATGCTTATCAAAGAATGCAGAGTGTTATTCATCAAATGAAGTTTGCAAGGAGTAAACAGGCTAAAATTAAAATTCAAATGATTAAGGCTCAAATGAAATTAATTCAGTCACTAATTACGAGGGGGTAATAAAATGAAAGTTAGGACCATTGTTGATCAATTTGAAAAATTGGCACCAAAACAATTAGCCGAATCATGGGATCCAATTGGGTTACAAATTGGATCGCTTAATGCGAATGTGAATAAGATGATGATAACTTTAGATGTAAGGCCGGAAGTTGTTGATGAGGCGATTAAACGGCATGTTGATTTTATTTTTGCTCATCATCCAGTGATGTTTCATCCGGCCAAAAATTTAGATTTATCTAATCCACAAAATCAAATGTATGCTAACATTATTAAACATCATATTACTGTATACGCAGCTCACACTAATTTAGATAGTGCTAACCATGGGATGAATGACTGGCTGGCACAACAAGTCGGATTAAATCATGTTTCGGGACTTGTTCCTAACCATTTTGACCCTGATCATTATTCAATGGGGCGGGTTGGTGAACTTAAAAAATCAATTTCAGTAATGGATTTTGCTAAAAAATGTAAGAAAATTTTTAACATTAATGGGCTACGCTTGATTTCTCATCATCCAGACCAAGTAATTAAAAAAGTTGCCATTTTAGGTGGGAGTGGTTCTGAATTTTACCCACAAGTATTAAAAAAACACGCTGATGTTTATATTACAGGAGATGTGACTTATCATACTGCCCATGATATGATTGCATCCGGCTTGTCTGTAATTGACCCTGGTCATCATATTGAATGCATTTGTATTCCAAAATTAGCAGAATTATTTCAAAAATGGAATCAAGAATTTAATTGGAACATTGAGATTGTTAAAACGGAAATTAATACCGAACCATTTACGTTTATTTAATGAATTTAATTTTGATTGGTCAGTAAAGGTCAAATTATTTTCAATTAAAAATTAAATTTGATAGAATACTTATGAACTAATAAATAGCTCATAAGTATTTTTTATAAAGTGAAGTGATATTTATGAATCCAGATGAATTTACAGAAGCGGTTACCCAAGCTTTAGCACAAGCACAAAAGGTAGCTGTCAATCGTAAACATCAGGCAATTGATATTCCACACCTGTTTAAATTCTTAATTCAACCAGGTGAATTGGCAAGACAAATTTATACTGCATTGGGTCTGGACATTAAACAAATTGATCAAACAATTGATCAAGAATTAAATCAAATTCCAACTGTCAGTGGTAATAGCGTTAAGTATGGATCAACAATTTCAAAAAATATGTATCAACTAATTCAGCATGCTGAATTAATTAAAAAGAAGTTAGGTGATTCTTACATTGCCGTTGACACCTTAGTGATTGCTTTAATGCAGTTAGACAATGTTCCATTGACTGACAATTTAAAATCAAAGGGATTATCTGAAAAGAAAGTTTTAAGTGAAGTTAAAAAAATCCGCGGGGGTGAAAAAGTGAATACTAAAACGAAGGACAGTAATTTTCAACCATTAAAAAAATATGGGGTTGATTTAGTTAAAGAAGCCCGTAATGGTAAATTAGGCCCTGTAATTGGAAGGGACACTGAAATTTGGGATGTCATCAGAATTTTATCCAGAATGACTAAGAATAACCCCATTCTTTTAGGTGATCCAGGGGTTGGAAAAACTGCAATTGTAGAAGGATTAGCTAAACGAATGGCAGTTAATGATGTTCCAGAAAATTTAAAAAATAAATCACTCTTTGAATTAGATATGGGATCATTAATTGCCGGTGCTAAGTACCGTGGGCAATTTGAAGAACGGTTAAAATCCGTTTTAAATGCCGTTAAAAAATCTGACGGCAAAATTATCATGTTTATTGATGAGATTCATAATATTGTGGGTGCTGGTAAAAGCGAAGGTAGTATGGATGCCGGTAATTTATTGAAACCAATGTTAGCCCGTGGTGAACTTCACTTGATTGGTGCCACGACATTAGATGAATACCGTAAGTATTTAGAAAAGGATAAAGCACTAGAACGCCGGTTCCAAAGAATTATGGTCAAAGAACCGTCAATTGACGATACCATTACAATTTTAAGAGGATTAAAAGAGAGCTTAGAAATTCACCATGGCGTTCGAATTCATGATAATGCATTAGTAGCAGCTGCTAAATTATCTGATCGTTATATTACTGACCGTTATTTACCTGATAAGGCGATCGATTTAGTTGATGAAGCTTCAGCTACAATCAGTGTTGAATTGAATTCAAAACCCACTCAATTAGATCAAGCCAATCGACAATTAGTAAGGATGCGGGTTGAACAAACTGCTTTAAAAAAGGAAGTTGACGATGCATCTAAGAAGCGATTGGCCGAATTGAAACCACAAATTGCAAATAAAAAGGAAAAGGTTCACCAATTAAATGCACGTTGGCAGAGTGAAAAAGATGCCATAAACCAACTTGGTGATAAGCGCAAGAAACTTAATCAAGCCAAAAATGATTTAAAGCAAGCTGAAAGTCACTATGATTTTAATCGAGCTGCTGTTTTACAACATGGAACGATTCCAAAGTTACAAAAACAGTTAAAACAGATGGCATCAAAAGAAAAGCCCCATCAAGATTGGTTAGTCAGTGAATCAGTAACCAGTAATGAAATCGCATCGGTGGTAAGTGAACAGACTGGGATTCCCGTTGCTCGTTTAGTGCGCGGCGAGCGTGAAAAATTATTACATCTTGCCGATAATCTTCATAAGCGGGTAATCGGACAAGACCAAGCAGTTAACGCTATTTCGGATGCCGTGATTCGTTCAAGAGCAGGTCTGCAAGATCCAAGTCGGCCTTTAGGATCATTCTTATTCTTAGGACCAACTGGGGTTGGAAAAACTGAACTAGCAAAATCATTAGCTGAAAATTTATTTGATTCAGAAAATCAAATGGTTAGAATTGACATGTCTGAATACATGGAAAAAGAGTCCGTTTCCAGATTAGTCGGGGCTGCTCCAGGATACGTTGGCTATGAAAATGGCGGTCAATTAACGGATGCGGTTAGAAGAAATCCATATTCAATTGTCCTTTTAGATGAAATTGAAAAGGCTCATCCGGATGTTTTTAATATTCTATTGCAAGTTTTGGATGATGGAAGATTGACTGATAGTCAAGGCCGAACCGTTGATTTTAAGAATACCATTATCATTATGACATCTAATTTAGGATCAGATATTTTGCTTAAAGGCACTGACAAAAATGGAAACATTAATGATGATGCTAAAAAGAAAGTTAATCAACTTTTGAAGGCCAGTTTTAAACCGGAATTTTTGAATCGAATTGATGATATTATTGAATTCAAACCACTTTCATTGAATGATATGGAAAAAATTGTTGATCATAAATTAATTAGACAGGTTGCTAAACGACTTGCTAATCAAAATATTGGAATTAAAATTAGTGATCAAGCTAAACAGTGGATTGCAAAAAAGGCATATCAACCGCAATACGGTGCAAGACCCTTAGCAAGATTTGTCACTAATTATGTTGAAACACCTTTGGCAAAGAAAATTATTGCTGAAAAAATTAATCCCCAACAAACTGTAAAAATAGATTTAGATGGTGATCATTTGACGTTCAACGTCTAAACAACTTAATTTAATCAAAATAAAAGAGTCCCTGAACAATAAATATCCAGGGGCTCTTTTACTAATATAAATTATTTAACCTTACGGTCAGCCATTAACATAACACAATTACTTGTGACAAATGTAATGAGGGCAAAAATGATACCAAATTCTAGATTACTGTATTGTAAACCTAGTAATTGATTACCAATGTATCCAATGATATCTCCGAAAAGAAATGCATAAAACATTGCGGTGATATTCTGAATAATCCAACGCATATTAACATCTCCATTTATTTGTATTAATAATTCCTGCACATATTATAACTTAAAATGATAATTTAAAAAAGAAAAAGTGGTTATTTAATATTGATAAATTATTATTTGTTATAATGTTAATAAAGTGAGAAAGGAAGCTGAATATGGATTACACCCCCTTACAAGTAATCAGTGCTTATAGTTTATTACAAAGTACCATTTCAATTAATGCACTTGTGGATGCAGCAATTAAACGTGGCTATCAATCAATTGCACTAACGGATAAGAATGTCATGTATGGATCAGTTGAATTTTATGATGCTTGCAAACGGGCAGGTATTCATCCTATTATTGGCCTGACCTTAAAATGTTCAGGATTAATTAATCATAACTTACAATATGATTTGTTATTGTTAGCCCAAAATCAAACGGGGTATCATAATTTAATCAGAATTTCTACCCGTAAACAAACCCTTAAGGACAACCAAATTCTAAAATGGGATGACATTAAAAAATTATTATCAGGAATATACGTTATTAGTACCACTAATGGTGAATTGAATTCTTTTTTGGAAAGTGGTCAAACTGATTTAGCATACCAATATGTTAATTTGATTAAATCTGATCAAGATGCAAATTCATTTAAGATTGGAATTAATTTACAACATAATGATATTTACATCGATAAAATAAAAAAATTAGCAAAGAAGACGAAAACTAAATTAGTTGCTTTAGCTCCCGTTTACTATTTAGAACCTGAAGATTTATTTGCATTGAATGTCTTAAAAGCAGTTGAAAACGATAAAAGAATTTCTAATCCCATTAGGGCTAGTAAGGAATTAGGTAAAGATTGGTTGATGCCCAATCAAATGATGGTTAAAACATTTCAAAAAAAGAATTTAAGTGCCGCCTTGGCAGAAACTAATGCAATTAGTTCATCTTGCAATGTTAAGATTGAAAAACGGCCGACTGAATTGCCTAGATTTAAGACCCCTGATCAAATTCCATCTAGTCATTATTTACAATCCCTGTGTGAAAAAGGATTAAAGAAAAGGGCCTCGGCGCGTCAAATTGATATCAACCGCTTAAAAGATTACAGAAAACGATTGCACTATGAGCTATCAGTTATTCATGATATGGGATTTGATGATTATTTCTTGATTGTTTGGGATATCATGGATTATATTCATACCCAAAATATTACGACTGGTGCGGGTCGTGGTTCGGCGGCTGGATCGCTTGTTTCATATACTTTATATATTACAGATGTTGACCCCCTAAGGTATCATTTGCTTTTTGAACGGTTTTTAAATAAAGAACGTGCCCAAATGCCTGATATAGATTTGGATATTCCAGATGACCGTCGGGATGATGTTTTAAAGTATGTTCATGATAAATATGGACACGAACGGGTCTCACAAATTATTACGTTTGGAACAATGGCTACTAAACAATCATTACGTGATGTTGGTCGAACGTTTAGCTTGGATTCAGATCAATTAAGCCATTTTAGCCGTGCCATTCCGAAAGTTTTAAATATTTCTTTAAGTGATTCATTTAAACAATCACAAGCTTTAAGAAATATTGTTCACGATAATAAATTGAACCAATTAATATTTAAAACGGCGTTAAAGCTAGAGGGATTGCCAAGGCATTATTCAACCCATGCTGCTGGTTTGATTTTAAGTGATCACCCGTTAGTTGATGTCGTTCCATTACAAAATGGTAATGATAATATGTACATTACCCAGTATTCAAAAAATTATACTGAAGAAATTGGATTATTAAAAATTGATTTTTTGGGTTTAAGAAATTTATCCATCATGGGTAATATCTTAAAAATTATTCATCAAAATACTGGAAAATGGGTACCAATTCATCGGGTTAATTTGAATGATCCAAAAACACTAAATTTATTTCAACAGGGCGATACCAATGGTGTTTTTCAATTTGAATCGGAAGGAATTAAAACGGTTTTAAGAAGATTACACCCAGATAATTTTAATTTGATTGCTGCAGTTGATGCACTATATCGACCCGGTCCGATGCATAATATTCCATCGTTCATTAAACGAAAAAAGCACCTTGAAAAAGTCACTTATCCTGATCAATCTTTAAAATCAATTTTAGGATCAACTTATGGCATCATTGTTTATCAAGAACAAGTTATGCTAGTGGCATCCTCAATGGGTGGTTTTACGTTAGGGCAAGCTGATATCTTAAGGCGTGCAATGAGTAAAAAGAAACGTGCGGTTATGGACTCAATGGGTCAAAAATTCATGAAGGGTGCTCAAAAATTAGGCTTTTCAAACGCAGTTGCTAAACAAACTTTTGATTATATTGATCGATTTGCAAGCTATGGATTTAATAAGTCCCACGCATTTGCGTACAGTAAATTTGCATTTGAATTAGCTTATTTAAAGGCCCATTATAGCCGAGCATTTATAACATCTGTATTAAATGCTTCCCTAAATAATGCTAGAAAAATAAAAATATATTTAATGGAAGCTAAGAAACGTGATATTAAAATTATTAGTCCGGATGTTAACCTTAGCGGTGATATGTTTACATTAAAAAATCATCAAATTATCTTTGGCTTAAAGTTTATTCATGGATTGAGAAACGATTTTGTGCGTTTTATAATTAAGGATCGACATGATCATGGCCAATATAAGAACTTAGAGCAGTTTATTCGCAGACTGCCGGATCACTTCCGGACAAATGATTTAATGAAACCGTTAATTTTTTCTGGCGCGTTAGATTGTTTTGGTTATAATCGAGCTGAATTAATTCATTCGATTGATAGTTTTATTGAAACCATTAATTTAAGCGGACATTCAATCAATTTGTTTAAAGAATTAAAACCGAAAATTAAGCACATCCCTGATTTACCACTAAAGGAAAAATTACAGAGGGAAAATCAATTTCTCGGATTTTATCTATCAGGACACCCGGTTGAACGATTTAAACGAGTTGCTAGTGTATACCATGCGTTAACAACTGATGAATTGCCATCCGCTTCTGGAAATTTAAACACAATTTTGTACTTAAACGAGTTAAAGACAATCAGAACCAAAAAGGGTGATTTAATGGCCTTTGCTACCGGTAGTGACGAAATTGGCAATGTTCATTTAACCATTTTTCCAACTACTTATAAAAATATTCAGGGTTGGCTTAAAAAAGGCATTGTTATTTTTGTCCGCGGTCAAGTTGATCAATCAAGAGGATTTCAAATTATTTGTAATCAAGTTGCACCTGCTGATAACGTTGCTCATATGTTGAATCAACGTTTGAAAATTAATCAGCGTTGTTATTTGAAGATTGATGTTCATCATGATCAATCAATGATTATTAATCAACTGTATCAAATCATAAGTCATTACCGTGGAAAGCATTCAATTATTATTTATCGAGAAAAAGATGATAGTAAATTTTTATTAGAAAACCCATACAAAATTCAAATGAATTCAAAAGTCAATCTTCAGTTAAAGAATCTACTTGGTAAACAGAATGTTATTTTTCAATAAAGCTTAAATTATTCAAACAATACAAAAGACATCTTTTTATAAAAGTGATACAATTATCAGTGGATTATAAGAGTAGGTACAGAAATACTGGTTCTTACTCAATAAAAAGGGGAGATTTTACTTATGAAAAAAACTAAGATCGTAAGTACCTTAGGTCCTGCAAGTTTTGATGTTGACACAATTTCAAAATTAATTGATGCAGGTGCAAATATTTTCCGTTTCAACTTTTCACATGGTAGTCATCCAGAACACTTGAAGCGATACCACATGGTTCAAGAAGCTGAAAAGCGTACTGGTAAGACTGTTGGTATTGATTTAGATACCAAGGGTGCTGAAATTCGTACTACTGAAAATGCTGATGGCAAGATTCAATATCATACTGGCGATAAAATGGTTATTGCTATGGATGCTGTTGATAAAACTACTAAAGATAAAATCAATGTCACATACACTGGCTTGTATGATGATGTTCATGTCGGCGGACATGTTCTTTTTGATGATGGTATTTTAGATACTGTAATTGACAGTAAAGATGATTCAAAACGTGAATTACACGTTACTGCTCAAAACCCAGCTGTTTTAGGTTCACGTAAAACTGCTGATGCTCCTGGCGTTTCCATTAACTTACCAGGAATTACTGAAAAGGATTCCGATGATATTGAATTTGGTTTAGAAAATATGAACATTAATTTCATCACTGCATCATTTGCACGTAAACCACAAGATATCTTAGATATCCGTAAGTTACTTGATAAACATCATATGGAAGATGTTCAAATTTTCCCTAAAATTGAAAACCAAGAAGGAATTGATAATTTAGAATCAATCATGAAGGTTTCTGATGGATTAATGGTTCCACGTGGTGACATGGCCGTTAATATTCCATTTGAAAATGTTCCATTGGTTCAAAACCATATGATTCATAGATGTAACGAACTTGGCAAACCAGTTATCGTTGCTACTCAAATGTTAGCATCAATGGCTGCTAACCCACGTCCATCACGTGCCGAAGTTTCAGACGTTGCTAATGCCGTTTGGGATGGTACTGATGCCACGATGCTTTCTGGTGAAAGTGCTAATGGTGCTTACCCAGTTAAAGCAGTTCAAGCTATGTCTAAGATTGATGTTAAAGCTGAAAATGCATTTGACGAATATGGCAATTTTGTTCCTAAATTTAATAATGGTGATGTTACTGAAGCTATTGGTAACACCGTTAGTGATATGGCTAAGAAATTAGGTATTCACACCATTGTTACAGTTACTGGTAGTGGTTACACCGCTAGAATGTTATCTAAATATCATCCAGATGCTAATATTTTAGCAATTACTTTTGATGATCGTACTCGTCGTGGTTTAACCATTAACTGGGGTGTTCATCCAATCGTTGCTGATAAGCCATCAAACGCCAATGAAATGTTTGACTTAGCTTCTAAGAAAGCCTTAGAAACTGGTTTAGCTAAGGAAGGCGACTTGATCTTAACCGTTGGTGGTTCTCCAGTTGGTGAAAAAGGTACCACTAACTTAATCCGTGTTCAATTAATCGGTTCTAAGTTAACTCAAGGCCAAGGTATTGGTGATAAAGCTATTATTGGTAAAGCATTCGTTGCTAAGAGCGCTGACGAAGCTAATAAGAAGGCTACTGATGGTGGCGTTCTTGTTGCTAAGAATACTAATAAAGATTACATGCCTGCTATTAAGAAAGCTTCAGCACTTGTTGTTGAAACCGGTGGTTTAACTTCATATGCTGCTGTTGCTGGTATTTCAATGGGTCTTCCCGTTGTTGTTAGTGCTTCACATGCTACTGAAAAAATTTCTGATGGTGATATGATTACCGTTGATTCTCGTCGTGGAATTGTTTATCAAGGTGCAACCAAATCACTATAATATAACTTAAATTACTTATTTTAAAAAGATACGCTAATTTTAGCGTATCTTTTTTTATGATTTAAATTCGAAATAATTTTCAAACTAATGTAGAATGATAAGTAAAGATAATTTTATATATAAACGGGGTTAATTATGGAAAATATTTTAGGAAAAATTATTTCAGGTAATGTTACTGATGAAAATGAACAAAATTATTATGTTCAAATCAATGGGATTACCTTTATGTTGAATAAAAATGAGATAAAAAAACCAATGAAATTAGGCTCTCATTTTACCGGGTTTGCCTATCAAAATGAAAACAAAAAATATCAAATTACTCGAAACATTCCTAAGGTTTTATTCGATCATTATGCTTTTGGTAATGTCGTCCAAAGTAAATATGATTTCGGCGTTTTTGTTAATATTGGTTTACCAGATAAAGACATTGCTGTTTCAATGGATGATTTACCTCAAAAGTATTCCTTATGGCCGAAAGCGGGAGATCACTTAATGATTGCATTAGAAAACGATCATAAGGGAAGAATCTGGGGTAAATTAGCAGATCGCGATATTTTTCATGCCATTTCCTTACCGGCTAATCGTCATTCAATGAATAAAAACGTTAGGGCGACCGTGATTGAATTAAAATTGGGTGGAACAATTGTAATGACTGATCAATATCACCTTGGTTTTATCCACCCTAGTGAGGTTGAAAATCCACTTAGAATGGGTGAAGTCGTCAATGGACGAGTCATTGGCGTTCATCAAAACGGATCTTTAAACTTATCAACTAAACCACGTGCCTATGAGGCAATTGATAATGATGCCGAAATGGTTTTAGCTGTTTTACAACATGCTAATCATCATCAAATCCCATATACTGATAAAAGCAAACCAGAAGATATTAGAACTTTTTTTGGAATTAGCAAGGCTCAATTCAAACGGGCGGTTGGCCATTTATTGAAGCAGCGCTTGATTACTGAATCTAAGTCGGGGATTCAATTGACTGATCTTGGGATTAATAAAAAAATATAGTAAAATATTTGGTGGTATAAATTGAATGAAATTTTAGAAAAATATGTTCATTATTTATTAGTTGAACGTGGTTTATCCAAAAATAGCATTAAAAGTTATCATCAGGATTTAAGTGAAATCATTGAATATTTTCAAAAACGTCATATTAAAAACTTATCTGATGTTGATCAATATGTCATTTTAGATTATATTTCACAGTTAAATCGTCATCATATTTCAAGAAATTCAATTATTCATTTGATTTCATCATTGCGTGAATTTTATCGTTATTTAACTCAATTTAATTATGTCGATAAAGATCCAATGAGTAAAATTGATATGCCAAAGCGGGCAATACCATTGCCACACGTTTTATCCGAAAGAGAAATTAACTTATTGTTTTCTGCACCTGATCCAAGTAATAAATATGGCTTGCGTGATCGTGCAATTTTAGAAGTTATGTATGCAACTGGCCTTCGAGTTAGTGAATTAATTAATTTGAAATTAAATGATCTGCACTTAAGCATGAATTTAATTCAAACTTTAGGTAAGGGCGATAAGGAACGAATTATTCCAATCGGAAACGTTGCAATTAAATGGTTAAATCGTTATCTATTGCATAGCAGGCCGCAATTACTTTTAAAAAAACAAAGTCAATATGTTTTTTTGAATGCTCATGGGCACCATTTAAGTCGACAGAGTATTTGGCAGAAAATTAAAAAATACGTTAAACAGGTTGGCATTAAAAAAGATGTTACCCCCCATACTTTAAGGCACTCATTTGCAACTCATATTTTAGAACATGGTGCTGATTTAAGGGTGGTTCAGGAATTATTGGGTCATTCAGATATATCGACAACCCAAATTTATACCCACGTTTCCCATAAACATTTAAATCAAGTTTATCAAAAATATCATCCGAAAATTTGAATTTAATTGGAAGTGATTTTCAATGCTTTTTAAATATCAAAATAAATATAAAAAAATAGTTATGGATATGCTCTCACTTTTACCAACGATGCAATTTATTAATCATCTGGAAGATGAAATGAAATGGTATCATGATGGTGACAACCGTTCATTATATTTATGGAAGGATCAATCGAATAATTGGGGTGGCTTAGTTGCCATTGAAGAATTTCAACATAATGTTTTAATTCGACGCATTGTTTTAAATCCAATTAATAAGAATCCTAATAATATTAATGCAATTTTAAATGAGGTTAACAAAATGTATCCGAACAAAATGATGATTGGGACGATTAGAACAGCCCGATTATGTAATCAATGGAATCGTAAACATCCAAAATTAAAAAACGGAAGTGATAATAATGGCTGAAAGACTTCAAAAAGTAATGGCGCATGATGGCATCGCTTCAAGACGTAAATCAGAAAAAATTATTCAAAGTGGCCGTGTTAAAGTGAATGGCAAAACGATAACAACTTTAGGAACAAAGGTTAATCCGCATAAAGATGAAATTGAAGTGGATGATGTTCCACTTGATAAAGAAGAACCAGTTTATTTTCTTTTTTATAAACCAAGACAAGTAATATCATCTGTATCTGACAATAAAAACAGAAAGACCGTTGTTGATTTCTTTTCAGATGTTTCTGAAAGAATTTATCCAGTCGGTCGACTTGATTATGACACATCAGGAGTTCTTTTATTGACTAATGATGGTGATTTTGATAATCTTTTGACCCACCCAAGATATGAAGTTAGTAAAACATACGTTGCGAGGGTAAAGGGCGTTTTATCAAATGATGATTTTAAGAAACTTCGAACTGGAGTAATTGTTAATGGTAACAAGACAACGGTTGATCATTCTAAATTAGTTCAAATTAATTCTAAAACAGATACTTCAATTATTAATGTAACCCTTCATGAAGGAAAAAATCATGAAGTTAAAAATATTTTTAAAGCAATTGACCATCCAGTAACCAAATTAAAGCGGATTTCATATGGCTTTTTAACCCTTCATAAATTAAGGGCTGGACAATGGCGTCCATTGAAGAAATTTGAAGTTGATAAATTAAAAGAAATGGCTAAAAAACAACTTAAAAATGGGTGATACTGTTGGATTCAAATTCTTTGTTATTATTCTTTAATCAAAAGCAGCCCCGGCGTATTAGAGTGATTGAAAATATACTGACCGGTAGAAAAACCGTTTCAACTTTGTTTTGGGGAATGCGTTATGGAATTTTAGATCAACTTGGGATGTTTAAATCATTAGATTTAAATGAAGATCATGATAGCTTAAAACAATTATTAGGATTGAATCTTTTAAAGCCAACTTTTAAAAATCAATATTTATTAACTCAAACCGGTTTATTAGAACAAAATAAAATTAGAGCTAATTACTATGCACCTAAATCGTTAAACGCTAATTTTCAATACAATGTGAAGAGATTTCGCGCCCGTTTTTTATTAATTGTCCAAATTATATCTGAATTTAGTTTTCACAATGTAAAATATTATCCACTTCAAATTGATTTTAAGGATGCCATGATGGTAAAAAGATGGTTTCACACTTATAAACATCATCAATTAATTCCTAAAATTAAACATTTAATTGAATCGCTGTTAAATCAATTACCAACCCAAGTTGCTTGGCAAATGGCTAGTACTTTTGTGGGTCACGATGAAGCGGGGCAAACTTATCTCCAACAATCATTAGCTTTAAAAAAATCTGTTTTTGAAATCAAAATGATGAATTTTGATCTTTTTTGTGCCATGATTCATTTAATTATAAAAGATAATGATCCAATGATGATGGGGATATTAAATGGATTAAAAAGAAATTTAGCAAGTGACAGTGCTATTAAAACATTTCAATTATCAGAGCAAGAATCTTTAGATATGGTTGAAAAAAAACGACATATTAAAATGTCAACGGTTCAAGAACATATTTTGGAAGTAGCAATTTGTACCCCCAAGCATAAATTCCCGTTTCACCATTTTTTAAATCATCAAATGATGAACCGCTTAGCATCGACTTATTCTGGGGCAATTGATGATTGGGATTATCGATCGCTTAACGGGCATTCAATCGATTTCTTTTATTTCAGACTTTATCAAATTTTTAGGAGTAAATTGTGATGAATAATTATCATGTCATGTTGAATCATGCTTTAAAAATTCATTTTCATTTTGATCATTTTAAATTAGGTCAAGAATCAGTTTTGAATCAACTATTGAATCATCGTAATGTTTTGGCCGTTTTACCGACTGGTGCTGGAAAGACGTTAATTTATCAATTGTATGGTTTAGTTTCTCACCGACCAGTATTAATAGTGTCACCATTATTATCTTTGATGCAGGATCAGGTCCAACGATTAAAATATTTGGGTGAAAAGAAAGTAGCAGCGATTAGCTCTTTAATTGGATTTCAGGAAAAAGAATACGATTTAAATCATTTAAATCAATTTAATTATATTTATATTTCACCTGAAATGTTTTCTAAACCGAAAGTGATGCAAAAAATAATGCAAATTAATTGGGGTCTGGTAGTAATTGATGAAGCTCATTGTATATCACAATGGGGACCGGATTTTAGACCGTCCTATCTAAATCTAGGATCAATTTTGAAGAAAATGAATTATCCTTTGACTTTGTTATTAACGGCAACCGCTTCTGAAAGATTAAGAAAAGATATTATTAATAAAATGAACTTCGATAATTTTCACCCCATTAAATCAATGGTTTATCCAATTAATCGTCCTAATATATATTTATCTGCAAAATTAGCAAATGATATTCAAGATAAAAATCGAATTCTTAAAAAATTAGTCACTGAATTGAAAACACCTGGAATCATATATTTTTCTAGTCGAAAGAAAGCAGATCAAATTGCGATGATGATTCAAAATGATTGTCATGTTAAATCAGCTGCTTATCATTCTGGATTAAATGATGAAACCAGGTATAAAATTCAACATCAATTTATGAATAATCAAATTGATGTTATTTGTGCTACCAGTGCTTTTGGAATGGGCGTCGATAAGAATAATATTAGATATGTTATTCATTATCATTTACCTGGTGATTTAGAATCATATTCCCAAGAAATTGGTCGTGCTGGAAGGGATGGCAAGCAAAGTATTGCGATTATTTTATATTGTGATGGTGACGAACAAATTCCCTATGATTTAACAATTAATAGTTTGCCAAATAGTGACTTCATTCATGCTTATTATCTAAATCCCAAATCAGTCGCCGGATCAAATGAAAATTGGGAACGGTTATTAAAATATTATACGAAGCATCGCTTTTCTATTCAACAATTATTAAATTTATTTAAATGTCGTAAAATAGAGCGGCAGAAAAATTTAAGGCTTGTTTTGCATTATGCTTCTACAAATGGGTGCCGAAGGAGAATATTACTTCGATACTTTAATGAACAAGTGCCTTCTCATGATTATAAATGTTGTGATTGGAATTGTAATCATATTGATTTAAAGCGGTTAGGTTTATTTAAAAATCATAAAGATAGGAAATCAATTTATGATTTCAATTGGCATCAAATTATTAACCGTTTATTTTACATAAAATAATTGGTAAAAAATCATATTTTTAATGTTAGAATAGGAACATGTTATTTAGGAGGTTGTTAAATTGAACCATAATGATAATAAGCTTGATCATAATAAACCTTGGGATCAAACTTTTAATAGTGCCCGCAATCATGATGGACATTTATCAAGGGTTAAATTAAATCGTGAAAATCATCATAATAATTTAATTACTGTGATTCTAGTTTCAATTATTATCGTGATTGCACTCGTATCGTTATTTTTTGGGATTGCTAAAAATATTTCTAATAGCAGGGGCAGCAGTGTTGCTCAATCACATCCCTCATCAGTGTCATCAAAAGCAGATTTAAAAAAGCATCGAAATGATGAGAATGATGCTAAAAATATCAGCAAAAAGAGTAGTAGTAATTCAAAAAAAACGGTAAAGCATTATTCGACTAATGTGAGTGAAAATGCAAACAGTGCTTCAGATACGTCTGTAAAAACTTCCAATACTAGTCATAATAGCAATGATTCTAGCAGTAATGATAATAGTAATAAACAAAATTCTAGTTCAACTAATGGTGAATATGCAACCGTTGGTTCCGGTCAAGGAATTTATCGTGTTGCTGAAAATGCTGGGATATCAATGCAACAATTAATGCAATTAAATCACCTATCTTCGACTAGTTCAATTCATCCTGGAGAAAGACTAAGAGTTAAATAAATTTAGGAGGATTATGATGAATAATAAAAAAATACAAATTGCAATTGATGGTCCAGCATCTTCCGGTAAAAGTACCGTCGCTAAGTTGATTGCTAAAAAATTTGCTTACATTTATTGTGATACAGGCGCAATGTATCGGGCAGTTACTTTAAATGCAATTAACAATCAAATTGATTTGGATAATGAGCAGTCAATCGTTGATTTGCTACAACATACTGTGATTGACTTTAAAACCATTCCTGGTGGTCAACAAGTATTTTTAAATGGTAAAAATGTTACTGAAACGATCAGAAATGAAGAAATTACTAACTCAGTTTCAGCTGTTGCTGCAATTAAAGATGTTAGAAGTAATTTAGTAAAAAAACAGCAGAAAATTGCAAATAATGGTGGAATTGTTATGGATGGAAGAGATATTGGAACCACCGTTCTTCCAAATGCTCAGGTTAAAATTTATTTAGTTGCCAGCGTTTTAGAACGTGCTAAACGAAGGCTAAAAGATAATCAGAATATGGGGATTAATATTTCTTTGGATCAATTAGAAAAAGAAATTAGTAATCGTGATTATAAAGATTCCCATCGAAAAATTTCACCATTAAGAATGGCAAAAGACGCAATTAAAATTGACACTAGCTCAATGTCTGTTGAACAAGTTGTTAATAAAATTTCAACAATTATTGATCAAAAGTTATAATTATCATAATCTAATAACTGGAATTTAGATTTTATTTAAGCTACAATAACAATTAGAGTTAGTTGTCGCAAGGAGGAAATGTTGGATGAGTGAAACTGATGGAAATAAAAACAAGGAATTAATGAACGCTCTGAATAGCGTTAAAAAAGTAAATGTTGGTGATGTTGTTAATGCTGAAGTATTAGCAATTGATGATAATAAACAATTAATTGTCGGCATTGAAGATTCTGGTGTTGAAGGAGTTGTACCTCCAAGGGAACTTTCATCTAAACCAATTAACAATATTAATGATGCTTTTAAAGTTGGCGATAAGATCAAGGTCTTGGTTGTTACTAAAATTGGTGGCGATAAGGAAGGCGGTAGTTACGTTCTTTCAATTCGTCGTGTTCAATCACGTAAAGCCTGGGATGAAATTCAAGCTAAGGCTGATGCTAAAGAAACAATCAAAGTTCCTGTATCACGTGCCGTTCGTGGTGGATTAGTTGTTGATGCTGGCGTTCGTGGATTTATTCCTGCATCTATGATTACTGATCATTTTGTTAGAGACTTGAACCAATTTAAAGGTCAAACATTAGAATGTAAGATTATTGAAGTTGTACCTGAAAAGAATCGCTTGATTTTATCTCACCGTGCAATTGTCGAAGAAGACAGAAAAGCAGCAAGGGATAAGGTTATGAGTAATATTAGTGAAGGTGACACCGTTGAAGGAAAAGTTGCCCGTTTAACTAATTTTGGTGCCTTTATTGATCTTGGCGGAATTGATGGACTTGTTCATATTTCACAAATTTCTTATGCTCATGTCGATAAGCCTTCTGATGTATTAAAAGTAGGTCAAGAAGTTAAAGTTAAGGTTATGTCAATTGATCAAGATCGTGGTCGAATCTCATTATCAATGAAGGCTTTAGAACCTGAACCATGGGATAGTATTGAAGAAAAAGCTCCAAAGGGCAGTATTGTTACTGGTACTGTAAAACGCTTAGTAGACTTTGGTGCATTTGTTGAAGTTATTCCTGGTGTTGAAGGTTTACTTCATATTTCACAAATTTCACATCAACATGTTAATACCCCAAGTGATGTATTAAAAGTTGGTCAAGAAGTTAAAGTTAAAGTATTAGATGTTCAACCTGAAAATCATCGTCTATCATTATCAATGCGTGCTTTAGAACCTGAACCTGATCGTAACGATGGTAATAATAAAGCACCTAGGCATAATGTTAACGATAATTCTAAAACCAATGCACCAACTGAAGAAAATGGATTTACTTTAGGTGATATCGTTGGTAACGAATTAAAAAAAGAAGAAAATAAGAATAATAAAAACAACAAATAATTAATTCCGAGTTCTTATTATAATTAATTTCAAAAATGCCCTTCGTTTTATCAGAAGGACATTTTTTATTTTGATAAAATTAAATATGCTATAATAAATAGGATTTATATCTTTCAGATTCGTAAAAAGAAAGTGAGGGTTTAAAATGAGTCAACCCGTTGTTGCAATTGTTGGTCATCCTAATGTTGGAAAATCAACAATTTTTAATCGAATCGTGGGTCAAAGAATTTCAATTGTAGAAGATACTCCCGGTGTTACGCGTGATCGAATTTATGCTCATGCTGATTGGCTTGATCATAAGTTTAGTTTAATTGATACGGGAGGAATCGAGATTAGCAATGCTCCCTTTGTAAAACAAATTACTGCTCAAGCTGAAGTTGCGATTGATGAGGCCGACGTAATTATTTTGATGGTGAATGGTAAGGAAGGTGTCACGGATGGTGATGACCATATTGCTAGAATTTTATACCATTCTAATAAACCGGTAATTGTTGCTGTTAATAAAATTGATAATTTAAAGCAGCAAAGTGATATATATGATTTTTATTCACTTGGATTAGGTGATCCATATCCCATTTCTGGAGCCCACGGAAAAGGATTAGGTGATTTATTAGACCAAGTAATTAAAGTTTTACCTGAGGATCACCATGATAATGTTAATGATGGAATCAAATTTAGTTTAATTGGACGGCCAAATGTTGGAAAGTCTTCATTAGTTAATGCTATTTTAGGTGAAAAACGAGTGATTGTATCTAAAAAAGCGGGAACAACTAGAGATGCAACCAACACCCATTTTGTTGATCATCATCAAAAATATACAATTATTGATACTGCTGGATTAAGAAAACGCGGTAAAGTATATGAAAATACCGAAAAATATAGTGTTTTAAGGGCGATGCGTTCAATTGATGATAGTGATGTTGTTTTAGTTGTTTTAAATGCTGATGAGGGAATTAGAGAGCAAGATAAAAAAATTGCTGGTTATGCCCATGAAGCCGGAAAAGGAATTATCATTGTCGTTAATAAATGGGATCAAGTTGATAAAACAAGTGCTACTCAAAGAAATTTTGAAGGGGCAATTAGGTATCAATTTAAATATTTAACATATGCACCCATTATTTTTGTTTCAGCTTTAACTAAACAGAGGTTGAATCAACTTCCAAAGTTAATTGACAAAGTTTATCATAATCATGAAAAGCGAATCACTTCATCTAATTTAAATGATGTCATGATGGATGCAATTTCCATGACACCTACGCCAACTTCTGGCACCAAACGTTTGAGAATATATTATGCGACCCAGGTTGCATCTGCTCCGCCAACCATCGTGATTTTTGTCAATGATCCAACGCTAATGCATTTTTCTTACCAACGTTATTTAGAAAATCAATTTAGAAAGAGTTTTGACTTCACAGGAACTCCATTAAAATTAATTACAAGAAGCCGAAAGTAATTTTTTTAAATAAAAAGTTAATAAATTGTTGAAATGTAGGCGTTCGTGTGATACTTTTAATTAAGTAATGGTATTTATTGATGCCTACTAATTGTTTGGAGGTGAAAATCCATGGCAAACAAGGCAGAATTAGTAAGTGATGTTGCTACTAAAACTGGTTTGACTAAAAAGGATGCTACCGCTGCTGTAAACACTGTTTTTGATTCAATTCAATCAAAATTAGCTTCCGGTGAAAAGGTTCAATTAATCGGTTTCGGTAGTTTCGAAGTTCGTCATCGTGCAGCTCGTAAGGGCAGAAACCCACAAACTGGTGCAGAAATTCAAATTCCTGCAAGCAAAGTACCTGCATTTAAACCAGGTAAAGCTTTAAAGGATGCTGTTAAATAGTTTCCTTTTAAAACAAAACGCCAGGACGGCTACGTTAAGTAGTCGGACTGGCTTTTTTTATATTCATTATAATTTTGATAAAATATAAATATAAAGGAAGTGTAAATTTGATCTATTCTAAGTTAGCACTGGATGCACTTAAAAAGGGCGATATGAAAAATTTTAAGAAGAATTATTCATTAGCACTCCATGAAGACAATGATGACTATTTATATTCATTAGCTGAAGAACTATATGGATACGGGATTACTGACCGATCTAAAAAAATTTATTTACATTTATTAAAGAAATATCCTGATGAAGATGAAATTAGAACGAATTTAGCAGATATTGCTATCGGTGATGGTAAAAATGATTTAGCTTTAAACTACTTGAGTCAGGTTAAGAAAACGTCACCAGCATACGTAAAATCGTTAATGGTGGCAGCTGATCTTTATCAAACCCAGGGATTGCCTGAGATCAGTAAGCAAAAATTAATTGAGGCCCATCAGATTGCACCTGGTGAAAATGTAATTGTGTTTGCCCTTGCTGAATTATATTATGGCAGTGGTGATTTTACTAAATCGATTCCGCTTTACATTAATTTATTAAAAAAGGGAATTTTGAATTATTCGTCCGTTAATTTGGTGGAGCGGATTGGAATGGCGTATGCAAATGCTGGTCAATTTGACCATGCAATTGGTTATCTAAAGCAAATTAAACCAGCACAGATGAGTTCTAATATTAAATTTGAATTGGCGTTTACTTACTTGCAGTTGCATGACTATGAAAATGCCGAAACAGTTTTTAAAGATCTTAGAAATACTGATTCTCAATATGCAACACTTTATCCATATTTAGGTGAAGCGTTAGAAAAGCAGCATCATAATGATGATGCCTTAAAGGTTTATCAAGAAGGTTTAGGTGTTGATCAGTATAATGAAAAACTATGGGTTAAAGCAGCGGATGTTTCTTTGAAATTAAATCTTCAAAAACAGGCTGAAAAGTATTTTATTAGAGCACATGATATTGCACCTGATGATATTTCAATTGCTTTAAAATATTCTAATTTATTGTTAGACCAGAAGCGTTATCAGGATAATATTCATTTCTTAAATCAGTATGTTCAAACTAATGATTTGGATCCACAAATTTACTGGAATTTGGCAATTTCATACCAAAATACTGATGATTATCAATTAGCAAGTGATTATTACCAAAGCGCCGAACCATTCTTCTTTGATAATTCTAATTTTCTGAAACAAGCAGCTTTATTCTTTAGGGAAGCAGGAAAGCCCAAAGAAACTAAAAAATTATTAAAGCAGTACGTTCATTTAGTTCCAACGGACCAAGAAATGATTGAAATGTTGAACGAGTATCATTAATATTTACATGAATTTTTCAGCTAAATGCTGATAATAAATCACTGAAGTTGCATCTAAATTTAATTTTGATGATAATTGATTATGATCAAACTTCGGATGATGCAAAATGAAGTATATAATATAGCTTTGAAATAATTTACTTGGACTGAGGCTAATTCCTAAATATTCGGCATCGGGTTTAAGATATTTATGAAGACCAGGCAATGTAATATGGGGATCATTTGAAAAACGCTGTTTTAAAAAAATATCTCTAGAATTTTGTTTTTGCTGAATGGGGATAATAAAGTTTTTAAATTGATTCAAGAACTTTTCTTCGTACTGATTCCATTTAGTTAGCTTTAATTCGTGGTAAAATTTAGGTTGAAGAAATTCTTTAACACTATATCCTTTACTAATTAATAATAAAGTTAACTTGGTGTAAGGATGAATATTTGAATCTTCTAAAATTGTTTGTAGGTTAGTGATCCATTTAATTGTAATTCTTTCCGGCTTTTTTCGATTCTTACCTTTTAAATTCAATGTTGGTAATTTATCAGTGAATTGATGGGTAAATAAATACTTAAAATAATTATTAATGTGAGATAAAATTTTATTATAAGTAGTGTTAGTAATTTTTCTTTTAATAACTAACATTTGCATGTATTGTTCAATGTCACGATCGAATAATTGGTTAACATGATGATTTCTTTGATATCCAACATTAAAATTAGATAAATAATTAAATAAATCGGCCATTGTATTACTATATTCATCAATTGTGATTTGCGCTAAATGTTGCTGGTTTAAATATAATTCAAAATTTTTTTGATATGGGTATTGATTAGTCGTCATTTTTTTCATCCTTTTGTTACTTGTTATTTGTTACTTTAACTAATTATAAAACAAAACCAAATCAAAAACAAACGGAGGTCTTGATATGAGATTAAAACATTTGCCAAAAGATTTTACTCAAGCAAGACCAGTTTTACAAAGAGTTGAACAGGCTGGTTTTCAAGCTTATTTTGTTGGTGGTAGTGTAAGGGATACAATTTTAGGTGATCATATTCATGATGTCGATATTGCATCAAGTGCATACCCACAGGAAATTAAATCTTTATTTCATCGGACCGTTGATACGGGAATTGAACATGGAACCGTTATGGTTTTATATCACGGTCGGGGTTATGAAATCACAACCTTTAGAACTGAATCAGGATACCAAGATTACCGTCGTCCCGACCATGTTACTTTTGTTCGGTCATTGAGTGAGGATTTGAAACGTCGCGATTTTACCATTAATGCCTTTGCAATGAGGGAAAATGGTGATGTTACTGATTTATTTCATGGAATGGATGACATCAAAAAACGTCTAATTCGAGCCGTTGGGGATCCGAACCAACGGTTTAACGAGGATGCATTAAGAATGATGCGCGCGGTTCGATTTGCAAGTAAACTTAATTTTAGAATTGAACCTAAAACATTAGCAGCAATTAAGAAACATAGCCCGTTATTGAAGAAAATTGCGGTTGAAAGAATTCATTCTGAATTTGTTAAAATGATGTTGGGTCAAGCACCTAAAGTTGGTTTAT
Source organism: Philodulcilactobacillus myokonensis (assembly GCF_027923585.1). GTDB lineage: Bacteria > Bacillota > Bacilli > Lactobacillales > Lactobacillaceae > Philodulcilactobacillus > Philodulcilactobacillus myokonensis. Next base: position 838,019 of record NZ_BRPL01000002.1, on the reverse strand, counting down.
TACAAATGCTTAAAACAAATTTATATCAATTTGTTCCGGTGTTTAATCGTTATTTTCATGACCTAAATCAAATTCTTTCAATTCCTAATTTAAAATTAGATAATGAAGATCAAGTTTGGGCATTGATTGCTTACATGTTTGATGATCGTAAAAAACAGATTAATCAACTCTTAAAAGCATGGAAATCATCTAATGAAGTGATCCGAAATGTTAATCTAATTATTTTAGCTCTAAATCGGATGAAATCTAATCAACTTGATGCAATGACAATGTTTAAAGTTGGTTATGATGCCCTGTGTGATGCTAATCATATTGCTGACATGCTTGGATTTGGAATGAGTCATCAACAAATTAAAGATGATTATCAATCCTTACCAATTACATCTAGGAATCAATTGAAAATTAATGGTAAAATTTTAATTAAAGATCATATTTTAAAACCAGGTCCAATGTTGGGTAAAGTTTTAAACACAATTGAAAGTAATGTGATAAATGGCAAAGTTGCTAATGATAAAGCAAAATTAATACAATTAGCACAGAAAATGAGTGGAATGAATAAATAAGTTCGGAGTGTTTAACATAATGCAAACATTACGTGTAGAAGATTTAAATAAAAATTACGGTGAAAAAAGTCTTTTTTCAAACCTTAGTTTCATCATTAATGAACATGATCGAATCGGATTAATTGGAACTAATGGCAGTGGAAAAAGTTCTTTATTAAATGTTTTATCAGGAATTGATCATGATTTCTCTGGAAATATCATTACCTCTAAAACATATTCGATTGGTTATTTAGAACAGCATCCAAAATTAGATGAAAACTTAAATGTTTTAGATGCAGCGTTAGCTGGAAGTCAAGACATTTTTAAGACAATTCGTCAATATGAACATGCATTAGGTATGTATTCCAAACATCCAGAAGATAAAAAAATCGAACGTCAGTATCTGAATGCCGAAGCTAAAATGAATGAAGATGATGCTTGGAACGCTGATAGTGATGTTAAAACAATTTTAACCCAGTTAAAAATCACTGATATGGAACAATCCGTTTCAACATTGTCAGGGGGACAAAAAAGAAGGGTCGGGTTAGCACAGGTCTTAATCCAATCACCAGATTTACTATTATTGGATGAACCAACTAACCATTTAGATCTAGAATCCGTTGAATGGCTCCAAAAGTACTTATCGAATTACAAAGGTGCACTAATTCTGGTTACCCATGATCGTTATTTTTTAGATCAAGTTGTCAATAATATTTGGGAATTATCTTTTGGAAAACTTTATTATTACCAGGGTAATTATAAGGATTACGTTAAAGAAAAAGCTGATCGAATTGATCAAGCACAAAATATGCATCATAAACAGCAAAGATTATATAAGCAGGAATTAAATTGGATGCATGCAGGTGCGAAGGCCCGTTCCACCAAGCAACAGGCTCGAATCAATCGCTTTTATAAACTAAAGAATGATGTAAAACAATCTAATCAACATAAAAAAGTTGATATTTCGTTAGGCCAGCAACGTTTAGGCAAAAAAGTTATTCAGATTAAGCACGGTAATCTTTCACTAGGACAACATGTTATTTTAAAAGACTTTAATTTGTTGGTTCAAGGTGGCGAAAGAATTGGGATTAGCGGTGAAAATGGTGCTGGTAAAACTAGTTTACTGAACGTTATTGCCCAAAGAATTCCACTTGATTCAGGCATCATAACCGTTGGCGAAACCGTTAAAATAGCGTATTATACACAACAGACGGAACCGATTCCAGAAGATAAGCGGGTTATTAGTTATTTAAAAGAAGTCGGTGAAAATGTTACTGATGATGCTGGAAATAAAATCAGCGTTTCAGAACTATTGGAACGGTTCTTATTTCCACGTTTTATGCACGGAACTTTGATTCGGAAACTTTCTGGCGGTGAAAGAAGACGGCTTTATCTTTTGAAATTATTGATGCAGCAACCAAATGTTTTATTGCTTGATGAACCAACCAATGATTTAGATATTAGTACATTAACCGTTTTAGAAGATTATATTCAACATTTTAATGGCACGGTCATCACGGTATCTCATGATCGATATTTCTTGGATAAAGTTGCTGATCGACTCTTAATTTTTGATGGGAATGGCAAGATTGAAAATCATGTTGAACGTTTTACTGAATTTTTAGCCCATCGGAAACAACAGTCTCAGCATGTTAATCATGGAAAGCAGAAACATTCTAAACAGAATAATGATCAAAAACCAAAACAAAAAGTTAAACTGACCTATGCCGAATCGATTGAATATCAAAAAATTGAAAAAGACATCGATCAATTGGATCATAAAAAGCAGGATATTGAGAAAAATATGGCTCAAAATAGTAACGATTTTCCTAAATTAGCTAAGCTTCAAAAACAACTATCTAAGGTTCAATCCGAATCTGATCAAAAAATGAAGCGTTGGGAATATTTAAGTCAATTTACAGAAAATTAAAATTGGGGGATAAATGATGCTAGAAGATGCATATTTAAATTTGGAACGCTATGTTTTAGAACATGGTCATAAAAAAGCAGATCGAACTGGGACAGGGACAATTAGTACTTTTGGTTATCAGATGCGTTTTGATTTAAGTAAGGGATTTCCATTACTTACGACTAAAAAAGTTCCGTTTGGCTTAATTAAAAGCGAACTATTATGGTTCTTACACGGGGATACTAATATCCGTTTCTTGTTGCAGCATAAGAATCATATTTGGGATGAATGGGCATTTAAAAAATATGTCGATTCTGACGAATATCACGGACCGGATATGACCGATTTTGGACATCGTCATCTTAAAGACCCTCAATTTAATAAAATTTATCAATCTGAAAAACGTCAATTTTGTCAACAAATTTTGGATGATGATGCTTTTGCTAAAAAATTTGGTGATTTAGGTTCAGTTTATGGAAAACAGTGGCGTAATTGGAAAACAACCACTGGTGGCCATATTGATCAAATTAAAAATGTAATTAGTAAAATTAAAAAAACACCATTTTCAAGAAGGTTAATTGTTTCGGCTTGGAATCCTGAAGATGTTCCTTCAATGGCATTACCACCATGTCATACGCTATTCCAATTTTATGTTAATGATGGCAAATTAAGTTGCCAGCTTTACCAAAGAAGTGGTGATATTTTCTTAGGGGTTCCATTTAATATTGCTAGTTACGCATTGTTAACCTCATTAATTGCTAAGGAAGTCGGTTTGAAACCAGGTGTATTTGTTCATACTTTAGGTGATGCTCATATTTATTCTAATCATATTAAACAAGTCAAAGAACAATTACAAAGAACACCTAAAGATGCTCCTAAATTATGGTTAAACCCTGATAAAAAGAGTATTTTTGATTATGATGTATATGATATTAAAGTAGTTAATTATCATCATTATCCAGCCATTAAAGCTCCAGTAGCTGTTTAGGAAGGGATGTTATTTAATGATTGCATTTGTATGGGCTGAAGGAAGAAACCACGTGATTGGATATCATCATCACTTGCCGTGGCATCTTCCTGCTGATATGCACCATTTTAAAGAAATTACTACGGGCCATTCAATTTTAGCTGGTAGGAAAACTTATGATAGCTTTGGTGGGCATCCTTTGCCACGTCGTAAAAATTTAGTTATTACAAGGAACCCAAATTTTAAAGTCCCAAGGAATGTGTTAGTTTTTCATCAATTGTCATCATTTTTAAAATATGCCAATGAACATAAAGATGAGCAGATTGATGTGATTGGCGGATCAGATATTTTTAAATTGATATTACCTTATGTCGATGAACTTTATAAAACCTTTATTGATGCCGATTTTAGTGGTGATACATACATGCCAACAATTAATTATCATCAATTTAAGCTAGTCGAAAGTAAAAAATATCAACCAGATGGTAAAAATCATTATTCATATCGCTTTGATCATTTCGTAAAATAAATAATAATTTATCTAGGAAAAGAGTTGCTGATAAAATGAGTAATAAAATTCGAATTGCAACTGATTCAACGGCCGGTTTAACGGATGAAGAAATTAAAAAATATCATATTGCAATTGTTCCATTATCCGTTGTAATTGATGGAACAACTTATGTTGAACGTGAAACTATTTCTAATGATGAATTTTATCAAAAGATGAAAAATGCCAAGAATCTTCCTAAAACAAGTCAACCACCATTGGGAAAGTTTCTTGATACCTTTAATCAACTAGGTAAGGATGGCAGTTCTGTAATTTCAATCAATATTTATAGTAAGCTTAGCGGAACTTATAAAACAGCTCAAAATGCTGCCAATTTAAGTTCGACTGATGTTACAGTTGTTGATAGTAAAACAACCGACCGGGCACTTGCTTTTCAAGTTTTAGAAGCATGTCATCTAGCATCACAGGGTGCTGATGTTAAAACAATTGTTAACCATGTTAAATATGTTCAGGATCATACGGAATTATTCATGGGAGTTTTAAATTTGAAGAATTTAGTCAAAGGCGGACGCTTAAACGCGGTTGCTGGGATGATTACAAGTTTATTGAATATTAAAATTGTTTTAAGTTTAAAAAATGGTCATTTTAAGATTCTTTCAAAAGGCCGTGGTGAAAAATCAATTCGAAATTTCTTTAATAAGAAAATTTTTCCTAAGATGAAATCAACACCACACATTCAAAAAATTGGGATTTCTTATGTTGGAGAGACCAAATTGGATGATGAAGTTAAAAATAAAATTCAAGAGATAATTCCTAATTCACATGTTTTAATGCGGGAAACGGTTCCAATTATAGCAACACATGCTGGAATTGGTGCTTTTGCATTGATGTATTATAATTGTCCTGATAAATAAATGGTAGTTAATTTGAATTCTAGTCACTAACTGTGGCTATTTTTTATTCTCGTTAATTACCCTGGTTATGCTATAATAATTTAAAAGTATGATTACTATTGGAAGCGTTATTTAATGAAAAAAAGTTTAAAAATACTTACTAGTTTAATTTTATTTATTATTGTTGTTTTCGGAATTGTTTATGCTTCACACCCGTTTAAAATCCATCATCAAAGAATCATTCCAAAAAGAATATCAATTGTTTCATTAGGCGATTCATTAACTCAGGGAATTGGTGATCAAACTCATCATGGTGGCTATGTTCCGATGATTGCAAACCAATTATCTAATCAAGGTAATACTAAAGTGAAAACTTATAATTATGGAATTGCTGGACAAAAGAGCAATCAAATTGATCGAAGATTAGTGAAACATGCAAATATTAAATCTCATTTAAAAAAAGCTAATATAATTGTGATTACAGCTGGCGGTAATGATTTACTGCAGACATTAGAATCAAGCGTTTTTGATAATCACCATGAATTTAATCAAGATTTTAATCGGAATATGAATGCATATCAACATAATTTAATCCGGTTATTAAAACGGGTTCGTTCCAATAACCACCATGCTAACGTTTATATTTTTGGAATTTATAACCCATTTTATGTTTATTTTCCAAATGTGACTTCAATTAATTCATCGGTAGATCGGTGGAATCAAACGACGCGCAACAGTTTAAAACAATTTAAAAAAATGTATTTTGTAGATATTAATAATTTATCTTATGGTCAGTATCAGACAAATAGTAGTCGTAAGAAGTTAATGTCTAAAAATGCTGCTAATGGCAATAATTTATTAAAATTAATGGATTTGATGCACAGCAGTAATGGTGAGTTAAATCAAGATTTGTCGCCTAAGGATCATTTTCATCCCAATGATAAAGGATACCGTTTCATGACAAATAAGCTTCATGATGCAATTAAATCAAGCCAATTTTGGTACTAAGGAAATCTGATAATCATGAAAAAACAAAAAAATTTAAATATTTTTAAATGGTTATTTGTACTGTTATTAATTTTAATCATTGGATTAGGTGGATATTTATTTGCTCAAATTCATTCGTCTGATTCTAATGATATTTCAAAAATTGAATCCAGGCGGGTAATTGCTAAAAATAAAGAACCCGTTGATATTCAATTGAATAAAAAACAAGTTAATGCATTATCAAATTATTATTTAAATCGAATTCAAAAAACAAAACATAATTCTAGGATTAATTATCATTTTGTTGTTGGAAATGAAGCCTATGTGTATGGTAATATTAATGTCTTAAATAATCAGATTGGTTATATTTTGAGTCTCAAGCCGTATCTTTTACCAAACGGGAACGTTAAATTAATTGCTGATCATCTACAAATGGGAGCTCTAAAATTACCACCTAAGTTTGTAATCTCATACGTTGCAAAACATTATCGGATCCCAAAGTGGGTCGGATTAGATGGACATAATGCACAGGTTATATTGGACTTGAACCAAATTAATAATTATCATGGAATTTCATACCAAGCTAAAAAGATTGATATGTCAGGCAATGGTAATTTTGATTTTAAAATTTTAATTCCTAAATCAAATTAATTAAAGGAGGAATTAAATTGGAACAACCTAGTTTTTTTCGATTTTTAATGACAAAAAGAAACCCTGGAAGTTACGATCCAATTGCACAATTTGCCAACAATGCGTTTTTTGATATGTCGTTTCCAAAGCAGTCAACTAATTTTGATGAAATTTCAAAATATTTAGAAGAAAATGCTGATTATATCCCTACCATGACCATTTTTGATGATGCTTGGCACGAATATTTAGACGCAATTTAATTTTTAAGGAGGTTTTTTCAATTTCATCTAATATTCAATGGTTTCCAGGCCATATGGCAAAAGCACTTCATCAATTTCAGAATAATGTTCATTTAGCTGATATTATTTTTGAGCTCGTTGATGCAAGATGCCCATATAGCTCAATTAATCCAGAAATTAGGAAAATTGGGCGGGGGAAACCCCATTTATTAATCTTAACCAAAGCTGACTTAGCAGACACTGAAATGACTCAATCATGGGTACGTTGGTTTCGATTGCACGGTTATGCCGCAACTTCTGTTGATTCAAAAAATAATCTAACTTCGAATCAAATTACTAAAATTGCTCAACAAATTTTAAAAAGTAAAATTAATAGTGATCACGCCAAGGGAATTGCAAATAAAACAATTCGTGCAATTTGCGTTGGGGTTCCAAATGTTGGAAAGTCAACGTTATTGAATCAGATTATTAAGAGAAGAGCAGCCCAGGTAGGTAATCGACCGGGGATTACTAAGGGGCAACAATGGTTAAAATCTAGCCGCAACCTAGAATTATTGGATACACCCGGAATTTTATGGCCACGTTTTCAAAATGAATCGATTGCATATAAATTGGCATTAACTGGAGCAATTAAAGATAATTTGTATCCTAAAGATGATGTTGCTCTATTTGCAATTGATTTCTTTAGAAATCATGCCGAACAGAATTTAGCCAAACGTTACCGACTCACTGGTGATGACTTAAAATTAAGTCGGGTTGATCTTCTAATGAAAATCACTAAAAATGCAGGAATGCTACAAGACTTTAATCGTGGATCAATGCGAATAATTTTAGATGCAAGGCGTGGCAAACTCGGTAATTTTACGCTTGATGAATTATCAATTGCTAAATCGGGGCTAGATAATGACAATTAAAGAAATCAAAACCCTTTTTTCTACAATTAATCAATTATCTGATGATACTTTTACTAAGTATCAAAATGATCCTAGGAAGGGTGTTCAACAGGTTATTAAACGCCGTAGAAACCAAATCTTAAAAATGAATCAGGTTAAATTAGAATTTAAAAAACGATTTAAATTTGAAAAGCACTTTTGGGATGAAGGGAAAAGTAACGTTGCAGGGGTTGATGAAGTTGGACGTGGACCACTTGCTGGCCCCGTTGTTACATGTGCAGTTATTTTGCCACACAATTTTAATTTATATCAGGTTAATGATTCAAAACAATTATCACCTAAGAAAAGATTAAAATTAGCACCTTTAATTAAGGCGAAAGCGTTGGATTATAAAATTGCTGTTTCATCTAATCAATTAATTGATCAGGTTAATATATACCAAGCAGATTTAATTGCGATGAAAAAATCTGTTGAGGGATTAACAATTACCCCTAATCAATTAATTGTTGATGCAATGAAAATTAATTCCAATATTCCACAATTAAGTATTGTTAAAGGGGATGCTAGAAGTATTAGTGTTGCTGCTGCTAGTATTATTGCTAAGGTCTATCGTGATCAATTGATGTGTCAATATGGGAAAAAATATCCTGAATATGATTTTCAGCATAATGCTGGTTATGGGACGAAGGAACATTTAGATGCAATCAAAAAATATGGCATTACGCCGATTCATCGTAAAACTTTTGCTCCAATATGTAATCTTTTAAAATAATTTAAGAAATTTTACGGAAGTATCCCTAAAGGAGCTGATTAGGGATGGAACTTGAACAATTACTTTTAAAATTAAGATTATGTAAGGGGATTGGAATCCACGGCGAAAATCGATTTTACCAATGGTTAACACATTCTAAAAGCGATTTTAAACGGATTAATCCTGGATTGATTATTAAAATTGCTCAAATTAATCATCGTTTTCAAATTATTTTTAAAAATGATTTTAAAAGCAGGCGGTTATTAGATGAAATGAATCGGAATCAATCCCAGACAAAATGGATTTCAATTTTAAATCCGCATTATCCGGAAAGATTAAAGGAAAGTTATTTGCCGCCGAATATTTTATTTTATTCAGGAAATTTTGAATTGGTACACCAGAGACTACTATCAGTTGTTGGATCGCGGCAAAATACTAGCTATTCGATTGATGCTTTGAGACTGATTTTACCTTCAGTGATTAAGAAAAAAATTTGTATTGTTTCGGGACTAGCTCGCGGTGTCGATTGTTTAAGTCATCAATGTGCAATTTCTTATGGTGGCAATACAATTGCCGTGATTGGAACGGGCTTGGATCAATATTATCCAATTCAAAATCAAAATCTTCAAAATTATATTGGCAAGCATCATCTATTAATAAGTGAGTATCCATTGGGAACGGGAGTAGCTAGGTATCATTTTCCTGAGCGGAATCGAATTTTAGCTGGATTAATTGATAGTATTTTGGTAGTTGAAGCCAAGCATCGCTCAGGAAGCTTGATTACAGCTAATTTAGCACTTCAAAACAATCGGAATGTAATGGCCATTCCGGGACCAATCACAAGTTTATGTTCAGTTGGTTGTAATGAATTAATTGCTGCTGGTGCGAAACCTGTTTCTAAACCTCAAGACGTTTTAGAAGATTTTAATTATTGACACGTTAAAAAAACTGCAATATTATATGGTAGATTTAAGAATTATAAAACTTAAAATTAATTTAAATTGATTGAGGGATTATTTAATGCCAACAAAAGCTAAAATTTCAAAATCAAAAACACGCAGAAGCAGAACTAAAAATAGAAAGAAATTAGTAATTGTAGAATCACCTGCAAAAGCTAAAACCATTCAAAAATATTTAGGTAGAACTTACCGTGTTATTGCAAGTAAAGGTCATGTTAGGGATTTACCAAGAAGCAAAATGGGGGTTGATATTGACAATGATTATCAACCTCATTACATTTCGATCCGTGGTAAAGGAGATACAATTAAAATGCTCCGTTCAGAGGCTAAAAAAGCAAAAAAAATCTATTTAGCTTCTGATCCCGATCGTGAAGGGGAATCGATTGCATGGCATTTATCACATTTATTAGGGTTGAATGTTAAGGATAAAAATCGAGTAACATTTAATGAGATTACGAAAGATGCTGTCAAACGTTCATTTAAACACCCACGTTCAATTGATATGAATTTAGTTGATTCACAGCAAGCTAGGCGAATTTTGGATCGATTAGTCGGCTATTCAATTTCACCATTATTATGGAAAAAAGTAAAACGTGGTTTAAGTGCCGGTAGGGTTCAATCAATCGCGTTATGGTTGATTATTAAACGTGAAAATGAAATTAAAAAGTTCAAGCCCAAGGAATATTGGACAATCAACAGCAAAATGAAAAAAGGTGCTAAAAAATTCGATGCAGAATTTTTTAGTTTAACTTCTAAAAAAGCAACTATTCATAATAATGATCAAGTTCAAGCAATTTTAAAGCAACTTAATCAAAAAAAACCTTTGAAGGTTACTAAAGTTACTAAAAGACAGAGAAAAAGACAGCCACAGCCACCGTTTACTACAAGTACAATGCAGCAAGCCGCTAACCGTCAATTGAAATTTCGAACTGGAAAAACAATGATGGCGGCTCAACAATTATACGAAGGAATTAATATTGGTAAAGAAGGTAATCAAGGATTAATTACCTATATGCGAACTGATTCAACAAGAATCTCTGTTATCGCTAAACATGAAGCATCAACGTTCTTACATAAAGAATATGGTGCTGAATATGCTGCCACTAAACCAATTAAAGGTAAATTGCCAGAAGGTGCGCAGGATGCCCATGAAGCAATTAGACCAACTTCTGTTTTTAGAACTCCTACTAGTTTGAAAAAGTATTTAACAAGAGATCAGTTTAGATTATATCAATTAATCTGGAAACGTTTTGTTGCAAGTCAAATGACACCGGCCATTATGCATACAATGTCCGTTATGATGGAACAAAATAACGTTAAATTTAAGGCTAATGGACTAAAAATGGTTTTTCCAGGATTTTTGAAGGTATATTCTGTTAATAATGAAAAAGACAATATTTTACCTGACTTGACTAAAGATGATTTGGTAACAATTGATCAAATCCATCCTGATCAACACTTTACCCAACCACCAGCTCGTTATAGTGAAGCTAATTTAATTAAAATGTTGGAAGGAAACGGCGTCGGAAGGCCGTCAACGTATGCGCCGACTTTAGCGACAATCCAAAAACGTTACTATGTTAAATTGGTCGGGCAACGATTTGTTCCAACTGAATTAGGTGAAATTGTTAATAAAATTATTGAAGAATACTTTCCAGATATTATTAATATTGATTTTACCGCTGACTTAGAGAATAAATTAGATGATATTGAAGAAAAGAAGCAAAATTGGATTAAAGTTATTGATACTTTTTACCATCCATTTTCAAATGAAGTTAATCATGCTGAAAAAAACATGGAAAATGTTCAAATTAAAGATAAATTAGCCGGATTTAACTGCAAAATTTGTGGAGCTCCCATGGTAATTAAAATGGGGCGATATGGTAAATTTTATGCTTGTTCTAGATTTCCAGATTGTAGAAATACTGAAGCAATTGTTCAAAAAATTGGCGTAAAATGTCCTAAGTGCAAAATTGGTGAAGTTATTGAAAGAAAATCAAAACGGAACCGGAAATTCTACGGTTGTTCTAGATTTCCTAAGTGTGATTTCGTTTCATGGGATAAACCGATTGGCAGAAATTGTCCTAAAGATGGGAAATATTTAGTTGAAAAAGTATTTAAACATGGGACGCAGGTCGTTTGTCCTAATGGAGACTATGAAGAACCAATTCAAAAATAATAAAAATTATTCTTTTTAGAATAATTTTTTTATTATAAGTAAATAGTCAAAAGTTACTTTAACAAAACAATAAAAAAGGAAAAATAAAAATGAAAAAAATAGCAATAATCGGACAAGGCATTATTGGAAGCACTACTGCATATTATTTATATAAAATGTTTTCATCAAATATAAAAATTACCATTTTTGATAAAAGAAGGGGACAAGCAACAAAAGCTGCAGCCGGAATAATTTCTCCATGGGTATCAAAAAGAAGGAATCAACAATGGTATCATTTAGCCAGACGTGGTGCAGATTTAATTCCAAAATTAGCACGTGAAACTCACATGCCAACTGATGTATATAATCAATGTGGAACAATTATCACACGTGATACAAAGAAAAAGTTAAGTGAACTTTATCAATTAGGGCAAAAACGGATGCAAGAAGCACCCGCAATGAAATCCATTCAATATTTATCATCATCTGATGTTAAAAATATGCTTCCTTTTCTATCCAAAACATTACCCGGAATTATTATTAAGGGTGGTGGTAAAATTGATGGTGCTAAATTTTCAAATCATTTATTAAAACAAATTCCTGAACAAATTGTTAATTTAAAATGTGGAGAAGCAACTTTAGTTTCCGATCAACAAATTAAATTTCAAAATCATATTGAAAAATTTGATAACATCATTGTTGCTGCTGGTGCTTGGACTAAAAAAACACTACAACATATTAACGTATTAGCTGACATTCGAGCACAGAAAGGACAATTGATTGAGTTATCTATCCACAATCAATTTAAGAAGGATATGCCTGTTCTTATGCCAGAGGGGGAATATGATGTTTTACCATTTTCTAATGGAAAGATTATAATTGGTGCAACTCATGAAGATGATAAAACATTCGATTTAAAACCAACTAATAATGCTAAACAAAAACTATTAAATAGTGCTAAAAAAATAATCAATGGGTTAGATGGTTCAAATGTTATGAAAACTAAGGTAGGCACAAGAGCTTATTCAAGCGATTATGGTCCATTTTTTGGAATCATCCCAGGTCATGATCATTTATTAATGGGCGGTGCTTTGGGATCGTCAGGATTAACAACTGGGCCAATTATCGGTAAATTCCTTGCTAAACAAATCTTATCTGATCAAAAACTAGATTTTAATTATTATGAAAAACCAATTAATAAATATTTTAAATAAAATCATTTAAAACTATGAAGGGCTTGTTGAGCTAATTGATGAGCACCTTCATTTTTTGTATCTGGAATCCAATTATTAAAAACATCATTGAATTGATTTTGCTGAATTAAAATTTGATCAACAAATTTTTGATAATGTTTGGCGTATTGTTTTAGTAAACTTTGATATACAATTTTACTATCGGTATAGTATAATATAAATGAATTATAGTCATGGTTTCTATTAACAAGATGTTTTAAAATCTTAAATCCATCTAAGCAGGCTTCAAATTCTGCTGAATGATTGTCTAAAGATTTTAAATGTTTTTTGATTTGTAATTGTTTATGATTATGAATGATTAAAATTCCGGCGGCGGTTTTATTTTGATGATATAAAGCTGCCGCATCCGTATAAAGTTTATACATTTAAAAGACCTTCTTTGGGAAGTGATTTATTAATTGTCAGAACATCGTCATTTTTTATACCAACCATCCCCACTTAATATTATTATCATCTGGAGCTGGACGTTCATTATACTATTGTTAGGAATTATTTTTTGGCTGGAAATTACTCATTATCAGTGGATTACGTCATTCTTTTTTATTTTATTTGTTGTTGTTGCATTTAGTCAAATTAGATTTAGAAGAATTACAATTAATAATAATCAAATGATAATTGGAAAAGTATTAAATCCAAAATGGATGGTGGTTAATTTAAATCAAGTTAAAGTCAATCAAGCTAGGAGAAATTCATTAACAATTAATATCAATGATCATAAATTAAACTTAACATTATCCTCTAATTCAGTGATTGAATTAAAAACGATTATTCAAAGTCATAATTAATAAATAAGGAGCAATCATTTAAATGAAAACAGATATTGAAATTTCTCAAGATAGTGATATTGAGCCAATAGAAAAGATTGCTCAAAAATTAAATTTATCTAGATCCCAAATTGAATTATATGGTGATTATAAAGCTAAAGTTAAATTACCAATCAAAAATCAAAATACTAAAAGAAAATTAATTCTAATGACTTCCATTAACCCAACGGCTGCCGGAGAAGGCAAAACGACGGTTACAATCGGTTTGGGGGATGCCCTAAACCGGCTAAAATATAAAACCGCAATTGCGTTAAGAGAGCCTTCTCTAGGACCAGTAATGGGTATAAAAGGTGGTGCAACTGGTGGTGGACACGCCCAAGTTATCCCAATGGAAGATATTAATTTACATTTCACTGGAGATCTCCATGCTTTAACAGAAGCAAACGATACTTTATCAGCATTAATTGATAATCATATTCACCATGGTAATCAACTAAATTTAGATCCAAGGAGAATTACATGGAAACGGGTCGTTGACATTAATGACCGTGAACTTAGACATGCTGTGATTGGATTAGGTGGACCCACTTCCGGTGTTCCAAGAGAAGATGGATTTAATATCACGGTTGCAAGTGAATTAATGGCCATTCTATGTTTAAGCAATAATTTAATGGATTTAAAACAAAAAGTAAGTAAAATTTTAATTGGCTATACTTATGATAGAAAGCCAGTCACTGTTAAAGATTTGGGAGTTACCGGGGCGATTACTTTACTGTTAAAAGATGCAATTAAACCTAATTTAGTTCAAACTTTAGAACATACTCCTACCTTCGTTCATGGTGGACCATTCGCAAACATTGCCCATGGTTGTAATAGTATCTTAGCTACTAATGCAGCTTTAAATACAGCAGATTATGCGATTACTGAAGCTGGTTTTGGATCCGATCTTGGTGGCGAAAAATTTATGGATATTACATCTAAAAAATTAGGTAAATATCCAGATGCCGTTGTCATTGTTGCCACAGTTCGTGCATTAAAATTAAATGGTGGCATGAATAAGAATGATTTAAATTACGAAAATACTGGCGCATTAAAACGTGGTGCAGATAATTTAGCTCATCATATCCATAGTATGCAGCAATATGGCAAACCAGTGATCGTTGCCATTAATCGTTTCACAAGTGATACTGATAAAGAAATTAATTTATTAGAAGAATATATTAATCAACTTGACGTCAAATCATACGAAACCAATGTTTGGTCTAAAGGTGGCGCTGGAGCCGAACAATTAGCTAAAGCGGTCGTTGCCGCATGTGATCGACCAAGTCAATTTAAACCACTTTACCATGATAGTGATTCAATTATGGATAAATTAAATGCCATTGTTAAAAATATCTATGGTGGTGATGGCGTCGAATTAAGTTATAAAGCTAAAAGGCAGATTAAACAACTAGAAAAATTAGGTTGGGATAAGTTACCACTATGTATCGCTAAAACACAGTATTCATTAACTGATAATGCAAAATTATTAGGTAATCCCAAGCATTTTAAGATTCACGTTAGGGGAATCGAACCAAAGTTAGGTGCCGGTTTCATTGTTATTTTAACTGGAAAAGTCTTAACAATGCCAGGATTACCATCCCATCCAGCAGCTTTAGATATGGATATTGATAAAAATGGTAAAATTAAGGGATTATTTTAAAAATAAATTTTTAATGAAACGGGGACAACTATGCCAATTATCTACGCAGTTATTTTCATATTTGCCTTAATTGGAATTGATCAATGGGTAAAGGAATTAGTTACGGTTCATTTGACTTTAAATCAGACAATTCCTTTAATTCATCACGTGGTTTCACTTACTAACCTTCACAACAGTGGGGCTGCATGGAGCATTTTAACAGGGCAAAATTGGCTTTTTGAAATTATTGCCGCAGTTGTTTTATTTATTCTGGCATACTATCTTTTTAAATATCGTCGTCATTTTATTTATACGTTATCATTATCGATGATTATTGCTGGAACCATTGGAAATCTAATCAACCGTTTTATTCAAGGATACGTCGTTGATATGTTTCAACTTGATTTCATCAATTTTCCAGTTTTTAATATTGCTGATAGTTGTTTAACGATTGGAGTTTTAATTTTAATTATTGCAATTATAAAGGAGTAAAATCATTAAATGCGTCAATTGCATTTACAAATAACAACTCAAAATGGACGCTTGGATAAAGTTATTTCAAACCAATTTCCTAAATTGAGTCGTTCAAGAATCAAGAAATTAATTGATCAAAATCAAATTTTGGTGAATAATCAAATTGAAAAACCAAATTATAAAGTGAACAATGGTGATCAAATTCAAGTTAAATTATTAGAACCTAAAAAATTAAATTTAAAACCTGAAAAAATTCCCTTAGATATCGTTTACGAGGATAATGACGTCATAGTTGTAAATAAGCCACAGGGGATGGTCGTTCATCCAGCACCCGGTCATCCGGATCATACTTTAGTGAATGCGTTACTTTATCATACGCCGTTATCAAATATTAACGGAACTTTTCGTCCTGGAATTGTTCACCGGATTGATAAGGATACATCGGGACTACTGATGGTTGCCAAAAATAATAACGCTCACCAATCTTTATCAAAGCAATTAAAAGATAAAAGCAATATTAGAAGTTATATTGCTTTAGTCCATGGTAATATTAAAGAAAACGGTGGGGTGATTGATGCACCACTGGGACGATCAAAAAAGAATCGCAAAATGCAGGCGGTGGTTGCTGATGGGCGACAAGCTGTTACCCACTTTAAAGTCTTAGAACGGTTTAATCGTTATACATTAGTTAAGTGTCGATTAGAAACGGGAAGAACTCATCAAATTAGGGTTCATATGAAATACATTGGACATCCCTTAGTTGGAGATCCACTGTATGGGCCAAGAAAAACAATTAAAGGGCATGGTCAATTTTTACACGCAAATACATTAGGATTTAAACATCCAATCACAAATCAAGAGATGCTATTTCATGCGCCACTACCTAAAATTTTTCAGGAAACTTTAGACCACTTAAGAAAAGAATTTTCTAATTAAAATTTGACAACTGATTTTGTATTGTTTCATGATAGAATATAATAAAATTAATTAAAGGTTACTTATGTATGATATATGAGTAACCTTTTTAATCATAATCATCAGGAGGATAACAAATGGAAAATATTGTAATCAATAAAATGGCAATGCAACGTGCTTTAACACGAATTACATACGAAATTATCGAAAAAAATAAAGGTGTTAACAACCTAGTAATTATTGGAATCAAAACCCGTGGTGTTTTTCTTGCAAAGCGAATTGCTAATCGTTTGGAAAAATTAGAGAACGTAAAAATTCCGGTAGCAAGTATTGATGTTACAAATTACCGGGATGATATTGAACACGATAAACAATCGCCCAAAAAAGTATCAGTTACTAACGACAATATTTCAGTCGAAAAGAAAAATGTGATTTTAGTGGATGATGTCTTATATACTGGAAGGACTGTTCGGGCAGCATTAAGTGCCATTTTAGAATTAGGCCGACCTAGAACAATTCACTTAGCAGTCTTAGTTGATCGTGGCCATCGCGAGTTGCCAATTCGAGCTGATTTTGTTGGTAAAAATATTCCAAGTTCTCAGTCCGAAAAAATTAGGGTGCTCATGAAGGAAATTGATGGTAAAGATCTAGTAGAAATCATCAAAAATTAACTGGTGATTAAACTAAAGGAGATCAGCTGATGGCAACACGTTATTTAATACTTGAAGATGGCACTGCATACCAAGGAAAAGCTTTTGGCTCAAGGGCAACCACTACTGGTAAAATTATTGTTAATTCTAACATGCTAGGGTATCAAGAAATTATTACCAATCCCATTTATCATGATCAGATCATTGTTTTTACCCAACCGTCAATTGGTAATATTGGAATTAATCATAAAAGTTATGAATCAATTTCAACTAGCATTAAGGGTGTCGTAACCCATGAATATTCAGATATTTCTACTAATCGACTTAGTAAATTATCACTTGATGATTTTTTGAAACAGAGGAACATCCCTGGAATTAGTGGCATCGATACAAGGGAACTAGCTCATCATTTAAGAAAACACGGTGCGATGAAGGCTAGTCTTGTTGATGTTGCTGATCAGCATGCTTTTGATCAATTAAATGCCACAGTTTTAACGAATCAACAGGTGTCACAGGTCGCAACGCCTAAACCATACCCCAATCCTGGAACGGGTTTAAATATTATTGTAATTGATTTTGGATTGAAACATGGTATTTTGAAACAATTATCAGAACGCCATTGTGACACCATTGTTTTGCCATGGAATGTCGATAGCAAGAATATTTTAGATTTAGATCCAGATGGAATTATTTTATCAACCGGACCTGGCTCACCGTATGACCTTCCAAAATCAGTCCTTAAAATGATTCAAAATGTTCAAAAACGAGTTCCATTGTTTGCCATGGGATTAGGACATGAATTATTTGCATTAGCTAACCATGCTAGTTTATATCAATTAAAAATTGACTATCACAATAGTAGTCATCCAATCAAAGAAATTATCACTAACCATGTTCTATATGCTTCCCAAAATCAAGAGTATTCCGTTGATAACCAATCAATTCAAAATAGTAACTTAATTGTTACTTATCGTGATTTAGTTAATCGTACCATCCAAGGGCTAAGGCATCGTGATTATCCAGCTTTTTCTGTTCAATTCTCACCGGATGGCGGACCCGGGCCAACCGACAGTGTCGATTTATATGACGAATTTCTAGAAAATATATCTTCTAATATGAATAAGAGGAGTTCAAGAAACGATGAATTTTAAATTTCATAAAGTGTTAATAATCGGCGGTGGGCCATCTTCAATTGGCCATGAAAATGAACTAGATGCTGCAACTTTTCAAACCATTTTAACATTTCAAAAATTTAATATTGAAACGGTTCTACTAGATAATAATCCCTTTACATTAACAATGGATTTATTACCTGATCAAGATATTTTTATTAATGAAATTAATTATTCCAATGTTTTAAAACTAATTAAAAAAGTTCATCCCGATGCAATTTTACCAACCCTTGGAGGTCTGCATGCAATTAGGCTTTGTAAAGAACTCATTCATCAGAATATCTTAAAAAATCAGGGCATTAAATTGTTAGGTGCATCTCAATTAGCAATTTTTATGATTAATAATCCCATTAAAATGGGACGAATCATTAAAAATATTCATGAAAATATCGTTCCATCAACGATCGTTAGCAGTAGAGAAAATGCCGTTTATATTGCTAGAAAAATCGGTTTGCCAGTTATTATTAAGCCCGTATCAAAGCACCACAGCCCGTATCGTCAAAATTGTAAGAATTTTAACCAATTAGATCATGCTTTAGATAATTTTTTCAAGCATTCTAGTAGCCACCAGTGCATCGTAGAAAAGAGTATTGTTGGTTATAAAGAATTAGAGACCATTGGGATTCGGGATGAATCGGGGACAAAGATTTTAATTTCTGGCCTCGAAAACATCGATGCTGTAGGAATTCATTCGGGAGATTCAATTATCATTACACCATTTCAAACGATTACTGATCCTGAATACCAAAAGATTCGAAATGCTACTTTTAAAATTATGGATGCCCTTAGGGTAATTGGCTTTTGTCACGTTCAGTTTGCATTGGATCCAACGACTAAACGTTTCTTTGTAACTAAAATCACACCTAGTTTTAGCCGTAGTATTACATTAGCAGCTAAAGCCACTAACTATCCAATTGCCGCCGTCTGTTCGCAATTAATCCTGGGGCGAACGTTAGAACACGTTTCACTACCGTCCAAATATAGCCACTTGATTCCAATTATGGAACCAACTTTAGATCACGTTGTGATTAAAATGCCACTTTGGCCGTTTGACAATGTTCCTAAGGCTAGTCACCATTTGAATACAGTCATGAAATCGGTCGGTTCAACAATCGGAATTGGTAGAACGATTGAAGAAGCGATGTTAAAAGCGTTAAGAAGTTCTCAATTTAGTCCCCGCGATGTTTTACCAAGCATGCAAAATTTAAGTGATGATAATATGATTAATCAGTTAATTCATCCTAGGCAAAATCGGATTTTAGTATTAATTGAAGCATTAAGGCGTGGCTATAGTCCGGCAGAATTAGCTGAATTAACTAAAATTGATCAATTTTATTTTTATAAATTGAGGAATTTACTGGTAGTTGAGAATGAAATTATTAACCATCCCCTTCGATCATCAACGGTAAAAGCTGCCCATAATAGTGGATTTGGGGACGGAATGCTTGCTGAAACGTGGAATGTGCCAATTGAAAAAATTTTTGATTTAGGTCAAAAATGTCATTCAATTCCTACGTATAAAGCAATTGAATCAACAGCAGGCGAAGTTCTGAATACAAGTTCTTCATACTACAGTAGTTATGAAAAAGAAAATGAATCCCATCGTTTTAAATCTGATTCAGCATTAGTAATCGGCCGTGGTGGAAATCAATTAGGGCCAAATACTGCCGCAGATTATTATACCGCCCAAACTTTAATTCAATTGCATCATTCGGGATATCAAACCATTATTATGAATAATAATCCGAATTCTATTTCGCTATGTCCTAAAATAAGCAATAAACAATACATTGAACCCATTCAATTGGGTAATATTTTAGATATCATCTATTTAGAGCAACCCAAAATAATTTTCATCCCTGGCAATCGACACTATTTAGTTCGAGAATTAAGCAAGCGTCATTTTAAAATTGCAATTATTCCGCCAGATCAAGAAACAGGAGTGCTAAGGGACTCTAAAGCTTCATTTGGCATTGATTTCTTTGTTACCGCTAACCATTGTCACCCAATTTCCACTGTTCAATTTAATTTAAAGCAACCTCAACAATTAAAATTAATTTTTAAATATATGGCACCATTAAAAATGTCCTCTAGGGTAATTAAAAATTTAACATCACAAGCAATAAATGAAATTAAATCATCCTCCGAGTGGCATGGATTAGTCCAAGCATTATTCATTCATAATCAAAATGGAAACCATTTAATTGGAGTCAGACCACTTAAAATCACAGAAACGGTCTTTTTAAATCGAGTAACTGGGATTAATTGGATTCATGAATTAATTAAATACTATACCCATCAATTGGATCGGAACAAACTAATTCATTTGTTAGAACATCAAGAACAAAAGCATTTAGAAATGGTGGCTAAATTTCCATTTAGGCAATTGAAAGTTAGAACCAAAAATGGTCTAGATTCTCAAATTGTTGGAGCTAAAATTGAACCGAAACAATGATTAAAAGCACTATCGAATCAATATAATTCGGTAGTGCTTTTTAAATCATTAATTTAAAATTTAAGCTTTAGATTGGTTGGAACGTAATTTCTGAATCACTGATTCTTTAGGCGTAACACTTAACGTCTTTTGATGCCGATAAATAACAAATCCCGGTTTAGCACCATTCGGTTTAGATAAATTTTTAACCGGGACATAATCAACTGGAACGTTGGCAGATTCACGTGCTTTTGAAAAGTAGGCAGCTAACGTTGCAGCTTGAATTAATGTTTGATTATCGGGATGGTTCGATCTAATGATTACATGTGATCCGTGAATCTTCTGGGTATGCATCCAAATGTCATTTTTATTAGCAGTCCGCATGGTTAATTTATCATTTTGAAGATTATTTTTGCCAACTAAAATGGTAATTCCATTATCAGATGTAAAATGTTCTGGATGACTACGGTGGCGATTACGATTTTTCTTTTGATGATGCTTCTTGATGTAACCACCGTTAGCTAGTTCTTCTTTAATTTCATCTAAATCATCCGGATTGGCAATTTCAATTTGGGATCGAATATTTTCAAAATAATCAATCTCTTGATTAGCATTTTTAAGCTGTTTAGTAACATATTTTTGAGCATGTTGCTTTTTACGATACTGTTTAAAATACCATTGAGAATTTTCAGAAGGAGATTTTTGAAGTGATAATTGAATTTTAATTGGCTTTTGCTGTTGATAAAAATTAGGTAGGGTAATTTCTTTCATCCCAGATTTAATTTGGTTCAAATAGGTGGTTAAAATTTCACCCTTGACTTTATATTCATCCGCATGTTCAGCCGATTTTAAAGTTCGATTAAGTTTTTTAATTTTGTTTCGATTCTTTTTTAATTCATTTTTAACAACCCGAATTAAAGCTGCACCACGTTCTTTGACCCGTTCACGCTCAGTTTTATCACGATAATAAAAATCTAGTAATTCACTTAGCGTCTGAAATGATTTATTTTGATGATCTAAATCATTAATAAAAGGATAGACCATAAATGATGATTGATGCCGTTTATTAATCACTAACGTTGGTTTGGGATGATCATAATGGTTAAAGAATTGATTAAAATTATTAACCAGTTGACCAGGACGATGTAAGTACCCAGCTAAAAATTCAGCCGTATCCTTGCCAATCCCTTGAACTAAATGTTGAAGGGCGTGTGCTAAAACATCCTGGTTAGGATACTTTCTAATCAATGCATTTAATTGGTCAAAAGCATCAAAATGAAATGGTGAAATTTGGTTCTGTTTAGGTGGGTCAATGTAAGTAGAACCTGGTAAGATGGTTCGATACCGGTTTTTATCCGACCCAATCCGCTTAATTGCGTCAATGATCCGTTTAGATTCATTATTAATTAAAATAATATTACTGTGCCTTGCCATGATTTCGACAATTAATAAAAGATCTTCAATATCACCAATTTCATTTCTAGTTGTAAAATGAAAATGGATAATACGATCGTTATTAACCTGGTGAATTTGTTTTAAAACACCACCGCTTAGATATTTTCGAAGTGTCATAGTAAAGTTAGTTGGAACCGATGGATTGGTGTAAGGGACGTTTGTAATTTGGGCCCTTGCAAATGACGGATTAGCTGATAATAATAAATGATAATTATGACGATGTGATCTAATGGTCATAATAATGTCATTAGCATATGGCTGATTAATTTTAGCAATTCTGCCGCCATTTAAAGTTTGATTAAATTCGTTTACCATTGAATGAATAAATGATCCGTCAAATGACATATAACTTGCCTCCTTAAAATAGTAACGGACTTCATTATAACAAAAGTTTTGCATTATCGATATTTACTACTTTATGTTGATGTTATAATATTATATATAATTATTATAAAAGGGTGAACTCAATTAATGAAAATTGCTGTGGTAACAGATAGCACTGCTTATTTATCTCATAAGGAGCGGGATGCTTATAATATAAAGGTTATTTCAATCCCCCTTGTGATTAATGGCAAAACTTATCATGAGGGTGTTGATATCAGTACAGATGACTTTTACGATCAACTAAAACAAGCTGATCAATTACCAACAACATCACAACCACCAATGGGTGAAGTGATTAAAGTATATCGTAAACTAGCTAAAGAAGGCTATGATGCTGTTATTAGTATCCACCTTGCCAGTACCATTTCTGGTTTCTTGGACCAATTAAAATCAGTTGCAAAATCAATTAAAGACATTAAAGTAATCCCATATGATTCAAAAATCACTGTTAAATTAATGGGTTATTTAGCAATGGCGGCTGGTAAAATGGCTCAAGAAAATCTTTCTGTTGATGAAATTATTCATGAATTAAATCGTTTAAGGTCAACTATCAATGAAGTCTTTATTGTCGATGATTTAAAGAACTTAGTTAAGGGTGGTCGACTTTCAAATGCTTCTGCCTTAATTGGTAGCTTATTAAGGATCAAACCGTTATTAACTTTTGATAATCACACTGATAAAATCGTTGCTTTTGATAAGGTAAGATCTAGAAAAAGAGCTTTAAAACGATGTGAAGAACTTTTTAAACAAAGCGTTCAGAAGGTTGATTATCCTGTTAAAGCTATTATCATTAATGGTAATGACCCAAAAGGTGGTGATGTATGGGCAAAAAACATTCAGCAAATTTATCCGAACATGACCGTTGAGCAAAGTTACTTTGGTCCAGTAATTGGGACCCATTTAGGTGCCAAAGCCTTGGCCATTGGTTGGATGAAAGATTTTGATAAAGAATTTGATCAACAGTAACTTATGATTTAGTTGGGGTAGAACATAACGCGTTAAGTGCCATTGGAACGGAATGTGGACTTTGGACGAAAAGGCGTTTATCTTGCGATGTTATGTTCACATTCGCCACATTATATTATTTTTAACTCTTAAAATTATATAAAGGTGGCAGCTCCATTTTAGGAGATGTCAAAATGATTTGGAAAATGAAGAAGTTAAGTGTATCTGATGTTGCAATTTTAGGGATGTTAATTGCTGTTAATTTTATATTATCGAGATTTACATTTTCCAGTAAATTTCTGCAAATTGATTTTGTATTTATTGTTACAGCATTAATTGGTCAGTGGTATGGCCCAATATGGGATGGAATTATCGCCGGCCTTTGTGATATTATTAACACACTATTAAGCGGTGGTGGTTATTTCCCTGAATTTACAGTATCCGCAATTTTAGGAGCAATTATTTATGGTTACTTTTTTTATGCTAGGCAGAACATTAGCTGGAAGCGAATCATTGTTGCTCAATTATTGGTGACTATCATTGTAAATGCATTTTTAAATACTTTATGGTTACTAATTATTAATCATCAAATGCCAGTTTCATTATTAGTAATTAGGTTAATCAAAGAAGTAGCTGAGTTTCCCATCCAAATTTTTTGCATTTATGTAATATGCAATGCACAAAGTATCCAAAGAGTTAAAAATTCAATCGATCAAAAATAATTTTTGATTGAAAGAGGAGATTGTTAACTTGAGAAGTAGTAGTCAAATTTTAAATATGCCTTTAGCTAATGCTTTGAATGATAGAGATACGCTCATATTCTTAATTAAAGTATTACCCATGGCTGATTGTGAAAATATTGCCCATCAATATCGCATTTATAGTTTTGAAGATGCTCTTAAAGAATCAGCCTTAGGAATTGCTACGGCAGATAATTTTGTTAAACGTTGGGAACATATTAACCAGCAAACGATGGCTAGCAGCTCAGAAACGTTAAGCAATTTACTTAAATCAGTTGGATTACCATTGGATGAATCTAGAAACGGAATTGTTGGTTATGATGCTGAAGATATTAATGACAGCGTTCATTTTAGCAATGTTGTGAAAACTAAAAAATTAAGCAAGATTACAAGCCAAATTGTTCCCAAAAATTTCTGGAATTATCGATCAGGCAGAAACCATATTAGTGATATGTATAAAAATTGGTTAGATAAGGCTGTTGACCAATTTATACATAATGGTAATTCAGTTCATGAGTTCTTGAATGAAATAACTAAAAAATGCTGCAGCATTATTCAAAAATATCAAAGATAAATTTAAATATTTAAATCAAAAAGCTTGGATTATATCCAAGCTTTTTGATTTGTTTAGTTTGTTAATAGAGGATAGTTAATTCTTCTACTTTACATAATACATATTATGCGAAGTTAATATAGTAAGGCTACATGTCAAGCCGAAATGCAACAAATCAACATTTTAGTAGCAAAGTTTTTTAACTTCACGTTGAAATTTATAGTTCGCATTTTTCCATTTTAAAGTCCGTCTAGGACGTTCATTAATTTCATCAAGTGAAATTCGTTTAAAGTTCGTTTCCTTAGGAAAGAAAATATTCATACAGTAAATGATTATGATATTCGTTATAATCACATTCATGTGGTGAATATGGATGAGCAAAATATGCTCGGATGTAAGAACACATTAATTAATAATTTTATATATGATTTGTAAAAAAGCACCTGTAATTTAATACAGATGCTTTTTTATTAATTTATTGATATTCTAAAATTTCTTTTCAACTTTATAATGATTGCTATTCTTTTCATCTTTTTCTTTATCATTAACTTCAAACAAAAGATGTTTATTATTTTTGGAATCTTTAACCATTACCAGCGTATTTTTCTGATTCCTTTTATCAGCTTTAATTTGAGCAGTTTTAATGATTCCATTTGGATTAATATCAGAAGCAATTGCGTTACCAGGATTAAATAAAACATCTTCACCCATAATTTAATCACCCTTTCTTACTCTTTCACCTAAATCATATTACTATTATCTATATCATGCTATGATTTGCATTTTAAATTATAAAAAGCACTAAATTATCAAAAAATTTAGTGCTTGAATTCTATTTGTTATTGGAATGTGTTTGCCACTTGTTTTTAATAAAATTGGATCTGCCACCCATTTCTTCCATTTGAAACCGAAGTGGGTTCTTTTTGTAAAATCCTTGGTGATAATCTTCAGCCGGATAAAATGGCTTAGCATCTTCAATCTTGGTTACAATTGGTTCATCAAACATCCCACTGTTCTGTAATTTTTTCTTTGATGCTTCAGCAATCTTTCTTTGTTCATCGTTTTTAACGTAAATAACCGGGCGGTAGCTATCACCACGATCTTGAAATTGTCCCATCGCATCGGTTGGGTCAGTTTGTCGCCAGTAAATATCCACTAAGTGCTTGTAAGACATTTTATCTGAATCAAAAACAATTTTAACTGCTTCTGTATGACCAGTGGTCCCACTGCAAACTTGTTCATAAGTTGGATTTTTAACGTGTCCGCCAGTATATCCAGAAATAACTTTTTCAATGCCAGGGACTTCATCAAATGGCTTCACCATACACCAGAAACAACCGCCAGCAAAAATAGCTGTATCTTTCATTAATACTTCCTCCTATTTAACTAATTTTAAATATTTACCATAGCCCTTTGCTTCCATTTGATCCTTAGGAATGAATTTTAAAGAAGCAGAATTGATACAGTATCTTAAGCCACCTTGATCTTTAGGACCATCTGGGAAAACATGGCCTAAATGTGATTTAGCATCCCGACTTAACACTTCATTTCTTACCATTCCATGGGAAGTATCAACTTTAGAATTTAAAGCATCATCATTAATTGGTTTAGTAAATGATGGCCAGCCACATCCAGCATCATACTTTGTATCGGAACTAAACAATGGTTTTCCACTGACAATATCAACATAAATACCAGGCTTGTAGAAATCATCATATTTACCCGAATATGGCATTTCAGTTGCACCATTTTGTGTTACTTGATACTGTTCAGAATTTAATTTAGATTTTTGATTTTGATAGTCCATAAATGATCCTCCCTTAGAAATAATACTAAAGCTTAAATTAACTTATATTATAAGGATAAATATTTTGAACTAAAACACAAATATAATGCTTATTAATTACAAGTAAAAAAATAAGGCTTCATAGTTAATATGAAGTCTTATTTAATGCTTAAATTAATTTATTTCTTGCCTAATGCCTTTGTTAATGGTGGAACAACTTGCTTCTTTCTAGAAACAACGCCAGGTGCTTTCATCATTCCATCAGCATCTAATTTTCCATTAAATGCTTGTTCAACAGCTAATTTAGGATCACCAACAGCAATTAAATCAGAATCACTGTTTAAAACATCGGTAACCATTCCCAAGAATAAATCATAACCTTCAGATTTATTTTCATCAGCCATTGCCTGTTTAACTTCAGCTTTTCGTTTTGTAATATCATTTAAATCAACCACGTTAATTTGAGCGATTCGAATTGATTTGCCACCAAGGGTATATGACTTAGCATCCGTATCAATTAAGGTCTTAGCATCTTTATCGTCGACGTTAGTCCCAGCCTTTAATTCCTTAATGCCATATGCATGAATATCATCAACACCAGCAATTTTAGCAAGGTCCTTAATAATTTTTTTATCAAAAGGAGTTGTTGTTGGTGATTTTAATAATAAAGTATCAGAGATAATAGCTGACATCATCATTCCAGCAATTTTCTTTGGAACTTCAACACCATATTTATCAAATAATGATTTGATAATACTGCAGCAGCAACCCCAAGGTTTAGCAGTATAGTACATTGGTTGTGGTTTACTAAAATTAACTCGATGGTGATCAACAACGTGGGTAACGGTAACCTTATCAATGTCGCTAACACTTTGTTGTGATTCATTATGATCAACTAACATCACTTTATTAACTTCTGGAAGTGCTGATTTGATTACTCTAGGTGCTTTAACGCCAAAGTAATCTAATGCAAATTGGGTTTCATCATTCGGTTTACCTAAAGCAACCGCTTCTGTATTTTCACCACGTTTATTTTCTAAGTAAGAATAACTGATGGCAGAAGCAATTGCATCAGTATCTGGATTTTGATGTCCAAAGACAAATTGTTTATCTTTACTCATTTAAGAATCATCCCTTAATTAGATTTTAAATGTTTATTTTAGTATATTATATCATAATTATTTAAACGATGTTGATTAAATCAGTAATCATAGCCTATTTAAACCATAAATTAGTAATTTGAACCGGACGGCCTTCCTTTTTAACATCCAACACGTTAAATCCATTGCTAGTCCGGGCACTTAAATTATATTCGGACGGTAAAATATCATGGCTACGTTTACGATCGGTATAAACCCTTAGTGGAAATGGTTGATTATCATCATCAAATTTAATTTTGATAAAGTCATTAATTTGATGTGGATCACGTTTTAATTTCTTTAGAACTAACATTCCCTTGGTTCCACGATTTGTAATTGGAATTTCCTTTACAGCTAATTTTTTAAAAAAGCCCTTTTGGGTAATGATTCCAATCTGATCTTGATCATCAACTAATTGAGCATCAGCAACTAGATCACCATTGTTTAAATTCATTGATTTAACTCCCATGGTTCTAGCACCAGTGATGGAAATTTGTGCTAGATCGTATCTAGTGGCTAATCCCTGATTGGAAATTAGCAAAATGGTTGTTTTAGGTAAATCTGGTTTTAGATACAAAACATTAACAACGATTGATTGATTAGCCTTCATTTTTTGGTAAACCGTGGCATGGCTATGATAATTACGTCCTGGTTTTAGTTTGCTTACTAGGGTTCGTTTAATATGACCATCATTAGTAGCAATCAAGAACATCCCACTCGCTTCTTTTAAAGATTTGAATGGATATGTTGCAATAATTTCTTCATTATGATCTAATCCAATGGTCTGTGAAATATGCTCTCCAGTTTCCTTCCACCTTGCATCAGCAATCTCATAAACGGGACGGTAAATTAAATGCCCCTTATTAGTAAACATAAAAAGACAATTTCTGGTATTTAATTTTTTCATAAAAATCGGATAATCATCCGGCTTCAATCCATTCTCGTTTCGATTTGATGCTTTATATGAACGAATACTGCTCCGCTTTAAGTAACCATCATGACTAACTAAAACGACAACGTCTTCATCTGGAACGGTAACATCAGTGCTAATTTTCAAAGGTGTAACTTTTGCTTCAATTTTTGTCTGGCGTGGTGATTTATATTCTTTTTCAATCTTTTGTAGTTCATTTCTTAAAACGGTATCTAAAACATCATGATTGTCCAGAATTTGATGGAAACGATTGATTCGCGCGTTCAAATCATCCATTTCACGTTTTAAAGCTGAAACATCTGTATTACTTAATCGGTATAGTTGTAAAGTAACAATTGCTTCAGCTTGACGGTCAGAAAATTCAAATGATTTCATTAAATTATCTTTTGCGTCACGGCGATTCTTACTGTGGCGAATTACTTTGATGACTTGACTTAAAATTGACATAGCTTTAATTAAACCACTAACAATTTCTTTTCGATCAAGGGCCCTATGTAAATCAAAATCGGTTCGCTTGGCAACGACAGACCGTTGAAATTCTAGATATGATTGTAAGAATGTCTTTAACGGTAATCTTTCTGGACGCATATGATTAATTGCAATCATGTTAAAACTATATGAAATTTGTAAATCAGTATTTTTAAATAAATAATTCAAAATTCCATCGGCATCAGCATTTCGTTTTAATTCAATCATGATTGAAAGTCCATTACGGTCACTTTCATCCCGAACTTCAGCAATTCCTTCAATCTTACGACTAATTCTGATTTCATCAATTTGTTTAACTAGCTGAAGTTTATTAACGTCATAGGGAATTTCTGAAACATGAATCTGCTGTTTTCCGCCACGAATCTGCTCAATTTTAGTCTTGGAACGAACGGCAATCCGTCCATAACCGGTTCGATATGCTTCTTTAATTCCATCTAGTCCCTGAACAATTCCACCGGTCGGAAAATCAGGTCCCTTAATAAACTGCATTAAATCATCTAATGATGCATCGGGATTCTTTTGTAAATAAATTAATGCCCGAATCACTTCACCCAAATTATGTGGCGGGATATTAGTGGCGTATCCGGATGAAATTCCGGTTGCACCATTAACCAATAAATTAGGGAAACGTGACGGCAAGACAGTGGGTTCATATTCGGTATCATCAAAGTTTAAAACCCAATGAACCGTATTTTTATCGATGTCACGTAACATTTCACTCGCAATTTTACTTAAGCGGGCTTCAGTATATCGCATTGCGGCTGCGGGATCACCATCCATTGAACCGTTATTTCCGTGCATTTCAATTAACGGTTCCCTTAATTTCCAATCCTGACTCATTCGAACTAATGCTTCGTAAATTGAGCTATCCCCGTGGGGATGAAAGTTACCCATAACGTTTCCGACTGATTTGGCTGACTTTCTAAAAGCTTTATTAAAAGTATTACCGTCCTTATTCATGGCATATAGGATTCGCCTTTGAACTGGTTTTAATCCATCACGAATATCCGGTAAAGCTCTTTCTTGAATAATTGATTTGGAATAACGGCTAAAACGTTCACTCATAATCGTTTCAAGCGTTAATTTCTCGATGTTTTGCCCATTCTTCAAGAAGAAAACTCCCTTCTTATTTATTATTTGTGTTATCTAAAATGCTGCCATTTTCTTCTAAATTAAATTGAACATGGTCTTCAATCCATTTTCTGCGGGGTGCAACTTTCTTCCCCATCAGCGTTGTAACTCGTTTTTCAGCTAACTGGGCATCATCAATGTGAACTTGAATTAAAGTTCGATGTTTTGGATCCATAGTGGTCTCCCATAATTGATCCGCATTCATTTCACCAAGCCCCTTAAAACGTTGGACAGAATAATGTTTGCCAAAATCCTTTACTTTACGATTTCTTTCTTCATTTGTCCATGCATAGGCAATTTTATCTTTATGATTGGACTTCTTTTGAATTTTAAACAAAGGTGGTAATGCAATGTAAACTCTTCCATCATCAATCATTGGACGCATGTATTTATAGAAGAATGTTAATAAAAGAATTTGAATATGGGCACCATCATCATCCGCATCGGTCATGATGATGATCTTATCATAGTTAGCATCAGCTAATTTAAATTCAGATCCAACACCAGCGCCAACCGTGTAGATCATCGTACTAATTTCTTCATTTTTCATAATATCAGATAAATTAGCACGCTCAGTATTAAGCACTTTCCCTCTTAAAGGTAAAATGGCTTGATGACGACGATCGCGACCCTGCTTAGCTGAACCACCGGCTGAATCACCTTCGACTAAGAACAATTCATTCTCACTTGTATCTTTAGATTGGGCCGGTGTTAATTTACCTGATAATAGACGTTCCTGCTTATGGTGCTTTTTACCATGAAGGCTTTCCTCACGTGCTTTTCTAGCAGCTTCACGTGCTTTTTTAGCCTTAGTTGATTTCTTAACTAGTTGTCTAGCAAATTCACCATGTTCCATCAGGTAGTAGCCTAATTTCTGGTTAATAACACTATCAACGACTGAGCGAGCTTCCGGAGTTCCTAATTTTTCCTTCGTTTGACCTTCAAATTGAAGTAATTCTTCTGGAACCCTTAATGAAATAATGGCAGAAAGACCTTCCCTGACATCTTTTCCATCTAAACTTTTGTCCTTTGCTTTAAGTAATCCTTCACGTTTAGCAAATTCATTGAAAGCTTTTGTCCAGGCACTTCTAAATCCGGTTTCGTGGGTTCCACCTTCTTTAGTTCGAACATTATTAACGAATGATAAAGTATTTTCAGTATAGCCATCATTATATTGGGCAGCAACTTCAACTTCAATGCCCTTTTCTTTACCATCAAAGTACATTACGTTTCCTAATGTATGCTTATTTTCATTTAAATATTTAACGAATTCTTTGATTCCATCATTATATTGAAAAACATCTTCACGTTTGGGACGAACCCGTTCATCGTCTAAAGTGATTTTTAATCCCTTTAATAAAAATGCTGATTCCCTTAGACGTTCCTGCAAAATATCATAATTAAAAACAGTGGTAGTAAAAATACTACTATCCGGTTTAAATGTGACAACCGTTCCACTATGTTCATTCGTTGGGCCAATTTTTTTCAAAGTACCAACCGGATGACCACCATTTTCAAAATGTTCTTGATATTTATTGCCATTACGGACAATCGTGACGGTTAAACTAGTCGAAAGAGCGTTAACAACACTTGCACCAACACCATGAAGACCACCGGATGTTTTATAATCATTCTGATTAAATTTCCCGCCAGCGTGTAGGACGGTAAAAATAACTTCAGGGGTCGGTTTACCAGAAGGATGCATTCCAACTGGCATCCCACGACCATGGTCAACGACTGTAATGCTATTGTCTTTATGAATTGTGACGTGAATTCGATTTCCAAAACCAGATAATGCTTCGTCAATTGCATTATCAACAATTTCATAAACTAAATGATGAAGACCTGCACTATTGGTTGATCCAATGTACATTCCTGGACGTTTCCGAACTGCTTCTAATCCTTTTAGGATTTGAATCGAGGCATCATCATAGCTGGTCTCTTTATTTGCCATCTTTTATAAGACTCCTTTAGTATTTATTTTGATTAATATTAAACTAATTAACATGAAACGATATGTAAACATAAATTTACTTTCAAGTGAAATTGCGTTCCAGTTAAAACATGCTAAAATTAAATTTAGACCCAATAATTATTTTAATGATTTGGAGGATAAAATTGAAATTAATTATTTTAATGATTGCTGCCTATTTATTAGGTTCCATCCCAAACGGGGTATGGATTGGTAAAGCTTTCTTTAATATTGATATTAGGCAACATGGTTCTGAAAACATTGGTACAACAAATACATACCGTGTTTTAGGCACAACGGCTGGAACCATCGTTATGATTCTAGATATTTCTAAGGGAACCGTTGCCGCTTTATTACCAATTATATTCCACGTCAGTTTATTTTCTGACAATTTATCTAAATTGATTTTTGGTATTCTTGCCGTCATTGGTCATACTTTTTCCATTTTTGATCGATTTAGAGGTGGGAAAGCAGTCGCAACTAGTGCTGGGATGTTATTAGCATATAATCCCTATTTGTTTCTTTTAGCCGTAGTTAGCATTGTAATTATGATTTCCATCTTTAGTATGGTCAGTTTAGGCAGCATGTTTACCTTTACTTTAATTACCGTCGTTTCATTCTTAACTGGTGATCGGGTTCTAACCCCACTAGCACTTCTTCTGACAATTTTTGTTTTTTATCGTCATCGGCAAAACATTGTTAGAATTAAAAACGGGACTGAAGGACTAGTTCCATTTGGTCTTAACTACTGGCATAAGCATCAGCATCAATTATAGATACGAAGAGTGTCCCTTAAATGATTCATTTAAGAGGCACTTTTTATTTTAAAAGAAAGTCATATTAAATTGAGCGTTAAATTTTTGATTAGGTTCTAAATGATTAATGCCAATTTTAGTTTTAAAATCTGAATCATGATTGATTTCATCTGCAATCCCCCACCATGGTTCAATGCATACAAATGGTGCATTTTGAGCAGACCAAATGCCTAGATATGGACAATGATTTACGTTTAAAGCAATTCCATGGTTATCAATATCATTTGATAACATAACGGTGGTCTCTTTACGATTTAATTCTAAAATTCGAGCGTCATTTTTAAATAATTCATGGGTTAATTGAATGGGTTTCGTAATTTTTTCTTCAATTTGATGTTCAAAATCACTAAATGAATTCTTTAATCCAAGCCTTTGATACATTTTTTTAGGAGCAATGTTAATTGAATAATTGTTAAAGGTGCTTAAATCATGTTGAATTGGAATATTAAATCCAGGATGAGCACCAATTGAGAACCAAATTGATTGATTGTCAATATTTTTAACAATTAAATGGGTATTGATCTGATGCTGATTTAATTGATAAATAACAATTAGTTGAAACTTGAATGGATATATTTTCTTAGTTTCATCATCATCATGCAATTCTAATTCAATCATTTCATGATTATGCTTTAAAACGTTAAATTCTAAATCACGAGCAAAACCATGTTGAGTCATTCTATAACTATGCCCATTAAATTGGTAATGATCACCCTTTAAACGGCCAACAATTGGAAATAAAATCGGTGCATGCCTTGGCCAGTATTTAGGATCGGCTTGCCACAAGTATTCAGTATTATTTTCTAAAACACTGTTTAATTCAGCACCTTTAGTATTAACTTTAGCTTTTAAATATTGATTATTCAAAGTCATAAGCATCATTCATCATCTCCCTATGAACGTCCGTCATTCATTATAAGCCAAAAAAGAGTTGATATTAAGATTAATATCGACCCTTCAAATTTTTATTAAAATCAATCATAAAATATAGTCTGATAATTTAGCATTAGCAGCTAGATTACCAACTTTCTCCATGACATAGTGTTCAGTAATGGTAATATTACCCATCTCCATATCTGGACCCTCGTATAAAAGATCTTCAAGTAATTTTTCAAGAATCGTATGCAATCTCCTTGCACCAATGTTTTCTAATTTTTGATTTAATTGATAGGCAATGTCTGCAATTTTTTTAATGGCTTCAATTGTAAAAGTAACTTTGATATTATCAGTCCCAATTAATGCAATATACTGCTTAACAAGTGCATTATCAGGTTCAGTTAAAATTTTAACAAAGTCATCCTTAGTAAGTGGATTTAATTTAACACGGATTGGGAAACGACCTTGAAGTTCTGGAATCATATCACTTGGTTTTGATTGTGCAAACGAACCGGATGCAATAAAGAGGATGTGACTAGTATCTACTAAACCATACTTAGTCTTTACTTTACAGCCTTCGACAATTGGTAAAATATCACGCTGAACCCCATCTTTAGATACATCGCTTTGCTTATGATCACTGATGATCTTATCAATTTCATCTACAAAAATGATGCCAGTATTTTCAGCTTTTTGAATTGCTTTTCGATAAACATCTGCGTTATTAATTAATTCTTCCGAAATTTCCCTTGTTAAAATTTCCCTTGCTTCAGCAATTGAAACGGTTTTTTTAACTTTAGGCTTGGGCATTAAACTACTTAAATCAATGTTTAATTGACTCATGATGCCATTGTAATTATTCATGTCCTTATTCGGATCATTTACCATGATATTAATCTCTTTATTATCTAATAAACCTTTTCTTAATTGGCTAGAAGCTGACATCCGTTGTTCTTTAATTGAATCTGGAACTTCGGTCTCCTCTTGGTTCTGGTTAGCAAATTCATCCGGCATTTCACCCTTTTGAATTTTCTTTACCATCCCCATTAAATCTTTCATATCGTTCTTTTTACCATCATTACCCTGCTGGTGAATTGGGACTAAAATTTTAACTAATTTATTATCAGCTCTTCTAGCGGCTTCATTTTCGACATTCTTCATTGCTAATTGCCTTTCGGTTTGAACCGCATTTTCAACCAAACCACGAACCATGGATTCAGCATCATTACCACCATGACCGACTTCAGTAAATTTAGTGGCCTCAACCTTCGCGAAAGGCATATTAACGATTTTAGCTAACCGTCTAGCAATTTCAGTTTTACCGACACCTGTAGGTCCGATCATCAACATATTCTTAGGTGTAATATCATCTTGAATATTTTTAGGTAATTGAAGACGACGATAACGATTTCTTAATGCAATTGCAACATCTTTTTTAGCTTCAGTTTGTCCAATGACATATTGATTTAATAATTCTACGATTTGTTTGGGAGTTTTTTCCATACTATTCATTAATTTTAACCTCGCTTTACTAGTTTATGACCTCGGAAAATATTGTTTATAATTATCTAAGAGGTGCTTCTTCGTAACATGGGTGTAGATTTGAGTTGTAGATAAACTACTATGACCTAATAATTCTTGAACGGTCCTTAAATCCGCACCATTATTTAGCATTTGAGTAGCAAACGTGTGCCTTAACATATGGGGATGAACATGCATGGTTAACGAAGTATTTTTAACCACCGAATCTAGAATATATTCAATCCCACGTGTAGACATCGGTCGGCCATTTTGATTGATTAATAAGTAATCATGATGCCGATGGTATTTAGCCATGATTGGTAACCTAGTTTTTTCCTGGTAAAGCTGCATCATTCCCTTAGCATCATTGCCAAAGGGAACGTAACGTTGCTTCTTACCTTTTCCCAGGATTAACATGATCTGATTATCTAAATCAATCTGTTTTAATGTTAAATTAACACACTCACTTACACGAATGCCAGTATCATATAAAATTAATATAATCAGAATATTACGATAAGATAACTGTTTATTTTTTCCATGGGAAGCTGCTTTCAGCAGTTGAACTACTTCTTTCGAATATAAAAATTTAGGTAAGTGAATATTATGACGCTTAATATGAATATAAGCAAACGGATCGTGTTTCATAATTTCATTTTGCATCAAAAAGTGATAAAAAGAATGAATAGCGGAAACTTTACGTAGAATCGTGCTCTTTTCATCATTTTTTTGATTTAATGCCGTCATATAAGTTTCAACATCCGAATTGTCTAATTTTAATAGTGAATGGTGTTTAGCATGTTTCTTTATGATTTGATTATATTCTAAAAGATCATGTTGATAGGAAGACGAAGTATTTTCAGAATACTGCCTTTCATTCTTAATGTATTTAATAAATAATTGAATTAATGCTTGATTATTCAATGAAACCGCCTCATTTAGCAGCTGGAACCCTTAAAGCATTTTGATTGACAACTTTAGGCCTTTGGTTCAGATACCTTGGAATCACATGTAAATGCATGTGCATGACTGCTTGTCCCGCTAAACGCCCACAGTTAGCACCAATATTATATCCAACTGGATGAAATTGACGATCTAAGTATGATTTAACCCTTAACAGTAAATGTTGAATTGATAATACTTGTTGATCAGTTAATTGAAACAAATTTTCAACATGGTCCTTAGGAACAATTAAAACATGTCCTTTACTGACGGGATGAATATCATAAAATGCCTTTGTTAAACTATTTTCTATAATAATATTTTTCTTTTGGCAAAAAACGCAATTTGGATCAATCATTTCAACCTAGCTTTCTTAAATCTTTATTTATTATTTTTAATCGGATGTCCCCAGAATTGGAAATAATCAGTTCTAAGAGATCCATTATATAGTTTCCTTCTTTTAGTTGCTTTTTGAGCATAGTATTTTTCAAAATTTAAATCACTTGTAATAAAGTATTTAGACCAACTATGTAATGGCCGGAACACTTTTCCTAATTGTTGGTATAGTTTATGAGTTGCCCTTTGATCTTCTAATCTTTGACCGTATGGCGGATTAGATACAACCACACCATTATCTCCATGAATATCGTTTAAATCATTTACAGCAACCTGTTTAAAGGTAATATCATGTAAGACATTCGCCTGTTCGGCGTTGACCTTTGCAATATCAATCATATTTTGATTAATATCGGAAGCAAAAATATTTAAATGAATGTCATTCTTAATTTTAGCTGCTGCTTCTTCCTTTGTTGATTGAACTAATTTATCATCAACAAAATCCCAATTTTCAAAAGTAAATGAACGTTTCAAACCTGGAGCAATATTTCTACCCATCAATGCAGCTTCAATTGGAATAGTTCCTGAACCACACATGGGATCGATAAATGGTTTGGAAGCGTTCCAATTAGTTAATTCAACTAGTGCAGCCGCCATGTTTTCCTTGATTGGTGCAGGTCCCTTGGCAACTCGATAACCCCGTTTAAATAAACTAGGTCCAGTTGTGTCCATAGTTAGCATCGCACGATTTTTATACAAATCAATTTCTAATGGATATAAGTTACCAGTTTCAGGTAATCTGGTCCTACGATGATAAACATCGCTTAGTTCTTTAACAACTGCTTTTTTAGCGATTGCTTGGACATCTGGAACACTGTGCAATTTTGATTGGTGTGATTTACCTTCCATTGGAAAAGCTGCATCCATCGGTAACCATTGATCCCATTTGATTGATGTGATTTGGTTAAATAATTGATCAAAGGTAGTTGCGTTAAATTCGCTAATGATAATTTTAATACGGTCGGCAGTCCTTAACCATAAATTACATTTGATAATATCTTTAATCGTGCCATGAAATCGTACCCGTCCATTTTCAACTTTGACTTGATAACCTAAATCACGCAATTCATTTCCAACCAGTGCTTCAATTCCAGCTGCACATGTAGCCATTAATTTAAATTCTCTCATAAATGCCTCCTAAAAGGATTGTTAATTTATATTATATCCGATTCAATTCAATTGCAAAATAAAAAGAGTGAGAGAAAACTCCCACTCTTTCCTGAATGTATAGATTCCTATAAGCCATGTTCCGTACTTTATTAAGATGTCAGGGGCACTTTAATAAAGCAGTAATCATCTATCTGAACTATAAAATTAATTATAATTCCCCCACACTTGGTTGAATTTCCGTGTGTGAAGCTCCCCTACCATTAATTTGGGTTTCCCGCTCGTGGGGTTTACCGCGTTCCATCAATAGAATTTCTTCTATCATTCGTCACTGTGGCACTTTCATGAATACTTAAGCATAGTAGAACCTTAGCTTTTTCTTCCGCCATGGTTATTAAATATAACCCCTTGGCTTATTTTTTCACCAAGCGCGAACACTACAAGCATCTCAGCTTGTGCGAGAGTGGACTTTCCTCAGCTAACTTGAGCTAGCCGCGATTACTCAGAACCTATACAATTTAATATCAATAATTATAAACGATGTGAACTATTAGGATTATTATCACCTAATTGTGATCCAAAAACTCTGCGTTCTAAATTAGATAATCTTTTTAGAATATCAACATTAACATTTGTATTATTAACATTATTATAATTTTGTGATGCAGATGAATGAGATGATACCTGTGTACCATTTGTTTTTAAATCATTAATTTGATTCTTTAAACGATCATTTTCATTTTGTAATTGCTGGATTTGTTTATTAAAGGTTTCATAATCTTCAATAATACCATCTAAAAATTTATCGACTTCTGAAGAATTATATCCACGCACTTTATGTTCAAAATGCTTCTGCAATATATCTTTAGGCGTAAATTTAATTTTATCCATTTAGTTACACCTCACATTAACGTCACGAATAACATTATTTATTATAGCAGAATTATCTATAATGTAAAATCATTTTTTTAAATTTTCTTCATATTCATTTGCAGCTTCCTGTAAATCATCAAAATCAATGATTTTAAATGGGTAATCACGTTGCTCAGAATACGTTTTAATACGATGATAATCATACTTACTTTTACCCTCATGGTCTGGATCGTAGATCATAATTGCTTCATCTGTATGAGATAGCATAAATCGTTGATAATTAATTAATTGGCTTGGCGAATTATATTCTTTATGGCTTACAGAATCTGCAAAATCAGCATTTTGGATTATTTTTGATAGTTTTAATTTATTATTCTGATTCCAGCGTTTTTGAACATTTTTAAACGGTGACATGACGGCAACTTTAAATTCATTTGGATATTTTTGTTTTAGCTTAACCGCTTGTTGAACACTTAATTGTTCAATGCCTAGCTGTGGCCCTGTGATAATCCAATCAACTCCACTCTCAATTGCTTGAATTAAATTTTGCTTAATGACTTGATTAATAACTTTTAATTTAGGATCTTTATCATTAAAAATTCCTAATTCGTAACTCCGGTATCCCGTAATCCACAATCTTTTCAAGCAACCATCTCCAATCAAAACTAATTTTAATTTTCAAATAACGAACTCA
This sequence comes from Philodulcilactobacillus myokonensis, assembly GCF_027923585.1. Lineage (GTDB taxonomy): Bacteria > Bacillota > Bacilli > Lactobacillales > Lactobacillaceae > Philodulcilactobacillus > Philodulcilactobacillus myokonensis. Next base: position 798,491 of record NZ_BRPL01000002.1, on the reverse strand, counting down.
ATTGGTATAATGTTAATAATTAATGGAATGGAAATATTAACAGTTTTAATTTAAAGGATGTCTTTGAATGACAATTAAATATCCGAATGGTAACCATTATCAGCCACATTTAAAATCTAAAATTTCTAGGCCCATTATCTATGGGAAACGTGGGATGAGTTTAGAAGATGAAGTTAATAAGAGTAATCAATATTATTTAGAAAATCAAATTGCGGTTGTCCATAAGAAACCAACGCCAATTCGAATTGTGAAAGTTAACTACCCTAAAAGAAGTGCCGCAGTGATTAAAGAAGCCTATTTTGATCATGCATCAACAACAGATTATAACGGTGTTTATAAGGGTTATTATATCGATTTTGATGCAAAAGAAACCAAAAGCTTAACTGCCTTTCCACTTCGTAATTTTCATAAACATCAAGTTGAACATATGCGACAATGTGTTCGGCAAGGTGGAATCTGTTTTGCACTAATTAAGTTCGTAAAAACAAATGAAATTTTTGTTTTTAAAGCTTCTGATTTATTTTATTTCTGGGATCAACAGAATCATGGTGGTCGGAAATCAATTCCAAAACCAATAGTTGAAAAATTAGGATATCAAATTCACTATCATTTTCAACCACTAATTCCATATATTAATGCAGTTAATCAAATTATCCAATCATAAAGGAGAGGTTCTATTTCATGGATAATAATGAAAATCGATCATTTAGGTCAGGAGCAAAACGAAGATTGCAAGCGCCAAAGCCTAAACGTCATCTTTTTAAAAAAATAACTTTATCCGTTATTACAGTTTTACTAGTTCTTTTAGTTTTAGGAACTGGACTTTTTATTTATTATGCTTCAAGTGCACCTAAAATTGATTACAATTCACTAACTAGTGATAATTCAACCAAAATTTATGATAATCGAGGTAAAATTATTTCTAGGTTAGGTGCCCAAAACCGTGATTATGTTTCTTCTAAGCAAACACCTCGTCAATTAAAATCAGCGGTGGTTTCAATTGAAGATCGTCACTTTTATACTGATCAAGGAGTCGATCCAGCCAGAATTGTTGAAGCGGCATTTTCAGATGTCTTCCATTCATCAAATATCCAAGGTGGAAGTACCCTAACTCAGCAGTTAGTAAAATTATCCGTTTTCTCAACCGCTGCTTCCGATCGAACGATTAAGCGTAAAGCTCAAGAAGCTTGGTTAGCACTTAAGATTGATCATCAATATTCTAAGCAAAAGATCTTAGAATTTTATATTAATAAAGTATACATGGGGAATAATATTTATGGGATGCAAACTGCTGCTGAATATTATTACGGCAAACCATTAAGTAAGCTAAATCTTGCTGAAACAGCTACTTTAGCTGGGATGCCACAATCACCAACACTTTATAATCCATATGTTTACCCTAAGTACGCTCAGGAACGGAGAAACCAAGTTTTATCAGCAATGGTTCAAAACAAGCAAATTTCACAACAGGAAGCAAATCAAGCTGCTAATACTAACATTAAGGCTAATTTAGCAAAGAGTCATCATAATACCGATACATTTTCAGTTAATGAAAAATACATTGATGGTTATTTGAAGCAGGTTATTCAAGAATTAAATGAAAAAGGATATAACACCCATTCCGGTGCTAAAGTATATACTAATTTAAATCTTAATAATCAAAAACATCTTTATAAATTAGCTAATGGACATGATATCAGCTTTCCTAATAATAAATTTCAGGTTGGTGCAACCATGGTGAATGCCCATAACGGAAAAGTAACTGCAATGCTTGGTGGACGTAAAGTTAAAGTTCCATTTGGTACTAATCGAGCTGTTCAAACTGACCGTTCCAATGGTTCAACTATGAAACCACTAATGGATTATGGCCCAGCAATTCAATATTTGAAGTACCCAACTTACCAACCGGTTTATGATACTCCTTATACTTATCCCGGGACTGATATTTCATTACATGATTTTGATAACCGTTATGAAGGTATTATTACCATGAGAAAAGCAATTGTGGAATCTAGAAATATTCCTGCAATTAGAACTGCTGTTAACGTTGGAATTCCACGAGCAACTGATTTTCTAAGTCGTCTAGGATTAAGATTTAATAAACAATTGGAAATCCAAAACGGAATTGGTGCTTACATTTCATCTGAACAAGAAGCAGCTGCTTACGCTGCATTTGCCAATGGTGGGACTTATTATAAACCGTACTTAGTTAATAAAGTTGTGACTTCTGATAATAAAGTTCATAATTATTCTAGTAATGGTAAACGAGCCATGTCTAGAGCAACAGCGTTTATGCTGACTGATATGATGAAAGGCGTTATGAATTCATCTAATGGATCAGGAACAGCTGCCAAAGTTTCTGGATTAAATGAAGCCGGTAAAACTGGAACGACGCAATATCCAAATAACTATTTAGATAAATTTGCTGGATACGCTTCAATGGATTCGTGGTTTACTGGTTATACCAAAAATATGGCCATGTCAATTTGGACCGGCTATGATCATCCGTTCCAGGCTGGACACGATGTTACTGCTGAACAAACCAATATTGCTCAGGAACTATATAAGTATGAAATGGAGTATGCATCTGTAGGACAACCGAATGAAGATTGGACTAAACCAAGTGATGTTGGTGAAATTAATAAGAACGGTCATCCAGAATATTATATTGAGGGTCATTCGAATATTTCAGGCGATGTTACCCATAATGGTGATTTAACAAGTAATAAGAAATATAATCTATCATTAAATGGCTCTGATAGTAGCAGTGAAAGTTCTTCATCAAGTAGCAGTACCAATACTAATTCAGAATCAAGTAGTGCTAAGAGTGATAAAGATAGTGATAATGATACTAATAATAGTTCAGGAAGCACTTCTAGTGACATTGACCACTCATCAAGTGGTTCAGGTTCTAGTGGTAGTTCTAATGATAATAGCTCATCATCACAGCCATCACAGTCTTCTTCATCCCAATTAAGTAGCAGCTCAAACCAATCATCAAGTAGTTCGTCTAGTTCAAACAACCAGAGTTAATATTATTAATTTAATATAAATTAAAAGAGTACTGAAAATTCAGTACTCTTTTTTATTCTTTATGTTGATTTCCTTGAATTTTAAAAATTGGAATTTTAGGCTTATTTTTGATTGAATGTTTAACATATGAATGTTCATCCCGTTGTTGGCGTAGATGTTCTACATCTTCTGGTGTCCTAACGTTACGCTTTCGCCAATTAAATAGAATTTTATCCATATATTTTAAATTATAAACCTGATTTAAAACGGCCTCTTTTAAAGCTAACGATATCATTTGTGGTTGATATTTGTCTTGATCAATCCAATCACTGATAGTCTCAAGCTCCATTGGTGATAAATTTCGGCCAAATTCCTGCTCAATTTGTCTAAAAACATTTTGACGTTGATTAACCGTTAAATCATCTGCTTGTTCATCAATTTGAGTTTGATCAACAGTTTGATTTGTTTCGATATTTTGCTTAGGTGATTGTTTACTTAAAGCACTTAATTTTTCATACATTAAAGTGAAATCATATTGATCATATGAACCGCCGCTTTTAGTCTTAACGGTATTAATTGTCATTAATTTTTTATGAATTAATTCATGGAGTAATTGATACGCCTTTTGTTTTGAAAACCCGGTTGAGTGGGTAATTTTAGATATTAAAGGAAATTCAATTCCTCGATCTTCATTCCTTTTAACCTGTAAATACACCATAAATTCATCCGTAGTCATACCCAATTTAGTAAAATTAGCCAACAAGTAGTTAGAAATGTTAGTTTGGCCACTTGCTAAAATTACTTTGGCAAATGAATCCATCAAATTTCTCCTTTCTTGTGATTCTAATAAATAATTTTAAACGTTGTTAATTAATTGGAGAATTTTACCATTCTTAAATTGAACCTTGCAATAACAAAGTTGTTTATTTTGATTTAAATATCCAACTGACCAAACCGGTTGATTATTATAAATTGCTGGTGAAATATTAAAGAATTTTTGGGGATGATCACGCTTGGTAATAATATTTTTAACCTGATCAATGCTTAACCCATCCTTTTGATTTAAAACGGTAACTTTACCACCATTTTTAGCAATAACAACTAATAAATGTTGGTTCTTTTCATTTGTTCCACCAACGGTATAATATGTTTGATTTAAATTTGAAATATAAAAATTATCAACTTTTTGGACGCCAGCATCCCTTTTAGCGATTCCAGATGCTTCCCCTCTGATTTGTCTAAATGGTGACTGAGATTGGTGAAAGATGATAAAAACACCAATTAAAATAACTAAAACGATTAAAAGAATCATATTTAAAATAAAGCGATTATGTTTTTTGCGTAAAATTTCTCTTTCCATATTATTGATTGCCTCTTTAATAATAATAATTAATCATTATCATAACATAATTATTATATATAATTATTGATTAAAAACATTTTGATGTCATTTTGAATTTGGTTTAGCGGCTCATACTTAGTAATTATTGAACTGGGCAATGAATTGATTAGTAGCTTAACGTTTTGGTCGTTTAAACCAATTAATGTTACCGTCCCTTTATTCTGTGCTAATAACATAAATTTAACAATAAGCTGTTTCCAATTAAAAACATTTCTAGCTGATTGATTTAAATCGTTATTAATAACTAATAACGATTTTAATTTGTTATGGTGCCACTTTAAATTTTGAAATAATTTCATACTTCCAATAACAATTGCATTTGGAAAACTTTTGATCATTTTTAAAATCTTTTGCTTTGATCCGCTAATTCCTTCTGCTAAAATTGTTCGATTGTTTTGAGCGGCAAGCGATTCATAAATAGGTTCAATTGTTTCTAAATCATTAACATGAATAAAAGTTAAATTTGGATTTGCATTGATGACCTGATTCATTTTTGAGCTGACACGGTCAATTTGATTATCAATGGGATGATTTTCAACAAAAATCCGCATTTGTTTAGAGTACGGTGGATGGTCATGAGAACGAATTGGGATGGTTAACTTGGGATTTACCTTGAGTGCATTTTTAATGATTTGACCATGTTTTAATAAAAATAATGATGATCCAGAGAATATAACGCTGCGGAATTTAAGGATAAGATCATCGATGGTTAATGAATAATGCAGATTTTTATGATAACAAATTTTAATACTACTTGGATTTAAAGAACGATTAATTTCAATTTTAAATGCAACGGATTGAAGTGAATCATTTTGATTAATGACTTGTCGATTCATTTTAATAAATGGTTTCATTGTGGTAATGGATTGAAATAATTTTCTCAAGTTCATTTGATACTGATCTAATAAAAATTGATCATCACTAGAATGAAAATGTTGGTTAATGAAAATATTATTTAATTTATGTGATAAAATTTTGATACGGTTAGTATTTTTAACAATTGATACTAATATATTATTAATTAAAATTAATTGAGAACGTTGATTGATTTGAATATTAACTTCATAATCATCCATCATTGAATGTAGTTGAGCCCGTTTGATGATAAATTTATTAAATCGATTGAGTAATAAATTTTGCTTCATTTCAATTTGATCTAATAACAAATCTGATTTAATAATGATTTGGTAGGCATGAAGGTCATGGTGAAAAACGTTCTTTAAATTTTGATAATGGGTCCGATTAAAATTGCTTTTGATTCGATGAATAATAATTGGAATCATTGGAAAATTAATCGTTAATTGGTTAGCCTTTTTGAATACTTTAGGTAACATTTGGGCCTGATCGTAAACTAAATATAATTTTTTTAATTTTATTGGGAAAATAGATTTAAAATGACGATTGGTAAATGTGCATTGATCAATAATGATAAATTGGTCCTGCTTAACCCTGCGATTCCTTAATTTAATAAAATCAAATTTAGCAAATGGATTTTTAACCTGATTCTGGTGTTCTAAAAATGAATCTGGATAACTCCTGATATCATTTAAATACTGACTATTGTTAATTCCTAATTCATCAAGATCCCCTGTTTTAGTAATCGTTAACCAAACTAAAATCTTAGCTTTAATTAGCGGGTCTAATTTAGTATGATTTGGCATTGATAAACTATTTGAAAATTTTAATAGGTTAATATAATGTTCATCAGATTTAAAATTAGAACCATGGATTGGAAATGAAAGAATACTATTTAAATAGGGAATTAACTGATTTATAAATTGATTAATATCATTTTGATTTGATAAAATAAATAATGTTTGTTTATGTTCGTTACTGACAATCTTAGACATTGAATATGAAATTGCCAGTAATCTTTGGAAATATTCTGGAATTTCAACCATCATCCCATGATGATAATGTCGATGAATTTTACCGATGATTCGTTTTAATTCTGCATTATGATTGAAATGCTGTTTTTCTTTTAAATTAATTTGATTATTATTTTGATCATGATGAATATTGATTTTCCTGAGAATTAAGTGATGACACCGAAATAAAAAATTGGGAGTTTGATCTGATTGATGATCTGACTGTGCCCATTTAAATACTTGCATTGTATCCTGTGGAAGATTCGGCTTGAGCTTTATAATTTGATTAATAATCATTAACGGAAGCCTGAATGCCCGGTTAATAAGAACAATTAATAATTTAGCAGTTGCATAGGCATCACTATCTGAAGAATGTGGATGTTTATGAACAATGTTAAAATATCCGCTCACATCACGTAAACGATAACTTGGCATTGTTGGTAATAAAATTTGACTTAAAGTAACTGTGTCAATTGCTTGAATTTTTAAAGAACTGAAACCATTTTGAATTAATTCTTGATTTAAAAATGGAAAATCAAAATTAACATTATGGGCGACAAAAATCGTATTGGATAATAATCGCTTGATTTTATCAGCAATCTGTTTAAATGTCGGTGCATGATCAGTTTGTTTTCTACTGATTCCCGTTAATTTTGTAATCCGCTCTGGAATTTCTTCTTTAGGATTGATGTAAGTATTAAAATTATTAATTACTCGATTGTTCTGAACAAATGAACAGCTAAATTGAATGATTTTAGCACCATCATTTACATTTGTTCCGGTTGTTTCTAAATCAACCACTGCAAATACTTTATTCATCATTAATTTTCACCTAATTCTTTCATTCAATGTTAGTATAATTACCCTAAACAAATTATACTAATAATATAATAATATGATAACATGGAATAATGTCTAGAAAGTGAGCGAATGTCAAATTGACAAATTATTCTACTGGAACAAGTCACGCTAAAATTATTTTAATTGGTGAACACAGCGCTGTTTACAAGAAGCCATCCATTGTTTTACCCCTATTTAGTTTAAAAATGGAAGCTAAAATTACCCCAATCCAAAATGGTCAAACTATTCATAGTCGTTACTACAATGGTAATTTATCTGATGCTCCTAAAAATTTATTAGGAATAAAAGCATTGGTTTATAACCTTTTAAAAAAATTTAATCAATCTAACGCTAATTTTGACCTTCAAATTAAAAGTAATATTCCATCAGAATGTGGGATGGGCTCATCTGCAGCATCATCAATTGCTGTTACTAAAGCTTTACATAATTATTTTAATTATCCATTAAATCGATCGTTATTACTTAGCGAAAGTAACATTGAAGAGAAAATTACCCATGGAAATCCAAGTGGAATGGACGCAGCAGCAGCTAGCTCTGAAGCACCGATTTGGTTTATTAAAGGTAAGTCAGTTCAACAAGTCCCGTTTAATATCCATGGTTCACTAATTATTGCTTATACGGGCATTCAAAGTCAGACCAATCAAGCAGTTTCATTAGTTCATAAACGCTTAATTGATTCAAGCCATCATGCACAGATCAAATCTGCAATTAATCAGTTAGGTCAAATTGCAATCGATGCAAAACAAAATTTACAAACTGGCAGTATTAAAAACATTGGTCATAATATGGATGATGCTCAAAAACAATTGACAACTTTAGGAGTTAGTATCAAAGCAATTGATAATTTAATTCAAACTGGAAAAAAAGCCGGTGCACTGGGTGCTAAACTGACTGGAAGTGGTTTAGGCGGCTGTGTAATTATGATTGCATTTAAAAAGGATGCAAAGCATATTGCACAGGCCTTAAAATTTGCTGGTGCAACTAAAACATGGATTCAAAATTTTAATTAGGAGGATTTTTTGATGCCAATATCTCATTATCCGGTAATTGCACGTGCTCATACAAACATTGCTTTAATTAAGTATTGGGGAAAAGCAAATGAAAAATTAATTATTCCCGAAAATAATAGTTTATCGATGACCTTAGATAATTTTTATACTGACACTTCTGTCCAATTTAGTCAATCTTTAACTCATGATGAACTAATCTTAAACCACCAATTAATTGATGATTCAACTCGCATCACCAAATTTTTGGATTTAGTTCGTAAACGAGCAGGAATTAACTTTTATGCTAAGGTTGAATCAATTAACCATGTTCCAACATCTGCAGGAATGGCTTCTTCTGCTTCCGCCTTCTCGGCATTGGCTGCCGCTTCAAGTAAAGCAGCGGGTTTAAATTTAAATTTTAAAGATCTATCTAGATTAGCGAGAAGAGGCTCAGGTTCTGCTTCCCGTTCTATTTATGGTGGATTTGTAGAATGGAAAAAAGGGACGAACGATTCAAATTCATATGCGGTTTCAATTCAAGAACACCCCATCATGGATATTAGATTAATTACGGTGATTCTGAACCGCTCACATAAAAGAATCAGTAGCCGCGAAGGAATGAAAAGATCAGTTCAGACTTCTCCCTACTATGATGCATGGAAAAAAACAACGGCAAGTGATTTGCAGAAAGTTAAGAATGCTATCTCAAAAAATAATTTTAATCAATTAGGCCAAGTTGCCGAGTCAAATGCTATGAAAATGCATGCATTAACTTTAAGTGCTTGGCCTGATTTTATGTATTTTAAACCGGATACGATTAAGGTTATCAATAAAGTTAAATCATTCAGGGATAATGGAATCAATTGTTACTTTACAATGGATGCTGGTCCTAATGTTATTATTGTTTGCCTAAAAAAAGATAGCCAATTTATTAAATCTAACTTGTCTAAGACGCTTAAATCTGATAATATTGTAGTTTCAGGTCCCGGTGAGGGAGTTAAATTCTTACATAAAATTAAAAGTGAAGGGAAATGATTTCTTGATTTCCGTGCAAGCACCTGGAAAATTGTATATTGCTGGTGAATATGCGGTTGTTGAATATGGGATGCCTTCGATCATTGTTGCATTGAACCAATTCATCACCGTTAAGATTAAGGCTGGTAAAAAATATGGAAGTATTATATCTAAACAATATCAAGAAAATTCAATCTATTGGAGAAGACAGGGTAATCAAATGGTTTTTGATAATCGTGATAACCCCTTTCATTACATTTTATCAGCAATTAAAATTACTGAAGAATACGCACGATCTTTAAATAAGAATTTAGGAATTTATCATTTAAAAATTAATAGTCAATTGGATAGTCCTGATGGAAGAAAATACGGCTTAGGTTCATCAGCAGCAGTGACAGTTGCAACTATTAATGCATTGTGTAAATTTTATAAAATTCCAATTACCCAAAATAAATTATTTAAATTAGCAGCAATTGCCCATTTAGAAGTTCAGGGAAATGGCTCATTAGGTGATATTGCTGCTAGTGTTTATGGCGGCTGGATTGCTTATAATTCTTTTAATCGTCAATGGTTAAAAATTATGCGTTATAAAACGCCAATTAATCAATTAATTGATCAAAAATGGCCCCAATTAAAAATTGAACAACTGACTCCACCTAAAAATTTAAAATTATTAATTGGTTGGACGGGATCACCCGCTTCAACTTCTAATTTAGTTGATAAAGTTTCATTAGAAAAAGCTAAACAGCACCATGAATATAGTGAATTTTTAGAAGGCAGTAAAAAATGTATTGAACAGATTATTAAGGGATTTCATTTGAATGATTTAAAACTTATTCAAAATGGTATTTCTAAAAATCGTAATTTGTTAAATTCATTGGGTCATTTTACCCACGTTGATATTGAAACACCTTCATTAAAGAAACTTTGCCAAATTGCGATCAAGCATGGTGGTGCAGCTAAATCATCAGGTGCCGGTGGTGGTGATTGTGGAATTGTCATTATTGATAAAAGTAAATCGACCACTTCCCTATTAAAAGAATGGCAAAAGAATCACATTAAGCGTTTAAATTTCAATATTCATAATGTTATAAAGAGTGATTAATATGACAAGTAAACATTCCCAAAGGAAAAATGAACATGTTTCCTTAGCTGAAAAATTTTATTCAACCCCCAAAAATGCCGATTTTAACCGGGTTAAATTTATCCATCAAAGCCTACCAGAAATTAATTTATCTGATATTGACTACTCAACTTATCTTGGTCATTTAAAATTAAAATGCCCTTTTTACATTGAAGCAATGACTGGTGGAAGTGAGCAAACCAAAAAATTGAATGCTAGGTTAGCACAAATTGCTAATGCAACCGGTATTGCTATGGCATGTGGATCTCAGAGCATTGCTCTAGCTGATTCATCTTTAATTGATACATTTTCAATTATTCGCCACTATGATAAAAATGGCGTGGTGATTGCTAATATGAGTGCTTCACATTCCTTAGATGATGCAATTAAAGTTGTTAAGATGATTAATGCAAATGCACTTGAAATTCACATTAACGCCCCACAGGAATTGATCATGCCTGAAGGTGATCGTTCCTTTTATTGGCTAGATCAAATTAAGGCCATTAATGATCATTTTAATTTACCAATTATTATTAAAGAAGTCGGCTATGGAATGGCGAAAGAAACGATCCAAAAGCTTCTAGATGCCGGCATTAAAATTGTCAATGTTAGTGGCCGTGGTGGAACTAATTTTGCTAAAATTGAAAATTTTAGGCGCCCTGATCAAGATTTATTTTATTTAAATGATTGGGGCCAAACGACCGTTCAATCATTATTAGAAGCTCAATCCGTGCATAGACATCCTGAAATCATCGCTTCAGGTGGAATTCAAACGCCATTGGATATTGCTAAAGCATTGTGCTTAGGTGCTAATGCGGTCGGCATTGCTGGTGAAATGCTACATTTATTAATTCATAATTCAAATGATGAAATTATTAAAATCATAAAGCAATGGCAAGCTGGATTAAAAATTATTATGACAATGCTAGGTTGCCGTAATATTTATGATTTACAGCAGCAAAAATTATTACTTGATGAAAAATTACTTAATTATATTAAACAGCGCCATATTAAATACTAACCCAACCAAAAAAGGTTTCAACTATGTAATTAGTTGAAACCTTTTTATTTGGGTTTAATTTTAAATTGAAAATCTTAATCCCTTAGGGAAGAAATTTTTAACGGTATGATTCACAATTTTACCAAAACCAATTGGCTGATGTTTGCAAATTAATAAATACCATCCCTTAGGTTTATCTTCATTTATTTTAAAAATATCACCGTGAACATATTTTTTCCATTGATCATTATTAATATTTAAACATTGATTGTATTGGTCGGGATGAATTGCTAAAGCTAAAGCATAGCTGGGATTAAAACGATGTTTTTTAAATGTTCCTAAATGGAGTCCCGGACGGACCACCTTTAATCCCTTTAAATTAGGAATTTTCGGATAGTATGCATATAGTTCATCACCAAAAGTTATCAAATGCTTAGGATCAAAATGATTAAAATGGTGCTTTTGAAATTGACGCCAACGCTTTAGTTGGTCTTGATTTAAATTACTTTGTTGTGGTTTTTTAATTTTTTTAGATTTGCCAATAGTGGTTAATTTTAATTTAGCAATGAAATGGCCTTCGCCTTTAATTAGATACGGAAATAATCTAACTGCGTTTTTAATTTGAGAATTTTGATTTGCCCATTCAGGCTTAGCGTCAACCATACCATGATATTTATGAATTGGCTCTAATTCAAACGAAAATTGATCGAGAAGCCAGGCAATAATTTGTTCATCCTCTTCTGGTGCAAAAGTACATGTTGAGTAAATCAATTCACCACCAGGCCTTAGCATTTTAACAGCTTGAATTAAAATTTCTCTCTGCCGCTTAGCACATTCAGCTGAATAATTAGGATTCCAGTACTTGGTGGCATTAGGATTTTTTCTAAACATCCCTTCTCCAGAGCAAGGGGCATCAACTAAAATTTTATCAAAATATCTCGGAAAATATTTAGCAAGCCGATCCGGAGTTTCATTTAAAATCATGGCATTTTGAATGCCAAATCTTTCAACATTTTCTAATAATATTTTGGCCCGTTTTTTAATAATTTCATTTGTAACAAGCAATCCTTTATTCTTCATAAAACTAGCAAGGTGGGTGGTTTTACCACCTGGAGCCGCACATAAATCCAGTACTTTTTCACCCGGTTTAGGGTTTGCGACTTCTCCAACATACATTGCACTAGGTTCTTGACTATAAACGGCACCACTTTGGTGATCGATGGTCTTCCCATTCACTTTACCAAAATAGCCTAATTGATGGGTATATTGAATGGGATGATTTAAACTTTCTTCAACCGGTTGATGTGCCTTCAATGGGTTAATTCTAAAGCCATGATAACTAGGTTGATTAAAACTGTCGAAGAAAGCTTGGCTTTTTTTACCAAGCAATTTTGTATATTTATTAATAAATTCTTTAGGTAATATCAATAATCATTCTCCTAAAAGTAAAATTAATCTTTATAATGGAACATTTGTGCAGCTTTGATGGCTGTTTGCCAACCACGATAATACTTATTTCTGTCTGCTTCATTCATTTGGGGTTTAAATTTATCCCGTTTTTGGGCAATTTTTTTGATTTCATCAATATCATCCCAATACCCAACTGCTAATCCAGCTAAATATGAAACCCCTAGCGCCGTTGTTTCTGATATAGCTGACCGCTCAATTGGAATGTTCAAAATATCTGATTGAAATTGCATTAAGTAGTTATTGTTAGCAGCACCACCATCAACTTTTAAGGATTTTAATTTTAAATTGGTATCATTAATCATTGTGTTAACGACATCCTTAGTCTGGTATGCCAATGAGTCCAAAGTTGCTTTAACAAATTGTTCCCGACTAGTTCCACGAGTTAATCCAAAAACAGCACCTCGTGTGTCTTGATTCCAATATGGAGCCCCTAACCCAGTGAAAGCAGGAACAACGTAGACACCATGATATTTTTTTGCTTTTTCAGCCATTTTCTCCGATTCGGAAGCATGATTTAGAATCCGCATGCCATCCCTTAACCATTGAATTGCTGATCCAGCAACAAAAATACTTCCTTCCAATGCATAGTAAATTTCACCATTTAAACCATACGCAATTGTCGTTAGTAGACCACGGTCTGATAATTTAGGTTTTGTTCCAATGTTCATAACGATAAATGCACCGGTTCCATATGTATTTTTAACCATGCCAGGTTCAAAAGCCATTTGCCCAAATAATGCTGCTTGTTGATCACCAGCAATGCCAGAAATGGGAACTTCCACACCAAAGAAAGTGTATCCAGATGTATAACCATATATTTCAGACGATGGATGAACTTCAGGAAGCATTGATTTAGGGATTTGTAAAAGATTTAAAATATCCTGATCCCATTTTAATGTATGGATATTGTATAACATGGTTCGACTGGCATTTGTATAGTCAGTTGCGTGAACCCTACCACCTGTTAATTTCCACAGTAACCATGTATCGATGGTGCCAAATAGTAAATCACCATTTTGTGCCATTTTTTCAGCGCCTTCAACGTGTTTTAAAATCCATTTTATTTTGGTAGCCGAGAAATATGAATCAATTACCAAACCAGTTTTGTCATGAATCATTTTTGTTTGTTGCTGTTGTTTTAATTGATCAGCAATTTGACTGGTTTGTTTGGATTGCCAAACAATGGCATGGTAAATTGGTTGGCCGGTGTTTTTATTCCACACAACGGTGGTTTCCCGTTGGTTAGTAATTCCAATTCCACGAATTTTATACGGTTGGATTTCTGATTTAATTAATGCTTCTGATATATTCGATTGAACGGCACTCCAAATTTCATTTGGATCCTGTTCCACCCAACCGGGATGAGGAAAATATTGATGAATTTCCTTCTGCGCTTTTGTCACAATTTTACCTTGGTGATTGAAAATAATGGCACGCGTACTCGTTGTTCCCTCATCGATTGCCATAATATATTGTTGATTATTCATTCTTATTTCCCCATTCGAATTATTAAAAATAAATATAATTCATACTTATAAGTATACATTAATGTGTATAACTATCCAATTTAAATCAAATGAAATATAATATAAATCATATTATAAAATAAAGGAGTAATCAAATGCTAAATAATTATCAAGCATGCACTAGTATTTTAATTGGTAAAAATGCTACGGTTGATGGCTCAACCATGATTGGCCGAAATGAAGATTCAAGATCTGCTTGGCCTAAATATTTTGTTAAACATAATCATATTGACCATGAAAGTAATCCAATTTTTAAATCACATGATAATCATTTTCAATTAACATTACCTAAACATCAATTTGCTTATTCAGCAACGCCCGAGTGGACAAAACAATACGGACTTTTTGAGGAAGATGGCATTAATGAATTTAATGTTGCAATGAGCGCAACTGAAAGCAACTATGCTAACGATGATGTTTTAAGTGCTGATCCCTTGGTTAAAGATGGAATTGGTGAAGAAGCAATGGTAACCGTCGTTTTACCGTATATTAAAACAGCTCGTGACGGGGTTAAACGTCTTGGATCTTTAATCGAAAAATACGGTAGTGATGAGAATAATGGGATTTTATTCTCGGATGAAAATGAAGTTTGGTACATGGAAAATGGATCTGGACACCACTGGGTTGCAGTAAAAATCCCAGACGATAGTTATGCCGTTGTTGCCAATCAAATTGCCATTCAAGAAATTAATTTTTCTGATCAAAATCATTATATGTGGTCTAAAAATATTAAGAAATTTGTTCAAAAATATCACTTAAACCATGATGTTAATCACCAATTTAACTTTAGAAATATTTTTGGGACCCACAACCTATCAGATACCTATTACAATACCCCACGAGTTTGGTATGGCCAAAAAATGTTCAATCCTGAAGTTAAGCAGCAACCTAATAGTCAAGAAATGCCAATGATTAGGAAGGCTGATCGATTGTTATCCATTAACGACGCTAAAACTTTCTTGTCATCGCATTATCAAGGAACTGAATATGATCCAGTTGGGAATGGCAAACCAAGTCAAAAGCATAAATTTAGACCCATTAGCTTAGCTAAAACTCAGGAATCACATGTTTTACAAATCAGACCCAATAAAATTAATGAGTTAAAAGGGATACAATGGTTAGCAATGGGTGTTGCTGCTGAAAGCATATACGTTCCTTTTTTTACCAGTATGAATAATACCCCTAATATTTATCAAACTAAGGCTGACGCTAAACAATATAATCCTGATAGTGCATATTGGGTTTATAAATTAACCGGAGTTCTACTGGATTCTAACTATTCACTCATGTTACCTAAAGTTGAAAATGTTCAACAAATATTGCGAATTAAGCTACAAAACCGAATTTTTAAATTTGATCAAAAAATCCAACAAATCAATCATTTAAATCAGGAACAAATAATTAAAAAAATTAATGAATTTAATCAAAAAAATGCGGAAATTGCGTTCACAGCTTTTAAAAAATTGAATTATCAATTAATTGCTGATTCAACTAATTTGTCGCCATTAAATTATCATCAAGATTTAAATCTTTAAAAATTTAAAATAAAAAAGCCCTGGATTTATTAATCCAGAGCTTTTTAATATTAAAAAATTATCTACGGGTAGATGTCTTAATACGTGCAGCTTTACCACTACGGTCACGTAAGTAATATAACTTAGCACGACGAACACGTCCATGTCTAAGAACATTAATCTTAGCAATTCGTGGTGAATTTAATGGAAATACACGTTCTACACCAACACCGTTAGTCATTTTTCTAACGGTATAAGTAGCACTAATTCCAGAACCATGACGCTTGATAACGACACCGGTGAATAATTGGATACGTTCACGCTTACCTTCAACAACTTTGACGGAAACTTGAACAGTATCACCTGGTCTAAAATCAGGAATATCCTTCTTAATTTGTGATTGGGTAATTTTTTCAATCAATTTGCTTTGTCTCATAAAATACTCTTCCTTTCAAACTAGCATTCGTGTCCTAAATTAGTCTTAACAGCGGAATACCGTTTTATTATTCATATAAATGAACGCTATTTAGTATATCATTCATAATGATAATTGTAAATATGATTATCGATTTTGATCTTCTTCAATTCTAACATCTAAAAATAATTTCTTTTGAGTATCAGATAATTGATCCCTGTGAATTAAATCAGGTCTTCTCAAGTATGTCTTCCTTAAAGCTTCCTTTTGACGCCACAGCTTTATTTTTTTATGATCACCACTTAAAAGAACTGGTGGGACTCTCATCCCTCTAAAATTTGCCGGCCTAGTATATTCAGGTGCTTCTAATAGACCACTTGAAAATGAATCAGATGGTGCAGAATGTTTATTTCCTAAAACCCTTGGGATCATTCTAGAAATCGAATCAATCATTGTCATTGCCGGTAATTCACCACCAGTTAGGATAAAATCTCCGATTGAATATTCATCAGTCACAATCGATTTAATCCGTTCATCATATCCTTCATAGTGTCCACAAATAAATGTAAGGTGTTTCTCTTTAGAAAGTTTTTCGGCCGAATGTTGATTAAATTTTTTTCCAGCTGGATCCATAAGAATAACTTTACCTTTAGGGATGTTTGATTGTTCATTTTGGTTTTGGATTTCTTGATAAGCATCTAAAATTGGTTGAGGTTGCAAAAGCATTCCTGCACCACCGCCAAAAATATAATCATCAACATTGTGATGTTTATCAACGGAATATTTTCTAAAGTCAACAATGTTAAGATCAATAATATTTTTTTCAATGGCTTTTCCTAGAATTGATTCTTTCATAGGGTCAAACATATGGGGGAAAAGGCTTAAGATATCTATTTTCACTTAGTCCATTCCTTTCATTAATACTACAATTACTTTGTGATTATCTAAATCAACTTTTTTAATAACTTGTGGAATTTTAGGAAGCAATAGTTCTGGCTTGTTTTTACGTTTAACAACCCAAACATCATTTGCGCCAGTACTCATAATATCATTAATTACTCCAATGTGGTGATTATCATTATCAACTACATTTAATCCAATAATTTGATGGTAATAATATTCACCAGGCTTTAAATCTTGATCAGATAATTGATCTTCAGATATTTTCAATGAATCTTGTTTAAATAATTCAACATCATTAATTGAATCATAATTTTTAAAATGAAGTAAAATAAACTGCTGGTGCATTCTGACCCCGTCAATAGTTAATTTCTTATCAACATGATTGTGATTAATATAAACATCATTACCAATTTTAAATCTTTGATCAGGAAAATCAGTAATTGAGGCTACTTTAACCTCACCTTTAATTCCATGTGTATTTATAATTTTACCGATAGTATAATATTTCAATTAATTTCTCCTTATTATATTTTGGTACTAAAAAACTCTTAAACGAATATATCGCTTAAGAGCTTACTTGTCATCATCAATAATTAATCTTACACGTTTATCACTAGAAACTCTTACACTATAAATAATAGTGCGGATTATCTGTGCTACATGACCGCCCTTACCAATAATTCTTCCAGTATCGTTAGGGTTGGTTTTTAAATGATATTCATAAAAAAGATCAGTTTCATGATGTGTAATTGAAATATCATTAGGATATCTAACAAGCGGTTTTACAATTGTTTTAATAAGTTTATCAAAATCAGTCATACCAGTTGATCACTTATTTCTTTGAGTACTTTTCTTCGTGGTACTTCTTCATAATACCAGCATTTGATAATAAGTTTTTAACTGTATCTGAAGGTTGAGCACCCTTCTTTAACCAATCAAAAATATCTTCATCTTGGAGTTTAACAGTTGATGGTTTAGTAAGTGGGTTATAATAACCAACCTTTTCAATAAAACGACCATTACGAGGGCTGCGTGAATCAGCAACTACGATTCTGTAAAATGGACGTCTCTTTGAACCCATTCTTCTCAAACGAATTTTAACTGACATCTAATTACACCTCCTATAATTTATATCACGATATTAAATATACCAGTTATTCATTAAGATGTAAAGACTTTTTTCTTTACACCTATATATTTTTAATTAAAAGGCATTAAAAGAAATTCTTTAGCACTATTTTCAATAAATTTATCATTTTTAATAATAAATTCATGAATTGATTTATAATTTTTAAAATTAATTTGGGATTGGATTAAATTACTTGCTAGAAGTGTTTTTGCTAATTTAATATCATCAATATTCATTTTATTAACCATTAAGGGATTTTGATTATAAATTGATGACCAATGATTATTTAAAATTGCCCTGGCACGTTTAATACTATTGTCATTATTTAAAATTTTATTAATAATTTCTGGCTTTAAAAGCATTAATTGTCACCCCTAACTAAGTCTTTGAAATCTTGATTATGAATTAATGTAATAATTTTTCCACAAGGATGATTAACAGAAAAATGTTTTATATCAGATGTTAAAATCCATAAAATATTATTATTATGGTAATATTTAAGTTCATGTTCACCATATCCATCAGTCAAAATAATTACTAGTGAATTTCCAAATGCATTTTTATGATTGTTAATGTAATCAAATATTGATTGAAAACGGGTTCCACCTCCACCAATTCTCTTGAAATCAATATGCTTATTGTTAGATTTTAATCTATGAATTTCCGTATCAAAACTATACAAACTAATTAGAGTTGGAAAATGATTCAAAAAATCTTCCATTTCAGATAATAAATAACTAATTTCTAAATCACCCATTGATCCTGAATTATCAACAAAAATATTAACTGGATACATATTATTACTGATTTGACCCATTAAATCCATTCGCCATGCTTGCCTTCGATTGAAACGTGCTCTGGAATCGATTTTATCAAAACTAATATTCCCCAATCCAATTTGAATATATTTTTTCCAATCAATTGGATGTCTAATACTGATCCGTTTTAATTGATTTTTGACATCACCAGGAATATTACCACGATTTTTTGTATTTGTATTTTTCCAAGATTTATTAATTAATTTTTTTAATTGATTAGCTTTTTCAGATTTGGTTAATCCAGATGACCTTCCCCATTGTTTATGATCATCTAAGGTTTGCTTTTTTGAATTTTTGTTTGGTTTTTTAGTTTCTTTTTTGATTATTTTTCTTATATTTTTGATATAATATTTGCTTTTTTTGTTTTTGTTTAATTTTATGTTAAAGTAACTATTTACATTTTTCAAAGTAAAAGCATGTTGAGGAACCTGATCTAAATATTGATTTACCGATATATCAGTTCCCATCTGGGTAGCCAAATCATTTTTATAATAAATTGCTGGATGCAACCAAATAATGTGTAAGGCAACATGCTTTAACATCGTTATTAATGCTTCTGAGTCGCCAATCTTGGATATCATTGATTCGGAATATAAAAGATAAATCTGGTGACGATGCCATGTTAGTCCTAACGGCTGCTTTAATTTATCATCTTCTATTCGATTAATTCTAACTAAAATATTTCCATAAAATTGATTACTTTTTAATAAACTCACAATTGCTGACCCTAAAACATTATCAATATTGATATGGTTAGATTTCAATTGGCCTACTTTTTGATTAAAATTCATATTATTTTCCTTAACTCAAACTTATTTGTTCAAATAATACATATAATTGTCTTAACTTTTCTGTATTTTGATCAATATTTTGATAAACCTGATTTAATATCGAAGTTTGATTAGATAATTGAAGTACCAACGAATATTGTCCATCGGGACTTAAATTTTTCAATAATTTAGCAAAACGCAGCCCAAAATTTTCATCAATTTTAGGATTTAAATGAACCAAATTCATTAATAAATCAAATTTTTGGGTTTCATCCATTCTTTTAAAGGTATTTAAAACATGTTCAAATGAATCATTCATCAAATTTTCTGCTAATAAATTTAATTGATGATGATTAATAAAGTGATCAAAATTAGTTGCGGTTTCAATCCCTAAATTGCCCTTTAATATTTCTAATTGCACATGTTGACGTTCACTAAAGGTTAAATGATCCAATTGATATAAATCATCTGATACCCGTTTCCAAGCTCTCGGTGTCGGAATTAAATCATGATCATCGATATCAGGATGAAGCATTTCAGGGTGAGCTTTAATGTACTCAATAACTTGATGATGAATAGGCGGATTAATTGATTCAGCCCATTTAATCCAATCGTTAGAACTAGATTGCATTACTAATCTAACCGTTCGATCTTTAATTGCATCATCTCCTGCAGCAACCCCGTAATTTGAATTTTCAAATCCTGCCATTGTTGAGTCCGGATTTTCGGCAATAATAATATGAACTTGATCGGGTAATTTCAAACTATTGATTGATCTTTGAAGGACCAAATTCATTAATTCACTTTGAACGGCTTGGGTTCCACGATTAAATTCATCTAAGAACCAATAAATAGGTTGTTTAGGAGCTTTTTGCGCATGCTGAATAATTTGGATTAATGTGTGGGAATAACCAAATTGAACATCTGCTAATTCGCCATATTGATCTGTTTTTATAAATGAGTCAGAAGTTAACGGTGGAACCGGTATTGATAAATCACCCTTTTCAGATAAGCTAACAACCGTCGTAAATAATTTGGCATGGTTTTTTTGAGCTAATTCTCTTACTAAAGCCGATTTACCAATTCCTGCTTCACCAACAATATTAGGCACATTCCCAGCTCTTACTACGATTGAAGCTGCCATTAACATATCACGATAAGATAAAGCCATTTAATCAACCTCCTTAAAACAAAAATGGTATGAAATTATTTTAATAATTTCATACCATCATTCTAATTAATGTTTTCTTAATTTTCTAAGCTTTTGCTTTAAATGTCGATTCTTTTTCATTTGTTTAGACATTTTTTTCATTGGCATTTTAGGCATGTTATTCATTCCAGGCATTCCAGAACCAGCACCATTCATACCAACTTGATTCATCATGTTTGACATTCCAGACATATTACCGTTTGAGACTTTATTCATCATATTTTTCATCATGTTAAATTGTTTAATCATTCGATTAACTTCATGAATTGGCCTTGCTGATCCCTTGGCAATCCTTTTTCTTCTAGAAGGATTTAAAACGTCTGGATTGGTCCTTTCTTCTTTTGTCATAGAATAAATAACAGCTTTTAAATGGGCCATATCTTTTGGATTCATATTAGCATTTTTTAATGCAGGATTATTAGCCATTCCTGGAATCATTTTAATTAAATTTTTCAAAGGACCCATTTTTTGAATTTTATTGATTTGCGCTAAGAAATCATTAAAATCAAATGTATTCTTTTGAATTTTTTCAGTTAATTTCTGGGTTTGTTTTTTATCGTAATTCTTTTGAGTTTTTTCAATTAAAGTGAGCAAATCACCCATACCAAGAATCCTGGATGCCATTCGATCAGGATGAAAGACATCTAAATCGGTCATCTTTTCACCCTGTCCAACAAATTTAATTGGCTTCTTAGTAACTGCACGAATTGAAAGGGCCGCACCACCCCTAGTATCACCATCTAATTTAGTTAGTACAACTCCCGATACATCTAAATCATCATTAAAACCCTGGGCAGTACTAACGGCATTTTGTCCGGTCATTGCATCAACAACTAATAGAATTTCATCTGGATTAGCAAGTGCCTTGATCCGTTTTAATTCATCCATTAATTTTTGATCAATCTGCAAGCGACCAGCAGTATCAATGATAACGTAATCATTTTTATCTTTCTTAGCCTGATCCAAGCCTGCTTTAACAATATCAACTGGGTCAACATCAACGCCCTGTTGAAATACGGGGACATTAACTTGTTGGCCCACCTGTACTAATTGATCAACAGCAGCTGGACGGTAAACATCGGCTGCAATTAATAATGGCCTAGCTTTATTTTCATTTTTAAGTTTCAAAGCTAATTTCCCAGCAGTTGTAGTTTTACCGGCACCTTGCAGGCCGGCCATCATAATTACCGTTGGAATTTTCTCTGATTTATTTAAGGGTGTTGCTTCTTTTCCCATGGTTTTAGTTAATTCATCATCAACAATTTTAACAATTTGTTGAGCAGGGTTTAACCCTTCTAAAACGTCGGCACCCTTGGCCCTCGTTTGTACTTTCTTTACAAAATTTCTGACAACGGTAAAGTTAACATCAGCTTCTAGCAATGCTAATCTAATTTCACGCATTGTACTTCTTAAATCAGATTCACTAACTTTACCCTTTCCTCTAAGGTTTCTGAAAGTTTTTTGTAATCGTTCAGTTAATCCTTCAAATGCCATCTATATTTCACCACTCTCATTCTTCTTCAGTATGTTCAAGATGATCAAGTAAATTATGTAATTTTTGATCATCAGCATAATGATGCTCAACATAATCCTTAATCTGATCAAATTGACGATTGCGAATTACAAATTCTTTGTATAAATGTAATTGCTTTTCGTATCTTTCTAAAATTAATTCTGTCCGTTTAATATTATCATAAACTGCCTGCCGACTAACATGAAAATTTTCTGATATTTCACCCAAAGAATAATCATCAACGTAGTACAATTGAATATAATTTTTTTGTTTGGAAGTCAGTAAAGATCCATAAAATTCAAATAATGAATTGATCCGATAGTTCTTTTTAAGATCCAAATGCAAAACCTCCAATTCTTGACCAGCATTATTTTTAGATACTAATTATCATTAATTTTGTTTGAATAGTCCTTTAAACAAGCCGTAAATAAAATCATTAGCATCAAATGGCCTTAAATCATTAACACCTTCGCCTAATCCGACGTACTTAACAGGCAAATGCATTTCATTTCTAATTGCTAAAACAATGCCACCCTTAGCAGTTCCATCTAGCTTGGTTAAAACAATTCCACTAACGTTTGTATCTTTAGTAAATAATTTAGCCTGGTTTAAAGCATTTTGTCCCGTTGTTGCATCTAAAACTAGTAGTACTTCATGGGGAGCATCCGGAATAGATCTTGTTAGAACTTTCTTCATTTTCATTAATTCGTTCATTAAATTAACCTTATTTTGCAGACGTCCAGCTGTATCAACAAATAAAATATCGTAATTTTCCCGTTTGGCTTTATCAATTGCATCGTACACAACTGATGATGGATCACTGCCTTCTTCTTTTTTTACAATATCAACCTTGTCACGTTGAGCCCAAACATCAAGCTGTTCAATTGCTCCAGCTCTAAATGTATCTGCAGCTGCCAATAAAACTTTCTTGCCCTGTTGTTTATACATATTAGCCATTTTACCAATGGTAGTTGTCTTACCAGCACCATTAACACCGACAAATAGAATCACAGTGGGTCCTTTTTTGGAAAAATTAATCTGATTATTTTGATCACCATTTTGATCATATAAATCAATTAATTTCTTAATAATAACATTTTGAACATCTGATTTTGTTTTAGCATTTCGTAATTTAACTTCATCCCTCAATTGATCAGTTAATTTAACTGCCATGTTAACACCAACATCAGATTCAATTAATGTATCTTCTAAGTCATCAAAGAATTCATCATTAACAGATCTAAAATGTGCAAATAATGCATTCAATTTTTGACCAAAACTAGATCGTGATTTAGCTAAACCATGTTCATACAATGATTCATCATCTGATTTTTCATTATTATGGTGATCTGTATTTTCTGAATTAGATGATGAATCACTAGCATTTGATGACGCGGACACCCTTGAGTTAAATTCACTTGATTTTTCTTCACTTAAATTATTTGATGAAATTGTGGTCGATGAATTTTGACTTGATTCTTCATTCAATTGGGCAAATTCACTCGATTGAATAGTTTCACCTGACACCTTACTTTTCTTAGGTACTTCACTTTCATTAGAATTACTTGATTCATTACTTTGAGGAGTTTCTGATGCCGTTTGATGTTCATCAGGTTTAGTTACTTGTTTTTTTACATTTTTTTGATTTTTGTCATCATGATCCTGCTCAAAATGATTTTTCTTTGAATTCTTTTTATTTTTTCGTTTAAAAATGTCAAATAAGCCCATGAATTATCCTCCTTTATTCATCATTATCAAGAACTTTTAATGCACGTTTAGCTGCATTTTGTTCGGCATCCTTTTTAGATTCACCGACACCTTCACCATATTCCTTGCCATTAATAACAACAGAAGTCTTAAATCTTCGATCGTTATCTGGACCTTCTTCGTCTAAAAGATGGTATTCAATGTCAACAGGTCCATGTTCTTGTACTTTTTCTTGTAAATCAGTTTTATGATCAAAATATTCATCAAACCAACCTTCATCCAACTTAGGGAAAAGAACCTGCTTACAAAATGATACCACCTTGTCCATTCCTTGATCTAAATAAACGGCACCAATGAATGATTCAAAAATATCGCAAAGTAATTTTTCACGATTCCTGGCGCCAGCTTCTTCTTCACCTTTACCTAACCGAATGTACTTATTAAATTGGCATTCCTTAGCAAGCCGACTGAAACTATCTTCATTAACCATTGCAGCTCTTAATCTAGTCAAGCGACCTTCTGGCAATTTAGGAAATCGTTTAAAAATATACGTGGATACAGCTAATTCATAAACTGCATCACCCAAAAATTCTAATCGCTGATAAAATTTCAAATTTTGATCAGGATGTTCATTCACATAGGATGCTTGGGTCATGGCTGCATCTAATAGTGCTTCATTATTAAATTTAATTCGATAATTATTATAAATTAAATCATCAAATTCTTTTATCATTATTTATTCTCCTTAATTTAATTATTACGCTATGAATAAAAGCGATTACCCATCGCTAGTAATCGCTTCATTAAATTTCATATCGATTTAATTTTTATTTGAATGCTCTGAAATATATTTTACAGCCTTATCAACAGTTGTCAATTTTTCAGCTGTCTCATCAGAAATTTTAGCACCAAATTCATCTTCTAATTTTAAAACAAATTCAACAAAATCAATTGAATCTGCATCTAAATCATCTTGAAAATTTAAAGAACCTTTAATTTTACTACGATCGACATCAAATTGTTCTGATAACATGTCAGCAATCTTATTAAAAATTTCTTCACGACTCATTATAATCATTTCCTTACTATGGATGGAATTAAAATTACTAATTATTATAACAGATAATCAGTAATTATTTTATTATTTAGAATTTTTCTTAATTTCTTTCATTTCATCAGCATGGACATCAAAATAGTTAACAATTTGATTAACGGTTTTAGAATCCACCATTGTTTTAATTTGACCAATTGTATTTCGTACGGTCGTTGCTTTACTACTACCATGAGTTTTAACAACCGGAGCTTTAACTCCCATTAAAACAGCGCCGCCATATTTCGAATAGTCCATTTTATTACCAATTTGTTTAAATGATTTTTTTAACATTAGAGCACCTAGCTTGCTTCTTAAACCACCAGACATAATTGTGTCTTTAATCACGTTCATAACAGACAATGCAGCACCTTCAATTCCCTTTAAAGCAGCATTTCCTGTAAAACCATCTGATACAACTACATCAGCAGCGCCATTTAATAATTCTCTTGACTCAACGTTACCAATAAAATTTAAATCGTCATTTTGAGATAATAATTTATGAACATGTTTGTGTAACATATCACCCTTATCAGGTTCGGTCCCGTTATTCAACAACCCAATTCGAGGATTTTTAATTTTTAAAACCTGTTCAGCATAATATTTACCCATAAATGCATATTGATAAAGATTAAATGCTTTCGAATCCGCATTTGCACCAACATCAAGCATCACAAACTTAGACTGATCACCACGGGTAACGACTGGCATTGTTGTTGTTAATCCAGGCCTATCAATCCCCTTAATTCTTCCAACAATAAATAACCCGGCAGTTAGAATGGCACCGGTATTCCCAGCAGACAAAAAAGCATCAGCTTGGTGATCTTTAACTGCTTTAGCTGCTAAATCAATGCTGGAATTCTTTTTACGCATTACAGCTCGAACTGGTTCTTCTCCCATGCCAATCACTTCATCAGCATTAATAATATCAATTCGTTCGTTATTTTTTACCAGTGGTTTAATTTGATCCAATGGTCCATATAGTTGAAATTCAATCTCAGAATATTTATCACGCGCTAATTCAACCCCCTTAACTATTTCTGTGGGGGCGTAATCTCCGCCCATCGCATCAATTGCAATTTTCATAGTTTATCTCCTTTAATCTAAAATATCGTGTGTTGAATCTTGATTAATTTTAAGTTTTAAATTTGAATTAACAGGTTGTGTTTGCCAATCAGGTTGTTTAATAATCCCAATTGCTTCTTGTTGAGCAACATTCAGAATAACAACGTCACTAACTGGATCACCAACTTTAAATTCAGGTAAACCAGACTGTTCATGCCCCATTAAATCACCAGGACCCCTTAGTTCAAGATCTTTTTGGGACACAATAAAGCCGTTATTAGTATCAACCATAACCTGCATTCTCTTTTCGCCTAATTTATTTTTAGGATCCGCGATTAATAAGCAATAAGACTGTGCACTACCTCTTCCAACTCTACCGCGTAGTTGATGTAATTGCGCCAATCCAAAATGGTCAGCATTGTAAATAATCATCATGGTTGCATTTGATACATCAACACCAACTTCAATCACAGTGGTTGAAACTAGGATTTGAATTTTACGTTGTTTAAAATCATTCATAATTTGATTTTTTTCTTCATCTTTCATTCTGCCATGAAGAAGTCCAACTTTAAATTGTGAACCAAAATAAGATTTAAACTGCTGATAAATGTTTTCCGCATTTCGCATATCAATTGCTTCAGATGCTTCAACTAATGGAGTTACAACGTAAATTTGTTCGCCTTTTTTCAATTGTTTCAAAATAATCGGAAGTGCATCCTTAAATTGTTTTGATCTAATCCAAGATGTCAAAACCGGCTTTCTTCCCCTTGGCATTTCATTAATAATTGAAACATCCATATCCCCATAAGAAGTAATCGCAAGCGTTCTTGGAATGGGAGTAGCAGTCATCGCTAAAACATTAGGATTGTGCCCTTTTTTTCGCAATGCTTTTCTTTGATTAACGCCAAAACGATGTTGCTCGTCAATCACTGCTAAACCTAATCGATGGTATTTAACAGGATCCTGAATTAGAGCATGGGTCCCAATAATTAAATCAATATTGCCATTTGCTAAGCGTGGCAGCAATTCATTTCTAGCAGTCGTTTTAGTTGATCCGGTTAATAATCCGATTCTAATCGGCAAATTTTTAAATAAATTGGCTAAATTATTAGCATGTTGTTCTGCCAATATTTCAGTTGGTACCATTAAAGCAACTTGATAACCAGACATAATCGTTGCATACATTGCAATTGCAGCTACGATCGTTTTACCACTGCCAACATCTCCCTGAAGCAAGCGATCCATTTGAACTGGACGGGTTAAATCCAAATCAATTTCTTGAACCACTTTTTTTTGAGCATTGGTTAATTTAAAGGGCAATTGTTTAATAAAATCATTAATTTTTGAACGGTTATATTTAATTCTAATTCCATTATGAGTCTGATGATCTATTTTCATCAATTGCAATTTCATTTGATACAAAAAAAATTCATTAAACTTAGCAGTCCGTCGCGCTAACAAAGCTTCTTTTTGATTGTCAGGAAAATGCATATCATGAATTACTTCTTCTTCATGTTCTAAACGATATTTTTTTATTAGCCATTCCGGAACATAATCAAAAATCAATTGATGATATTCTTGATACGCTTCTTGGACTAATTTTTTAATTGTATTTGATCTAATATTTTTATTTGATGGGTAAATTGCAGCCATTTGATTACTAACTTGATGTGATAATATTTTAATGCCACTAAGGCTAAGCCGATTAGTATTAAAACGTCCATATACCAAGATTTCGTTTCCGGGAATTAATTGTTTTTTAAGCCATGGTTGGTTAAAAAAAGTCACAACCACATTATTTTTATTTACCAGTAATTTGAATCTAAGTGTGCTTCTCCTTCTGCCAAAATAATTTACAATTGGAATCCCGGAAATTTTCCCCCGTAATGTTACTTTTTCTCCATCAATAATATTGTTTAAATTCTTTACATGAAAGTCTGAATATCGGAATGGAAAATAAGTTAATAAATCATTAATATCATCAATCCCTAATTTAGCAAGAGCCGACTGGGTTTTAATGCCAACCCCCTTTAAGGTATTAACCGGATCACTTAATTTTTTCATAACTTATCCTCCCAATTAATAACCTATTCAACAGAAATTAAGAATGGATAAATTGGCTGGTCACCTTCATGAATTTCAATTTCCAATTCATCATCAATTTTTTTAATATGATCAGCAATTTTCTGGGCTTCATCCTGATTACTATTTTTACCATAAATAATGGTAACAACTTCAGAATCATCATTTAACATTTTTTTAACCATTTTTACAGTTGCAGTAATTTTATCTTTGTCATTAACTGAAATATTACCATTAATAATTCCCATATACTGATTCTTTTTAATATCTAATCCATTAATTTTAGTATCACGAATAGCATTGGTAACTTCACCACTAATAACGCTACCTAAATTGTCTTCCATATCATCATGATTTTCTTTTAGTGAATTATCTGGATTAAATCCAAGCATCGAAGTTAATCCCTGGGAAATAGTTTTACTATGAACAACCTGAACTGGAATAGAAGCAACATTAGCCGCTTGTGAAGCTGCCATGAAAATATTGCCATTATTAGGCAAAATAATTGCTTTTTTAGCATGACTTTCATTAATAACAGCTAAAATATCATGAGTACTTGGATTCATGCTTTGACCACCATTAATAAAGTTAGTTACGCCGAGACTATTAAACAGCTTCATTAATCCATTACCGGTTACCACAGCAATGATTGCCATTCCATTAATTAATTGAGATTTTGGCTTTTCATTATTTCTTGGTTTACCCTTCGAACTTTGCTTATCATTTTTGATAATATCTTCCTGCTGTCTTCTCATATTGTCGATTTTAATTTTAATTAAATCACCAAAATGCTGTCCCCATGCAAGTACCTTTCCAGGATGTTCAGTATGAACATGGACTTTAGCAACTTCATCATCATTAATTACCAACAATGAATCACCTAATTTAGCTAAATAATCATAGAAAGGTTGGTATTCAAATTTTCGATCGACCTCTTTACCATGCCCAAATCTAACGGTCATTTGGGTACAGTACCCATATTTAATGTCAGAAGGGTCAATTTCACCCTGAACACTTTTATGATGAGTTACATCAACCATTTCATTCATTTCACTTGGATCAAGATGATGATGGTTATCAGTTGGACGATTATTTAAAACGTCAGCAAAGGCTTGAAGGACAAAAACGAGCCCCTGACCTCCAGAATCAACCACTCCAACTTGTTTTAAAATTGGAAGTAGATCTGGTGTCTTTTTCAATGCTTTTTCAGCACTGTTATAAACGGCATCCATGATTTTGGCAACATCAGAAGTTTCTTTTAATTCATTACTACCACCTTCGGCAGCTTTTCTAATAACAGTTAAAATTGTTCCTTCAGTGGGTTTCATAACAGCTTTATAAGCTGATTCAGCACTATTTTTCAATGCACTAACTAAATCATCCGCATTTAATTCTGATTTATTCTTTACTGATTGGGCAAACCCCCTAAAAATTTGTGAAAGAATGACACCAGAATTACCACGGGCACCCATTAAAAGACCCTTAGCTAGCGATTGTGAAAGTTCGCCAACTGATTGGGTGTCATCATTTTCAACATATTTAGCTCCATTTGCCATCGATAAGCTAATATTAGTCCCAGTATCTCCATCTGGAACAGGAAAAACATTCAATGAATTAATAAATTTAACATTATTTTTTAGTTGATTAGAAGCTGCTTGAATCATTTTATTAAATTTATCGGAGTCAATTTCCTTAACAGTCAATTTATACTATTCCCCCTTAGCTAATGTCATTTTATTGATTTAAGACTTGGACGCCTTGAACAATTACATTAACTGAGTCAGCTTCAACGCCTAACATTGATTTTAAATTATATTTAACTTTTGATTGAACGTTTCTGCAAACTTCAGAAATCTTAGTTCCATAGCTGACGATAATGTTTACTTCAATTGAGATTCCGTTACTTGTTTGTCTTACAATCACACCTTTTGAATAATTTTCTTTTCTCAAAATGCTATTGAAATTATCCTTGAATTGATTTTTACTAGCCATCCCAACAACTCCATAATTATTAGTGGCAGCCCCACCAACAACAGTTGAAATAACATTATTATTAATATCGATCATTCCATATTTAGTTTTGATTTTAACGGCCAATGACATTAGCCTCCCTTTATAATTTATTCAGTTATAATCAACAATAAATTTTAACATAAATCATTTTAAAAGCCAAAATATTCACCATGATAACAACTTTTTAAGCTGTCAAGTAATAATACTTGATTGAAAATGTTGAAAAATAAAGTTTAATATGCTAAATTAATTAAGTGGACTTAAAAGTATCGCGATAATTCATAAAAAAGAGGAGGATTAGTCATGGCTAAAGATTTTATCAATAATAAAAGAACCCATTTTGGTAACAAACGTTCACATGCTTTAAATGCCAACCGTCGTAGCTGGAAGCCAAACTTAAAAAAGGTTCGTATTTTAGTAAATGGTCATCCTAAGAAAGTATGGCTCAGTGCTAG
This sequence comes from Philodulcilactobacillus myokonensis, assembly GCF_027923585.1. Taxonomy (GTDB): domain Bacteria; phylum Bacillota; class Bacilli; order Lactobacillales; family Lactobacillaceae; genus Philodulcilactobacillus; species Philodulcilactobacillus myokonensis. Next base: position 767,542 of record NZ_BRPL01000002.1, on the reverse strand, counting down.
AACTTTAAGAGCTGGAAAGAAAAACGGTTCAATTACTAGAGCATAGTTTAATTCACTTAAGAATTAATTTTTTAAATATTTAAAATAAAAGCAATCTATCATTCAATACATATTATGATAGATTGCTTTTATTTTACTTATCTTTACTCTGAATTACACAAAGAATTCCATGATCAAATTCAAAATGATTTCTTTGACCAATAAATTCGTTACTAGAATACGATGTCGGATATTTAACCAAACGATGATTCAAACGGTACTTTTCATCATTTAAGGTTAAATGCATCGTTTCTAGTGGAACAAAGGCCAAGTAATGTTTATCATTTTCTTTATCAATAAAATGTTTTCCAGGAAGGTAAAAATTAATTGTATTTTGATTATCAATTATTTTTACTTTCGGTACAATTGGCCGAAAACGTGGTTCCAACATCATAAATAAATTAGTTAAAAAATGATCGATTCGACCACCCGTAGCACCAAAAATATTAATTTGATCAAAATTAAAATGATCCATAGTAATTTTAAGCCCCAGTTCAGTGTCGGTATCATCTTTGATTGGTGAAGATGAAATAATAGTTTTTACATGATGTTTAACAAGATTTAATTCATCTTGATTCATTGAATCAAAATCACCAATTGCAATGGAAGGGGTAATTCCCATTTTTATCAATCTTAGATTACCACGGTCAGCACCAACCCATTTTCCATTAAATTGGTGTTTTTTTAAACTGGTTGGCCAAAATTCAGTGGGTCCACCAACCAATAAATTAACTGTTGTCATAATTATTTAGTTGCCCTTTTAATTGCCTTAACCCGATCTGCCGGATCTTTTGCATCAAAAACATATGAACCAGCCACGGCAACAGTAGCACCAGCTTGATATGCAGATTTGACGGTTTCATTATTTACTCCACCATCAATTTCAATATCAAAATGATAGCCATTTTCCCGTTTTAATTGGTTCAACATTTTAATTTTGTTAACCATTTCTGGAATGAATTTTTGACCACCAAAGCCTGGATTAACAGTCATAACTAGAACTTGATCAACCATGTATAAAACTGGTTTAATGCTTTCAACAGATGTTCCAGGATTAATAACTACCTCAGCCTTAGCACCATTACTTTTTATCATCTGTAATGCGCGGTGAATATGTGGTGTTGCTTCAAAATGAACACCAATCAAGTCAGCGCCAGCATCAGTAAATGTTTTAATGTATCTTTCAGGATTTTGAACCATCATATGAACATCTAAAGTTTGATTAGAAATTGGACGGATTGCTTTAACCCATCCCGGTCCATAGGAAATCGATGGGACAAACATTCCATCCATAACGTCAATATGCAAATATTCAGCGCCGGCTTTTTCAACCTTTTTAATATCGCGTTCTAAATTAACATAGTCCGCACTTAAAATTGAAGGAGCAACTTTAATCATTATTATTCCTCATTTCTTTTTATTATAAATTGGTTTCTGATTTTTCAATCCTTCAAATAATTGGATATAGTCGTCATACCTACTTTTCATAATTTCACCATTATCGACCATGGATTTAATTGCGCAATGTGGCTCTTTAACGTGTAAACATTCACGAAAGCGACACTTATTTTCATTATTAACAAATTCTGGAAAATAATCTTTTAAATGTCGGTAATCAATGTTTAGGGCTTCATAGGATGAGAAACCGGGTGTATCAGCAACTAGTCCATTATTAATATTTAATAAAGCAACCCTTCTAGTCGTATGTTTACCACGATGCAGTGATTTTGAAATCACGCCCGTCTTTAAATTCAAGTCCGGCATAATATGATTTAATAAAGTGGATTTACCAGCACCCGTTTGTCCCATAACGGTGACTTCTTTATTTTTAAAATTATCTTTTAAGCGTTTTAAATTAGAATCCATAAATGATTCCCGACTTAAAATGACGATGTACCCAATTGAAAGATAATAGTCAGCCACTAATTTTATTTTATGAAATTGATCATCATTTATCAAATCAGTCTTAGTAAAATAAATAATTGGTTGAATGTGTTGAATTGCTAAGGCAATCAATTGCCGATCAAGCAGGTTAAACGAAAAATCTGGTTGTTTAACTGAAGTTACAACAATTGCCTGATCAACATTTGATATCAATGGCCTAAGTAATTGGTTTCTTCTTTTTAATACTTTTAAGACATAACCATCATTTGAATTAGTAGATTTAAATTCAATCAAATCACCAACCAATGGTTTAATATTTCGTTTCCGAAAATTACCTCGGGCTCGCGTCCGATATATTTTTCCATCACTAATAACGTCATAAAAACCGCTTAGTGATTGAATAATTTTACCTATTTTCAATTCATCACCTCTAAATAAATTTTATCTTACGTTATCAAATTGATTTGAGGATAACGTTATTACTATATTATCACCATCATATTCAATAATTCCAGGTAACGGATTCTGATTAATAACCGTATTATAGGGTTGCCTAGAATTTTGATATTGAAAAGTAACATGTAAATGATTATCCTCAGCATATTTTAAAACATCATTTTTCTTGATTCCAATTAAGTTTTTTAGTTTATTTTTATGCATTCCTGACGAAATAACAAAATGGAACGATTTATTCTTAGGATGAATTGACATATTTTCCGGCAAGCTTTGCTTAATAATGGTACCATTTGGAAAATCATTCGACGATTGATAACTAACGCTAGTTTTAAAACCGGCCCATTTTAACTCTTGAATCACAGATTGATACTTTTGCCCAATGTAATTTTGAACAGTAAAATTACCATTCCCATTACTTAGCACTAAAACCACTTTTGAATTTGCTTTTACTCGCATACTAATTTGTGGAGAAACACTAATAACATTATTGTATGATAATTTATGATCATCTTGAAATTCAATATTACTAACATTTAAATGGTGCCTTCTAAGAATTTGAATGGCTTCATATTTATTTTTTCCCTTGATATTTGGGATGGTGACTGAATATTTTTTTGTAACAATTAAAGTAATAAAGCAAAGTCCCAGGAAACCAATGAAAATAAATAACCATAAAAAATATTGATTAACTTTAGAATGATGATGGTCTTTTAGAGTAAAATGATCAGATTTGATTGAATGATCATTTAGTGAAGTCAAGTTTAAAACTTTAGTATCTGAATCATCAGATGAAGAATCAAAATTTAAATGGCGATTTAATGTTAGTTTGAGATTATGATTATTTGAGTCAGCATTTGATAAATCATTCAAAAATTCAAGATCATTATGATAACGATCAAACGAATTTCTGGCGGCTGCATGAGCAATAATTTTATCAATTTCAAGCGGCACATCATTTCGCGTTGTTCGAATTGATGGAATTGATTTTTTCAAATGTTTCTTAGCAATTTCATTGATGTTATTACCAGTAAAAGCCGGATGACCCGCTAATAACTCGTAAAATACAACGCCTAGGGAATAAATATCCGATTGAACCGTTGCATGGTTATTTTTAATTTGTTCCGGTGATAAATATCTAATTGAACCAATAACTTTATCCTTACTATCAATTGAATGCTCATATAAAATATTAGCAATCCCAAAATCCATTAATTTAACCGTTTGATGATCATCAATTAAAATATTTTGAGGCTTAATATCCCGATGAATAATATGGTGGTGATGCATCTCCTGAGTGGCCATAACCATCTGTTCCATAATTTGGACTGCACGCCGAACGGATAACGGACGATTTTTCATTATATATTGATCCAATGTTGTTCCTTTAACATATTCCTTAACCAAATATTGGACATGGTCGACCTCACCATAATCATATATTTTAATAATATATGGACTGTTTAGATGGGTTAATGCTTGCGCTTCACGTTTGAAACGCTGTTTAGTTTTTATATTGTTCGCTAATTTTAATTTAAGTACTTTGATACATATATTTCGTTTTAAGATTAAATCAAATGCAAGATAGACATTGGCCATTCCGCCGTTGCCTAAAGCACGAATAATTTTGTAACGGCTATTTAAGACTTCACCCTTTTGCATTACTATCCTCCCGATTGAATCAATAATCAATTCAATCCAGTTTAATGTTTTATTAATTATAACATTAAACGAACGAAGGAATTAACCATTAGCAATTCAATTATTCCCTTCTTAGTTTACAAATAAAGAAACCATCTGAATCATAGTCATCCGGGAAGATTTTCAGATAGCCATTAATTTGATGATCAAATTTAAATTGTTTAGATAAATCTTCAATTTTGAATTCAGGATGATTTTCGACAAATTGAACAATCACATTTTGATTTTCTTGATTTAAAATCGTACACGTACTGTAAACCATAATTCCACCGTGCTTTAATTTTCTAGCAACTGCATTCAAAATTTCGGATTGAGTTTTAACCAATCTTAAAACATCATCAATTTTTTTACCATAACGAACTTCTGGCTTTCTTTGCATTAAGCCTAATCCAGAACAAGGTGCATCAACTAAAATGCGATCAAACTGTTCATCGCTAAATTTTTGATCAACCTTTTTAGCATCTAAATCCATTGAATTAACACGCTTTTCTAAATGCATTCTTTTAACATTTTGATCAATTTTTTTAATTTTACTACGATGTAGATCAAGGGCACGAACAATGCCACCTTGATTTAATTTTTCAGCAATTTGGGTTGTTTTTCCACCAGGTGCTGCACAAGCGTCTAAGACCTGACTATCACCTTTGATATCCAATGCTTCTACTGGCAACATAGCACTTTCATCTTGAATTGTAATTGCACCGGTCTTAAACAACGAACTCAACGTCACTGGTTTTCCAGATAAAATCAAACCGGCTTGAGCAATTTGACTCGATTGAACATGATAATTTTGAGCTTTTAATTGTTGAATTGCATCTTTGATTGAAATTAAATGCTGATTGACCCGAATTGCTTGTTTGGATGGTTGATTGATACTCTTTAGAATTGAAATGGTCTTATTCTTACCAACTTGATCCAACAATTGTTCAATGATCCAGCTTGGTACGCTATATTGAATTGATAATTTTTTCTTGCCATCCTTAATCCGTTCAAAGCTTGGTAGCCCACTACGGTCCATTTGATGAAGAATTCCAGTAACTAATTTTCTAGAACCATCATTACCTAATTGCTTTGCAATTTTAATTGATTCATTAAAAATTGCCCTTTTTGGAACCCTAGTTAAATATTCCATTTGATAAAGAGCTGAATAAAGTAACTCCATTAACCACGGCTTTACTTTTTCAGGTTGTTTTAAAAATGGCACAATTTCATAATTCAATGTTAGACGATGTTGAATCACACCGTAAACAATATTTGTCATTAGTGCAATATCCCGATGGTCCATTTTACTGTTATTAATAACCCAATTTAATTGAAGATTGGAATATGCCCCATCATGAACCCGACTTAAAGTTTTGACTGCCATTAATCTTGGATTGTTATTTGTTATCATTATTTATAATTTGATCTCCTACTTTTATATTTTGACCGGCACCGTTTAAATAATCATTAATTTTTTGTTTATGTTTCCCAGCAGGTTGCAAAACATTGATTTCAATTACAGAATTTTTTCCAGCAGCAATTTTTAAATGATGTTTATCTTTTTCAACGACCGTTCCTGGCTTTTTGTCAGTATGTTCATTTAAAGGCGTGGTCTCAAATATTTTAGTCCTTTTATTTTTCAGTATAACGTATGAAATTGGATCTGGATATAAAGCACGAACTTTATCATCAATTAAAGTAGCTGATTGATTAAAATTTAAACGCTCTTCAGAACGTTTAATATTAGGTGAAAAAACGACTTTGCTCTCATCTTGCTTTATCGGTTTAACACTACCATTAACGATTTTAGGTAAAGTTTTTAAAAGGAGGTCACGACCAACAAAGCTTAATTTCTTAAACATTGTTTGGGTATTATCAGTTTTAGTAATCTGAACGGATTGTTCATCAATAATATCACCAGCATCCATTTTCTTAGCCATGTACATGATTGTAATGCCAGTTTGATCATCGCCATTCATAATTGCATATTGGACCGGCGCACCACCACGATACTTTGGCAACAATGATCCATGAACATTAACTGCAGCAATTTTAGCAGCATTTAATAATTTAGTTGGCAAAAATTGCCCATAAGCAGCAGTAATAATGAAATCAGGAGCAATTTTAATTACTTGATCCATTTCATGGCTTCCACCTAATTTTTGTGGTTGTAGAACCGGAATATTAAATTTTTGAGCGGCTTTTTTTGCTGGTGATTCACTTAAGAGATGTTTCCTACCAACTGGCCGATCTGGTTGAGTAACAACTGCTTTAATCTGGTATTTATCTTTAACTAATCCTTCTAAAATTGGAACACAAAATGATGGCGTTCCCATTAAAACAACTGATTGTTTCATGTTAATTCCTCCAAACTTATATAAATTTCAAAGGATTAGGATCAATTTCAACCCTTAATCCCCTTCGAAAGTCTTTTTGAGTGTTCATTAAAATATGTGAAAGAACTGAATTAAGATTTTTTTCGCGCTTATATTTAATGATAATTTGATAGTAATAGCGCCGTTTGATTTTTAAAATTGTACTTTGTGTTGGCCCTAACAATATGGTTTGATCTGATAAATGATTTTGAAGATAGTGAAAAACAACGTTTGCTTCACCAGCTGATCTAACTTCCTTTAAATCGCTTACTGTGATTCGAACGGTAAAGTAATATGGTGGATATCCAGCAGCGTGCCGAATTCCCATTTCCTTAGTATAAAAACGTTCGTAATTTTGAGTTTCAGCTAAGCGAATTGCATAATTATCTGGATTATACGTTTGGATATAAACAGTTCCAGATTTTTTTGCACGGCCAGCACGGCCACTGACCTGGGTCAGCAATTGAAATGTTTTTTCACCCGATCTAAAATCAGGCAGCTGTAAAGCTGTATCAGCATTTAAAACCCCGACTAATGTTACATTAGGAAAGTCTAATCCCTTAGCAATCATTTGGGTCCCCAAGAGGATATTCGCTTTTCCCTGTCCAAATCGATTTAAGATTCGTTCATGGGAACCCTTTCTTCTGGTTGTATCAACATCCATCCGAATAATTTTAGCCTCCGGAATTAATTGCTGCAGTTCGCGTTCAACTTTTTCGGTTCCAGAACCATAGTGACCAATCCGCTTACTGCCACAATTTGGACATTTAGTTGGAATTGGTTCTTCATGTCCACAGTAGTGGCACCTCATCGTATGTGAACTCATGTGAAGGGTAAGCGATATATCACAATTAGGGCATTTTAAAACAAACCCACAATCCCGACACATGATAAATGATGAATACCCACGCCGATTAAGCATTAAAACCACTTGTTCATGCCGATTAATTTTTTCTTTAATCGAAGCAAGTAACGGCTTAGAAAAATTTTTAACGCCATAATTAGCAATTTGTTCCCTCATATCAACGATTTTAATTTGTGGTAACGCTTGGTGGTTAATTCGCTCGGGTAATTTTAATAAATGATAAACATTTTTACCAGCACGGGCCCTCGATTCTAATGATGGCGTTGCACTTCCCAAAACCACTGGACAATGATTATACTTACCACGCCATTTAGCAACTTCCCTGGTACTATATCTAGGTGCATCTTCTTGTTTATAGCTATCATCATGTTCTTCATCCATAACGATAATGCCAATATTCTTCAATGGTGCAAATATAGCAGATCGAACGCCAACAACAACTTTAGCATTTCCATTGTTAATTCTTCGCCATTCATCGTATTTTTCGCCCCTGGATAATCCGCTATGAAGGATTGCAACTAAATTGCCAAAACGTCCCTTTACACGGTTAACCATTTGCGGAGTCAATGATATTTCGGGTACTAACATTAAGGCAGTTCGGTTATGAATTAATGCTTTTTGAATTGATTGCAAATATACTTCAGTCTTACCAGATCCAGTAACACCTTCTAATAAAAAAACATTGCTATTTTGTTGATCAACTGAACGGGTAATTGCATTTACTGCTACCTTTTGATGATAATTTAATTTTAATGGATAATTACGCTTAATTGGCCTTTGATATGGATTACGGTATTGTTCAACTTTAAACCTAATTAACCATCCCTTATCCTGCATATTTTTAATTGTTGATGCACTCACATGATTAAGTTTAGTTAAAAAGCTTTGCTTAACAGATGAAATATCATAATGCTGGATAAAAAACTTTAGAACCGTTATCTGTGCAACGGAATTTTTAGGAATTTGTTCTAATGCTTGTTTTAATTGATGTTTCGATAATTTACTTCTTACCGCAATTTCTTTTTTAGATTTAGCTTGATTTTTAACAACGTAATTAACTTGAATCTTTTTCTGACGCTTTAATTTTAAAAGTAGTTTAATTTGCTCATCAGATAGCGAGTTAGAATTGAAAGAAATCACTTTCTGACCATGAAAAATATCATTAATAGATTGATTATGAGTAGGTTGAAGTAATTTAATCAATTTTTGATATTTCGCTTTCATAACACTGGGAAGCATCGTTAATAAACAAGTGATTTGAAATGAAAATGTTTTTTGAGCCAACCAAAATGAAAGATGATACATTTCATCATTAATTACGGGCGATAAATCCATTAGCGAATCAATTGATTTTAATCTTCCATTAAATGTTCCATGATGAACAACATTCATCACAATTCCCTGAACCTTCCGATGACCAAATGGAACGACTACTCTCATCCCACGTTGCAATTCTTCTTTCATGAAGGTTGGGATTTGATATGTATAGGGTTGATTAGTTTGCATCGTTGGAACATCAACTAATATTTCTGCTAGTTCCATTTTAACCACCTTACTTAACATTCAATTGGGATATCATTTGAATTAATGCTTCTGCAATTTTTTCTTTAGACTTAACTTTAGTTGTTAGTGGTGATTTACCCATTCTTAAAAATGTGACTTGATTATTATCACTATTAAAACCGATCTGATGATTCGAAACATCATTAGCAACTAAAATATCAACTTTTTTAGATTTTAATTTTTGATGGGCATTTTGTAATAGATGATTCGTTTCCGCCGCAAAACCAACAACAATTTGATGATTCTTCTTAATTTTAGAAACATCTTTTAAGATATCGTTAGTCATCTGAAATTCAATTGATAATTGCCCACCATGCTTTTTTATTTTCTGATCGTTAAAATGAACAGGTTTAAAATCAGCCACTGCAGCAGCCATAATTAAAATATCAGCACTATGAAACTCGTCTAAAACTTGTTGTTCCATTTCTTCAGAAGTATTGACCTCAATCACTTTCATTCCAGACGGACGATTAAGATTAGTCGGTGCCGTAATCAAAGATACCTTGGCACCATGTTTTAAAGCATTTTTAGCGATTGCATACCCCATTTTACCAGATGATCTATTAGTAATATACCTTACCGGATCTAATGGTTCAATCGTTCCACCAGCAGTTACGACAACTTTTTTCCCATTTAAAATATGATCATTTTTTAAATTAAGATCCTCCAATCGATCAATAATTTGATCTGGTTCCAGCATTCTCCCATCGCCAATATATCCTTCAGCTAACATTCCATGATTAGTTTGTAAAACATGCATTCCATCTAATTTTAACTGATGCAAATTTCTTTGGGTTGCAGGATTTTTAAGCATATTAACATTCATCGCTGGTACAATTACTTTCTGACAATGAGTTGCCAAAAAAGTCGTTGTCGAAATATCATCTGCAATTCCGTTAGCTATTTTAGCAATAAAATTAGCAGTAGCAGGCACGACAATTACTAAATCACTCTGATCCGCAACTTTAACATGTGTGATGTCACTATTACTGGTTAACAAATCATCATCGACAATCACATTATTTTTAGATAGGGTTTGAAAAGTTAACTTAGTAATAAATCGTTGGGCATCACTAGTCATTATTACAGATACATTTGCCCCTTTTTTCATTAGTTTACGAATTAAAATAAGACTCTTATAGACTGCAACACTGCCGGTAACATAGACAGTAATATTCAAATGGTTAAACATTTTTTACCCCCTTTGGTAAAAAGAAAACCTTTGTGAAATCAACACAAAGGTTTAAAAACATAAATTCTTATCTAATCATTATTGAACGTCAGGTTTATCTTTCTTGTGTTTATCAATCGTAACTGCACCAGCAGCAATTTCCTCAAAAGCTTTTGTTAGTGGTTTAGTTGTCTGATAATGAGATAATAGTGGCTTAGAACCTTCAGCTAATTCGTGGGCTCGCTTACTAGCTAAAATTACTAATGAATAACGTGAATCAACTTTTTTTAATAATTTATCTATTGATGGATTAGTTAACATGATCTTTATCTCCTAACATTGATAAATACTTTGGCATAACGCGATTAACTCGTAATCGTTCACATTTAACGATATTCTTAATATTATTAACGGCATTGCCAACCCGGTCGTTTAAAACAGCGTAATCATAATTACGCATCATTCCAATTTCTTGAACAGATTTTTTAATCCGCTTATTAATAACGTCCATTTTATCTGTTCCACGGGTAATTAATCGGTTTTTCAAAACATCTAAGCTAGGTGGCGTTAGAAAAACAAATACAGCTCCAGGACAATTTGCTCTTACTTGCATTGCACCATTAACTTCAATTTCCAGAAAAACATCATGTCCTGCATTTAATGTTTTTTGAACGTAATTAAGTGGGGTTCCATAATAGTTATCAACGTATTTTGCGTATTCTAGCATCTTACCCTCACGAATATTTTGTTCAAACTGTTCTTTTGAAACAAAGAAGTAATCAGAACCATTTTTTTCACCCTTACGAGGCTTTCTAGTTGTCATTGAAATTGAATATTTAAAATCGACATCAGGTTCTTTAAATAGTGCTTTTCTAACTGTTCCTTTACCAACACCTGAGGGTCCTGATAAAACAATTAACATTCCTTTTTCTGGCATTCATTCAAGCCCTTTCAATAAAAAGATAACATACTATTATTATCTCTTTTTTTAATTAATTTATCAACCATTCATTCATCTTTTTTTGCTTTATTTGCTAAACGTAATAATTCATTGGCGTGTTCCAAAGTCAGTTTAGTAATTGTCGTCCCTGCTAACATCCGGGCTAATTCGTCAACTCGTTTTCGATTCGATAATTTTTCTAAATTGGTTTTGGTTCTTCCATGAATCACTTTTTTAGAAATAAAGTAATGATGATCACTCATCGCAGCCACTTGGGGCAAATGGGTAATACAAAGCACCTGTGTATGCTTGGCAATTCCACTAATCTTATTAGCCATTGCTTGTGCAACGCGTCCACTTACACCGGTATCAACTTCATCAAACATAATTGATGTAACGCCTTGTAAATCAGAAAAGACCGTTTTAAGTGCTAACATAATTCTTGATAATTCACCACCAGAAGCGATTTTAGGCAATGGTTTTATTGATTCGCCCGGATTAGTCTGAATATAAAATTCAATCTTTTCATTTCCATTCGACGTGTATTCACCAATTGGCAAAGAATGAAAACGAACTTCAAAAACTGTCTTTCCCATATACAAATCAGAAAGTTGTTTATGAACACTTGATTCTAATCGATCTGCAGCTTGATGCCTTAAATGACTCAATTTATGTGCTAATGATTTTAATTTCCCTTTGATTTGGTCAAATTGATCATTTAATTTAGTTTCATTATTATCACTAGACTGCATTTGATCTAATTCATTCTTGATTTTTTGATAATAATTTAAGATTTGTTTAATTGAATCACCGTATTTATGTTTTAAATTATAAATTGTATTCAAACGTTCTTCAATTTGATCTAAACGGCCTTCACTCGAGTCTTGAAGTTCTAGCTGATTAGAAATGCTGTTCGAAACGTCCTGGAGTGCATAATAAGAATTGCGCAAGCTTTCTGATATCTTTCTAAAAGACGGATCTAGTTCCTCAATCTGTTGCATTGCATTCATTGATTGACCCACCATATCAAGTGGACTAACAGTTTCATCACCGTTAATGTATCCATAGCTTTTAGTCAATGCATCGTTAATTTTTTGATGGTTTTGAAGCCTTTTTCGTTCATTTACCAATTCTTCTTCTTCGCCATCTTTTAAATCAGCGTTTTTAATATCATTAACTTGGAATGTAAGCATATCAATTTGCTGAGACCACTGTTTTTGATTTTTAATTTTATCATCAATAATCGCTTTCAAATGATGATATTCATGATAGCAGGTGCGGTATTGTTTTAAAACGTGATCAATTTTTTGATGGGCAAATTCATCCAATAATTTAATGTGATTTTCCGGTTTCATTAATTCTTGGTGTTCGTTTTGCCCATCAATTTCAATCATGGTCACGCCAATTTTTTTCAGTGTATTCGTGTTAACGAGCATCCCATTGACACGACATATATTTCTTCCATTTCGGTAAATTTCACGCTGTAGAATTACATTCCCATCGTCATGATCAATTCCTAATTGATCTAATAAATGGTATGTAATATTATTTTTTGGAAAAACAAATAATCCCTGTAATATTAACTTATTCTCACCAGTTCTAATATAACTTTGGGAGCCACGGTTACCTGCTAACAAGCCAACAGCATCAATGATAATTGATTTACCAGCACCAGTTTCACCGGTTAAAACCGTCATCCCATTTGAAAAATCTACCGTTAATTGATCAATAATTGCTAGATTTTGAATTGAAAGTTCTTGTAACAAGTAAAGCAGCCTCCCACTAAAACAAACGTTAGTTTAAATTCTGATCAGCGTCTTTTAAAACCCGATCGATTGAAACATTAGAATCAATTTTAGGTTTCTTCGATGATTTGAGATGAACCAAGAATTCAATATTACCATGGCCACCCTTAATTGGCGAAAAACTTAATCCTAAAACTGAATATCCATTGTCAACTGCAAATTGAATAATTTTATTGACGACTTTTCTATGAACATCGTGGCTTCTTACAATCCCATGTTTACCAACATTTTCTTTGCCGGCTTCAAATTGAGGTTTAATTAATGCAACCACTTCCCCATTTTCAGCCAAAATTGGTTTTAACGGTGGCAAAATCAAATCTAACGAGATAAATGAAACATCAATCGAAGCAAACGTTGGCTCTCCATGCTTAAAGTCTTCTGGTTTACTATACCTAAAATTAGTATGTTCCATGACAATCACACGGGGATCTTTTCTAAGTTTCCATGCCAGTTGATTACTGCCAACATCTAAAGCGTAACTTAACTTGGCGCCATTTTGTAACATGACGTCGGTAAAACCACCCGTTGATGAACCAATATCTAAAACAATTCGATTCGATACATTAATTTTAAAAACGCGAAGTGCCTTAGCTAATTTTAATCCACCACGGCCGACATATGGCATTGGATGCCCCTTTAGATGAAGGTGGGTTTCGACTGGAATTCGACTCCCTGGTTTATCGAGCCGTTGCTCATTTTTTCCTAAAACTTCACCAGCCATAACGGCTCGTTTAGCCTTCTCACGACTGTCAAATAAACCTTGTGAAACTAATAAAATATCAACACGTTGTTTTTTCATCTTTTACATCCTATTCTACATTAAAATATGAAAAAAAAGCATTTAATAAAGAAGTATCAACTTGATATTTCATTTTACACTGTTTTAAACTTTGTTTTCCATTGTTGATCACTTGTTTTAATTTATCATATGATTGATCAAGCCCAATCAAATTGGGATAAGTATTTTTATTTTGATCTTGATGAACGGGCTTTCCTAATTGTTCTTCGGTCCCCACAACATCCAAAATATCATCATAAATTTGAAAAGCTAATCCATAGCTATCGGCAAATTTTAATAGTAAAGGATTCATATCATCAGATACATGCCCCATAATTAAACCAGCTTTTACAGCATAGTGAATTAAAGCACCAGTCTTATGACGATGAAGGATTTGCAACTGAGAAAGCGGTAATCGATGGTTTTCAAAACGAATATCACGCGATTGACCGGATACCATTCCACTTGGTCCGGATGCTTTTGACAAAGCAAGCACTAAATTGGTTTTAACACTTTTTGACAAATGATTATCTGACAGCCATTGAAAAGCTAGGGTTAACAAACCATCACCAGCTAAAGTTGCCATGCCAGCACCATATTTACGATGATTAGTTGGTTCATTTCGTCTTAAATCATCATTATCCATCGCAGGTAAATCATCATGAATTAGTGAATAAGTATGAAGTAACTCAAGTGCACATGATGCTTTTAATTCATCTTCACTTATAGATTTTTGAAAAGTTAGCAATGTAGCCAAAGTTAACATTGGTCTTAAACGTTTGCCACCCGCCATTAAAGAATAGTGCATCGAATCAAAAAGTATTTTTTCATCAACATCAGTTTTTAAATTTTGATTCAAAAATTGATTAATTCTAGGTCGATATTGGTTTTCAAATGATGATAATAGCCTGTCCTTACTCATTATTGTTTATCACTTTCATTTTGCTGATCATCATTTGAATGTTGATTAAAATTAACTTCCTTATCATCATCAGTTTCCATATGTGTCAACGTATGTTCGGCTTGGCTCAATGTCTTTTGAAGACGGTTACTAAGTCCAACGCCCTTTTTAAATTCAGACAAAGCTTTTTCTAAAGGTACATCCCCATTTTCTAATTGATTAACAATTTGTTCCAAATGATTCATATTATCTTCGAAAGTTGGTGTTTCTTTTGCCATTACTTGCGTCTTCCTTTCTTAATTACCTTAGTTAATGCCTTACCATCATAAAAATTTAAGGTAACTTGATCGTTAACATTAACGTAATCAACACTTTTTATAATTTTATGATGATGGTCAGATACATATGTATACCCACGACTCATTGTTTTTAACGGACTAAGATTATCTAATGAACTAGCTAAATTAGCTAACTTAGATTGATTAGTTTGAATCAATGCTTTCATTTTTTGATTAAGTTTTTGATCAGTCAACTCTAAACGATGGCACTGATTTAAAACCGCTGTTTTAGGTGATAGTGAATGCAACCGATAATTGTCGTTTTGAAACCGCCTTATATTATGATTGATAATCTGATCAACATTATAGAATAAGTTCTGGGTGACCTGATCAACCTGTTGGCTATACCCCTCATATAAACGTTTGGGTTGTTTAAATACATATGATTGCTTAATTTTATTTAGCCGTTGACGATTTAAAACTAAACGATCACGAAAGGCCTTAATAATTCGATTCCGATCGTTTGAAATATCCAGTAGAACTTGATCTAAACGAGGAGTTGCTATTTCTGCAGCAGCTGTTGGAGTTGCAGCTCGCTGGTCAGCAACAAGATCAGCAATGGTAGTATCTGTTTCATGTCCAACGGAAGATATAACCGGAATTTTACTATTATAAATTGCCTTTGCAACGTTTCCTTCATTAAAGGGCCATAAATCTTCAATTGATCCACCGCCACGACCAACGATTAATGTGTCAAAATTGCCTAAACGATTCACATGTTGAATTTGCCGGACAATATCTGAAGCAGCTTCATCACCCTGGACAAGTGAAGGGAATAAAACAATTTGGGCGATTGGATAACGTCTTTTCGTTGTTGTAATAATATCACGAATAACAGCTCCACTTCTAGAAGTTACAGCTGCAATTCTCTTTGGATACTTAACAAGTCGTTTTTTATGAGATTGCTCAAAAAGTCCTTCACCAGATAATTTCTTTTTTAACTGCTCATAAGCGGCATATAGTTGGCCAACACCGTTGGGTTCCATATGATCCACATAAATTTGGTAGCTGCCATTGGGTTCATAAACGGAAATATGACCAGTGACTAAAACATTCATTCCTTCTTCAGGTCTAAATTTAATTTTAGCAAAACTAGATCTAAACATAATGGCATTAATTTTAGCATGATCATCCTTTAAACTAAAGTATTGATGAGCATTTGGTCTCAGTCTATAATTTGAAATTTCCCCAATTAAATATACCCGTCCTAAATAAGGATCAACATCAAATTTTCGTTTAATATAATCACTAAGTGCTGAAACAGTAATATATTTACTATCGTCCATTTTTTTCACTCCAAACTGCAAGATCAACCGTCTGTTTCATTAACATTGCAATCGTCATTGGACCCACGCCACCGGGAACCGGTGTAATGTATCCAGCAATTTTAGAAACTTGATCAAAATCAACATCCCCAACCAATTTACCATTTTCGTTCATATTCTCACCAACGTCAATCACAACAGCATTAGGTTTAACATCGCATGATCCTAATAAATGAAGTTGACCGGTAGCTGAAACAATAATATCAGCTTTACTAGTAAATTTTTTTATATCCTTGGTGTAGTGGTTTAAACTGATAACAGTCGCATTTGCATTGGTTAATAAAGATGCCATTGGGCGTCCAACAATTGTACTTCTCCCAATTACAACTGCTAGTTTTCCCCTTAAATCAATATGATATTTTTTAAACATTTCCATGACGCCACTAGGTGTGCATGGAACGGGGTAAAAGGTATCTTCATTTAAAAATAATTTTCCGGCATTGATGGGATTAAATGCATCAACGTCCTTTTGTGGATTAATTGAATAGCTGATTATTCGCTCATCAATTTGAGCCGGAAGCGGTAATTGAACTAAAATACCATTAATTGAAGAATTTTGATTGTATTGTTGAATAATTGTTAATAATTGATCTTGAGTAGTATCTTTTGGTAAGGATTTTATAATTGATTTAATTCCTAATTTTTGTGCTTTCAAATGCTTATTTCGGACGTACCTTTGACTAGCGTCATCATCACCAACAATAATGACTACTAAACCAGGGTAAATTGATTCTTGATTTAATTGTTGAACCCTAGATTTTGTCTTAAGATTAAGATCTTTTGCTAATTTTCTACCATTAATAATAGTTGACATACCTAAACACGCCTTATTTATAATTTATACTGAATTTTAGCACAAAAATATAACTAATAAAAAATAGATTTGCTGATAACAAATCTATTTTTTATTAGTTATTAATTATGTTAGATAAAACACCATTGACAAAATTCTTGGATTTATCATCACTATATTTTTTAGATAGTTCTAAAGCTTCATTAATTGCAACCTTACTAGGAATTGAATCAACATAATTATTTTCATAAAAAGCAATTCTTAAAATAATTAAATCAGTTCTAGCAATTCTAGCAATTGTCCATCCTGAATTCAGATATTGACTAATATCATGATCAATTTCCGATTGGTGTGCTTTGACACCATCAATTAATTGATTCAAATAATCAGGAATTGTTTGTAATTTATCATTAGTTATATCTTTCAAAAAATCATTTTTACTGATTGTATCATTAGAATTCATTGCAAATAGTGTTTTAAAAGCTAGTTCACGAATTTGATGCCTATTTAATCTCACTTATGTTCACCCTTATCATTAACATCATTATTAAACAAATTATTAGAATTAAACTTAGAAGTTGAATCTTTTTTAGGAATAACTCCTTCAACATGAACGTTGATTTCACCAACATCTAATTCAGTCATAAATAATAATTGTTGTTTAACCTGATCCTGAATTTCTAAAGCCACTTTAGGAACAGAAACGCCATAATTTAGGAAAACGTAAATATCTGCACTTAATTTATTTTGATTAAAGCTTAGTTTGATTCCCTTGCCAAATTCTTTTCGGCCAAAAAGTTCATTAACCCCATTTGCAAATGAGCCACGCATTCTCTTTACACCTTTTACTTGAACGGCAGCGATGCTTGCAATAATTTCTAAAACTTGTGGGGCAATTTCAATTTTACCAAGGTCAGGATGCTTTGCTTTAATTACAATATTTGATTCTTCTGCCAAGTTTATTCCTCCTATCATAATAACGTTTTAAAGGTATGAACAGTATCATTGATAAAAGTATTAAATTATGAATAAAGAACTACTTGTTAGCTCTAGAAATATATGTTCCATCAGTTGTGTTAATTAAAAGCTTATCACCTTGGTTAACAAAGAATGGAACCTGAACGGTTAAACCAGTAGTCATTTTAGCTGGTTTAGAACCACCAGAAACAGTATTTCCTTTAATACCAGGTTCTGTATCGGCAACTTCTAAAGTAACGGTGTTAGGAACATCAATTCCAAGTGTTTGACCATTATATTGAATTACTTTAACCTGCATATTTGGCTGTAAGTAGTTTAATTCTTCTTTAATTTGGTTACCTGGAATTGAAACTTGTTCATAGTTATCCATATCCATAAAAATATATCCAGATGGATCACTGTAAAGATATTGCATGTTTCTTGTGTCAATGATGGCTTGTTCCATCTTGGCGCCAGATCTAAATGTCTTTTCTTGAACGGCACCAGTTTTTAAATTCTTTAACTTAGAACGTACGAATGCGCCACCCTTACCAGGCTTTACATGTTGAAAACTCGTAATGCGCCAAATTGCATTATCAACTTTAATTGTCAATCCATTTTTAAAATCAGCTGTTGATATTGTAGCCATATGTTCATTCCCCTTTAATCATACATCATTATAAGATATTAAAAAACAATCTTTATTATAATTCAAAATTAATTTTTTAATAAAAAAAGGCCCGAACTGGGCCTCTTTTTAAATATTTACTTTGCCACAGCTTCAGATACTGGGTAAACAGAAACTTGCTTATTATGACGGCCTTTACGTTCAAAACGTACAACACCATCAGTTAAAGCAAATAAAGTGTCATCACCGCCACGCTTAACATTTTTACCAGGGTAAATATGAGTACCACGTTGACGATAAATAATCATACCAGGTTTAACAGTTTGACCATCTGCAACTTTGCTTCCTAAACGACGACCAGCAGAATCACGACCGTTAGAGGTAGAACCAGTTCCTTTATGGGCAGAGAAGAATTGTAAATTCATTTTTAACATTATTTACACCTCCTGTGCATCATAATATATAAAATTAAGCGTTAATTTTCAACTGAATATACTTACCATAATTCTTAGAAATGTCCACAAGTCCATTTTCTAAATTTAATAGCAAGGTTTGTGCACGATCATGCTTTAATTGATCACTACAATTATTAATTTTTACGTTTAATAAACCACCATTAACATCATCACTGATTACTTTCGGTTTAATGTTAGCAATTTTAAATAAACTATTAACAGTTGAAATCGATAAAGCTGAAACAGCTGCACATACTATATCTTGGCCATACTTACCAGAATTGGCATGTCCCATTAATTTAAACGATATAATGTCATTATGGTCATTATGATCAAAAATTATACGAATCATAAATAACTCCTATTTAATAATTAAGCATTGATAGAATCAATCTTAACCTTAGTATAAGGTTGTCTATGACCCTTCTTAGAACGAGCACCCTTCTTAGGCTTGTATCGGAAAATAGTAATTTTCTTACCACGGCCTTGTTTTTCAACAGTACCTTCAACAGAAGCACCATCTACTAAAGGAGTACCAATTTTTGAAGACTTACCACCAATAAAAACAACTTGGTCAAAATTAACTTTGTCGCCTTCCTTGGCATCTAGCTTTTCAACATAAACTGAATCGCCTTCAGAAACCTTATATTGTTTACCACCATTTTTAATAATAGCGTACATTAACATGCACCTCCCTATCTTATGCTTAGACTCGCCGAAATAAAGTGCCCAAAATTGGATCTTAATACTTCATTCGTGCGGTTGTAGCTGTGGAAGCCACAAATACAACAATTAAATTATACATAAAATTATAGTAATAGTCAATAAAAAATAGCCTTAAGGAATAACTTCTTAAGACCATTATCATTATTTATTAAATATGTCGCAGGAGAGACTCGAACTCTCGACCCACGGTTTAGAAGACCGTTGCTCTATCCAACTGGGCTACTGCGACACAACAACAATTATTATATCCAAATTTAATTTATAAGTCAACCCTATTTTTAAAATCGAATTAATTTATTTTTTGAGTTACTTGATTATTAAATTCTTGTTCAATTTCCTGAACACTGAATTTCAAATCAGATAATCCAAATTTTAAGAACAATTTCCATGAGTATATAAAATCATTCTGTCGGCGATCAAAATAACTATTGAATAGCATGTTTTTAATTGCCAAGTATAATTTATTGATGTCATCTAAGCTTGCTTGTTTCTTATGCGATAAAGCATCTATTTCATCATCACTAATTAGAACCAATTGATTCCAGTTTTTTAAATTAGCAATTAATAAATAACGTTTTAAAACGTCAACATAACTAAAAAGAAGATGATTACGATTGATTTTACTTCTAGAATGATAATTAAATCTCTGTGATTCATTAGCCATTTTAGATAATCTAATGTCTAGATTAACATAAGTATTTTGTAATCTAACCTGGGGTAAAAATTTTAAATTATCCTTTGCTTCATTTTGCCTAAATAACGTCACAGAATGACGTAACATTTTATCAATTTCCAATTATTTCACCTTACTTACTGCTCAAAGTTTTACTATCCGGTGATACTTCTAATACCTTTATATTATCTAAATACCATTGGCGTAAGAAATCATAGTGTAAAATAACATCAAACCAAGATATTTGTTGATTTTTATCATTAACTACAATTCCCCATGTAGGAATATTATCATTTGAATTAAATAATTTCAATTGCAAGTCCTGGCCTAAAGATAATTCTGCACCCGTATGATGGTATGACGTCAACATATAATCATTTTTAGCAGCACCAATGAATAATTTATCAATAATATAAGACGGAAGATCATTTTTAGCAAATTTGTAAAAGATATTATTTTTTGGATTTAAAATACTAAGATCAACTGAAAAATCTAATTTAGATTCTAAATTATGACTAAATTGGATCATTCCATCCAATTCATTTTTAATGTCGCTAACAGTCATTTGATGGTATCCCTTAATAATAAATAAATTCATTAAATTATGACCATCAAAGCGAATTTGTTTATGTTTTAAATTCATACTGAAAATTGATAAATGGTATTTTATATCTTTAAAGTAAGCATTATCATTTTCAAGGTCATAATCATAAAAGAACTCATTATTAGTATTAGTTCCTAAAATTTTTACAACCAGTTGAGATTTGTTTTCTAAATCTAATTTAAAGTTTTCTTCTTGATGTAATTCAATGAATCGATACATAAATAATGCACAATAATCAGCACTATGATATTGGTCAACGAATTTAATTTGATTTGTATTTAGATGAAATTTAACAAGACTGTTAATGGCATCAAATAACTTATAATCATCAGAAGTCTTTACCAGTTGGTCGATTAAATTTGTATACTTTAAACCATTATTCAACCCATCTTTTAATTGGTTGTTTCTTTGATTTAGCCCCTCTTGAATGCGATTGCTTTTTTTATTTTGGTCATTCTCATTCATCCTAATCATTTCCTTATGCTTTCTTTAGTAAATATAAAATATAGTCTCGATATAAATTATTACTTTTTTCCACAAATTGTTGAAAATCAGTAAAAGTATTACGCAAATTTTGTTTTTCATATTCCAAAATTGTATTTTCTTTCGATAATTCAAGAACATGATGATCATTTGCTTCAATCGCATGATGAGCTTTAATCGCTTGATCATCCAAATTAGCAAGATGACTTAATTCAGCTAATAATTTTTGTTTTTGACTCTTTAATTTATTAGCATCCCAAGGTAATGCATTTTTAGAATCTAAATTTTTCACTTCTTCACGTAAAGAATATTCACGTGCCTGTCTCTTATGTTGTGATTCTTGTAGTTGTTGTAAACCAACATTCTTTTTACTAATTGCTTCAATCTGATCTGAATTATACATTTTATGTTCAGATTCAAGTTGAAAAGAGCGTTTCAATTTATCTAATTCCTTTGGATCAAAATTAAAGGCAACATTTAAAACATCCAGCGTCCCAAAAAGTTTATGATCCCACCAATTACCAAAGTAAATATTAAAATGCCCTAATTGATATTCATCATAATAAAAGAATGGGAATTCTTTTCCCAAATAATCAATCAATTGAAAACTTAAATGATGACTCAATTCATCATTTAAATCATTAATTAATGAAAGATTAACATCGGGAATGTTTTGGTCACGTGTTATTTGTTTATATTTAGATGAATCAATCATCCGGTACAAATCTAGATCATGATTAGTTTTAATTGCCCTTTGAATAACTTTTAACGCTTTAATTTTATGATCTAAATTAATTTCTAGTTGATTATCATTGTGATTCCGTTCACTGTTCCTTGCTTGATTATTATCCATCTTAATTTTACCTCGTTTTAGATTTATATTTATAAATCACACTATATCACATTATAAGATAATAAAACCCATGAAATCAATTAACAAATCGTTAATTCATCCCATGGGTTTAAATATTATTTTTTTAATTAGTATTTCTTCATATAGTGCTCACGTTCCCATTCAGAAACCTGGGTACGATATGAATTAAATTCAAAATGTTTAGCAGCAATAAAACTACTGTATAATTTTTCACCTAAAGCATACTTCATGGTTGGATCTTGTTCTAAAGCAACAACCGCATTGTGTAAGTTATCAGGTAAACTGTAAATATGATTTTCTTTCAATTGTTGTGCATTCATTTGGTAAATGTTGGCATCAATATTCTTAGGAGCCTTAATTTTGTTCCTTAAGCCATCTAATCCAGCTTCAAGAACACAAGCAATTGCCATGTAAGGATTAGCAGTTGGATCAGCACTTCTTAGTTCTAATCTAGTGGTTAATCCCCTAGCACTTGGAACTCTAACTAATGGGGAACGATTAGATGGAGACCAAGCAATATAAGTTGGGGCTTCATAACCTGGAACTAAACGTTTATATGAATTAACGATCGGATCACCAATTGCTGTAAAGCCTCTTGCATGTTTCAAAATTCCACCTAAGAAGTAAAATGCATCTTTAGATAATTCAAATTTACCATTCTTATCATAGAATGCATTTCCCTTATCATGAAATAATGACATGTTAATATGCATCCCAGATCCATTAATTCCACTTAGTGGCTTTGGCATAAACGTTGCATACAATCCATGTTTTCTAGCAATTGTCTTAACAACCAATTTGAATGTTTGAATATTATCAGCAGTATTAACCGCATCTGAATATTTAAAATCAATTTCATGTTGACCAGGGGCAACTTCATGATGAGCAGCTTCCACATCAAATCCCATTTTTTCAAGGGTTAAGACGATATCACGACGACAATCTTCGCCCATATCATTAGGAGCTAAGTCAAAGTAACTTCCTTTATCATTTAAGTTTAATGTTGGTTGACCATTTTCATCCATCTTGAACAAGAAGAATTCAGGTTCAGGACCTATATCAAATGATGTGTATCCTTCTTTTTTCATATCTTTTAAAACACGTTTTAAATTATTTCTTGGATCACCATCGAACGGTTCACCATCTGGTTTATAAACATCACAAATTACACGTGCAGTTCTTCCATCCTTTGGAGACCATGGAAAAACTTCAAATGTTGATAGATCTGGATGAAGGTACATATCACTTTCTTGGATTCGTACAAAGCCTTCAATTGAAGAACCATCAAACATGATTTGATTGTCTAACAATGTATCTAATTTGCTAACTGGAACTTCAACATTTTTAAGGGTCCCAAATAAATCAGAAAACATTAAGCGAAGGAAGTTAACATGTTCGCTTTTAACTAATTTACGAACATCATCTTTGGTATAGTTATGCTTAGTTGCCATATTGAATTTCCCCTTTGATTAAATTATTCAAAAAGATTGGTCCTTCGGATTTTTAGATTTAAAACCACCTGCCGTTAAAATATCATCAATCAATAATCGACGGGTTTCATTATCAGTCAATCTTTTAGAATAACGGTGTTGCTTTTCTTTCTTTTGCAATTGGTATTTTTTGTAAACATGCTTAATATCAGCAATATTCATGCCATTTGATAAGAAATTTTTAATTTCAATAATTTTATCAACATCGTTTAATGAAAATAACCTTTGATTACCTTTATTCCGCTTGGGAAAGATTAACTGCTGTTGTTCATAATACCTAATTTGCCTAGCAGATAAATCTGTTAACTTCATAACGGTTCCCATTGGAAGAACAGATAATGAACGATGTAAATCTGTTTTCTCCATATCGAACTTCTCCTTTGAACATAATTAATATTATCATTAAAAAATAAAATGTCAAGTTCATATGTAACATTTTATAACATGATTATTCTGATAGCCATTTTTTTACATCATTTTGAATCTGATTAATTTCCTTCGGATTTTTAATTAAATCGTACCAATTAACGTTCATTTTATTACGAAACCAAGTCAGTTGTCGTTTAGCATAGTGTCTAGAATCACGTTTAATTAAATCAATTGAACGGTTTAATTCATTTGAATGATTAAAATAACTATCCAATTCACGATAACCAATTCCTTTTCCGGCTGGTAGATTTACACCACCCTGTTGATAAAGCCATTTGGCTTCATCAAGTAATCCACTTTTTACCATCACATCAACACGATAGTTAATCCTTTGGTATAATAATTGGCGATCAGTATTTAATCCAATCAAAAAAGAATTAAAAAGCGGCTTATGCTGTTTTTGATCAGAAAATAAATGATCAGTTTGCTTGCAAACTTCTAAAGCTCTAATTACACGCCGCTTATTATTAACTGGAATAATTTTTGCTGATTTGGGATCAATTTGATATAAGCGCTGCCATAATTTTTGTTTGCCATTTTTTTCCGCATACTGTTTTAATCGAACTCTATCATCACTATTTGAATAGTGATTGCCACCTAATTCCAAATCATTTAAAAGTGCTTGTAAATAAAAACCGGTCCCTCCAACAATAATTGGTAATCGGTTCCTACTCTTAATCTCATTAATTTCTCTTTTAGCATCATTTACAAAATTAGCTGCCGAATAACGTTCGTAAACATCTCTTATATTAATTAAATGATGCGGAATTCCCTGCATTTCATTTTTCATGATTTTAGCAGTTCCAACATTTAGATGACGATACACCTGCATTGAATCACCAGAAATGATTTCACCATTAAATTGATGTGCCAAATTCAATGATAATGCAGTTTTACCAACTGCTGTCGGTCCAACAATTGCTAGAACTTTTTGCATGTTCTTATTCTCCTTGAGTCATTTTTCTTCGCTTTAGTCCCTTTTTAGGATCATTAGTAATCAATCCGATGTAATGTTTTTTAAAACAGAAATCCATATCTTTACCTGCATCAACCGTCCATGGTCGAATGTTGGTTTGATGATCAAAAATCGGATGTGCTTTTAACAATCTGATGTCTGGATGATAAGTTTCAATTACATTTTCTTTATTCATTTGTTTAGCTTCACGGTAGTTAGTACTAAAAAGTTTTGCACATTCCGTTTTTTGATCATATTTTCTAATTCGATAAATTGAATTAGCATTGAAACTGGAATAAACTAAATGAAATTCAAAATGATATTTTTGAAAACATTCAACGACCATTTTTTCAATATTAGGATATTCAATTTTATTAGTTTTTAGTTCCAAATTTAAAATTCCTTTAAATTGATTATGAATTAATAATTGAATTAACTCATTCAATGTTGGAATTTTTTCGCCTCGCCCATCATCTAATTTTTTTAATTGATTCAGTGTTAAGTCTTTAATCAACCCATTCCTATTAGTTGTTCGATCAACCTTTTCGTCATGCATAATGATTAAATGATGATCTTTTGATAAATGAACGTCAGTTTCAATTCCGTCGGTTCCAACATCGATTGCACTTTGAAAAGCTTTGAGTGTATTTTCGGGGCATAAAACATTGTTGCCACGATGAGCGATAATTTTGGTTAACATTTTTTAACTTCCTTAGTTTAATAAAATACTAAAAGACAATTTCTCGACAATTAATTTCAAATAAAGCATAATAGAAAATGAATACTTTATAAATAGTTAAGGGAGGACTTTAATATGAAGAATTTTGGAAAAGGATTTGCTGCTGGTGTTGTTGCTACATTAGGTGCTGTAACTGGTGCTTTCTTATCATTTAAAAAAGCAGTTGTTAACCCAATCGAAGACAAAAAGGACAAATTTAAGCAAAATCACAAACGTGCAATGCGAAAAAGCCGTTCCGTCCACCACGGATAGTAAATTATTAATAAATTTGTTATAAAAATAGCTAGCCAATATTGACTAGCTATTTTTTAGTTTTTCTTTGTCTTGCCATCCCAATTACGGTATCCGTCTTTTAGAATGAACAATTTATGATAACCTTTTTTATGGAGAAGCAAGGCAGCACGCATACTAATTGCCTTACCCTGATCATATAAATATACTGGTAAATCATTTCTGATCCCACTATAAAATGTCCGGAGCGTGGAATAAGGCATATTTCGTGCTCCTAAAATATGACCGGCTTTAAACGTTTTTTCTTCTCTTAAATCAATAATTTGAGCTTTTCGTTTGCCAGCTTCAAAATCATTTTGACTTAAAAATTTGGCAATCCGATTAACTCTCATCCGTGTAATTAAAGTCCACAACCCCCATAAAACAAGTAAAATTATAATGATAATGATAACTTGCAAGTAAAGGACCCCTTATTTATTATTTTGCTTGTCAAATGCTCTAAATGCTAATGATCCGGCACCCATAGCACCAGCATCGTTACCTAATTGTGCTAATTTGATTCTAGTTGAATCTTGAACTGGTTTAAATGCATTTTGTTGGAAATACCTAGTCGTTGGCTGTAACAAAGTATTTCCAGCATTAGAAACACCACCACCAATAATGATATTATCAGGATTAAAAGTATTACCAACATCTGCAAGTGCTAAACCAAGGTAAGAACAAACCTTATCAACAACTTGGTTAGCTAGAATATCACCATTATCAGCTAGATAGAAAACAATTTTTGAAGTAACTTCTTCATTAGCATCTTCAAGTTCTTTTAATCTTGAAGTTCCTGTAAATTTAACTGACATATCGCGAGCGACATGAACAACCCCAGTAGCTGATGCATATTGTTCTAAGCAACCACGTTTGCCACATGTACACATATAACCACCTGGTTTAACAGTAATATGTCCAATTTCACCAGCAGCACCATTAACACCACGAACTAAATGTCCGTTAGCGATGACACCACCACCAACTCCAGTGCCAAGGGTTACGAAAATGATATCTGAATCCTTACTGCCAGCTCCTTGCCAGTATTCACCTAATGATGCAACATTGGCATCATTATCCATTGTAAATGGTAATCCAAGCGCATTTTCAATCTGTTCTCTTACAGGTTGTGGTGAGCGCCAATTTAAATTATAAGCACCCGTAACGGTGCCAGCCTTATAATCAACGGTTCCTGGAGTACCCATTCCAATTCCAATAAAATCATTTTTAGTATAATTAGCATCATTCATATGTACACTAATTGATTTAATAATATTAGGAACAATATGGCTTCCATGTTCAGAGTCATTTGTATCAATTTTCCATTTATCTAAAAAAGTACCATCTTTACTTAAAAAAGCAATTTTAGTGGTAGTACCTCCTAAATCAATTCCAATTACATTTTTTGACATTTGTAATTCCTCCTATGCCCTATGATTATTATTTTGTCTATGTTCCTCATAACGATGTTCTTTCGTTAAAATTAATTTGGCATTAATAAACTGCTTGTCAGATACTAAGCGAGCTTCATGCAAATGATCAAGTTCCATTGCCATCACTTCAATATCCCAAATCCGTTTACCAACATAGACAACGATTCCAAATTTTTCTAATAATTGCTGTACATCATACAACGTCTTCATTGTCCCACATCCTTCATCGAAATGCACTATCTTCTTTAGTAATTTCCATTCATTCCAACATAAAACAATATCAGAATGACAATAATCATTACAATTAAAGCAATCATTCGTTTCTTTCGACTTAGAGAATAATGTGGAACACTAACAATGTAAGCAATTAAGAATCCACTAATCAAACCACCAATGTGTCCAGCAATATCAACATTTGGTGTTATCAAATCCAATAGTAAATTCATAACAATAAAAATAATAAACGACTTACTTAATCGACGAATTTCTTGATTGCCATTAAATGATTCACCAAGCATCATAAATGCTCCAAATAAACCAAAAATAGCAGTACTAGCTCCTGCAGATATCCCATCGGTGAATGCAAAGCCAAATAAGTTGCCAACTATTCCAGATCCAAAGAAAATAATGGCAAAACGTAAATGGCCAAATAATTTTTCAATTTGAATTCCCATAAAATAAAGCACTAATCCGTTAAACAGTATATGGGTAAAATTCATATGCAAAAAAATAGCAGTTATTAGCCGCCACCATTCACCAGCTCTTACTAGGGGATTAAAAATTGCACCATATTCCAATAGTACATTAGAATTATCAGTTCCACCACTGAAAGTCATTGCAATATAAACAGCAATAATAATAAATAGTAGTAAATAGGTTACATATGGCATTCTTTTCAAAAATCTCAATAAAAACTTCCTATTCTAAAAAATAATTCGATTCACTTTTATATCAAATTGATTAATTTTCCATAAAGGATTTTCAAAAACTTGAAAGGATTTAGCCAATGCAATTTTATTACCATGATATTGATTAAGATATCGATCGTAATACCCACCACCAAATCCAATCCGATCGCCGGTGTTAATTGCAAAAGCTAATCCTGGAACAATTACTAAATCAATTTGAGCTTTATTAATTATTTTACCATTAACCGGTTCAGGAATTCCAAATATATCACTCTTAAATCTTGATTGATTGGATAATCTAATAAATTTCATTTGACGATCAGGATATACTTTAGGCACAACAATTGTCTTATTATTAGCAATTCCCATCTTTATAATCGGATTGGTATCAATTTCAACCTTAGTGCTCAATGTTAGCGCTATCACTTTTGCATGAATCCAAAACGGATCCGTATACAAACGATGGTATACACTTCCATTAACCAGATTGTCCTTTTTTAATTTCTGAATCATTAATTTTCTAATATCTTTTTTGGATTTCATAATTACTATCTAATTAGATAACAAAAAAGGTTTGGGTAAATAACCCAAATCCTTATTTTGTTTCACGATGTAATGTAACTTTTCTTTGTCGTGGGCAATATTTCTTTAATTCTAAGCGATCGGGGTTGTTACGACGATTCTTAGTTGATAAATAGTTACGTTCGTGACATTCTGTACATTCTAATGTAATGTGAACACGCATAATTTATTACACTCCTTTATTCATCAAAGTTAATTATTTATGATTAACAACATTAACCTCTATATAATATCATTTTTTATTATTTTTTGCCAGTTTTATTGGAAGATTGTTAAGGAAAATTACTTAACAGCAATTTTATTTAATTGTGCTTGTAGACTGAACATCTTTCCAATAATCAGAATATATCTGCTTAGCTAAATTAGTATTGTTATCCTCAGCATTTTCCGGTAAGCCTGGCATTGCTAATGCAACAACCACTTGTGGATCACTAGATGGAGCATACGAAGCTAAACTCAAAGTAACGGTTGAATTACCATTAGTAGTTGTTTCAGCAGTTCCAGTCTTAGCTGAAACAGATGGATGAATTGTATTCAAATTAATTCCGGTTTTATACTGATTAGTTCCATGAACAACATCATATAATCCCTGGGTAACAACATTTCTTTCGGAAGGTGTCATGTTAATTTCATTTAAGACCTTAGGTGTAACTGAATACTTAACACTACCAAGTCCACCCTTACTATTGGTTCCACGAATTGATTGAACAATATGTGGTTGGATTCGATAACCACCGTTAGCGATGGTTGACATATATTGTGCAACTTGCAAGGTTGTATATTCATCATAGTTACCATAAGCTAAATTCAAACCATGAATAACGTCAGATGTTGATCCTTGCAATCCAGTTGTTTCACCTGGCAAATCAATTCCAGTTTTAATTCCCAAACCAAATTGATTAAAGTATCCCCTTAGTTTAGTGAAGATGTCTGGGTTGATGGTTGCTGGGGCATTTTCATAATAATGGAAATTAGCTTCCTTCATTGCTAATTGCATCATATACGAGTTAGAAGAAACCTCCAGTGCAGTTGAAGCATCAACAGCCATATTAGCACTGCCGTTTTTGTTAAACCAGGATGTTTGCTTGGTTCCACCAACTAGAATTGGTTTATCAACCATTGTACTGTCATCAGGTGTAATAACATGATCCATTAGAGCACCTGAAACGGTGGCACCTTTAACAACTGATCCCATAACGATATCGTTATTAATCGCACCCAGATCATTAGCAGTCAATTTACCACTTGATGGATTACGATTAACACCAGCCATTCCTAAAACAGCACCAGTATGAGGATTCATAACAACTGCATATGCGCCAGTTGAATTACCAACACTTCCATGTTCAGCTTCATTAATATCCTGTTGAAGTTGGTATTGAAATTTACTATTGACAGTCAATTGAAGATTATCCCCACGTTGGCCACCATATTTTTTAATTTCTTTTCCAATTTGATCATTATGAATCAAATCAATTTTGGTTTGGGATTTACTTCCCCGCAAAACGGGTTCATAACGTTGTTCTAAATAGCTTTGACCAACACTATCATTTCTAGAATATCCCTTTGCAAGTAATTGATTAACTTGATCACTAGGTAAACCTGATTTTTCTGATGAGACCGTTCCAATAATGCTAGAAATTGACTTACCACCTGGATAGTACTGACTATAACTAGTTCCAGTTTCTACACCAGGCATTTCAGATTGACGTTCACCCACTTCAGCATATTCGCGATTAGAAACATTAGATGATTTAATGTAAGTTGTCCCGAATTGAGTGGTATCATTCATCTCAGTAAAAATTTCAGCAGCATTTAAAGCCTGTTTATTAAATGGAAATGATGAAAAATGACTTGATACATAATCCTTTTCAGCGCCAGCTCTTGCATCTGGTGCATAAGAATAAATATTTTTAATTTTTTTAGCAACATTACTAGCGTTATTCGTACTTGCTAAATAGTATTCAATTTTTTGATTCTTGGTTAACGTATCCGTAGGAACACTAACATACTTAGCGAGTTTGGTAGCCGTTTGGTAAATTTCATTTGAAGTTGAAATTCCCTTGGTATATGTAATTGCACGATGATTCTTATTACCAACTAATAACTTTCCAGTAGAATCATAAACCATCCCACGTTGAACATTTCCATATTTAATATTATTACTAGACTCATTTACTTCCGCTTTAAATTGAGAACCATATAAAATTTGCAGATAAACAAGTTGTCCAATTAAGACAATAAACAGAATTCCAACGCTTATAAAAATAAAATTCAAGCGAAATGGAATACTAGAACTAAAGCCCTGATTTGAATGGTGAAAAATTTTCTTTAAAAAATTATTCAAAGTAATTAAAGCTCCTTAATAATTTACATTATATTTATATTTATTATATTTATGGTAACATGAAAATAATATTAATTTACGGTATGAAGGCGAAAATCATTATGAATAGAATTAAAAAAAGCATTAAAAAATATTGGCCCATATTGCTTAGTTTTATAATACCATTTGTTATTATGGCATGTTATTTTGCATATCGCAATATGTTTCCATTTGGAAATAACAGTATTTCAACAGTTGACCTGGGACAACAATATATTGATTTATTTTCATACTACCGAAATGCAATTTTAAATCATCCCAGTAGCATCATATATTCATTTTCAAATGGATTGGGTGGTGGAATGATCGGTAATTGGGCTTATTATCTTATGAGCCCGCTCAATCTCATATTATTGCTGTTTAAAGCTAAATTCATTAATGCAGCCATCTTATTAATCACCCTGCTTAAATACGGTTTATCCGGTATGTGTTTTAGCATACTACTACTTGATAATAAATCAATTAAAAAAATTTTTATTCCTGCATGGGCAACAATCTATGCATTAAATGGGTGGATCATTGCTAATCAATTAAATATCATTTGGTTAGATGGAATGATTTTTTTACCACTTATTATTATGGGAATGCGCAAATTATTTTTTAAACAGCAAATAAAATTATATATTATTTCACTCACAGCAATGCTCATCATTAATTATTATATTGCATATATGATAATTATTTTTGTTGGAATTTATTTTGTTTTTGTAAATGTAATTTACAATCATAAATGGAAAGATTGGATTCATCACATAAAAAATTTCTTATTCTGTTCATTAATTAGTTTAGGATTGTCTGCATGGTTATTGATTCCAACTTTTTATGATCTATTACAAGGAAAAGCCCAATATTCACTTCATACAGTTAATCTTAAATTTGAATATCTTCCAATTAAAATGATTGCTAAATTTTTTAATGGCACGTTTAATTTTAATCAAATGCCAAGCGGAACCCCCAATATTTTCATTGGGGCAATCCCCATCATTTATTTTTTAGCATTATTCTTTAACCATGAAATTAAATTAAAAATAAAAATCAGTATTTTCATTGTCACCGTTTTTTTATTATTATCAATGTGTTTTGAGCCGTTAGATTTAATTTGGCATGCCATGCAATTTCCAGTTTGGTACCCCTACCGATTTTCATTTATATTCTGTTTTTGGATTATTTTCATTGCCAGCCAAAGCACACCAAAATTCCAGATTAACAATTGGAAAACCAAATTAAATATTCTATTAATTTTAATTTTAGCAGTTTTATACGTGAGTTTTAATTTAAAACAATTTTCGTTCTTGACAATTAATAATTTAATTACAAGTATTATTTTTTTAACAATAAGCTATATTTTAATCATGTTTATTCCCTCATCATTTAAAACATTTCAAGTTGCTTTTATTATTATAATAATCGCTGAAATGGGAATTAATGCATTTAATTCGCTTAATAATATTTCATACATTCCGAACAATAGTTATATGAAGTACACAACTAATTTAAAAGACAATACCAAAGTAATCCAGAATCACGATCATAAATGGTATCGAATTGGTAAAACATTTTTTAGAAGTAAAGATGACCCACTAAATGCTAATTATAATGGCGGTGATAATTTTTCATCAACCATTAATTATCGGTCAACACAATTCATGGACAATATTGGCCAACCCACGGGTGAAGGGTATATTGAGTACTCAAATGGAACATTATTATCAGATTCACTTTTATCATTCAAATATTTCCTAAAAGATAATGGTAATCCGGTTTTAAGCAATTTTACACCCCGTCCTGATTTCAAGCAGTACAGCTATTATAATGAAAATCACCAAACAATCACTTTTAAAAATTCACACTGGTTGCCAATTGGATTTGCTGCCAATTCTAAAATATTTAATCTAAAACACCACTCAAATGATTTACCAACTGTTTACCAATCTAATATTATGAATTACCTTACCAATCATCAAAATCAGCGATTCTTTGATCCGAAAAACTTTGACCAAGTCACATTTAATAATACAAATAAGCAGACCCGTTTAACGAATGCATTGATCAGTAAAAATAATTTAATTAAACCCGCAATTATTAATCTTACGTTCACTCCAAAAACAAATGATCCATATTACTTAACCTTAGGAAATGCATTCAATGATAAATCAATTAAATTAAGTATTAACGGATCTCAAATAATAAAACCAGCTAATTATCAAAATACAACGATAATTAATGTTGCAACTAATAATAAGAATAAACCAATTCACATTCATCTCAAATTAATAAAAGATAATATGTTTTTACAAAATTTCATTTTATACCATTTTAATTCTAAACTATTTCAAAATGATACTAGCAATTTAAAACAAAATCAATTTAAAATTCATAATAATAGTAATCGTAAATTCATTGGAACCATTCGAACAACCAAATCTAAGAATTCATTAATCACAACGATTCCTTATTCTAAAGGCTGGCATTTAATTGTTGATAATAAACCACATTCAATCTCTAAATGGTCAAATATGTTCATCGGTAGTAAATTAAGCCCAGGTAAACATTCAATTAAACTTTATTACTGGCCACCATATTTAACGCTTGGAATTTGCATTTCAATTTTAACAGTTATTTTCATGATGGTTATTAACAAAATTAAAAAATATAATAAAAAAGCTTAGGATAATATCCTAAGCTTTTATTAGTTAGAAATAGATTTATTCAACCTTAATAATTTTAACTTTCATATCCCCAGCAGGAATCTTAATCGTTACTTGATCGTCAACCTTATGACCTAAAAGACCCTTTGCAATTGGTGAATCATTAGCAATTTTGCCTTTCATTGGATCAGCCTCTGATTGACCAACAATTTCATATGTTTCCGGATCTTCATCTGGTAGTTCTTTAAAAGTTACCTTCTTACCAACATTAACCATATTTTTATCAGTATCGGTATTATCTACAACTACTGAATATTGAAGCATATGTTCAATTGTGGAAATTCGGCCTTCAAGTAAACTTTGTTCATTTTTGGCAGAAGTATATTCAGAGTTTTCGGATAAATCTCCATAACCTAATGCAATCTTAATTCGCTTAATGATTTGTGGACGTTTATTTAATCTTAAATCTTCAAGTTCTCTTTGTAATTTTTCCTTACCTTCTGCAGTCATTGGATAGCTTTTTTCGTCAGCCATTAACAACACTCCTTAACTAAATCATGATTTAAATGGTGGTATCAATATTATTTAAAATTTGATGATCACCATGTTCTTTTAAAATTTGTTTAATTTTAGTGGTTAATAAATCGATTGCAACTTGATTTTTGCCACCCTCTGGGACAATTATATCAGCATATCTTTTAGTTGGTTCAATAAATTGATTATACATCGGACGAACAGTCTTTAAATATTGTTGAATAACTTCATCTAAAGTTCTGCCACGTTCCTGGGTATCACGCCGAATTCTTCTAATTAATCGGATATCATCATCAGTATCAACAAATATCTTAATATCCATTAAATCACGCAATCTTTCATCATCTAAAACTAAAATTCCTTCTAGAATAATAACATCACGTGGTTCCTGAAGAATGGTTTTTTTACTTCGGTTTAACTTTTTATAATCATAAACTGGCTTATGAATCGGCTTATAATCCAATAAACGTTTAATATCGCTAATTAAACGATCAGTGTCAAAAGCAAGCGGGTGATCATAGTTAGTCTTTTCCCTTTCTGCCATCGTCTTATTAGATTGATCTTTATAATAAGAATCTTGTTGTAAAATTGTCAACGAATTACCTAATAATCGGTGAAAAATAGCTCTACTAACGGTGGTTTTTCCACTTCCAGATCCACCACTAACGCCAATTACAACTGGACGTTTTCGACCTTTTTTCAAAATTGTAAACACCCCTTAAAATTAAAACACCATCTACTTAGAAACTTTTTTGGCATTATTTTGTTGTTCTAAACTGTTCTTAGCCAGTAACAATTTACCATTTTTAGGATTAACAATAAAGTATAAATAACCCTGATCCCGTTTCTTAGGATATAAAACAGCCTTAATTGAATTCAAGCCAGGATTATTAAATGGACCTGGTCCATATCCAATATATTTATACAAATTATACGGAGAATTATTCTTTAAATCTTTTTGATTTAATTTACGTTTAAATTTATTAAGTGCATATAAAACAGATGTGTCAGAATTTAAATGCATTTTATTATCAATTCGATTTAACAAAATTCCAGCAACTAATTCACGATTCCTTTCTGAATTTAAATTCTGTTTCTCAATTAAAGAAGCTAATGTTAACGTTTGTTGAACAGACAAATGTTCCTTCTTCATTCTAGAATAATATGGTTTTAAAGCACCATTTTCCTTTGAAACCATTGATTCAACCATTTGTTCCATTGAAATACCATTATCAGCACTATAAACGGCCGGATATAAATAACCTTCAAGTGGATAACGTGTGCGTTTTGATTTCATTGAAGAAGTAAGCAATTCTGGATATTTTTTCTTTAATTGGTTAGCAAAATTACGATTTTTCATTAAATCAATAAAATTAGTCGATGAAAAACGACTATTATTTTGGACATTATTAGCCAATTGGTTAATACTGCTTCCTTCACTAACAACTATTTTACCATAAGAAGTCTTCAGTGGCAGACTGGATCCACCCCTTCTTAAAATATTGGCAATTTGTTGTAAGCTCATTGATGGAGATAATTCATAGTATCCAGCCCGAAAATCAGAAATATTGTGGGCTTTAACATAGTAATTGAATACCATCCCACTTCTAACAATATTTTGATTTTGTAAAATTGAACCAATTTTACGATCCGAAGCACCCATTGGAACATCAATTTGAATTTTACTATGGTTATTAGAGTTTAATGGTTTTAAAGATGCCTTTAAATAACTATGTCCCATAAATAAAACACAAAAAATCAATACAATTAAAATCACAATGATTGAAATAATAATTTTACGTCCAAAGGAACTAGTTTTCCGCCCAGATTTTTTCATCCCATTCAATGAGAATCCCCCCGTTCTACATATTTAATATTTGGGCAAAGATTATAATTAACGGATTGTAACATTAAATTGTTGCTTTAAGTCCCTTTGGATTTTCTTCATTGACTTATCAACCACTTCATTCTGTAAAGTATCATGCTGATCTTGATAAGTTAAAGTATAAGCCATTGATTTCTTGCCGCTAGGAATATGAGCACCATCATATAGATCAAACAAATGAACTTGATTCAAGAATGCACCACCACGTTTTTGAATGGCACTAACAATTTCTTTATTAGTAACATTTTTATCTACTAATATTGCAATGTCCCGGCTAATTGAAGGATATTTAGAAACACTATCAGCTGTTTGTTCCCGTTTTGGCATTTCAATTAACGTCTTTAAGTCTAACTCAAAGGCATATGTTGGTTTAATATTGAATTTATCAGCAATGACCGGATGAATTTGGCCAATAAAACCAATTTTATGACCATGAATATAAATATTGGCAGTTCTTCCAGGATGCATTTCTGGGTAGTCACTAGTTGCTTCATAATCAATGTCACCGTTGAGATTTAAATCATCTAAATAATTATCAACAATTCCCTTTAACTGGTAAAAATCAACTGGTTTAGATTTATGATTCCAAGTATCTATACTTAACGATCCAGAAATAACTCCTGCAATGTGTTCAACTTCATTAGGACGAACCTGTTTTTCATCATCCTTATAAAAAACACGCCCTAATTCATATAAAGCAACATCATCAACACCTCTGGCCTGATTATATGCGACATCATCCAATAATCCACTTAACAAATTCATTCTTAACGTCGAGCGATCAATTGTCATTGGCATTTTAAGTTTTGTTTCATAGCTTTTTCTCATCATAAACATATTAGCTTTTTTAGCGGTGGTTAATGAATATGAAATGGCATGTGTTAATCCAGAATCCTGTAAAATTCTTCTAGAGCGTCTTATTAACTTTTGTTTGTTAGTTAATTTGCCAATCGTAGTTGGGCCTGATGGTAACGTTGAAGGCATATTATCGTACCCATAAATTCTGGCAATTTCTTCAAATAAATCAGCTTCAATATGAATATCCCATCGTCGTGGCGGAATTGATACAGACATTTGATCATCATTAATTTCAACACCAAATCCTAAACGTTTAAAGATATTACTAGCCTCAGGCATTGTTAAGCTAAGCCCTAATACTCGATTAATTCTGGTTAAAGTGATATCAACATTAACTGGTTTAGCATCAATATCGCTAGCTGTAACAGTTCCCTGCTCAATGTCAGCATCTGTAAAACGATGCTCAATTTCACAAGCTGCGTCTAAAGCTTCATTAACCCCTGCATGGTTAACACCACGTTCAAAACGTTGGGATGAACCAGTATGAATTGAATGACGTTGGGCCATTTTTCTAACCTTAACGAAACTGAAAACACCAGCTTCAAAAATAATATTCTTTGTATTTTGATCAACTTCAGCACCTTTTAAACCGGTTAGTCCAGCAAGCGCAACTGGTTTTTGATCATCTGCAACTACAATATCATCATCAGTTAACGTTACTTTATCACCATCAGTTGTTTCAACTTTTTCATTCAATCGGGCATTTCTGACCAATAATTTTTGATTATTAATTTTATCCAAATCATAAACCTGAATTGGTTGTCCATACTTCAACATAATATAATTAGTAATATCAACAACATTGTTAACTGGCCTAATATCAGCATTCCAAAGCCTGATTTGCATCCAAAGTGGACTTGGTTGAATTTTAACATTCTTTAAAACACGAAGTTTGTAAATCGGCGCAATTTTCTTATCAACATCTGCACTAATATCATCCGAAGCATTTAATTTTGGATTTTCTTCAACTTTTGGATGATTTAAATCCGGTTTTAAATCATAAATGGCAGCTAATTCATGAACAGTCCCATAAATGCTTAGCATATCGCCTCGATTAGGAGTTACATCTAAATCAATCAAATCATCATCCATCCCTAGATAATGATAGATTGGTTTTCCAACCTTGGCATCATCTGGAAAAACATAAATTCCATTTAGCCATTTTTCAGGAACCACACTACGATCAAAACCAACTTCATCTAATCCACATAGCATACCATTTGATTTGACTCCACGCATTTTAGCACGCTTAATTTTAACGTTGTTACCAATTCTTGATCCGGGTAATGCAACAATTACCTTTTCACCGGCTGCAACATTAGGTGCTCCACAAACGATTTGTAGTAAATCATCTTGATTAACATCGACTTGGCAAACGTGTAAATGATCAGAATTGGGATGTTTTTCACAAGAGACAACTTTACCAACAACTAATTTTTTAAGGCCATCTTGATGCTTAGTAACTGAGTCAACTTCAACGGCTGTTCTTTCGATTTTTTCACCCAATTGATCAGCAGGAACATTTAAGTTTAAGTATTCCTTTAACCAATTATATGATACTTTCATATTTTTAACGCTCCTTTTTAATTCGACTAGTCAAATTGAGATAGGAATCTAACATCGTCTAAATAGAAATCTCTGATATCTTTAACGCCATATCTTAACATGGCAAATCGATCGGGTCCTAAGCCAAATGCAAATCCACCGTATTCTTTTGGATCAATACCAGCCATTTTCAATACATTTGGATGGACCATTCCGGCACCAAGGACCTCAATCCAGCCGGTATTCTTACAAATATTGCATCCTTTTCCCATACAATTAAAGCACGTCATATCGACTTCAACTGAGGGTTCAGTGAATGGAAAGTAACTAGGTCTCAATCTAATATCAAATTTATCACCGAATAATTGATGAATTAAATATTCTAAAGTTCCCTTTAAATCAGACATTTTAATATTTTTATCAATAACTAGCCCTTCAACTTGATGGAATTGATGAGAATGAGTTGGATCATCATTATCACGCCTAAAAACAATTCCAGGTGAAATCATTTTTAATGGGCCCTTGCTAAAATCATATTTTTCTAGAACCCGAGCCTGCATCGGGGACGTTTGAGTTCTCATTAAAATATCATTTGTAATATAAAAAGTCGCTTGCATGTCCCTAGCAGGATGATATTTAGGTAGATTCATTCTTTCAAAATTATATTTTTCTTCTTCAACTTCAGGACCTGATAAAACTTGGTATCCCATTCCAAGAAAAATATCACAGATATGATCAATGATAGATTGAATAACATGAGGACTACCCTTTGGTACTGGTGATCCTGGAAGTGTAACATCAATCTTTTCATCCTTTAATTTTTGATTTAGAAGTGCTTGTTTTAATTCTTGATTCTTTTTAGCAACCGCATCCTGAATCTTATTTCTTACAATATTAGAGTATTTACCAACTTCAGGTCGTTCCTTTGGATCTAAATTCTTAATGTCCCTCAGAACTTTAGTAATTTTACCCCTTTTACCTAAAAATGATACCCTAATTTTTTGATTTAGAGTACTAACATCACTAACATTTTTAATCTCAGATAATGCTTGATCACGAATATTAGCTAAATCATCTTTTAAAGACATAACTATTCCTCCCTATATGAAAGCATAAAAAAAGCTCCATCCCAGAAAGGGGACGAAGCATCGCGGTACCACCCTAATTCACATTCTATCAATATAAAATGTGCACTTAATTTAAATAACGGTGATTAGCCGGAATATTTTTTGTTAATAACTCCCAATATCAGCTAGAAAATGAATTCAATTGCAAATGGCTACTCTCAACTAAATATAACCTCTCTGTATTAAACAATCTACTACTTTTTCATCATTGCTTTTTAAATTCATAATATATTATTAATAATATAATAGTTTTTCAGCTTGGTCAAATTATTTCAGAAGATAATTAGCACCATTTATCAGCCCAATCATGGACGGTATGCATAACTGGTTTTAATTCCTTCCCCTTTTGGGTTAATTCATATTGAATTAATGAAGAATCTGAAAAGGTTCTTCTGATCACAATTCCTTCATTTTCTAATTCTTTTAATCTTTCTACTAGCACACGATCACTACATTTTTGAATTGCACCAGAAATATCTTTAAACCTCTGTGCGCCAGCACTTAATAACGTCTCAATAATCAATCCGTTCCATTTTTTACCTAAAATTGAAAATGTTTTTTCAAAATGTGGACAAATTGAATTATTTGTTTTCTTAGTCATGACACTTCCATTAGCCATTTAGATCACTCTCTTTTATTTATTAATTTAACTTGCTAAAAATTGATTTAAAATTTTGTCGAACTGGTCTTAAAAATTCATAAATAGCTGAATAGTCATCTACTAATGAAACAATCACACTTTCAGGGTACTTAGGACAAGCAAGGGTAAATCCCCACATGTGCTTTAAAATAATATCCTTTTCTTTGGGGGTTAATACAGTAATGCGTTCGGCATTACGTAAAGCAACTCGTGGGTGAATAAAAGCGTGCGAACCCAAATTAAACTTAGTTGTACGCCAGTTATAATAAAACAAATCATGCAATAAACCGCCACGAGCTGCTGCACGGTAATCTAAATGCATTTTTTTTGCAATTAAATAACTCATGTATGAAACGGCAATACAGTGTTTCAAGCGCGTTGAGTGGTGATGATGGGTAAATAGAGCCAATTTTTGAACCTCTTTAGTATTTAATAAATCAGCAACGATCGAAATATATTTTTGATCTTTTTCCCATGCATTCTGTTTCATTGATAAAACCCCTTTACTTTTGTAATTGAAACATTAAAATACCAGCTGCAATCGCAACGTTAAAAGACTCAGCCTGTCCCTTAATTGGGATATATAAATTTAGATTAGTTTGACTTAAATATTGTTTTTGAATGCCATTGCCTTCATTACCCATTATCAGAGCATAGTTTGATTTTGGATGAACATCTCTAAAATCAACCGCATTCGGATTAAGTTCGGTTCCATAAACAGGCACTTGTTGATTCTTAAATCCATCAATCCATTGTTCTAAATCAGCTTCAATTAGATGAAGATGAAACTGACTTCCCTGCATGGCTCTTAAAACCTTAGGATTAAAACGACTGGCAGTTCCACTGCCAAAAACAACACCGGAAAGGCCGATTGCATCGGCGGTCCTTACCATTGTTCCAATATTACCAGGATCTTGAATTTGGTCAAGCAATAACCATCCACCACTGGTTGCATTTGGATTAATATGCTGTGTCTTGGGCAATTGAACAATTGCAAATATCCCTTGAGGGGTTAAAGTTGACCCTAATTTTTTAGAAACTTCATCTGATATTAAAACAATGTCTTGAAAATGATCTAATTGATCTGAATGAAGTTGAAATTGCTTAGGGGTTGTTAATATTTTTTTAATCCTTGCGTTAGATTTTAACGCTTCATAAACTAAATGCCAACTTTCTAATAGATAAGAATTAAACTTTATTCGATCATGCTTACGTTTTAATTTTATAATTTGTTTAATCTGTTCATTCTTAGAAGAAGTAATTTTTTCCATAATAATTGATCCCCAACTTTTATTTTTCATCTTTATTATACTATATTTATGTATAGTAATATTAACATGTAGTTTAGGAGGAAACAAAATGAAATCTAATTCAATTGATTCAAAAAAATTAATTGTAAGCGGTCTTGTTCAAGGAGTTGGATTTAGATACTGCACAGCAAAAGTGGCCAAACATTTTAATATCAAGGGATCAGTTCAAAATTTGCCCGAAGGCAGCGTTAAAATTATTGCACAAGGTCAGCCCAGTAAACTGAATCAATTTATAATCAAAATTAGAAAATCACCAACACCATTTGGAAAAGTTAACAATTTAAAGGTAAAAACGATTCAAATTTCAAAATTAAATTCATTTCAAATTAAATCATAAACAAATTAGTTTGAAAAAAGCAGCTAAATCAATTATCCTTAATTTTAGGCTATTTTAAATGTAGAAAGGATTTTAAAATACATGAAAAAAATTAAACATTTAGGGATTATTACCCTATTGGGTAGTTTAGCCCTCATTCTTAGTGGATGTGTCAGAACAGATGCATCAGGGAAGCCATATGGATTTACATATCATTATCTAGCCGTTCCCGGACAAAATATCATGGATTGGTTAGCTAAATTTGTTGGTGGATATGGCTGGGCATTGATTGTTTTAACGGTAATCGTTAGAATGATCCTTTTGCCAATCATGGTCAAGCAAATGAAACAATCAACAACTCAGCAAGAAAAAATTAGTTTGATTAAACCACAGTTAAATGAGATTCAAAAGAAGCAAAAACAAGCTAAGAACCAACAAGAACAAATGCAATTAAGTCAAAGCATGATGCAATTGTATCGTCAAAATGGTATTAGTATGACTGGCGGCATTGGTTGTTTACCAATTATTATTCAAATCCCAGTTTTTGTTGCTTTATATAATGCCATCAGATTTTCCCCGGAAGTTTCACATACAATTTTTATGGGAATTAGCCTAGGAAAATCAAATATCCTGCTAGCAATCCTAGCTTTTCTTTCGTATTTATTGCAAGGATACCTAATGTTAATTGGTGTTCCTAAGGATCAAAGAAAACAAATGAAAATGATGCTATTTCTTAGTCCCCTAATGATTTTTATTTTTACAATCAAGTCTCCAGCTGGACTAGGAATTTACTTCTTCATTGGTGGTATTTTTGCATGTATTCAAACTTTAATCATTAATTTATACCGT
Source organism: Philodulcilactobacillus myokonensis (assembly GCF_027923585.1). GTDB lineage: Bacteria > Bacillota > Bacilli > Lactobacillales > Lactobacillaceae > Philodulcilactobacillus > Philodulcilactobacillus myokonensis. Next base: position 724,325 of record NZ_BRPL01000002.1, on the reverse strand, counting down.
CCAAAAATTAGAGCAGAAGTTGCTAAAAATAGTAAAAATCATCCTACAAACAAAGTCAAGATTCCTGATTTTAATAGTGAATCGGAAAAGAATTCAAGTGAAAATCAATCATCAGAAAAGGTTGATATTCATAAATTAAATCGGGAAAGAAATAAGGGTAAACAGAACCATCATTAAAAAGTAGACTAAATTAAAAAGGAGTTAAATGATTTTAATATCATTTAGCTTCTTTTTGTTTGGGTTTGCTTTTTTTATCTGGTTTTATCTCGTGGTCAATTGGAAATGAAATTGTGAAAATAGAACCAGAGCCAAGTGAACTCTCAACTGAAATATGACCATGATATACTTCAACCAATCGCTTAGCAATTGATAATCCTAAACCATTGCCACCCTTTTTTCGACTTCTGGCTTTATCAACCCGATAAAAACGGTTAAAAATCAATTTCATATTCTTTTGCGAAATTCCTTCGCCAAAATCCTGAACAGAAATTCTAATATTATTAGCAGTTAAAGACATCGACATATCAATTTCTTTACGCTTAGTAGAATACTTAATTGCATTATCCAATAAAATTATCAATACTTGTTCTAAATGATCACGATACATCTTAATAATTGTTTTCCTTTTAATATCATCATCTAATACAAAATGAAAATCAGGATGAATCATCTTAAAATCATTAAAAACTTGGTAAACAATGCCCTTAACTTCTGTCGTTTTATCTTTAAAGTAAATATTACCCTCTTCAGCTCTGGATAAATCAAGCATTTCTTTAACTAATCCACGCATCCGCTTAATTTCATCCAAAGATGCATTAATGGATTCCTGAAGAATTTGAGGATCATCCTTCCCCCATCTTGATAGCATACTCAAATGACCTTGAATAATAGCAACTGGGGTTCGTAATTCATGGGATACATCCCCAACAAATTGCTCCTGTTGATTAATATAACGTTGCATTTGATCTAACATATCATTAAACAAATTACCTAGGTCCGAAAGCTCATCATTTTGGTTCAATTCTGGAACCCTTCGGTTAGATTTAGGAGAAGATGTAATTACATTCATTGTTCTTCTTATTTCATTAATTGGTCTTAAAAGATAATCAGCTAAAATATAAGCAAGAATTGATGAAACAAAAATAGAAATTAGTGACAAAATGAATAAAATAATGAATAATTGATCCATTGATGTTCGATAATTTTTCAAATTATTAATAATTTGAAGATATCCAATATGCTGGTGATTTTTATTAGAAAAAATCATCATATTGTTCACAACAATCATTTTATGATTTATTCGACGGAATTTTATCCCCTGATGATTCAAAAAATCACGACGATTAAATTTATAATTAACCAATTGTTTAGATGACATCAATAGTTGCCCATTATCATTAAAAACATTGGCAGCAATGTTATTACCAAATAAATTAGAAAAAATGGGGTCAGAATAAGTTTGATTATTACGATTTGAATTATGCACATCTGATAGATTAGGTGAAACTAATTCCTGTGATGGATTATTAAACATATCCTGATTTAAAGGTTTTCGATTTTGACTTAAATTATCGGCAACTGTTTCGGAAACATTTTGAATCCTGCTTTTTTCTTGAGACAAGAGGACTTCACTAAATTGATGATAAATTAAGAACGCAAAAATTGAAAACATAATAAAAACGACAATTGCGGTTCCAATTGACCATTTCCATTTTAAAGATATCCTTCGTTTTACTTTTTTCTGATCATGATCAGAATCTTTCATTAATTTCATGATCTCATCACATAACCAGTACCACGAACTGTTTGAATATAACTATTTTCTTGATTTGGTCGATCAATTTTATTACGTAAATATCGAATATAGACATCAACAACGTTAGTTTCAGCATCAGAATCATATCCCCAAACTTTATTTAAAAGAACGTCCCTGGCCAAAACAACGTTAACGTTTTCCATTAAAGCAAGTAATAATTCATATTCTCGCTTAGTTAAATCAATGACTTCGTTGCCACGACGGACAATCCGGCCTTCCTTTTCAATCGTTAAATCTTTATATTTAACAATCTTTTGATTCTTATTCTGTTGATGTTTTTCAATCTTAATTCGACGTAGTAATGCACGCAATCTTGCTAATAATTCTTCAATTGCAAATGGTTTAACAATATAATCATCAGCACCATGATCAAATCCAGATACCCGGTCAATAACTGAATCTCTGGCGGTCATCATAATAATTGGTGTATTTTTCTTCTCTCTGATTCTTCTGGCAACTTCCATTCCATTTAATTCAGGAAGCATTAAATCTAGTAAAATAGCATCAAATTTTTTATTTAAAGCTGCTTGAAGGCCAGTTCGTCCATTTAATTCTACTTGAGTTTGATAGCCCTCGTGTTTTAATTCTAATTCAACAAATCTTGCTAAGTTTTTTTCATCTTCAATAATCAGTATACGACTACTCATGATGTAAAACACCCCTTTAATTATAACTATAATATCAATTCAAACTTATTTTATCATAGTTAACTCATTAATGATTAATAATCTAATTATTATGTAATTGTTATATTAAAAAAGCTTTCAGAACCCATGGTGCCCTGAAAGCTTTCAAAGTATAAAAATTATTAATTCTTTTTAACATTTACGATTTCCTTGCCATCGTAATAACCACAATTTGGGCATACATAATGTGGTTTACGTAATTCACCACAATTTGGACAAGGTGTTAAACCAGGCATAGATAAATTAATATGAGAACGACGCATATTTTTTCTAGCCTTAGAAGTCTTTCTCTTAGGAACTGCCACAATCAACGCCTCCTTTAATTTGAAATATCCACTAGTGAAATTATTATGCCTTACTTGTTTTTAAAGTAATCCTTTAACTTAGCAAGACGTGGATCAACATGTTTATGATCTGCCTTAGGATGATAAAATTCATCTTCAGTCATAACTTCCCAATCGTGTCCCTTGGGCATGATATGATATTTATCTTCCTTTGGAGACAGAATATGCATTGGAATTTGTAAAATAATATTATCAGCCACAGATTTATCAAAATTAATAATTTGTTTTTTTCCTAAAACCATGACAACATCATCTTTATCATATAGTTTTATTGCTTCACGATCCGGAACATAAATTTCATCAATATGAAAATCTAATGGCATTTTTACTGGCGTAAGTGACCTTGAAGAAGGAACTGTGATTTCTCCAGTTGCCCTCGCATTAACGACTGCATTGCCACGATCATATAAAACATCGGCATGAACTTGAAAAGGTGTTGATGATAAAATACCATCACTATATCGATTTAATAAATCAGATTCAACATTCAATGTTTCATCGACAGAAAGTGGCTTTGTATTATATTCTTTTAAATCTTGCAAGGCCCATTTCATGATAATTCCTCCTAATGCAACAATCGTAATTATACATACTCACTAAAAAGATGTCAAGGTGTTTCCCTTGATAGCCTATAATAATTATTTAATAATGGGGTGACGATATAGATCTTGAGATTGACCTGTAATCATTTCATATAGCATCCCAGCTTTAAAGTCTAATTGTAAAACAGAGTTTAACATTTTTTGACTTGCTCTTGAAATAATTGGAATTTGGATTTTCTTCTTCTCCTGGTTTAAATACTTTCTACCGATTTGATTAAAACCTAAAATTCTTAAATATTCATTTTGAATGTAATCATCCCGTTTCAAATGAAATAGAATATATCCAAATAAACGTTTTAACCTTGAATAAGTATAGCGTTTTGTCTTAACTTTATCAATAAATTCATTAAAAGATTTAGAAGTAATTGCAAACCGTTTCAGGCGATATTCAATCCCCTCATTCATTTGATAAATATTTTTCAAATCTGATAAAGAGCTAGTAACTAATTCAAATTTAAGCATTGGCCAAAAATCATTCCACGTCACTAACCGCTGTTTTAATATTCCTTCAATAATATTTGAATCAACAATTTTTAACAACTTTGATTTAGAATCAATATGATTAACTAGCATTTCTCTAATTGTAGATGAACTTGCAAACCGTTGTTTAATGTTTCCTTCGTTATGCAGAGTCCCTTGACGCTTGATTGGAATAATTTTCATTGGTGAATTAAATTTAGAATTAAAATGAGCATAATTAATCCCTAAAATATCATTAGGATCATGAATCTTTTGTCCCGTTTGCTTATAAAATGCACCTTGAAACAATTTTGGATATGGTTGGAAATAATTATGAAAATAATCATTCATATCATCTAAATTAACATTTGCTAATTGATTAAAATTCAAACCAGGCGTTTTGCATCCAAATGATAATGCGTCACAATTTAATTGATTTAAAATTTTAACTCCGCCAGCCGCAAAAATATTAACTGGTTGAACGGCAAATTGGGCGGGTAGTTCGACTACTAAATCCGCCCCATGTTGGAGTGCAAAGTTGGCTCTCAACCATTTATCTAAAATTGCTGGATCCCCACGTTGAACCCAGTCACCACTCATGACAACTATACAAACATCTGCATTAGTCTTTTTTTTTGCCATTTTTAACTGATACTCATGACCGTTATGAAATGGATTATATTCTGCAATTATTCCAACAGCATGTAACATTTTTATTAATCCTTCTTACATTTAAAGAAATAGCGAGTGGTCGTTTTGTTAATTTTACTTTTTCCAAAATCAGCAGTCGCACTAATTTGATTAAACCCAGCTTTTTTTAATAATTGAATGTAAATATTTAAATCATACGTTCTTTCATGGTGTAGCTCACTGTATTCATCATAAGCATCTTTTTCGTAATTATAATAAAAGAAAGTTAAGTCATGTTCAACTGAATGGGGTTTATCCCCTTCATAACTTTGCCACATAAAAGCGCGATTTTTATCATGATAATTATACATATATCCAGGATAGACAACATCAGTTTGATAAGGTGAAATGACGTCAAATAGATATACTCCATGATCAGATAAATGTTGATAAACTTCTAAAAAGGCCCTCAACAGTTCTTTTTGATTTTTTAAATAACATAGTGAATCATCAAAACAAGTAATGATGCTATATTGATCTAAATTCGATAAATCTAGCATATTTCCTTGAATTAAAAACGGGCTAACATTATTATCAATCGCATGCTGTTCTGCAATTGATAACATATCATCAGAAAAATCCAACCCGGTTGTATGATAGCCTAATTTAGCCAATGAGACAATTAATCTACCCGTCCCACATGCTAAATCAATTAAACGATCTTCCGGTTTAGAATTAGTTAGAACAAAATCCAGCCATTTTTGATACATGGCTGGATCAAATAACTCATCATAAAATTGAGCAAATTTTGAAAAAATCATTCTGGATCTTCCCACTTAGAAACATCAACATCCGGAGCATCTGACCAGAGTTTTTCTAGATTATAGAAGCTACGTTTTTCAGATTCAAAAACGTGAACAATAACGCCATCTAAATCAATCAAAATCCATTGGCCTTCTTTTCTTCCTTCGACTTCTTCAACGTCAATGTGATGTTCTTCACTTGATTCAATGATAGCATTAGCAATTGCTTTTACTTGACGACTTGAACTAGCATCCATAATTACATAGTAATCAGACATTAAACTAATTCCGCGCATATCTAGTGCAACAATATTACGAGCTTGTTTAAAGTCGGCAGATTTTACAACCGTTTTTAGAATGTCAATTGTATTCATAAATTAAAAATACACCTCTTATTTAATATTAGATTTAGGTACCCAGGCATTATAAGTATCAATCATTTTTGGAAATACCTGTTTATTGTTTTGAATTAAATAATCCAAAGTATGCTTAGTTTGGTAAGCAACTCCATTTTGTAGATTATCAAATGTTACTTTTCTGGCTTTATCAACATTAGGAAATTGTCTGCCCATTTCAATATAATCAGCCATGTAAACAATTTGTTCTAGTTTAGTCATATGTTTAGCACCAATTGTATGATGTTTAACGGCGTTCAAAACATCAATATCTTGGATTCCAAGTTCTTTTTTAACAAAAATCCAACCAACATAACCATGCCAAATTGCATTACCATAATCCAATAAAGTTTTATCAAGATGATACTTCTTAATTGCATCAATAAAATCTTGAGCTGGCCTTTGCTTAGCATAATCATGGACTAATCCGCCAATACTAGCTTTTTCAACATCAACATCGTTTAATTTAGCCAATTTAATTGCCATCTGTTCAACTCTTACAACGTGTTCATATCTGGGTTTTCTAAGTGCATGGTTTAGACGATTCAATAGTTCGTTTCGATCATATGGTACGATATTCTCATGATAAGTTAGTTCAACATTACTCATAAAGATGATACTCCTTTATATATTTAATGACTTGATCTGGGACTAAATAGCGAATGGAGGCTCTTTGTTTAATTTTACGTCGGACCAGAGTCGATGAAACATTAAAATAAGGAACATCCACCCATATCACCGGATATTTAGAAGAGGTAGGATATCCAGATCTTCTGACACCAACAAAATGGACTAAGTTAATTAACTGATTAATTTTATACCACTTTGGTAAATATTCTACCATGTCACCACCAATAATAAAGTAATATTCATTATATGGGTGCATCCTAGTTAATTGTAGCATCGTATCATACGAATAACTTTTCCCACCACGTTTAATTTCAGCTTTTTCAATTGAAAATTTAGGATTATTATTAATTGCTAAATTAATCATGTTAATCCGATCTTTAGCGTCAATCGCCAATTTAGGGTCAATATGTGGCGGAATATTATCTGGCATAAATAAAACTTGATCTAATCCTAATTGATTTTGAACTTGATCAGCAATTAATAAGTGACCATTATGAATTGGATTAAATGTCCCACCTAAAATACCAATCTTCTTTCTTTTAATACCATGATTTAATTGGGTAACTGTCTGAACATCTGCTTTGCCAAAACGATTGTCCAATTCAATTCACCTCTAAATATCTTCAACTTCGTTTGAAAAATGTCGATGGGTCGGTTTTTGTGCCCTTTTAAATAGTAATAACGTCTTTCCAATGGTTTGAACAACATTAATTGAACTGTGGTTAATAATAAAATCCCTGGCGGTTGGTACATCAATTCCAGCACTTTGTTGAATATTAACTTTAATTAATTCACGTTTTTCTAAAGCGCCGTTAACTTCATCTAACCATTGCTGATTTAATCCATTCTTACCAATTGAAAAAATTGGCTTCATTCGATTAGCTTGTGCTCTTAAATATCTTTTTTGTTTACCTCTTAAATTCATTTTAAACTCCTTAAATCATTGATCGACGGATTAATACATCCATTCCTTTAGGTGCCCATCCGGCAATAACAACATTGCTTGGAACAGTAATCCAACCTAAACCTTCAAAAACCAAGTCAGATTTATATGATGTTTTAAATTCATAACGAACCAACTTGGGAAATGAATCCTGATACTCTTCACTTGGTGGCGTTAACAATTTACCAAACTGTCGTTTATAAACATCATCTGCATTAGCCAATTTAGTTCGATGAATCAATAAATCATTATTAACATAAATGGTAAATCCCTTCTTAAAATGGCCATTTACATAATCAAATCTTGCTAAGCCACCTAAAAATAATGTTTGACCACTATTCAATTGGTATTCACGCGGTTTAATTGGCTTTTGTGGGGTTGCTATTTTTAAATCTTTTCCATTTAAATAATGTGCCATTTCAGAATGATGAACAATCCCAGGAGTATCCACTAATTGATGTCCATCATTTAAATCAATTTTAATTTGATCCAATGTCGTCCCAGGAAAGCGTGATGTTGTAATCAATTCTCTAATGCCAGTATTTTGCCTAATTAGTTGGTTCATCAAAGTTGATTTACCAACATTAGTAACCCCGACAATATAGACATCACGATGACCTCTCAATTGATCAATTGTTTTAAATAATTGGTCAACATATTGATTTGTTTTAGCAGAAATTAATTGAATCCCAAGTGGTTTAATTCCAATTTCATTACTTCTTTGTCTTAACCAATCTTTAATTTTACTACGATTGATGGATCGTGGGATCAAATCTGCTTTATTACCAACCAATAGAAACGGATTCTTACCTACAAATCGCTGAATTCCAGGAATGATGCTTCCATTAAAATTAAAAATATCAACGACATAGACAATTAAAGCATTCGTATCTTGAATCTGATTCAATAGTTTTAAAAATTGATCATCAGAAATGTTAACTGGTTCAATTTGACTGTAATGTCTTAGTCTAAAGCAACGTTGACAATATAATTGATTCGTTTTAACACCCTTTTCATATGCTGATTTAGGCGTATAACCAGCTTCTTTAGGGTTATCAGTCTGAATCACAGCTCCACAACCAATACAACGTAATTCATTATTTGTGTCCATTTATATCCTCCTGCCAATGTAATTCGGGATAAATCTTTAATAGTCTTTTCTTAAGTTTTTTTTCAAAGAAACGATTGATTCTAGTGTTCCAAGGATCAGTTGCCACCAATGGTTTTACAAGCACACTTCTTACGTGACAAAAATTGGCTGCGGGAATATCAGTCAATAACTGGTCGCCAACCATAATAACGTTATCTTTATCTAAATGAAAAGATTTTAACGCCCGTAAAATGCCAAACGGAAGTGGTTTCAATGCTCGGCCAATAAATGGCAATTTTAAATCTTGAACCACTCTTGCAATTCGTTTTCCTTTATTATTAGAAATAATAATAAAAATAATATGTTCATGTTTTAATTGATTAAGCCAATTAATTAATTGAGGGGTGGCATTTTTATTGTTCCATGGAACAATGGTATTGTCTAAATCAGACAAAACAGCTTTTACCCCCAATTGTTTTAATCGGTTAGGAGAAATATTATAGATACTATTAATCATCCACGTTGGTTTAAACTTTGCTAACATTACTTCCTCCATCAAATTATTAAATAAAAATATTATATGTATAAAAAATGGAAAAATCCATTTTTTTACTCTTTATTATAATAAAAAACTCTCACCATAAAAACATAGGTGAAAGTTTTATTAATTTTTATGCTAAGGCTTTTTTAGCTTTATCAGCTAATTCTGTAAATGCCTTGCTATCATTAACAGCTAAGTCAGCTAACATCTTACGGTTCATTTCAATGTTAGCAACTTTTAAGCCGTGCATTAATTTACTATAACTTAAACCATTCATACGAGCTGCTGCGTTAATTCGTGTAATCCAGAGCTTTCTGAAATGAATTTTATTAGCATGACGATCACGGAATGCATATTCTCGTGACTTCATAACTTGATCTTTAGCAGTCTTAAATAATGAATGTTTAGATAAACGGTAACCTTTAGCAGCCTTTAGAACACGCTTACGACGTCTACGTGTTACTGATCCGCCTTTAACTCTTGGCATATTGAATTCCTCCTAAAATTAAATAACGATAAATTAGTGTAATAAATGATTATATTTCTTAGCACTAGTCTTATAAACCATTCTAGTACCACGTAAATGTCTACGTTGCTTCTTAGTTTTTCCGTGGAAACGGTGACTAGTACGTGCGTGACCACTCTTTAAGCCACCCTTAGCGGTTTTCTTAAAACGTTTTGCAATGGCTCTATTTGTTTTTGTCTTAGGCATAATAATAATTCTCCTTAACTATTATTTGTTTTTATTGTTTTTATCAATCGGTGATAAAACTAAAAACATACTTCTTCCATCCATTTTAGGGTGATTAATAACATTGGCAACATCTGATACTTCATTGGCCATTTTTTCTAAAACATCACGACCAATTCCCTTATGAGTAATTGCACGGCCCTTAAAACGAATTGAAACTCGTACTTTAGCACCTTTTTTAATAAAGCGTTTAACACGATTCAATTTAGTATTAAAATCATTTGTATCAATAGTTGGGCTCAAACGAACTTCCTTTGAACTAACAACTTTTTGACGCTGACGAGATTTACGAGCTCGCTTTTGTTGTTGAAAATGGTATTTACCATAATTCAAGATTCTAGCAACTGGTGGTTTAGCATTTGGTGAAACTAACATTAAATCTAAATCACGATCTTGTGCAGTCTTCAAAGCTTCATTTCGGCTCTTAATTCCTAATTGATTTCCTTGATCATCAATCAATCGAACCTTATTTGCCCGTATTCTTTCGTTAATCAATACATTTCTTGCTATAGCGATTCACCTCCAAAATCTTTTGAAGCAGAAAAATGGCGGATGCAGAATGCACCCGCCATCATTTGTGATAAATTGTCACAATTAATCTCTTATCAAGCCCAGCAATTAAAATCACTTAGGCGAGAAGCGGGAAGCCTCTGCTTTTATTACAATTAGTATTTTACTTGATTTAAATTAAAAAGTCAAATGACATTTATTCACCGTAATGTCTTGAGTAACTTTGAATATCTTTTTGAATTTGCTTTACAAATTCATCGATTGATTCATCCTTACTATCCTTATGTCCATACTGTCTGACTGAAACTTGATTATTACTCATTTCATCATCACCAACAACTAATGTGTATGGAATCTTATGGGTTTGAGCATCACGAATTAAGTAACCCATCTTTTCACTTCTGTTTTCTACTTCAGAACGAATGTGTAATTTTCTTAATTTGGCGTTAATTTTCTTAGCATAATCACCATGTTTATCTAAACTAACTGGAATAATTTTTACTTGTTTTGGAGCTAACCAAGTTGGAAAAGCACCCTTGTACATTTCAATTAAGTAAGCAACAAAACGTTCCATCGTTGAAACAATTCCACGGTGAATCATAACTGGTTGATGATCTTTACCATCCTTACCAACATAATGTAAATCAAAACGTTTTGGCAACATAAAGTCTAATTGAATGGTAGATAATGTTTCTTCGTTACCTAAAGCAGTGTAAGTCTGGACATCTAATTTTGGACCATAGAATGCTGCTTCACCTTCAGCTTCAACATAATCTAAACCTAAGTCGTCCATGGCACCCTTAAGCATTTTCTGTGATTTATTCCACAAAGCATCATTTTGGAAGTACTTAGTGGTGTTCTTTGGATCACGGTAACTCAATCTAAAGTGATAATTACTAATATCAAAATCATGGTAAACATCTACCATTAAGTTTAAAATGCGCTTAAATTCATCTTGAATTTGATCAGGGGCAACAAAAGTATGACCATCATTTAAAGTCATTTCACGAACACGTTGGAGACCTGAAAGTGCACCGGCCTTTTCATATCTGTGCATCATCCCTAATTCAGCAATTCTTAATGGTAATTCACGGTATGAACGAATATGTCTGTTATAGATTTGAATATGACTTGGGCAATTCATTGGACGTAATTCAAGTTCTTCACCATCTTTCATTTTCATTGGTGGGAACATATCATCTCGGTAGTGAGCCCAGTGGCCAGAAGTCTTATAAGCATTCAAATTCATTAATACCGGTGTATATACATGTTCATAACCAGCAGCAACTTCCTTATCAACAATGTATCGTTCAATCACACGACGAATAGTAGCACCATTTGGCATCCAGTAAGGAAGACCTTGCCCGACTTTTGGATCAACGAAGAATAAGTCTAGCTTATTACCAATAACTCGGTGGTCACGTTCTCTAGCTTCTTGACGCTTTTTAACATCAGCATCTAAATCAACCTTTTTAACAAAGGCAGTTGCATAAATTCTTTGTAGCATTGGGTTAGATGATTTACCTTCCCAGTAAGCACCAGCAACTGACAATAATTTAAAGTACTTAACTGATCCAGCAGAAGGTAAAACAACACCGTTTGCTAAACTCATATAATCATTGATTTGATAAAATGCAACTTGATCATTAGAAGCAAATTTATTAACTAATTTTGCTTGATAAGGATCACCATCAACTTGGTTCAATGCATCTGCTTTAGATAAAATAACCCGTTTCAAGGGAACGTTATGTTTAATCATTTTATTCATTTTATCGGATAATGGTTGTAATTCATCGGCACTAACTTGATTTTCTTTTTTATCAGTATCAACATAAAAGCCATCGTCATAGGCACCATTAGTACCAAATTTAATATCATCATGATAAGTATCATGTAAGGCAGCCTTTAATAATTGAGCAGCAGTATTTCTAAGAACACTTAAACCATCCTTAGAATCTGAAGTAATTACTTCAACTTTACCACCCTTATTAAGAGGAGTATTAACACCAACCATTTGGCCGTCAACCTTACCGGCAACGGCTTTTTTAGCTAAACTAATTGCAATTGATTTTGCAATCGATTTAATATCTACACCAGCATCAAACTGTTTAACTTTACCATCTGGAAATTCAAATGAAAGTTGAGTCATAATAAATATCTCCTTTATATTTGGTGAAAACCATTGTAAATAAAAAACGTCCCCAACACATAATGTGTCAGGGACGTCAATTACCGTGGTTCCACCCAAATTCAATCCATAGACAAAAAGCCTAATGAATACTCAATTTGGTTGATAACGGTAACCATCCGTTCCGGAATTTTCCTCCGAACATAAAGAAAGTGGTAATTCATAATTTAATATAAAAAACTTCCAGTAAATGTTTTTTCTCCCTGAATATTAAAAATTATAAACCATGTCTTTCAATATCATTTAAACTATGTCTACATTAAAACTTAATTCAGTTTAATTGTCAAGTTAAAAAATTAAAATATTATCATAAAATTACTTTTTAGATAAATGATCTTTATTTCCTAAACGTCGATTTTTACCAGTAAGTAAAAATTCTCTAGATAGAAAATGAATCCTCTGCATGATTCGCTTTGCCTTTAAGGGCTCATCGTTACCTGCTTTATCAATTCTTAAATGGTCTGTCTCCAATTTTTTCATTGAATCATTCGAACTGAAAAAAGTCGGCAATTCATTTTGCATCCGGTATTCTAAAATAACTGCTAAAATGTCATCACGAATCCAAGATGAAATCGAATCTGCCCCTAGATCATCTAACATTAAAATTGGTGCGGTTTTAACACGATCCAATTTAGCTCCAACATCATTATTTGCAATTGAATTTTTCATATCAGCTGCAAAACTTGGAAAATGAACTAACATCGTTCGATATCCTTTACTAGCCAAACGATTTGCAATCGCCGCTAACAAATATGTTTTCCCAATTCCAAATTTTCCATATAAATATAATCCACGATGAAAATGCTTTGGACGTTTAGTATAGTTAGAAATAAAATCAACAGCTAGTCCCAGTGCCATTGTTCTTTCAGTTGTTGAATCACTATCAAAATCGTCCAAATTTGCATTCCTAATCATTTTAGGCATTGAAATTGATTGAACCCGATTTTGTAATTGATCCGTATGCTGTTTTTCAACTGTATCACGGGTAGGAACATAAGTTATATCAATCAAGTTATCATTCATGACCAATTTAGGCACATAACCAGGAATTAAAGTCTGCTTGCCGTTTACTAATTTCTTTTTTTCATCAAAATACTCATATAATTTGGAAGCAGAATTAATAATTGTTTGATTAGAAACATGATTTTTCTTAATAAATGAATTGACTTCAGGATCATGAATGGCATTATGCATTAAATGATGATAGTCATCGCTAATATGATGCTTATTCATAATATCTTGCATCGTTAATTTCAAACTTTTCACTGGTTATCTACCTTCCTTCATATCATGATTCAAACGTTTTAATTTTTCTTTAACCCGTTTTCTAGTTGCTAAACTAGCTTTTTTATATTTAGGATGATAATCTTCCTTAGCCCATTCAGGCAAAGTCTCCTTGATCTTTGGTTTCCCATTTCTGTGATAAGCGTTCTTTTGATAATGCTTTTCATTAGCATTATTATCACGGAGCTTAATATATTGAATTGCTTGTTCAGGAGTGTTGATTTGTTTTTGACTCCAATTATCAGCAATCGTATCAAAATAACTTCGTTTTAAATTTGTTCGCTGTTCATCAATTAAAATATGATAAATCAACATATTAATCACACTTGTCTTCAACGAACTCTGGTTCATAATTTCCTTAATTGTCCAGCGTTCATTTGAGCTAATCATCCCATGTTTCATACCTTTTAATGATTGCAAAAATTCCATGGGAGCGTACTCCTTAGTAGCATTAATCAATTCCTGCTCATCCTTAGAAAAATCACCTGAGCTAGATTGATTAGAAATTTTAGAATCAGGGTCAATATCAACGTTCGATTGTTTAGACTGATAAATTCTAGCAATTAATATTTTGAGCTTTTTAGTATCAAATCGGTTGGTCGTTATATTAGTCGATCTTTCAATCAATTTTGCCATATCAATTTCATCGATTCCATACATTCGATTAATATCCACAATTAATTGATGAGCCCTTTTAATTGATGCTGTATCAACATATGATGAAGATAAAATATTCAATAGCATTTTAAAATCAAAATTGGGCGCTTGAATGGATTGATCATTAACGAATGTTCCTTCATGATGATGACTAATTTTAGGGTGATGAGTAATTTTATTATGACTCACTTGATAAGCTTCCAAAAAATTATGGCTAATATCCTTAAACCCATCATATTTAGGAAATTGATGAAATAATCTATGAATTAAATTTTGATAGTAGTTTTCTCCTACAATTTCAAGTAGTGCCAAGCTTAATAAATCATCATTAAAAAAATCATTAACAGAAACAGGCGAAATTAATTCATAAATATAAAGATTATCAGAAACATCAGGCTTCTTTTTTAATAACGTCTTTAATAATCCAGCACCCTCTAATTTCTTTCTTGCATCACAAAATGCTTTCATTCCGATTCCTAACAGATTCAATATTTCAAAATGAGTGTGGTATTTTAATTTCATATCATGATGATCATTAATTTCCCATAAAATATTAATCAACGTATACGCATTACTACCCAAAATTGGCTGATATAATAAATCTAACGACCTTCTTTGATTAGTATAAAGCTCATCATTAGATATCAAGCCAAATTTAGTTTGTGGCATAATTTGACGCCATGAATCTTCCATAATCATTCCTCATTACTGTTTGTTCCATTATGATTATCATTTTCATTATGATCATGATGTTGCTTTTTATCCTTATCCATTACCTCTTTAAGCTCATTATAGAAAACGGTCATATCTTTGAATTGTCTATAAACACTAGCAAATCTAATATAGGAAATTTCATCAACAGAAGATAATTCTTCCATAACATATTTGCCAATTAATTGACTGGAAATTTCATTTTCCCCTAAAGATCTAATTTTATTTTCTACTTTATCAACAATATGTGTCATTTGATCCATTGAAACAGGTCGTTTTTCAGCGGAACGAATGATACCCTTTAAAATTTTACTGCGGTTAAACTCTTCTCGGTTCCCATTATTCTTAACTACTAATAATGGATTCTTTTCAATTCTTTCAAAAGTGGTATATCGATAACCACAATTTTCACATTCACGGCGTCTTCTAATGACTCTGCCGTCATCAGTCGGCCGACTATCCACAACCCTAGAAGAATTATGATGGCAATGTGGACATCGCATTTATATCACCCCAACGATTTAAAAATAATTACTAAATAATTGAATTACTTGATTTTTCGTTTGCTTGAACGTACCAGACGTATCGATCATAAAATCAGATAACTGTTCCTTAATATCAAGTGGCCACTGACTATTAATTCTAGCAGACGCATCCGCAATTGATAAATGATTTCTTTTAATCAAACGCTTCATCTGATAAATATAGTTACATTTTACAACAATGATTTGATCGGTTAAATATTGGTACCCATTTTCGAACAATGTCGGTGCATCTAAAATAATTAATTCATGTCTGGAACTCAATTGCTTAATTTCAGATATCACTTGTTGTCTAATAAATGGATCCATGATTCTAACCAATTGATTTAATTGGAAACGGTCACTAAAAACGATTTTTCCCAATTTTTGACGATCAATATTTTTTGTGTCATCTAAAATTTTAAGGCCAAAATAAGAAATAATTTTCCGCTGACATTTAACATTATTAAATTGAATATCATGGGTGATTTGATCCGCATCAATAATTGGTAGGTGCAATGATTCTTTAATCACCCTACTAACATTAGATTTACCAGTAGCGATTCCACCAGTAATTCCAATTACTCTAGTCATTATCTACTTTCACAACCTTTTGGCATTGAGGGCAAAAATGAGTCCCACGTTGAGCTACTCTAATTTTTTTAATTAAAGTTCCACATCGCTCACATGGTTGACCATCGCGATGATAAACGTGTAAATGATTCTGAAAACTTCCGGATTCCCCAAAAGCATTCTTATAAGAAAACACCGTGGTCCCATGGCCCTTAATTGCTTCTTTAATTTCTTTAATAATATTTTTTCTAAGAAGTTTAATTTTATCATCACTAATCAAATTAGTTTGCTGTTCAGGATGAATTTTAGACATCCACAAAACTTCATCGGTATAAATATTACCAAGCCCTGCAATATGACTTTGGTTTAATAAAAACGGCTTAATTTTACCACGACTTTTATTCATTATTTTCTTCATATAACTAAAAGTTAAATCATCAGACGTTGGTTCAGGTCCCAATGTTCCTAATCCAGACAGAGTATGCTCTTCACCATTATGAATTAAGTACATTCGACCGAATTTACGACTGTCATTATAACGAAGTTCCCGACCATCAGTTAAATGAAAAATAACATGGGTATGCTTACCAGGTTCTGCCCCTTCAGTTTCAACATCATATTTTCCTTCCATTCTTAAATGTGAAACCATTGTAATTTGACCATTAAACCTAAATAATAAATATTTACCGCGTCGGTCAATTCTTAAAATTTTTTTATTTGTTAATGCACGTTTAAAAGTATCCGCAGTAACATTATCAATCATTTTAGAATATAAGACCTCAACTCGTCTAATCTGACATCCCTTAACTAATTCATTTAAACCTTTTTTAACAGTTTCAACTTCTGGCAATTCAGGCATTTTAATAACCTCTTTTAATTTGTTTATTTTGCATCATACCATGATTTTCCATAATTAACAGAAACTTTTAATGGTACATCTAATTTAACAGCACTGTCCATTGTTTTCGGGACTAATTTAGTTAGCTCCTCAATTTCGCTATCAGGTGCTTCAAAAATTAATTCATCATGAATTTGTAAAAGCATGGTGGCGCTCATATTTTGAATTGCCCGTTCCATTTTAATCATCGCAATTTTAATAATATCAGCAGCGCTACCTTGAATGGGTGTATTCATGGCTGTTCGTTCAGCAAAAGACCTTTGGTGGAAATTTTTAGAATGAATATCTGGCAAGTATCTTCTGCGGTGTGAAATGGTTTCAACATACCCCAATTTATGAGCTTTGTCGACTTCACCATTCATATATTTTTTTACATTTGGATATTCTTGAAAATACTTTTCAATAAATGATTTTGCCCTAGCTCTACTAATGCCAGTATTTCTTGATAAACCAAATGCACTAATCCCATAAACAATTCCAAAATTAACTGCTTTAGCTTGTCTTCTTAAATTAGGTGTTACATCAGCATTTGACTTTAAATTAAAAATTCTTCTAGCAGTTGATGCATGAATATCGTCATTCTCAGCAAATTCTTTTTGCATATTTCGGTCACCAGAAATTGCAGCTAAGACCCTCAATTCAATTTGAGAATAATCAAATGAAAAGATTTCCCAACCCTTATGACTTGGGATGAACGCTTTCCTAATTTTCTTCCCTTCAGGCGTCCTAACGGGAATATTCTGTAAATTAGGATCAACGGAAGATAATCGTCCCGTTTGGGTCAGGGTCTGCAAATATCTCGTGTGAACTTTATGATCAGTAGAATGAACGACCTTTAATAGTCCATCGATATAGGTTGATAATATTTTAGCAATTTTTCGATATTCAAGAACATTTTGAACAATTTTAGATTCGCCCGCTAATTTTTCTAAAACGTCAACCGATGTTGAATAACCCGTTTTAGTTCTTTTAATCACCGGTAATTGTAATTTTTCAAACAAAATTTTTCCCAATTGTTTTGGTGACCCAATGTTGAATTTCTCACCGGCTTGATTATAAATATCACTTTCAACTTGACTTAAACGTTCTGTATATTTATTTTTCATTTGGTTAAGCACGTTGGTGTCGACAGTAATCCCAGCAATTTCCATTCTAGCGAGTGTAAATGCAACTGGTAATTCAATTTGTCGATAGAGTTTTTCTTGATTATTTGTCTTTAATTGACTAAACATTTGATCTTGAAGATTATTAATTGCCATTGCCTTTGAAACCAAATGTTTCAGTAGTATTTCATCATCCGGAATCGATCTTTTTGCACCCTTGCCATAAACTTGTTCATCAGATTTAATATTAAAATCACCATGTTTAGCGGCAACTTTCCCTAAATCATTACTATTATCATTAGTATTCAACAAGTAGGAAACAAGTAGCATGTCAAAATTAATGTGTGCCAACTTTATCCCTAATCGATTTAATCCCACATAAGTTCTTTTAGCGTCGAAAACATTCTTAAAAATTTGATTACTTTCTAAAATATGTTTAATCGGATTTGAATTAAGCAAGTCAATATCTTTAGAAACAAACCATTTATCTTCTTGACCGATTACAAAACCAGCAAATGGTGAAAGATGATAATTAGGTTCAGGCATTGCTAAATAAAATGTTACTGGTTTGTCCAGATTTAAATGATCGATTAATTTTAAATGTTTTGAATCCAACTGTGTATATTTAATTTTGGGTGAACTTATTTTTCCACTATTATTTAACTGCATTAAATAACTATGGAAGCCAACGTCTTTATAAAATGAAATTAATTGATCGATTTGATCACCTAAATATGGAACTTGTGATAACTTAATTGTAACTGGTGATTGACGGTCAATAGTAGCAAGTTTTTTAGCTAAGTATGCCTTATCTTTATCTTCAATTAAATGTTGCTGCATCTTTTTGCCAGAAAAATCGTCTAAATGCTGATAAACATTTTCCATTGAACCGTATTTTTGAATTAATTTAATTGCTTTTTTATGGCCAATTAAAGTGACCCCGGGATAATTATCTGAATTATCACCGCGCAGTGCCTTTACATCAACAATTTGACTCGGCTTGATGCCAAATTTATCAATGACGTGTTCAGTTGTAAAATGTTCAACGCTACTTACACCGGTTTTAGATAAGGAAACCGTCGTTAAATTAGAACAAAGTTGCGTTAGATCACGATCACCAGTAACAATTGTTGTTTCATATCCCAATTTTTCAGCACGTTTAGACAACGTCCCAATAATATCATCAGCTTCATAATTATTAAGTTGATAACTTTTAATACCACGTGCCTTTAATAATCGTTTAACATAGGGAAACTGTTGAATTAATTCATCAGGGGTCGGCTTCCTACCGCCCTTATAATCAGAATACATTTTAGTTCGAAATGTTATTTTTCCTGCATCAAAGGCAGCTAACGCTAAGGTTGGTTTAACAATGTCTAACATTGTATCTAACATTCGATTAAATCCATATGTTGCATTGGTATGGATGCCTTTATCATTAGTAAAACGATTAGCTGGCAAAGCAAAAAATGCTTTATAGATAATACTATTCCCATCAATTAATAATAATCGTTGCTTCTTTTCGGCCATATAAATCTCCCTTGCTATTTTTTACTATTATTATTTTAACACCGATAACGAAAAAAATAACGGCACAACTAAGTACCGTTATTTTAGATTGATAATTTTAACGATTATCACTAGAAAATCCAAAAATTGATAATAAATCAATAAATAGGTTAATGAAATCTAAATATAAAATTAATGCACCGTTAATTGCTAATCCTGTTGATGAAAAATCATTACCATATCTTAAGTATAATTCCTTATTCTTTTGAGTATCAAAAGCGGTTAAAATTGAGAAAACAACAACTGAAACAATTGAAATAATTAAAGTAGCAATGCTCATTCGTAAAAATATATTAATAAAACCTGCAACAATAATACCAAATAATGCTGCAAATGCTTGACGACCAATGTTAGTTAAATCTTTCTTAGTTGTTAATCCCATAAAACTCATTGCAATAAAGTCACTAGCACTTGCAACAAAAGCTGCCGTAATGGTTGCTTTTGTATATACTGCAAAAATACTTGAAAAAGTTAAGCCCGTTAATGCCGCAAAAATTGAAAGCATCACAATTCCAACTGTAGGACTCTTTAATGCTTGTCTTTGGGTTGCCATTGCAACACCAAACCATACAAATATCAATATCCATGACATCCATCGATTTCCATATAAAATACTAAAAGTTGTACTTGCATATACAGTTCCGCATAAATATGAAACCAATCCGGAAAGCAAGATTGCAAATGCCATCCAACCATAAGTTTTACCTAAAAAACGGTTTAAACCAGTTGCGTCGCTAATTGTTTTTCGTTCAGTATCTGGATTAATATTAAAATTGTTCATTCAAAACACCTCTTTATGTTTACCATTATCTTAAATAAATCATCGTTAATTATCAATTAATTTATCTTTTTTGTAATAAATCTTTATATTTCTTTTCGTACTTCTGAATATCACCAGCACCCATAAATACAACGACTTCATTATGGTATTGAAGCAGTGGTTTCATATCTTCGCCCTTAATCAAATGACTATTTTTAGTAATTTTATTTACCAAATCTTGGCTAGATACTTTTCCAGATTTTTCACGTGGTGAACTATAAATTTTTGTAACGTAAACTTCATCAGCTTTACTTAAGCTTTGGGCAAATTGATCTAAATATGCTAAAGTTCTGCTATAAGTATGAGGCTGAAAAACAACAACAACTTTTTTATCGGGGAATTCTTGCCTTGTTGCATCTAAAGTTGCATTAATTTCTGATGGATGATGAGCATAATCATCAACAATCGTCATATCTGAAACTTTAGATCTTGAGAAGCGACGTTTAACACCCATGAAATTAGCTAATTCACGTTTGATTTCTTTTAAATCAACATCTTCAAAGTAAGAGACAGCAATGACAGCAAGTGAATTCAAAATACTGTGTTCACCAAAAAGATGAATAACAAAACGTCCTAAATTCTTACCATCGTGAACAACGTCAAATTCTGATCCGTCAGTATTCCTTTTAACATTAACAGCTCTAAAATCATCATCTAATCCAGTACCGTAAGTGTAAACTGGGACATGAGTTTTTAAATGTTTCAACCTTGGATCTTCACCCCAAACGAAAACACCCTTTTGAGTTTGATCCGCAAAAGACTGAAATGCACTAAAAACATCATTAATGTCTGCATAATAATCAGGATGATCAAAATCAACATTGGTCATAATTGAGTAATCAGGTTTAGTAGCAAGGAAATGCCTTCTATATTCATCAGCTTCGTAAACAAAGAATCTAGCATTGGGGACACCATTTCCTGTCCCATCACCAATTAAATAGTCTGTTGGTGCAATATTACTCAAAACATGCGAAAGCAATCCAGTTGTGCTGGTTTTACCATGGGTTCCGGAAATTCCAATACTAGTATGCCCTTCAATCATTTTTCCTAAGAATTGATGATATCGATAAACAGGCAACTTCATTTTCAAAGCCTTGGCAATTTCTGGATGATCATTAGTAAATGAATTTCCAGCAATTACCGTTAAACCTTCATGAATATTTTTAGGATCAAACGGTAAAAGCTTAATGTGGGCATTTTCTAATCCCTTCTGGGTAAAAGTCCGTTGTTCAATATCTGATCCTTGAACTTTACAACCACGAGCATGAAGAATAAGAGCCATTGCACTCATCCCAGTTCCTTTAATTCCAACAAAATGATAAATTGTATTTTTGTTCATGACTAACCTCTCCTGATTATTGATTTAATTTTTGATAATCTTCTTTAGTAAGATAAACATCCCTTGGTTTGGAACCATGCTGAGAAGAAACATAATTATTCTGTTCCAAATCATCAATTAAACTTGCAGCACGATTGTAACCAATTGAGAATACACGTTGGAGTTTAGAAGTTGAAATCGTTTTTTCATTTGAAATGTATTTCAAAACTTGGGGCATTAATTTATCTTGATTTTCAACCTGATCAACGTGTTTTAGCAACGACTTAGGTTGAAAAGCATAGTTAGGATGGCCCTGTTGTCTTATGAAATCAGTAACTTTTTCAATTTCATTATTTCCAACAAATGTTCCCTGTAATCTTATTGGCTGGCTAGATCCACTACCAACATATAGCATATCACCTTTTCCTAGCAAACGCTCGGCTCCAGATGAATCAATAATGGTTCTTGAATCAACTTGACTTGAAACCATAAATGCAACCCTAGTTGGAATATTATTCTTAATCGTTCCAGTAATGATATCTACACTTGGTCGCTGCGTTGCAACAATCAAGTGAATCCCAGCCGCACGAGCCTTCTGAGTAATTCTAACGATATAATCCTCAACCTCAGTCGAAGCAACCATCATTAGATCAGCTAATTCATCAATTACAATGACAATATATGGCATCTTTAATCCTGGTTCATTACGCTTTTCGGCTTCTTTATTAAATTGCTCAATATTTCTAACACCACCGGCAGCTAACCGTTCATAACGCTGATCCATTTCCTTTACAGCCCATTTTAATGCTGCGGAAGCTTGTTTAGGATCAGAAATAACTGGTGAAAGCAAATGCGGAATTCCATTATAAGGAGCTAGTTCGACCGCTTTTGGATCAATTAAAATTAATCTCAGTTCTGATGGATTATCTTTATACAACAATGACATCAACAAACTATTGATAAATACACTTTTACCAGACCCAGTTGCTCCAGCAATTAACCCATGGGGCATTTTTCTAATATCAGTAACTTGCGGTTGACCGGTTAGATCAACTCCCAATGCAACTGTCAACGCCTTATTACTATTTTGAAATTTATCAGAATTAATAACCTCAGATAATAATACCGGACGCGGTTTTGGATTCGGAATTTCAATTCCAACGGTAGTTCGACCTGGAATTGGTGCTTCGATTCTAATATCCTTAGCAGCTAATGCTAATTTCAAATCATCCGTTAAGTTCGTGATTTTACTTACCTTAACACCTAATTTTAATTTAACTTGAAATTGAGTAACGGTTGGTCCATTTGTCCAATCAACCACTTCAGCATCAACGTTAAATGCATCTAAAGTTTTATTTAAAATTTTGGCTTGTCTCTTAATCCATTCATTTAAATGTTCATCTTTAAAATGCTTTGGTTGATTAAGCAATTTAGGACTTGGATAGTGGTAGCCACGATCTGTCGGATTAATTTGTGTGACTTTCGGATGAGCAACGTTTGAGTTGGAATTATTACCTATCACTGTATCAGAAGATGGTTGTTCAGCTGCCCTTTCGTTATTTAAGTGGGTAGTATTTTTTTCTGATGATAAATTTTTCCCATGATTTTGATTATCATTCATTTGTTGTTCGGTATTTTGTTTCTTTTGTTGATCCTGATCAAATAATTTAGAATGATGATCACCACTATCTTCATCATTCAAGATGGAAGATAACGTGTTCCCAAGTCCATATTTAGATGCAGATTTAGATTTAACATTATCAGAGCTAGATTGATAATTACTAGATTCAGATAAATCTTCATCAGAAGAGCTACTCTTGGATGCTTGATTACTTGAATTTGAAATAACGTCAGATTGTAATTCAGAATTATTACTATTATTTTGTGACGAAATGTGGCTTGATTCTAAACCATAGTTTCGATTACTTGGTTTAACATTCTCGGAAGCTTTTTTAGATGTTATCTTCTGATCATCATTTGGATTATTCGAATTGCTTATATCATCAGAATTCGTTTCATGAACAGAAACGTTAGAAATTGGTGTCGTCTTATGATCAAAATTACTTCCTTGATCATTATTATTTTGATGTTCATCAAGGTTAGATAATTCGGAGCGGTTAATTGAAAATTGATTTGTTTGTTGTCCAAAAGTGGAATCATTATCATAATTAGACGCAATTACAATATATGAATCATTATTTTTCTGTAATTCAGACTTTAATCGGTTATAATTTATACCATGATCACTGTGATGATATACTTTTAGCTGAGAATGATAATGATAATTCTGATTAGGCTTAAAAGCCTTCGTCATTTCAGCAATTGGATTACTAGTTTGAATATCATCCTTTTTTAAATGTATCTGTTTATGTCTAATGTGCCGTTTTGAAGATTGGTTATTAAATGGTTTTTTACCCATCGCTCGATTTAAAAAACGGCGATAAAAAGCTGGGCCATCGTAATGGTTCATATTCTGTCATCCTTAATTATTTATTAATAATATATGTACAGGGGATTTTCCTTTTCCCCTTTTTATATTAAAGCTAGTCGAATAGATGATTAGCTTTATTAAAATCAAATTTAGATCCAACTTGATATTCATCAGGTAAAATCAATGCTCCCGGTTTTTGAGGGGCATTTTTTAAATTTAATTCATATCCAGCACAAATCATTCCATCACTTTCAACGCCGCGTAACTTACCAGGTTCAATGATCATTCCACTAGGCATGATTGCACCAACCTTAGCAACAACAACTTTAATATGTTCTCGCATGTTGGGTGAACCACTGACAATTTGCACTGTCTTTCCATTATTAATTTTAGTTTGAGTAATTTGTAAATGATCTGAATCTGGATGCGGCTTTGTTGATTCAACATAACCAACAACAAATTTAGGATCCGGATCAAATTTAATCTGATCACTAAAGCCATTTTGATTTAATACCTGATTTAAAGTATCAATTTCTTTTTGACTTAATTCGAAAGGACCATTATGTTTAACTAAATCAGGAATAATTTTACTTGCTGATAAGAAGTTATAACCTAGTGTTGTGTTATTTTTAGCATCATAAATATGAACAATGCCATTCTTAATTTCAAATGATTGTTCACTAACATTAGGATGAATCATTACAATTAAAATATCGTCCGTTCCTTTTAAACTATAGCTTGAAATTAACATTCTATTTAACACCCTCGTTTTTATTTTAATGAATCAAGAAATTTTTCAATTTCATCTTTTGTTTTACGATCTTTATTAACTAATCTACCAATTTCTTTACCATTATTGAATACAACAAAACTTGGAATTCCAAAAATATTCATATCACGAGCTAAATCCATATTATGATCACGATCAACAGAAATAAAATGATAATTTGGATAATCTTTTACAATATCAGGCATTGCTGGTTTAATAAAATTACAATCAGAGCACCAGGTTGCATTAAAAAATAGAACATACTTTCCATTTTTAATTCGCTTATCAAGTGTCTTTTTAGTTGCATTTTCAATCTTTTCCATAAATAAAGCCCCCCCATTTCATTAACTCTCCATTAATTCATTATACTAAAAACAATGTAAGTGTGCTTAATTATAGTTTGATTTATACTAAAAGTAATTAATGTTAATTTGGAGGTATTAATAATGAAAAAGCATCAATTAGAAGCCTTGATTGTTGGATTAAGTATTATATCAATTATAACTAGTGTCAACGTAAATATGATCATAAAAAAGCATCATGATCAAATTGAAAATCAAATTATCAAGACAATTAAATCTAAATTTAGAAATAAAGCCATTTATGGAACATGGATCCATTATTATAAGAAACAAAAGGCATTCATTGGCGGAATTAACATCCAATCTGGTCATGAGATTAATCAATTTAAATTCATTGCTAATAACAATGGTAAAATTACTCAGTTTTTTCGATTAAAATGAACGACTGCCTGATAAATGGGTCCATTTTGACTAAATTTTTCTTCATATTCAGTTTGAACATTATTTTTATTTTCAGGACTATTATGCAAATTAAGACTAATATCGTCAAATACCAATCCTTGATTGTTAAATGTTTTAAGTGAATATTCAAATAAGCCGCGATTATCAGTTTTAAATTTAATTGGTGCATCTGGACTTAATACTTTAGAATAACTATTTAAAAAACGTGGTGAAGTTAAGCGCCGTTTTTCATGCCTCTTTTTAGGCCATGGATCAGAAAAATTTAAGTAAATGGCATCAACTTCATTCTGGTTAAATAATCGATCAACCATAATTCCATCAGTATGTAGAAACTGAATGTTTGTTAATTCGTTATTAACCGCTTTTCTTAATGCCATCGCAATCACTGATGTTTGAATCTCAATCCCCAAGAAATTAATTTGGGGATATTTTTTGGCCATTTCAACGATAAACTGACCTTTTCCAGTCCCAATTTCTAATTGTAATGGCTGGTTAGGATTCGGAAAACGTTCTTTCCATTTTCCAATCCATCGATCTGGATTGGTAACAATCCAATTTGGATGAGCAGTAATATACGGTTCTGCCCACGGTTTATTTCTAACCCGCATACGATTTATTCTCCTTCATTCACCTTTAATTTTATTTTAACAGTTTAGACTACTTTACCGTCAAGCTGTTTTTAATTTTTTTGAATTCGTTTTCGAATATAAAATCGTTTAAAAATATAAATTTCAACTAAGTCAATAATCAAAATTAAGATAGAAGTGATAACTGATAAGTTGGCAATAAACGATACAATCCAGAATAAAATAGAAGAAAATAAAAGCAATCCCGTGATTATTCTTTCAAAACTCTGGATTTGATTAGTTTGATCTAACGGATAGATATGCATAAATACATTATCATCGAAGTGAAAATAAAATGGAATTAGCTGAAATCCAATCATATAAATAAAAAGAACGTTTAAAAACAATGGTAAAGCCTCTCCATGGATGAATAATAACAATACCATTCCAATAATTGTCAATCTTAAATATAAATTACTGAATTTTGAATCACGTGAAATTCCTCTTGAATACAAGTATAGGTATATGTTTTTTTGAGTTGGGTGAATTTGATTTAAAATTCGATCCAAATACTTTCTTCGTTTTGGTTTCGGATTAACTTTAGGAACATCTGTAAACAAATTAAAAAATTGATAAAGATCGTGCATCCTTTTTTCCTCATTATTAATCAAAAACAACCAATCCAATGATGAATGTGACCACTGGTTCAATTTAAATTGAACTGCAATTGCGAAAATAATTGAGATTAAGCATCCCAATAACGGATTTACAAAAACAGCAACGGAAATAGTAATAAATGGTAATAACCACTTTAATAGAAACGTTCGATTGAATTTATAAATATTAATTCGATATCCACCCATTAAATTACTGGATAACCAAATAAATTTAATCACTAAAATCATAATTAAATAACTAATTAAATCAATATTATTAGCGTGATTGGTTACCTCAATAAATGGCAATAAAATAAACCAAACTAAAATTTGAATTATCCCAGCCATTAATAAACTATAATTAAATGATTGTTTTAAATATTGATGTAAACTATATTCTTCAGGTAATAAAAATACATAATCAGGTTGTTTTAAAAACGTTGCGTAACGCCCTATTTGAACAGATAAAAAAAGGACAATCAAGATTACCCAATTAGTCCAGGCTAAACCGGGATGGAGTGTTTTTAATAAATTAGAATACTCATAACCTAATCCACCAACAAAAAACATCATTGCAATTACAAAGAAGTCATTTAAAACATAACGTAAGTATTTAGCTAATTCCATCAAATGGTGACTCAATCTTGTCTTAAAAAGTGTTTTCATTGTCGATCATCCCTAGCAAGGCTTAAATAAATATCATTTAATGATGAACCAGCATGTGGAAATTTTTTTCTTAACTGTTCTAATGTTCCTTCAGTTCTAATTTTGCCACCATGAATAAGCACAAAACGGTCACAAAAACGTTCGGCTGTATCTAATACATGGGTAGACATTAAAATACTACTCCCCTTTTGTTTTTGTTGCTTAATCAAATCAATTAGATCAGATACAGCTAATGGATCTAACCCTAAAAACGGCTCATCAATAATAAATAATTTAGCATTAGTTATAAAAGCACAAACAATCATTACTTTTTGTTTCATACCCTTAGAAAAATTTGCAGGGAACCAATTTAATTTATTATCTAGTCTGAAAATTCGAAGCAAGCGCTTTGCCTCTTTCCAAGCTTGAGTATGATTTAAATGGTAAGCCATCATCGTCATTTCAAGATGTTCTTTTAAAGTTAATTCTGGATAAAGAACTGGAATTTCTGGGATATACGCAATTTGCTTTTTATAATCGCGATTATCATTTTCGATTGTTTTTCCATTAATCATAATTGTCCCAGAGAATGGTTTTAAGATTCCAATAATATGATTAATTGTCGTTGATTTCCCAGCACCGTTTAGGCCAATTAATCCTACTAATTCGCCATCCTTAACGTCAAAGGAAATATCCTTTAATACTGGGATTTGAGAATAACCACCAACAACGTGTGATACATTTAAAGCCATTAATTCACTTCCTCAACTTAATTTAATATAATTTAATTATATCATAATTTTAAGGCAATATTTTTGTAGTGTATAATAAACATAATAATAGTTAAAGGAGATTTTCATTATGAAAGATTGTATTTTCTGTAAAATCATAAGAAACGAAATACCAAGTTACACTATCTATGAAGACAACGTCGTTAAAGCATTTTTAGATATTTCACAGGCAACTCCTGGCCATACACTTGTAATTCCGAAAAAACATGTTCCAAATATTTATGAATATGATGCTAAATTTGCTAGTGATGTCTTCTCGAGAATTCCTAAAATCGCGAGAGCAATTAAAAAATCCAATCCTAAAATCAAGGGAATGAACATTATTAATAATAATGGAAAAATTGCCTCACAATCTGTATTTCACTCCCATTTTCATTTAATTCCAAGATATAGTGATCACGATGGATTCAGTATGAAATTTGTTGATAATTCTAAAAAATATAGTAAAGATGATTTTAAAAAACTTCAACAAAAAATTTCCAGCCAATTGGAGGATAAATAATGAAAAAATCGATTAGCATTACAATTGGTGCAAGTTCCATGTTAGTTGGTTATCTATTCTTTAATTCAAATCATTTTAAAGAATTAGTCCAAATTAGCAAAGAAAAAATGAATGATGCTAAACGGGTTCAAAAAAATTCTAAAAATGTTTCAAAGCAATTGAATCAATTTAAAAAGACAATTCCCACTGCTAAAAAAGCATTAAATGATTTTCAAACGGAATTGAATGATTTCCAATTTAAAATTAAACCTAAAATTAATAAAATCAATCATACATTAGAAAATATGAAGAATTAAAATTTTTTTGATGATTATAGGCTGAAATATGTTATATTTAAGGGTGTGTAAAATATTATGATTGAAAGGATCTGTTATTTAACATGCATAAAAACACTAAAAAAATCCTAATTGGTTTAGCAGGTGTCTTAATGAGTACCTCATTAGTTGCCTGTGGAAGCAAGAGCGTTGCTATCACTAACGGAGGTCGCATTACCCAAAGTGAATACTATAGCAGCATGAAAAATACTTCTAACGGTAAAGCCGTTTTACAAGAAATGATCATTAAGAAAGTCTTACAAAAAGAATATGGAAGCCAAGTTAAAGAATCAGATGTTAATGCACAGTTTAATCAATACAAACAACAATATGGTTCTCAATTGGATGCAATGTTACAACAACAAGGGATGACAACATCTACCCTTAAAGATAACATCAAAACCCAATTATTAATTAAGCAGGCTGTTAAAGCTAATACTACCTTTACAACTGCTAAGTTAAAGAATCAATTCAAGAGTTTCCAACCTAAAGTCACTGTTAATGAAATGTTATTCAAGAGTAAGAGCCAAGCCAATAATGTTATTAATAAATTAAATAGTAAAAATGGTAAGAACTTTGAAAGCCTTGCTAAACAGTATTCACAAGACACATCTAACAAGGACAAGGGTGGCCGTTTAACACCATTCGATAATACTGATAGTTCATTAGATGCTAATTTCAAGAAGGCTGCATTTAATTTGAAGAATGGTGAATATACTAAGGCCCCTGTTAAAACTCAATTTGGTTACCAAGTTATTCAAATGGTCAACCACCCTAATAAAGGATCATATAACAATCATATTAGTGAACTAAAAGACCAAATCGTTAATAGCGAAATGAATAACCAATCATTTAGACAACAAGTTATTTCTAAGGTTCTTAAAAATGGTGGCGTTCAGATTCAAGATAACGATTTGAAGAATGTTTTAGCTGGTTACATGCAATCTTCATCAAGTAGTAAGTAAATAATTTATTAATAGAAAAGGTATTTAGTTACCTTTTTTATTTAATGTTTTTTAGTTAAAGTAACTTATAACAGTTAACAAATAAAAAGGATTAACAAATTATAATTTGTTAATCCTTTTTTAATCTAATTATTTAAACCATTGTTTAGCTTTCTGATATAAATTATTGGCACCATTCTTAATTGAATTAACGCCCTTTCCAACATCAGAACTAAACTTGTCGGCACCATTTTCAATATTATTCCAAATATTATTAGATGACTTACCTTTATTTTTATCTTCTGCCATTGTTTGAGCATCACTAACGTCAAAATTATTTTGCTTGGTAGTCGGAATAATTGATTGCATTTCATTTTTAAACAATGGGCCAATTCCGGTTCCACTAACGTTTTCCAAATGATGGGCCGCATTAGTATTATCAAATCCTTCCCAAGTTACTAAAACGACATTGGGAGTATATCCAATAATCCATTTATCACGGGTAGCATCAGCATCACCAGTTTGATCAGCTTCGGTACTACCAGTTTTACCTGCAACTTGGTACCCACTTGGTTTGGCATCAGCACCAGTTCCGTTATCAAATACGCCAAGCATCATACTAGTCATCTGTTTAGCAGTCGAATTAGACATGACTTGTTTGCTGTTTGGTGTCGTATTATCAACAATTACATGTCCAGATGCATCAACAATTTTACGAATGTAATGCGGTTGATTCATCACCCCATGGTTAGCAAAAGAAGTGTACGCCCCTGCCATTTGTTGAGGAGAAACACCATTAGATAATCCTCCTAATGCCAACGCTAAGTTTTTATCACTACTGTTAATTGGCAAACCAAAATTCTTAACAGAATGGTATCCCTTATTAACGCCAATTTGATTTAAGAGCCAAACAGCTGGTGCATTCATACTTTGAGCTAGAGCTTGGTACATAGGCACTTTCCCGGTATATTGATTCCCATAATTTTCAGGATGATAATGATTTTTACCATAAGTTTGATTTTTATTAACTAACGTTGAATCATAATTATAACCATTTTCAAGTGCCGGCGTATAAACCGCCAGCGGTTTCATCGTTGAACCAGGTTGACGCTTGATTTCAGTTGCACGGTTATAGCCCCTGAACACATGTTGCCCACGGCCACCGACGACAGCACTAACGCCACCATCACTTGGATTTACCGCAACCGAAGCTGCTTGAACCTTAGTTCCATCACTTGCGTTTTGTGGAAAATTGTTATCATCATTAAAATCATTTTGCATACTTTGCTGCTGCTTTTGATTTAATGTCGTATAGATTTTGTAACCATGATTCATAATATCATTCTCTGATAGTCCGTACTTGTTAATTGCTTCATCAATCACCGCATCAAAATAATAAGGGTAATTATATTTATTTTTATAAGAGTAGTTATCAACCGTTTTAATCGGCATTTTTTGATACTGTTTAGCTTGACTATAACTAATTTTATGATTTTCAGCCATTAGATCTAGAACAACATTTCTTCTTGCTTTACTCCGATTGGGGTGATCAACTGGATTAAATCCACTTGGGTTGGTTAACATTCCTGCCAAAACGGCAGCATCCTGAATTGGCAGTTGATCAGCTGACATTCCAAAGTAACGTTCAGATGCATCTTGAACACCATAAACACCATTACCAAAATAAGCGTTATTCATGTACATGCTTAAAATTGCATTCTTAGAATAAGTATTTTCAACTTGAATTGAAATAAAAATTTCATTTAATTTTCGACTCAATGTCTGCTGTTGAGATAGATAAGCATTTTTTACCAGCTGTTGAGTAATTGTGCTCCCACCGCCACTAATGTAATCTCGATGAAGAATTTTATTTTTAATGGCAAGTAAAAATGCTCTCCCAATTCCTTTAAATGAAAAACCATACTCATGATAAAAATTACGATCTTCTGTTGACAAAATTGCGTTGGGAATATTTTGAGAAATACGTTGTAATCCAACGTAAGTTCCCTTTTGAGAATAAAGTTCACCTGCATTTTGATTTGAATTATCATAAATTACCGTTGATTGCTTCAATGATGAATGTAAATTCCCCACACCAATTGTTTTAGCTTTAAAAGTTAAAAATGAACTCATTAGTAAAACAACTAATAATAAAGCAGCAACCATCATTCTAACTAAATGATAGCGTTTAGATAGTCTATGCCAATTTTTTCTAATTCGATGCAAAAGTTGTAAAAACCAACGTTTGCGATCCTGATTATGTGATTTCATTTGATTCATATAAATAAAAGCATCTCTTTTATGGATTGATTAAATTATGATAATTATATCATATTTAATTTACCTAATTTTACAATTAGATAATAAAAAGTTCCCAATTATGTATTAAAACATAATCAGAAACTTTAATCATTAATTACTTTACATTTGATCCGGAGCTTTTACGCCTAATAAGCGTAATGCTTCCTTCAAAACGATTGAAATACTTTTTACTAATGATAATCGAGCAACTAATTCATCATCTTTAACTAAGACCTTAGTATGAGCGTAGTATTTATTAAATGCTTTCGATAGTTTCAAAGAATATTTTGCAATGTCTGACGGTTCAAATTCGTCACAAGCCATTTTTACAATTCGAGGGAAGTCATTCAATAATTTTAAAACATCCCAAGCTGCTGGATCACTAACTGATTTAGAACCAGACACAATTGATTGTGAACTAACGTGAGCTTTTCTAAGAATACTTTCAGCGCGAGCATGGGCATATTGAACATATGGACCAGTTTCACCTTCAAACCGTAATTGATCTTTTAAAACGAAATTGATGCTATCCATTCGATTATTCTTTAAATCACCAAATATGATTGCACCAACACCGACTTCGTTAGCAACATTATCTTTATTAGGCAAATCAGGATTCTTTTCTTGAATTTGTTCCTTAGCAAGTTTAACAGAATCATCTAATACCTTGTTCAATAGGATGATGCGACCGGATCTTGTTGATAATTTTTGTCCATTAGATAAAATTAAGCCAAATGGAACGTGATGTAAATTATCAGCCGATGGAATTCCCATTTCCTTTAAAACGGCCTTTAACTGTTTAAAGTATAAAATTTGTTCAGAACCAACAACGTATAGATTCATTGCAGGATGGTAAGTTCGATCACGGTAAATGGCAGTTGCTAAATCACGTGTAATATAAAGGGATGCACCATCACTCTTTAAAATTAATGCCGGATTCAAATTATATTTTTGTAAATCAACAATTTCAGCCCCGCGTGATTTCTTTAGAAGGTGTTTATCTTTCAACATTTGGATAACTTCATCCATTTTATCATTATAGAATGATTCACCGTTATAGGTATCAAATTTAACACCCAATTTATCATACGTTTTATTAAATGATTTTAAAGATACATCTCTGAACCATTTCCATAAATTAATTGCTTCTTGGTTCCCATTTTCGAGCTTTTTGAACCATTCACGTGCTTCATCATCAAGTTCAGGATGTTCTTTATCAACCTTATGAAAATGGACATAGTATTCAACCAACTTATTGATTGGGTCAGCCTCAACGTCTTTTTCATTCCCCCATTTTAAATAAGCCGTGATTAACTTACCAAATTGGGTTCCCCAATCACCAAGGTGATTATCTTTAATTGGATGGTAGCCGTTTTTAGATAAAATATTCGCAATTGAATTTCCAATTACGGTTGATCTTAAATGCCCCATTGAAATTGGTTTTGCAATATTAGGTGAAGACATATCAATTGTAACGTTTCGTTGATTACCACGTTGATTATTGCCATAGTTTTGTTGCTGTTTTAAAATCAAGTCCAAAACATCATTGCTAAATTTAGATTTATTTAGAAAGAAATTAATATAAGGACCAGTTGCAACAACTTTATCAAATCCTTCAGTATTAATTTGTTTAACTAAATTTTGAGCAATTATTTGTGGTGCTTGATGTAATTCCTTAGCTAAAATAAATGTTGGAAAAGCTAGATCACCCATTTTAGAATTTTTGGGAACTTCAATTTTAGCTTCAATATCCTTACGATTAATTTTATGATCCAATGCTGAACTGATATTATCAGCAATTGTTTGTTTATAATCCAATATTACCCCTCCTTAAAATTCATCATGGCAAAGTATGATTAAGTCAATCATTTTATGATTGGATAAAAAAACTCTTACAATTACTATTCATAATTGTAAGAGACGAGCAAGCCCGCGGTACCACTCTTGTTGATATCAATTATCCACTTTAAATATATAATTTTAGATTCTAAAAAGCACGCTTTCGTTAAAATCATAACCCTGGCTCTCACCAACCCAGGTTCGCTTGATTATTAATCATAACTACTACTCTTTTATAATCGAATCATTATAAGCGGGTAACGGGAATCGGACCCGCGACTTAAGCTTGGGAAGCTTATATTTTACCACTAAACTATACCCGCTTAACAACAGATAATTTTAACACATAATTATCTATTTGTCATGATTAATTAGAAAGTAGTTCGTTATTTATTCATTACTTGTTCAAATTTGCTTTTAATGAAGTTGGCAGATTTTTGAAGCTTCTTTTTTTCATCGTCAGATAAATTCAATTGATCCTGATGAACAATTCCCTGTTTACCAATAACAGCTGGGTATGATAAGTAGACCCCATATTCCTTTCTGTAATTAGAAACTGGCAATTCAGTATTTGCATCGTTCATAACAACATTAGCTAAACGAACTGCAGCGGTTGCAACTCCATAATTAGTGTATCCCTTTCCTTTAAAAATAGTGAATCCACCATTTTTAGCATTTTGATCCAATTGATCTAAATCAAGATGATATTTATCAACCAATTCGCTAATCGGGTGACTTAATACTACTACCGTTGACCAGGCAGTAAATTGTGAATTACCGTGCTCACCCAAATTATAACCAGATACAGAACTAGAAGCGACATGTAAAGCCTCACCAACAGTTCGCTTCATTCTAGCTGAATCAAGTAGTGTTCCAGTTCCCATGACTTGATTCTTAGGGAGTCCGGTTAATTTTTGATACATCGAAGTGATAACATCACACGGATTACTAATATCAACGATGACACCATTAAAACCAGATGCTTTAATCTTTGGGGCAACTAATTTTACCTGTGCCGATACAAATGGTAACTCAGCAAAGCGATCACTTGTTTTAGAGCTTAACACCCGAGTGTTACCTAACGATGAAATAATGACGTCCGCATCTTTTAACGCATCATAATCGTTTACCACAATTTTAGGATGGTAAGGTAAATTAGGTAATGCTTCCTTTAAGTCTAAAGCATCAGCAACCACTTTAGCTTTATTTTTATCAATTAATACTAATTCGTCAACAAAACCACCTGAAACAAGGTAATGGGCAACCGTTGAACCAACATGTCCAATTCCAATAACGCCAATTTTTCTACTCATATGTACTGTCTCCTTTATTATATTTTAATTAAATATATGTTAACTACTTTCTAATAATTATAATAGATTACTCATTATTAATTGTCAATACCAATCACTAAAATGTGATAAAATTAATTTAATAAGAAATATTAAAGAAGGCACAGTATGCGATGGATTACAATTAATTTAACTTGTTGGTTTTTACTTATGATTTCAAATGGCATTGGTTTAAATCTTCATTCGGAAAAGCGAATGATTCAATCAATGATTTGGTCAAGGCTATTTTATTGCATTTTAATCATTAGCCAAGTGATTTTAACCATCAGGATGTTTGCTCACCATCCATGGCTAGTTATCATATGTGATCTAATCGTTTTAATTTTAATTCCAGTGGTTGAAACCAACTATCGTTTTAAAGAACAAAGTAAAATTAATCATGGATCAGTAATATTACTATGTATTTGCTCTTTTGTTTTTATTTTTTTACAAATTTTAATCCTAAATTAAAAATTCCCCTAATGATATTAAAGAAGCATTTTAACTTCATTTTTCATTAGGAGAATTTTTTATAATTAATTTCTATTTTTTATTGCCATTCGAATTGAACAATCAACCAAAACAGACTGAGCATCAATAATGTTAAAATGATGGTTGCTGGCTCGTTCTTGAGCTAATGATAATTCAGTACATCCTAAGATAACAACGTCGCATTTTTTCAAATCAATCATTTCGCTTAAAATATGATGATATAGATGGGCATCGACGGTATCCTTAGTTTTAATATCATCGTAAATTAATTCCATGGTTTCATCTTCTATCTTTTGCGATGGATGGATTAATTTATAGCCAGCATGTTTAATTTCATCATCATAAATATGATCATGAATTGTTCCACGAGTTGCAATCAATCCAATCCTTTTTGCATGGGGATAAAACTTACTAATTGCCTTAACTGCTTCTTTAGGCATGTTTAAAATTGGAATTTTAGTGGCTTCTTGCAATTGCTTGTAAAAATAATGAGCTGTATTACATGGTAAAGCAAAAAACTTAGGAGCCGGTTTAATTTGACTTTGTTGCTTAATATCCTCAATCAAATCTGGTAATGGATTGGGTTTAGTATGATCCAAGATATAATCGGTTCGATCCGGAATGGTTGCATGGTTAACTAATATATAATTTAAATAATCTTGATCTTTTTTTGATGGGGTTCGCTGATTCAAAACATGAATATAACTTTCAGTCGCTTCAGTCCCCATCCCACCAATAATGGAAAAATAGTTCTTCATTCTTAAAAACCATCCTTATTAGTTACTATATTTGCTGAAGTTTTTAGCATAAATATGTTGCATCCATTCTAAAAGCAACCAGCGTTTGAAATTACGGTCTTTGGAATACCAAAAAGTACTCCCATAACGATGTTCACGAAGCAAATCTAATGCAATTGATTTACTGTGTGATTCTTTAGTATACTTTTTAAAAGTCCTTACACCGACACCTAACCATAAATTATAATTTTCATGGCTCCTATTAGCTAGAAGGGTTGGTTTATCTTTAAGACTATCAAATACATAATCCTGGATAACCCAATCAGCTAAATTATATCCACATAATGTAACAAAGAAGCTACTTCTTCCCTGTCTTAAATTAATTTCAAAAAATTTAAATGAATGGTCTTGCGAATCATATTTCAAATCAAAATTAGCATATCCAGTATACTGAATTGACTCTAAAAATTTCTGAACAACTTGATAAATTTTTTGATTGTAATCGGGTAAAATGGCGACATAATTACCAATTGATGATGGTGAAGGATCTTCTAATAGTGGATAACCAAGGCACATCATTTTAACATGGTGATTTTTATCCACATAAGCATTCAACGTCCGATCTTCACCACCGACATATTCTTGGACAATCAAATCAGACGTATAACCATTTTCATAAATTTTATTAACGATGGTTATAAATTCTTTCTTGCTCTTAATCACAAATGCCTTTTTCCGACCCTTAAAATGAATGTCCAGCCATTCGACACTGTTAGTTGGTTTTAATGCCACCGGATAACCAAACGGATTTTCATAATCATGATTTTTATACATTTGTTTGGTTAAAATAATGGTTTTAGGATATGGAAGATGATACTGATCACAAATTTTATAAAAATTTTCCTTACTATTTAACTGACGTAGCATATGATAATTAACGTAGGGACAAATGAAAACATCTTTTAACTCATCTTGATGCTTAGAAATCAACTGTGCATAACCATCACCACAACCAATCAAAATCACCGGTTCTTTATGGTTAGCATATTGTTGTTTTAATTTCATCATTTCATTAATCCAAGTTGGATCCTCACTGAATCCTGGAATTAAAGTTAAATCAACGATTTTAGTATATCTTGTTGGGGCAAGCGATTTTTCAGCATAGGCTTTCACTGGTTTACCATATTTTTCATATAGTGAACGTGCCATCCCATAAACATTAAAGTCACTTCCTAGCAAAATCGGTGTAAATGATTTCGAATTTTCACTATTCATTTACTTTTCAAGTCCTTTCAAAACGTTATCAACCGCTACAGAATCGGTTTCATAAGGAATATTTTTGCCATTTACCTTTTGGTATGGATCGCGTCCTTTTCCGGCGACAACAACCATATCATGATTATTGCTCATTGTAATTGCTTTTTGAATAGCTTTTGTTCGGTCTAATTCAAAATTAACTTTGACTTTATTGTGATCAACGTATGAATCAATTTGTTGATCAATTGCCATTGGATTTTCATCGCCTGGATCATCAGTTGTTAGGAAAGCAACGTCAGCATATTCACTTAGCGCTTTCCCAAAACCTTTTCTACGATTTTCACCTTTATCACCGGTACTACCAAGGACAACAATAATATTTGAATCTTGATTCTCACGTTTCAAGAACCCAAGTAAAGCATGCATACTGGCATAGTTATGAGCATAATCAACGTAAATGGTTCCATGCGATTTACTAAAATGACGCTCCATTCTTCCAGGAACATTTACATTGGAAAGCCCATTATAAATATCTTGTGAATTGGCACCAGCAAATCCAGCTGCAACAATTGCTGCAGTTGCATTGGATTCATTATAATCACCCGGCATTGATAACTTATAATTACCGTTTATGGATTTTAATTTCGGAATGCGGTCAGATGAAGACACAAAATGAATTTGATTAGCATTCATATTATCCTTTAAACTCTTGAATTGAAAATCAACACGAACCGGATATTCTGGTTTGGTTCCTTGACGCGCGAAGAAATAAATATTGCTGGGTTCAGATGTCGTTTTAGCAGCAAAATATAAATCCTTTAGATGTTTAGATTCTGCATTAATTAAACATACTTTGGAATTAACCAATAACTGTTCTTTGCAATGTAAATAATCAGCAAAATTAGGATGTTCATTGGGTCCAATATGATCTGGGGTAATATTCAAAAAGATTCCGACATCATAATGCATCCCATAAACACGGTTCTTTTTATACGATTGAGATGAAACTTCCATCACTAAATTAGTCATTCCATTATCAACGGCAGTTCTCATATTTTTAAATAAATCTAATGACTCAGGAGTGGTTAATTGAGATTTAAACCTTTGATTAGGTTGATTACCTAAAAATGTATCAATGGTGGAAAACAAAGCCGTCTTTCGATTGGTCGTATTCTGTAAAATACTTCGAATAAAATAACCAGTCGTTGTTTTCCCTTTGGTTCCAGTAATTCCAATAACATGCATTTGATTTTGAGGGTATCCATAAAAAGCAGCGCCCAAAAGTGCCATTGCTTTTTGAACATCAGAAACAATAAATTCAGATCCATTGAATTGATTTAAAAAATGTTTTTCGGAAACATAACCACTTGCCCCTTTTTCAATTGCTGAGGTTAAATACTGTGGTTTAAAATTACCCTTACAGAAAAACAACGTTTGATCAGTTGCCTTTCTTGAATCATAAGTAACATGTTTAAATACTTTTTGATTATTATTCAAATGATAAGATTTTAACAAATGATGTTCATTTAATAACGTTATAATTTCATTAACTGTTAACACAACTAAGATCTTTCCTTCCTATAATTTATTTTGTAATTAAAATAAATTGGAAATCATTACATATCAGTCTTAGTCTTATGAACTTGGTCAATAATATCTAAGTTAGTATTTTCTGGGAAGTAGACACCATACCATAAAATAAATGTATAAATGGTGAAAATCTTTTGCATAATGGAATGACCTTCAGCATGTAACTTTAAAAGATGCATCAAATAATCAACATTGAAGAATCGATGGGCAATATCGGAATTAAATGCCTTTACAATTAATTTATGATATTTAGGAGTATTAATCCATTTAGCAATTGGTGATGGGAAACCCATTTTTTCTTTCTTAGCAACTTTATCAGGTAATGCGTCTTCAGCTGCTTGTCTAAGTGAGACTTTGGTAGTTCCATCCTTAAGAATCCTAGTTTTAGTTGGCATGGTAGAAGCAAATTTACCGACAACTTTATCAACCAATGGCGTTCTAACTTCTAGTGAATTACACATACTCATTCGATCAGCCTTGTGTAAAATGTCATATGGAAGCCAAGTATTAATATCAAAATATTGTTCTTGGGTCATTGGATCTTTATCTTTAACATCATCGAAAATATGCTTAGTATATTTACCTGAATCAACATTAATACTTGGATCTTTAAGCAATTGATTTCTTTGGTCATAATCAAAAACATAATTAACACGGTAATAACGTTCACTAAGTGGTTCAGCACCACGAATTAAGAAACGACGGCCATGGAATGGACGCATTTTTTTAACCATCTTGGCTAATGCATTTCTGATAAATCCAGGAACCCATTTTTGATAACGTTCAAATGGAATGGCTTCTAGATAAGTATTATATCCACCGAAGAATTCATCTGCTCCTTCACCAGATAAAGCAACTTTAACACTTTCCCTTGTTCGTTTAGAAAGGAAGAATAATTGTGGTGCAGACGGATTAGACAATGGTTCATCCATGTAATACATCATTGTTGGAAGAAAACCAAAGTAATCATCACCGTTCATATAAATCGGTGTATTTTTCTGATGAAGTTGCTTTGCAAAATCAGTTGACCATGACAATTCACTGTATTTAGAATGATGAAATCCTAATGAAAATGAGTGAATTGGGTGCAATTTAGAAGCTTCAGTTAAAACATAACTAGAATCAACGCCACTGGATAGGAAGCTACCAACTTCAACATCTGAAACCATGTGCTCTTTAACTGAATCTCGAACAATTTTTCTTAATTTTTTAGCATCACCATCAACCGTTTGACTATTATCAATGTGATCATAGTTAAATTTAAAGTAACGATGTAATTCAGTTCCACCATTTAATTTATGAACAAAATATTGTCCTGGCAATAGTTTATAAACATGTTTGAACATTGTTTCGCGTGATGGAATAAATTCGAAACTTAAATGGATGGGTAATAATTTAGTATTCAATTCTTTTTTAAAGTTAGGATGTTCTAAAAAGGCTTTAATTTCTGATCCCCAAAGG
Source organism: Philodulcilactobacillus myokonensis (assembly GCF_027923585.1). Classification (GTDB taxonomy): domain Bacteria; phylum Bacillota; class Bacilli; order Lactobacillales; family Lactobacillaceae; genus Philodulcilactobacillus; species Philodulcilactobacillus myokonensis. Next base: position 683,093 of record NZ_BRPL01000002.1, on the reverse strand, counting down.
AATGTTTTACCATCATCATAATAGTATAATGGCTTAATTCCAAAATGATCACGGGCACCAAATACTTGCTTTTTAGCACTATCATAGATAACGAAAGCAAACATCCCACGTAGCTTATTTAAAACCTTTGGACCCCATGCTTCATATCCACGAATAATAACTTCTGAATCTACATCCGTATTAAATTTGTAGCCTAAATCTTTTAATTCTTTTCTGATATCTTTATAATTATAAATTTCACCATTAAAAGTTAAAACGCTTTTATGATCTTCACTATAAATTGGTTGAGCTCCATGAGCTAAATCAATGATTGACAATCTTCTAAAGCCAATTGATACTTTATGATCATCAAAATATACTTCGTCATCAGGGCCTCGATGTTTAATCCGGTCTGCCATTTTATTAATCGTTCCGGTTGGAACATCTTTCTGGTTAACAAATCCAGTAAATCCACACATTGCTTTTATCCCCTTTAAATGCTTTAATAAAAAGTCTTTACATATTTAATATACACACAAATGTATTGTACCAAAAATCAATATTTTATACCATAGTTATTAACTGGTATCATTTCATCAATCATGATTATATCGAACCTAAATTAGAATTTCATTGGATTTTATAATATTTTCGTGTAAAATGGTGATTGAATTGTTTTTTATGCCCCGATGGCGGAATTGGCAGACGCGCAGCGTTCAGGTCGCTGTTTGAGCAATCAAGTACAGGTTCGATCCCTGCTCGGGGCATTTCATAAAAAAACGTTAGGAATATATTTCCTAGCGTTTTTTATTTTTAGTCAAAAAAATGATTTAATTTAGCAACATCAACGGTTCCTAGACCGGTACTTTGGTTATAAATAGCATCTTTTTGACCAGTGTAATAAAGATTATTATTATTATAAATACTGTCTAAAGGATGAAATGGTGAATCATTACCAGTTGCCATTTGATATATTTGGGGATTCCAAAACCCACTTCTAACATTGTTTTTACTATTAACTAAAGCAGCAACGGCAGCCATTTGAGGTGCAACAATGCTAGTTCCTCCTGTATATGCCCAATGACCATTAGAATTAAAATGACCTGGATTGGAATAGTACGCTGCATATCCAGTATTAGGATCAGCATTAACAGAAATATCTGGAACATTTCTTCCAGAAGAAGTCCCACTAATTAATTTAGGGTGGGCAATCCGGTACAAAGTTTTATTTTTATAAAGCCACAGTGGAATTGCATTGTAAGTTCCGGTTCCTTTTACATGGTATTGATATGGAGGAATTGGATTCAATTTACTAAAACCGCCACCAGTGCCAGCAAAATAATTTTGGACAAATTTAGATTGGCTTCCATTCATTAAGCCACGGTGATCAAAGATTGAGTATAGGAAATCATTCGACCATGCACGTTCCTGATTTACAGAAAGTGTATTGGATACCCGGTAAGGAAGTGTTGTTCCGCCAACTGCAGTTACATATGGTGAAGCAGCAGGTGTATCAACCGACAATTCGGGGTCATAATTTTCATCAATCGCATCGTATGCCCCATTATCACCAGCGGATGTAAAAATACTCATGCCCTGGGCAGCAGCTTGTTTAAATAATAAATTAATGATGCCATTATAATACTTAGGAATCTGACCACTTTTGATTTCTGATTGAACCAAACGTTCACTTTGGCCCCAACTAATTGATAGAGAACTGGTTTGGTTCGCACTAATTGCATTGGCAAGGGCATTAATCATCCCCTGTGCAGTGGTATCTCCCATATAAACATCAATATTAGCATCAGGTGCAATTGATCCAGATTGTTCAACATCATTGGTTGTTTCATCGTATTGATTCCAAGATGGCTTTTTATTACTAGTATTAATAATTTTAATCCGGTTTGATTTAGCAGGAATTCCCTGTTTGTTCCAATAATAATAAGCATCTGAAGGATTAAAATTAGCAAATGAAATAATCCCAATGGATTGGCCACGACCTAATTGATTATTTTCATAAAGTGGCGAAACATCATACCGGTTAATAAACCTTCTGGGTCCGGCATTAATTAAATTACTGTCTTTACTCCCATTACCATAATCAATTTTAGATTGATAATAATTTGATTTAAATTGATTGGTTTGATTAGATTTAACAATTCCTAATATTTTGTTTGATGCAAAACGTGGCATTAATTTTTTCCTTTGATTCAAATTAATAACACGTTTAATATCCTTTGAGTTTCCGGTTGCAACAACGATTAACCGACCCTGATAAGCCTTAGTTTTAAGATGTTGGCGTCTTAAACGATTCGTTAATCGTTTTATAACCCAATTGGGTTGCCCAAATTTATTTGCAAATTGATGGGGCGAAAAATAATGATGAAAATTTTTACCATTCCGTTCAACCGTTTGGTAAACGTAATGATTTAAAGATTTATTATTTTGAGGATTGAAAACAAATGTAATTCGATCCTGATTAAAATTAGATGTAGTTTTTCCACTAACATTTTGAATTGAAAAAAAGGCAAAAATAAGCATTCCAATTGGAATAAGTAATAATAACCGTTTTCTAAAAGAACGTTGTTTAGACATAAATTAACTTCCTAACTTTAAGTACTTCATTAGTATTATAAAACATTTAAAATTATTATTCGAAAAATATAATTTAATAATTTTTTCTCAAAAAGAAATTAAAACATGTTAAAATCATTAATGTTTTCATATTTTGAAAGGAGTTTTTTATTTAATGTTTAAAGAATTTAAAAATTTTATTGCACGAGGTAATGTAATTGATTTAGCTGTTGGTGTTATCATTGGTTCAGCCTTTACGGGAATCGTTAAATCATTAACATCCAATTTAATCAACCCACTAATTGGAATTTTCTTAGGACGAGTTGATTTATCAAATCTAAAGTTAACAGTTGGATCAGCAACTTTTAGGTATGGATCATTTATTAATTCAATTATTAATTTTATTATTATTGCATTCGTTGTTTTCATCTTAATTAAAATTATTAATCGGATCATTCAACGAAATCCTCAACCTAAGGAAACTAAATCAGAAGCTCTTTTAACTGAAATTAGAGATTTATTAAAGGCTAAAAATTAATTATAAGGGGAGCCAATAATGGTGATAATTATTGCTGGAATGATTGGGGTTGGCAAAACAACCCTAACTGGTAAAGTTGCTAAGCATTTAGGAACAAAAGCTTTTTATGAACCTGCTGGTAATAATCCGGTATTGCCACTTTATTATAAAAATCCAAAACAATACGGGTTTTTACTACAGATTTATTTCTTGAATCAGCGTTTTTCAATGATTAAAAAAGCGTTATCAGATGACAATAACGTTTTAGACCGCTCTATCTATGAAGATGCGCTATTTACAAAGGAAAACCATCGTGAAGGTAACATTAGTGATATTGAATTAAATGTCTACTTAAAGTTACTGGATAACATGATGGATGAATTAAAATTATTACCTAAAAAGGCACCAGATCTATTAGTATACGCAAGTAGTGACTTTGAAACCATTTTAAAAAGAATTAAGAAACGTGGTCGTCCCTATGAACAATTTGATCATAACCCGGATCTCAAAAATTATTATTATTTAATGTGGAGAAATTATCAAAAATGGTTTCAAGATTATCAAATTAGCCCCAAAATAAAAATCAACTTACAAAAATTGAACCTTTTGAAGCCGGGTAATTCACAAATTGTTTTAAATCAAATTGACCAAGCTATAAAAAAGATTCAAAAATGATCATTAAAAAAACCACTTCCAATTTGGAGTGGTTCTTTTATTTTCGAATATGCAAAAGTTGAAAAATATAATTAGGATGCTTTTGCCATTTCTGCAAATTAATTTGGCTAATTAAAATGGTTCCGGTTGCATTTGCCATTTCTCTAGCAGCATTAGTGTAATGACTTGTCGTAACCACAATCGGAACGTCTAGGCCATAAGCTAAGGTTCCAGAAATTGCCTCCTGAACGGCCGCAACCCCTACTTCATGGTGCCGACTATACAACTTACATTGAATTCCATAGTTTCTTTGTTTATACGTTGCCGCAACGTCAATCCCATAGTCGCCTGATTGCTGTGTAACCGTTACATTCTTAAAATTACTGTGATAAAATAAGGCTCCACAAAAATATTCAAATCCGCTAGGATCAATTTTACGGTGCCTTTGCCAAAAATGCCTGCTGGTGTATAAACTATACTTAATGTATTTGTGATAAGCATAATAACCAATTTTATTGCCATGTAAAGGAAGGTGGTGATGGGGATTTCTTAAAAATCTCTTAAGTGGATTATTTCGTTTCACCCTAAAATGACGATGGTAATTAAAATAAAAGCAAATTAATATAATTACTGCCATTCCAACGACAAAATTAATTAATGGTGATGGTAGATTAAAATTAAAACTGGTTGTTGAATTCCAAATATCCTTTTGTTGAAAAATAATTTGGTCAATATCACTAAACAAATTCCACAATTCAATTAGAGCAATTAGGGTAATTCGTCCCATAAATTGAATTAAGTATAGAAATACATTTATAAATATATGTATTTTATCCATTCTGTTCTTCCCTCACTTTAACCTATTTGAATTATACATCATTTCAAAATTACAGAAAAGAAAACAAGTATTAGTAATCACTAACCTAATACTTGTTTAATATTTTAAAAACCAAATAGATCTTATTTTGTTAATTCATAAATTGATTGGCCATAAATTGACATTGCAAGCATTAAATCACTAATGGGCTGAAATTCATTTGGTTGATGCATTGTGCTTGGTGTCTTCCATGAACATAATGCTCCAAAAGCAACTCCACGACTCATCATTCTAGCATACGTACCGCCACCAACAACCTTGGGCTGATCATTACGTCCAGTTTGTGTTCGATAAGCATGCATCAATTTAGTAACAACTGGATCTTTAGGATCAACATAGTGTGGATTCATATTATCTAATTTAACAACTGCATTGTTGTTAGCATACTGATTCAGACGACTATTAATGGTTTGAATATCAATTCCCTTTGGGTATCTAATATTAACAACAATTAATCCACCATTTTTGACATCAAAATTCATAATTCCAGGGTTAATTGTTAAATCCCCCATGGTATCATCATGATGATTTAAATTAAGGTGTTGTCCCAAGAAATCAAGATGAAGAAATTTAGTAATAAAATCAAGAAAATTTGAATTATCATTTACATATTGGTTTAAGAATTTGGCTAGGTAGGTTCCAGCATTAACTCCATTTTGCGGTGCCATTCCGTGAGCAGCTTTACCATTAACTTTAAATTGAATTTGTCCATTATCATTTTTAGTTTCACCATGAATTGGATTATGATCCAAAAATTTTGAAAATTGATCTGATAATGATTTAAAATCGTTGGATTTAACGGCTGCGGTTGCCTCAGCAGGAACCATATTATCCCTTAAACCAGAATGAAATGATATTAATTGTGAATTGTCATTACCTCCCCGGCCAAATTTAATTTGGAAACTTGAAATTCCCTTTTCACCGTTGATTAATGGAAATTCAGCATCAGGTGAGAATCCAAAATTAGGTGCTGGTTCGACATCAAAATAATGTTTCATTCCTGTCCAATCGCTTTCCTCATCCGTTCCAATAATGAACCGAATTTTACAATGCGGTTTAATTCCATGGTCTTTAAGCATTTTTAGGCCGTAATATGCTGCTAACCCAGGACCTTTATCATCAGAGGTACCACGTCCATAAATATTGCCATTCTTTTCAATCATTTTAAATGGATTAGTTTTCCAGCCATTACCTGCCGGCATAACATCAGCGTGTGCTTGAATGGCCATGGTTTGATTTCCTATCCCGTATTCAATATATCCAACTGTATTATCTAGATTCTCGGTTTTGAATCCATCGCGTTTACCAAATTCTAAATACTTTTTTAATGCCTTGGCAGGACCGGGGCCTAAAGGATATTGTTCACTACGGTGGGCGTCATCACGTTCACTATCAATGGCGATTAGTTGTTTTAAATCATTTAAATAATCTTTTTGATAACTATTTGCTGTTTTTTTCCAATTAATCATGTAACTTACCTTCTTTTTAAATTAAATCATATTCTAATTTTATCATGAATAATGACAAAGCATATAGTACAATGGTTTTAATTGTAATGCTATAATTTATTGAGGGGGTATTTATATGAAATCAATCACTGAAGATTTAATCAGAAATACAATCCGGATCCGTCCCAATCAAAGTCATAAGGGAACATATGGACGGGTTACGTTAGTTGGTGGTAATCAAAATATGGGCGGTGCTATCATCATGGCAACAACCGCCGCTGTTTATTCAGGCGCTGGACTTGTTAGCACTTTAACTGATATGCATAACTTATCAAGCCTACATTCCAGATTACCGGAAGCAATGGTTGCTAATATTTTAGATTCAAATCAAATTAAAAAATTAATTCCTGGTGCAAACGTGGTTGTCGTTGGTCCTGGTCTAGGTACTGACGATCAAAGTAAAAATATTCTTCAACTAACCTTACAAAATGTCCAACCAAATCAGATTGTAATTATTGATGGTTCAGCAATTACGATGGTTGCACAAGATAAAATCAAACTACCCAAAGCTCACATTATCTTCACTCCACACCAAATGGAATGGCAAAGATTATCAGGCATCAAAATTGCCGATCAGAAAAATCAAAATTTAAATCAAAAAGTTAGAGATAAGTTAAATGCAATTGTCGTTTTAAAATCACACCATACCCAAATTTATACTAGTAAGGATACTTTTATTAATCCTGGTGGAACACCCGCTCAAGCAACTGGTGGAATGGGTGATACTTTAGCCGGAATGATTGCTGGATTTACCGCTCAATTTAAAAACACTGAAAATGCTGTTTTAGCAGCTGTATATGCCCATAGCGCAATTGCGGATAAATTAGCAGAAAGAAGATACGTTGTTTTACCCCATCAAATTGCTGAAAGAATTCCATTCTTTATGCACAATTATCAAAGCTTTAAATAGAATTTAATCAAAAATATAAAAAGAAAGGGAGAATCAATTAATCTTGATTTTCCCTTTTTAATTTAATCTTATTTAATTTTCAAGAAAGTTCTTAGTTTAGCAACCTTACTGCCAAGAATTTGATCAGCAAGCCGCGTTTTAAGAGTACAGTAAATATAAACAAATCCGCCCACCAATGCAGCTACAATGGTAATAATCAAACTAATTTTTGAATTATAAACATTAACGAAGCGACCGATTAACCGATTTTCAATCCAAACCATTATTAATGCAGCAAGATAAGTCAAAATTGAATATAGCAAAATGCGATTAGTCTTTTTAGCAGCTAAGGCAAGATTTAAATGGTACTGGTGATTTAACGAACGGAAAATTAAGTAATTAGCAACCATAAATCCTAAACCGGATGATATTAACGGACCAAAAGTTCCAAAGAAATAAATTAAAGGAGCCTGAGTCAAAATTTTTACGATTGTTCCAATAATAAAGTATTTAACTGCTCGTTTATTTTGACCAATTCCTTGCATGATGGCAGATGCAACTGTAAAAATCCCAAATGAAATTGCAATGATTGATGAAAACGATAGAATATTAGCAGAAAAAGCGTTATTGTCATTTCCATAGAAAACCCGATAAATGGGACCAGCAACGGCAGCCATTCCTAATGAAGCTGGCAGCATTACAAATTCAAACATCAACATCCCATTAGTAATTTCTTTTCGAACTGAATTAGTATCATGATGGGTATGAGCCTCGGATAACAATGGAACAACGGTAACTGCCAATGCAGATGATAATGAAATTGTGATCATAATTAATTTATTTGCGTTTCCGGCAAAAATCGTATACAACTCATTTAAAACGAAATTTGAATATCCCCTAAAGAAATCCATTAACTTGAAGAATGTCAATTGATCAATTAATTGAAAAATTGTAATTCCGGCACCCAAGATGATAAATGGAACTGCCTGTTGTAAAATTTCTCGATAAAGCCTTGATGAATTAACATGAACATCATTATTACTGTTTTCACGTAATTCACGATAGTAATCACGGCGTTTAAAATAATATACCCCTAAAATAGCAATTCCAAATACCGCTCCAATAAATGCAGCAAAAGTAGATTGAGAAACAGCGGATACCCAACTACCATGGAAAACGCGCATAATTAAGTATGTCATTAAGAGCATATATGCTACCCTGGCCAACTGTTCTGTAAATTGTGAAATAGCGGATGGAGCCATATCTTGATAACCTTGAAAATACCCGCGGGTAACACTCATGATTGGAATAATCAAAACCGCCCAAGCCAATGAATGCATAACTGGAATAATGTTAGCATCATTATTATTAGTTAACATTAATAATGGTGCTCCAAAATATAGAATTAAAGCACAAATAATTCCAGTTACTGCTGCTAGCAGCATTCCTTTTTTATATAATGTTACCCCAACATTATATTCATTTAATGCATTATAATGAGCGACCTGCTTGGCAATTGCAGATGGAATTCCTGCAATTGAAATAATCAGAAAGAAACTGTAAACATTATATCCTTGAACATAGAGTGCATTTGCCTGGTAATATAAAAGAATGCCAAACATTAAACGCCACGGAATAATATAAATAGCACCTAATATCCTTGAAAAAATGCTCCCGGCAGTCATCCACATGGATCCTTTAACCATTTTATCCTGTGATGATTCCTTTTTTTGAATAATTTTATGATTATTAATTTGCATGAGTTAGTTTTATTCTTCTTTCGATTCAATAGAGTTGACCTTTTTATTTTAAACAATCTAAATTTTTTTATCAATATCTATAAGAAATAATTAATCAAAATCTTATTGAATCATACAAAAACATCCAGTAATTATTTTAATAATTACTGGATGTTCAGTTTCAAATCAATATTTAAATTATTTTACAACGATATTAACAATTCGATTTGGAATCATAATTACCTTTTTAACTTGCTTACCATTAATAAATTCTTTAACACGATCATCATCTAATACTGATTGTTTAACAGTATCTTGGGTAGCATTCCGTTCAAATTTTAATTTAGCATGAACCCGACCGTTAATTTGAATTGGGATTTCAACTTGATTATTAACCAGTTTAGATGCATCGTACTTTGGCCATTTAGCATAAGCCATGCTACCTTCATGCCCTAATTTATCCCAAATTTCTTCACACATATGTGGTGCAATTGGATTTAGAAGTTTAATAAATCCTTCAACATAAGGTTTATATAATGTCTTAGCCTTATAGGCCTGGTTTACAAAGACCATCATTTGGGAAATAGCAACATTAAAATGCATTTGATCATAGTCGTTTGTAACGGTTTTAACGGTTTGATTATAAATCCGGTCTAAACTGCCATCATTTTGATTTAAAATGATTGAACGCGCGTTGTCTTTTTCATCAATTAACAAACGCCATACACGATTAATCCAACGATAGGCACCCTTCAGACCTTCTGTATTCCAAGGTTTAGACTCACTAATTGGTCCCATGAACATTTCATACAATCTAAGTGTGTCTGCACCATATTCGTTTACAATATCATCAGGATTGACAACATTGCCCTTCGATTTAGACATTTTTTCATGGTTTTTACCTAAAATCATTCCTTGATTAACCAATTTATGAAATGGTTCAGAAGTTGGAACAACACCTAAATCATACAAAACCTTATGCCAGAAACGGGCATACAACAAGTGTAAAACAGCGTGTTCCGCACCGCCAACGTATAAATCAACGGGAAGCCAGTATTTCAATTTCTTAGGATCCGCAAGCATCTTATCATTGTGCGGATCACAATATCTCAAGTAATACCATGAACTACCAGCCCATTGTGGCATTGTGTTAGTTTCACGTTTCCCCTTCAAACCATTTTTATCAACAACGTTAACCCAATCTTTGATGTTAGCTAGTGGGCTTTCACCAGTTCCAGATGGTTCCAGATTATCAGTTTTTGGCAATTTCAATGGCAATTGATCTTCAGGTACTAACGTGGTTTTACCATTTTCCCAATGAATAACAGGAATTGGTTCTCCCCAGTATCTTTGACGTGAGAAAATCCAATCACGAAGACGATAATTAACCTTCTTTTGCCCATCATGATGTTTGACTAGCCAATCAATGGCAGTATGAATAGCATCTTTCTTATTCATTCCATTTAAAAAGCCGGAGTTAATATGTTTTCCATCCTTTGTGTAAGCCTTTTTACTAATGTCGCCACCTTCAATTACTTGATGAATTGGGAGGTCAAATTTCTTAGCAAAGGCATAGTCACGATCATCATGTGCGGGAACTGCCATGATTGCACCAGTTCCATAAGATTCTAGAACATAATCACCAATCCAAATTGGAATTGCTTCACCATTGATTGGATTGATTCCATAAGCACCGGTAAATACTCCCGTTTTATTTTTATTCAAATCAGTTCGTTCTAAATCAGATTTACTTGCAATCTTTTTACGGTAAGCATCAACTTTTGCCTTACAATCCTTAGTTGTAATTTGATCGACAATTTTACTTTCAGGAGCTAGTACCATGTAAGTTGCGCCAAATAAAGTATCAGGTCTAGTAGTGAAGACTTCAATTTTAGTGTCTTGATGACCTTTAACAGGGAAAAATACACTTGCTCCTTCAGAACGGCCAATCCAATTTCTTTGCATCTTTTTAATTCGTTCCGGCCAATCAATTTCATCTAATCCCTTTAGCAAACGATCAGCGTATGCTGTAATTCTTAAAACCCACTGACGCATTGGGACACGGTAAACCGGATATCCGCCACGCTTAGTTTTACCATCTTGAACTTCTTCATTGGCAACAACGGTTCCTCCCATGAAATCAGGCGCCCAATTAACTTCAATTTTATTTTCATAAGCAAGACCTTTTTTATACAACTGTTCAAAAATCCATTGGGTCCACTTATAATATTTAGGATCAGTTGTGTTAACTTCTCGATCCCAATCGTATGAAAAACCAAGTGATTTAATTTGTTTCCTAAAACGGTTGATATTTTCTTCTGTAAATGTTCTAGGATTATGACCAGTCTTTAGCGCATATTGTTCAGCTGGCAAACCAAATGCATCCCAACCAATTGGATGTAAAACATTTTTGCCCTGCATTCTTTTCATTCTAGCAATAATATCCGTTGCAGTATATCCTTCGGGATGACCAACATGAAGACCCTTTCCTGATGGATATGGAAACATATCTAGTGCATAATAACTATCTTTTGTAGTATCATCACTAGCTTTAAATGTCTTGTGAGTTTCCCAATAATGTTGCCATTTTTGTTCAATCTTTTTATGATTATAAGCCATAACTAATATAACTTCCCTTCTTAATAAAAAAAGTCCTAAAGAAATATAACAATTTCCTTAGGACGAATATTATTCCGCGGTGCCACCTATTTTTCTCAAAATGAGACTCTTGAAATTCCATAACGAGGAAAAACGGTCTAACCTACTCAATATTTCAATTAGACATTCAGTGACGAGTTCGATTAAATATTATCTAAATTCACACCAACCATTTAGTCTCTGAAAAAAAATTTAATTTACTAATTCACATCAAAATTTAATATATTAATTATTACTAACAATCATACCAAAGTCATTATTTAAAATCAAGCTCATTACTAATAATGATATAATATTAGTAGTATCAAAAATGAAAGGATTAATTTAAAATGAAATTAAATTCATCACTAAAATTCAGTCACTATCTGTTAGAAAATAACATTAATTATGGAGACACAGCAATTGATGCAACCGTCGGTAATGGTAATGACACACTTTTCCTATCAAAATTAGTTGGTAAAACTGGTCACGTTTATGGTTTTGACATCCAAAAATTAGCAATTAATAATACTAAAAATAAACTTCAAAGTCATAAAAAAGAGAACTGTGTCACACTTTTTCAAACTAGTCACGATCAAATTTTCAAATTATTAGGCCAGAAACAAATTAAAGCTGCTATTTTTAATCTTGGCTATTTACCTGGTGGTAATAAAAAAATTATTACCCATGCTAATACAACTATTAAAGCGATCCAAGCATGCTTAAAATTACTAAAAACTAATGGTATGGTAATTCTAGTAATTTATTATGGTCATCCAGGTGGCATTGATGAAAAAAATCATATTGAATCTTTTACAAGTCATTTAGATCAGAAAAAATATAACGTTTTAAAATATCAGTTCATTAATCAAGTAAATGAACCACCAATTTTAATTGCAATTCAGAAACGTTAATTTAGCCCTTTTCTTTGGTCAATAAAGTAAAAAATACAAGTTAGAATAATCAAAAAAGAAGCCATAATGAAAACATTATGAATTGCAAAATATAAAATTGCACGTAAATTTGGAATCAATTTTGGATTAATTAAATGAATTTTTCTCGGATTAATTAATTGGTTCATAATTTTAAAACTTGATTTTGGTGTTTGGACAATCTTAATTTTCATTGAAATATTGGAGACAATTCCAAATAACAATGTCATTACAACTTGTCCTAATGTTTTACTAACGGTATTAAATGATGTTGCAGCACCAATATTATCTGTGTGGACCTTGCTCTGGACAATTGTCGTAGACATTGTAATCACAATTCCAATTCCTAATTCACAGATAGATATGATGATGATTAACCAGAGAATTGATGTATTTTGATTCATAAAAGCTAATAAGATTGCACCTGCAGTTAAAACAATAATGCCAATTCCAGCTACAAATTTAGAACGTAATATTTTCAATAACCATCCAGTCATAAATGAACCTAAAATCCAAAAGATTGAACCAATTAGAATGATAATCCCAACTGATGAAGCACTTAACCCCAATAGTCCCTGAATCCACTCAGGAAGATAAATATTAAACAGCATTAAAAAACCACTTGTCATAAAACTAAGAACATTAGGCAAAACAAATTGATGATTTCCAAACATTGAAGTTGGCACAATCGGATCGGAAGTTAAATGTTCATGACGGATAAATAATAAAGTTGAAATAGTATCAATCATAAAATACGTTGCAATTTGTGCATCAATTACTAAATTGCGACTCAGCATTTGTAAAATAATCATAAATGAGAGCAATGAAATTGAAATTAAAATAATTCCTAAATAATCAAAATGATATTTCTTTTTGGTTGGATGATTATCTAAAAAGATTTGAATCAAAATCATAATAATAATACCAATTGGAATTGCAATGATAAAAATAATGCGCCAATTGAAATGATCGACAATAAATCCACCAAGTAATGGAGATAGTATAAAAGTAAAACTCCAGATTGCTCCGTTTAATCCAATCATTTGGGCTCGTTTATGGAACTCATAGGTATCTGCAATAATTGCGTAGGAAATTGGCATAACAACGCCAGCTCCTATTCCTTGAATAACCCTACCAAGAACTAACATCCCCATCGAACTAGATAAACTAATCCATAGTGAAGCAATAATAAAAATTAAAATTCCAGTTATGAAAACAAATTTTCTTCCTAATAAATCAGAAAGTTTTCCATAAACTGGGGTAGCAATCAATCCGGCTAGTAAAAAACCAGAAAATGCCCAATTCATAATATCAACCCCATGCAAATCACCAATAATTGTTGGCATTGCTGTTGATATAATATTACTCTCAATTGAACTAATAAAAGTAGCTAAAAATAGCGTTATCATTACAATAAAATTACTTACTTTGGGGTTAATAATTAATACCTCCTAAAAAAGCGACTTCAAATTGTTATTAATAACAATCAGAGGTCGCTTTTTATTATATTTCATCTTAAATTATTTATTAAAATATTTCTTTAATGCATCTACTTTATCGGTATGTTCCCAAGGTAAGTCAATATCATCCCTACCAAAGTGACCGTAAGCAGCAGTTTGTTCATAAATTGGCCGCTTTAAATTTAACATTTTAATAATTCCAGCCGGTCTTAAATCAAAAATATTTCTAACTGCCTTAACTAAATCATTCTCTGAAACTTTCGAAGTTCCAAAAGTATTGATTGAGATGGATACTGGTTGTGCAACTCCAATTGCATAGGCAATTTGAATCTCTACTTTGTGAGCTAATTTTGCAGCAACAATGTTTTTAGCAATGTACCTTGCTGCGTATGATGCAGAACGATCAACTTTAGTAGGATCTTTACCTGAAAAGGCACCTCCACCATGATGAGCTGCCCCACCATAAGTATCAACAATAATTTTTCGGCCAGTTAAACCAGCATCACCTTTAGGTCCACCAATGACAAAACGACCAGTTGGATTAACAAAATATTTAGTTTTATCATCTAACAAATTACTAGGAATTACAGCCTTAATAATTTTTTCTTTAACATCTTTTTTAATTTGATCTAAAGAAGCGTCAGGATCATGTTGTGTACTTAAAACAATGGTATCAACTCTAAATGGCTTATCATTATCATCATATTCAACCGTTACTTCTGATTTAGCATCAGGTCTTAAATAAGGGATCGTATGATTCTTTCTAACTTCAGCAGTTTTACGCATTAATTTGTGAGCTAATGAAATTGGTAATGGCATCAATTCAGGAGTTTCATCAACCGCATATCCAAACATAATCCCTTGATCGCCGGCACCGATTTGATCTAATTTATCCTTATTACCTTCACGATCTTCTAAGGAGTCATCAACGCCCTGTGCAATATCAGATGATTGTTCATCTAAAGCTACAATGACTGCACAAGTGTTACCATCAAAACCATATTGAGAATCGTCATACCCAATTCGATCAATTGTTTTTCTAACAATTTTTTGAATATTAACATAAGCGGTAGTTGAAATTTCTCCAAAAACTAATACTAAACCAGTAGTAACAGATGTTTCACATGCTACTCTTGCATTTGGATCTTTTTTTAATAGTGCATCTAAAATTGCATCACTAATTTGATCAGCAATTTTATCTGGATGTCCTTCAGAAACGGATTCTGAAGTAAATAAATGTTTTTCCACTTTAATTATTCCCCCTAATTGATTTGGTTACAAGGCATCTTCACATAAAAGTGAATCCTATCGGGAATATACACTTATAACTCTTATAAGAATAGCATAAAATCAATCATTTTAAAAGGTTAATTTTAAAGAATATAAAAAATAAAAAACGTTAAATTGCTAATACACAATTCAACGTTTCAATTTCATCTATCTAAAATCTAAAATGCCGGAGGTGGGGTTCGAACCCACACGGTCAATAAAGACCACGGGATTTTGAGTCCAGCGCGTCTGCCAGTTCCGCCACTCCGGCATGGATAAGATAAAATAAAGGCGGTAATCGGATTTGAACCGATGATAAAGGTTTTGCAGACCTCTGCCTTACCACTTGGCTATACCGCCATTATATATCTAAGTAATTAAACAGGGATAACAGGAATCGAACCCGCATCAACGGTTTTGGGGACCGGTATTCTACCATTAAACTATATCCCTATTATGGAGGAGAATGGATTTGAACCATCGAACCCGAAGGAGCGGATTTACGGTCCGCCGCGTTTAACCAGACTTCGCTACTCCTCCAAAAATGGCTCGGGACAGAATCGAACTGCCGACACACGAAGCTTCAATCCGTTGCTCTACCAACTGAGCTACCGAGCCATAATTTAATAATATATAAATGTAACGGTCCGTGCGAGGCTCGAACCCGCGACCTCCTGCGTGACAGGCAGGCGTCTTAAACCAACTGGACCAACGGACCAAAAAATATTTAAAAACAATGACCCGTACGGGATTCGAACCCATGTTACTGCCGTGAAAGGGCAGTGTCTTAAACCGCTTGACTAACGGGTCATAATAAATAAATACGGAGAGTGAGGGATTCGAACCCTCGAAACAGGCATTTACCCGTTTACATCATTTCCAATGATGCTCCATCAGCCACTCGGACAACTCTCCATAAATTACTCCGGCAGTCAGACTCGAACTGACGACAACCTGATTAACAGTCAAGTGCTCTACCAACTGAGCTATGCCGGAATAAAATCGCGTGGCAACGTCCTATCTTCGCAAGGGGCGATCCCCCAACTATTTTTGGCGTTTAGAAGCTTAACTACTGTGTTCGGCATGGTTACAGGTGTATCCTTCTAGCTATCGCCACCACACTATTTAATTGTTCAGAGAACTTCGTTCTCTCAAAACTAGCTAATATTAATTCCTAACTTCAACCGTTCCACCTTTTGTGGTTAAGTCCTCGATCGATTAGTACTAGTCCGCTTCATGCATCACTGCACTGCCACTTCTAGCCTATCTACCTGATCATCTTTCAGGGATCTTACTTTACGAAGAAATGGGAAATCTCATCTTGAGGTAAGTTTCACACTTAGATGCTTTCAGCGTTTATCTTATCCATACATAGCTACTCAGCAGTGCGCCTGGCGGCACAACTGATACACCAGCGGTATGTCCATCCCGGTCCTCTCGTACTAAGGATAGATCCTCTCAAATTTCCTGCGCCCGCGACGGATAGGGACCGAACTGTCTCACGACGTTCTAAACCCAGCTCGCGTACCGCTTTAATGGGCGAACAGCCCAACCCTTGGGACCAACTACAGCCCCAGGATGCGATGAGCCGACATCGAGGTGCCAAACCTCCCCGTCGATATGAACTCTTGGGGGAGATAAGCCTGTTATCCCCAGGGTAGCTTTTATCCGTTGAGCGATGGCCCTTCCATATGGAACCACCGGATCACTAAGTCCGACTTTTGTCCCTGTTCGACTTGTATGTCTCACAGTCAAGCTCCCTTATGCCTTTACACTCAATGAATGATTTCCAACCATTCTGAGGGAACCTTTGAGCGCCTCCGTTACAATTTAGGAGGCGACCGCCCCAGTCAAACTGCCAACCTGACACTGTCTCCCGCCACGATTAGTGGCGCGGGTTAGAGTGTCCACACAACAAGGGTAGTATCCCAACAACGCCTCCACCGAAACTAACGTTCCGGTTTCTACGGCTCCTACCTATCCTGTACAAGTCATGTCAACACCCAATATCAAGCTACAGTAAAGCTCCATGGGGTCTTTCCGTCCTGTCGCGGGTAACCTGCTTCTTCACAGGTATCTCAATTTCACCGAGTCCCTCGTTGAGACAGCGCTCAGATCGTTACACCTTTCGTGCGGGTCGGAACTTACCCGACAAGGAATTTCGCTACCTTAGGACCGTTATAGTTACGGCCGCCGTTTACTGGGGCTTCATTTCTGAGCTTCGCCGAAGCTAACTCATCCATTTAACCTTCCAGCACCGGGCAGGTGTCAGCCCTTATACTTCATCTTACGATTTTGCAAAAACCTGTGTTTTTAATAAACAGTCGCCTGAGCCTTTTCACTGCGGCTGCACTTGCGTGCAGCACCCCTTCTCCCGAAGTTACGGGGTCATTTTGCCGAGTTCCTTAACGAGGGTTCACTCGCTCACCTTAGGATACTCTCCTCGACTACCTGTGTCGGTTTGTGGTACGGGTAATTAATTGCTCACTAGAAACTTTTCTCGATAGTGTGACGTCAGTTACTTCCTTACTAAACTTCAGTCCTCATCACTGCTTGTCAACCCGGTCATAAGCATTTGACTCATGACCTGACTTACAGTTTGAACATGCACATCCAACGGCATGCATAACTTAGCCTCCTATGTCCTTCCATCGTTCAAGCACAACTAACTAGTACAGGAATCTCAACCTGTTATCCATCGCCTACGCCTTTCGGCCTGGGCTTAGGTCCCGACTAACCCTGGGAGGACGAGCCTTCCCCAGGAAACCTTAGTCATTCGGTGAACCAGATTCTCACTGGTTTTTCGCTACTCATACCGGCATTCTCACTTCTAAGCACTCCACAAGTTCTTACGATCCTGCTTCAATGCACTTAGAACGCTCTCCTATCACGTGACGAAGTCACGTCCACAATCTCGGTAACATGCTTAGCCCCGGTAAATTTTCGGCGCAAAATCACTCGACTAGTGAGCTATTACGCACTCTTTAAATGATGGCTGCTTCTGAGCCAACATCCTAGTTGTCTATGCAACTCCACTTCCTTTTCCACTTAGCATGTATTTAGGGACCTTAATTGGTGGTCTGGGCTGTTTCCCTTTCGACGGTGGATCTTATCACTCATCGTCTGACTCCTGGATATAAATCAATGGGCTTCGGAGTTTATCTAAACTTAGTAACTCAAGATGAGCCCCTCGTCTAAACAGTCGCTCTACCTCCATGATTCTCAACTCCAAGGCTAACCCTAAAGCTATTTCGGAGAGAACCAGCTATCTCCAAGTTCGTTTGGAATTTCACCGCTACCCACATCTCATCTTAGCACTTTTCAACGTACACAAGTTCGGACCTCCGGTGCGTTTTACCGCACTTTCATCCTGGACATGGGTAGATCACCTGGTTTCGGGTCTATCATTACATACTGAAACGCCCGTTTCAGACTCGCTTTCGCTGCGGCTCCGACTTATCATCTTAACCTTGCATGTAATCATAACTCGCCGGTTCATTCTGCAAGAGGCACGCTATCACCCGTTAACGGGCTCTAACTGCTTGTAGGCACATGGTTTCAAGAACTATTTCACTCCCCTTCCGGGGTGCTTTTCACCTTTCCCTCACGGTACTGGTTCACTATCGGTCACTAGTTAGTATTTAGCCTTGGGAGATGGTCCTCCCGGATTCCGACGATGTTTCACGTGTATCGCCGTACTCAGGATCCTGAACTGAGGGATTTTAATTTCACTTACGGGGCTGTCACCCACTTTGGCAAACCTTTCCAGGTTTTTCAGTTATTAAAATCTTTGGTAACTCAAATGTTCAGTCCTACAACCCCAACGAGCAAGCTCGTTGGTTTGGGCTGTTCCCCGTTCGCTCGCCGCTACTAAGGGAATCGAAATTTCTTTATTTTCCTGCGGGTACTGAGATGTTTCAGTTCCCCACGTTTACCTTTGATTAAACTAAGTTTAATCAATAATAACTCGTTAAAGCTATTGAGTTTCCTCATTCGGAAATCTCCGGATCAAAGCTTACGTACAGCTCTCCGAAGCATATCGCTGTTAGTCACGTCCTTCATCGGCTTCTAGTGCCAAGGCATCCACCATGCGCCCTTCATAACTTAACCTAATTGCCACTACGTGGCGCTTTTGGTTAATTGAGTAATTACGAAAATATATTTATTGAACTCAAAATAACACGGTGTTCTCGGTTGAAATTGAATAATTATATAAATTATCAATTCAATAGAAATTAATATTATCTAGTTTTCAAAGAACAAAGTATGACAATGAAATGTCAATGGAGAATAACGGGTTCGAACCGTTGACCTCCTGCTTGCAAAGCAGGTGCTCTCCCAACTGAGCTAATTCCCCAATATTACGGTCAGACCGTTAAATGGGCCTAGCTGGACTCGAACCATCGACCTCACGCTTATCAGGCGTGCGCTCTGACCAACTGAGCTATAGGCCCAACAAAACGCGATGCCAGTAGGCCTCTCAAAACTAAACAAGACATTTGCACAACATGTGTAAGTTTCCGAATTAAATCCTTAGAAAGGAGGTGATCCAGCCGCAGGTTCTCCTACGGCTACCTTGTTACGACTTCACCCTAATCATCTGTCCCACCTTAGACGGCTAGTTCCCCGAAGGGTTACATCACCGGCTTTGGGTGTTACAAACTCTCATGGTGTGACGGGCGGTATGTACAAGGCCTGAGAACGTATTCACCGTGGCATTCTGATCCACGATTACTAGTGATTCCAACTTCATGCAGGCGAGTTGCAGCCTGCAATCCGAACTGAGAACAGCTTTATGGGATTTGCTTGACCTCGCGGTTTTGCAACTCTTTGTACTGTCCATTGTAGCACGTGTGTAGCCCAGGTCGTAAGGGGCATGATGATTAGACGTCATCCCCGCCTTCCTCCGGTTTATCACCGGCAGTCTCACCAGAGTGCCCAACTGAATGCTGGCAACTGATAATAAGGGTTGCGCTCGTTGCGGGACTTAACCCAACATCTCACGACACGAGCTGACGACAACCATGCACCACCTGTCAATCTGTCCCCGAAGGGAACACCTAATCTCTTAGGCTAGCAGAAAGATGTCAAGACCTGGTAAGGTTCTTCGCGTAGCATCGAATTAAACCACATGCTCCACCACTTGTGCGGGCCCCCGTCAATTCCTTTGAGTTTCAACCTTGCGGTCGTACTCCCCAGGCGGAATGCTTAATGCGTTAGCTGCGGCACTAAAGGACGGAAATCCTCTAACACCTAGCATTCATCGTTTACGGCATGGACTACCAGGGTATCTAATCCTGTTCGCTACCCATGCTTTCGAGCCTCAACGTCAGTAACAGACCAGATAGCCGCCTTCGCCACTGGTGTTCTTCCATATATCTACGCATTTCACCGCTACACATGGAGTTCCACTATCCTTTTCTGCACTCAAGTTTCTTAGTTTCCAATGCACTTCTTCGGTTAAGCCGAAGGCTTTCACATTAGACTTAAAAAACCGCCTGCGCTCACTTTACGCCCAATAAATCCGGACAACGCTTGCCACCTACGTATTACCGCGGCTGCTGGCACGTAGTTAGCCGTGACTTTCTGGTTAGATACCGTCGAGATGTAAACAGTTACTCTTACACCTGTTCTTCTCTAACAACAGAGCTTTACGAGCCGAAACCCTTCATCACTCACGCGGCATTGCTTCATCAGACTTTCGTCCATTGTGAAAGATTCCCTACTGCTGCCTCCCGTAGGAGTCTGGACCGTGTCTCAGTTCCAATGTGGCCGATTACCCTCTCAGGTCGGCTACGTATCATCGCCTTGGTGAGCCATTATCCCACCAACTAGCTAATACGCCGCGGGTCCATCCAAAAGCGATAGCAGAGCCATCTTTCAAACATAGACCATGTGGTTTATGTTGTTATACGGTATTAGCATTTGTTTCCAAATGTTATCCCCTACTTCAGGGCAGGTTACCCACGTGTTACTCACCAGTTCGCCACTCGGTTAGATCTTAAGTCAAATTGATGCAAGCACCAACTATCATTAAGGAAACCTCGTTCGACTTGCATGTATTAGGCATGCCGCCAGCGTTCGTCCTGAGCCAGGATCAAACTCTCATTTTAAAAATGAAAAGTTTAATACAAAGCTCTTCTTAAAATAATTAAAAACGAATTAACTTCGTTCGCATAAGTTTGTTTGTTTTATATAAATATAAAACACCTTACACATCTTAGGTTGTTTAAATATCTTGTTCAGTTTTCAAAGACCTACTTATTAAAAGTATTGCTATAACGCAACATAAATAATAATATCATCACATAAAATAAATGTCAACTACTAATTGATATAATTAAATATGAAATTAATATAAAATACCAATTAAGCAACATGAATAATAATATCAAAAAATATTAAAACAGTCAATATGTTATTTATTTTATTTTAATATTTTTTATAATAACATCTTTTTTAGGACGATCATCATTATCAACGGGAATCTCAGCAATTTTATCAACTACATCCATCCCCTCAATTACCTGGCCAAAAACAGTATGACGAAAATCAAGCCAGGGTGCACCACCCATTTTATGATAAGCTTCAATAATATCTTTAGGAAAAGCAGCATCTTTCATTTGCTTAATTAATTTATCATTAACCGTTTTGTTTTGAACAATAAAAAATTGACTTCCATTAGTATTAGGGCCAGCATTTGCCATTGAAAGTGCTCCTCTTAAGTTATATAGTTCAGAAGAAAATTCGTCTTCAAAAGGATGATTCCAAATACTTTCTCCACCTGAACCAGTTCCAGTTGGATCTCCACCCTGAATCATAAAATCCTTTATAACACGATGAAAGTTACTATGATCATAGTAACCAGCATTTGATAACTCTCTAAAATTTTCTACAGTCTTAGGAGCATGTTTGGGAAACAATTGAATTTTAATTGAACCCAAATTTGTATTAATCGTAGCCTTAGGGCCATTTTGATTATTTAACGATAATTGAGGATAAGTATTCATGTTTACCTCCAAAATTTTATTTTTTATTTATAACTAACATTATACAACTATAACATTATATGTTTTTTTGTTAAAATTAAAATGTTGTTTTTAATTTGAAAAGGAGCTACACAATGGAAAATTTAATTAATTTTATATTACACATTAACGAGCATTTAGTAAACATTGTTAATCTTTTTGGTAATTGGACATATTTAATTATACTTCTTATTACTTTTATAGAAACAGGTGCAGTTATATTCCCATTTCTACCCGGTGATTCACTAATTTTTGCTGCAGCGGCTTTAACCGCAGATAGTAGATATCACTTAAGTATAATTGTATTATTACTGATTACTTTATTTGGTTCACTATTAGGTGATTCTTGTAATTTTGAAATTGGTAAAAAAGTAGGAATTAAGCTGTTAAACCATAAACTAGTTAAAAAATTAATTGGCCCTTCAAGTTTACAAAGGGTCAAAGATTTTATTAAACAAAATGGAACCGAATCACTGTTTCTAGCTAGATTTATCCCATTAATTCGAACTCTTGCTCCATTTATTGCAGCAAGCAGTGAAATTAAATACAAAGGATTTATTAAATATAATTGGCCTGCTTGTATCACCTGGACATTATTGTTTTGCTTAAGTGGGTATTTCTTTGGTAATATTCCATTTATTCAGAGCCATTTCTCATTAATCATCATAGGAATCATCGTAGTTTCTTTATTACCATCAATTATTGGGTTATTAAAAGCCTGCACTAAGAAATAGACCGTAAATCATGTTTTGCATTAAATACAATTAGAACCAAAATCAAAAGCAGAATGCCGAAAAACATCATAAAATATTGAAAAAACAACGAATTCGGTAATGCATTTATAATTGGATCAGCTTTAGAATTAAAGACCCAATCTAGATTACGAAACATCAATCGATGAAAAGCAATAAACAAATCATTAAAATCTAATCCAAATAGAAGCAATAAAATAAAAATAAATGATAATAATTTTTGACATGGTGAAATCAGTAGCCATGTCATTTTTCTTTTCATAAGTTGAATATAAAAATGAATTGAAAATGGAAATGTAATTAGCATTAGACCATGATTAAATAAAATTAATCTTTTTACATCCTTAAAATGCTGAATTGCTTTCATAGATGATTTTAAATATATCAAATTAAAATGATGTTCCCACGGAATTTGAATAAAACCAATCATTTGAAAATAAACGTGCATTAATTGAAAATGATTTAATCCCAAATTATTTCCAACATGTAAATAACAAATATTAAGATAATACAACCATGGTGAATTAACAGTTAAAAAAATTGAAAATGTAATAATATTAATTATCATGGTTAAAAACATAATATTAAATCTGAATGAGTGATCCATTTATATTGTCCACTCATCCAGTGAATCAATTTCATGGGTTGGCTTTTTCTTCATGTTACTGACCTGATTCTTAGTGGAAACCCCCGTATATACTAACAATGTATCAATGCCAAAATTAATTCCTGCCATAATGTCAGTCATGTAGTTATCGCCGACCATAACAACATCTGATTTTCTTAATCCAATTAATTTTAAAGCATTTTTTAAAATAATTGTTTTTGGTTTTCCAATTAAGATTGGTTGTTTTTGAGTTGCATATTTAACCATTTCAACCAAGGAACCAGCACCAGGTAACATCCCACGTTCATTTGGTATATTTGTATCAGAATTAGTACCGATAAAGGTCGCACCATGTTGAATTGCTAAGGTGGCTAAACAAAATTTTTCATACGTAACGTTTCGATCTAATCCCACAACAACATAGTTAGGATGATCAGAAGTAATGTGAAACCCCTTCCTTATCAAAGCTTGGTTTAGTCCTTCTTCTCCGATAACATAAACCGTCCGTTTTTTAGAAGCATTCTGATCCAGATAATCAGCAGTTGCCAATCCAGCTGTATAAACATTACTATCTTTAACGTGAATATCATGATTTTTAGATAAATTGGACACAACATCAGATGGCATTTTAGTGGTGTTATTGGTTACAAATAGAAATGGAATGTGATTATGCTTTAAACGGTCAATAAATCTTTTAGCAGCTGGAATACGGTGCTTTCCTGCATATATTGTTCCATCAAGATCGATAAAATATCCTCTATAAGTCAAATCCATTACTTCCTAACCTTTTTTTGTCGAATCGTAAAATGATGCCGACCCCTACCTTTCGATTTGGTTACAACCATTCGTCCCCGCTTATTTTCAACGGCAGATGTTCGGCGCTTACCCACTCGTCGTCTAATTCGAATGTGTTTACCCTTAATTTTAAATTTCTTGCCATTTTGGTAAAGTCGCTTTTTGCGATGGGTAACAAAATGTTTTTTAATTACTTCCAAATTACATAAAACGTAATAATGAACACCAAAATTACAATATTCCATTAAATAATCCTGTAAAGAACTAATTTTACCATTGTTATTAACTTCTCTACTATCAGCATAAAATCCTTTTAATCTTAATTGATCAAAGCTAATGTCTCCCACAATAAAATCGTACTTACTAAGCATGGGATTATACTTTCTTTGAAATTGATCAATTTCAAAGCTATCAGAAGGATTAGCAACAATTTCGTAGTGATGGCCATTAATGGTTAACTTGTTTTCTGTTAATTGTTTTACATCCGCTAATGGACGCTCCTGTTTCACATTTTCTTCAATTAATTCCTCAATACTTTTTCGATTCACAAAAACACCTCGTTTATTTATTAAGAGGATAAGCTTTACCTAAGTAATCAGCAAAAACCTCTCTTAAATTTTGATCATAAAAAATATGGTTATCTCCAGCAATTTGAACGGTTGGGAAGAACGGAATATAAATATAATGATCTAATAACGCAATTGAATACGTCTTATCATTTTCAACCGGTCTACCATTAAAAATGGTCCGTTGTTTCTTATCGTCATATTTAATTCCCAGATAATTTAATTTACCAAAATACTTGCCACGAAATCCCATTCCTTTTTGTTGGAATTTAACTAGAAAACGCTTATTTTTTTCCATTTCCTGAACCAAACGGTTTAAATTATACCCGGTTAAAGTTGTTCTAACAACATGCATGTTATGTGGTAATAACTGGTGCAAATAATTCATGTTGATGATTCCAGCTGGCAAATTACGCAAAAATAATCCAGAATTAATCACCGCTGCATCAGTATGCGCTTTGGCACTTAAAGCCTTTAACCCAATGTTTATCATTTGATTGCGTTTCAATAAATTAGCTTTCAATTCAGTTGGCAAATAAGCTATTTTCTGATTTGCCAATAAATGATTACCAAGTTCAATATAATGATTAATTTCAGTTTTATCACCAGATTGTTCAGGTAAATCACTTGTTTTCACGACAGAAGCTTCCCTACTTTCGACATGATGGTGTTTTAATGTCAATTTAACACACCCAACATAATGACCATACTTTTGAGCTGCTGCTAACATTGTCCGGTTGATTTCTTCACCATGAACTAGTAAATGGTGGGTATGTCCACCAATGATCACATCGAATAAAGAATTATGCTTTGCAATCTTACGGTCGGTGAAAATTCCTAGATGTGACAATAAAATTGTAACATCAGCCTTACCATCAATTTTTTTGGCTAATTTTGGCATCACCTGTTTAGGAGTCATTGGATCCCATCCTAACAAACGATAAGTTGCATATGGAACGGTTAACCCTAAGATCATAATTCTAGTATGATTTGGTGTTTCAATGGTTTTACTTGGAATTGCCCACTTAGGTTTTTGGTTAGTCGTCTTATCAATTAAATTATCTAAAATAATATTAAAATTAGCATGATCATATAAATGGTTCAATTGATTATGGGTATTAGTGAGTCCTTCATTATTACCGATCGTTGCGGCATCATAATGAACCTGATTTAGTAATTTAACGTTAGCTTGCCCGGCAGTTGCATCAGTTAACGGATGAAAATGATCAATTGCATCCCCATCGTCTACCGTTAACACAAAGTACCCTTGTTTTTCTAAAACGGCTTTCTGATGAACTAAATAACGTCTAATTTTAGGCCAGTTTTCAAAATGTGAATGCAAATCATTAGTGTGTAAAATTGCAATTTTTTCATCCATTTAAGTCACCCTTTTTATTTTAAATTATCATTGACGCTTATCAAAATCAATTGCTTTACCTCTTACCATTTGTTCAATTTCTTGTTCAGAAAAAGGCGTCCCAAATGAAATTTTATGATCTAAATATTGTACTTCTGGAGTATCAATCCCAACATTAATGTTTTCCTTAATTGGAATTGAATTGTGGTGAATATGCCCATGTAAATTAATAATTTGTTTTACAATTCCAAGCAACATTGGGTAATGGGTCATATAATACTGACAATGATTAAACTTAATTAAAGCCCCAACGTCATGAAATTGAAATTTTGGCTTCCCATCAACATCAAAATTATGGTTAGCTAAATATTTAAATAAACTACGGCTATCATGATTACCCTTAATTAAAATCAAATGACCATTTAATTGTTTTAAAACACTAAAAACAGCCTGGTTAGATAAAACTGCTGGATGGGTAAAATACACTGCAATATCACCCAAATGATAGACTGTATCATCCGGTTTAACACGTTGATTCCAGTTATCAATAATTGTTTGATTCATTTCATCAACGGTTTTAAAAGGCCGCGGTGCAAAATTATCAATTCCCAATAAATATTTATCAAAGAAATGAGTATCTGCTGTAAAATATTGCATTAAGATTCCTTCCTTTAATTTCAAATACAAAAAAATCCTAATTATGATTAGGATTTTAAATTACTATTCTCTTTTCATGCTAATAATGACATACAATAAAATCAACCAAATGACCGATCCAATTAATGCAATTAGTGTTTCAGTTTTAAATAATAAGATGATACCAACAAAAGCGAAGAAAATTAAAACAAAATAGTCCGAATATGGATAAAATGGTTCCTTGAATGTAAGCTTATTTTCATCATTATTTTTGGTAACTTTTTGACGATATTTAAGATGTGAAACAATAATTGTCCCCCAAATAAATAAGAAACACGTTGTTGCAACGCTTGAAATAAATGTAAAAATAATCCCCGGTAAAAGCAAGTTCATTAAAACTGAAATTGCAATCACAATAATTGAAATAAAAATCGCATGGATTGGAATTTGATGCTTTGATATTTGTTTTAAATACCTCGTAAATTTAGAATTAGACTTCGTATCCGATGCTAATGAAAATAACATTCGACCGGTTGTAAAAATACCACTGTTACAAGATGAAGCTGCTGCCGTTAAAACAACAAAGTTAATGATGGCAGCTGCCGATCTAATTCCAATGTTTTGAAAAACTTGAACAAATGGACTAGAAGATGCTGAAATGTAATTCCACGGATAAATACACATCAATGCAATTAACGATCCAACATAAAACAAAATGATTCTTAATGGAACCTCATTAATACTTTCTGGTAAAACTTTTTTGGCATCCTGAGTTTCAGAAGTTGTCATTCCAATCATTTCAATCCCAACAAAACTGAAAATAACCATCTGAAATGATAGTAAAAATCCTTTTAATCCATGCGGAAAAATTCCACCACGGAAAAGATTCATCACACTTGAATGACCAACTGGCGTTTTATAATTAATAATCACCAACCAAATTCCGACTAAAATTAAAATAACGATTGCAACTACTTTAATAATTGCAAACCAAAATTCAGCTTCACCAAAAATACCCACATTTAAAGAATTAAATAAAAACAGTAATATAATTAAAACGACTCCTGTAACCCACTGTGGTAAATTTGGAAACCAGAATTGCATATATAATCCAGATGCGGTTACTTCCGCCATTGCAATACATATCCAACAGATCCAATAAGTCCAACCGGCAACAAAACCAGTCTTGCGACCTAAGTACCTAGTAATAAATTCAATGTATGAATGACAATTAAGATCTGATAACAATAGTTCACCCAAAGCACGCATTAATAAAAAGCAAGCAATTCCAGCAATTAAATAAGCAAAAATGATAGAGGGACCTGCTAAGTGAATTGATTGCCCTGATCCTAGAAATAATCCAGTTCCAATCGTCCCACCAAGGGCCATTAACTGGACATGACGAGCTTTTAACCCTCTTGATAATTGCTCGTTGTTTTGTTGTTCATCTGACATTTCTCTAAAAACCTTCTTTAATAAATATATACTTTATATTATACAAAAAGACATGCCTAATTACATGTCTTTTAATCATAATTTTATTTAACTATTTATTTTGAAGCATTTTTTAATCTTTCAACATCACGAACAATCATCAATTCTTCATTTGTTGGAATTAATAAAGTCTTAACTTTAGCATCATCTGAACTAATATCACGTTCTTGACCACGAATATGATTCTTCTTAGGATCAACATCAATTCCAAAGTAGCTCAATTTATCGGTAACTTCCTGTCTGATACCAATATCATTTTCGCCAACACCAGCCGTAAATACGATCGCATCAACGCCGTTCATCTCAGCAATATATTGGCCAACATATCTGATAATTCGATTCTTAAACATTTCTCTTGCTAACATTGCACGGTGATTATGTGACATAACTTTTTCTAATTCACGCATATCAGCAGAAACACCAGAAACACCAGCTAAACCGGATTTACTATTTAAAATGTTAATCATATCATTTGGATTCTTAATATGTTCTTTTTCCATCACAAATGAAACCACTGATGGATCAATATCTCCAGAACGAGTTGCCATCATAATTCCAGTTAATGGAGTAAAACCCATCGAAGTATCTAATGATTTTCCATGATCAATTGCACAAATTGAAGCACCAGCGCCAATATGCATTACAATTAGTTTTAAATCTTTTAATGGTTTTCCTAACATTTTTGAAGCACGTTTAGAAACATATCGGTAACTTGTTCCATGAGCACCATACTTTCTAGCACCATACTTTTGATAATATTTATATGGAAAGCCATATAAATAATTCTTTTCAGGAATAGTATGATGGAATGAAGTATCAAAAACAGCAACATTAATAACATTAGGTAAAATTTTCTTGAATGCTTTAATTCCAAGAATATTTGCTGGTTCATGTAATGGTGCTAATTCTGATAAGTTTTCAAGTTTTTTCATAACATCATCAGTAACCACAACTGAATCATTAAATTCTTCTCCACCAGCAACAACACGGTGACCAACACCAGTGATTTCATCATAATGTTTAACAATCTTTAAGCTAATTAGTTTATCAAGCATTAATTTAATTGCAGCACTATGATCATTAACGTCTTGAACATCCTTGAATTTTTTGCCATTAAATTTAATTGAAATATTAGATTTACCCAATCCAATTCGATCAATCGATCCACTACTAATTAATTTTTCTGATGGCATTTCAAATAATTTAAACTTTAATGTTGAACTTCCAGCGTTAACAGCAATTGTTTTTTCCATAAGCTTACTCCCCATTATTCTAAAGTTTTATTTTAATAAATCTTCTTCTTCCCATTTGACTATACCAGCCATAAATTTCTGAAATTCAGAAACATTTTTAAATGATGGGAAATCCCCAAGCATGACTTGTTTAGCTTGTTTAGCTTTATCACCATGCTTTTGAAGAATTAAAATTGACTTTCTAGCACTAACATTGCTAAATAGTTCCTTAGGCAAATTTAACATTGCTTGTAAGTAACAGGAACCCTCAATCCATTTTAACAGACTTTTGGATTCTTGACTCTGAAAAATATTACTAGGTACTAAGAAAACACCTAATCCACCTGTTTTAACATGGTTCATCCCTTGCTCTATCAATAAATGATGTGCAAATGAATGCCCATTGTTAGAACTGGTTTGGTAATTTGTAGTATTAGCATCAATTGGATAATAGCCAATTGGTAAATCAGACATTACTAAATCCATGTCATCAACCAAAATATTGTTAACCGCATCTTGATGCATCAATTCAACTGGAACATTTTGCATTTGGGAACTGATACTAGCAACAGCTAATTCAGAATCATCATTATCAATTCCAATGCCATTTATCTTAGCATGTAAAGCATCTTTTAGTTGATGCATTACAGCAGTTAACAAATTTCCACTTCCAACCGTTAAATCAAAAATATTAATTGTTGATTTATTCTTCAATAATCTAATTACCAAGTATCCCATAATAAATGCAATTGTATCAGGTGTAACTTGATGATTAGCTTGAATTTCATCTTCTTTAATTGCCTTGATCAACACTAATTGAATTGCTTTTCTAATACTTTCAGAATTCATACTGTGATAATCAACTTTAGCATAAATTTGTTCTAATTTTTGAACTGTGTTTTGATCAGGAAGTCCATCACTGGTAGCAACCTGATTGCCATCTAAAATATTATTACCAGTTTCAATAAACGCATCCATATAGGAAACGTTCAATGATTGTCTTAATAATTGATTAGACTGGTCAAACACAGAAAACAATTCTTGAGTATCTTTTTCTGACAGTATGATCAGCTCCTCTAATATGCAATATTATAATCACTTTTATATTACCAGAATTACGATCATAAATTCAAGAATTGCTTATATTAATGGTTTTTTAAATGTTTAATGTGGGAATGGCTGATTTCAACGTTTCTTTTTTGATAAGTTCTAATTAATTGATTATTTAACCATGTTTCATTTTTATAATCAATGATTTGAAATTCTAGAATAATCGTCAGTAGCAAAAGAAAATAAATAGCAATGACGGTTGCTGAACCATTCTTAACATTACTTATCATTAATTTGCTCCATTAGGCTATGAAAGGTGTATTTTTGCCCATTTGTTAAATTAATATTAAAGGTTAAGATTGGTTGATGATAACTCAAATCAATCCATTCAACTTTTGACAATAAAGGCATATAACCACCTTCTCCTTGTTTCGACATGTATAATTCATGATTTTTAGAATTAATTTTTAATAAATAGAATTGATGCTGACTTAGACTGTATAAAGTTAAATGTTGATGGCGATTAGCAATCTGAAAATTAAAATGAGATGACTCTATAAAATTAATCCATTGATATACTTCACTAGTTCGATCTTTAAAATCTGGTTTTTGATTGATAACAAGAATAAAACCATGAATTAATATTATGATAAATGAAATTAAAAGGAGTGAAAAAATGGTTTCAATTAATGTAAATCCAGATTTACTTGAATCGATTTTGAATTTGATTTTCATATGTTTTCCGTGATTGAATGACCATTTGATTTTGACGATAAAGCGATCGATTAATTGTCGAATTAAATTGAAAATAAAATATCATCCCCGTCGTAATCAAGGATAAACCAACCATCGAATCAGCCATCCAAAAACCATTCTTTTTATTTTTAATATAAATTATAAACGCCCCACCCTAATTGAAATTTTTGAAAAATATCATGATTAGAATTATATGAATGCCAAACAACCGTTTGTGGATCAATAAAGCCATCACTTTGAATGTGAATCGAAGCACCATGATTAAAATTCTTTTTAACAAAACGTAGTCCTGATGGTACATGAAGGGTCGATGATTTTTGATGAGATGTAAAGACAATATTTTGAGAATGAAAAGTAATCATCGATGGAAAATGATTTTGTTTAGTCTGAAATTCTAATTGATCAAATTTAGTTTTAAAACTATGCCAAAATAAGCGTTCTTCAGATTGATGATTAGAAAAACTAGCAATAGCAAATAAGCTTAATCCCAGTATTAAAGTCGATAAGAACAAGACAATCATTACTTCTAGTAGTGTAAAGCCACATTTAAAATCAATTTTTTTGAGCATGATTATTTACAATTTGAATTCCTTCCTTTTGAGCTTCATCAACCTGCTTCCCAGTTAAATATCCAGATTGTTCTAAACTATTGTATTTAACATCTGATGACGGAAAAGTACTTAAATACGAATCAATTTGCGTTTGAATCATTGATGTCATTGCTGATTCATGAATTGTCTGAGCCTTATGACGCTGGTTATTAAGATTAGGAATAATAATTAAAATTAATAGTGAAATAATAAATAATACGATCGTCATTTCGATTAATGTAAACCCAGATTTCATGTTTTTTAAAGTCATTCAATAAATCCCCCTTAGTGATTGATACATTGGCATTAGCATATTTAAATACGTCGTGATAATAGCAATTCCGATTAATGCAAAGATGGCTGGTTGAATAAATGTAATTAAACGGTTAGTCCTTAATTCAATCTGTTTAAAACATAACTTAGAAAAAGCATTTAAATTTTTAGCAACTACGTCTAATGAATCTCCCTTTGATAAAAATAAATAAACTTGATTGGGAATAAACGAATGCCGATTAGAAACAGCTTTAAAATCCTTTCCTTGATTAAGGGTATTTGATACTTCTTGCCCTAGTTGATGCATCAAAGAATCACTACCAAAATTCTTCATAATATTTAAAATATCATTAATGTTCATCCCACTTTTAATCATTAGACTTAAATTGTTTGCAATGTAATATCCGTAATAATCACGGCAAATTTTGCCAATTAAGGGAATTTTAATAATTAAATCAATTTGTTCAAATTTAGGACGGTGTAAATAAATATCAATCAAACTTAGCATCATAATAATTAAAATTAATAAAATGAAACCCATCAAATAAAAGTTTAATGGTTTAGACGAATCTTTTTGAACTAATCCATTTAATTGGGGAAGTACTAAGACTTTAATTCCAATAATAATTGAAATTAATAAGATCAATAAAAATAATGGATACATAATAATTTCTTTTAATTTTCTCTTCTGCCTGCATTTCAAATCAACATAATCAACAATTGTCTCCAAACAAGAAAGAATATTTCCATGTTTTTCAGCCATTTGAATTTGATCACATAAATTTGAACTAATAAACGGACGGATACAATTTGAAAATTGTTCACCCCGTTCTAAACGTTCAAGCATTTGTGTCACTGCGTAAGAATTAAAATTAGCCACTTTTAAGAATTTCAAAGCATCATAAAAGGTAAATCCGGATTGAAATAAATCATATAAATTTCTAAATAGAAAAATTTGATCAGACATCTTTAATTTATCCGTACCAGTAATCTTCAGCTTGTTTAATATTAATGATTTGATTTTGAACCAATTCATTTAAATGATTCCTCCAGTCTTGATAAAAGGATTGATTATCATTTCCTAAAAATAAATTCTCACATTCATTAATGCTTAGCAAAGCACCAAGTCCATTTGGAATTTTAATAATTCTTTGGTATATAATTGAATTCAAACTTTGCTTTAAATGATATTCAGAAATTCCCAATTGACGTAGTCTATTAATCACCCCTAATGGAGTTTTAGCGTGAACAGTGCTCATAACTAAATGGCCACTTAACGAAGCTTCAATTGCCACTTTTGCGGTCTGTTCATCCCGGATTTCACCAATAATAAATACATCCGGTCGATGCCTTAAACCGACCTTAAGCAATTCTTGATATGACATATTAGCATCATCATTGACTTGTAGTTGTAAAAATTGTTCCGCCCTAATTTCAACCGGATCTTCAATCGTCATTACCATTTTATCTTGACAATTACGTTGGGCTAAATGATAAATACTGGTCGTTTTACCTGAACCTGTTGGACCTGCAAATAGCATTAGGCCACGTTTCTTAGATAAATGTTCCAGTTCTTTAAACTGATTTCTGAAAACAAAATGTTGATTAGTTGCTTTTAAATCATACATAATTCTAATCACCAATGATTCTTGATTTTTAAAATTACTAACGGTTGAAAAACGTAAATACAAATTTTGATGATTAACAATCAAAGTCATTGAACCTAATTGGGGCCGACGGTGTTCACTAATAACCATTCCACTCTTATATTTACAATAATTAATAATTTTAGAAGCAAACTCATTTGTGATTGATCGATAATGGAATGTTTTAAAATTAGAATGCATTCTAATATCATATGATTTATTTTGGGGAATAATGTATATATCAGAATATTGTTTCAAAATTGAAACCCGAATTATTTCTGTCAACCATTTATTAATACTCATGCTTTCTCCCTCCTCTTCCCTATAAAATACGTTTATTAAGATATTTTTTGCGAAAAAAAGATCCAACAATTAATAAATTGTTGGATCCCATTTAATTTGTTTTATTTTTAATAATTATTCAGCATGTTTAGGTAATTTAGCGGCTTCATAGACATCTTGAACATCATCATTTTCATTCAATTCATCTAATAGTCCAGTATACTGTTGGACCTTATCACTAGGTACTTCAGTTACCGTCTTTGGAATCATTTTGATTTCAGAAGTATCTAATTTATAACCCTTCTTCTGTAAAGAGTTACGAACTTTAGCTAATTCCTTTGGATCTGTAAAGATAACAAATCGATCATCAAATGTTTTAAGATCATCGCCACCTGCTTCTAAAACATCTTCTAACATTCCATCTTCATCTTTGTCCAATCCCTTTCTCAAGATAACGATGTATCCCTTTCGATCAAACAAATATGAAACAGATCCAGTAGTACCTAATGAACCACCATGATGACTAAAAGCTGCACGAATAGCGGAGGCAGTACGATTCTTATTATCAGTTAAAGCAAGAACCATTAATGCCGTTCCGCCTGGTCCATAACCTTCGTAAGTAATTTGTTCAAATTTAGCACCGCCAATTCCAGATGCCTTATCAATTGCTCGCTTAACATTTTCTTTTGGCATGTTAGCAGCACGGGCTTTATCCATTTCTAATCGAAGTTGTGGATTAGATTCTGGTTCTGGACCGCCTGCTTTAGCAACTGTGTATAAGTTTCTTGAAATTTTTTGGAAAATTTTACCACGTTTTTTATCTTGGGCGTTCTTACGTCCTTGTATATTATGCCATTTTGAATGTCCTGACATTGTACATACTCCTTCCGAATTCTTTAAAATGTATATACATTTTAAACTCAATCATCAATCATTTAGATTCAATTTTGAGATAAACAGAATTTATTATATCAATATTTGTTCTTATTATCAAGATAAGGTTTATTTAAAAATATGCCTAATAATAGTCAACATTAATCCAATACAAAATTCTATGAATGACATTAAGCAAACATAACTTAATGTTGAACTTATCACTGGCTGCAATAACTCTGCAAATACGCCTAGATTAATCTGTGTTATACCTCCACGAATCATCAATAGACCAATTCCACTAATAATAAGTAAAACTAGTCCAGCTCTAAGGAAACTTAAGCTAAAAGTTCGCCAAAAAGTATGTTTAAATAATGAAATAATCAATAATAATACAAATAAAATTGTGCTCACAATTATAATGATATCATTCACATTATGATAATACGAAATTTGTTTTAATTGGCTTAGATTTCCAGACTGAATATTTTGAGTAATTTTTTGAGTAACCGTCGGAACCAAATCTTCATTAATTGTCGATGAAAGGCCATCACCAGCTAAATTACTATGCTTTGTTAAATTATTCACAGAATTTTGAATCATTTGATTCGGGATCGCCATCTCTTTATTTTGATAAGCTTGATCCACTTCATAATTAACAATTGGCGTAATTAAATCATGTTTAAAACTTTGATTACTGATTCCATAGGTTGCCAGTTGATTGTTTTCGACATTTCCTATTCGATTACTAATCGTTTTAACCATTAAATTTTTGGTATTTGATTGACTACTAAAAACATTAATTTGAAAAGAAATTGATAAAGTTAGAATTGCCAATAAAATAAAGGATAAAAAGTTAATCAAGTAATGATGATTGGCATTTTTATGATTATAAATTGCAGTTCTGCTTCTAGATTCCATTCCAATCCCCCTATTTGGTTGAATCACGTTTAACTAAACGGTAATGTAATAAAATATTCTTATCATCAATTTTCTTATTATCCATGATTTTAGTTAGTAATCGCATTGCAACTGCCCCAATATCATATAATGGTTGCGTAATTGAAGATAACTGTGGTCTAACCATTCTAGTTAATTTTGTATCATTACTAGTAATAATTTCAAAATCTTGGGGAATTTTTACGTTGTGAGCTTTCATCCCGTTTAACACGCCCACAGCTAATTCATCATCACTAATAATTGCAGCTGTTATATGATTATCAATCAATGATTGAGCTAATTTTTCACCAACTTTATATAAATCATCAGAATGTTTAATTCCATAAACCAATTGTTGATCATATGTAATGTGATTTTTAGATAACGCATATCGATATCCCTTTAAACGATATTTAGAATTAATATCTTGATTTAAAGGTCCCGAAATAAATGCAATTTTTTGATTACCATTTTGAACTAAATCATTAACTGCTTCGCTAACCGCTTTTATATAATCAATATTAATACTTGGTTCCGTTTCCTTTATATCCACTGAACCGGCTAATACAATTGGAACGGATGTACTTTGAAATTGTTTTCTTAATTTATCAGTAATATTATTTCCCATAAAAATAATTCCATCAACTTGTTTAGCTAACAATGTATTTAAAACATGAATTTCTTTTCCTTCTTTTCCATCAGAATTAGCTAAAATAATATTATATTTATACATTGCAGCTATATCATCAATTCCCCTTGCAAGAGATGCAAAATACATATCAGTAACATCAGGGATAATTACACCAACGGTGGTTGTCTTCTTACTGGCTAGTCCGCGAGCAACTGCATTGGGATGATATTTTAATTGATTAATAACATCTAATACTTTATTTCGTGTATTAGGCTTTACATTTGAATTACCATTTACAACTCTAGAAACAGTTGCCATTGATACATTCGCTTTATGAGCAACATCATAAATTGTTACTGTCTGCTTTTCCATAATATACATTCCCTTGTAATATAACTTAATTAATAACTTAAATTTGTAGCGCTTACACAACTACCAATATAACAAAAACAGGGGGGTTTAGCAATTAATTATCCAAAATAAAAGCAGGTGCTCAATTGCACCTGTTTTTTTTAGTTTAATTAAATTAATGTTATTTCTTTTTTGAACTTCCATCAGGATAAAAAATAACGGTTGGTTGTTTAACAGACATATCACCATTAATAACAATGTCATCCTGATTAGGATCGTTTAAGGCTGTTCGAAGGTGATCAGTGGCAGTATGGAATTGAGTAGTATTCTCATCATCTTTTTGCTTATTCTTAGATGACTTGAAATAAACATTATTAACTTTATCTTGAACTTGATTAGTTGTTTGTTTAACTTGTTTAGCTGCTTTATCGGCAGCATCCTTAGCTTTACTACGAGCCTGTCTTGTTTTATCATCCAAATTGCTTTTAGCATGATTAACTGTATCATCAACGTACAATGTATAATTGATAGCACGTTTCTTCAATTTATTAGCGAATGAAGATGTTTTATTAATTAATTGTTTGCGTTTCTTTGGATCCAATTGTTTAAAGGCAGCAAAAGCAGCACCACCAAAAAGCATTCCGCCAATTAAAAACTTAGATTTCTTATTCATAAGATCACCCCATTAAATTATTTGCGTTTTTTCTTATTATGCATTTTATAAAACATTGTTCCCATTTTACTAATTAAAGCAAACTTAGCACCCCTATTGGTATTATCCTTTACTCTAGTAGTCATATGTCTAACAGAATTATTTAAATCAGTAACACTCTGACCTAAATCCGCAGCGGCATTAAAAACAGGGTCAATGGTGTTGATTTTTTCATTAACATCTTTTAATAAATCATTTGATGTTGCTAAAATATCACTTGATTGTTTAGAAACAACATCAACATCATCAGTTAATGATTTAATGCTACGATTTACTTCATTTAATGTATTCATAAGGCGTGTTAGGAATATTCCGATAAAGAATACTAATAGTAAAAAAGCAATCGCAGCGATTAATGCGGCAATTTCACCACCAGTCATTTGATAACCCTCCTTTGTTTGGTATAAACTATTCAGTTTTAGAATAGCATTATCCTTAAAAATTGACAATCAACAGGGCCTAAACTATGTTAAAATGTTTAATATAATTTTCAACAAAAGGAGGATTTAAAATGAATTTTCTAACTGCTTCGCACCCCATTAATCAAATTACTAAGAGCAGTTCGTTTATTACTAAATTTCTTAACAATTTTCATTGGGATCAAATTTTAGCTAATCTTGCTTCAAAAATTATTACATTAATTTTAGTTAGCTTTTTATTCTATATCATCGGAAGAATCGGCAACTTCTTTATTAGTAGATCCTATGGTAATTATTTAAAAAAACATCCAGAAACTGAAAAACGTTCTAACACCTTATCATCATTAACCCACAATATTTTTCAATATGGATTAGGCTTTTTCTGGATTTATTCTTTATTATCAATCATTGGCATTCCAATTGGGACATTAATTGCTGGTGCTGGAATATTCAGTATTGCAATTGGCCTTGGTGCTCAAACCTTTGTCTCAGATATTGTCAGCGGATTCTTTATCCTATTTGAACGTCAAATTGATGTTGGCGAATTCGTAACAATTGATAATGTAACCGGAACTGTCACTGGCGTTGGACTTAGAACGACTAAAGTTACCAGCCCAGATGGAACCCTTAATTTTGTTCCTAATCATTACATTACAACGATTGCTAACATGTCCAGAAACCAAATGAAAGCGATTATTAAAATTAGAATTGACCCTAAGACCCAAATTGATAAGGCAATTGCAACCATTAAAGAAGTTGATGAAGAAAAAATGCATAATTATCCGGAAATTATTGGTGAACCGGATATTTGGCGGAGTGTCAACTTACCAGATGCATACGCGGCCATTCAAATCAATATTCCTACTAAAAATGGAGCACAAT
Source organism: Philodulcilactobacillus myokonensis (assembly GCF_027923585.1). GTDB lineage: Bacteria > Bacillota > Bacilli > Lactobacillales > Lactobacillaceae > Philodulcilactobacillus > Philodulcilactobacillus myokonensis. The sequence goes on along the minus strand of NZ_BRPL01000002.1, from coordinate 644,187 downwards.
GGATGATTCAGCATGAATTCTTAGCTTTTTACTTAGAAGCCATGCGAAAAAATGATGTTAATTTACCATCCATTTATTATAAATTCAACAACTAAAAAGCATTTTCAATCATGATTTTATGATTGAAAATGCTTTTTTATTTATCCCAAAATTCATCAAACTTTTCCAATAATTTTCTTAAAGCACGTCCACGATGACTAATCGAATTTTTTTCTGACATTGTCATTTCAGCTAATGATTTCTTTTTTGATGAAACATAAAACAGTGGATCATATCCGAATCCATTACGGCCCCGTTTAGATTTTAATATTTCACCATTTAATTCACCATGAACAACTAATTTATCAAAATTAGGTTTCATCATTACAATCCAAGTTACAAATTTTGCATCACGGTTTTTAAAATTGCTTAATTGACTTAACAATTTTCGATTATTTGCTTGATCGTCATGATCGCCTGCATAACGTGCAGAATAAATACCAGGTTCATTATTCAATGATTTTACTTCTAATCCTGAATCATCCGCAATCACTGGTAATTTAGTATGCCTTACCATTGCTTCAGCTTTTAAAGTTGCATTTTCTTCAAATGTTTTGCCAGTTTCTTTAACAGTTGGAATACCTAAAAAATCATCAGTTGATTTCACATTAAAACCCTTTTCAGCAAACATTTTTCGATATTCTTTAATTTTATTTTGATTGCGGCTCGCAATTACGATCTCATTCATTTGGTTAATGCCTCCAATTCCTTTACATTGACATGTTGAGCATGAATTGGCATTTTCAACCAATCGCTTGCAATTCGATCAAAATTATTAACATCACCAGTTGTATAAAAAACACGATGCGGTTGATTGTTGGGATCCACAGCTAAATTGTAATCAGATAAAACGTCAACAATTACATCCGTAATTGCAATCCCTGGGTCAACTAATTTAATATGTTTGCCAACTGCTTTTTGAATTAAATTTTGCATGATTGGAAAATGGGTACATCCCATAATCAAAGTGTCAATATGAGTTTTATGGATTGGTTTTAAATCTTTTGAAACCTTTTTCTGGTCATCATTAGAAGAATAATGACCATGTTCCACCATTTGAACAAATTCCGGACATCCTAAACTATATAGATTAATATTAGGATCATCCTTTTTAATTGCCCTTAAATATGCACCGTTTTTAACCGTTCCATTAGTAGCGATAACACCCACTTGATTGTTTTTAGTTGTTCGAATCGCCATTTCACTGCCAGGTTCAATGACACCAATAACAGGAATATTCAATTCCCGTTTAAGCATCGGTAAAGCTTGTGCCGTAGCTGTATTACATGCAATGACTAAAATTTTAATTCCTTTTTTAATTTGAAATTTAGCAATTTGTTTAGCAAAAGTCTGAACTTGTTTAGCTGTTTTCTCACCATACGGAAGCCTAGCTTCATCTCCTAAAAAAACCATATTTTCATGTGGCAATTTTTTCATAGCTTCTTTAACGACTGTAAGGCCGCCAAGTCCAGAGTCCATAAATCCAATTGGATGTGAATTCAAGTTTATATCCTTCTTTCAGTGAACAATCAAAAGTCACCATTCATTTTATTTTTTACTAGTAAAAAAGATTATAAATTATCCTGATTAATGTTATTCTATAATATGTAAGTTTAATACATAATCATAAGCAAAGAAAGAAAAGGTGTCAAGTTATGGATAAAGAAAACGTTTATAAACATTTTACCAAAAGCAAAGAAATTGCAAAATTCTGGCCACAAGAATTTTTAAGGGATGATCTACTAACAGAATTATTAGGTGACGATATCCACGACATTCTTTATTGGTCCGGAAAAAGATTAGCCAGAAAACACCCAACAAATAATGTTGATAGTTTAATATCTTTTTTTAATCAAACTAATTTAGGTACTCTAAAATTAAAACATCAAGGCAAGGATCGATTTGAATGGACATTATCTGGAAGCATTGTTGAAGAACGAATTAAAATTCAAAAAGATCCAGATTTCATGTTTGAAACTGGTTTTTTAGCACAATCAATTGAACAACAATTAGGGGTAGTGGCAGAAGGTGCAATGAATCCTAAAAAAATAAAGAAAAACGTCGTACCAATTTTAGTCCAAATTGATCCTAAAAATAAAGTTTCTAAATAAGGCTAGTAACGATCCCACCAATAATAATTAGAATTAATCCTAAAATGGTAAAAATAATGGCTTTTATTTTTTTAATCTCTTTAAAGATAACAATGCCACCTAAAGTAGATATGACAACATCCATTTGAGTAATAATGAATCCGTTGGCAACACCATTTACGTGGACTGAAACTAAATAATAAAATGCTGCAATTCCAAATACAAATCCTAAAATTAAATTATCTAGGATCTGGCAATCAAATAAAACTTTCTTTGCATGATAAGTACGACTTACCTTTGCAATGATAATGGCAGTGATTACCATTCCAAATGCTTGCGGTAAAATTGCATCGGTGCCACCAACATTAGCTAATTTTGGGAATGTTGAATATCCAATGTACCCAAAGGTGCCAATAAACAATATCCAAAATCCATGTTTAAATTTTAATTGTTTCTTTTGGGTTTGCTGTGGATTAACTCTTGCAATTATTATGCCACCAATTATAATTAAACTTAATGATAAAAAGCCAAATAATTTATTAAACAACGTTGGCCACTCATTAAATAATAAGATTCCAGTCAGTGGATTCCCAATTAATTGGAGTGCAGTTGCAATTGGCGTTCCACTTGCGATCCCAATTTCTTTAAATCCAACGTACTGTGTAAATTGTCCGAATGTCCAACTGGCACCTGATAGCATACACATAAAAAAGGCATTTAAATGAAATTGTGGTTGATTGAAGAAATAAATTATGATCGAAACAATCAACGTTCCATAAACGGTGCCTAAAAGTTGAAAAATAGTATTTCCTTTAATTTTAAATAACAATAAAGGCTGGATTCCCCATAAAAAAGCTGGGATTAAGCTAATTAATAAACTCATAGAATATCAAAACTCCCATTATTGTTATTTTAACAAGTAAATTTTAATTTTAAATTAAATCTCAACTAAAAAAGGACTTATAATCTTTACAGATTATAAGTCCTTTTTAATTCTTTAATCATAAATTAACCAACGTATTGGTTTAAAATTTTCTTTAATTGATCTTTTGTATGGTAACCAACGATGCTATCAGCAACTTTGCCATCTTTTTTAACTAACAAAGTTGGAATACTCATGATTCCAAATTTTTGTGGTGTTTGCGGGTTAGCATCAACATCCATTTTGTTAAATGTAACCTTATCACTCATTTCATCAGATAATTGTTCAACAATTGGTGATTGCATTCGGCAAGGACCACACCATGATGCCCAAAAATCAGTTAATGTAACACCCTTAGAAGTGTCATTTTCAAAAGTTTTATCAGTAGTTTCTGAAACCATAATAATACCTCCTCATTTCTATTTCTTACTTAAAGTAAGGATAACCAAAAATATAAACAGATTCAACTATTTTGATTTAATTATTTAAATTTTACGATTGTCGAACCATCGCCACCAGCATTAGCGGGGGCATACCCAAAGCTTTTAACACGCGAATTTTGTTTTAAATACTGATTAACACCAGTTCTTAAAGCGCCGGTTCCCTTTCCATGAATAATCGTAACCATTGGATAGCCAGCCAATAATGCTTCATCAATGAAACGATCAACACGATGCATTGCTTCTTCGTAACGTTCGCCCCTCAAATCCAATTTAGTGGATAATCCAGATGATGATGTTCTTCTTACACCAGTGTATGTTGATTTTTCTTTTGGTGGATTAATTTTCTTCAAATTAGAACTAGACACCCTCATCTTTAAAATGCCAATTTGAACTTCCCAAGTATTACGACTCAAATGACTTATTAAAACGCCGCGTTGTCCATAGGTAGTGACCATTACATCATCACCCACTTTAAGTTCATTTTGACGCTTTTTCTGGGCTTTAGCACGATTTAAAACATGATTATGCTTCAAACTAACATCTTGTTTAAGTGAATTCACATCACCTTTAGCATCAATCAATTCATTTTCTTTAACGGGGCTACTTGCTAATTGTTTTTCTTTAACGTGCAAGCGATGAATAATTTGATCAACTTTACGTTTAGTATCTTTGACAATGTCATTAGCTTTTTCTTTTGCCTCAACATTTAGACGATCACGTTGATTTTCATACTGACCGTATTTATTTTTCAATTGGTGATACAAATTAGTCGCATCGTTTAAATTTTGTCGCAGTTTATCAGCTCTTCGTCTAACTAGCCTCGTCTGTTCAGCTAACTGTTTAATCATATTATTAATATCCTGGCTACTATCACTAGTCAATCCCTGGGCTTCTTTAATAATCATTTGATCTAAGCCTAATCTTTCGGCAATGTTTAAACCATTACTTTGTCCAGGAACCCCTAACAATAAATGATAAGTTGGTTGTAGTGTTTTGGTATTAAATTCCATTGAAGCATTTTCAGTCTTGGGACGATTATATCCATAAACTTTCAATTCAGGGTAATGGGTAGTTGCGACTACTTCACTATCAACTTGTGAAATATAATCCAAAATCGAAATTGCCAAATAAGCTCCTTCTTTTGGATCAGTTCCAGCGCCAACTTCATCAAGTAAAACTAAACTTTGATTAGTAATATGATGCAAAATTTTAACAATATTATCCATGTGAGATGAAAAAGTACTTAAATTTTGTTCAATTGATTGGTCATCACCAATATCGGCAAAGACTTGATCAAAAACACCAATTTGACTATTTTCATTTGCAGTAATGAATAAACCTGATTGCCCCATTAATTGGAGTAATCCTAACATTTTAATTGTAATGGTTTTCCCACCAGTGTTGGGTCCAGTAATAATGATAGTTTTATACTTATCACCTAAAATAACATCATTTGCAACCACTTTTTTGGCATCAATCAGTGGATGCCTAGCCTTTCTGAGGTTAACATGATTTTGCTTAGAAATAACTGGTTTAGTGGATTTCATTAATCGCGCATACTTTGCCTTAGCATTAATTAAATCTAAATGTCCTAAAACACGGTAGTTATTAATAATTTCATTTTGATAAGGCCTGATTAAATCAGATAATTCAGCTAGAACCTTTCGTTCTTCCTGCTTTTCAGCTAACTGGTCTCTACGTAATTCATTATTAAATTTAATAACTGAAGATGGTTCAACATATAGAGTTTGACCAGATGAACTTTGATCATGAATAATTCCACCAAATTTTTGCTTATATTCAGCTTTAATTGGAATGACATAACGATCATCCCTAATTGTAATAATTGGTTCACTAAGATATTTAACGTTTTTACCATTAGTAAAATGATTCATCCTCGTTCGAATCATATTCTGCATCCTGGCAACTATTTTTCTAATATGATGTAATTCAGATGATGCAGAATCGAGTAAGTAGCCATCATCAGAAATTGATGTTCTTAATTGATTAGCAACTGATGGAATTCCTTTAAATGATTGCACTAATTCATATAGACGATTAAAAGTAACTTTTTCGTTTCTTAATTTATCAAAGAAACTAGCAATTTGATTAACTGAATTCAAAATTTTGCTAATTTGAGATAGTTCGTTTCCATTTAATGAAGCTTGAATTTTAATTCGCTTCATATATGGAATAATATCATTAATTACCGGAACCGGAATCTCTGAATTCAATCGTAACAAATGGTATCCATCATCAGTTTCATCTAACCATTGTTGAATAATTTTAGGATCATCAATTGGTTTTAAATCATTTAATTCTTTTTTTCCAGATTCGGTAACTAAAAATGAATTAACCTGTTGTTTTATTTTTGGATATTCAAGAGTTTTTAAAACGTTTTGGTTCAAATTTCACATTCCTCCCTATAGATTATTAAAGACATGATGTGAGATCATTGGCGTTTGATTAACTATCAATTCAGCAATACTAGAATTATAATATTGATTTTGAAATGTGGTAATATTCGTTTGCAATCCAATTGTTAAAACTAAAAAAATAATAAAGTAGCAAATTAAAAAGCTAATTATCCCACCACCAATTTGATTAAGTTTGTGAATGACTGGAAAGTGCGATAAGACGTTAAAGAACATTCCCATTTTAATAATAAAGTAATGAATTATTAAAAAAATCAAGAAAAAAATCAATCCATGAATAAATAGTTTAGAACTAGTTCCCCTTAAAAACCAATCATCAATTAACCAATCAATTGGATTAATCAAAATCAGAGATATTATCCAGGCAAAAACATAACTAATTAAATGAAATAATTCTAAAATAAATCCACTTTGATATCCAGTAAAAAAACTAAAAATTAAAATTAAAATAATAAAAAGCGATAGAATCATTTGTGTATTCACCTCATTTTAATACTGATTAGAACGATCAAGTTTTGCTTGTAATTTTAATTGATCTGAAATGGCATTGAATGCTAACAAAACAGATATGGTTTGATCATCTAATTTAGGTGAAATTTGTTTAATTTGTTTAATTTGTTGGTTAAGCAATTCAGTAACCGTTTTAATATGTTCACTTGAGCTATTGCCAACCAAATTATAATCATGACCATCGATTGTTACCTTAAAACGTTGCTTTGGCATTTAAAAAACCTCCAATCAAAAAATATTTTATCACGAAAGAATTAAAAACGATAACGATAAGAAAACCCCTATTCAATGTGAATAGAGGTTCATTACCATTTAATTTAAAATTACTATTTAGGCGCGTGATTAGAAAATGTATTTAAAACAGATTCAACCATATCCCATTCTTTATCATCATGGATCTCGAGTAATTTACCATTCTGTGGATTAGTAGGATCGGATCCGTCTTCCATTGCATATGCCTGAACATGCAATTCATCAGTTCCAACTTGATCACTTGGTGCTACTAAAATATATGAACGGTGGTAGTCTTCAGATTTAAAAGTTAATATTATATCAAATAATCGCTCGTTACCATTCTTATCAATCATTGTAATCTTATCAGATTGTGCATCTGAATTCATTCTCATAATTAAAACCTCACTTTTGTTTTGTTAACTTACCTTTACGATCTAAATAGGTTTGCAAAATAAATTCTGCGGCTACTTTATCAATTACTTTTTTTCTATGGTAACGGGATGTATCAGCTTTTTCAATTAACATTCGATCCGCTTCTACCGTTGTTAAACGTTCATCTTGGTAATCAACAGGTAAATGAAAATGCTGAATTAATAAGTCACCATAATGCTTCGATGCGTCCACACGCGGACCACAAGTATTATTCATATTTTTAGGAAAACCAACTACAAAACCAGTTGGTTTATATTTATTCACTAATCGTTTCATTTCATCCAAACCGAATTGCTTTTGATCTTCATCAATTTGAACAATTTCAACTCCCTGTGAAGTCCACCCTAACAAATCACTGACGGCAACTCCAACAGTTTTGGAACCGACATCCAATCCCATTAATCTCATTTATGATCTTCTTTCTTTTTATCATCTTGATTATGATCTAGATAAAATCGAACAAGTTCTTCAATAATCTCATCACGTTCATGGCGGCGAATTAAATTTCTGGCGTCATTAAACCGTGGAATATAGGCTGGATCTCCAGATATAAGATAGCCCACAATTTGATTATAAGGATTATATCCTTTTTTCTCTAAGGCATGATAGACAATTAATAAAGTATCATGAACATCTTTTGGAGGTTTACTATTAAAATTAAAAAACATTGTTTGATCTAAATTACTCATAAAAACGCCTCCATCTCAAATAAAGTAGCATTACATTAAACTAACTTTAAAACAATCAACGATAAATTTCAACTATTATTTTTTTGAGATGTAATCTTTAACAGCTTTCATGGCCTTATCTAAACCAGCCGGTTTTTTACCGCCAGCTTGAGCCAAATTAGGACGGCCACCGCCACCACCATTGATTTCCTTAGCAGCAGTTTTAATAATATCACCGGCCTTTAATCCAGATTTAACCTGGTCATCACTTACTGCAGCAATTAAATTAGCTTTACCATCGGAGGAAGTCCCTAATACTAAAACATCAGATAATTTCTTACTACGCCAGGTATCAGCTAATTGTCTTAATTGAGTCATCTTAGAATTTTTGATGATTCCAGTAATTAATTTAACGCCATTAATATTACTAGTGTTTTTAAATACATCGGATGCCTGACGCTCAGCAACCTTAGATTCAAGTGAAGCCTGTTTTTGTTCTAAAGTTTTTACCTGGTTCTGCAATTGATCAACACGGCTCAAAACATTTTCAACCTTAGAAACTTTCAATTGACTGGCAGTTTGTTTTAAAATTTGCTCTTCCCGATTTAAATAGTCAAATGCATCGGATGAAGTAACGGCTTCAATTCTTCTAACACCGGCACCAACACCTGATTCAGAAATAATCTTGAACATTCCTAGGGCATCGGTATTTTTAACATGGGTTCCACCACAAAATTCAATTGAAAAGTCACCAATTTGAACGACCCTCACTTTTTTACCATACTTATTTGAAAAGATGGCAACGGCGCCCATTTCTTTTCCGGATTTTGGATCAGTAATGACGGTTTTAACAGGAATTTCTTTAAAAATTTGTTGATTGACCATTGATTCAACCTTGGCTAGATCATGATCTGTAACTTGACCAAAATGATTAAAATCAAAACGAAGGTAATGTGGTGCGACTAATGATCCAGCTTGTTGAGTATGGCTACCTAATACATTTCTCAAGGATTGATCTAACAAATGGGTTGCAGTATGATTCATTTCAATTTTACTGTGCCTAATTTGGTCAACAACCAAAGTATATTTAGTTCCTTTTTTCATTGGTTTCAACACTTTAACCGAATGTAAATTCTGTTTATTTGGAGCATGTTGGACGTCACCTACTTTAGCAACAACTTGATCTCCTTGTTTAATTACTCCAGTATCAGCGACTTGTCCGCCCATTTCAGCGTAAAATGGGGTTTCCTTAAAAATTAACTCTGCTTTTTTACCAGCATCTACATGATCAACAAATTTATCGTTAACAATAATCGTTTCCAGTTCAGTATCATTAACTGTTAACTGATGATATCCAACATATTTACTTGGTACTTTTAAATCAACCAATAAATCACGTTGAATACCCATTGCCATGTCATTACCACGAGCTTTTCTGGCACGGTCTCTTTGTTTTTGCATCTCATTATTAAAGCCATGTTCATCAACTGATAAATTCTCATCGTGCACATACTCACTAGTTAATTCAAATGGAAAACCATAAGTATCATATAATTTAAAGGCATCTTTACCGCTCATTTCAGTTTTATTAGAAGCCTTCAGTTGTTTAATTAAGTGATTAAATAACTTTAACCCGTCATTCAATGTTTCATTAAACCGCTTTTCTTCTGAGTGAATGACTTTAGAAATGTAATCGCTTTGTTCTAAAACATCGGGATAATATGATTCCATAATGTGGCCTACAACTGGGACAAGTTTATATAAAAATGCATCATCAATTCCTAATTCGTGACCAGCAACGGTAGCACGACGAATTAGCCTCCTGATAACATATCCCCTACCAACGTTAGAAGGTAAGGCGCCATCCCCAATTGCAAATGTAATTGCTCTCGCATGATCAGCAATGATCTTAAAGGCAACGTCTTTCTTAGTATCCTTTTCATCATACTTTTGATGATCACTTAATTCTTCCGTTTTATGAATAATTGGTAAGAAAAGATCGGTTTCAAAATTAGTCGGTGCATTTTGGAAAATAGAAACGACCCTTTCAAGTCCCATCCCAGTATCAATATTCTTTCTTGGCAATGGTTCATAGGTACCATCTGGTTTATGATTAAACTGTGAAAAGACAATGTTCCAAACTTCTAAATATCGGCCATTTTCACCACCAGGATAATTTTCAGGATCGTCATCAGCTAATTTGGTAAATTTTTTACCACGATCATAAAAAATTTCTGAATCGGGTCCAGATGGTCCTTGACCAACATCCCAGAAATTATCTTCAATTTTAACGATATGATCTGGAGCGACCCCAGCTTTTTCCCAATAGTGGATAGCATCCTTATCTTTGGGGTAAACCGTCATGTATAAATTATTTTTATCCCAGCCAAACCATTTGGGCGAAGTTAATAATTCAAATGCCCAGCTAATTGCTTCCTTTTTAAAATAATCACCAACAGAAAAATTACCTAGCATTTCAAAAAGCGTTTGATGCCTAGCAGTTTTACCAACATTTTCAATATCGTTCGTTCGAATACTCTTCTGTGAACTTGTTAAACGGCGATTACTTGGAACGACACTACCATCAAAATATTTTTTCATCGTTGCAACACCAGAATTAATCCACAATAATGATGGATCATGTTGTGGAATTAACGATGCACTGGGTTCGATTGTATGTCCATGTTGCTTAAAGAAATTTAAGAACATGCTTCTAACTTGACCGCTACTTAAATTCTTCATTCTATAACCTCCAAAATAAAAAACATCGTTGCTAGTAAAGACGTCCATAACGCGGTGCCACTTTACTTGCAACGATGTTTGATCGTATACCTCTTAATCCCAATAACGCTGGGATGCGTAAATTCAACTATAAGATAGCATTTCAATTGACTAATCGTTTTTTTCACCAAACAAAACGTCTCTAAAATTAATATCAATTAAAATATATTCCTATGAATTTAACTCGTTTTCTTTTAATCACATTATTATAATAACATATTTAATTCGTAATATTAATAATTATTATTTTCCCTGCGAATTTTTCTCTGATGTCTAATTGCATTTCGGTTATAAATTTTACGTTTCATTTCATCATCTTTATGAAGTTCAATCTTAATCTTGTGCTTATAACCTGGTTTCACATGACGCTTCTTTTTCTTAATCATGCCAATCATAGTTGGATCTAATTTTCCATGACCCTTTCTGTGTTGTTGTCTTCTATGACGGCTATGGGTATCTACAATTTCACCATTCCTTAATTCCTTCGGTTTAAATGAAATTCCCATTTTTTCTAATTCATCGACTTCCTTATTCTCATCAGGTGTATAAAGGGTCATTGCGGTTCCATGAAGGCCATTTCGACCAGTTCTACCAACACGGTGAACAAAGTATTCTAAATCTTCTGGAATATCATCATTAATAACCTGTGATACACCATCAATATCGATTCCACGAGCAGCTAAATCAGTAGCAACGACATACTGAAATTTAAGATGCTTGATTTCTTTCATGATCCGTTTTCGTTCACGTGGTTTCATACCACCTTCAATCGATGCAACTTTTAGCCCCTGTTCTTTTAAATAGTTAGTTAATTCGATAACACGTTTTCTAGTGTTAGCAAAAATTAAAACCAGGTATGGTTCACCAATTGTAATTAAATTATAAATTAAACTATTCTTATCTTTACCCTTAGTGGAGATTAACCAGTTATCAATATTAGAGTTAATGACACGTTGTTCTCCCACTTTTTCATATTCAGGATGATCCATATATTTTCTTAAAAATGGTTGTAATTTTTGGGGAATAGTGGCTGAAAATACCATCATTTGAATTTCGTCCCCAAAATGAGCAGCAATTTTATCAACTTGTGGTAAGAATCCTAAATCCATTGTCATATCTGCTTCATCAATTACTAGTTGTGTTGCAGTATGAAGATCCAACTTTTGGGTTTGAATTAAATCAACTAATCTTCCGGGTGTTCCAATCACAATTTGCGGCTGTTGATTTTCTAATTTCTTCAATTGACGATTTTTATCGGTTCCACCAACATAATTAACAACTTTAATTGGCTTTGAGCTGTACTTTGCCAATTGTTTAGCACTGTGATAGGTTTGGTAGGCCAATTCTCGACTTGGTGAAGTAATCACAGCCTGAACTTCATGTTGATCCGGATTAACTTGATTAAAAATTGGTAATAGAAATGCATGGGTTTTACCACTACCGGTTGCTGATTGACCAATCACATCCTTGCCATGTTCAATCAATGGGATTAAACGGGTTTGAATGGGAGTTGGTGTTTTAAAATGAATTCCATTAAGTGCCTTCATTAAATAAGGCTTTAAATGAAATTGATTAAAATTATTCATTATACAATTTCCCCTTTATAATTATTTGCGATTTGATCTAATTGCTTGATGACCTGTTTAATTCCATCCTGATCTTTAACAGTTGCGCCACTAGCTAAAGCATGGCCGCCACCACCAAAATTTTTGGCAAGTTCATTAATTGATGGTCCTTTGGAACGTAAACGGATTCGATAAGTTTGATCCTTCTGTTGAACAAAAATTGCCCAGGCTTTAACTGATTTAATCAATCCAGGAAGCGGAACGACGGCAGAAGTTCCATCATCTCCCAGTTTAAATTGATTTAAAGTATCGTTATCTAAAACAATATAAGCTGCGCCACTGTCTAAAAAAGTAACATTCTGATAAACATATGCGGACAATCTTGCTAATGGTTTATCAATCTCACTTTCAATTTGATTAACGTCACTAGTGGAAAAATTAAGTTTTGCTAGCTGGGCGGCAACTTCAAATGTATGCGCAGAAGTCGATGGATATTTAAATCGGCCGGTATCACCAACGATACCGGCATATAATAAGCGACCTGCTTCATCATTAATTTTTAAGTCAGCCGACATATGGTACAGATCATAAATCATTTCTGAAGCACTAGAAGCTTCCGGAACAACCCATTTTAGATCACCATAAGGATCATCATTTGGATGATGATCAATTTTAATCAACATTTGACCATCCTTGTATCTTTGATCGTCAACTCGCGGTTGATTAGCAGTATCAACGGTAATAACTAGTGCGTTTTTATACTTATCATCATCAATTTGATCAGTTCTTCCCAGCCAATCAAATCCAGGATATTGCTTTCCAACACAATAAACTTCTTTATTTGGAAAAGATGTTTTAATAATACTAGCTAACCCCATTTGTGAACCATACGCATCCGGATCTGGTCTTTTATGACGATGGATAATAATTGGATTATATTTCTTAATTGCTTTAATAATTTGTTGTTGCACGTTCATTTTAATTCCTTCAATCATTTAATTCATTTTAATTTCGATTATTAAACTGACATGTTTTATTTTATTATAAAAAAGAACCTGAGACAAACCCAGGTTCTTTTATAAACATATTATTTATTATGTTGTTGATCTTTACTTTCTTTTCCATCAGACTTTGAATCATCATTTGTTTGATCATTCTTATGATTATCATTTGATGGCTTGACAGCACTTGTTGATTGTTGTTTAACATTTGCAATTGCATTGATATCAAAAACCAAGTAAATACCGTCACAATCTAGAGTAACTGTCTTTTCTTCTTTATCAATATTTTGGATAACACCATGTAATCGACCAATTGTAACTACATGATCACCCTTTTGTAACTTATTAACCATATCTCTGTGCTTTTGTTGTTGTTTCTTTTGTGGCCTAATCATTAAGAACCACATTACAGCGATAAAGATAATAATTAAAACAAAACTTCCAATGCCACTTTGCATTAATTTTCACCTCAAACATTCTATACATATAATTTTATCAAAATTATAACCAAACGTCTAGTTTTAAGGATAATTAACTGATTTTATTATAGGGAATTTTCAGATGATCATACCCAGCCTTAGTAACAACACGACCGCGAGCCGTCCTTTTAATAAAACCAATTTGTAAAAGATATGGTTCATACATTTCAGCAATTGTGTCAGTTTCTTCCCCAATGTTAGCAGCCAACGTATTTAATCCAACCGGTCCGCCACTATAAAATTTGATCATTGTATTTAAGATTTTCAAATCAACGCTATCCAATCCAGCATCATCAATTCCTAATAAATGAAGTGCTCGATCAACAATATCAGATTCAATTGCTTTTTGTCCTGAAACTTGGGCAAAATCACGGATTCGTTTCAAAAGACGGTTAGCAATTCGAGGCGTCCCTCTTGAACGTCTTGCAATTTCATGCGCACCGTTTGCCTTAATTTTAATTTTAAAAATTTTAGAAGAACGTTTAATAATCTGTTCTAAGTCATCAGTATCATAATATTTCATATGTTCAACAATGCCAAACCGTTCTCTTAATGGCGGTGCTAATAATCCAGCTCTCGTGGTTGCACCAATTAATGTAAACGGTGGTAATGGAAAATGAATTGGATGAGCAGTTGGACCCTGCCCAACTACAATATCGACATAAAAATCTTCCATTGCAGAATATAACATTTCTTCAACTGCTTTTGGAAGCCGGTGAATTTCATCAATGAACAAAATATCGCCGGGCTGTAATTCATTTAAAAGGGCAACTAAATCACCCGTTTTTTCGATTGCAGGTCCACTAGTTGTCTTGATACTAACGCCCATTTCATTACCAATTACCATTGCAAGCGTTGTTTTACCTAAACCTGGTGGTCCATAAAGCAACACATGATCAAGCGATTCTTGACGCTGTTTAGCGGCTTTAATATACACTGAAAGTTTATGTTTTAACTGTGCTTGCCCAATATATTGGCTCAATCGTTGGGGGCGCAAACTTTGTTCTGTTTTATCTTCATCATCTTTAGTCCCTGAAACTAAGCGCTTATCTTTTTTATCTGCCATTCAATTCAACCTTTCTATCGACTAAAAACGGTTCGGGTTTAAAAGATTAAGGCCTCGACTTAGATATTGATTAGTATTCAGACCTGGTACCTTTTCCAATTTAGTTTGAATTTGATTAATATTATGTTGATTATATCCTAACGATTTCAGTGCGGCAATCGCATCTGCTAAGGCTTGATTATCCTCATGAATTTCATTGGATTGATTAAAATCACTACCTAAATTTTGATTAGGCATTAAATCATTAATTTTACCCTGCAGATCTAATATGATTTGCTTGGCAGTCTTATTACCAACACCAGGAAATTTCTTTAAGTAACTAACATTTTCAGTCTTAATTGCATTTAAAAGATCATTATTTCGATTCCCAGTTAAAATTGCCAAAGCACTTTTTGGACCGATTCCTGAAACGTCAATTAATTTTTCAAAAATTGCCTTTTCACTTTCATTTTTAAATCCATAAAGTAACTGAAAAGAATCAGTAACTACTTGATGAACATAAATTTTAGTCAGTTTATCATCATTTTGATAATAATAAGGGTCGGCAACGTAGATTAAATAGCCAACCCCATTAACGTCTAAAACGACATAAGTTGATTTGATTTTAACGATGTAACCCTTTAAATATTCAAACACATTTGTCATCCCATTTCTTTTAGCTAAAAATTCATTATATCATGCATTCTTTTAATAGGAATTGGAATGATGCGGATCTTGAATGCGTTTAAACAT
The DNA here is from genome assembly GCF_027923585.1 of Philodulcilactobacillus myokonensis. Lineage (GTDB taxonomy): Bacteria > Bacillota > Bacilli > Lactobacillales > Lactobacillaceae > Philodulcilactobacillus > Philodulcilactobacillus myokonensis. The sequence continues at coordinate 628,790 of NZ_BRPL01000002.1, read as the reverse complement.
CCGCTGTAAATCATTGGTAGTGAAATGAACTAAAACTGGGCGCCCATGGGGACAATTAAACGGATCTTCACAAGTTTTTAAATGCTGAATCAAAGAACGTGCTTGCCTCGAATCTAAATGTTGGTGGGCTTTAATTGCCCGTTTACAACTCATCATAATCGCCGTTTTAGCTCTAAAATCGGCAACCGAAATTTTACCACGCGTTAAAACCCAATCAATCATTTCTTTAATGGTGTCTTCTTCTTGACCGGAAGCAAACCAAGTCGGGTGTTGTCTAACAATAAAACTATTTTTGCCAAATGGCTCTAAATTAATTCCAACGCTATTCAAGATTTCCATTCGATCATTAATTTTAAATGTATCAGCAGCAGAATAATCTAAAATAATGGGAACCAGTAGTTTTTGTTCATCATTTGAAACCTGACCAATTTGTTGACGATAATATTCGTAATTTACCCTTTCCTGAGCAGCATGTTGATCCAAGATGTACATTCCATCTGATCCTTCAGCAATTAAATAGGTGTTTCTAATTTGACCAACATAATTCAAATCAGGAAAGCGTCCACTTTGATTTGCATGATTATGATTTAATTCATTTTGTTGATTACTTTTTTCATTATCAAATGGTAAAACATCATGTTCATTTTGAAAATAACTTTGAAATCGATTTAAATCAGGTTGTTTTAAGTCAGATTTCGAATGAATAATAACTGTTTTAGGTAAATGATAATTCTCAGAAATGGGACTTTGCTTCAAATTAGTATCATTAGCAATTGCTTGATCCGAATTCAGTTGGACACTGCTTGAATCATTATGGTAATCAGATGAAGACGTTTTTCTAGAATAATGATCAGAAACTTGGTTTAAATTCATATTTAATTGGCTAATATTATTATATCGTGGTTTCACTGCATGATTTCTGTGCAACGCGTCTGGAATCAAATTCTGTTTAGATAATACCTGATAAATATTATCAGAAATTAAATTACTCAACTCGGTCTCTTTACTAATTCGAACATCTTGCTTAGTTGGGTGGACATTGGCATCGATTAGAAGTGGATCAGCATGAATATTAATCACAGCGATTGGATACCTGCCAACCATTAGTTTAGAGCCATATCCATGAAGAATAGCTTGTGAAATTGCCTGATTATTAATTGCACGGCCGTTTAAAATCACCGAAATATAATTTCGACTAGCTCTTGTTAACTCAGGTAAACTAACGTAACCACTAATTTTAAAATCATCATTTTGACCCTTAAAGGGAATCATTTTGCGAACACATTGAATTCCATAAATTGCTCCAATTACTTGCTGGACATCACCACGGCCAGAAGTTCTCAAAAGTTCCCTTCGATTATGGATTAATGAAAATGATATTTTAGGATGGCCAATTGCTAATCGATAAACAATGTCAGTAATTTTAGATAATTCGGTCGAAGGTGATTTCATATATTTTAATCTAGCAGGGGTATTGAAAAATAGGTCCTTAACGGTAATATCCGTTCCGCGCCTTGCTTCCGATGGTTCCTCATCAGTTAATTTCCCGCCTTTAATATGAAGATTAGTACCCTCACCGCCAGTCGAAGTTTTAATATCGACATCAGCAACGGAGGCAATACTTGGCAATGCTTCTCCACGAAAGCCAAGGGATCGAACTTGAAACAAATCTTCACGATCAGTTATTTTACTGGTTGCGTGCCGCTTAAAAGCATTTTTTACATCATCATGTTCAATTCCAATCCCATTATCAATTACTTGGATGCTTTGCAAACCAGATTCCTGAATTGTAATATCAATTTCACTACTTTTAGCATCAATTGAATTTTCAACTAATTCTTTTACAACCGATGCTGGCCGTTCAACAACTTCACCAGCTGCAATTTGGTCAGCCAAAACAGAGGATAATGCGTGAATTTTAGGCATATAATCACCTCGTTTTATTTAATTTGCCTTTGCCATTTGTAGACAATATTAATAACATCTAATGGGGTTTTAGACATTAAATCAAGTTTTTTGATGTCATTTATAATTTTATTATTTTGATTCTGATTTGATTTAGAAATTGATTTTTGCTTGTTACCATCCGGAAAAAGCGCTAATTGTTGCTCACCAGATTCCGATTGACGATTTGATTCAGGAAGATTTTTTACACGTGGTTTAGCATCTGATTTTTCAGATGAACGTTGTCCTTGACGATTGTTTGCTTCATTCTTACCCTTAACTTCTAAATGCTTTAAAATTTGGTCAGCACGTTTTAATAATGAATCAGGCAATCCTGCTAATTTAGCAACGTGAATCCCGTACGATTTATCAACTGAGCCAGGTTCTACTTTATGTAGAAAGACCAACTTACCATTTTTTTCAGTCGCTCCAACATGTACATTTTTAAGACGTGGTAGCTTATCTTGTAGTGACGTCAATTCATGATAATGAGTTGAAAATAACGTCTTAGCATGAATTTTATTATGAACATACTCAATGATTGCTTGAGCTAATGCCATCCCATCATAAGTAGCAGTTCCACGCCCAATTTCGTCAAATAAAATCAAACTATTCGGAGTTGCATTCTGCAGTGCATCGTTTGATTCCTGCATTTCCACCATAAATGTACTTTGACCAGCAATTAAATTATCAGCAGCTCCAATTCTTGTAAAGATTTGATCAAAAATGGGCATTTGAGCTGATTTAGCAGGAACAAAGCATCCCATTTGAGTTAGAATAACAATCAATGCTAATTGACGCATATAAGTACTTTTACCTGACATATTGGGACCAGTAATTAAAAGAATATCATTATTTTCTGGCATAATGACATCATTCGGAACATATTTTTGATATCCTAATACTTTTTCAACGACTGGATGCCTACCATCAACAATTTTCAAATCATGTTTATTAGTAAGGGTAGGTTTGTTAAAATGATATTCTTCACTAATATTAGCAAAACTCTGAATAACATCTAATGATGAAATTGCATCGGCTAATTTTTGAAGACGTTGAATTTGGGTCTTAATTTGATTCCTAATTTTAGTAAAAATTTCATATTCTAACGTCTTTGATTTTTCTTGTGCCTCGACGATTAAAGCTTCTTTTTCTTTTAGTTCTGGCGTTGAAAAACGTTCAGCATTGGTTAAAGTTTGTTTCCTCTGGTACCTTCCTCGTGGTACTTTATTTAAATTAACCTTAGTAACTTGAATATAATAACCAAAAACATGATTATAGCCAATTTTTAAATTATTAATTCCAGTAGCTTTTCGCTCCTTAGTTTCAAGATTAGCCATCCAATGCTTACCGTTCTTCATTGCATCCCGGTATTGGTCTAATTGTTTATTATAACCATCTTTAATTACACCACCGTCAGTAATTGAAATTGGTGGTTCTTCAATGATTGATTGCTGAATTAAATCAGATACTTCACTAACTGGATCCAGTGACTTATAAATACTGCCAAGCGCTTTCGGTTGCAATTGATTTAGAACATATCTAATTTTAGGAATTTGATTTAATGAAGATTTTAATTGGATCAAATCACGGCCATTTACACTACCAAATGATACTTTTCCAGCCAAACGTTCCAAATCATATACTTTAACTAAATAATCTTGAATTTGACTTCGTTCATAGTAATGATCTAATAATTCGCCAACTGCATTTTGACGAGCCTTAATTTGATTTTTATTAATTAAGGGTCGCTCAAGCCAATTTTTTAACTTCCGACCACCCATTGCAGTTTTAGTTTTATCCAATAACCACAATAGTGTTCCAGCTTTTTTACCGGTTCTGATATTATTAATTAATTCTAAATTATATCTAGAATTATGGTCTAATTTTAAAAAATGGGTTGGTTCATAGGCAACAGCACGTTTTAGATGAGACAAACTGCGCTTTTGTGTGTCAATAATATAAGTCAATAAACGATTAACAACTGCTTTTTCAGTTGAAGACTTTAAGTCTTGGGTTAAATAACTCATTTCGGATTGAATATTAATATCGTTTTGATGCGATACCATTACACCAATTTGCTTAAATTTTTGAATCATACTATCAGGAATTGAATCGTTAATAACAATTTCTTTACTTTGTAAACTAACGATTTCATTTAAAATATCGTTATAATTATTCAAAAGGCTCGTTTTTAATTCACCAGTCGATAAATCAGCATATGCAAAGCCATAACGATCATTTTTATGATTATAATTCAAAGCCGTAATGTAATTATTTGATTTGGCATTTTCAATTCCAGATTCAGTTCTGGTACCAGGCGTAATTAATTGAATAACGCCCCGTTTAACCATCCCTTTGGCTAGTCTTGGATCCTCCATTTGTTCACAAATAGCAGCCTTATAACCATGATCAATAATAATATCAATATAATTTTTAATTGCCCGGTGAGGAACACCACACATTGGAATTGGGTGTTTAGCACTATGGCTTCTACTTGTTAAAGTCAATTCAAGCAATTGAGCGCCCTTTACAGCATCATCATTAAATAGTTCATAAAAATCACCAATCCGGTAAAATAAAAAAGCATCCGGATACTGATCTTTAATTTTTTGATACTGTTTCATCATCGGCGTTGTTTTAGTATTCGCCATTTCAAATCCTGCCTTTCAGTTTAAACTTGATAAGAATTATTAGGATTTAATTGAATTAATTTAATTTTTTTAGCAATTCCATCATTATTTATATCAATTACACACCCAGACACAATTCCGCGGCCACTTTCTTCAACTTCAAATCGACTCGGTCGTTGAGTTAGGAAATGTTTAATGACTCCAGAATATTTCATGCCTAAAACGCCATCATATGGGCCTGTCATACCCGCATCAGTCAAATAGGCTGTGCCACGAGAAAGGATTCTAGCATCATTGGTTTGAACATGGGTGTGAGTTCCAACTAAAGCTGAAATTCGCCCATCTAAATACATCACCATCGCTTGTTTTTCACTTGTCGTTTCAGCATGAAAATCAACAAAAATATGATTAATTTTCGAAGGTAATTGTTTTAATACCTTATCAATTGTTTGAAATGGATCATCTAATGTATCCATAAAAACGCGCCCCTGTAAATTAATAACTGCGACTTTAACATTATTAACGTTCACAATTGTAAAGCCACGTCCTGGGACGTTTTTACCAGGAAAATTAGCTGGACGGATTAAATTATTTTTTTGATCAATGAAATTAAAAATATCATCATTGTTCCATGCATGGTTACCCAATGTAATTACATCCGCACCGGCATTCATAATCTGTTTGTAGACCCTTTCATTAATACCACGTCCGTATGATGTTGCATTTTCACCATTAATAATAGTAATTTGAGGTTTTAAGCTTTGCTTCAATTTGGGTAGATAAGTCTGTAATAATTTAACTCCCATATCTCCGACTGTATCACCTAGAAATAATATTCTCATAGTTTCCTCTTATCTATTTTTATTTATAATCTTACTAATTTTAACATTCAATTCAATTTTATAAAATAAAAAAAGGTCAATCAATGACCTTTTATTATTTTGCATATTTAATTGATCTAACCTCGCGAATAATTGTAACTTTAATATGACCAGGATATTCCATCTCATGTTCAATTTTATTCTTAATATCATGAGCTAAAACAATTGATTGTGTATCAGATATTTTATCAGATTTTACAATGACACGAATTTCACGACCAGCTTCGATTGCGTAACTTTTTTTAACCTGTTCAAAGCTATTACTAATTTTTTCTAAACTGCTTAAGCGATGAACAAAACTTTCAAAGGATTTGCTTCGAGCCCCTGGCCTAGACATTGAAATTTTATTAGCGACAGCAACTAGTTCGGAAACGATATATTTAGGTTGATAATCATCGTGGTAAGCACGAATTGAATCTAAAATAACTGGTCCCTCTTTATACTTCTTGGCTAAATTAACACCAATATTGACGTGTGAACCTTCAACATCTTCATTAACCGCTAAGCCAATAGCATGTAATAATCCAGCACGTTTAGAAAGATTAATATCTTCGCCTAATTCAGAAGCAAGTGCTCCAGCTAATTTTGCCACTTCAACGGAATGAGCTAAAACATTCTGTCCACGATAGGACTTGAATTTCAAATTGCCGATTAATTTAATCAATTCAGGATTCATGGAATGGATACCTAAATCGAAGATGGTGTTCTCACCAACTTCTTGAATATGTTGAGATAATTCCTCACGGCTCTTGTTGATCATTTCTTCAATTCGAGCTGGATGAATTCGGCCATCTTTGATCAGTTTTTCCAAAGCCATCTTGGCGATTTCTCGTCTGATTGGATTAAATCCACTTAATACAACGGCCTCTGGAGTATCATCAATCACTAAATCAATTCCAGTTAACGTCTCAAATGTTCTAATATTGCGACCTTCTCTACCAATGATTCTTCCCTTCATATCATCATTAGGAAGGTTAACAACTGAAACAGTTGTTTCAGATACAATATCAGCAGAACTTTGTTGAATTGCTCTAACAATTAATTCTTTGGCATTTTGCTTAACCGTCTTTTGAGTTGTTTCATAACTATCTTTAATCATCTTAGCTCGTTCATTAGAAAGTTTCTTTTTCATTTGGTCGATAATTAACTGCTTTGCATCAGCTTGAGATAATGAAGCAACCCGTTCAACTTCAGCTTGACGTTTATTAATTAATTCTTCAGCACTTTGTTGACGCTTAGATAATTGCTCTTTCTGATTTTTTAAATTAGCTTCCTTTTTGCTAAGCAAATCATCCCATTTTTCAAAAGAATTGTCTTTTTTATCTAAAGCCTCTTCACGTTTAAGTAATCGATTCTCTTGATGCTGAATATCAGAACGGCGTTTCTTTAATTCACGTTCAATTTTAGCACGATATTGATTACTTTTTTCTTTGGCTTCTAAGATAATTTCTTTATTAGTGGTTTTAATTTGCTTTTTAGCATCAGATAAAATATCCTTAGCATTTTTATGTGCGCGGTCAAGTTTCTTTTGTGAAATTATTTTGTAAACGTACAATCCCACTAAGAAACCAACCACAATAGATAAAATTACAATCATTGCGAAGATCAAACCGGAGATTCCCATTTTTTCACCTCCGCAACTTTGAATAATATTTAATTAAAATCTTAACGGTATCTAAACAAACTTTTGATTTATTATTGATACACTATTTATTTTAAATTCTACTTGTAAAGGTGTCAATAAAACATAGTTTAATTTTAAATAAAAAAAGAGACAAGTATAAACTTGTCTCAATCATTAGCTATTTATTTCTAGATGTGGAAACGGTTTTAGAACTTGATTTTTTAGAATCACTAGCTGATTTTTTCTCAGATTCTTTTTGTGAATCGTCTTCTTTATATTCTGATCCATTCCCCATATCATAAGCTTTTCTAACTTTATTCTTAATTTCTTGCATTTGATCAGGATGATCAGACAAATATTTCTTAGCATTTTCTCGTCCTTGACCAATTCTTTGATCACCATAAGAATACCATGAACCGGCTTTATTAATAATATCTTTATCAGTAGCCATATCAATTAATTCACCAGTTTGTGAAATTCCATGGCCATACATAATATCAACTTCTACCCGTTTAAATGGCGGAGCAACTTTATTCTTGGCAACTTTAATTTTAGCTTTACTACCAACAATGTCAGTTCCTTCTTTAATTTGTTGTCCCCTTCTAATTTCTAATCTAATCGTAGAGTAGAATTTAAGTGCTCGTCCACCTGGAGTGGTTTCAGGGTTACCAAACATGACACCAACTTTTTCTCTAATTTGGTTAATAAAAATGGCAATTGTTTTAGTTCTGCTAATGGTACCAGATAATTTTCTTAATGCCTGTGACATTAAACGGGCTTGAAGACCAACGTGGGAATCTCCCATTTCACCTTCAATTTCAGCTCGCGGAACTAAAGCGGCAACGGAATCAACTACAACTAAATCAATTGCACCACTAGATACCAAAGCATCAGCAATTTGTAATCCTTGCTCACCAGTATCAGGCTGTGATAACAATAGATCATCAATATTAACGCCCAAATGTGAAGCATACTCCGGATCCAATGCATTTTCAGCATCAATATAAGCAGCAGTTCCACCCTGCTTTTGAACTTCAGCCACAGCATGTAATGCTAATGTCGTTTTACCAGAACTTTCAGGTCCATAAATTTCAACGATTCGACCTCGAGGATATCCACCGACACCTAAAGCATTATCCAATGCTAAAGATCCAGTTGGAATCGTTTCAATTCGGGTATCACCACGGTCACCCATTCGCATAATGGATCCCTTACCGAATTCTTTTTCAATTTTCTTTAATGCACCGTCTAGTGCATTTTTGCGTTCGTCGGCCATTCTTTTCCTCCTAACAAATTCAAACTTAATTCACAGCACATAACATCATAAGATAGATGTGATTTAAAAAGCAAGTAAATTGAATATCAATTATAATTATAAAATAAATTGTTGGATTAATTTAAATGCTGATATAACACACTGTTCTCTAATTTGATTTCGATTACCAGTTAAATGATATTCTTTTGCAAAAGTATGATGATCCTTAAAAGCTATTCCAATCCAAACGGTTCCGGCCGGATGGTGTTCTAATGAATCAGGACCAGCAACTCCGGTAAACGAAATGCCAGCATCAACATTCATGATTCTCTTGGATCTTTGTGCCATCTGGATGGCAACTTCCTCTGATACAACCCCATTATTTTGAATAACATCATTAGGAATTCCTAATAATTGGTGTTTAGCATGGTTAGAATATGTAACAAAACCACCATAAAACACGTTAGAAATTCCCGGGACATCTCCTAAAGTACTTTGAAACATACCAGCGGTTAAACTTTCAGCAGCAGTAATTGAAATCTTTTTTTGAATTAATTTTTTACCAACATTAGATATAATTTCATCATCCAAAATAATCACCTTCAACAAATAAATATACGTAAATAAGGGTCCTTCAATTTAAAAACAGGAAGACTTTTTATTTAGTCCTCCCATTTGATTAAAATGAATCAGAAAAAATATCCTTACTTTTAACAAAATATTCAACACCAGAATAAATGGTAAAGAATAAACAAATATACAATAAAACATTACCAATTAGATTAAAGCCTAATAGCAACAAAATAATTGAAAACATTTGAGTTGCGGTTTTAATTTTACCAGGCCATGCTGCAGCAATTACCTTCCCATTATTTTCAACTGCAATTAATCTTAATCCTGTAACTGCCAGCTCACGACAAACAATAATCGCGGCTATCCATGCGGGAACGATGAGAAAAGAAACTAAAAAGATAAAAGCGGTCATCACTAACATTTTATCTGCTAATGGATCAGCAAATTTACCAAAATTAGTTACTAAATGGTCCCGCCTAGCAATTTGACCGTCTAAAAAATCAGTAAGCGATGCAGTAATGAAAATCAGCGTTGCAATGATTCTAGTCCATGGAATCCCAAATGCTTGTCCGAAAATCAATGTTGGTAACAGTAAAACAATCATAAAAATGGGAATTAAAATGATTCTCATTACAGTCAATTTGTTCGGTAAATTCAATTTTTATCCTCCCAAAACATTAAAATTTTATTGTAACTTGTTGAACTTGATTATTGGAATTAATATCAACTTTTTTACCATTAACTTTGATATTAGCTTTTAAGGCATTCCCTAAGTTAATCGTAGCAGTTTTAGTGTCACTTGGTAATTTAATTGTATGACTACTACCGGCTTGTTGTGCTGATTGCCATACAGAAGAACCATTAGCCATTACTGAAACCCAATTACGTTCACCACTACTAATTTCAAGTTGATTATGTTTGCTAGAACTTGCAACTTTAAATGTTGTGTCATTTTCTTTAGTTACTTTAGTTTCTCCATTATCATTAGAGTTCTTTTTAGATTTATTAGTACGTTTGTTTTTAGCCTTAGCTTTAGATTTACTTGAACTACTAGATTGACTAGCACTGCTTTCTTTAGAACTAGAAACAGATACAGAACTATTACTACTAATATGAACCTGTGAAGAATTATGAGAGCTTTTAGCAGCAGCAACCCAAATAATTACAATAATTAAAACAACTACGATCACAATTGAGGCAATTGGAATATATTTTTTAATAGCTGTAAATCGATCATTAGATTTATTTTGAGCCGTTCTTGTTTCCAGCTTGTCTTCACTTACTTTGTTCACATAGTCGTCACTTTTGGTATTAGGTAACTTAGCATCATAATCATTTAAAAGTTCTCGTCCATCTAAACCAACACTATCAGCATACTGTTTAACAAATGCTCGAACATAAAAATCACCGGGTAACTGATCAAAATGATTACCTTCAATCGCAATTAAATATTTCTTTTGAATCTTAGTCATTTTTTGAAGGTCATCAATCGAATAACCCTTTTTAATCCTGGCATTAGCTAATTTTCTACCAATTGTTACTTCTTCTTTATTACCATTTTCTTGTTTGCTCATAATTTAATTCCACCTAATTATTTAAACTTGTCAATATTTATATTATATCACTTGATAGAGGGCTCTTGGTAATAAACAATAAAATTATTTCTTCGGTTCAATGATTTTTACAGATAAATTATCTGGATCAATAAATTGGTTAACGGCTTTTTGAACATCAGAAAGGTTCATATTATTAATAATATTAAATTCATCGTATAGATTGGTAAAATGATCTATTTTATTACCCATTTGATTAGCAATCACTTCAGGATAATTCATCATAAAAATATGGCGGCCAAGTTCTTCTCGTTTAATTAATTTAAAATCATCAATTTTTCGATTTAAAATGGTTTGATTAGACAACAATAATTTAGAGATCCGTTTAATGAATTCATTAATATGAATCGTATTACCAATTAAAATTCCAAAATGAAAACCACGTTCATTATCAAATTCAAACGTAAACGAATCATCAATAATTCCATCGTTATATAAATTTAAATATTCAGTTGAATTTTCAGAAAACATAATTTCAAAAAACATTGAAATTGCAATTTCATATTTAATAGATTCAGAACCGGTTGGAATTTGGTCCGTCCCTTTTATTCCAATTGCAACTTTAGGCATTGAAATATTCATTTCACTCTTGCTTTTGTGAACAATTAGATCTCCAGAATGATAATAACGATTGATCACTTGATTTGAAAATTGTTTTTCACTTTGATTTAATTTAACAGTTTTAATAACATCCGTTGGATTAACGTTTCCTGAAATAGTTAATACCATGTTAGAAGGTTTATAAAATATTCGGTGTGCTAAATATAAATCGTCAACGGTTATTTTTTCAATTGAATTAATTGTTCCTGCAATATCTGAATTTAAGGGTGTATCTTGGTACATATTCATAACCGTATCCGTATATAATTTTGAATTTGGATCATCATTATACATTTTAATCTCTTGACCAATAATTCCCTTTTCTTTTTGTACTTTATCCTTATTAAAATAAGGCTTTTGAACAAAATTTAATAAAATATTCAAATTTTCTTTAATGTGATTAGTGGTAGAAAAAAGGTAGCTGGTCTGCGTATAATCAGTGAATGCATTAGCGTCAGTCCCATATTTAGAAAACAAGTCAAAGGCATCATAATCCTTTTTATCAAACATTTTATGTTCAAGAAAATGTGCAATCCCCTTGGGCATTGTAATTAAATTGCCATCTAAATAGAATTGATTATCAATTGAACCATAGTTTACAGTTAGGTTTGCATATGTTTTATGAAATCCCAATTTGGGGATAACAAGAATCTTTAAACCATTAGACAAAGTTTCAGAAAAAACAGTGTCACCTAAATCACGATAATCATAACGCTTCACTAGTTAATCCTCCTTTCCTAAGAAAAAAGTAGCTTTTAAATTTAATGATTGAGCAATTTTCATGATATCAAATTTAGTAATTCTATTAATTTGATTGCACCAGCGGTCAATATTAGGAATTTTACCAATATTTGATAAAATTGCATATTGTTCTAATAAATATTTTGGATCGTCTAAAGAAGATATTTTTTCGTTAATGAGATCCGCTTTTGCATTCCTTATCATTTTATCAGAGAAATTACCCCGCTGAATATCCAACAATTGTTGATCAATTAATTTTATAACTCTCTTTTCATTTTTAGCATCAATCCCGGATTCCACTAGCAACGTTCCAGTTAATGCATTGTAAATACTGTCTGCATAATATGCCAAGCTATGTTTTTCTCTAATATTTAAAAACAATTTTGATTGTGGCGTACCGCCAAAAAGTGCATTAAACATCAATGCAGCATAATAATACTTATCATTTAAATACACCGGCAAATGATAGCCAATAGATAATTTACCTTGATTAATATTCAAAATTTGTGATCGATTCTGAATATGATGATTTAATTTTGGATGAAAAACAATTTCACCAGAATTTGTACGACGTGGTTTAAAATGAAATTGCTTAAATTGATTTAAAATTTCTTCAGCATCAACATCACCTAAAACATTAATTTTAATATTATTTTGATTAATTGTATTTAAATAATAATGATACAATTCTTCAGAATTAACCGTTTGGATTTGGTTGGGCGTTCCCAATAAAAATCCACGATGATTTTTTTCATTGGTATAGTATATTTTTCTTAATTGCATGGTTGAATAAAATTGTTTATCATCATTTAAAGAATTTAGATAACTAATCATATTATTTTGTTGACGTTTAAAAATATCCTGATTGAAACAGCGGTTTGCAACAATTTGTGGGTTAAAAATAACAGAATGTAAGAATTTAATTCCCGCATGCAAAACGGATTTATAACTCGGCAAATACTTTTCATTAACAACACTTAAAATGATTCTTAAAACGTGTTGATTCCCGTATTTCAATACATTTGTACCAAAAATAGCTCCATACATTGAAGACAATTTCTTTGATAAAAGAGATGGATTGGGAAAATCAGCATTACTAGTTTCCATCATTTCAGCTAACATTGTTCTTAGTCCAAAATTATTACAATTAATGGGCGTAATAAAATCAACTGTAATATTAACGTTCTTAAATTGCTTTGTTGGGAAAACGTTCAGATCAACCCCGTCTGTAATTTGATAATGCAAATATAAAACCCCTTCATTAAAAATACCCTACAATCTGAAATAATTGTAAGGTATTAATTACATATAATTTTAAAAATTATTTTGTCGATTGATTGTTTTTACCTTTAAATAAGTGAACGAGTTTACTCCAAAAACTTTCTTTTGGCTGATCAATTCGCATTAATGGAACCGTCTGCCCTTCCATTCTTCTGGCAACATTTCGATAACCTTGAGAAGCAGGATTATTAGGATTCAAAACCACTGGTTCACCATGATTCGACGTACTAATAACATCATCATCATCAAAAATAATTCCTAATAAGTCGATTCCTAAATGGTCAGTAATTTCATCAACATCCATTGTATCTCCCTCTTGCATCATATTGCGACGAATTCGATTAATTAATAACTTAGGAGCTTCTTTTAGTGGATGCTGATCAAGTAATCCAATGACACGATCAGCGTCTCTAACAGCCGATATTTCCGGAGTTGTAACAACAATTGCGCCATCTGCTCCAGCAATCGAATTAACGAATCCTTGTTCAATTCCTGCTGGACAATCAATGAACACGTAATCAAAATCAGGCTTTAATTCATCAATAATTGTTTTTACTTGTTTTTCATCTAAAGCATTTTTATCCGTTGTTTGAGCTGCCGGCAATAAATATAATAAATCTTGAAAACGTTTATCTTTAATTAAAGCCTGTGGTAATTTAACTCGATTTTCAGCAACATCAACAATATCGTACATAATTCGATTATCTAATCCTAAAATGACATCCAAATTACGTAATCCAATATCCAAATCTACTAAGCAAACACGTTTTCCCATTAACGCTAATGAGACCCCAAGGTTAGCTGTCGTTGTCGTTTTACCAACGCCACCTTTACCTGAAGTAATAACAATGGACTTTCCCATTAAATAATGCCCCCAATTCGATTATAAAATCTAGGATTAATTTGTTTTAAATTCTTAACATCACCATAATCTAAAACATGTAAATCATTAATATAGGCTACAGTTCTGGAAGTATTAGAAATATTTTTATCAGCTACAATATCAAATTGCTCACCAATTCTTACTTGTTGAGCATTATGTAAATTTCCAATGACTAATTTATCTTCAGAATTTGGAACTCCAGCATGAACAATTCCGTAAACATTTCCTAAAATATAAACATTCCCGGTTGTAACTAATTTACCACCTTCATGAATATCACCAAAAAATAATACATCACCATTTAAACGAATTACTTGTCCGTTTCGAATAGTTCTACTAATTGTTTTAACGGTATTACGTTCACGAATGATTTTAGCCTTTGAGCGTGTGATTACATTAGAAATAAACCCATCTATCTGAAAGTTAGGATAAGTCTTAAAAATACTTATGACTTTGTTTTTATCTTCTTCGGTCAAAAGACGATCACCGGTTAAAATATTAAAGTGAATTACCTGTGGAGTTGATGAGTTTTGCACCTTATATTTATCTAAGAACCGTTTTAAATCAACTAAAATATCATTAATTCCTGCTGATTGACGGAAAAATAGTTTGTATCCATCCTGTGTACCCTTTAAGATAACAGATTGCATTTAACATTTTCTCCTTTAATTTTTTTGTCGAACCCGATAACGATTAAACAAAAATTGAATTGGAAAGTATAAAATTGCAAAAATAAATAAATTTAATGCTAAAGTTGGCCCCAACATATTAACTAAAAAATTAGTATATGAGAAATCAGTAATATCAAAAATACGATAATCCATAAAACTAAGAACTAACATAACTGTTATATCAATAAAATAAATCAAAAAAGCAGAAATGAAATTTAGATTAAGGTAACGATATAACCACTTACTAATATAAATAATTAATGGGAAAATAAATAAACATATTCCTAGATATCTAAAATAAAAAAGATCAAAAAGGAATCCAACGATGGCAGACCATATTTCTAAATGTAAATTTATATTTCCCTCAAAAAAAAGTGAAAGAACCAACCATAATACGGTAAAATATGGAACCATTGAATATGACCTAAATAAAATGCCTGCTAAGTTACTAGTAATAGCTCCATCTAAAAAGAAGGCAATAAACATCCCAATCGGGAAAATAAACCGTAATGGGGAATCTCTAAGCATAATATTCGCCACCCTTAATTATTTTTGCCAATCACTGTAACAACTTGAATATCATTCATATCTGCTGACGGTTTAATACTAACCTTAGATGATAAACCATAATCATCAGAACTAACGTTGACAATTTTACCAACATAAATGCCTTTTGGTGTAATACCACCTAAGCCACTAGTTAACACTTTAGCGCCCGATTTTAGTTTAGCAGATGACGTCAAATTGCCCATTTCAATTTCGTTATTATTGCGATCATACCCGGTTACGATTCCATTTAAAACTTTACCATCCTTAGTTGTTACTTGAATTGGAAAACGATCAGATGAAGAGTTACTGTTAGTAATCAACTCAATCTTACTGTTACTGCGGTTAACTTCAACAACACGTCCCGCTAATCCGGATCCAACTAATACTGACATGTTTTTTACAACTCCATCATTCTCACCTTTATTGATAATGATTTGGTCTTGCCATGATGAAGGAGTTCGATCGATAACAGAAGCATTAATAGAACGGGTGTCAGTCGGTGTATTTCCAATTTTTAACTGACGTTTTAACTGTTGATTTTCACCTTGTAATGCTTGATTTCTAACTTGAACAGCTGCAACATTACCAACTTGTTTCTTCAAAATTTGATTTTCCTGATAAGTATTCAGTAGTTGATGAGTATTACTAAATAAATGATGAACACCATTAACAGGTCCATCAACAATCCTACCGGCAAACCCAGTTACATCATTACTAAATTGTTGTAACAATGGTGGTGTTGTTTTCTTCTTACTAATTTCAACTGAAAGCGTCATCAATCCTAAACTGATAATTATACATACAATAATAATTACCAATCGCCGATTAGAAAAGAATTTATGCATAAATAATTAGCCTCCATTATATCAGAGATAATAACAAATTATTATTTCTTCCTCATCACGTTAATATTCTTTAATGACTTTCCAGTACCGATTGCAACACAATCTAATGGATTTTTAGCAACTGAAGCCGGAACTTTAGTGGCATCAGAAACAACCGAAGCAATATCGTGCAATAATGCACCACCACCTGTTAGAACAATTCCATGATCAATCACATCGGCAGAAATTTCTGGGGATGTTTCTTCAAGTGTTTTTTTAATAATGGCAATAATTTCTTGAATTGATTTGTGAATTGCTTTAGCAACATCTTCAGCAGAAACTTCAACAGATTTTGGTAATCCGTTTAGAAGGTAGCGTCCACGAATCGTAATACTACTCATTTGCTTAGCTTTTTCTAATGATGCTGAACCAATTTCCCATTTAATTTTTTCGGCTGTTCTTTCACCAATTAATAAATTATAATTTTGTCTGAGGTATGAAGAGATAGAACTATTCAATTGATCACCAGCAACTCGAATTGAACTACTTGATACAATTCCGCCTAATGAAATCGTAGCAACATCAGTTGTTCCACCACCAATATCAACGACCATGCTACCGGTTGGATCCATTACAGGTAATCCAGCTCCAATGGCGGCTGCAAATGGTTCTTCAATTACGTATGCATTTCTTGCACCGGCAATCCTGGTTGCATCAATCACAGCACGCTTCTCAACTGCAGTCACACCACTTGGAACACAAACCATAACGTATGGTTTACCACTTGAACGACCCAATGTTTTACTAATATAATATTTTAACATTGCAACGGTGGTATCGTAATCAGCAATTACACCATCTTTCATTGGGCGAATGGCCTTAATACTAGCAGGCGTTCTTCCAATCATATTACGTGCTTCAGTACCAACTGCTACAATTGCACCAGTTTTAGTATTCTTAGCGACAACTGAAGGCTCACGCAAAACAATTCCCTTACCTTCAACATATACAATCGTATTAGCAGTTCCTAAGTCAATTCCAATATTCTTTGTTCCAAATCCAAACAATATTTTTCATCCCTTCATACATCTTTATTATTAAATATTTTTTATTTATTGTATATTTATGATACCCAAACTAAATTATATCATAATTTTACTTTATTAATTTATATAAGTTTGGCTAATTAAAAAATTTTCTAACATCAGAGATAAAATATAATGATCCTGTGAATAATAGTAGATCATCATCAGAAATTTTAGTAATCGTTTCAGCAAATGCTCGGTGCCAATTACTAACATAATCAATTCTAGATTTATGATTGGAATGTTCATAAAGTTGATCTAAATTAGCAACGGGCCGTTTCCCCGGTCCATTAAATTCAGTTAAAATCAAATGAACATTTTTTATTTTTAATAAATTCTTTATCATCAATTGAAATTGTTTATCAGCCAATATAGCAAGTATAATATAAATTTCACGTTTATTAAATCGTTTTTTAAACAAAATATCTAATTCATTAATAGCAGGGACGTTATGAGCACCATCAATAACAATCAAAGGCGAATTATTGATTCTTTCAAATCGACCGGCCCAAAATGTATTTTTTAATCCTTTTAGAATGACATTTGGCTCGATGTGATAATGATTGATTTTTAAAAATTGGATAAATGCTGCAATTGCCGTTGCTGCATTATCAATTTGAAACTGTCCTAGCATATTAATTTTAGCGCTATCTAATTTTAATGATTTTGATATAAAACTAAAGCGTTCCTGCCAATCAGAAGAATGTTTAGGTTGTACCTTATAATCAAATCCTCTAATAATTATTTTGCTATGGTGTTGCTTTGCAACTTTTTTAATTACATTTAATGGTGCTAAATTAATTTTTCCAACAACAACTGGAATGTCTGTTTTAATAATCCCCGCTTTTTGAAACGCAATTTTAGGCAAAGTATTCCCTAACAATTTCATATGATCATACCCAATCGTTGTGATGACAGAACATTCCGGGGTAAAGACATTGGTTGAATCATAAAGTCCGCCAATCCCAACTTCAACTAAAACAATATCAACCTGATGTTTAGCAAAATATTTAAACATCATTGCGGTATCAACTTCAAACTCAGTCGGTCCGCCTTCTTTTAATGACCGATCAAGCTCTTTAACGATTGGTTCAACCGTTTGTGCTAAGTTTAAAATTTCATTGTCACTAACCGGTTTTCCATCAACACTAATTCGCTCATTAAATTTAATTAGATATGGTGAAGTAAAGGTTCCCACTGTTAATCCCTGTGCTTCCAACATGTTCCTTAAAAAAGTTAAAGTGGATCCCTTTCCATTCGTACCCGCAATATGAATTGCTTTAATGTGGTTTTGAGGATTACCAAGCATTTTTAGAAACAATTTCATTCGATTTAAAGTCGGTGATTTTTTGAACTTTCCCCTGCTACTGATAAAATTTAATGCTTCATTATAATTATCCAAAGAATTACTTCCCCTTCTCAAAAAATGCCGGGTATCAATACCCGGCATTTAATTTATATATTATTAATTATTTTTGCTTTTTAATTGCATCTAAACGCTGTTTAGCAGCATTTAATTTTGTCTGATTATCAGTTTGTTTTTGCTTTTCTTCTTTAACTAAATTTTCTGGTGCATGGGCAACAAATCCCTTATTAGCTAATTTCTTTTCAGCACGTTGAACTTCAAAAGTAAATTTATCAACTTCTTTATTCAATCGTTTGATTTCATCATCAATATTAACTAATTCTGCTAATGGAATATTAATTTCAGCACCAGTAATAACACTTGTCATTGCTAATTTAGGTGCTTTAACATTTGAACCAATTTCTAACTTTTGGGGATGGCAAAATCTTTGAATATAATCCTTATTATTTTCGAAGATTTCCTTAATTTTATCATCCTTAGTCTTAATTAAGATGTCCACTGCACTAGCCATTTTAGCATTAGCTTCTGATCTAATGTTTCTAACAGCTTTAATTAATTCAATTAAACTATTAGCGTCTGATTCTGCTTTAGGATCATTAAATTCAGGATGATCAACGGGGTATTTAGCTAGTGCTAATTCCTTACCTTCATGTGGCATAATATGCCAAATTTTATTAGTAACAAATGGCATAACCGGTTGTAATAATCTAAGAATTTGATCTAAAACGTATGCCAATACGTTCTGTGTGTTACGCTTGTTTCTTTCGTCATCGCCATTTAATTTAGCTTTACTCATTTCAATGTACCAATCACAGAAATCATTCCAAATGAAATCATATAATGCTCTGCCAGCTTCACCAAAGTCATATTCATCATATTTTTTAGTAACATGATTAACAACCCAATTCAAACGGCTCAAAATCCAACGATCAGATAAATCCCATTCACTTTTATCGGGTAGTTCTGGTTTGTCCATGTCACCTAAATTCATAATGACGTAACGGCTAGCATTCCAAATTTTATTGATGAAATTCCATGCTGATTTAATCTTATCATAACTAAATCGAACGTCTTGTCCAGCAGTCGTTCCATTAGATAGGAACCAACGCAGGGCATCAGCACCATAATTTTTGATAACATCCATTGGATCAATCCCATTACCAAGTGATTTACTCATCTTTCGTCCTTGTTCATCACGAATCAATCCATGAAGTAAAACATCTTTAAATGGACGTTTCCCAGTAAAATCAAGACTTTGAAAAATCATTCTGGCAACCCAGAAGAAAATGATATCATAGCCAGTGATTAATGTGCTAGTAGGGAAATATCGTTTATAATCTTCTGAATTTGTATCTGGCCAGCCAAGGGTTGCAAATGGCCATAAACCAGATGAAAACCAAGTATCTAAAACATCAGGATCTTGCTTCCAATTTTCAATATCGCTAGGAGCATGTTCACCAACGTATACTTTGCCTGTTTTTTTATTATACCATGCTGGAATTTGATGACCCCACCATAATTGTCTGGAAATAACCCAATCATGGGCATTTTCCATCCATTGCAAGAATGTATGTTCAAAACGTTCTGGATGGAAATGAACGGCATCATCACCCTTTTGATTATCAATTGCCATTTTAGCTAATGGCTTCATTTTAACAAACCATTGGGTTGATAATCTGGCTTCAACCTGAACACCAGTCCTTTGAGAATGTCCTACCGCATGAACAATTGGGTCAATTTTAATGATTAAACCTTTTTTCTTAAGGTCACTAACCATCGCTTTCCTGGCCTTAAATCGATCCATTCCTTCATATTTTCCAGCATTTTCATTCATAGTTGCGTCTTGATTCATCGTATTAATTTGAGCTAGATGATGACGTTTTCCAACTTGAAAATCGTTTGGATCATGTGCAGGCGTCATTTTAACAATTCCGGTTCCGAAGTCTTTATCAACATAATAATCAGCGACAATTGGAACTTCACGGTTAATTAATGGAACGATGACTTTCTTGCCGACAATATCTTTATAACGTTCATCATCCGGATTAACTGCAATTCCTGAATCACCCATCATGGTTTCAGGACGGGTAGTTGCAACCTCAATATAATTTTTACCATTAAAAGTTGTTCCATCTGCAAACGGATATTTAACGTGGTAAAAAGCACCTTTATCATTTTTATAGTTAACTTCTATATCTGATAAAGCGGTTCTAGCTTTGGGATCCCAGTTAATAATATACTTACCACGATAAATTAAACCCTTATTATATAAATCAACAAAAACTTTACGGACGGCCTTTGAAAATCCCTTATCCAATGTAAAACGTTCATGACCATAGTCCAATGATAATCCTAATTTTGCCCATTGTTTCTTAATGGTTGCAGCATAGTCATCTTTCCATTCCCATACTTTTTGAACAAATTTTTTACGTCCAAGATCATATCTTGAAATCCCTTGTTCTTGTAGTTTAGCTTCAACTTTAGCTTGGGTGGCAATCCCAGCATGATCCATTCCAGGAACCCATAATGTATCGTATCCTTGCATTCTCTTTTGTCTGATCAGCATATCTTGCAGGGTTGTATCCCATGCATGACCTAAATGCAGCTTTCCAGTAACATTTGGTGGTGGCAAAACAATTGAATACGGTTTTGCTTTTTTATTTCCACTTGGTTTAAATACTTTTTCGTCTAACCAATTCTGGTATTGCCCTGCTTCAACAGCAGTCGAATCATACTTAGTTGACATATTAATCTTTTTTGTCATTTTAACCACCTCAAATTAATTAAAATAAAAAAGCACTCCATCCAATATAGGACGAAGTGCTTCGCGGTACCACCTAATTTAGATTGTAATTTAAAAATAACAGTCTCAACTCAAAATAAATAACGGCAATAACCGGATGGATCTACTTAAATTCAATCCAACAACTCACAAGTTACATTCAATTTAAATCTAGGAAGATCTCCCATCGAATGGTCTTCTCTCTGAACTAAATATTAAATCTACTATCTTGGTCTAAGTTTTTAATTTAATTACTTTTAATCATAATCAAAATATTAATTTTCGTCAAGTTTAAAATAAAAATTAATTAAAGTAATTCAGAAAATACATCTTGATTACTATTTAAAAATTCATCTCCAGGTCTAATGGTTGTAACCTTCATATTATCAAGAGCATCCTTCATTAAACCATCAACGTCAATAAATTTTTCAAATTTTCTTGAATTATCTAACCGTGGCTTTGTCTTAGGAGCTGGTGGCGTAAAAATCGTACAACAATCTTCGTATGGTAAAATTGAAAGTTTATAAGTGCCAATTTTTCGGGCAATTTTAATGATTTCAGTTTTATCCATTGAGAGTAGTGGTCTAAGAACCGGTAAGTTAGTAACATCATTAATTGCAACCATGCTTTCTAATGTTTGAGATGCAACTTGTCCTAAGGATTCACCAGTAAAAATGCCTTTACAATGACGTTTAAGCGTAATTGCAGCAGTTAATCTTAACATTAAGCGCCGCTGAATTGTCATTAGGTAACCTTCAGGAACCTTTTCTTTAATTGTTTCTTGAATCTTAGTAAAAGGAACTTGAATAAAGTTAATCTTCCCACTATAAACAGAAAGTTTAGCAGTCAATTCCTTAGCTTTGTTTAAAGCTTGTTGACTAGTATATGGCGGACTATAAAAATGAACCATATCAATCCTAACGCCACGCTTCATCCCAAGATAAGTTGCAACCGGTGAATCAATTCCTCCTGATAACATCATCGTAGCACGTCCACCGGTCCCAACTGGCAATCCGCCTGCTCCATCAATGGTTTTACTAGATATAAAAATTCCGTTCAAACGGACTTCCGTTCGAATGGTTATATCCGGATTCTTCATTTTAGCTTTTAATCCAGGAATATGATCGATTAAATAACTTCCCAAAGCATTATCAACACCATAGGTATCAAGCGGAAAATGCTTGTCCTGACGCCTTGCATCGATTTTAAAAGTCATTCCAGCGTGATACTGCTGATTCAATAATTTTAAAGCAACTTGTTTAGCTTGATTAATATCCTTATCAACTTTAATTGATGGTGAAAAATTTTCAATTCCAAATACCTGTTTTAACCTATCGATAACCTTATCAGAATTTTCGCCATTTAATACAACATGGAGTCGATCATGCCTCGGGAAAGTTTCAACCTTTGGAAAATCATGTAAAACATGCCTAACATTGTGCCCTAATTGCCTAATAAATTGTTTTTTATTTTTACCCTTAGTAGACAATTCACCATATCTAACCATTATTTCAGAATATTGCATAACATCCTCCCTTCGTAATTAACTTAGTTTACTAAATTGCTGATACAGTTGATCAAAAACTTGATTAAATTTCTTAGCTTCTTCAATCGTATTATTTTCATCCAATGAGATTCTAACCGCATCTTCAGCAATACTACTATCAACGTGCATTGAAGATAATGTTGATGTTACACTCTGATCCCTTGAAGAGCAAGCACTAGTAGTTGAAATGTAAATCCCATATTTTTCAAAAGCATGAACAACCGTTTCACCTCTAACACCCTTAATTGCAAAACATAAAATGTGAGGAGCAAATGTATCATCATTTTTTGAAAAAATAATGACATTGGGAAATTTTTTAATATGATTAAATATTTCACTCTTAATTTGTCTTTGATGTCTAACCTTTTCATCTTCGTTGGTCATAACCAGTCTAAATGCCTTTGCCATTGCAGCAATTCCAGGAAGATTTTCAGTTCCGCTCCTTAATCCACGTTCTTGACCACCACCGGCCATTAATGGTGCTATTTTTTTACCATCACGTTTGTAATTAAAGCCAGTTCCTCTAGGAGCATGAAATTTATGACCGGAAAAACTTACTAAATCAACCCTGTCATTAAAAATAATATTTTCTAATCCCTTAGCAACACCTTGAATTGCATCAATATGATAAGTAATTTTAGGGTATTTTTTCAGTAATTCTCCGATTGCTTTAACTGGTTCAATTGTCCCAATTTCATTATTTACAGCCATAATTGAAACCAAAATTGTAGTTGGACGAATTGCTTTTTTTAAGTCTTCAACAGATACGCGACCATTTTTGTCAACCGGTAAATATGTGATTTCAAAGCCCAATTTTTTAAGTTGCTCGACTGGATTATGAACTGCTGCATGTTCAACGGATGTTGTAATAATATGATTACCAAATTTTCGTTTAATCATAGCAGTTCCCTTAATTGCCCAATTATCTCCTTCAGTTCCACCACTTGTAAATAATATTTCTCCAGGTGAAACATTTAATAATTTAGCAATTTGCATTCTGGATTGAGTCAATAGATTATGAGCCTCGCTACCAAATTGATGTAAGCTTGATGGATTACCCCAAATGTTTTGACTAACTTTGTTATAAGTGTCTAAAACGCCAGAATTAATCTTAGTAGTAGCACTATTATCAAAGTAAATCATTTTTTCTTTTACCTCCATATTTTATTGATTATCTTTATTTGCGTAATAATAATTTTCAATTTCTTTAAATTTATTTGGTTCCGCCCGATCTAAAGCCGTAACGATACGGTCTAAACTCTGTTCATATTCGTAATCTTCAAATAACTTTTGAGCTTCAAAATTTGCCTTTGAAACGGCTTCATCTTTCTTATTATTACGGGCAGCATGAAAGCGATTAGTATATTGAATAACACGTTCAGCAAGCATCGCGCTATCAATCAATTGTTCCGTTGTATCTTCTAATGCATTCAAGTGTTTTTTAACAATTACGAGTCGCTTATTAATGTCATCCATACTAATTTTAGATTGATTCATAACTTGAGCTAATTTTTTAATTTCATTATTCACAACATTATAACTATCGATGTAATCTTTTTTGACACCTGGCAAATTTAATCTTTCAATTTGCCTTTTAATATTGTGCATTTCTAAATCAAATTGTTCAACTTGATTCCTTGCTTTATTTTCAGCATGATTTAATCCAGAAACTGATTTATGGATTTGCCGCTGCTGAGTTTCAATCTGACTCAAATCATGCTTAGCACTTGATTGATGACTTAAAACTTCAGAGTAGATTGCATCATTGCTTGCCATATCTTGAAGATCCTTTTGATTAATCTCATCAATCCTTTTTAATTGTTCACTCAGTTGTCTTGTCGTTGAAATTTCTTGATGTTCTAAATCATAATTCTTGGATAAGTTCTTAAGTTCAGACATTAAAGAATAATTTTGATGCTGTGCGTGAATGATAAATGAAGAAACGATATCAACGTCTTTTTTAACAGAACGTTTAGCTTTAATTTCTTGTTCCATTGAATCATATAATTGATTAATTAATGTTTCAATTTCTTTGTTCATATTTTGTGTTTGTTCAATTTTTAAATTAGTTAAGCTACTAGAGGATTTTTTGATTTGTTTGTTAACATAATCAATAGCGCTTCCCATCCCCTTTTCAGGGAACTGGTAACCAGCTTTAACCATCTCATCATATCCCCTTGAAATTTCATCAATTTGTTCAGGATATTCGGTTGAGATGCTTCGATATAATGATGGAATTTTAGCAACCCATTTTTCTAGGTTCTTAACACGAAAGCTTAGTTTTTTAAGTAATTCTTCAGATGTCTTGTAGTCACCAGAATCAGTTAAACTAACAAAATGATCAAAATCTTTTTTAATTTCATTCAAAACATCATTTAACTTATGAATACTGTTACCATAGGCATAGTTATCATTTAATAGCTTTTTGTTAATTTGCTTAAATTTATCATTCAAATTAACAATTACCTTTTGATGTTGTTTATTTAAATGTTTAAATTCATCTAATCCCTTTTGAATTCCCTTAAATTGATTATTAACATTAGCAACATCATTAAAGCAATTTTGATATTCACGATTGGTTTTCATGAAATTAAGATTTTTAGTATCCTGTTTAATACTGCTTATCTTATTGTCAATATCATCAAAATGATCTTTCTCAATTTTTTTGTAAATATTCTGATAATTATTAAATTGTTTTAATGATTCACCGTTCAAATTCAATTTAGCAATCTGATTAAAATGTTGTTCAAGTGGCAATGCTTTAATTTTAGTGAAATTATTTTCCAATATTTTTATTTTGTTTAGCATATAACGTTGATATGCGATAATTATTAAGTACACCGAAATAATTACCAAGATCATAATTACAAAAAACATGATAGCCATACTTTAACATCGTCCCTTAATTTTTTGATTAAATATTTTTTCTTCAATACTTTTTAATTTTATGTATAATGTAAATTAATGTATAACAATAATATTATATCATAGTAAATCTGTTGCTACTAATCAAATTTTAGTTTTATACCAGTTAGGATGATTTATATGAGCATTGACTCAATTACATTGGAACAACTTAAAGCTCTTCTTAGTGAACATGACAGCACAGTTTCTAACCTATCAAATGCTGTTGCATTTTTGAATCAAAACTTATCGAATATTAACTGGATTGGTTTTTATAGTTTTAATTATCAGACTAATCAATTAGATTTAGGACCATTTCAGGGTAAAGTTGCTTGTGTTCATATCAAAAATGGTGAGGGTGTTTGTGGAACAGCAACTGCAAAGAAAGAAATTCAAAATATTTCTGATGTTAAAAAATTTCATGGACATATTGCATGTGATGAAAATAGTAAATCAGAATTGGTAACACCACTTATTAAGGACTCAAAAGTTTTAGGTGTCTTGGATATTGATTCACCAATTACAAATCGATTTTCCGATGTGGATCAATTAAAAATAAAAAAAGCGGTTCAGATTATCACGCAAGTAATTGACAAATAAATTCATTAATATTATTATTAATAAATGTGTAAAATAATGCAGCAATACATGGTAAGCTCGTCAACATATTGATGCCGCTTTTTGGTCAGATTAGTAACCAATCGGCTGCATTGGCGAACATTGCAAAGCAATATGCACGAATACTAAATGTATGTGAATTATTTTACTCCAAAAAAATAATTGGAGGAATTTTATTATGTCTAGATATACAGGCCCAAGTTGGAGAGTTTCACGTCGTCTTGGTATTTCATTATCAGGTACTGGTAAAGAATTATCTCGTCGTCCTTATGCACCAGGTGATCATGGTCAAGGTCGTCGTCAAAAATTATCTGAATATGGAACCCAACTTAAGGAAAAGCAAAAGGTTCGTTACATGTATGGTTTAAACGAACGTCAATTTAGAAATCTATTTGATCGTGCCGGTAAAATTAACGAAGGTACCCATGGTAATAACTTCATGATTTTACTTGAAAGACGTTTAGATAATATTGTCTACCGTTTAGGCTTAGCAACTACTCGTCGTCAAGCTCGTCAATTAGTTAATCATGGACACATTACTGTTGATGGTAAACGCGTTGACATTCCATCTTATGAAGTTAAGATTGGCCAAGTAATCGCTGTTCGTGAAAAATCACGCGATATGCAAGTTATCAAAGATGCTGTTGATGCTGTTGTGGGTCGTCCACAATATGTATCATTTAATTCTAAGAAGCTTGAAGGTTCATTAAATCGTCTCCCACAAAGCGATGAACTTAATGCTGATATTGATCCATCACTTATTGTTGAATACTACAACCGTCTTGGATAATATAAACATTATCAATAAATATAAAAACACTTCGTTTATTACGGAGTGTTTTTTGTTTGCCCTATTGCCATGATATAATTAAGATGATAATTGATATTGGAGATGATAATATGGCAAATAATAGTAATGATTCAGTTAATAATCGTCTAGAACAATCATCAAGTGGTAATACACCGAAAATTAATCCAGATGAACAAAGAAAATATTTAGGAACTTTTAGGGAAAGAGTTTCACTTGCAATTAAAATAAAAGATATGAGTAAGGATACTGCTGAAAATAATTTTAAGAAGGAAATTAAGGCCAATCCTAATTACGTTGTCTTTTTAAATGGTAATGTTGGTCAAGATCAAATTGGCCCTTATTTAAAAATTGCTGCTGATAATAATATTGAGTTTGATATTAGAACCGATTCTTTTTATAAAACAGATCCGGATAGTTATGGATTAGTTTACGCTAACAAAAATAGTTCCATTAACGTTAATCCGGTTGAAATGAGTCAAAAATACCCTATTAATAATAATGATGATCATAAATCAAATCAAAATAATCAATCTAAATCTAAACCATCACTTTTAGATCGAATTAAAAAATTATTTTAGTTTCATGAAAGGATGGTCGTTTTGCAAAGACCATTAGCATATCGTATGCGTCCAAAAAAAATTGAAGATATTGTTGGTCAACAGCAATTGGTGGGTCCTGGCAAAATTATCAGTCGAATGGTCAAAGCTAAAACACTATCTTCAATGATCTTGTATGGTCCACCAGGCACTGGTAAGACCAGCATTGCAAGTGCAATTGCTGGTTCCACCAAATATGGTTTCCATATTTTCAATGCTGCCACTGATACAAAAAAAGATCTTAAAATCGTATCGGAAGAAAGCAAAATAAGTGGTACCGTCGTTCTTTTATTGGATGAAATTCATCGTTTGGATAAGACTAAACAAGATTTTTTATTGCCATTATTAGAAAGTGGTAGGATCATTTTAATTGGTGCGACAACTGAAAATCCATATATCAATATTAGTCCTGCCATTAGAAGTCGAACTGAAATTTTTGAAGTCCATCCATTAAAAAAATCTGACATCAAAGAAGCAATTCATAGAGCATTAAAGGATAAAACAAACGGATTAGGAAAATATAACATTAAAATTGATCCAAATGCACTAAATTTTTTATCAACTGCAACAAATGGTGACTTAAGAAGTTCACTAAATGCATTAGAATTAGCTGCTAAATCAACGCCTAAGGAACAAAATGTAATCCATATTAAATTATCCGATGTTGAAGAATGCCTTCAAAAAAAAGCATTAACTCAAGATAAAAATGGAGATGCTCATTATGATGTCATATCTGCATTTCAAAAATCAATTCGTGGTTCTGATGTAGATGCAGCCCTTCATTATGCGGCTCGTCTAATTGAATCTGGTGATTTAAATTCATTAACAAGAAGATTAATGGTAATTGCTTATGAAGATGTTGGGATGGCCAACCCATCAGTTTGTGCTAGAACAGTAAATGCAATTCAAGCAGCTAATCATTTAGGATTACCAGAAGGAAGAATTCCCCTATCTGATGTCATCATCGAATTATGTTTATCACCTAAATCTAATTCAGGATTATTAGCAATTGATGCTGCTTTAGATGATGTTAAAACTGGTAATTATGGTAGCATTCCAAATTATTTAAGGGATAATCATTATAGTGGTGCTAAGAAATTAAACCGTGGAGTTGGATATAAATACCCCCATCATTTTAAAAATGATTGGGTTAAACAGCAGTATCTACCTGATAAAATACAAAATGCTGAGTACTATCATCCCAAAAGTAATGGAAAATTTGAAACTGCCTTTGGCATTCAATATCGTAAATTAAAAAATGCGCAACAAAATAAGTGAGGTTTAAAATATGCTAGCAATTAACATTTTAATGATTATATTTGCTATTTTAATGGCTGGAATGGGCATTTTTTTACATTCTCATCAAACTAAACCATTTCTGGTATTTCATCCAGAAAATGATCCCCTATTAAAATCAATTTTTCAAAAATTTGCTTTTATTTTCATTGCAATTGCTGTTATTTCAATTTTAATTTTAATTTTTAAAAATGTTTTAATTATCTGTATTGATTTATTTATTGGGTGTATCGCTATTTTTGCTTTTCAAATGATTATTGTAAGATTTTTTCCGAAGGGTTAATCCTTACTAAATTTAAATAAATGGGTTATGATAAATTTAATAAGAGAGGAAGCGCTTACAATGGAAAATTATAAAGAAATTATTGTTCCAACCGATGGATCTAAGAATGCTAAATTAGCTTTTATAAGAGCTTTAAAGTTAAGTCAAGATCATGATAATAAAGTTGCAATCCATTTGTTTTACATCGTTGATACCAACTACATTAACAATTTTTCTAGCATTGATGATTCAGTTGTTGACAAAATTACCGATGACGCTAAAAAAATATTAGACCAATATCTTAAAGATGCTAAGAAACAAAAAATTACAAACATTGACTACGCAATCAAATACGGTGCACCAAAGGAAATTATCGCCCAAGAATTACCGAAGCTCTATCAAAACCCGCTTATCATTATTGGTGCAACCGGATTAAATCCAATTGAAAAATTACTAATTGGTTCGACTACTGCCTATGTTTCTAAAAATGCTAGTTGTGATGTTTTAATTGTTAAAAAGTAAAGTAATGACTAAAATTAAAAGTGATTCCATAAAAATTATGGAATCACTTTTTTATATTATTTTATTCTTGATTATAGATTGAACTAATTCGTTTAGAAATCAATGTCCCAACGATTACCCATACGATTATAAAAATTGGATACAAATTCATCGGGAAATTAGAACTAGCAGCTAAGCTACTAAAAAGTGGAAATAACAAAATGACAATACTTAAAATTGGCACTAACCCATGTTTAAAAATGTTAAAGCGATGTTGCTTTTTGAAATAAGCAATTACACCCACACAAACTAAAATATAAACAAGCATAAAACCAATTCCTGCAATATCCATTAAATTAGAATAAATTGCCTGTGAACCAAACGGAATTCCAATCAATAAATATAGAATCAAATATATAATTGCCGTTAAATTAACTGCCCGGTGGGGACTATTATATTGATTTGGGAAGTAACTCAATTTTTTAGGTAAGTAATGTTGTTTTGCTAATGCATAAAACATATAAGAGCAAGCATTCATAATTCCTAGGAAAGATGCAACCGCACTAATCATGGTTGCAAGATCAATAATCGTTGCCATATTTTTACCAGCATAAGCTGTTGCTAAATCATTTAATGGCGAAGCAGAATTCATAAAGGCGTTCATTCCGTTCAAACCAAATCCCATTACTTCGGTGTAACTAACAAGAATAAAGAATAAAGCAACCGAAATAATCGAAATAATGATTGTAAGTGGCACGATTTTTTTAGGATGTTGAATCCGAGCAGTTAATGTCGTTGATTCTTCAAATCCGGCAAAACAAATAATAACATAGACAATTCCCTGACTAATTCCCGAAATACTATGAATATGTGTAATTGGTTGGGTAGTTAGCCCATTTTGGCCACCATGGATAATAATAATTGAGCATAAAACTAAAACAATTAAAATAGAGATACTTTCAACGACTAAGGAAATAATACTTGTAACTTTTATTCCGACCAACGAAATAATCCACATAAAAATAATTAAGAAAATTGCTAAATAATTAACCGGAATATGAACATTAAATTGGTTTAAAAAGACGTTAACAAAATTTGCTGATTCGCCTGCAAAACCAGCGCCTCCACATATATAAACCAACATTAAAATCCAGCCAGTAACGAAACCAGCCCGTTCACCCAGTGCTTTTCGATTATAAGCATAAACTGATCCAGACTGTGATGTTTGATGTGCCATCATTGCAAAACAGCCACCGATTAGTAAAATAGCGAAAGCTCCAAAAATAAACGATAACGGCGTATTGGTTTTGGCAAAACGAGCAACTAGTGGTGTGTTAAAAGCCATTGCACCAGTTGGGGCAATTGAAGTAATTGAAATCGATAGGGTTCCAATTAATGATAATTTCCTAGAATTTAAATTCATTGAGCATGCCACCTATTCTTTAAATTAGAAAATAAAAAATCCGTCCATAGCAAACATGACTAAATAGTACATGTAAAAACTAAGGACGGATTCTAATTCCCGCGGTGCCACCTTATTTTAACGATTAATTTAAATTTTAACTTTAATTAAAATATTAATAATTAAAAATAAATAAACCGTTACGCTTAGCAGAATGCGCATTCACATTCCCGACAACTTACGTATGTCTTAACGTCCAATCATAATCACTAAATCAGTTTTCAAATTGGCCCTCCGTGGTCCATGAGATTACCTGCATACAGCTACATTTCCACCATGAGTAGCTCTCTAAGTGCGCTCAATAATCCTAACTACCACATTATCAGTTTACTACGAACGAATTAAATATTAACTTGTATTTATTATAAATGACTAATTTTAATTGTCAAGATTAAATTAATCCTTAATTATTTTTCAAATACAGTAATTGATTCAACGTGCACAGTTTGTGGAAATTGGTCAACCGGCTGGATGGGTTGATTAATATGATATCCATACTTCATTAAACATCTTGCATCCCTAACTAACGTTGATGGATTACAAGAAATATAAACAATCTTATGCGGAGCCATTTTACCCGCCGTATCAATAAAAGATGAGGCCAAACCTTTTCTAGGTGGATCAACAAAAATGGCACTCGGTTTTAAGCCCTTTTCTTGCCATTTAACGATCTGTTTTTCAGCTTTATTAGCAACAAATTTAACGTTTTTAATATGATTAATTTTGGCATTACTCTTCGCATTTTCAATTGCTTGGTTGACAATTTCAACACCATAAACACGTTTAATATGTTTAGCTAATGATAATGAAATTGTCCCAATTCCACAATATGCATCAATTGCAGTATCATTTTGATTTAACTGCGCCTTTTTAATTGCTAATGAATATAGTTTTTCAGTTTGAACTGGATTAACTTGATAAAATGATTGAAGTGAAATTTCAAATGTTAATCCTAATAATTGATCATTAATATATTTACGTCCAAAAAGAAGTTTATTTTTTCGACCTAAAATAACGTTTGAATTCTTAGGATTAATATTTTGAATAATACTTTTAACGTCTTGGGTTTGATCAACAATTTTGGAAATAATGGAATCAATATGGGGAATTTCCTTAGTTCTGGTAATTAAACCAATCATAATTTCACCAGTATAATGGCCCCTTCTAACCATAATATTTCTAATTACTCCCTTATGATTAACTTCATCATAAGGCTTGATATGATACTGACGTAAAATATTTCTAACAATTAAAATTACTTGATCAATTTTAGGATCTTGAATATAAAAATCTTCAATTGGAATTAAATCATGTGATTGACGTTTATAAAACCCAGTTTCCAATTGACCATTAATAATTCTAACTGGTATTTCCGCTTTATTTCGATAATGAGTAGGATTATCCATCCCGATTGTTTTCAAAACATCAACATTCAATTTAGCTTTATTAAATAAATTTTCAATTTGATCCTGTTTAAATTTTAATTGGTACTTATATTTTAAATGTTGCAATGGAGCAATTCCCGTTTGAAGATACTTTTGATCCACATTATCTTCTCTTTCGGGACTCTTATTCTTTAATTGAATTAACTTTCCAAAACTAAAATTTTTCTTTACCTTAGTGACTTTAATTAACGCTTCTTCGCCTGGTAAAGTATTACTAATAAAAATTGGAAAATCATTAATTTTTGCGACTCCTAAGCCTTGATAGGTTAAATCAATGACCTTAACATTATAATTTTGATTTTTTTCTACTGGAATTTTAATTTTCATATATCTCCCTAATAAAACAAAAAATTTTGCTGTTATTGATTAAAATCAGCAAAATTTTTAGCTTTAAAACTATGACAATTTATCAACTTTATTTATCAACTGTTTTTTAATATTTTGCTCATATTTAGAACTATAACTGTGTAATGGCATTTTATCTAAATTAGCATAAATTTCAATATGCTGCTTTAAATTTTTAAACTCCATGGGTGCATTGCCACCATATTCACCATCAAGATTAATTTGCATTTCATCATCAACTGGTTTAGCAATTAAATGCTTTGTTTTTTTATAAATAATTCTAGAATCATTGATATGCTTACCATTAATAACCTTAGTCAATAATTGTAAAATTTGAACTAAATTACTGGTTTTAACAATAATCATTGTAAATTCACCATCATTCAATGATGCATCGGGTACAATGCGTTCTAAGCCGCCAATTGAATTAGTCATTGCAAGTAAAAACATTGATGCTTTCCCATCAAATTTACCACCATCATATTCTAAATCCATCTTGATGGGATGAATTTGCGGAAGTAATTCCGCACCCCGAACTAAATAAGCCAAGTATCCAAAAACAGTTTTTAAATCAGAAGGAACATCATAAGTTAATTCTGTTAATAATCCACCACCGGCAATGTTGATAAAATACTTTTTACCAGCCTGGCCGACATCCATTTTAAATGTTTGTTTCTTTAAAACAATCTTTGCAGCAGCAATTGGATCATTCCTTGGAATATGAAGCGCCCTTGCAAAATCATTAGTTGTTCCAGCAGGGATGATGGCAAACTTGGGACGTTTCTTTTGAGGAGCAATCCCATTAACAACTTCGTTAATGGTTCCATCCCCACCTGCTGCAACAATCAAATCAAAACCTTCTTCAACAGCCCGTTTTGCCTCATCACGAGCAGAATGAGGCTTAGGGGTTGTTGCATAGGCACTTGTTTCATACCCAGCTTGCTCAAAAACATTTAAAATATCAATCATTTTAGATTTTAAAATTTCACGGCCAGAGGTGGGATTATAAATTACCCGTGCCCTTTTTCGCAAGTGTTTCACAACCTTCTTACTTATTTAAAGCTTCAGATAATAATTTACTTACCATTTGTGGATTAGCTTTACCACGTGTTTTTTTCATAACTTGACCAACTAAGAATCCCTTAGCACGATCTTTACCATTATGAAAATCATCAACAGATTGTGGGTTACTAGTTAAAACATTATCAACAATTGGTTTTAATTGAGATGGATCTGATAACTGAACCATCCCATGTTTTTTAACGAATTGGTTAGGTTCAACCCCATTAGTGACAGCTTTAAATACTTTTTTAGCCATTTTAGTTGAAATGGTTCCCTTTTTAACCAAATTAATTAAGGTCGTTAAATTTTTAGGTGTTATTTTAGTATCTTTTAATTCAATCTGGTTGGAGTTTAGGTATGCGCTAACGTTACCTTGAAGATAATTAGATGCCATTTTTGCATCTGCACCATCTTTAATCATTTGATCAAAGAAATCGGACATTTGTTTTGTCTGAGTTAATACATTTGCATCATATGAACTCAAACCTAAATCATCAACATAATGATGTTTACGTTTGCTTGGCATTTCAGGCAACTCATCACGTAGTTCATTAATCCATTCATCCGAAATGTCTAATGAAGGTAAATCAGGTTCTGGGAAGTAACGATAATCATCAGCATTTTCTTTAGTACGCATTAATGTGGTTTTCCCTGTATTTTCATTAAAACGTCTTGTTTGGGCTTGAATTGTACCACCGGCCATTAAAATTTGACGTTGGCGTTTTTCTTCATACTCTAACCCACGTTTAACATAATTAAATGAGTTAACGTTCTTCATTTCAATTCGGTTATTTAATTTCTTTTGGCCAATCGGACGAACTGAAATATTAACATCAGCACGCATGGAACCTTCTTCCATTTTCACATCAGAAATTCCTGAAAATAGAATAATTTGTCTTAAAGTTTCTAAATAGTCATAAGCTTCTTGAGGAGAAGAAATAACCGGATCAGAAACAATTTCAATTAATGGAGCACCCTGTCTGTTTAAATCAACATAAGAATATTTAATTCCATGGGTATTTTTACCAGCATCTTCTTCAATATGCATTTCGGTAAGGGTGATTTTCTTGGTTTTACCACCGGTATGAATGGTAACATATCCGCCTTGAGCATCAGGAATATCATGTTGAGTAATTTGATATGCTTTCGGATTATCAGGGTAGAAGTAATTTTTACGATCAAAATGAGGATGACGGTTAACTTTAGAATGTAAAGCTAAAGCAGCAGTAATTCCATCAGCAACCACTTGTTTATTGGTAGTTGGTAAAACTCCAGGATATCCCCAATCAATGACGTTAGTATTATTATTAGCTTCATCACCATATTCATCAGGTGAAGGACTAAAAATCTTGGATTTAGTATTTAGTTCGATATGAACTTCTAAACCAATCGTAGTAATAAAATTCATTTACTTTGCTCCTCCAATCTTTGGAAAATGTTTATGGAAATCAGTATTTTGTTCAAAAGCATAGCCGGCTTGATACATTGTACCTTCATCAAATGGACGGCCAATTAATTGCATTCCAATTGGCATCCCATCACTAAAGCCAGCTGGAATCGACATTCCGGGCAATCCAGCCATGTTAACGGGAATTGTTAAAACATCATTCATGTACATAGAAACCGGATCAGATGTCTTAGAACCCAAATCGAATGCTGGAGTAGAAGTCGTTGGTGCCATAATCATATCATAATGATCAAAGACTTTCTTGAAGTCATCTAAGATTAGAGTTCTTACCTTAGCTGCTTTCTTGAAGTATGCATCAAAAGCACCAGCTGAAAGTGAAAATGTTCCTAGCATAATTCGGCGTTTAACTTCATCCCCAAATCCTTCTGATCTACTTTTAACATATAATTCTGCTAAATTATTAGCATCCTTAGAACGATAGCCATATCTAATGCCATCATATCGTTGAAGATTAGAAGATGCTTCAGAAGAAGCTAAAATATAATAAGCAGCAACTCCATACTTAGTATGTGGCAATGAAACTTTTTCAACCGTTGCTCCTAATTTCTTATAAGTTTCAGCAGCTTTTAAAATTGCATCTTTAACATTCTTGTCAGTACCATCTGATAAATATTCTTCTGGCAAAGCAATCTTAAGACCCTTAACACCTTTTTTGATGTTTTGAGTATAATCAGGAACTGCTTTATCAGAACTAGTTAAATCATGTTTATCATGCCCAGCAATGACATTTAAAATACTAGCATTATCATAAACATTACGTGTCAAAGACCCAATTTGGTCAAAACTGGATCCAAAAGCAATCAAGCCCCAACGTGATACACGACCATAAGTTGGTTTCATTCCAACAATTCCGTTAAATGCTGCTGGTTGTCTAATTGAACCACCAGTATCAGAACCTAATGCCGCAATGATTTCGCCAGATGCAACGGCAGCTGCTGAACCACCTGAAGAACCACCAGGAACTTTATTAAGATTCCATGGATTATGAGTTGGTCCAAAAACAGAATGTTCAGTAGAACTTCCCATTGCAAACTCATCCATATTAGTTTTACCAACATTAATAGCACCGGCAGCAGCTAATTTCTTTACAACGGTAGCATCAAAAATTGGTGTAAAATTACTAAGCATTTTTGATGCAGCCGTTGTTTTAAGGTCTTTCGTAAGAATATTATCCTTAATCGCAATTGGCATCCCAGATAGTAAACTACTAGCATCAATTCCCTTTTGATCAACAGCTTTTGAATCATCGAGTGCCTTTGAGTCATTTAAATCGATAAATGCATTTAGTTTAGTATCAGTCTTTTTAATATTATCTAACGTTTGTTTAGTTAATTCTTCTGAAGTAATGTCTCCATTCATTAACTGTTTATGAACGCCAGTCATATTTTTATTCAAATAATTCATTGACTAATCCTCACTTTCTCGGTCTCTATTTTTTCTATTCTGCATAATTTCTGGAACACGAATCAAACCGTCTTTAACATCAGGAGCATTTCTTAATAGGGCCTGTTTTTCATTCCAATTTTGTGGAATGTCATCTCTCATTGCATTAACCTGATCAGTAATACTGTAAGTTGGTTTAACATCATCAGTGTTAACACTATTTAAAGTTTCAAATAGATCCATAACACTACCTAATTGTTTAGTAAAATAAGGCAATTGGTCTTTAGATAATGATAAATTTGCTAATGAAGCAACATGCTTAACTTGATCTTCGCTAATTTCATTCTTTGGCATGGTTAAATTCCTTCTTCCCTTATAAATAAAATACTACATTTTAATAACTATTGAAAACATGATAAGTAAAACTATTACTACTGGAACTTCTTGACAAGAAACTTTCGGTTCCTTCACTTGAATTAACACTGATATCAATTGGAATATTTTTAGGTAAGTATTTCTGAGCCGCAGTCTTCAAATATTGAGTAAAGCTAGTAATTTCGGTTTGACTATAAAACTGAGTCGTAATTGAAATGTGCATCCCACTAAGTGATCCATCAACATAATGTGCTTGAGCAGTTACACCATTTAAATTTGGAAAGAATGATTGGACATCATTTTTGAAGTTGGTAAATTCACTTTGGTCATTATTATTAGGACCCTTAGAGCCGGATTGAATTGGAAAGACGTAGTTCTTTTCATTAATTGAATTCCAGCTATTGATATTCGAACCATTATTAGAAGAATAAGCAAAGAAATTACCACCAACTAAGCTATCATCTGGAGCTTGTTTATATAACGCAATTACAATTGGAATATTCTTTAATTTAGAATTAGACCTTAACCGTTTTAAAATTTGGCTAGCCATTGCTTTGCCAATTTGTTTAATTTTTTCATCATTCAAATTCATCTGATAAGTGGAACCATATTTTTCTTTAGTGTAATAATAAACAGAATTAATTCCTAATCCAACGGTCATCCCTTTTAATTTAAGAGAATTACCATTTTGAACTAAGAAATCTTGTTCATCTAATTGTTGTAAATATAATGGAACTTTCGTATCTTTCCCAGATGGGTTTAATCCTTGGGGATTACTCTTACTCTTTCGTCCCAACCACTTATAAGCTTCATTAGTCGAAATATATTGTCCTTCTTGGAAAATATATTTATTAGTTGGGAATTGCTTTTTAGATACATCTAAAAGTCCATTTTCAAAACTTTTCAAATTAAATTGATTATCATTTTGTTGAATATTAACGCCACGTGACTTACTAGTTAAATAGCGACCATTTTTGATAACACTTTGGTAATCGCCATGATTAGCTTGACCAGTTAATTGGGTAGTAGCACTTGAAGATTTACTACCGCCTGATAACATTCCATTCAAATTTCCACAAGCAGCTAATAGTAATGAACTAAATGCTACTGCTAAAATTAATTTTAGCTTTTTCAAAGGATCGTTCCTCCCACTATTGATTATTAATTTGTTTTAGGAAATAATCTTCATTCCATATTGAAATATTAAGTGACTGTGCTTTTCCATATTTACTACCAGGATCAGTTCCAGCAATAACAATATCAGTCTTTTTAGAAACACTACTGGTAACATGTGCACCACGATTTTCTAACCAGCGACTCGCCTCACTCCTTGTCATTTTAGAAAGGGTTCCAGTTAGAACAATTCGTTTTCCATTAAAATATGAATTAGCAACACGATGACGCCCTACATATTTCATATTAAGACCGGACGATTTCAATTCGCTAACCAACTGTTTTGCATACGGATTCCTAAAGTATGTGACAACACTGTCAGCAATAATATCCCCCATTGAATTAATTTGAGCGATAGATTGAGAATCAGCATTCATAATTTTATCCATCGTCTTAAAATGTTCTGAAATTAAGCGTGCCGCCTTAGAACCAACATGTCTAATTCCTAAACCATATAATAATCGCTCTAATGAATTACTTTTGCTATTTTTAATTGCAGTCAATAAATTAGAAGTTGATTTTTCACCAAATTTATCTAATTGCATTAATTGGTCATGAGTTAAGTGATATAAACTAGCAACATCTTCAACCATATTTTTATCAAACAATTGGTGAACAATTTTAGGTCCTAAACCATCAATATCCATCGCATTTCTAGATGCAAAATGATTCATTTGTTCAATTAATTGGGCGGGACATTTTGGATTAATACACCTTAATGCAACTTCCCCATCCAAATGAACTAGCTTAGCTCCACATGAAGGACATTTTACTGGAATTGGATAAGGTTTACTATTTGATGGCCTTTTTTCAGGAACATATTCTGATATTTCCGGAATAATATCTCCAGCTTTATGCAAATTAACTGTATCACCAATTCGGATATCCTTTTCCTTCAAGTAATCAGGATTATGTAATGAAGCTCTTGAGACCCGACTACCAGCTAAGACAACTTGATTCATTTTAGCGGTTGGGGTTACAATTCCCGTTCTTCCTACAGTCCAATCAATTCCTAACACTTTTGATTGAACTACTTCCGGCGGGAATTTATACGCAATCGCCCATTTTGGATCCTTAACGGTATGGCCAATTTTCATTTGTAGATCAAGTCGATTGGTTTTAATTACAATGCCATCAATTCCATATGGTAATTTAGATCGTTGCTCGGTGCATTTAGTAACATATCGATCAATATCATCCATGTTATGGGCAACTTCATAGTTAGGATTGATTGTAAAGCCTAGTTCCCTTAGTTCTTCTAACAGGCCACTTTGAGTATTAGTCTTTAAATCATTGTAATCAGCAACATTATACATGAAAGTGCTTAAATGACGCCTAGCAGTGACTGCAGGATTTAGCTGCCTCAAACTTCCAGCAGCGGCATTCCTGGGATTAGCAAAAACAGATTCACCATTTTGATCACGGTATTGATTTAATGTCAAAAAAGATTTTTTAGGCATATAACATTCGCCACGTGCTTCAATATTAATTGGCCTTGTTAACTTTCTAGGAATTGATGGGATGGTAAGCAAATTTTGGGTAATATCCTCACCAACGTGCCCATTTCCCCTTGTTGATCCTTGAACTAATCGTCCATTTTCATACCTTAAAGAAATTGATAAACCATCAATTTTATGTTCACAATTAAATTCAGTATCATCAGGATATTCTTGTCTTAAGTTAGTAACGAAATCGGATAATTCCTGTTTGGAAAATACGTCTCCCAGAGAAAGGAGTGGAATCTGATGTCTAACTTTTTGAAAACCAGGCAAGGTTTTTCCGCCGACCCTTTGAGTAGGTGAATCTGGCGTGATTAAATCAGGATACTTTTTTTCAAGTGTAACTAAATTTTCATAGGCACGATCATA
Source organism: Philodulcilactobacillus myokonensis (assembly GCF_027923585.1). Taxonomy (GTDB): domain Bacteria; phylum Bacillota; class Bacilli; order Lactobacillales; family Lactobacillaceae; genus Philodulcilactobacillus; species Philodulcilactobacillus myokonensis. Next base: position 588,370 of record NZ_BRPL01000002.1, on the reverse strand, counting down.
AATAAAATCATCAACACTCGGTTTATCATGAACATAGTATTGATTACTCCATTGTTTTAATTGATGACGTAATTTAGCCATCGTCTTTGAAGCATCAGAATGGTTCAAAGTTTGAATTGCCTTTTGATTATTATTTGACAAAGGTATTCCTCCTTTATCTACTTAATTTTATTAATTGGTGCAAAAGCAGCAAGCAACCTTTTAATTCCCTTTGAAGGAAAAGCAATGTCTAATTCCATATCATCCCCTGTTCCTTCAATTTTAACAACGGTACCAACACCCCATGCTTTATGACGTACTTTGGTACCAATTTGCCAATCTTTATGATTAGCCCCGGTTTCTTTGGGCTTCTCAACCACTTGATCAGGACGATGATATATTGATTGGTTAGCGCGTTGATATCGATTCCGCTGGATTGAATTAGCAAATGGGATTTTATGATTTAATTCAGATTGTTTATTATCAGAATGGATTAAACTAGGATCAATTTCCTTAATAAATCTAGATTCAGGGTTAGTTTGCATCCTTCCATATAGCATCCTTGAATATGAATTAGTTAAGTACAATTTTCTTTGAGCACGAGTGATTCCAACATATGCTAAACGTCTTTCTTCTTCTAATTCGGATGGATCATCATTAGCACTTGCCAATGGGAAAATGCCTTCTTCCATTCCAATCATAAAGACAACCGGAAATTCTAGTCCCTTAGCAGCATGTAAAGTCATTAATGTAACCTGAGGAGATTTTTCATCGACATCATCTTGAGCTGATACTAATGACAAATCAGATAAGAAATCAGATAAGCGTCCAGATAAGTCATCATCTTGATGCTTAGTATCATACTGTTGAGTTACCGAAAGAAATTCTTCGATATTTTCAATTCTAGCTTTTGATTCTAATGACTTAGATAATTTAAGTGAATCTAAATAACCAGTTTGTTTTAATACTTTCCTTGTTAGATCGGTAACAGAAAGATTGTCGACTTCAGATTGTAATTTTGAAATAATTGCTCCAAAACTGCCAATTGAATTTTTAATTCGGTTAGAAACATCGTTATTAATATCCATATTCTGGGCAGCTTTTAACATATTCCAATGGTTATCTTCTGCAAAAATTCTTAATTTTTCAACACTTGATGGTCCAATCTTTCTTTTAGGCACGTTAATAATTCGGGTTAAACTCATTGAATCATCAGGATTAGATAAAACTGTTAAATAAGCTAAAATATCTTGAATTTCTTTACGATCATAGAAACGGTTTCCACCAACAATGTTATATGGAATATTAGATTTTAAAAGTGTTTCTTCAATTACCCGTGATTGAGCATTAGTTCGATACAAAACTGCAAAATCATTATATGATAAATGTTGTTTGTTTTTTAGATTTTTAATTTGAGATACAACATAATAACTTTCATCGTGTTCATTTTGTCCACGGTAGTATGAAATTTTCTTACCACTATCATTTTCGGTCCATAATTTTTTGGGTTTTCTACCTTCATTATTTTTAATAACTGAGTTAGCAGCATCCAAAATTGTTTTAGTAGAACGGTAATTTTGCTCCATCAGAGTGACATGAGCTTTTGGATAGTCGTCTTGAAAATCAAGAATATTATTCATATTGGCGCCACGCCAACCATAAATACTTTGGTCAGCATCCCCAACAACACATATATTTTGATACTTTTTAGCCAACAGGTTAACTAAACGGTATTGAGCTTCGTTAGTATCTTGATATTCATCAACATTAATATATCTAAATTTATCCTGATAATAACTTAAAATATCAGGGAATTGTTTTAATATTTTAATTGGCAGCATAATTAAATCATCAAAATCAATTGATTGATTCTGTTTTAATTCCTTTTGATATTTTAAATATACTTGTGCAGTAACTTTTTTATTTGGATTATTAGAATCGCCAAACTTATTATTATAATGTTCAGCATCATCTAAATTGTTTTTAGCATTAGAAATTTCAGCTAAGATTGATTTAGGATTATTTTGTTTAGGATCGAGATTTAATTCAGACATAATGTGCTTAACTAACGTTCTTTGTTCACTTACCCCTGAAATCGTAAATGAGCGACTATATCCTAATTTATCAATATAACGTCTTAAAATTCTTGCACCTAGAGCATGAAATGTTGAAACCCAGGCATCATCACCACTACTACCCAGCAATTGATTAATTCTACTTCGCATTTCATTAGCAGCTTTATTAGTAAAAGTAATTGCTAATACATGCCAAGGCATTACATTTTTTTCTTTAATCAAATATGCAATCCGATGAGTTAAAACACGCGTTTTACCACTTCCTGCACCAGCCATTATTAGCAATGGACCTTCAGTGCATAGAACGGCTTCTTTTTGTTTACTATTAAGTCCGGTTAGAATATTGGGCATGTAAAACTCCATTCCTCTCTAAATAATTATACATTGTAATTATATCATATAATAAAGTCATAAATTAAAATGACAAATATAAAATTCAAGCGATTAATCCCATGCTTTAGTATTTTTGATATCCTTTAAAACATTTTTAACGGAAGAATTTGACTCAATCAAAATATGGCCTTGAACATTTTTTAGGTTTTGATCAATCCGATTGTAAAAAATAAACTGCCAATTGTTTGGAAATGGCCATTGTTTTTTTAAAATTCTCCATTGATTTTGATTAAAAGATTGTAAAATCGTTGGTTTAGATAATTTAATTTTTGTTAATGGCATCCCTGAAATAGCACGCAAGTACATTTGAAATTCATTAATGTTAGCATGATCAAAAATAAAACTAGAAGTTGAAAGGAAGGGATTAACATTATGAACATAGATATTATCGTTGGATCCCAAAATTAATGATATTTCTATAATTCCATCATATTGAATGTTATTGGTTATTTTTCGTGCAATCCGCTTTAATTCATCAGTGATTAAGGGATCAACAGTGGTTGGTGAAAATGCTGTTTGAATTTTACCATTGACAATTTCATTTTGAATAATCGGAAACGATACAGACTGATGATTAGAACTATTATTTGCTGAAATAACAGAAAATGTTTTGTTATGGGGAATATAAGATTCTAAAACATATGTACCATAATTCAGTAAAATATCAGCCTTAGCAATGTCCAATTGATTTTTTATCAATAGTTGCTTACCATGATTAAAATCGCGTTGAATTGGCCTTAAAATTGCTGGATATCCAATTGAATTAATAGCATGATATAAATCATTCAAATTAACTACTGTTTCGTAAGGGGCCGTATTTACATTAATTTGATCAAAAAATGATTGTTTTATCAATCGATCTTGAATCATGTCTAACATTGTTGAATGTTGTGGAACATTTGTATACTGTTCCATATATTTAATTGTATTTGATGATATATTAGCTGAAGAATAGGTAACAATATCGCATTTTTTAGCAAATACTTTTAATTTTTGTTTGTCACCCAAATCACCAATAATACAAAAATCAGCTAATTGATTATGATAAATTTTAATTGGCGTATAAATGCCAACATAAAATCCCAATTGTTTAGCTTCCATAATCAAATGAATATTCCCAATGCTTTCACCAATTATTCCAATTGTATCTCCAGGTTGTAAAGCTTTATTAATCAAATTCAAACACTACCCTTTATTTTGATAAAAATTTTATTTTGAGTGGGCAAAAGCTATCTTACCATTATCTAAAGATGCAATACTGGCAAGTGCTAAGAATTTAATTCCGTTTTTTTGAATATACTGATGTCCCTTTTGGAATTTCTTTTCAATTGCGACCCCAGCACCACCAATGTTTGCATTAGCTTTTGATATAATATCAATCATTCCGCTAATGGCAGATCCATTGGCTAAAAAATCATCAATCATAAGGATACGGTCATTTGAATTAATAAAATCCTTATTAACACTAATTGTATTATTAGTTTTTTTAGTAAATGAATAGACATTAGCAGTGTAGATATTATTTTTTTGAATAACGCTTTTATGTTTACGAGCAAAAATCACCGGAACATTTAAGTATAATCCAGTCATTAAAGCCGGTGCAATCCCAGATGATTCAATTGTTAAAATTTTAGTAATTTGATCATTTTTAAAATAATCAGCAAATGATTGTCCAACCTTCTTCATTAATTGAGGATCAATTTGATGATTAAAAAATTGATCAACCTTTAAAGTATTATCTGATAAAATTCTTCCATCCTTTTGAATTCGTTTTTCTAAAAAATTCATGAATTACAACGCTCCTTTATAACATTAATCATATCATAACATTTTAAATAATAATTGGAGTATTCAATTGACAAAATATTAATATTTAGTTATATTGCAAGAGGAACACTTCGGGAGATGAATAAAATTGACAAGAAGTAAAAAAGTTAGTCCTCTTCAAGCAAAATTTAATGTTGGAGATAAAGTTGCTTTTAAATTAGGAAAAACAAATTACAATGGCACAATTTTAAAGGGATACACACACTCATTCCTTATTTCATTTAAATCAACTAGTCCAGCTGTAATTGATAAATATCATAATAAAGTTGTTATTAGTTCTAAAAAATTAAGGGTTGTTAAAGCCGCCAAAAGTAGTAAAAGTAAAAAAACAACTAAGGATAATGACAATAAGTAAAAGATCCAAATGCTGAAAATAAGCATTGGATCTTTTTATTTTATAATAAACAAAAAACTCCACTTAAATAAAAGTGGAGTTTAAATTTATATTCAAATAAATTAACGTTTTGAAAATTGTGGAGATTTACGAGCTTTCTTGTGACCTGGCTTCTTACGTTCCTTCATTCGAGCATCACGGGTTAATAATCCGGCTTTCTTTAAAGGTGAACGAAAATCAGGATCAACTTTTAGTAAAGCACGTGCAATTCCATGACGGGTGGCGCCGGCTTGACCAGAATATCCACCACCATCAACGTTAACTAAAACATCATAATTTCCTAATGTTTCTGTAACGTTAAATGGTTGCATAACAACTTCCCTTAAATTAGGGAATGGAATGTAGTCATCAATTGATTTTTTATTCATAATAACTTTTCCAGTACCAGGTACTAAACGTACTCTGGCTACTGAATCTTTACGACGGCCTGTGCCGTTATATTGTACTTGAGCCAATTCAGTTTCCTCCTTAAATTAGGTTTTTAATATCTAGTTTTTCAGGCTTTTGTGCTTCATGCTTGTGATCAGCACCAGCATAAACATGCAATTTTAAGAAAATTTTATGACCTAATGTTCCATGAGGAAGCATACCTTTAACTGAAGTTTCAACTAATCTTTGTGGGTTAACTTCACGTAATTTGCCAGCGCTAATTTGTTTAATACCACCAAGATAACCGGTATGGTGATAGTAAATCTTTCTAGAAGCTTTACGTCCAGATAATGCAACCTTAGCTGCATTAATAACAATAACGTTATCACCAGTATCTACATTTGGTGTAAAAGTAGGTTTATTTTTACCACGTAAAATAGAAGCAACAACTGTTGATAAACGACCTAATTCAATATCAGCCGCGTCAATAACATACCATTTACGTTCTACTTCACCTGGCTTAGCCATATATGTTGTACGCAATTTAATTCCTCCATATTCTGTGTATGTTCGATACCAAATAAGTTTCCGGGGCTTATCGTGGGGCAAACAATACCAATTACATAATACCGATAATTTATCTTAAAGTCAATAAAATATTGATAAAATCATGATTAACTTTCTTATATTTTATATGATGATTTCGTAGGATGCTTAGGATCTTCGTATTCATAATAAACATGTTTTAAGTATAATCCTTGGGGAGACGCTGTTCTTCTCGCTTGTGTCCTGTCTTTAATCCGGTATAGTCTTAAAATATCATGAACATCTCGATATCCAGATCCAATTTCAACTAAAACCCCCACAATAATTCTTACCATATTATATAAAAAACCATTTCCATAGAATTCAAATCTTAATTCATTGTTGGATGAATCTAAATGATAAGTCGCTTCATAGATTGTTCTAATGTTGCTTCTAGCTTCTGATCCAGATGCAACGAAGCTTGTAAAATCATGAGTTCCAATCAAATCATTTAAAGCAACTTGAATTTTATTGAGGTCAAGTTTGCCACGCCAATGACCAGTATAAAACCGTTTAAATGGATCGCGAAACTGTCCTAAATCAATTCGGTACATATAACGTTTCCCGGAAACATCAAAACGAGCATGAAAATCTTTTGAAACAATATTAACTTTTTTTACTACAATATCTAATGGTAACATACTATTCAATGCTTTGAACATATGATTTGATGCAATTTTAAATGGAAAATCGAAGTGTGCCACCTGAGCTAATGCATGAACTCCAGAATCTGTCCTTCCAGAACCACAAATTTTTATTGGCTTAGACGGATTTTTAGCAATTTGGTTAACGACTTTAGTTATTTCTCCCTGAACTGTTCTTTGGTTCGGTTGAACTTGAAAGCCACAAAAATTAGTTCCATCATAACTAAATATAATTTTATATCTAATTGATATTAGAATCACTTCCTAATAAATACAATTAATACGCCAAACAATAAATATGTAAAACAACTTATCCAATCAATATGATTAATATGATAATGATGATATTGACTTCTTTTGACATTACTTTTATAACCCCTGGAAACCATCGCATCTCCTAAGTCAGAAGCGTGATTCATCGCAACTAAAAACAAGGGAATAAAAATAGAAGCAATTGCATTTGCCCTTTTAATTAAATTACCATTATTAAAATTAGCTCCGCGAGCTTTTTGAGCCTTTATAATACTCGAAATTTCATCAATTAAAGTCGGTACAAATCTTAATGCAATTGAAATCATTAAAGATAAAACTTCAACGGGAAAGTGAAGCTTATTTAATGGACTCATTATTTTCTCAATTCCATACGCAATGGCCAATGGTTTTGTCGACAAAGTCAAGATAGTTGATGCAATTACAATTAAAGTAAATCTAAAAAAAATGAAAATTCCATATTTAATTCCTAAATTAGTGATTTTTATCGGACCATAATTAAAAATCACATTACCATTAACACTAAATAAAATTTGAATTATGACTGTAATTAATATGATGAATAAAATTGCTTTAATGCCATTAAAAAATGTTTTGATATTAATTCCAGAAAAGTAAATTGATATAATTGCCAATAACCATAATATAGCATAGCTAATCCAATTATTAGCTAAAAAAACAATTAACGTAAAATAAAATGTTAAAATAATTTTCATGATCGGATTCATTTTGTAAATCCACGCATTTCCAGGAATATAACGACCAAAAATAAAATTATTCGTACTAATCACCCATTTATCGATGTAATTTATTTACAATTAACGTTGTTAGTTCTTTGATATTTAATGGTATTTTAGAAAATGACACTCCATTTTGCTTTAAATGATAAGCAAAATTTACCACCTCAGGCATCCTTAAATTATTATGTAAGACAAGGTTATAATTTTCAAATAAGAGTCTAGGAGTAGTCATTTTAACCATTTTACCATTATTCATTACAATAACATGATCAGCATAGTCAGAAACATCACTCATTTGATGAGTAACCATAATAATTGTTAAATTTCTTTTGCAATATAAGTTATAAATAAGGTTCATAATGCTTCTTTTACCGATTTGATCTAATCCAGCAGTTGGTTCATCTAAAATAAGGATTTTAGGATTCATAGCTAATACACCGGCAATAGCTACCCTTCTCATTTGTCCGCCTGATAGATTAAATGGAGATTGGTCATATAAGCGTTTAGGAAAGTCAACTACTTGTAAACTCTTTTCAGCTAAAGTCATTACATCGTTATCATTATAACCAATATTTTTAGGACCAAAACAAACATCTTTTAAAACTGTATCTTCAAATAATTGATGTTCTGGAAATTGGAATACGATTCCAACTTTTTTTCTTAATTTAAATAATTTTTTATCAGGGGTTTTATTTGAGATGATTGAATTACCAACCATTACCGTTCCTGAAGTTGGTTTTAACAAACCATTAATTTGTTGAACTAATGTTGATTTACCACTCCCAGTTTTACCCACAATTGCTGTAAATGAATGATATGGGATTTTTAAATTTATATCTTTCAATGCTTGGTGTGATAGATCATTGCTATGGTAACTAAAATTTACGTCATTAAAGACGATTGAATCACCCATTTTAAAAGCTCCTTTTCACTCACAATGCTAGATGGAACATGAATTTTTTTTTGCTTCAATTGATAAATTAATTTCCGATAAAATGGAATGTCTAATCCATTCTTCCATAGTAAATTAGCATCCAACAAAATTCTTTTAGAAGGTGCTTTATTAATTATTTTACCATGTTTTAAAATCAATGTTTGGTTAGAATATTCAACCTCATTCACATCATGAGTAACGGATATAATTGTCAAATGAAATTTTTGTTTAATTTTACGAATTAAATTCAGCATGCTAATTTTACCGTTTGGATCCAACATACTAGTTGCCTCATCTAAAAGTATAATCCTGGGCTTTAATGATATAATTCCTGCCAAAGCAACTCTTTGCTTCTGTCCACCAGATAAATTTTCTGGCTTAGAATCTCTATATTCATACATTCCAACTAATTTTAATGATTGTTCAACAATCGTTTTCATTTTATTAAAATCAATATTACGATTTTCTAACCCAAATGCAACATCGTCCTCAACCGTTGAAGCAATAAACTGATTATCCGGATTTTGAAAAACCATTCCAATTTGAGATCTAATTTGATTTGCATTTTTATTATATGATTGACCATTAATTAAAACAGAATTTTCATTATTAATATGAATAAGTCCATCAATGGCCTTTACTAACGTACTTTTACCACTACCATTAGGTCCAATGATTGATAACCATTCCCCTTCATCAACATTAAAAGTAATGTTATCTAAAGCATTTTGTGTATCCTGATGATTATATTTATAAATTAGGTGGCTCACACTAATTAAACTCAATGATTTTCTTATTCCCTTCAAAAAAATTAATTTATGTATAAAAAAATCACTAACAGATTATTAGCGCGTGAATAAAAAGATTCACATTCAAGCTAGACTTGGAATATTCCATCATCGTAACGCTTTATACTAATAATCTTAGTGATTTTATATTATTTAAATAATAAAATTACAAGTGATTAAACAAGTTCTAAAATAACCATTTGAGCGCCGTCTCCACGACGAGGCATGGTCTTAAACATATGGGTATAACCACCCTTACGGTCAGAGTATTTAGGTGCAACTTCATTAAATAATTTTTGTAAAGCAGAAGTAACTTTTACTTTATTATCTTCTTCTTTAACATCAGCAACAACATTTTGTAAAAATGCAGCAGCTTGACGACGAGCACTTAAATCGCCACGTTTACCGAGAGTAATCATATGTTCTGCAGTTGAACGTACATCTTTAGCACGTGCTTCAGTGGTTTTAATCTTACCATTAACAAGTAAATCAGTTGTAAGATTACGCAATGTTGCTCGACGGTGACCGCTAAGACGTTGTAATTTACGCATAACAGATATCCTCCTTTTTTAGTTAATCATCTTTACGTAAAGATAAGTGAAGGGCCTTCAATTTATCCTTAACTTCATCAAGAGATTTACGGCCTAAATTACGCACATTCATCATGTCACTTTCGGATTTATTAGTTAATTCCTGAACAGTGTTGATTCCAGCACGCTTCAAACTATTGTAAGAACGGACAGATAAGTCTAATTCTTCAATCGTCATTTCTAACACTTTTTCTTTATGGGTTTCTTCTTTTTCAACCATTACTTTAGCATTTTTAGCTTCTTTAGTAAGATCAACAAACATTTTCAAATGTTCAGTTAAAACCTTAGCAGCAAGACTAATAGCTTTACTTGGAGTAATTGAACCATCAGTCCAAACATCTAAAGTAAGTTTATCATAATCAGCTCTATGTCCGACACGTGTATCTTCAACTTGGTAATTAACACGCTTGATTGGGGTATATAGAGAATCAATTGGTAAAACACCAATGGGCATTCCATCATTTAATTCTTTATTTTCATCTGCAGAAACATATCCACGCCCACGTTGAGCGGTCATACGCATATGAAAGTTAGTTCCCTTAGCAACGGTTGCAATGTGTAGATCAGGATTAAGAACAGTAACATCACCATCAGCTTTAATGTCTCCAGCAGTGACATTAGCTGGTCCATTAACATTAATTTCTAATGACTTCTTTTCGTCCTCTGCACTATCTAACTTTAAAGCAATCTTTTTAACATTCAAAATGATTTGAGTTACATCTTCTACAACTCCTTTAATAGTTGTAAATTCATGTAATACACCATCAATTTGAATACTTGTTACTGCAGCACCTGGCATTGATGAAAGTAAAATTCGTCTTAACGAATTTCCAAGTGTTGTACCATATCCACGTTCTAATGGTTCAACAATAACTTCCCCATAATTGTCGGTTTCGTCAATTTTATGAATATTTGGTTTTTCAAATTCGAGCATGTTATTCTACCCCTTTCAAAACGCATTGAGTTCCAAAAATAAATAATTTATCACCGAAAAATAATTCCAACAATAAACTATTAAACTCGACGACGCTTTGGAGGACGTGATCCGTTATGAGGAACAGGAGTAACATCGCGAATAGCAGCCACTTCTAAACCAGTTGATTGAAGAGCACGAATAGCAGATTCACGACCAGAACCGGGTCCCTTAACAGCAACTTGAACAGTTTTCATTCCATGTTCCATTGAAGCTTTAGCAGCAGCTTCAGCAGCCATCTGTGCTGCAAAAGGTGTTGATTTACGACTACCTCTGAATCCTAATGCACCAGCTGATGACCATGAAATAGCATTACCTTGCATATCTGTAATCATAACTAAAGTATTATTAAATGTTGAATGGATATGTGCAACTCCGGATTGAACATTCTTTTTAGCTTTTTTTCTTGCCATAAGCAGTAAAACCTCCCTTATTTATTTATTTTATTGAGTAACTTTCTTGCTACCAGCAACAGTTACCTTTTTACCCTTACGAGTACGAGCATTATTTTTAGTATGTTGTCCTCTTACAGGTAAACCACGACGATGACGCATACCACGGTATGAACCAATTTCTTGAAGGTTTTTAATATTCATCTTGATACGACGACGTAAATCCCCTTCAATTTCATAGTTATCAACAACCGTACGAATTTTATCTTGTTGGTCAGGTGTTAAATCACGAACACGAACATCTTCAGAAACTTTAGCTTTCTTTAAAATTTCCTTAGATCTAGATTGACCAATACCAAAAATATAAGTTAATCCGATTACAACACGTTTGTCACGTGGTAAATCGATTCCAGCTATACGAGCCATTTATTTACACCTCCTATAAATTTATTTACCTTGACGTTGTTTATGTTTAGGGTTAGAGCAAATAACACAAACGCGGCCCTTTCTCTTAACAATCTTGCAGTTTGAGCACAAACGTTTTACTGATGGACGTACTTTCATAACTATAAACCTCCTAAAAATCAAAACAAATTACTTATAACGATAAGTAATTCTACCCTTTGTTAAATCATAAGGTGATAATTCAACAGTTACACGATCTCCAGGTAAAATACGAATATAATGCATTCTAATTTTACCAGAGATATGGGCTAATACTTGATGACCATTTTCTAATTCGACACGAAACATAGCATTGGGCAGAGTTTCAGTAACTTTACCCTCAACTTTAATTGCATCATCCTTAGCCAAAATAATACCTCCTCAAAAAATGATTTTTAAATACGTTAATCAAAGACATAATCAACATGAAGTTTAGCATATAAAGTTGATTACTACAAATTATATCAATATTTTATAATTTATCTAAAACATTATCAATGTCTTTTGCAACTGCGGGAATATTTTTATCAGCAGAAACAAATTGATGACCATCAATATCATGAAGCAAATGTCTTTGTTTATAAAAATCAATTAAAGGAGCATTCATTTTTTTATTAACCTTCAAACGCTTTTTAACCGTTTCAGGCTTATCATCTTCACGTTGAAAGAATTCATGTCCTCCACACACATCACATGTTCCAGCAACCTTAGGTCGTTTATAAATTTTATGATAACTTGCTCCGCAGGTTTTGCAAATAAATCTTCCTGACAAACGTTTTACTAAAATATCTGGTTTAACATTAATATTAATTACTACATTAATTGAACGATTTAATTCAGGACCCATCTTCTCTAAAGCCTTAGCTTGATCAAGAGTTCTTGGAAAACCGTCTAACATAAAACCATTTTTAGTATCATCTTTAGAAAGACGTTCTTTAACAATTCCACATACAACTTCATCTGGAACAAGTTGTCCATCATCAATATATTTCTTAGCTTTTAATCCCATTTCAGTTTTATTTTGAATTGCAGCACGGAAAATATCTCCAGTTGAAATATGTGGAATATTATATTTATCCTTAATAACTTGTGCTTGAGTTCCTTTACCAGCACCAGGCAATCCTAATAAAATTAAATTAATTGCCATTAATAGTACCTCCTAATAACCAATCTTATAAATTACTTGGTCGTGGTGATCTAATAAAACCAACATATTCACGTTTCATCATCAATCCACGAATTTGTCTAATCGTGTCAATTGCAACACCCACAACGATTAATAAACTAGTTCCGCCAAGTCCAATTGATTCATCTAAATTCCATACGTTTTGAGCAATTAAAGGAATCAATGAAACAATTCCTAAGAACAATGAACCAACAACACTTAATCTCATTAATAATTTAGAAATATAAGTTTGAGTTTCATGTCCTGGCCAAACGTCAGGAATATAACTTCCTTGTTTTTGTAAATTTTTAGCTAATTTTTCTGGATTAACTTGAACAAAAGCATAGAAGAATGTAAATAAAATGATCAAAATTGTATAGAATGTTGCTCCAGCTGGCGTTTGCATATTAAACAAATTCGACATAATTTTATACCAAGTATCACCAGAATGGTTACTTGCAAAGTACATTAATATTGTCTGTGGAGTGGATATAAATGAACTTGCAAAAATAACTGGAATAACACCGGCTACATTTACACGTAATGGTAAGTAACTATTATCGGAAGCACTAGAAGCCCTTCTAGTATATTGAATAGGAATACGACGTTCAGCTTGTTGAACCCAAGTTACAAAAGTAACAATCAAAATAACAACAATAATCAAAGCAATTACAAATAAAATTGCTTCCCATAATGCTGAGCCACTTTGGCCAACAATATATTCTTTATATAATTGTTCAATTCCAACAGGGGTTCGTGCAATGATACCAGCAAAGATAATCATTGAAACACCTTGTCCAATACCACGATCGGTAATCATATCACCCATCCATGTGGTTAACATTGATCCAGCAGTTAAAATTAAACCAATACTAACATAAGTAGATATGCTTGGATGTTGAACCAAGTTTAAACTACTTAAAGTATTAAAACCTGCTGTAATCCCGATCGACTGAAAGAAAGCAAGAATAACAGATAATATTCTCGTAACATTATTCAACTTTCTTCGTCCAACCTCTCCTTGTTTACTCCATTCAACGAATCGAGGGACAATATCCATTTGGAGAAGCTGTACTACAATTTGTGCGGTAATATACGGGGAAACACCCATAGCGAATAGTGAATAATTAGTTAATCCACCACCACTAAAGGTGTTTAAAATGCTAACCAATCCAGAAGAAGAAACGCTTTGAAGTGCCTTAGCATTTATTCCAGGAACGGTAATAAATGCACCGATTCTAAATATAATCAAGACACCTAAAGTAAAGAGAATTTTTTGTCTAATGTTCTTTACTTTAAACGCGTTTATTATGGTTGATAGCATTAGATCACCTCAGTTTTGCCACCGGCATTTTCAATTGCTGACTTAGCAGTCTTTGAAAATTGATTAGCTTTAACAGATAATTTTTTATTAAGCTTACCTGTTCCAAGAATCTTAATGCCATCCTTATTGTTTTTAACTAAACCAGCTTTTCTTAATGATTCTGGGGTTACTTCAGCATTATCATCAAATTGATTTAATGCATTTAAATTAACAACTTCATTTTCCTTACGGTTAATATTAGTAAAACCACGTTTTGGCATTCTACGGTATAAAGGCATTTGTCCACCTTCAAAACCTAAACGTGTCTTACTACGTGCCTTTTGTCCTTTTTGTCCACGTCCAGCAGTTTTACCTTTACTTGAACGACCTCGGCCTTTTCTAACCTTGGATGAACGAGAACCTTCGGCAGCTTTTAATTCATTTAACTTCATTAAAAACACACCTCCTTAATTAATTCTACTATTTAACTTGTTCTACTTTAATCAAATGTGCGATTTTAAGTAAAGCACCACGAGTAGCTTCATTATCAGGCTTAACAACAGTACTATTGATACGGTGCAAACCAATGGCTTTAACAATCTTACGTTGCTTAGGAAGACGATGAGTTACACTATGAGTTAAAGTAATCTTTAATTGAGCCATATTTTAACTCCTCCTTATTCTGCTAAATGTTGAGTTGAAACTCCACGTAATGCGGATACTTCGTCAGCATTCCTTAATGAAGCTAAACCTTCAAAAGTAGCACGAACAACGTTAATTGCGGTATTTGATCCTAAACGTTTACTAGTAACATCACTGATACCTGCAAGTTCCATAATAGAACGAACAGCCCCACCAGCAGTTACTCCAGAACCTTCTTCAGCAGGTTTTAATAGGATCTTTCCGCCACTGTAATCTCCAATAACTTTATGAGGGATGGTAGTACCAACAACTGGTACGGAAATTAAATTCTTACGACCATCATCAACAGCTTTACGGATAGCAGCTGGTACTTCTTGAGCTTTACCAGTACCAAAACCAACATGTCCATTATTATCACCGACAATAACTAAAGCAGCGAATCTAAGACGACGTCCACCTTTAACAACTTTAGTAATTCGGTTAATTGATACAACATTATCTTCAAGATTTAACTTGTCCGGATTAATAAATTCAGCCATGCGCAGTTAATTCCTCCTTTTTTAGAATTGTAGTCCATTTTCACGAGCAGCATCAGCTAATGCTTCAACACGCCCATGGTAAATGTATCCACCACGATCAAAAACAACTTTTGAAATATTTTTGTCGTTAGCACGTTTAGCAACTAACTTACCAACGCTCTGTGATTGTTCAACTTTTGTATTACCACTTACATCTTTATCAAGAGTAGAGGCACTAACTAATGTTGAACCATTGTCATCATTAATTACTTGAGCATAAATGTTTTTGTTAGAACGGTATACGTCTAAACGAGGACATTCAGCTGTACCAGAAACTTTTCTACGAACACGTAAATGGCGACGTTGACGAATCTTATTTTTATCTGGTTTTGAAATCAAAATAGTCACCTCTATATTATTAATATTTTGTAAGTAAATATAAATCTACTTACCAGTTTTACCTTCTTTACGACGTACAACTTCATTTTCGTAACGAATACCCTTACCCTTATAAGGTTCAGGAGAACGAACTGAACGAACCGAAGCAGCAAAATCACCAACAGTTTGCTTATTAATGCCACTAATTTGAATAGTTCTATTGTCAGGAACTTTAACTTCAAGATCATCATTTACATCAATATTAACTGGATGTGAATATCCAACGCTTAATACTAAGGTTTTACCCTTTAATTGAGCCCTGTATCCAACACCAACTAATTTCAATGTTTTATTGAATCCCTTAGTAACACCTTGTACCATATTGTTAAAATTAGCACGAGTGGTACCATGTAAAGCACGAACCTTGTAATCATATTTAACAGTTGGTTCAAATGTTACAACGTTATCATTAATGTTCATTTTAATAACTGGCGAAATACTACGTGTCAATGAACCCTTAGCACCTTTAACAGTAACATTATTACCGTTTGATTTAACATCAACACCATCAGGCAAGACAACTTTTCTATAACCAATACGACTCATTTAATACACCTCCAATTCTATTAAAAATTTTTACCAGATGTAAGCTAATACTTCTCCACCGATCTTCTTAGCACGAGCATCTTTATCAGTCATAACACCATTTGAAGTTGAAATAACTGCAATACCCAAACCATTTAGAACCTTTGGAACACTATCAGCTTTAACATATGATCGTAATCCAGGTTTAGAAATACGTTTTAAACCAGAAATTACACGTTCATTATTTTTACCATATTTTAAGAATAAGCGAAGAACGCCTTGCTTATCATCATCAATATATTCGTAATCGCGAATAAATCCTTCACGCTTTAAAATGTCAGCAATATTACGCTTGATTTTTGAAGAAGGAACTTCTAAAGAATCATGGCGTACCATGTTAGCATTTCTAATGCGAGTTAAGAAATCTGCAATTGGATCTGTCATTTAATTTGAACCCTCCTTATTAATTAAAAAATTTAATTCTACCAACTAGCCTTTTTCATACCAGGAATTTGTCCTTTATGAGCTAATTGTCTCATGCATAATCTGCATAAGTGAAACTTTCTATATACAGAATGTGGACGTCCACAACGTTCACAACGTGTATAATTTTGAGTAGAAAATTTTGCAGGACGTTTACTTTTTTCAATTAAAGCTTTTCTAGCCAAGTATAAAACCTCCTTTAATACTAATTTCTAGCAAATGGCATTCCGAAGTCACTCAATAATTCATGAGATTCTTCATCAGTATCAGCTGTTGTAACAATTACTACGTCTAAGCCACGAACGCGGTTAACGTTATCATAATTAATTTCCGGGAAAATTAATTGTTCACGAACACCTAATGTATAATTTCCACGACCATCAAATGATTTATTACTTACACCATGAAAATCACGAACACGAGGTAATGAAACATTAATTAACTTATCTAAGAATTCATACATACGGCTACCACGTAATGTAACCTTAGCACCAATTGCCATGCCTTCACGTAATCTGAATCCGGCAATAGATTTTTTAGCATGAGTAATTAAAGGCTTTTGTCCAGAAATTTGAGTTAATTCTGAAACGGCTTCATCTAAATTCTTAGCATTAGAAACCGCATCACCAACACCCATATTTAAAACAATTTTATCAATTTTGGGTGTTTGCATAACAGATGAGTAGTTAAATTTTTTAACTAATGATCCAACAATTTTATTTTTATATTCTTCTTGTAAACGAGTTGCCATTGAAGGAAATCCCCCTTTCCTAATAAATAAAGTTAATCGATGGCTTTTTTAGATTTTTTAGAAATTCTAATTTTTTTGCCATTTTCTAATTTGTATCCAACTCTTGTTGGTTTCTTAGTTGAAGGATCAATCAACATAACATTAGAAGCGTTAATTGCTGCTTCAACACTCTTAATACCACCCTTAGGGTTAGATTGTGAAGCTTTTTCATGCTTTTTAACGATGTTAATTCCCTTAACAACTACACGATTTTGTGAGGCATTAGTACCAGTAACGGTTCCTTCTTTACCTTTATCTTTACCGCTAATAACTCGAACTTTGTCACCAGTTTTAATAAACATTAATATTGGCACCTCCTTAAAATTTAAAGTAGTTATTATAATACTTCAGGAGCCAAGGAAACGATCTTCATGAAGTTGTTATTTCTTAATTCACGAGCAACAGGTCCAAAAATACGGGTTCCACGTGGACTCTTATCACTGTTAATTAAAACAGCAGCGTTTTCATCAAAGCGAATGTATGAACCATCTTTTCTACGAGTAGCAGATTTAGTTCTAACAATAACAGCTTTAACAACATCGCCTTCTTTGACAACACCACCTGGTGTTGCTTGTTTTACAGTACAAACAATTACATCGCCAATGCCGGCATAACGTCTTTTAGAACCGCCTAAGACTTTAATAGTTAATAGGTTTTTAGCACCGGAATTATCAGCAACCTTTAAACGACTTTCTTGTTGAATCAAAGGTATATCCCCCTTTCGCTATTTGATTGGAATACGACAAAAGTTAAATATTAAGCGTTAGCAATTGATTTTTTAACAATTTTAACTAAACGGAAATGTTTAGTTGCTGATAATGGACGAGTTTCCATAATATCAACAATATCGCCCTTTTTAGCGGAATTGTCTTTATCATTTGCCTTATATTTCTTTGAGTATTTAACTCTTTTACCGTAAGTAGGATCAGTCTTATAAGTTTCAACAACAACAGCAATGGTTTTTTCCATTTTATCTGAAACTACACGACCACGATAAACTTTACGATTATTTCGCTTATTGTTCATTCTTAAACCTCCCTTTTATCGTATTCTACTTATTATTTTCTAATTGACGTTCACGTACGATAGTTTTAATACGTGCAATGTTTTTACGAACTTGCTTTAACCTTGCAGTATTTTCCAATTGACCAGTAGCTAATTGAAAACGAAGGTTAAACAATTCTTTCTTAAAATCGGCTTCTTTTTCTTGCATTTGAGAAGCAGTTAAATCTCTAATCTCTTTAGCCTTCATTTTATTCGCCACCTACTTCCTTACGTTTAATAATCTTAGTTCTAATTGGAAGTTTATTTGAAGCTAGACGTAATGCTTTTAAAGCAGTTTCTTCTGAAACTTCACCAACTTCAAATAAAACTTTATCACGTTTAACTGGTGCAACCCATCCAGCAGGAGCACCTTTTCCACTACCCATACGAACTCCAACACCTTTTTGAGTGTAAGATTTATGAGGGAAAATCTTAATCCAAACTTTACCCCCACGTTTCATATAACGGGTAATTGCAATACGGCAAGCTTCGATTTGACGGTTAGTAATCCAGTGAGAATCTAAAGCTTGTAAACCATAGGTTCCAAAAGCAACTGTGTTACCACCCTTTGAATGACCACGTAACTTACCACGATGCTGACGACGGAATTTTACACGTTTTGGTACTAGCATGTTTATTTCCCTCCTCTTCTACGATCATTCTTTGGACTATTAGGCTTATTTGGCAATACTTCACCACGATAAATCCATGTTTTAACACCTAATGTACCATAAGTAGTATGTGCTTCAACAATTGAATAGTCAATATCGGCACGTAAAGTATGCAAAGGAACTGTTCCATTAGAGTAAGATTCTGTTCTACACATATCCGCTCCATTTAAACGTCCAGCAACTTGAATTTTAACACCTTTAGCACCTGAACGCATAACTCTTTGCATGCTTTGTCTCATAGCACGACGAAATGCAATTCGAGCTTCTAATTGTCTAGCAACATTAGATGCAACTAATTTAGCATCTAGATCAGGTTTCTTAATTTCGATGATATTAACGTGAACACGTTTACCAGTTAATGCATCGATTTCTTTACGAAGACTTTCAACTTCTGATCCACCTTTACCAATAACCATACCAGGTTTAGCAGTATGGATAGAAATATTTACACGCTTTGCAGCACGTTCAATTTCTACTCTTGATACGGAAGCGTCAGCAAGTCGTTTATTAATATATTTACGGATTCTTAAATCTTCTCGTAAATTAGCAGCAAAATCCTTATCAGCATACCATTTTGCATCCCAATCACGAGTGATTCCAATACGTAATCCGGTTGGATTTACTTTTTGACCCACGTGTTATACCTCCTATTTATTATTTTCAGATACCACGATAGTGATATGACTTGTCCGTTTATTAATTGGGGAAGCGGAACCCTTAGCACGAGGACGGAAACGTTTTAAAGTTGGTCCTTCGTTTACAATTGCTTTACTTACATATAGATCTTCACGATCTAAATCAAAATTGTTTTCCGCGTTTGCTACAGCAGACATTAAAACCTTTGATACAACTGGAGAAGCACTTCTTGGAGTAAACTTCAAAATTGCATTGGCTTCACCCACGCCTTTACCTCTAATAAGATCAACAACAAGGCGAACCTTACGAGCGGCAATACGAACAGTTCTTGCAGTAGCTTTCGCTGATGTAACTTGTTCAGCCATGATTTATCCTCCTTGTTTAGACAGTTTTCTTATCAGCACTCTTAGCATGTCCATGGAAAGTACGAGTTGGTACGAATTCGCCAAGCTTGTGTCCTACCATGTCATCTTGAATGTAAACTGGAACATGTTTTCTTCCATTATAGACAGCAATTGTGTAACCAATGAAGCTAGGAAAAATAGTTGATCTTCTAGACCAGGTTTTAATTACTGATTTTTTGTCGCTATTTTTTTGTGCATCAATTTTTTTCAATAAATGCTTGTCGGCAAAAGGTCCCTTTTTTAGACTACGACCCATTATTCAGCCTCCTTAAATATAAAATTTAAACTGTTTAGTAATTTTATAATTATAATTATTTCAATTTAATCTAAACCGCAACATAAATTACATCTTAGATTGTTTACGACGACGAACAATAAACTTATTAGAACGAGCTTTCTTAGAACGTGTCTTCTTACCAACTGTCTTCTTATGCCATGGTGATAATGGAGATGGGTAACCAATTGGTTCTTTACCTTCACCACCACCATGTGGATGATCGTTAGGATTCATTACAGAACCACGAACATGAGGACGTTGGCCTAAGTAACGCTTAATACCTGCTTTACCAACGTTAACTAATGAATGACTTTCATTACCAATACTACCAATAGTAGCACGATTAACAGCAAGAATCATTCTAACTTCACCTGAAGCCAATTTAACAAGAACATACTTTCCTTCTTTACCTAAAACTTGGGCAGAAGTACCGGCAGAACGTACTAATTGGCCACCTTTACCAGGCTTTAATTCGATATTATGAACAACGGTACCAACTGGAATGTTTACTAATGGTAAAGCATTTCCAATTTTGATATCTGCATCCTTACCAGATTCAACCTTGTCGCCAACTTTTAATCCCTTAGGAGCTAAAATGTATGATTTAACACCATCTTCATAAAAGATTAATGCAATATTGGCAGTACGGTTTGGATCGTATTCAATTGACTTAACTGTAGCTGGGATACCATCCTTATTACGTTTGAAGTCAATAAGACGATATAAATGTTTGTTTCCGCCACCATGATGTCTGACAGTCATATGACCATAATTGTTTCGACCAGCTTTATGTTTATTAGCAGCTAACAATGATTTTTCTGGCTTGCTAGTAGTAATAACACTATGGTCTAAACTAGTCATATTACGACGACCATTCGTGGTTGGCTTATAATTCTTAATCGCCAAGTTATTTCCCTCCTAATTAGTAAAATTTATTTGTTATTCTTATTCTTATTTTTATCGTTAAAGATATCGATACTATTAGAATCAGAAGATAAAGTAACAACTGCCTTACGACGCTTCTTGGTATAACCAACGTAACGTCCCTGACGCTTTAACTTACCTCTAACATTCATAATATTAACTTTTACAACGTTAACATTAAAAATATCTTCAACAGCACTCTTTACTTGAGTTTTAGTAGCCCGTAGATCAACATCAAAAGTATATTTCTTATCATCCATCAAAGCAGTTGATGATTCAGTAATTACCGGACGTAAAATAACATCGCGTGATTCCATTATGCGAGCACCTCCTCTACTTGAGAAAGAGCAGCCTTAGTGATGACAACTTTATTATTAAGTAATACATCTAAGGTATTTACCCCTTTAGCACTAATAACATTTACATTTGTAAGATTACGTGCTGAAAGAGCTGCGTTTTGATTGCCATCTTCTAAAACAACTAATGTTTTTTCGGATGCAATCTTCAAGCCATCTAATACAGCTTCAAAATCTTTTGTCTTAGGAGCTTTAAAATCCAAAGCATCAACAACAACTAAATCACCATTGGCAACCTTTTCAGATAAAGCGGATTTAACAGCTAAACGACTAACTTTCTTAGGAAGATGGTAACCATATGAACGTGGGGTTGGTCCAAATACGATTCCACCACCACGCCATTGTGGTGCACGAATAGAACCTTGACGAGCACGACCAGTTCCCTTTTGACGCCATGGCTTTTTACCACCACCTCTAACGGCACTACGGTTTTTAACGGCACTAGTACCTTGGCGTTGTGAAGCTCTTTGCATTACAACAGCTTCAAATTCAACATTATTATTTGGCTTTACACTAAAAATGGCATCATTTAGATTCAAATTACCATTTTTATTACCATTTTGTTTATATAATGCAACACTTGTCATTTTCGGTTCCTCCTTTCTTATTTATTAGAATTTCTTTTTTCGATTTGTTTTGCAATTCGTTTTGCAGAACTACGAGCAGCAGATCTAACTAAAAGTAATGATTTTCTAGTACCAGGGACGTTACCTTTAATTAAGATAACATTATCATCAGTGTCAGTCTTAATAACTTCAAGATTTTGCATTGTAACACGGTTATTACCCATTCTACCAGGTAATTTCATTCCTTTTACAACACGGTTAATAATAACACCTAATGAACCTGGACGACGATGATATCTAGATCCATGTGTTTCTGGACCTCTAGATTGATTATCCTTATGGACATTACCTTGATATCCGTGTCCTTTACTAATACCGGTTACGTCAACAACGTCTCCTGCTTGGAAAACATCTGCACTAACCTTATCTGATACTTTAATATCTCCCAAGTCGGCATTTTTAATTTCTTTAACGAAGCGCTTAGGAGTTGTTTTAGCTTTTGCTACATGACCCTTTTCTGGTTTATTACTTAAAACGGCACGTTTGTCATCAAAACCTAATTGAATTGCATTGTAACCATCGTTTTCCTCAGTCTTCTTTTGCAAAACAACATTAGGAGTAACGTCAACAACTGTAACGGGAACTAATTCACCGTTTTGGTCGAATACTTGTGTCATTCCAACTTTTTTACCTAAGATTCCTTTTCTGGTCATGAGTACACCTCCAATATTAATGTAATTTATTTTTATAATTTAATTTCGATATCGACACCACTTGGTAAGTCAAGCTTCATTAATGAATCAACTGTCTTGGGTGTTGGATTCAAAATATCAATTAAACGTTTATGTGTTAACATTTCAAATTGTTCACGAGATTTACTAAATTTATGTGGTGAAGCTAAAAGTGTATAAACAGTTCTATCTGTTGGTAATGGAATTGGGCCAGAAATGTTGGCACCAGTTCTTTGTGCAGTAGCAACAATCTTATCAGCAGATTGATCTAAAATACGGTGTTCATATGCTTTTAAACGAATACGAATCTTTTGTTTTGCCATTGTCTTTTCCCTCCTTCGTCTATTTTTAAAATAAGACTAACTCCGTGGAAATTACCGCCACACCCTCATGGCAAAGCGGCCGGGTGTGTCGCAACCTTCCACATCAATGCTTAATTTTATCCATCTAAAAGTAGGGTCACTAGGCCCTCCTCTTAAACAAGTACTATTACATAATACTAAATTTTAGCTTATCAATCAAGGGTTTGAGACGATGAATTTAAAAAAACAAAAAAAGTGTTAAATCATCAATTTGATTTAACACTTTTAATAATGACAAATAACTAGTTTATTAAATTAGTTTTTTTCAGTTTTGCCACCATTTTTCTTAATAATATCTGCCTGAATTGACTTTGGAACCGGTGCATAATGATCAAATGTCATTGAGAATGTACCACGTCCTTGTGATGATGAACGTAATGTAGTTGCATATCCAAACATTTCAGATAATGGAACATAGGCATGAAGAACTTGGGCCTTGTTTCTATTTTCCATTCCATCAATACGACCACGACGAGAAGTAATTTCTCCCATTACATCCCCCATGTATTCTTCCGGAATAACAATATCAACTTTCATAATTGGTTCTAAAATTACTGGACCAGCAGTTTTAGCAGCATTACGCAATGCGATTGAAGCAGCAACTTTAAATGCAGCTTCACTAGAATCAACTGGATGATAACTACCATCATATAAGTTAGCTTTTACATCAACTAATGGATATCCGGCAAGAACACCATTGCTCATTGATTCTTTTAATCCATTTTCAACGGCAGGAATAAATTCACGAGGAACAACACCACCAACGATGTTATTTTCGAATTCAAATCCCTTACCTTTTTCATTTGGTGAAAATTCAATCCAAACATCACCATATTGACCTTTACCACCAGACTGTCTGATGAATTTACCTTGAACCTTAGTTGATTTAGTAAATGCTTCACGGTAAGCAACTTCTGGTTTACCAATTTTAGCTTCAACATGGAATTCACGCTTCATACGTTCAACAATAATGTTCAAATGAAGTTCACCCATTCCAGAAATAATGGTTTCACCAGTTTCTGAATTAGTTTTGGCTTGGAAAGTAGGATCTTCTTCAGATAATTTTTGTAAAGCATTATCCATTTTATCTTGATCAGCTTTAGTCTTAGGTTCAACGGAAACACTAATAACTGGGTCAGGGAAGTTCATAGATTCTAAGTGTAATGGATGATCTTCTGAAGTTAATGAATCACCAGTTGTGGTATTCTTTAAACCAATTGCTGCTGCAATATCACCCGCAAATACTTCAGGAATTTCTTTACGATGATTAGAATGCATCTGTAATAGACGACCAACACGTTCACGTTTATCCTTAGTAGCATTCAAAATGTAAGAACCTGATGGTAAACTACCTTGGTAGACACGGATGTAAGTTAGACGACCAACATAAGGATCAGTTGCAACTTTAAATGCTAAAGCAGCAAATGGCTTCTTATCATTAGCCTTTAATTCAACATTGTCACCAGTCTTAGGATCGATTGCACTATAAGGTCTAACATCTAATGGTGATGGTAAGTAATCTAAAACAGCATCCATTAGCATTTGAATACCCTTATTCTTAAATGCAGAACCTGCTAATACTGGGAAGTAAGTAAGATTTAAAGTAGCTTTTCTAATTGCAGCTTTGATTTCAGCCTTGCTGATGTCTTCTCCATTAAGTAACTTAGCCATAATGTCATCATCAACATCGGCAACAGATTCAATTAATGCATCATGACGCTTTTGGGCTTCTTCCTTATAATCATCAGGAATATCAACAGTATCCCATTTAGCACCTAATTTATCGTCATCATAAACGTATGCTTTCATTTCGATTAAATCAATAACACCTTTGAAGTTATCTTCAGCTCCAATTGGCATTTGAATTGCATGAGCA
This sequence comes from Philodulcilactobacillus myokonensis, assembly GCF_027923585.1. GTDB lineage: Bacteria > Bacillota > Bacilli > Lactobacillales > Lactobacillaceae > Philodulcilactobacillus > Philodulcilactobacillus myokonensis. Next base: position 563,262 of record NZ_BRPL01000002.1, on the reverse strand, counting down.
TTTGCACCCAAACGTTCATGTAATGATTTAACTGACATATCGAAATCAGCACCAAGTTTATCCATCTTATTAACAAAAACGATTCTAGGAACATTATAATCTGATGCTTGACGCCAAACCGTTTCAGTTTGAGGTTCAACACCAGCAGCACCATCTAAGATGGTAATGGAACCATCTAAAACACGTAATGAACGTTCAACTTCAGCAGTGAAATCAACGTGTCCTGGGGTATCAATAATGTTAATTCTGTGGTCTTTCCATTGAGCAGTGGTGGCTGCAGAAGTAATGGTAATTCCACGTTCTTTTTCTTCTGACATCCAATCCATTTGTGAAGCTCCATCATGAGTTTCACCAATCTTATGAATTCTACCAGTATAATACAAAATACGTTCAGTAGCAGTAGTTTTACCAGCATCAATATGTGCGGTAATTCCAATGTTACGAGTTTTTGAAAGTGGGAATTCTCGGGTATTAGCCATGTTAAAAATTTTCTCCTCTCAAGTTATCCAAAACTTTCTTCAAAAAAGTGGCTAATTACTAATTAAATTAGCCACTTTAATATTATCTAAGTAAATAGTGAATAATTTAAAATGCAAATTCTTAATTAAGAATACATTAATCAATTGAAAATTACAATTTAAATTAAAACCACTAAATTTTACCAGCGGTAGTGAGCAAATGCACGGTTGGCTTCAGCCATTCTATGTGTATCTTCACGCTTCTTAACAGAAGCACCAGTATTGTTAGAAGCATCCATGATTTCATGTGCTAAACGTTCAGTCATAGTATGTTCACCACGTAAACGTGAATAGCTAACAATCCATCTGAGACCTAAAGTAGAACGACGGTCAGGTCTAACTTCGATTGGAACTTGGTAGTTAGCACCACCAACACGACGAGCACGAACTTCTAGAACTGGCATAACGTTCTTCATTGCTTCTCTAAATACTTCAACTGGATCATTACCAGTTTCTTTTTTAATCATATTGAATGCACCGTATAAGATCTTAGAAGCAGTTCCCCTCTTACCATCTAACATTAAATGGTTAATTAAACGGGTTACTAGCTTTGAATTATAAATTGGATCAGGAAGTACCTCACGCGGTTGTACATTTCCTTTTCTTGGCATTAGAATATCCTCCTTGATTTAAAATCGATTTTAATATTTATTTCTTAGGCTTTTTAGTACCGTATTTAGAACGACCTTGTTTACGGTCATCTACACCTGCAGTATCTAAAGCACCACGGATAATATGATATCTAACTCCAGGTAAATCCTTAACACGACCACCACGAATTAAAACAACACTATGTTCTTGGAGGTTATGTCCAATTCCGGGAATATATGCAGTAACTTCGATTAAGTTTGATAATCTTACACGAGCATACTTACGTAATGCAGAGTTAGGCTTCTTAGGAGTCATGGTACCAACACGGGTAGCAACTCCACGCTTTTGTGGTGCAGGATAATCTGTTTGAATTTTCTTATAACTATTGTACCCATGATTTAAAGCTGGGGACTTTGACTTAGAACTTCTAGATTTACGACCTTTACGTACTAATTGATTAATAGTAGGCATCTAAAAATTCCTCCTTCCTTAAATTTTAGTCCACACATCCAGGCGGTTCTTTTTAAAACGAAACAACCCTGTGGAAAATTATTTTTGTGTATAGTTAATGAACACTTAAAGTACCTTTTAATTCTAACTCCAATATCAAGAACATGTCAACTTCTTTTGAAATTTTTTTATCAAATTTTCGGAAATAATAATAAGGAGATGAGCATGATCATTATTAAATTTATTATTGGGACAATTATTGGATCGTTTTCATCATTAGTAAGCATTAGGACGTTGAGGAATGAATCAATTATTAGCCCTCGCTCTCATTGTGATAATTGCAATCGAAGACTCACCCCATTAGAAATGATTCCAATTATTAGTTTTATTATTTTAAAGGGTAAATGCCACGATTGTAAACAGCCAATTGGTTATTTAAATTTAATTTCGGAAATAATAATGGGATGCATCTGTTTACAATTTAGCCTAAATGTTAATTCCATCTTTACAATTCTTTTTGAATGGATTTTACTATTAATTTCATTATTTGATGTTCAAAAAATGATTATTCCGACTAAATTAATTCATCTATTGTTAATCATTGTAGTCATTCAGCAATTAATTAATTTTGATTTTAATTTAATAAAGTTTTCATTAGTTCTATTGAGTTATACCATTATATCTGGCATTAATCAACGATATAGTTGGATTGGAAATGGAGATATTGATATTATATGGATCATATTATTAAAAACTAATCTCAATATGAGTATTATTTCACTTTTTATTTCTTCATGCTTAGTAATTATTTTTCAAATAGCCAGTAAGTATGATAAAAAAAGACCAATCCCATACGCTCCATTTTTATTTGCTGCATTTATTATTACCAATACATTCGTGAAAATTTAAATTACAAAAAAGATAGCCATCATTTACAAAATGACAACTATCTTTCTTTTTATAATTTGATTTCAATCAAATTTTATTTTTTAGAATCAACGGGATGCATTTGTTTTTCCAATTGACTAATTGAATAAACACCATTATCGCTAGTATGACTCATTTGTTTTGGACGAATGTCTCGATAGTGACGTAAACCAGTTCCGGCTGGAATTAATTTACCAATGATGACATTTTCTTTCAAACCAATTAATGGATCATTCTTACCACGAATAGCAGCATCAGTTAATACACGGGTAGTTTCTTGGAATGATGCAGCAGATAAGAAACTATTAGTTTCTAATGCAGCCTTAGTAATTCCTAATAGAACTGGACGTGCAGTTGCAGGAATCTTACCACTAATAACAGTTTTAGCATTTCGTTCTCTAAATTTATCAATATCCATTAGCGTACCAGGAAGTAAGCTAGTATCACCAGGATCCATGATTCTTACCTTCTGAAGCATTTGTCTTACCATAATTTCAGCATGTTTATCATTTAGATCAACACCTTGCATTCGGTAAACTTTTTGAATTTCAGAAAGCATGTAAACTTCAGTTGATAATGAATCACGAACTTGAATTAATTCCTTAGGATCAATTGAACCAACGTCTAATGGAGCACCACGGTGAATATAATCACCTTCTGATACTTTCATTCTAGAATTAATTGGAACTGAATACTTTCTAGTATCCGATTGACCCTTAATTGTAACTTCCTTAGTTTGTTCAGCAGGATTTTCTTCAATTAATTGAACGGTACCACTAACTTGGGTAATGGTTGCACGTCCTTTAGGGTGTCTTGCTTCAACAATTTCTTGTACACGAGGAAGTCCTTGGGTAATATCGTTATTACCAGCAACACCACCGGTATGGAAGTTTCGCATGGTTAATTGAGTACCAGGTTCACCAATTGCTTGGGCAGCAACGGTACCAACAGCTTCACCAATTTCAACTTGATGGCCAGTTGTTAAGTTTCGCCCATAACACATAGCACAAATACCATGGGAAGTATTACAAGTAAATGCTGAACGAATTTCAACTTCTTTAATCCCCGCATCGGTAATTTCTTTTGCCTTTGCTTCATCAATCATTTGATTGTGCTTAACAATGACTTTACCAGTCTTAGGATCTTTAACCGTCTTCATTGCATTACGACCAAGAATACGATCATACAACGGTTCGATCATTTGGCCACCTTCGGTTAAAGCATGAACTTTAAGGCCACGATCAGTTCCACAATCATGTTCTCTAATAACAACATCTTGAGCAACATCAACTAAACGACGGGTTAAGTAACCAGAGTTAGCAGTCTTCAATGCGGTATCAGTCATACCTTTTCTGGCACCATGGGTTGAAATGAACATTTCTAAGACTGATAAGCCTTCTCTAAAGTTAGAGGTAATTGGTAGTTCCATAACACGACCATTAGGTTCAGCCATTAAACCACGCATACCAGCTAATTGAGTAAAGTTAGAAATATTACCACGGGCACCAGAATTACTCATCATGAAAATTGAATTTTCTGGATCAAAGTTATTCATTAAAGCATTTTGAATTTGATCCTTAGCATCGGTCCAAATTCCAACAACACGTTGGTAACGTTCATTATCAGTAATCAAACCATGCCTAAATTGTTTAGTAACAACATCAACTTTATGGTGAGAAGCTTCTAAAATCTTAGGCTTTTCTTTCAAATCAGTAACATCAGTAATCCCAACAGTTAAACCAGATTTGGTAGAAATATTGTATCCTAAGTCCTTAATTCGATCTAAAAGATGAGATGTTTCTGAAATACTGTAGTGATCATAAACGGCGGCAATAATGTTACCTAAATCACCCTTCTTAAATGGTTTAACTAATTTAGCATTCTTCAAGTGTTCATGAATATCTTCACCAGGCTTCAAGAAATACTTATCACTTAATTTGCCATTTAAATTAGTTTCAGTTGGTTCGTTCAAATATGGGAAATCCTTTGGCAAAATATTATTAATCATAAGTTTACCAATGGTAGTAACAAGGATTTCTTTCTTTTGTTGAGCAGTGAATGGTTTTTCAGGCATTGATGCAGCCTTAATTCCAATTCTAGTATGGAATTGAGTCAAGCCATTTTGATAAGATAAGAAGGCTTCATTAATATCATTGAAGATCATTCCTTCACCTTCATGGCCCTTTTCTTCTAAACTCAAGTAATAGTTACCAATAACCATATCTTGAGAAGGAGTAACAATTGGACTACCATCACGAGGTGCAAGAATATGACCAGCAGCAAGCATTAAAACACGAGCTTCAGCTTGAGCTTCAGGGGATAATGGTAAATGAATAGCAACTTGATCACCATCAAAATCGGCATTGTAAGCAGTACATGCTAATGGATGGAATCGAATTGATTTACCACTAACCAATTTAGGTTCGAATGCTTGAATACTTAAACGATGTAAAGTAGGTGCACGGTTAATTAAGATTGGATGCCCTTTAATTACATCTTCTAATGGGCCAAAAACAGCATCATCTTGACGTTCAATTTCACGCTTGGCGTTTTTAATGTTAGATGCAATTCCACGTTTTACTAATTCTCTCATTAAGAATGGTTTAAATAATTCCAAAGCCATTGGAACTGGCAATCCCATCTGATTAAATTTCAAATGAGGTCCAACATCAATAACAGAACGTCCAGAATAATCAACACGTTTTCCTAGTAAGTTTTGTCTAAATCTTCCTTGTTTACCCTTTAACATATGTGAAAGAGATTTCAAAGGACGATTACCAGGACCGGCAACTGGACGACCACGACGGCCATTATCAATCAAAGCATCGACTGCTTCTTGCAACATTCGTTTTTCATTTTGAACGATGATACCAGGAGCACGTAATGCCAACAACCGCTTCAAACGATTGTTTCTGTTAATAACACGACGGTATAAATCATTTAAATCAGAAGTAGCAAATCTCCCACCATCTAATTGAACCATTGGTCTTAAATCAGGTGGAATAACTGGAATGACATCCATGACCATCCATGATAATTCATTTCCAGATTTCTTAAATGCTTCCAAAATATCTAAACGACGAACAGCTCTGGTTCGCTTTTGGCCACTTGAACTTGTTAAATCAGATTTTAACTCGCTGATTTCTTTGTCTAAATCAACTTGTTCTAATAAAGTCCTAACGGCTTCAGCACCAATTTGTGCCTTAAAACGATTACCATACTGTTCTTTATTTTCTCTATAATCGTGTTCAGAAAGTAATTGTTTATACTCTAAAGAAGTATCTCCAGCATCAACAACAACGTATGATGCAAAGTAAATAATTTCTTCTAAAGCCCTTGGACTCATATTTAATACTAATCCCATTCGGCTAGGAATGCCTTTAAAGTACCAAATATGGGTAACTGGAGCGGCTAACTCAATTACTCCCATTCGTTCACGACGAACGTTAGAACGTGTAACTTCAACACCACAACGATCACAAACGATTCCGCGGTATCGAATTCGCTTGTATTTTCCACAGGCACATTCCCAATCCTTAGTAGGACCGAAAATACGTTCGTCAAATAAACCATCTTTTTCGGGTTTTAATGTTCGGTAATTAATGGTTTCTGGCTTCTTAACTTGACCATAAGACCAACTACGAATCTTATCAGGAGAGGCTAAGCCAATTTGCATACTATCGAATTTATTGACATCGACCAATTGAGTGGGCCTCCTTATTTATTCTTATTTGTTTTATCAGAATTTTGTTCATCGGCGGTTTGTTGATTGTTTTGATTATCCTTTTGCTGTTTAGATTCTTGTTTATTCTGTTCTTGTTTTTCAGCAAATTTACTTAAAGCATCAACATTTAAAACGCCTTGACTATCTTCTTCATTATCACTTAATTGGACTTCTTGTCCACTCTTATCTAGAACTCTCATATTAAGACCAAGTGCTTGAAGTTCCTTAACAAGAACACGGAATGATTCTGGAACACCAGGATGTGGAATTGGTTCACCCTTAACGATTGCTTCGTATGTCTTAACACGACCGACAACATCATCAGATTTGTAAGTCAAGATTTCTTGCAAAGTGTAAGCAGCACCATATGCTTCTAATGCCCAAACTTCCATTTCACCAAATCTTTGACCACCAAATTGTGCTTTACCACCTAATGGTTGTTGAGTAACTAATGAGTAAGGTCCAATTGCTCTTGCATGAATCTTATCATCAACCATGTGATCAAGTTTCAAGAAGTGCATTACACCAACAGCAATTCGTTTATCAAATGGTTCACCTGTACGGCCATCATATAAAACAGTCTTATAATCAGATGCCATCCCAGCTTCTTTAGCAGTATCCGCAATATCTTTATCGGTAGCACCATCGAAAACTGGAGTTGTAACATGAATTCCTAATTTTCTAGCGGCCATTCCAAGATGCAATTCTAAGATTTGACCGATATTCATACGTGATGGAACACCCATTGGACTCAACATAATATCAATTGGAGTACCATCAGGTAAGTAAGGCATATCAGCTTCAGGAATAACTACTGAAACGGTACCCTTATTTCCATGTCGACCGGACATCTTATCTCCAACTTGAATCTTACGTTTTTGGGCAATGAAGACTCTAACCATTTGGTTAACACCGGGTGATAATTCATCCCCATTAGCACGGGTAAAGACTTTAACATCCTGAACAATTCCACCAGCACCATGCGGTACTTTCAATGATGTATCTCTAACTTCACGTGTTTTTTCACCAAAAATAGCATGAAGTAATCTTTCTTCAGCTGATAATTCTGTTACACCCTTTGGAGTAACCTTACCAACTAAAATGTCACCATCATGAACTTCAGCACCAACACGAACAACACCATTGTCATCTAAATTCTTCAATGCATCTTCACCAACATTAGGAATTTCACGTGTCATTTCTTCAGGTCCTAATTTGGTATCACGAGCTTCAGATTCATAAGAGTCAAGTTGAATTGATGTATAAAGATCATCTTTATCTAAACGATCACTAATTGCAATGGCATCTTCAAAGTTATAACCTTGCCATGTCATAAATGCAATCAATGGGTTTTGACCTAATGCCATTTCACCTTTTTCCATTGAAGGACCATCAGCTAAAATGTCATTTTCATCAACTTTTTCGCCAACTTTTACGATTGGGCGTTGATTATAGTTCATCCCATTATTAGAACGCATAAATTTAATTAAATGATAATCATCCAAGGTACCATTATCACGACGAACACGAACTTCTCTGGCATCAACATATTCAACTTTTCCAGAATGTCTGCAAATCATTGCAGCGCCTGAATCATGAGCAGCACGATAATCCATCCCAGTACTTACTAATGGTGAATGTGGATTAATTAATGGAACAGCCTGACGTTGCATATTGGCACCCATTAAAGCACGGTTCGAATCATCATTTTCTAAGAACGGAATACATGCACTCGCAACGGAAACAACTTGTTTTGGTGATACATCCATGTAATCAATATCTTTAATCGAAATAACTTCGTTCTTAGAACGGTGTCTAACCATGGCGGTATCATTTTTAAATGAACCATCATCATTTAATGGCGTATTAGCTTGGGCAACAACAAAATGATCTTCTTTATCAGCAGATAAGTAATCAATTTTATCAGTTACCTTGTGGGTCTTCCAGTCAACACGACGGTATGGTGTTTCGATAAATCCATACTTATTAACTTTAGCGTAACTAGATAGACTATTAATTAAACCAATATTAGGTCCTTCAGGGGTTTCAATTGGACAAATTCGACCATAGTGGGTGTAATGAACATCACGAACTTCATATCCGGCACGATCCCTAGTTAAACCACCAGGTCCTAATGCTGAAAGACGACGTTTATGAGTTAATTCACCTAATGGATTAGTTTGATCCATAAATTGAGACAATTGAGATGAACCAAAGAATTCTTTAACAGATGCAACTACTGGTCTAATGTTAATTAACTGTTGAGGAGTAACAGTAGCAGTATCTTGAATTGACATTCTTTCACGAACGACTCTTTCCATTCGTGCTAAGCCAATTCTAAATTGATTTTGTAATAATTCACCAACTGAACGAACACGACGATTACCTAAATGATCAATATCGTCACGTTCACCAATTCCCTGTTGTAAGTTAAAGAAGTAGTTGATTCCTGCTAATAAATCAGCAGTGGATAAGTGATGGTAACTCAATGGAATATTGTCATTACCAATAATTCTAACTTCTTGAGTTGGATCGGATGGCTTTTGAACTTTAATAATTTGAACGGTAGCAGGTTTAGTTACGACTGCCTGTTCAGATGGGTTAAATGTATATGCTTTGAAGTCTTTCTTTTTCAAGTAAGGCTTCAAAGTCTGCATAACATGTTTATCAAGAACAGTGCCCTTTTTAGCAATAATTTCTCCAGTATCTGGATCAGCTAATGTTTCAGCTAGGGTCATTCCTTGTAAACGAGTAGCCATATCTAACTTCTGGTTGATCTTATAACGACCTACAGGAGCTGTGTTATAACGCTTAGGATCAAAGAATCTAGATGTTAGTAAGTTACGTGCTGAGTCAGCTGTCTTAGGTTCACCCGGACGTAATCTTTCATAAATATCCTTTAATGATTCTTCAACTCTTGAATCATCACTATTCTTATGAACATCTTTTTCTAAAGTCAATGATAAACTATCATTGCTGCCAAAAATGTCAGTAATTTCTTTATCAGATCCGAAACCTAAAGCACGAATTAATTCTGTAATTGGAAGCTTTCTAGTTCGATCAATTCGAACGTATGACAAATTCTTAGCATCAGTCAAGAATTCCATCCAAGCTCCACGATTAGGAATTACAGTCGTTCCATAGTTAATTCTTCCATTTTTATCCTGAGTCTTATGGTAGAAGATACCAGGAGAACGAACTAACTGTGATACGATAACACGCTCAGCACCATTAATGATGAAGGTACCTTGTTTAGTCATCAATGGAAAATCACCAAAGAAGACATCTTGGGTCTTAATTTCACCAGTTTCATGGTTTACTAATCTAAGTGTGATATGAAGTGGAGCAGAGTAATTAGCTTCATGAGCTCTAGCTTCACTAACCGTATATTTAGGTTCTAACAATTTATAATCAACGAATTCCAAGGATAACTTACCCTGAAAATCCTTGATTGGCATAATGTCATCAAATGTTTCCCGTAAACCCTCATTCAAGAACCACTTATATGAGTTGGTTTGAATTTCAATTAAGTTAGGTAAATCAAGAACTTCCTTGATATTAGCATAACTTCTTCGAATACGGTGTTTTCCATACTTAACTAAATGTCCTGCCAAGTTGTTCACCTCTCTTAAAAATTCTATTAATTGAAATGTTACAGTTTGATTACAATCGCATATATAAAGATGCTTTTAGATAAAAAAAGCCAAAAATAAGATCATTACAATCTTACTTTTGGTAATATAAGTACGTTTACAGACAATAGATTGCAAACGAACATTTCAATTCATAGTTACACAATTAATATAATAATATTAAAAGGATAGTAAGTCAACCATTATACAATAAAAAAGAGGAAAAATTTCCTCTTTTTTCTAGTTTTCATTACTAACTGTAATTAATTTTTTACCATGCTTTTTCTTAACACTTAATTTAATCTTACCGTGGCTTGCACCCACATCAATGGTATCACCTGCTGCTGCTTTATTAGCTAGCAAAACATCACTTAATTGATCTTCAACCTTGTTCTGTAATGCCCTTCTAATTGGTCTAGCACCATATTCAGGATTATAACCATCCTTTGCAATAATGTCGACGGCTGCAGGTGTCATTTTAATATGAATGCCCTTATTTTGAACCCGTTTCAATAATGATTGAGCCATTAATTTAACAATTTCACGTAACTGGGCACGGTTCAATGATCTAAAGACAACGATATCATCAATTCGATTAATAAATTCTGGTTTGAAATGACGTTTCAATTCACTCTTCATTGTATTAGAAATTTTTTCATAGCTATTGTCGCCCTGTTTTTCAGCACCAAAGCCAACGGTCTTATTATCACGAAGTGCAGTGGCACCAATATTAGAAGTCATGATAATGACTGTATTTCTAAAGTCAACTTTTCGCCCCTTTGAATCAGTTAAATAACCATCATCAAGAAGTTGGAGCAAAACATTGAAAACATCTGGATTAGCTTTTTCAACTTCATCAAACAATACAACCGAATATGGATGCTGTCTTACCTTTTCAGTTAATTGGCCACCTTCACTATATCCAACATAGCCAGGGGCTGATCCAATTAAACGACTAGTGGAATACTTTTCCATGTATTCACCCATATCAATTCTAATCATATCATTCTTAGAGCCAAACATTGATTGAGCAAGATCCTTAGCTAATTCAGTCTTACCAACACCAGTAGGCCCTAAGAACATAAATGATCCAATTGGTCGATTAGGATCCTTAATTCCACTTCGAGCACGACGAATTGCCCTTGCAACTGCAGAAACAGCTTCATCTTGACCAATAATGTGTTTATGAAGCAAACTTTCAAGATTAAGGAGTCGCTCTGAAGTAGTCTTGTTCAATTGAGTTAAAGGAATGCCAGTCCACTCAGAAACTACCTGGGTAACATCTTCAGCAGTTTCTTTCTTATTATAATGATGACTGGCCTTCATTGCTTGAATTTTTTGATCCTTAACAGATTTCAAATGATCAACCACATGTTGAATTTGTTGTTCTTCTTTTCTAATTAAAGCAGCTTTTTCAAAATTTTGGTTATCAATGGCAGCTTCTTTATTATGTTCTAATTGATTTAAACGATTCTTTTCTTTAGATAATTTTGTTGGTTTATCCATATCATCAATTCTAACTTTAGAAGCAGCTTCATCCATTAGATCAATGGCTTTATCCGGCAAGAAACGTTCTGTAATGTACCTTTTAGACAATGTGACTGCCTTTTTAACTGCTTCATCAGTTATTTCAACATGATGATGTTCTTCATATTTTGGCTTTAATCCTTCTAGAATTGCAATTGATTGATTAACGGTGGGTTCTCCAACTTGAACGGTTGCAAAACGGCGTTCTAAAGCTGAATCAGATTCAATGTGTTTTTGATACTCATCTAACGTAGTTGCACCAATTAATTGTAGTTCACCACGAGCTAGTGATGGTTTTAAAATATTAGAAGCATCAATTGCGCCTTCAGCACCACCAGCACCAACTAATGTATGCAATTCATCAATAAATAGAATTACTTTTCCATCTTGGTAAATTTCTTTAATGATATTTTTAAGACGGTTTTCAAATTCACCACGATATTTTGTTCCAGCAACAAGTGAACCCATATCAAGCATCATTAAACGTTTATCAGCCATGTCAGAAGGAACTTCATCATTAACGATTTTTTCAGCTAGGCCTTCTGCAATTGCTGTTTTACCAACACCAGGGTTACCAATCAAGACTGGATTATTCTTAGTTCGACGGCTTAAAATTTGGATTACCCGTCTAACTTCTTTGTCCCTACCAATAACTGGATCTAATTTTCCATCACGAGCAGATTGAGTGAGGTCTCTGGCTAGAGAATCTAAAGTTGGTGTTGTACTCTTACCAGTATTATGATTCCGGTGGTTACGGTAGTTTATTCTTCTAGCAGATGCTTCACTAACACCCATTTTTCTTAAGAGAATTTGTTTTAGTTTATTTGGATTAACTCCTAAAGAAAGTACAATTCGGGATGATAAGATTGCAGGATCATTAACTAGAGCTAGTAGTAAGTGTTCGGTGCCAACCTTAACTGCTCCATACTCTTTTGAAAATTTTCCAGCAGTTGCTAAAACTTCTTTTAATTTTGGAGAGTAAGGCAAATAGGTCATATTATCAACTGAGCCTAATGTACCATAGCCAGTAAAATGTTCAATCTCGCCACGAATATCAGCAGCACTTAAAGAGGACTGGGTTAATGTTTGATATGCAATCCCATTCGGTTCAATTGCTAAAGCTAAAAGTAAATGTTCGGTGCCAACAGCTTGGCGCTTAAATTTTTTAGCTTGATTTTGTGCGATTACTAATACATTTCTTGCGCTTGGAGTAAATAAATTATTCATAACGTGCCTCACTTCCTGATGTTAATCTGCAAATCTAAGATGATTCAAAATCGAGATTAATATTCTTGACCGACATTGATCTTCAAGTTGTTTATTATTCATAATACATAAGCTTCTTTTATCAATTGCGGACAAAATAATGTTAGCTTCTTTACGGTTAACTAGATGATTATTAAACAGTGTCTGAACAATTGTCTTGCCATCTTTATTAGAGATGTGATTTCCCACTGCCTCAATTAGTGTATCTAATATATCAATATTATCAAGTAATTTGACTTTAGCAATTTTAATGTAGCCACCACCACCACGTTTACTTTCAACTAAGTATCCATTCGGAATTGTAAACCTAGTTTTAATAACATAGTTAATTTGGGATGGGACGACATGAAAATGATTAGCAATTTCTGAACGTCTAATTTCAATATGTTCATCATTTGATAGAATTTGCTTCAAGTATTTTTCAATAATATCAGAAATATTTTTTTCATGCATTAATTTTCATCTCAATCATCTCAACTTTGACCAATATTGACTATTATTATAAAAGAATATCAAATAAAAGCAAAGAATTTGTTCAAATTTAATGGTAATTATTAAAAATATGCACAAAAAAATCGGGAAAACAAGATTCGAACTTGCGACCTCTGCGTCCCGAACGCAGCGCTCTACCAAGCTGAGCTATTTCCCGATATATTTGATAACGTATAAAATATGTAATTTCAATATAACACAATATAATTAAATCGGGAAGACAGGATTCGAACCTGCGACCTCCTGGTCCCAAACCAGGCGCTCTACCAAGCTGAGCTACTTCCCGATATTTAATAAAAATGCACCCAGTAGGGCTCGAACCTACAACCTTCTGATTCGTAGTCAGACACTCTATCCAGTTGCGCTATGGGTGCAAAAAATTAATATGCCGAGGATCGGGCTCGAACCGATACGGTTATCACTAACCGCGGGATTTTAAGTCCCGTGCGTCTGCCAATTCCGCCACCCCGGCAAAATAAATGTTTAATTGAAAAAAGCGGAAGACGAGATTCGAACTCGCGACCCCCACCATGGCAAGGTGATGTTCTACCACTGAACTACTTCCGCATAATGCCGACTAGAAGACTCGAACTTCCGACCTCATCATTACTAGTGATGCGCTCTAGCCAACTGAGCTAAGTCGGCAAAATAAAAATCATAGATGCGGGCGAAGGGATTCGAACCCCCACGTCAATAAAGACACTAGAACCTAAATCTAGCGCGTCTGCCAGTTCCGCCACGCCCGCAACATTTTATTTTTCCATTTAAACTGGCAATGAGCCGTGGCGGGTTCGAACCGCCGACCCTCTGATTAAAAGTCAGATGCTCTACCAACTGAGCTAACGGCTCAATTTAAATGGAGGATACAGGGCTCGAACCTGTGACCTCCTGCTTGTAAGGCAGATGCTCTCCCAGCTGAGCTAATCCTCCATAAATAATATAACATGTCGTCCCTATCAGACAACGATATTAATAATATCATTATAAAATAATTCTGTCAACATATTTTTAAAAAATAATTAAAAATCAGGATAACTAATTAGTTATCCTGATTTATTCATTCAATTATGATTTTAATTTAAAAAGTATCTTGCTTTGTTAATTTCTTTAAACCGTGCATGTATGGTTGTAAAACTTCGGGGATATCAACAGTCCCATCTTCATTTTGGTAATTTTCAATAATAGCAGCCATCGTTCTACCAACAGCTAATCCAGATCCATTTAAAGTATGAACATATCGTAATTTCCCATTTTTATCACGATATTGAATATGGGATCTTCTAGCTTGAAAATCAGTTGTATTGGAACAGCTTGAAATTTCTCGATAACGATTTTGTGCTGGCATCCAAACTTCAATATCATGTGTCATTGCAGCAGTAAAACTCATCCCGGTTGTTGATAACGTAATTACATGGTATGGAATCTTTAATAACTTCAATAGTGATTCACCCTGATGGGTAATCTCTTCTAAGGCATCCCATGAATCCTCTGGCTTAGTAAATTGAACCATTTCAACTTTATTAAATTGATGCATTCTAATTAAGCCACGGGTATCACGACCTGCACTTCCAGCTTCTGAACGGAAAGCAGGTGTTAATGCTGTAAATTTAACTGGTAATTTTTCTGCTGGAATTTCCTCACCACGGTAATAGTTAACTAAAGGAACTTCAGCGGTTGGAATCATAGTATATTCATTATTTTCACCAGTTTCATAACCAGCCTTCTTTTCTAAAAACTTAGGAAATTGACCAGTTCCATACATAGAGGCTGAATTAACCATGTATGGTGGCAAAACTTCTGTATAACCATGTTTTGTATTTTGATCCAAGAAGAAATTATAAATTGCACGTTCTAGTAATGCACCCTGACCAATGTCATATACAAAACGGCTTCCAGATACCTTACTTGCACGTTCCCAATTTAAAATGCCTAATTTAGAACCAATGTCCCAGTGATGTCTGGGTTTGAAATCAAAATGAGGAATTTGACCAACTTTTCTTAATTCGACTGATCCTTCATCATCATGATTTAAATTAACGGGAACCCCATCAGCAGGTAAATTAGGTAAGTGTGCTGCTAAATCATGTTCTTTTGCTTTAATTTGATCAACCCTTGGATCAATTGACTTAATTTCTTGGGATACTTTCTTCATTCGATTAATTGGATCGGAAGCATCTTGCTTGTTGCGTTTCATTTCAGCAATTTTACCAGAAACAGTATTACGTTCAGCTTTTAGTGATTCACCCTTAGCCAGTAAATCACGACGCTCCTTATCAAGATCCAATAGTTCATCAACTTGTTTGGCAGGAATCCCACGTTTACCTAATTTATCTTTGATGAAATCAGGACGTTTACGAAATAATTTCATATCTAACATATAAAATACCTCCTATATAAATAAAACAAAAAAGGCTATCGTCTTTGGGACGAAAGCCTTTTTGATTCGCGGTACCACCCAAGTTCTCAGTGATAAACACTGAACACTCGATAATATGATAACGGGTATGAAACCGTGCAGCATTACCTGCCTATATTAGCATGCCGGAAATTTCAATCAGCAGTTTTCACCATCCACTGCCTCTCTATAGATTTACTTAAAAACACGCAATTTTTATTTATATCTTCTTTGTTTACACATAAACTATATTACAAATGCATCAAATAAACAACTATCTTTAATCAAAAAATGATTCCTAATTTTTGATCGATCTGTTTTAAGACATCCTCTTTAGCATCATTATCTTTTACAAAGTCATACTGATCACCATCAATTTCCATTTTTGGTGATTGATCATATTTTTGATACCATTTTGCATACCGTTGGTTCAGTTGTAAATAATATTGGTACAAACTTGGATCACTATCAACCTGCTCATAGGGTCGATTTCTCATTTTAATTCTTTCAAGCATCGTTTTAAAAGAAATCTTAATATGGATTAGTAAATCAGGGTGCTTATGATACTTTTCTTCCGGTAATTCTTGCATCATATTTTTAAGCAGTGAATCATAAGTATTAACTTCTGTCTGTGTGGCACGGCCTAAATCAGCATTAAGATGAAATAGCAATGAATCTTCATAGATTGAACGATCCAAAACACTTTTATCATTTTTTTGAGCTTGTTTAATTTCATCCAAGCGCTGATTTAAAAAATAAATTTGAAGTAAAAAAGAATATTTATGTGGATCACGATAAAATAAAGGTAGAATCGGATTCTTTTTAACGGATTCATAGTAAGCAGGCGTATGAAGATGATCAGCTAATATTCTAGTTAACGAAGTTTTTCCAGCACCAATTGTTCCAGCTAATACGATCATTTAAAACCTTCCCATCTCAATTTAAATCATCTCTCATTGTATCAAAAAAGGCTCCAATTGTGGAACCTTTTCAAATTATTATAAATCACTATTCATGATCCTTGGTACTTGGTTTAACATCAACTTTATCAAGTGGGATCAATTTAGTATGTTTAACAATTTTATAAACGATATAAAGAATGATGACTAGTGGAACACTGATATAGGTAATACCAATTTCATACCAGTTCCATGATGTAAACGCACTTGGATTTTGGGCAATAATTACAATCGTACACAAAACCAAACTCAAAATGGGACCAAGTGGAAATAATTCAGCATGATATTTTAATTCACTAAGGCGATGCCCCTGTTTAACGAATGCCCTTCTAAACCGGTAGTGAGAAATAGCAATCCCCCACCAAGCAATAAAACCAGTTAAACTGGAACAATCAACTAACCACATATAAATTTTAGGACCCACGAAACTAGTTAAGAATGCCAATAATCCAATTACAGTGGTTGCAATTAAAGAATAGACTGGAATTCCATTTTTAATAACACGACCAAAGAATTTAGGCGCATAACCATTATTAGCCATTGAATATAACATTCTGGTTGATGAATACATCCCAGAATTAGTAGCAGAAATAACGGCAGTTAAAATTACAGCGTTCATAACACTTGCTGCTAAGGCTAGCCCAGCACGTTTAAAAATCAATGTAAACGGACTAATTGTAATACTTGATCCTAATAAATACTTGCTGGTATATGGCAAAATTGCTGCAATCACAGCAATTGATAAAATATAGAATAAAAGGATGCGCCAAAACGTTTGATGGATTGCCTTTGGAATACTCTTACCCGGATTCTGTGATTCACCAGCAGTAACCCCAATCATTTCAGTTCCTTGGAATGAGAAACCGGCAACAACAAAAACACCAATAATTGAAGGAATTCCACCCACAAACGGTGCTTTCTTATAGGTAAAGTTACTTAATCCGGTGGCATGACCACCTAAAATTCCAAAAATAACTAAAACACCAACAACCAGAAAGATTAAAATTGTAACAACTTTAATTGCTGAAATCCAGAATTCAGCGGCACCAAAATTACCAACTGCTAGGATGTTCAAAATAAATACCAGAAGTAAAACGGTTAAGCTCCAAATCCATCCTGGCACTCCTGGCAACCAGAATTTCATAATAATGGCAGCCGTACTAATTTCGACTGCATTGTTAATGGCATAATCAAACCAATAATTCCAGCCCATTGCAAATCCTAATGCCGGATCGACGTATTTACCAGCATAGGTTGCAAAAGACCCCGTTACTGGCATATTGGTTGCCATCTCACCCAGACTAGTCATTAGGAAGTAAACCATGATGCCCATAATAATGTAGGCAACAATGGCACCACCCGGGCCAGCTTGACTAATCGAACTTCCACTGGTAACAAATAATCCAGTTCCAATACTTCCGCCAAGAGCAATCATTGAAACGTACCTTTGTTTCAAGCCACGTCGTAATGAATGATCAGGTGTCTGTTCTTTATTCTCCATAAAAATTTCCTCCTACATTTTTAGAGAAGGGCAAAATAAAAGCCTCTTCTAAATCGATAGAAGCGGCAATACCTTTAATTAAAATATAATCATAGATCACCTTAAAAGTACTCCGCATCACTGCGACAGTGTCTAATTTATTTAACTAGACCCCAACAAAAAGGATGAAGAAGCATCCTTTCGTTTCGGCAAAATTCCCTTTCAGTTCTGATCAACATTACTTTTTAATTCACAAAACTTACTTTTGAATTTTGCGCCCCTTCTTTAGATATTAAAAATCATTAAATCTATTTGTAATTATATCACAGCTATTATATTTTTAATACACGCTGATAAAATAATTCTTCCTTATCTAGTAAGTCAGATTTAAAACGAAATTTAAAATTAAAATGAACCTTTTCCATCAATTTTCTGCATCCAACGTTATTTAAGAACATTCCACACCACAAGCTTTTAATTTTTGAATGGTGTTTCATAAAATCGCAAACCCCGTTCAAAATTTCCGTCATATAACCATGGTGTTGTGTTTCAGGTGTTAGGGCAAAGCCTAATTCACGGCTATTTGGGTTTGGAATGTTCATTCCACTATCGATCCATTCATAAAACGAAAAAATACCAATAAAGCTATTAAAATTATTTTCTAAAATTGCATAGGTTGATTCCATTTTCAAAGCATCATCAAATAACTTTTTGGCCAAATTTAATTCATTTATATTTGGCAACCCAGCTAATTTCTGAATATCAGGATCAGATATTAATCTGTAATAGGGTTTAAAATCACTTCGTCTTAAATGTCTCAGAGTAACATCATTAATTTTTAATTGATTAAAAAAAATAACTCCCACCGCCCGTTTAGATTTTAAAATAAAATGAAGTATAATGAATTTAAAATAATTATGAAGAAGGAATCTAAATGCAAATTATTAAACAAAATATCAATCAAAATGCTTTTTTTAGGGGATATTTAAGGGATGCCAATCATGAAACCCACCGGAATAAATTTCCGGCAATTGTCATTCTTCCTGGCGGATCATTTACGCACATCCCTCCTCAGCAAGCCGAGAGCTTTGCAATTAATTTCCTATCCAAGGGATACCAAAGTTTTTATCTTCGGTATAGCTTCACAGATGAAAAACAGCCGCTCTATCCGGCACCATTAATTGAGCTTAGCAGAACCATTAAAGCGATCAAAGCAAACGCTCACAAATGGCATATTGATAAGAACCACATTATAATTGCCGGATTCTCAATTGGCGGACATGTTGCAGCTTTATACAATGATTTTTATAGTCAAAAATGGTTTCAAAAATTAATTTCAGCAGATACCAATGAAAATGATCTAAAACCCACTGCCGTAATTTTAGGTTATCCCGTTATCAATCTAACCCTTGGCTTTCCTAAAAATGAAACAACCATCAAGCAATGGGTCGATAACAAAAAAGAAATTGCAGCCGAACAACACGTGAACAAGCAAAACGCCCCAACCTTTATTTGGGGAACTGCTGACGATCCATTTGTTCCAAGTATTAACAGCTTAGTATATGCGGAATCATTATTTCAAAGTCAGGTTCAATATGAACTTCATATTTTTCACCATGGTCCCCATGGATTAGCACTCGCTAATTCAATTACTGCTAAGGATGATGAACATAATAACCAGCACGTTGCTAGTTGGTTTAAGCTTGTTTGTGAATGGCTTGAACAATTTTAATTAAAAAGTGGTTTGAATAATTGATTCAAACCACTTTTTTACATAATATTATGACTAAAAACCGACAAATAATTTATCTTTGGGGCAAATTTAATGTATAAAAATTCACAAATTTGAAGCCATAAATATCCAAGTAAAACTCCACCTAATGTATCGGTTGGAAAATGAGCATTTAAATAAATCCTAGACATCATTACTAAAAGAACCATAATGATTCCAGCAATTTTAACCACCCACTGTAGCCACTGCCGTTTAATAAATGGAACAACTAAAATCCAAATAACTGAAATGACAATCATCATCCCAAAAACGTGCATACTTGGAAAACTAAATCCTTTATCCTTTGCTAAATGAAGCAGCGGTCTTGGTCTTCTAACAATCATTTTAATAATCGCACCAAATACATCGGATCCAATGATTGTGCATACCGACCACAACGCGTAAACCTTATATTTAAAACCCCATAAGATAAAAGCAATAATTAATATCCAAAGAATATCCATCTTCGGATTGGCAATCATCGTAATTAGGTTATAGAATCCTTCTTTCAATCCAGATTCATTTTTTTGTACGTCAGCCGTGAACATTGAATCCAAGAACTGTAAATATCCGGAATTAAACATTACAAAAACTGTTAAAGCAACTGAAAAAATCAAGGCAATCCAGAATCTTAATCTAGAATCCCACTCTTTATAAATCAGCATTCACCGATTTCCTCCTAATCAATCATTTAATATTAATTATAACATACCGTGACTGATACAATTTGATTATTTTTGTTATACTATATGAATATAAATAAAAAGGGAGGTTTCCATTCTTGTTAATGACTGCGTTAATCATGATTGGAATTGGCGTTTTTGCTGGAATTGCAGGTGCAATCTTAGGACTTGGCGGTGGTGTAATTGTCACACCAATTTTAACCCTTGCATTCGGCTTAAATATTAAGTATGCAATTGGAGCTAGTATTATCGTTGTAATCGCAACGAGTTCTGGTTCGACCATTGCCTATTTAAAAGATGAAGTATTAAACTTACGGGTTGCAATGTTCTTAGAAATTGCAACTACCATTGGTGCCGTATCGGGAGCACTATTAACTGGGATTTTAAATCCTAAATTTTTGTATGTTTTATTTGGACTATTATTAATTTTTTCTGGCTTTAACATGATTAAAAAATTAAGGAACCATCAGGGAGCCGTTCAAAAGGTTCATCCCGATAAGATGGCAGAAAAATTAGAATTAAATAGTTCTTATTATGATAAAGCATCTAAAAAAACGGTCAATTATCAGGTTGAAAATGTCCCTGGGGGATTAGCCGTTATGTTTGGCGCTGGCCTTGCCAGTGGACTATTAGGAATTGGTTCCGGTGCATTTAAGGTGATTGCAATGGATACTTTCATGAAGATGCCATTAAAACCATCAAGTGCTACCAGTAATTTAATGATGGGTGTTACTGCTGCTGCTAGTGCAACGGTTTATTTCTTTAACGGTTCAATTTTGCCACAAATTGCCGTTCCACTAGCACTTGGGATTTTAGTTGGTGCTGTTTTAGGATCAAGAATTATGCAAAGATTGCCTGCTAAATGGATTCGCATCGTCTTTATCCCGATTATCTTATACTTAGGAATCAATATGGCTTTACAAGGATTTGGGGTGAAATTATAGATGAAACCAGAAGAACAAAATCCAAAAGTTGCTAAGGAAATGGATGACATTGAATTAATCATCGGTAAAATTTTAAGAATTGGTGTCATTATTTCAGCAATTATCATGATTATTGGATTCTTACTATTAATTATTACTGGAAAATCGGGTTATGCTAATAATTATCATCCAACTTCATTCAGTGAAATTTTTAGTGGAATTGCACAAATGAAACCATATGCAATTATGATGTTAGGTATTTTTTGTTTGATTTTAACCCCGGTTTTAAGAGTTGTAGTTTCGATTTATTCATTTTACAAAGAACACGATTATTTATATGTATATATAACATCATTTGTTCTAATTGTTTTAATTTTTAGTTTCTTTTTATAAAATCATTCAATTTATAAAAAAAGCAGTGAGGATTATGATCCTCACTGCTTTTAATTTGACTTTATTTTTCCCATTCGTTTAATAAATTTATACAGTAATTGATTAAACAATTCTGCAATTAAGAATCCAGCGGCAATAGCCCCTGCAATAAAAACAACTTGAAGTAAATAAAATTTAGCCATTTCATTATTTCCCTGTGCTAAATTCCGCATAACTTGGTATGCTTGACCCCCAGGGACTAATGGAACTAACGCTGGAGTATTAAAAATAATCACCGGCATTTTTTCTCTATGGGCAGCGACCATCCCCAAAACACCAATTGTAAAAGTACCTAATAAGCTTCCACCAACATATCCACCAAAAGAAATAAAATATAAGTAATAAACTAGCCATGCTAATGAGCCAACAATTCCACTAGCATTTAACGATCTTTTAGGAACATTCACAATAATCCCGAAACCAATGGTTCCTAAATAAACACAAATTAAATTTAAAATTAATTTCATCATTAGGTTAAATCCACCTTAAAGCAATTTAATTGCAACCGCGACACCAATTCCTAACGCACAGGCACTCATTAACGCTTCAATTCCCCTTGCAGGGCCACTAACAAGATTACCTGACAATACATCCCGAACAGCATTAGTGATCGGCACCCCGGGAACTAACGGCATGATACTTCCAATAATAATATCATCAATATTGGTTCCTAAATTAAACCAAACAGATAAAATTGAAAAAATACCAATTAAAAGGGCTGCAATAAATTCGCTAATAAATTGAACATTTAAATATTTATCAATGGCATAGTATGCAATGTATCCAACAATTCCAATCAAGCATGTGATCCAAAAATCAATCAAATTACCTCTAAAAACAATTTCTAATGGACCACTAACCAGAGCAGCACCAAATACCTGCATCCAAAAAGGAAACGTCTTAACATGCTCATTAATGTGTTTTAGTCGGTTGTAAAATTGATGGAGTGTAATTAAGCCTGCTCCATACTTTCTAGAATAATCGTTCACAACTGATATTTTTTCTAAATCAAAGCCCCGTCGCTCAATTGCAATGACCTGCGAACCAACTTTAGGGCCTGCTGACATAATAATTCCGGTTAAGGTAACGTAAGATCTAGCCTGCTCAACGTGGGCATTTTTTGAAATCCGGTCGATTGTATCTGTGACACGACTCATTTCAGAACCGTTTTCAATCATAATTTTACCTGCCAATAAACAAGTTTCAATTACTAGCTGGTCCCTTTCACTTATATCTTTCATCAGCAACCCCCTTATCAAATATAAAAATATTATAACATTAATCTAAAAAAGATTGGATAGAAAATCCAATCATAATTATTTTACATATTTAATAAAAACATAGTGAGAAGCCTTATAGCTAACGGTTATGTTTTGTTTATCAGTTATATTTTTAACCATGACTGGTCCTTCAAACGGAGCATGCTTGATGATTTTTAATTTATCACCAATATCCAGTTGAATATCTCCTAAGTATGTCAAAAGTTCATGGTTATCAATAAATCGGTCAACAACAACGGTATCCCCATCGCTAACATCACTTAATAGTGTATGACTATCTTCTTTATAGTTGCCATTAGCTCTTGGAATCACGCCACCATGAGGACACCTTGATGGATGCCCCAATTTTTTATCCAGAGCATCTAAAAGTCGATCACTAGTCACGTGTTCCAATAGTTCGGCTTCATCATTAACATCTGCAATGCTATAATTTAATTCTTTAACTAGGAAGACTTCCCAAATTCGATGCTTTTGGATCAAAATTTCTGCTTTTTTTATTCCAGCAGCTGTTAATGAAACACCGGCATAGGGTTCATGCTCAACCAGTCCCTCTGAGAGGAGTTTATTTATCATTTCAGTAACAGAACCAGCAGCAATATTAAGACTTAAAGCAATTCTTTTGTTAGAAACTTTTTCTTTAGTTCCACCCAGTTCGAAAATAATTTTTAAATAATCCTCTTTCATTGGAGTCATATTTTATTAATCAGTCCTTATAAAAAATGTTTTTGCCTTTATTTATACAGCTTTTTTGTAGTTGATACAAGTAGTTTGTTTTACGAAGAGCATTAAAGCATATATAATAATAGTATTAGTAATCAATCATAGTAAGATAAATTGGAGGTTTTATAGATGAGCGAAGAATTATTAGATTTTGCAAAATTAAGCGATGAAGCTAAAAATACAGCCGTATCTGACTTTGCTTCTTTCTATTTTAATTTATATTCACAAAATGGATTGGAACTGATCACATCGTTCGACCAAAAAGAAGTAATGAATGACATCAACAATTATTTATTAATGCACCAAAACGAAGACCAAAAGGAAATCGTCAAGGCTTCAATTAAAGATTGCTTTGCACAATTTAGTGAATTGATTAACCAAATTGATCAAAAATTCTATGCAAACGGGAATTCCGAAAAGCCATGGAATGATTGGTACAACGAAAAATTCGTTAAACTTGGTAGAGGCTAATTAATATCAATCATATTTTTAATAAGAAATGGGATGATTAAAATAATCATCCCATTTTTATTTTTATCAAACACTATTTGATATCTTTTCCTGTATCATAAAACAAGTCTTGTTTAATTCCCCGTTCAACCTCGACTTGGACTGTAACATGGGTAATTCCATATTTTTTGTGTAATAACTCATAAATTGGATGATAAAATTTTTCAGCATCACTAATCATCATATTTTTCATATTAATATGTGCAGAAAAAACAACCGTGTTTTCATCAATCATCCAGACATGGACGTGGTGGACATTAGTGATTCCATTAATATTCAGCAGATCCTTTTGAACATCTGCATAATCAATATTAGTTGGTGCTCCTTGCATTAAGATTGCAATGGTTTTTTTAATAATCGGAATTGTTTCATAAATAATATAAAAAGCAACCAGTAGTGTCACAATTGGATCAACAATCACCCAATTATAAAGATCAATTAAAATCCCGCCAGCAATGATTCCCATTGAAGAAAGTGTGTCACTCAAGAGGTGTAAGTATGTAGCCCTAATATTTAAATTATGCTTTGAGCCGGCATTTAACATTAATGCCGAAATTAAGTTAGCAATGGTTCCAATAATGGCAACAATCAGCATTAAATTACCATTGATATGTTCAGGGTGAAATAATTTCTTGATTGCGCCAACTAATAAAATAATTGAAACTACCACTAAGAAAATTGAATTCAAAAATGCAGATAAAATCTGCGAACGACGAAAACCAAACGTATTATGTTCCGTCTGTGGTTTAGAACTAATCCGATGGGTCCAATAACTTAAAACCACCGAAAATGAGTCCCCTAAGTTATGAAAAGCATCTGAAACCAGTGATAAACTTCCGGATAAAGCTCCACCTAAAAATTCTGCAACTGTAATCAGAACATTAAGTAACGTAACTAAAAAGAACCTTTGACCGGTTAATTCATTATTATGCATTTAATCACTCCGTTTCCGCTTCTTCATTATGACATGAATTGATATTTTTTGCCATACCTAAAAAAGATTAATTCACAATTGTAAATTAATCTTAGGCATTAAACAAATCTTTAAAAGAACTACTCAACCATTCGCCAATCTCCTTCGTTAGCTTTAGAGATCTGATTAATAAAATGTAAAACGCTTTTAGCACGTTTATCATTATGTTGATAAAGATGATTCAATCCCTCACCAGAAGTCATTGGCATGCTTAATTTAAATTTATCACCGTCTAAATGTCCCTCCGAAAAAGCAATCACAGTTTCTCCAGAATCAATTTTAGTAAAAATAAAGAACATACTAAAGTCTTCATGTTCCTTCATATAAGCAGGCATTGCCCAGATATCATCGGCAATTTCACGCATGATTCCATTCATAAAACGATAATCCCGATGGTTTTTTTTCGTAATCGGTCGTTTTAAAGTAAAAATCATTTTACCAAACGGCGCCGTTCCTAATTTAATATTATCTTCCATTATTCTTATCTCCCTCTACTTGATCAATATTAATTTTTCTTTCAATTAATTCACGATTTTGACGATTTAATTCTACCATTTCACGTCTTAGCTCGCCCATAATTTCCAATTCTAATTTTTCAATTTCTAAATCATGTGGCATTTGAGCTTGCGTTAAGTGATCAATTTTAGAATGCAAAATTCTTAATTCATGTTCCGTTTTCTGATTAACATGGTAATCGTTTTCAGCTGACATTCGATCGTGATCAGCAGATCGATTTTGACTCATCATGATAATCGGAGCCTGGACCGCGGATACACAACTCAAAAATAAATTCAATAGAATAAAAGGATATTTATCAAAATGTAATCCAAATAAGCTTAGACTATTAATAATCATCCAAGCCAATAGAACAAAAACAAAGATACCAATAAAGCTCCAACTACCACCAAATTTAGCGACACCATCGGATACTTTCTCACCAAATGTTTCGTTTTGGTTCATCTGTTTATTAACATCCGTAATAATATAATCATTATTTTTTAAAGCCCTGGTCAATCGTCTTTCAATTTTCATGTTGCCTTTAAAATCCGATTGGATCAATTCGTCCACCCGTTCAATATGATAGCCCAGTAAATGCTGCTCACAAATAAAATCACTTGCTTTAGCATTTTTATGATCACGTTTAATATTATTTTTGATTGTCGAATCTAAGTCTTTTACAAATTCTCCTTCATCACATGGGTACTCTTTCCCGTCAACTAAGCAATGAACAATTTTATGTCTTACCATGATTCCATCTCCCCATTAAGTTAATTTCATTGTATCAGAAAAAAAGAAACCTTCAATTAATCGAACAAAATATTAACAATTTTATATCAGTTGACGTATACTAATGATGACATTTCTAAGAGCTATATTGAAATGGCAAATTTTATATAATGAGGAAGGTCTTAATTATGACTAAAGCAGAAAGTATTAAAGCATTTTTAAATGGTAGCAACCGCCAAAGTGTCATCATTTTAGATAATAATAATGAGCACTATTTAAGCACTGCAACACCCTTTGCAGTGAAAGATTATATGATTTATCGTCCAGCTAACGCTGATGATTTAAAAGAAGATTTAACAGAAGTTGGAACTGAAAAAATTAAGCCATTTCTATTTTACTTAGAAGAAAATGATCTTAAAAAGGATAATCAACAAGTTGAAGATGCCAAAAAGAAGTTAACATCCGATTACGATGCTAAAGTTTTATAAAATAAGTCAACACAATAAAAGACGGTAGGAGTTAACTCCTACCGCCTTTTTTGTTTTAATAATTCAATTATTCCCATTCAATCGTTGCCGGTGGCTTACTGGTAACATCATAGACAACCCGGTTAATTCCGTTTACTTCGTTACAAATTTTGGTTGAGATCTTGGATAAAAGATCCCAAGGAATTCTAGCAAAGTCAGCAGTCATCCCATCAATTGATCTAATGGCACGAATGGCAATGGTGTAATCATAAGTTCTTTGATCACCCATGACACCAACGCTCTTAAATCCAGGTAAGACGGTAAAGTATTGCCAAACCGTCTTATTTAAGCCGGCCTTTTTAAATTCATTGCGGAGGATGTAATCAGAATCCCTAACGATTCGTAATTTTTCCTCTGTAACTTCTCCAATCACACGAATTCCTAAACCTGGACCTGGAAATGGTTGACGCCAAACAAGTTCATCAGGGATACCTAATTTCGTTCCCAATGCCCTTGTTTCATCTTTAAACAATGAGCGTAACGGTTCAATTAAGCCAAGGTGCATATCTTTCGGGAGTCCGCCCACATTATGATGGGACTTGATCTTTTGAGCAGCGCCAACACCACTCTCAATTAAATCAGGATAGATGGTTCCCTGTGCCAAGAATTTCACATCTTTAATCTTCTTGGCTTCAGAATTAAAGACGTCGATAAAGTTATGTCCAATAATTTTACGCTTCTGTTCTGGATCAGAAACACCCTTTAAAGCATCCAAGAAACGTTTTTTAGCATCGACTTTAATGATATTCAAGCCAAGATCGTCATGTAAACTCTTCATGACTTGGTCAGCTTCGCCCTTTCTAAGCAACCCGTGGTCAACAAAAATACTAGTTAATTGATGACCAATTGCTTTATGAAGCAAAGCAGCAACAACGCTTGAATCAACACCGCCAGAAAGTGCTAGGATGACTTTGTTATTTCCCACTTTATTTCTGATATTTTGAATTTGTAAATCAATAAAGTCTTCCATTTTCCAGTTATTTTCAGCATGACAGATATCAAATGCAAAGTGCTTTAAAACATCATTCCCATACTTAGTGTTTCTAACTTCAGCATGAAATTGAATGCCATAAAAATTCTTTGCTGTATCCTGCATTGCAGAAATTGGACAATCCGGACTAGTTGCCACTGATTTAAAACCAGTTGGTACTTTTGTTACTAAATCACCATGACTCATCCAAACTGGTTCTTTTTTGGGTAGGTCTTTAAACAAAGGTGATTGGGTATCTGCATCAATCTTAGCATGACCATATTGTGGTTCTTTGATACCAGAAACCTTACCACCACCAAGCGTATAAGCCATTAATTGCATTCCATAACATATTCCTAAAATGGGAATCCCTAATTCAAATACTTTGGGATCCACTTTATAAGCATTTGCATCATAGACACTATTAGGCCCACCGGAAAAAATAATTCCCTTGGGGTGCCATGCTTTAATTTCTTCAGCAGTCATTGTGTGCGGTTTCAATTCAGAATACACACCAATATCACGAATTCGACGGGTGATTAATTGGTTATATTGGCTACCAAAGTCAAGCACAAGAATTTTATCAAAAGATGATAAATCAATGTTTGCCAAATCGTCCACTCCTTAAATGTTTTATTGTTACTATCATACCGATAATTAATCCAGAGTTCAAATCAAATTAGTATTTCCGAAGCAAAATTTGATTGATCCGGTGCCCATTTGTTTTGTGAATAATCATGTCCGCCCTCGTTTTGGTTGGTAAAATATTACGGTATAAATTAGGTAAATCATTATCTTGCCAAACATCTTTCGCCATTTGAATCGCCTTTTCTTGATTACCAATTGCGTACTTGTAATAAAAATTAGAAGGATCTTGGAAAGCAGTCTGCATTAATTTTTTAAAACGGTCCAAGTACCAATTCTCGATTAATGGTGCTTTCGCATCGATGTAAATGGAAAAATCAGTAAAATCACTAATGTAAATTCTTTGATTACTGGGCAACTGAAGGGTATTAATTCCTTCAATAATCAAAATATCCGGTTGTTTAACGATGTCGTAACGATTAGGAATTACATCATAAACTTGGTGGGAATAGACGGGGGCTTTCACCTCCTGTTCACCATTTTTAACGGCGTTCAAGAAGTTAATCAATGACTTCATATCATAGCTTTCTGGAAACCCCTTTAACTGCTCAATTCCACGGCGATGTAATTCTGCATTTGGGTATAAAAACCCATCAGTCGTAATCAATTGCGTCTTTTTATCTTTAATAAAGTGCGAAAGTAAGACCTTTAATAACCGTGCTGTCGTTGATTTACCAACGGCAACACTACCAGAAATTCCAATAATGAAAGGAATTCTTCTGGATGGCTTGTGTAGAAATTTAGCTTTCGTATCCTGCCAGTGATTAAAATTTTTTAATCTTAATTTCAATAAATGAACTAGTGGAATGTAAATATCTCGAACATCCTGCAATGAAATCTCATCGTTAAACGCTTTAATCTGTTTTAAACTTGCTTGTGTTAATGGAACAGATTGATGTTTTTGATAAAAATTGCGCCACTCATCCTTCGTAAACGAATAATAGTTAATCAAATCTGCCATTAAAAACACCTTCATTAAAGAATTTATTTTCCACGATACTACAAAAAAATTAGTTTAGCGTTTTAATTCATAAAGTTGTTTGGGAATACCATCAAATAATCGTGATATTTTGCCAATTGATAACACCCTAAGCCTGTGCATTGCGCGGGTACAAATTGTATATACTAATTGACGATCAGAGGCCTTATGGTAGTTCTTATCGCTAGCATCCCACATGATGACAGAATCAAATTCTAATCCCTTGGCAAAGTATGCCGGAACAATTAAAGTTCCGCTGACTAACCGTTGATTTTCAGTTTGAATTAACGTTACATTCATTTTGCTTTGTTTCATATCATGATATATTTTTCGGCACGTTGGTAAATCTTTTCCAATAATAGCAGTAGTTTCATGATCATTTTGATCGTTATCCAGCCAATTTTTCAATAAACCAACTGCATGTTCAGAATTAGTTGATTGGATTAACGGTAAATGCCCATTTCTAGCAAATGATTCAATTTTGCTATCTTTAGATAATAAATACTTACTAAAATCAGAAATTTGCTTGGTCGAACGGTACGTTTTGTTTAAACTAATCATTCTGACTTTTTCAGGATCAAAAAGGGTTTTAACATCGTCAAACAAATGATTGCTGTGTTGATGGGTAAAAATGGCTTGATTAAGGTCACCTAACATTGTGAACTTAGCCTTTGGAAATTCAAATTTAAGAAAAGCAATTTGAAAACTGGTATAATCCTGGACTTCATCAATAAAAATGTATTTAATATCATTATGCCCGCGTTTACCAACCATTTTGTCAAATAGGTATAGGTATGGTGAAACATCGCACATTGGAATTTGACCATTTTGGATCCGATCCATTAATTTTTGAATATTTTTATCCCATTCATGATCAGAAATACCAAACGAATGAAGATTTTCGCGCTGTTTGATTGCTTTTAGCATTCGAATATATTGAATATTAATACTCAAAAACAATTCGTGTTCAATTTCGCGTTTAATTCCGCGGAAGCCCCCTGCAACAATATGCTTAGCCAGAAATTTAAATTCATGATCTGGATTAGCAAATTCGCTTGGGTGGGTAGCTTGCAACATATCTAACTGCTGTTTGCTCAAATCGTTAATGGCCCGTTGAACCCATTCCTTCTTCATTTCCGCTTTAATCCGTTGATCAAGGATTTTCATAAGGGCCTGCTTAGTGGCTGCTAAACGATTTTCAAGATTATAGTTATCATTAAATCCATAATAGATATCATGAATCTTTTGTTTACTAATAAAAATCTTGCCAGCAAAAATTAAATTTCGAAATGCCATCCCATGGTGATTTAAGCTTTCAGCATAATTAGTCACCATTTTGAAGAATTGAAGCTGATTTTTTAAATTAACGATTGGATGAACTTGATCAGAATTATCAATAGCAAACCGTTGGGATAAATTATTTACCCTTAAATGTGGAACCCGGTGATTACTGTATTGATCATAAGTCATTTGAACCATGTTATGTTCACCTAATTCTGGCAAAACATTACTAATGTAATCATTAAACAATTGGTTCGGCGAAAACAAAATAATTTGTTTGGAATTAATTTGATTACGGTAATGATAAAGCAAGTAGGCAACCCGTTGTAGTGCAGCCGAAGTCTTACCAGATCCAGCTGCTCCTTGAACAAATAATAAATCATTCTTAACATCCCGAATAACTTTATTTTGTTCATTTTGAATGGTCGTAACAATACTTTTCATTTTCGAAGTTGAATGGGCGGCTAAATTCTGAATTAACATTTGATCACCCACTACTTGATCAGTATCAAAAACGGTTTGAATTTTGCCATTTTGAATATAAAATTGACGTTTTAAAACAATTTCAACGCTTTCATTCCCATCCGGAGCATGATAACTTACTTTGCCCATTTTATTAGCATAATAAATACTGGCAATTGGTGCCCGCCAATCGTAAATCAAGTAATGATCGGTATCGTTAATATCAGTAAACGATGCTAAACCAATGTAAATTGAATGGTTTTCACCATCACTATCCTTAAAATCAACCCTTGCAAAATAAGGACGTTTAGCAAGTGCTTTCAGAAGCCGACTTAATTCTTTGGCAAAGAACAATGTTTGTTCGCGTTGCTGCATCATCTGTTGCTTTTGCCTAATTTCAACTGACGTTGTCATTAAACCACTATAGGTCGTCTCCCTCAAACGAACATCATTATAATAATCTTTTTGAATAATTTTTAGATTTTTTCTAGCATTTTGAGCTTCTTCTTCAGCCCTTTTTGCCGCTTCTTTAATTTTATTTTCAATATAGTCAAGATGATTTTGTTCATCACGTTTTACTTTATCGGCCATCATTGACCTCCTATTCTTTTAAACCAAATCCTATTCATAATTTTAACTACCAAAAAATTAAAAATAAAGTTATATCGTCTATTTTTCATTAGAATGGTTAAATATGCTAAAATAACATTGAAATATAATCTTTCGAAAGAAGTGAGCAAAATGTCTAAAATTAATATTTATTTTGTTAGGCATGGCCAAACATATTTAAATTTGTACCATCGAATCCAAGGAATTGCGAATGCTCCACTTACCAAAAAAGGAATCCAAGATGCAATCGACGCTGGAAACCGTTTGAAATCAATTCATTTTGATCAAGCTTATTCTAGCGATGCTCCAAGAGCAATTACAACCGCTAAATATATTTTAGCTGCAAACCCATCTGAATTATCTAAACCAACAGTTGACAAAGCTTTCAGAGAAGAAAATTTTGGTTATTTTGAAGGTAACGATGATGAAGGATTATGGCACATGATTGGTAGCCCACTCGGTGCTGACACTTATAATGAAATGTTGAAAAAATATTCAATGGGAAAAATCATGGATATGATTCATGACTTTGATCCATACCATCATGCTGAAAGTAACCAGGAAATCCTAGAACGTTTTATGCCTGGCTTTAATCGGGTCGTTAAAAATGCTCAAGATGGTGATAACGTCTTAGTTGCTGCCCACGGGACGATAATTCGTTGGTTAACACAACATTTTGACCCGCAAATGGATATTACCGAAGGTCCTAAAAACGGTAGCGTTACTAAAGTATCTGTTATTGATGGCAAACCGAAAGTTCAATATTATAATCGTGTCAGTGATAAACTTTAATTAATTAATCAAAATGAGAGGGCTGTGATTTAAACAGCCCTTTTTTCATATTCATTATTGATACCATTATAATTAAGCCATAGTATAATAACGTTAATTAACCAAAGGAGGATGATATATGGAAATCGAATCAAATACCAAACAACAAGTGATTGTCATTGGCCTTAATTTAAAAAATAATCCACGTTTTAATTACTCAATGGAAGAACTAACTAATTTAGTAACTGCTAACAACATGGAGGTTGTTAGAACCCTGGTTCAAAAGTTAGACCACCCAGATGCTGGAACATACTTTGGAAAGGGTAAAGTCACTGAATTAGGTCAATTAGCACACGCATATCAAATTAATACGATTGTTGCTAACGATGAATTAAGCCCTAGTCAAATCAGAAATCTAAGCAAAGCTACTGGAGCCAACGTCATTGATCGAACGGCGTTAATTTTAGAGATTTTTGCTAACCGTGCCAGAACCCGCGAAGCCAAATTACAAATTCAACTGGCTAAGTTGCAGTATCAATTGCCAAGGCTTCATACCAGTGCAAGCCAGCGTTTAGATCAACAAACAGGGACGAGCAGTGGCGGCGGTTTTACCAACCGTGGCGCTGGTGAAACTCAATTAGAATTAGACCGCAGAACGATTGGCCGAAAGATCAATAATATCAGACACGATTTAAAAACAGTCGCTAAGTCTGATCAAACTAAACGGGCCCGTCGAAATGAAACCAATTTACCAAACGTTGCATTAGTTGGTTACACCAATGCGGGTAAATCGACGATTATGAATCAACTTGTTCAACGTTTCGGTGAACATGAAAAACAAGTCATGGTTAAAAACATGCTTTTTGCAACCTTAGATACTAAGGTCAGACACCTACAATTCAGTGATAATAAAGCCATGCTTTTAAGTGATACCATTGGTTTTGTTAGTAAATTACCGCATCAATTAATCCAAGCCTTTAAATCAACCCTCCATGAAGCAGCAAACGCTGATCTATTAATCCAGGTTGTTGATTTTTCTGATCCCCATCGACAGTTAATGATGGATACCACTAAAAAAGTTCTGGAAGAAATTGGTATTACAAATATTCCAATGATCAATGTGTTTAATAAAGCCGATTTAACATCCGAACGCTACCCATCATTTGAGGATAGCAATAGTTTAATCATGTCAGCAAACGATAGTCATTCGATTGATACATTAGTTGATTTAATCAGACGAAAAATTTTCAAAAATTACATCACCAAAACATTGTTAGTTCCGTTTAACCAAAGCAGCGTGGTTGCGTACTTAAATGAGCATGCCAACGTTATCCAAACGAATTACTTAGCTAATGGAACTAAAATTAAAGTTGAAGCCCCGAAAGAAGAAATGGGCCGTTTTCAAAAATTCGACATTAAATAAAAGAAGCATGTTTGAAATTTAATTATTTCAAACGTGCTTTATTTTTTCAAATTCAATTAATTAAAAGCAATTTTTAATTTAAGTTGATAATTTTGATGATGTTCAACGGGATTTAAACGCCCTTCAGTCTTAAATGGACCACCAACTAATAAAACGGAAGCCAAGAAAATATCAACACGATTATGATCAATTTGATTAATTTTTTGCATTCCAATTTGGGTTAAATGACCCACTAATAGTCGATTAGCTTGATTAATTCCAATGTAGACATTGTATTTTCCAGATTCAAATTTTAATAGGAAATATGGAACGTAACATCCCTTTCCAATTGCATAGATCGGTTTATCACCATTTTCTTTTAATGCCCGGTTAATTCTAACATCGCTTGATCCAAAATAATTAGCAGTCATTAAATGATCATTAATTAAATCATCAGCAACTTGATTAATCCGCTCAACCTCAGAAGGATTAGAAGATAAAATGGCCGGCATCATCCGATTTTCTTTAAAATAACCGTTTGAAATGGCACCACGGACATTTTGAATGCCAGATTGACGACCACGGAGAGATGTATTTTTAGGTTCACGTGGTTTAATCCCTAATTTATGCATTATTTTAGATGAGAGGTCAAATGGGGCTTGTTTTTCTGTAAAGTAATAAAAATAATTCAAATATACAAAATAAAGTAGAAAAAGTGCCACTAAGAAAAATACAATTCCGCGGGTCATAAATCCATTGTGAATAAATTTAAACGATACATAAAACAAATAAATGTTGGCTAAAAACCCAACAATAATATAAATCCGGCTTTTAATTTTGGTATCAATATCAATATAGTTAAGAATTCGATTGATAAAATCTAAAAATGAAAACATCTAAATCCCCCCTTATTGATTAGAATTACTTCCGGCACTTGAAGATTGATTGGAATCAACACCAGAAGAAGCAGAATAACTATAAGTTGGGCTTGCATCCCGACTCTTTGATGATCCGCCACTATTACTATTAGCATTTGAATCATTATTGCTACTCTGGCTACTACTGCTCTGACTACTTTGACTATTTTGATCATCGGTAGTACCAGAATCAGAAGAGCTGTTGTTGCTACTTACTCTATTGGCACTAGATGTATCAGAATTATCATTTGAAGTATCATTATCGTTATTAGAATTGTCATTATTATCGTTACTACTCTGATTAACATCATTGTCAGACTTTGATGATTTAGCTTTTGAAGAACTATTATCATCCTTTTGATTTGATGAATTTTTCTTGTTCTTGTTTTTACTGTCTTTTTTATTATTATCATCGTTATTCTTTTTATTATTTTGATTTGATTTAGATGGCTTTTTATTGTCACTGCTAACTGGTTTTTCCTGTCTAGAAGAAACAGGAGCACCTTCATTCGTATTAGTGACTTTATTATAAACAACGTTCGTAGCACTCAATGCTAGTGCAATTGATAAAATTGCAAATGGTGTTATAAATGGTGGCATTCGATTCAAAATATCATCTCCAATGAATTTTTTCTAAAATGATGACAATTAATATTAGCACATTTTAGTAACCATGGTTGATTTTTTATCAAAATTATAATTTTACCTGCATTAAACGGTTCAAAACTTTTCTTGTTCTAGCCCAATTATCATTATCAATGCTGGTAGCTTTTCCAATTAGAGAATTAGGTAAAGTTTGGTCCCGCTGATTTTCGTGACTACACAAACGATTCTTGATTTTATCAATGTCGTCACCACGTTCAATCATTCTATTTTCTAAACTATGTTTACTAGCTGTTAAATAGATAATAGTGACTAAATCATGAATTTGATTTAAATATGTAAGTGCACCCTTGGTATCTAAGACAATGCAAATCCGGGGAGATTTTCTAAAGGCTGCATCCAATCCTTCATAAGAAGATCCATAACGGTGATGATCGTATTGAACTGATTCTAAGAAATGATGATGAGCAAAGCTTTTGGCAGTTTCAAAGTAATAATCGCGTCCATTAACTTCATATTTACGCGGTGGCCTGGTTGTATGGGTAATTACCCGGGCCATTTTAAAATGGTCACAAAGGTAATTACAAACGGTAGTCTTGCCTGTCCCTGCAGCACCAGTAATTATAAAAATCTTTTTATCCACTTTAATCACCTTCACTTTAGAATGTAGTGTTACACTTAGAGCAATGTAATTTTTATTATATCATTTTATGAAAACAAATAACGATTTCACATTCATTTATTAGGAGGTTTTAATGATGAAAAATCACCAATTTGCAATTAAACCAACAAGCATTAAAGATGAAATTAATGAATTAAAAATGATTCATTTTTTGGAACCAAACGATTTAAACCAGCAACCCAGAAAACTAATGTTGAAGTTAATAAGTCGTGCATTTTTAGAACATCAAAACGCAGCTAGTAATATTAAAGAAAATATTGCTAGCCTATTAGCAACCGAAGATACAAACGCTTTGGAATATTTATCTAAATCCAATCGTCCCCTTAATAAAATTATTTTTTATAACATTGCACTGCAGCTTTTAAGATTTAAATTAACCTTTGATTTTAAAATTAACCAATCACAAACTTTTATGAAAAAAAGCAGATTGCCAATTGTTAACACTTCAAGTGACATCTTATCCAATCAAGATGTCATTAAGGCATGGTACTTATTATTAAACACCCATACTAAATTTGGTCAAACATACATAGATACAATCGCCGCCCATGGCTATTATCAACAATTTAATGACCTTAAAAAGCCATTGATTTTTAATGGTAAAACCCAACCGGTATTTGATACTAATCAGTTAATTCGAGAGGTTGTTTACATTGAAGCACCATTGGATACCGATCATGATGGTAAACGGGACCTCCTAAAAGCTGACATTGTGAGACCAAAAGAATCAAATCAAATCAAAGTCCCCGTTTTATACACAGCTAGTCCCTATAACCAGGGTGTTAATGATCAACTAAGTGATCAATTAACGCACCAAGTGAACGTCAAATTAAAACACAAAACGCCGAATCACTATCAATATCAAGATATTGAATCACATGGTAATCAAAGCAAAAACATTCCAAAGCCTAGAAAAATTAAGGGTGAATCCAAATATCCAACCCAATCTTTTAGCCGTGAAATGGGTTATACGTTAAATAATTACTTTTTATCACGCGGTTTTGCGATTGTTTATGCTGCCGGAATTGGGACTAAGGATTCTGAAGGATTAAGAACCACCGGCGATGATTTAGAGACCATTTCTGCTAAATCAATCATAGAATGGCTTGATAATCGACGCATTGCTTTCACTAACAAAACTGATCACATCCAAGTTAAAGCATGGTGGTCAAATCAACACATTGCAATGACTGGCCGTTCATACCTAGGAACCCTTCAAACGGCAGTTGCCACAACCGGCGTCGATGGTTTAAAGACGTGTCTTTCAGAAGCAGCCATTTCAAGTTGGTATGACTATTACCGCGACAATGGACTTGTTGTTGCCCCTGGCGGTTTCCAGGGTGAAGATTGCGATGTCTTGGCTGATGAGACATTCAGCCGGTTTCAAAAAGCTGGTGATTACCAACATGTTAAGGATCAATGGAAAAAGCAATTGGATTCAATCACGAAGCATCAGGATCGATTAACCGGTAACTATAATCAATTTTGGGATGCTAGAAACTATCTAAAGGATGTTTCACACATTAAAGCTGACATTGTGATGGTTCATGGCCTAAACGATTGGAACGTCAAGCCAAGAAATGTTGAACATTTATGGAATGCTTTACGCAATGTTCCAGTTCAAAAGAAATTATTCTTGCATCAGGGACCGCACATTTACATCAATAATTTTCAATCATTGGATTTCACCGACATGATGAATTTATGGTTAACCAATAAATTATTGGATGTTGATAACGACGCTAATCAATTAATCCCAGACGTTACAATTCAGGATAATGTTAAACCACAGACATGGCACACCTATCAAGATTGGTCAAATGCCAAAAATGCCCTTTCACTTCAAATTGATAATCAGTTTAAATTATCTGATCACCAAAACGGAATCAAACCAATGCAATTTAATGATTACTTAGTGCCAGATATCTTTAATAAATATACTAAACATTATAATAAATGGTACAAGGATTTAATGGGTAACAATGATTCACCAATGAGCAACAATCGCCTTGTTTTCAAAACCAATCCACTAAAACACGATCACTATATTGATGGTAAAGTTCATATCAAAATTAACGCGGCATCGAGTCAAAACGTTGGCCTCCTTAGTTTTATGCTCGTTGATTATGGAGAAGCAACCCGTCTAACTCACACTCCACAATTACTATCTAGAAACGCGATTGAAGCAGGATACTTATGGAAACGAGATGATTTAAAAGAATTTAAATTACAAAAACATCCTACCCCCTTCAAGAAAATTACAGAGGGGCACATCAATATGCAAAATCGCCATAATAGTTATCAGGTTGACGAATTAAAACCCCACCAATTTTATAACGTTGAATTAGATTTACAACCGACCTTTTATCATTTACCAGCGGGCCGACAATTAGGCTTAATTGTCTACGCTTCAGACATGGCAATGACAATTCGGGGCAATCAAAAGATTCAATATTCTATCGATCCAACAAAGACAATAATTCATATCCCGCTTTGGAAATGAAAAGTGTTAAAATATGATTAATTATACATTTAGGAGGAATTAATTATGAAACAAGGTACTAAAATTATTACCTTACATAATGGCTATCACCTTTGGACCCATACTACTGGAACCGGTCATATTCATTTACTATGCTTACACGGTGGCCCCGGTGGTAATCATGAATATTGGGAAAACACCGCTCAACAATTAAAAAAACAAGGATTAGATGTTCAAGTTACCATGTATGACCAATTAGGGTCATGGTATTCTGATACTCCAGACTTAAGCGATCCTAAGATTGCTAAGAAGGTTTTAAGCTACGATTACTTTGTCAATGAAGTTGATGAAGTTAGACAAATTTTAGGATTGGATAATTTCTACCTGATTGGCCAATCATGGGGTGGTTTATTAGTTCAACTATACTCATTAAGATATGGTCAACACCTAAAGGGTGCCATCATTTCTTCAATGGTTGATAACATTGATAGTTACACTAAACACTTAAATCAAATCAGAGATAATGAATTTACTACTGATCAAGTTAAATTTATGAAGAGCTGCGAAGCTAAAAATGACTTTTCAGATCCACGCTATCAAAAGTTAGTTAATAAATTGAACACTGGTTATATTGATAGAACCCAACCACCTGCTATTTCACATTTAGTTGATACTACCAATAACGATATTTACCACGCATTCCAGGGTGATAATGAATTCGTTGTTACTGGTAAGCTAAAAGAATGGAATGTTACTGATCAATTAAAGAATGATCAAGTGCCAACTTTAGTTACCTTTGGTGAACACGAATCAATGCCTGTCGAAGAAGGTAAAAAGATGGCTGAACGAATTCCAAACGCTAAGTTTGTTTCATCCCCTCACGCCGGACACCATCACATGATTGATAATGCTCCCGTATATTACAAGCACTTGGCTGATTTCATCAGACAAAATGAAGCCGGTACATTTAATAAATAGTTATTTTAAGCAAATTAAAAGCATCTGCCGAAATTGGCAGATGCTTTTTTGATATTACAGTCTATTTATCTTCTTTTTGATTAACCTCGTCCGCTTTATGCAAACTTAACTTTTCAACGTCAATCGTCTTATCAGTTAAACCGTTATAAAAACTAGTTTCATGTGATACAACGATTGCATTTCCAGGAAAATTCTTAATGGCTTGCTTCAAGGATTCCTTAGTTTCTGCATCTAAATGGTTAGTTGGTTCATCCATGATTAAGAAGTTGCTTCGCTTAAATTCCATTAAAGCCAACTTAACCTTCACTTGTTCACCACCAGAAAGTTCACCAATTGGTTTCATCGCATTTGCGGCATCCAAACCACACTGGGATAACTTTCTTCTAATTTCACCCTGGGTTAATTTTGGATACTTCGTCTGAATGTAATTTAAAGGTGTATTTTGATAATCATCCCAAACTAAATCTTGATTAAAGTAATTAACCTTAGCCGATGGCGAGAATGAAACGTCCCCACCAAGTTTTGGAATAATCCCTAAAATACTTTTAATTAAGGTTGATTTACCAACACCATTAAATCCTTTCAAGCCGACCTTTTGATCCGTTGTGACTGAAAAGGTAACTGGTGATAACAACGGCTTGTGATTATATCCAACGGATAATTTATCAATCACCAATGCATTTTGAGAGCCAGTATCTAAATAAGGGAATTCAAATGATGCATGAATATTGGAAGATGGTGGATCAACCTTTGTCATATGTGAAAGCATCTTTTCACGTGACTTGGCCTGTGTTGATTTAGAACCGGCTTTATTTTTACGAATAAAGTTTTTAGCTTTCTGAATTTTAACTTGCTGTTTATTAAATTCACGCTTCTGGGTCTTTTCATGTTCAGTCTTTTGGCGCATTGCCTGCTTGAAATCACCACGGTACTTATTAATTTTACCGAATGCAATGTTCAAAATACAGTTAGTAACCTGTTCTAAGAAACCGTAATCATGTGAAATGACCATGAAGGATCCCCTGAAATTGTTTAAATAATCAATTAACCATTGGATATGAGCAGTATCCAAATAGTTAGTTGGTTCATCAAGTAAGATTACATCTGGATCTTCTAAAATTAACTTAGCTAAAATGATTTTTGAACGTTGCCCACCGGACATTTTAGAAATCTGTTGATCCCGTTTTAAATCATCTAAACCTAAACCACTAATAACCTCTTCAATTTTAGTTTCAATTTCATAAAAACCATGTGATTCTAAGGTTTCTTGAATCCGCCCTGCTTTTTCAAGCGTTTTATTATTCATATCATTCGCATAATCTTCATATAATTTTGTCATTCGTTCATTCAATTTGTATAAATGTGAATAAGCGGTATGCAAAAATTTAATCAATGTCATTCCCTTGGGAATACTGACATATTGATCTAGATAGCCAACACTAGTATGATTTTGCCATTTAATCGATCCTTTTAATGGTAATTCCTTGTCAGTAATAATTTTAATCAAAGTTGATTTACCAACCCCATTTTGGCCGACAATTCCCATATGTTCACCAGGATTCAAAGTAAAGCTGGCATTTTTATAGAGATCTTTTTCAGCAAAACTCATACTTAAATTTTTAACTTTTAAAAGTGGCAAAAATAAGCCTCCCTTTATATTTTCCGAAATATTATCCAACTAATAACTTACCATAATATAGTTTCAAAAGCTATTTACAATCGTATGTTATAATTATAATGTTTTGAAAGAAGGATTTAAATATGAAAGTTAAAGATATTGATCACGTGACATTATTTTCAGATGATTTAGAAAAATCAATGCGATTTTATCATGAAGCACTCGATTTACCAGTTGTTAAATTTCAAAATGACAGACTAGAGCTACAATTAGGCAAGCAGAAATTAATTATCTTAAATATCAATGCTGAAATGCCTGCCAAACCTGGTAAAAATATTGCCGGCGGTGGAAGTTTTAGTTTAATTTCTAAAGATCCATTAGAATACTTAACCAATCACTTTGCTAACTATGGAGTTGACATTTTAGCTGGACCACTTAAAATTCGTGGTGCTAATGGCATGATGAATGCCATTTATATTCATGATCCGGATCAAAATTTGATTGAAATTTGTGAATCAAAATAAAATTCATTGAACTTACATAAATATATAAAATATTTAGAAGCAGTAATTCTTTTTTATAATTGAATTGCTGCTTTTTGCGATTGTTAAGCCATTGAAAGCGCATAAATCCCGCCATAGTAGTTCTTTATTAATTTACATTAATTTCTTTCTTTGATAAAATAAATATTGGGCCATGAAAGGAGTTTGTAAATTACGAAAACAAAAACAAAGAATAGAAAAATTGGTTTATTTCAGATTGTAATGTTAGGTTTGAGTTCCATCATTGGTTCAGGATGGTTATTTGGATCATGGGAAGCTTCAAGAATTGCAGGTCCAGCCGCAATCCTATCTTGGATTATTGGAGCACTTGTCATTGGAGCAATCGCATTTAACTACATTGAATTAGGAACAATGTTCCCTGAATCTGGTGGAATGAGTAAGTATGCTCAATATACCCATGGTTCATTACTAGGGTTCATTGCAGCATGGGCCAATTGGGTATCGTTAGTTACTTTGATTCCAATTGAAGCCGTTGCGGCCGTTCAATATATGAGTTCATGGCCATGGTCTTGGGCTACTTGGACCCACGGTTTCATGCAAAATGATCAAATTTCAAATTTAGGTTTATTCGTAGTTTTCCTATTTATTTTAGTATTCACTTTACTAAACTATTGGTCAGTTAATTTACTAGCTAGATTTACTAGTGTTATTTCAGTATTCAAATTAGTAATTCCATTATTAACAATCGTTACATTATTGTTATCTGGCTTTCATGCCGGTAATTATACTAGTCAAGGCTTCATGCCTTACGGAAGTGCTGCTATTTTTGCGGCCACCACTTCATCAGGAATTATTTTTTCATATAATGCCTTCCAAGTGGTTATTAACATGGGACAAGAAATTCAAAATCCGAAGAAGAATATTTCAAGAGGAATTGCAATTTCTCTAATTATTAGTATTATTATTTATATTTTACTTCAATTTACATTTATTGGAGTCGTTCCAACAGGTCAATTAGCTCAGTATGGTTGGCATGGGATTGATTTTCAATCTCCATTTGCTGATCTTGCTAAATTGTTGGGTGCATACTGGTTATACGTTCTTTTATATGTTGATGCATTTGTATCACCATTCGGTACTGGGGTTTCATTTGTTGCCCAGACTAGTCGTACTTTAGCTGCCATGGTTGGAAACGAACATATGCCTAAATTTATTGGTAAAATTAATAAACGGTGGAATGTTCCAAGAGTTGCAATGGTAATTAACCTAATTATTAGTGTCTTATTAGTAGCTTTATTTAGAAGTTGGGGAACATTAGCAAGTGTAATTTCAACTTCAACTTTAATCGCATATTTAACTGGTCCAGTTACTGTAAGTACACTTAGAAATATTGCTCCTAATTTCAAGCGTCCAATTAAGTTAAGAATGCTTAAGATTATGGCACCAACTGCCTTTGTTCTTGCTAGTTTAGCAACCTACTGGGCAATGTGGCCAACAACCATTAAAGTTATCATCGTGATTTTACTTGGATTACCATTCTACTTCTTCTTTGAATGGCGTAAAGGTTGGAAAAACACCGCTACCCAATTCAAAGGTAGTTTATGGATGATTGGTTACTTAATCTTTATTTCCATTCTTTCATATATTGGTAGCTCTAGTTTTGGCGGAATTAATTTAATTCCATATCCACTTGATTTTGTTGTTATTATTATCGTTTCATTAGCCTTCTACCATTGGGGTGTATCAAGTTATACTTTAACGGAAGACTTCCATAAGGCAGCAGAATTAAATAATAAAATTAAATAGGAATTAAAAAAGACACCATTAATTTGGTGTCTTTTTTTGTAAATGGGTTTAGCCGACAAATATGTTATAATATATAAGTGATTAGGTAGCTCTCTTTTACAAACGGAGGTGTTTATTTGGATAATCATGATGATTTACACCGCGTTAAAAAGTATCGATTTAATCGTAGCAGATATGATGCAAATAGACATAATCCCCAGTTTA
The DNA here is from genome assembly GCF_027923585.1 of Philodulcilactobacillus myokonensis. Lineage (GTDB taxonomy): Bacteria > Bacillota > Bacilli > Lactobacillales > Lactobacillaceae > Philodulcilactobacillus > Philodulcilactobacillus myokonensis. The sequence continues at coordinate 519,343 of NZ_BRPL01000002.1, read as the reverse complement.
AAACCTGGCCGTGGATTATCGGATTGGTATTTATTGCAATCCTTATCGTTGGTGGAATTAAATTATTTAATAAATCAACCGTTCATACGAATCGTTATTCCCAGTCTAACAAAACGGCAGTTAATTATGAACGACATTTTCATAAACAATCTCAAGGTAAACGTAATCAACAATTCAGTCAGTCATTAGATCGTAATCGCAATAATAATCAAACATCTAATCATGATTCACAACAAGCTACTGCTCAATATAACAATGAAGAACCATCAAACCGTGAACCACCAAATGAAATTTTTAGCACGCCGCACACTTTTGATTCAGTGCAAGATGCTTTAAATTGGGCAAAGGCTTCACAAAGAGAATGGCTTCAAGCCGGATACACTAATTTTAAAATTACTTCTGACGGTCAAAATGATTACGTATTGAGATTTACAAAATAATTAATCCAAATTTAAAAAGAAACATCAGATTCAATCTGGTGTTTCTTTTTTATTGTTTCTTGATAGCATTAAATTTAACTTGTCCATTGACAACGTATAAAAACATTGTCTTAGGATTACTAGGATTGACGACAATCACATGTGAATAATCCGGCGTATTCAATTCTTTTTGATGGTATTGATTTAGCAACTTCGTTTTGTCCTTTAACCTAGAAACCATTGATTTCCAGTTAGTTAAATTTCCTTGATTAATTTCGCCATAAATAGATGCATGCTTAGGAATATGAACTTCAACAATGTAGTTATTACCAATCTTAACCTTTGTTTGGCTAAACTGATGTTGGTTAGCAAAAATTAGGCTAACCGTATTAATTGCCCTATGCTTTGTATTATAGCGTTTTTTCTTTAAGGTTGAGGCAATTTCATCACTTGATAAATCACTATGATGATTAACGTCTTTTGAAACTTGTTTTTGACTTCTAACATTATTTTCATGGTTTTGATAACGGTTAAATAAAAAGAAGCCACATAAAATGACAATGATGATTAAAAACCACCATTGCCACATTAAATACCAGTGTTTGGCAAAATGTTTTTCCAATCGATCTTGATGTTTACGATTCAATTTAAGTCACTCTCAATTCTTATTATTTTCATTTTCATGCCATTTGGGTTTAAGTAAAATAAAAATAAACATTAAAAATACAATAATCACCCAAACAATGATCATCATCAAAATAAAATTAAAAAAGGCATAAAGATGGGTAATTAGGCGTTGTAATACATTGATCGTAGCAAGAGCCGCATTATGATCAAAAATCCATTGGAATGGAATTTCTGCCAAAAGGAAGATGGTCCCAATCAACATCCAATACGTTGCATCGATCATTGCTGCTTGAAAATATGATTTAATTTTTCGGCTCATAATTATCCCCCTTTCAATTTATTACTAAATTTATTTTAACATTAATTAAAGGACTAAAAAGAAAAAAAGTTCATTTCAAAGCGAAATGAACTTTTTTCTGTAATATTTCGATTGAACTACTTATTAATTGCTTTTTTATGACCCAAAACAACCACTTTAAACAAAACAACTGATTGGATAATAACTAAGATTAATAGAAAAATAAATGCATGTTCAGAACCAATAGATGTTTTAAGTGCTTTATTAACACCAGGTGCCATTTGGCTTTGGGCTACAATTGCAGCTACCAATGAAGTTCCAACCGCACCAGCTAATTGCTGTAAAGTCGTTAGGATTGCATTTCCGTCAGCATTTTGTTTTTCTGGTAAGTAGCTTAAACCATTGGTCATAATATTACCAAATGATAAGCCTAAACATGCCATGTAGATAATGTAGAAGACACAAATCATCCAGTTAGATAGATGCATTCCAAAAATTGTGTATAAAACTAAACCTAAAATACCCAGGGCTGATCCTAACATTAATGGAAGTTTAGGACCCATTTTATCTAAAATCCGACCGGTAAATGGAGACATGACTGCCCCTAAAGCAGCTCCAGGAAATACTAAAATTCCAGCCAATGAAGCCGAACTACCATTCACTAGTTGAACATAATTAGGTAGGATAAATGACAAGCCTAAAGTCAAAATTTGTAAAACAAAGAAACTAAAGACATGCCCAGCAAAACCATGGTTAGTTAAAACCCGTAGATTAATGATTGGGTGGTCAATTCGATTAGATCGGTGAACAAGTAAGAATAATCCAATTAAACCAATTAAGATTGGCAAAATTACGTTTACACTAAGAAAACCATCTTGTCCCATATTACTAAATCCAAAAACTAGCCCAAAGAAAGTAACAATAATCCATATAAAGCTTGGGATATCAAAATGGGTTCTAACAATCTTACTAGCTTGTTGAATACTAGTTAATCCAACAATCAAAGAAATAATTAACAATGGCAGTAAGAAAATGAAAATAAAACGCCAACCTAAACTAGAAACAACAATTCCACCAAAAGTTGGTCCAATGGCTGGTGCAATCGCTGTAATTAGCGAACCAATTCCCATCATCATGCCAATTTTAGATACAGGAACCTGATCTAAAATAATGTTAAACATAAGCGGTAGTGCAATTCCAGTTCCAAAGCCTTGAATAATTCTCCCGAGTAAAAGAATTAAGAAATTAGGTGCAAAGGCATCCAAAGCTAATCCTAAAATAAACAATAAATTAGCAATTATAAATAAATTTTTCGTCTTAAAATTCCGTTTTAAAATTGCAGAAATTGGAACGATCATTGCTACAATCAATAAATAACTTGTTGTCATCCATTGAACAGTACTTGTTGAAATATTAAATTCATTCATTAACGTTGGAAAAGTAATGTTCATTGATGTTTCAACGACAACACCACTGAATGACATAATTCCAGCAGCAATAATGGCTCCAATTACCTTGGGTGAAATTTTTTCATCCATCAACTGTCATTTCCCTTCTATTATTTTTTCTTATTTTCAAAATTAATAATAAATTTTAAAAATTTTCTTACAGTTTCAACTTCTTGAACTGAAAAGTGATCCTCAATCTGAGCCTGCTGTTTATTCATAAAATCGACAATTGTGTTTTCCAACTGACGAGCCTTTGATGTTAAAATCACCTGCTTCTGTCTGGCATCTTCAAGACTAGAAGTTCGAATAATTAATTTTCTTGCCTCCATCCGTTTTAATAGAACCGATGCTGTCGAACGTTGAATCCAAAATTCATGTTCAATATCACTTTGAAAAAACTCTTTTTTCTTGGTTCTCGTCATAAAATCAATGATTGCCATCTGTGTCGCAGTCATATCATATCGTTTTGCGAACTGATTAAATTGCTTGGTAAGTTGGGTTGCAGCTGATTTTAATAACCTTGCAAAGTCTCTTCTCATTCTTCAAACACGCCTCTTTCTGAATAAACGTTAGCTGACTAACGTTATTAATGATAACTAAATTGAACCGATAAATCAATCATTATTTAAAATTTTTTACAAAAAAATAAGACTAGTCATGAAAATGACTAGTCTTATTAATTTATGCGCCCCCCGAGAATCGAACTCGGATCATGAGGACCGAAATCTCATGTGCTATCCTTTACACTAAGGGCGCACAACAATCTCTACTATAAACAAAAATTAAGAAAATTGCAAGTTGATTATTGTCTAGCAATGTAATCAGCAAATTCTTCTAACCGCAAAATTAATTTAAATGAATCTTGTTTAAAATCATCAATAAAGGTTGCATGGGTTGATTGAATGGCATCAATTAAATGATTATTAACGTCATAAGCGTTAATTTGATTCCCCTTTGGATTCATGATTGAATTATCATAATGCCCTTCTTCAGCCGCTTCTAAATAATTCTGCATTAAGGTCTGAATAGCGTTATAAATCATTTTATCTTCACTCACTTGATGCCCATTGTTTGATAATTGCTTCATTTTTTGTTTAATTTCTAACATATTTTCCGGAACTAATTTACTCATTTAAATTCACCCCTAATGTATAATTATATCGTAAATGAATTAAAAATAGGTATAACTTGCTTTTTAGAAAAGAAAATTAGAACATAATCATTGTAAAGATGTAAAGGAGCTGAACAACATGAAAGTAGCAATTATTGGTGCTGGCCCACGCGGCATTTTAGTTACACGTTATTTAATCGAACATTTTAAACAAAGTCAAATTGATCAATTAGCAATCCATTTATTTGATCCATATCCAATTGGTGGAAGAACCTGGCGAACTGACCAATCAATTCATTTAATTATGAATACAGATGCACAAGACATTTCAATGTTCAATAATTGTAGGCAAGGACCCTCTTTAGACCAATGGGCAAGAACTGAAGCACCTGATTTTATTTTAGGTGATAAGCATCCCTTTCAAACTGAATTAAATTCACACTCAAAAATCAATACCTATCAATTTAAAGACCAACTATTTAAAGCTTCAACTAGATTAATGCCAACTAATTATACTCCACGCCCGCTTTATGGAGTTTATCTTCAATGGTGTTTCCAGAGAATGACTAGTGAACGCTATCTACCTAAAAATGTTTCAATTCATATTCACCAAAAGAAAGTCTTAGACGTTGAAAGAAAAGGCAATCAATTTAATTTAATGACCGATCATAAAGAAGCTTTTGATGATAATTTTGACCACGTTGTCTTGAACGTTGGTTTATCTGAAAATCATCCTAACCAACAGCAACAGGCATTGCAAAAATATGCTAATAATAACCATTTAAATTACATTTTACCTGGATACCCAAGTGATACCCCACTAAGCCATATCAAGCCACGGAGTAACGTCATTATTCGCGGATTAGGTCTTAGTTTCTTTGACTACGTTACATTATTAACCGAAGGCCGTGGTGGGCGATTTCAAATTATGCCGGACAATACCCTTTCGTATAATAAATCTGGTCAAGAACCCCACATCTATGCTGGTTCAAGACGCGGAATGCCTTACTATCCAAAGGGAACCGATCAAAAGCGTCATAACGAAGCATATCAGCCCCATTTTTTAACTCATGATCGAATTCAAAGGCATTTAGATAATTATCATTTACCATACCAAGATTTTGTTGAATTGTTAAAACTTGATATGGAATACGTCTATTACACCCGGTTAGTCCAGGCTAAATATCCAAATGTTAATTTAGATCAATTTAAATCCGCATTTATCGAGGATCCTAAAAATGCCATTAAACATTCTAAAATTAATCATGACGATTTATTAGACTGGGATCACGTTTTAAACCCAGTGGCTGGAGTTAAAATTACAACGGTTGAAAATTATCAAAAGACAATTATTAATAAATTACAGAAATTAATCAATGGTGCAGCTAAAGGGACTAAAACCGATCCGCTTTCATCTGCCCTTTCAACAATCATTGATTTTGAAGATACCATCCGAACCATTGTCAGGAAGAAATTATTTACCAATGATGATTATGAAAAGCATTTCTTAAAAGATTTCAATTCAACCAGCCGTTTCATATCAATGGGACCGCCATTAATCAGAATTAAACAATTAAAGGCATTAATCAAATCAGACATTGTTACAATTATTCCACCTCAAATGCACGTTGCAGGTGCTAAGCAGCAATTCAAAGCCGTTTCATACTTCTATCCTAAAGAAATTTTTTCTGGCGATACGTTAATTGAAGCGCGTTTACCTAAAATTGATTTAGAACATAGTGACAACGTTGTTTTAAATCATCTTAAGGCCAAGGGAATTGATAGCTCATACCAAAAAGATGATCATTTTAATAATCATTTTTATAAATGGGGCAACATTAACGAAGGAAAAAGCGATTGGCTAACGACAATTAGCCCTAAAAATAAGGATTATGATTTTAATAAAGTTATTGCCACTAAAATTGCAGATACAATTTTAAACATAAAGTCGAATCAAAATTGATATAAAATAAAAAGGGTTCATGAAATTAATTTTCATGAACCCTTTTTAATCTTCCAATTTTTCATAATTTTGATTTGGAACCCGGATTGCTACTTGTGAAGATAATATCCTTCCAGCATGTAATCCGAGTCCATTTCGCAGCCGATTACGGTAACGAATTGTAGTAATTTCGACCCATGCTTTTTGATACTTTGAATCCAGTTGATGGAGCTGAACTGGGTTTAATTTTAATTGGTTATATTGTGAATCTAAAGGATTATCACGATCCAATAATAACGTCCGGTGCGAAGTGGATTTATTCTTAGCACCGTTAATAAAAAAAATGTATTTTTTAAAAAGTCTTTGATTTCGAACATGAATATAATATGAACGTTTACCATCAATTTCTAAAGCTAATGGTTTAAATTGGTGCGTTGTCATTACACTATCCTGGTCAATGCTATGATTTAAATGAACATAGCCTAACCCGAGTAATAAAATAACAAAAGTAACGATCTTAAACCAAAGTGATTTAGAATGAAGGTTTTGTGGGTGGATCCAATACTCCTTCCGCCAAACTTTATGATGATAAAAGTAAATTAAGAGTAAAATCAAATCAATTAAAAGAACAAGCCATCCCAAAATTCCTGACCAATTCCAAGTTGATTGCATAAAATAACTCCTTTTCTACTATTTTACTTTATCAATTGATTGATTTGGTCTAATCCATCGATTGATTGATTTTTAGTTGAAATTCCATTTGAAAATTGATTCAAAAAATTCTGATCATTATCATCTGAACTTAAAATAGCTACTTCTGCATCATTCACTTTAAAAGATGCTTGTAAGGCCTTTAAACCGTCTTCTCTGCTGGAATCTTCTGTTATAATATCAATGCCCCCATTAATATTAGAAACTGCCCGCAAATCTGGAAAATGATGATTAATAAGTTGAATTCGAGTAGCATCATCGCCACTTTGCCATTCTAAATGAATTCGGTAAATTTGATCAAAAACAGCTGTAATATCAGGAACATGCTGTAAATAATCATAGAATTGCTTCTGTTGTTTAAACTTTGGATCAGAAGCTTTCAAGTTAGTGTAAGCATTATTTTTACCAGAAAGAATAATATTGGCACCGAATAATTGATCATCTTTAGATAAATATTTAAATACCCGCTGGCATGTTAAATAATCAACTAAGTGATTTTTCAGAACGACCCCATTTTTAACAACTTGAGCACCATTTTCACAAACGAATGATATCTGACCATCAATTGAATTAAAAAAGCGTAGTAAGTGTGGATAATTATCACTGCTAATAACTACGAAATGAATTCCCTTTGATTTCATTTGATCCATTATTTTTTGAAATTTTTGATAATCAAAATGATTCTGATCATCAACAAGTGTGTTTTTGATATTTGTTGCGATTAATTTCAATATTTGATCCTCCGAACGAAAAATAAACTTTATGATTTAATTTCCAAATAATCATTCTATACTAAACAACAATTGATTTCAATTTTAGAACAGCCGAGAAAAGAGATAAGATGATGCTTAGAAAATTAACAATCATATTTACAAAAAAATTAGAAAAACGAAAAATAACATTTTTTAATTCATTAGTTTTTGCTAATATAATAATATTTATTATCGTTTCAGTTTCCATCATTAACAATGAATTAATGCCTAACATAATATTTGGCCATTCAAAAATAAAAGCTTTAAAAATTTTTTATGACTAGAATTAATAATTGGCGGTAGCGCTTTAATTTTACTTAATATATATGCAATTATAAGATTGTTATATTTAAAATGGAAAAATAAATAAAAACGTGATTTAGCTATGCACTAGATCACGTTTTTTAAATTACATTCATTTTTAAATTTTAATTAAAAGCATCCGAAGTGGAATAAAGATGCTGCATTAAAGAAGTGGTATCAGTAAATTCATAATCATCATGTAAGACGACGGTGATCATGCGATCTTTGCCTGGCTTTTGACTCGTTCCAACAAAGCATAATCCTGCGGGACCAGTGTAACCGGTCTTTAGACCATCAATATACAAGCCTTTTGAGAAATGTGATAAACGGCCACCATTTAACAAGCTATTAACGTTGGTTAAACGTTGACCAGCAACCTTAATTGATAATCTTTTCGCATCATTAACAATACTAGGATACTCATTTAAAACGTTTCTGGCAATGGTAGCAACACTGTTAGCTGAAACTTCATTTCCGGCATAATAGCCGCCCTTTGCCCAGAAACCGTAACGGGCTAAATCATTATTTTCTAGTCCAGAAGCTGAAACAAAGGAAGCATTTAAATTCCATGCTTTGGCCTGGCGGTTCATTGCTTTAATGAAGCTTTTATTACTGCCTGACACCCATTGGCCTAAAGCAATAGCTGAGTTATTGGATGAACCAACTAATGCTGCCCTAAATAACTGTTTCACACTATAATGATTCCGCTTAAACTTAAAACCACCGTTAAGGGTTGAATTATAACTCATCCGTTTCAACCCTGCATTCGAAGTATTAACCTGCTGATTCCAACCATTATTGATACTTTGTGCCTTTTGAGCTACCAAATAAAGGGTCATTAACTTGGCAACGGAAGCAATCTTCATCCTTTTATCACCATTTTTATTATAAACAACGTTACCGGTGTTGGCATCCATAGCAACCGCAGCCCGCGCGTGTTTAACATTATAATTATCACTAATTAAATCACGCTTTTTAATTGACTGCATTCGATACCCACGGTGGAAGTGAAGCCGAAACGACTTGGCCGAAGCATTAATGGGTTGATTATTTAATCCAACACTACCGCCAATTCCTAAGACGGCAACTCCTACTAACAAGCATCTTTTTATTAACTGATTAACTTTCATTTAATCTCACCTTTACTATCTCAAATATCTCCACCACGCATAATATCATAATTAACGGGGTTAAAACTAAATCAGTATGATTTGTAACTAAAGTGTTAAGTTGATGTAATCTAAATTGCATTTATCAGTTTAATCTCATATAATGAAATCGATAATTAAATATCTAGGGGGTGCTGAAAGGCTGAGATTAAACCCGTTGAATCTGATCTAGACAATGCTAGCGCAGAGAATCGTTGATCACGTAAAATAATATGGATCTCCCCTTCATTGGTGGAGATCCTTTTTTAGTTATATTTTTAATCGTTATCATTTTTAAACGGATAGGCAGTGATTACGAATGTCAATTACAGTAAGCAATTTTTCGTTTCAATATCAGAATCATCAAAAGATTTTAAACCAAGTCAATTTTAAAATTAATGATGGTCAGTTAATATTACTAACCGGTCCATCAGGAAGCGGTAAAAGCACCCTTTTGAAGTGGATGGGTGGCCTTTATCCTCAATTTATCGATCAAAAATACAAGGTAAGCGGCGAAATTAATATTAATGGAAAAAATATTAAAAAATTAAAAGCCAATCAACTAAGTCAAAACGTTGTCATGATGTTTCAAAATCCCAATCACCAATTTACAATGCCAACAGTCAATAACGAAATGATTTTTGCGTTAGAGAATCAGCGGGTATCCCCTAATCGCATTCAACCCATTATTGATCAAGTTTTAAGTCGGTACCATTTAAATCATTTTAAGCACCGTCAAATCAATACACTATCGGGTGGCGAAAAACAGCAAGTTGCATTAGCAATTATCATGGCAATGAATTCAAAGGTGATTTTGTTAGACGAACCATTTGCAAATGTTGATTTCAAAGCCCGCAAAAAGATTCTTAATATTTTAAAACAATTAAAGCAAAACGGCAAAACAATCATAATTGTTGATCATGACCTAAATCAATATGAGCACATTGCCGATTGTTATTTATATTTATTTAACGATGGCCACATTGATTCGTTCAATCACATTCAATCATTGCCAAACTATAAGTGGTTTCATACCGAACCACAATCGTTCCAATTACCGAACAACCATCAATTATCACCAGCAATTACACTAGCTAATTTTCAATTGCTACGTGGTAATAAAAAATTATTGTCAGTTAATCAATTTCACTTTTTTATGAATAAAATTACATTAATCACTGGCGATAATGGAATTGGAAAATCAACCCTTTTTGAAGCATTGATTAAATTGATTAAATATCAGGGTGATGCCTTTTTAGGCCACCAAAATATCAAGAAAATTAAAAACAAGCAATACTTTCAAAAAATTGGCATGACTTTTCAGGATGCAGAGGATCAATTTATTGAAATCACCGTTCAAGATGAAATTAAACTATCCATGAACAATGCCAACCAAAAGCAGTATTCTAAAAAAGAGATTTTAAAATGGCTCAAGCGACTCAATTTAATTCATCATCTAAAACAAACCGTCTACACGCTCAGTGAAGGTCAGCAGAAAAAATTACAAATCATCTCAATGCTAATTATGCACCCTCAAATTTTGTTAATGGATGAACCATTTCAGGGCATTGATTATGCATCCCTGAATGAAACGTATCAACTTTTAAAAGATGCCAATCAAAACCATCATCAAACAATGATTATTATTAGCCACCAGTTAGCAGATATGGATCAGCTAGCTGACTACCACATTCAATTTCAAGACCAAAAACTAATTTATTCGAGGCAATTAAAATGAATCCATCACTTAAAATCATTATCATTTTACTATTAGGATTAGAATTAACTTTTACCCAGCACATTATTTTTAATATTTGGATTGTATTATTATGTTTAGCCATCCTACTTTTTCAAAGAATTAAGCCTAAAGCTTTAATGTACCTTTTATTGGCACCATTACTACCAGCAGTTGGTCTACTAGTTTCCCAGCTATTTTATGGAGCCAACGGCAAAGTTTTCGGCTGGGTTTTGTTCACCAGATTATATGCATACGCATTTTCCGGTGCCATTTTAGTTAAAACACCATTGACTAAACTCACTTATTCATTGGAAGAGAATCTTCATTTACCTCCTAAAATGGTCTATGGGGTGGTGAGTGCCTGTGCACTAGTTAGCGATTTCATCACAGAAATTAAGACCATTAAAATTGCAAGTTCAATGCGGGGCATCACCCTCCACTTTTGGTCGCCTAAACTTTATTTCAAAGCCATAATTGCAGCATTCAGATGGTCAACTCAACTGGCTGAAGCAATGATTTCACATGGCTTTGTCGAAGAAGGTCAGAGAACCCACTTAATTCAAATGAAAATTAAGCCTAGTGAAATCATAGCCGCAGTTTTAATTATCGTCGTGGTTCAAATTCCCATCATGGTTTAAAAGCCATTGCTGTTGCTTTAATTTCAATTTCAGCTTAAAATTAAAAGTGATATTGATGATTTTAAAGGAGGAATATTATGTCCCGCAATGGTTTTAGTAAAGTAGCCAAGAATATTATTGACTACGAAAAAAAGATGGATTTAACTGATACTCAAATGGCATTTGATACCCATTTAAGTGTTGAACGTATTCACGGAATCAAAGCAATGGAAATCACTCCAACTAGTGATGAAGAAAAAATTATTGAAGAAGTTATCACTAATAACGAAAACATTTAATTAAAAACAAAATGGCCTCCATTAATAATTATGATGGAGGCCATTTTTATTTACAATTTATGATTTTGTTTTAACCGTTTTTGAATGTATAGCGTCCCTAAATAATCAAAACTAATTTGCTCAATCTGATCAATCGGAAGCATTTCAGGAGTAAACAACCGTTCGTGATGGTGATCTAATTTTTTAAAATCAACAAACTGATTTTGATGAATCCGAATTGGATAACCAAGTTGACTGCTACCATTGTGTAATTGAATCCTAATGATTCGATGAAGCATTGAAGCTTGGTTCAAAATATCGATAAACCAATTATTTTCATGGTCAAAGGCACGATCAGCGTTTAATACCGGTTGAATTAGCTTGCCACTTTTTAGATTTAATTTGGCAAACTCAGTCATTAACCTTAAATAATCAGATTGAATTTCGATAAATCCAATGTTTGTAAAACGCATCAAAACGTATCCACCAAACTGGCCGGACATATCAATTACACTTAGTATCAATGAATAATCATTAATTACTTTAAGTCTGCCGATAAAGAAAAGCCCATCATCCGATTTAGGCATGATCAAAATATATTTTTGATCCGAAAATCGACTTAAATGCCGTTTAATTGCATCAATCCGTTTGTAACGAATTGTTTTAAGATGTCTGCTAAATAGAATTGATTTACTTTTTCTAAGCATCACCAACTGCTTACCAAACAATTCAATCAATCTAATATTATTGTAATCAATTTTGATTTGATTTCGATGGCTAAAATTAAATTCATCAATGGTTGTCAGGACTAAACCTTTTTGATCGAACGATTCAATAAATCCTTCTACGTAGTCAGATTGATTATTTAAGCTGATCACTAACATTTGATCTTCAACGTAGGTTCTTCCAACAAGTTGATAAATCAAATGATCATCTTTAGGCAATTTAAGTTGATTGATTGCTGAATCTTTTAGTCCCATTCGATCTGCTAAAGTAATTTTAGTTTGCATATGCAACAAATCATTACTGACAAAATCGACTTGATCAATAATTACTAGCCGAAGATAAACAAAACCATTGGGCATCCCATAAGTATCATATACTTTCAGTACAACCCCTTCATAATTATGTTTATACACATAGCCAGTGTAAAAAATTCCGGAATCAATTTGATACACATTAACTAATTTATGGCTATTTTCGGCAAGTGTCAGATCATTCAAAATTGAATTATCCATTTTATCACCTAATTAGGGAATTGCATTTCCCATATATTTTGCAAGATTTTCACCGCTTAAATTGGCACTTAACCCTACAATTAATTTAATTCTTGCTTTTTGGCCATTCAATCCACGGCAAATGGTAATTCCCATTCGCTGAAGTTGAATTCCACCACCTTCATATTCATACACATCTTGAGCTAAACCGTTGAAGCACCTTGATACTAATACAACTGGAATGTGTTTATCAATTAAATGCTTAAGTGCTGGTAAGGTTTTGGGTGGCATATTACCCGCACCGGTTCCTTCAATGACTAAACCATTGGTTTGATGATTATCAATCGCATCAATCAAAGTCCCGTCCATTCCCGCATACGCTTTTAATAGGTAAACGTGATTAATAACTTTTGAAATATTTTGATAATGACCATCGTTAACGGTTTGGAAAAAGTAAGGCCGTTCATGATTCACAACCCCAATTGGTCCAGTTAATGGTGATTTAAAGGTCGCAACATTAGTAGTATGAGTCTTAGTAACATATTGTGCCGCATAAATTTCATCATTCATAACGACCATGACACCACGATCTTTTGATGATTCAGATAAAGCCACATCAATTGCAGTTTTAAAATTATGGGGGCCATCAGAACCTAATTCATTTGAAGAACGCATGGCGCCCAAAACAACAATTGGAATGTGGTGTGGCAATGTTAAGTCCAAAAAGTATGCAGTCTCTTCTAGAGTATCGGTTCCATGGGTAACAACAACGCCATCAACGCCATCTTTTTCAGCTTGAATAATCCTTTCCTTCACTTCTAGCATTACTTTCGGAGTAACATGTGGTGATGGTAAATTAAACATTGTTTCATTCTCAATCTTTACGTTTAAATCATGAATGGGTTGATTCGCAATCGGATTGTGTTGATTCGGTCTGACGCCACCATCTACCCCCTTAGACATTGAAATCGTACCGCCTGTATGAATTGCCAAAATCTTTTTCAAGATTTCATTCCTCCAATTTCCCAAAAAATTAATTATTACCATTATAACGTGATTTAGTCATCCATACATTGTTTTTTAAAATTAAAAATGATAAAATTTACTTAAAACATATTAAAAAGTTCGCCTATATAATGTCAAAATATGGTTGGCAGTATCTACCCAAACCCGTAAAGTTTGGAACTATAAGCTTTTATTGCTTATTTACTCTTTTTGCGGATGCAAAAGGAGTTTTTTTGTTTTAGGTGTGAATTAATTGTCTTTATTTAAGGAGGAATTTCATTTTGCAGGATGAACAGAATTTACAACAGGTATCACATCCTAAAGCCATGATTTTAGGATTTCAACATCTTTTAACCATGTATTCTGGAGATATCATTGTCCCAATTTTAATTGGTGCCGCGTTACATTTTAGTGCCGCCACCATGACGCTTTTAATTTCTACCGATATTTTTATGTGTGGAATTGCAACACTGCTTCAATTAAAAAGAACCCCGTTAACTGGAATTGGCCTTCCGGTTGTCTTAGGTTGTGCCGTTCAAGTTGTGGCTCCATTGAAATCAATCGGATCAACGATGGGAATTGGAACCATGTATGGTGCCATCATTGGTGCCGGGATCTTTGTCTTTTTAATTTCAGGATTGTTTTCTAAAATTAGAAAATTATTTCCGCCGGTAGTAACCGGATCGTTAATTATGATTATCGGTTTTTCACTCGTCCCAGTCGCCATTCAAGATTTAGGCGGTGGTGATGCCACTGCTAAAAACTTTGCCAGCGGTAGCAATTTAATCATTGGTTTTTCAACCATGGGAATTATCATTTTAATTAATATTTTTGGCCGCGGTTTTTTCAAATCCATTTCAGTTTTAATTGGCATGGTCTGTGGGACCATTATTGCTGGTCTAATGGGTCAAATTTCATTATCAGCAGTTGGTCAGGCAAGCTGGTTTAGATTTCCAACCCCATTCTTTATGAGTACGCCTCATTTTGAATGGTCATCAATTATCACCATGATTCTAGTTTCATTAACAACCATGGTAGAATCAACCGGTGTTTTCTTTGCATTGGGTGATATGACTAACAGAAAGATTACTAGTAATGATTTAGGGCGTGGTTATCGTTCTGAAGGAATTGCAGCAATTTTAGGTGGAATTTTCAATACCTTCCCATATTCAACTTTTTCGGAAAATGTTGGTGTGGTTCAATTATCAGGAATTAAAACTAGACGACCTATTTATTATTCAGCACTATTCTTAATTCTTTTAGGGCTACTTCCTAAAGCCGCTGCATTTGCAACTGTTGTCCCCGATTCAGTTTTAGGTGGTGCAATGGTGGTCATGTTCGGAATGGTTGGTGTTCAAGGAATTCGAATGCTTCAAAAAGTTAATTTCAATAGTAATAATAATTTATTAATTGTTGCAGTATCCGTTGGTTTAGGAATTGGTATCAGTACTTATCCGCAAATTTTCAATTCACTTCCACAGGAAGCTCAAATCATTTTAAATAATGGAGTTGTGATTGGAAGCGTATCCGCTGTAATCTTAAACGTTCTATTTAACTGGCGCCCACAAAAAAATAATTAATCAATTAGATATAATATTTCACGAGTGCAGACATTAATGTTATATTAATGTCTATGGAAGAAGGGATTTAATGTCATCAAATCGTTATTATCAACCCAAGGATTCAAAGGATGCAATGCGTTTTATTGAAAAATTATTCAATAAGTATCGAAATGCCAAATTGACCAAGGACCTACTTGCCTATCATAATAAATTAACCCAACAGGTTGCTGGTAATATTAAGGATACTGCCAGGAGGGAAAGTAATCCAAAGCGAGTTGCTGAAGCTAACAGCATGGTTCATGTGATGCAACAATGGACTAAAATTAAATTAAGCGGAAAAAATTTTAATGGTCAAATGCGGCACTTTAAATTTGAACCCAATGGTGCCCACCAGCGATTTAAACGTAATCACATTAAACTATCCCATGGTAGCAATTACCGCTCTTCACTCCATTAATTACGTTGGCAATCAACGTCAATTTGAATTAAAATTAATTATGAGGTGAAAAAATGTCAAATAAAAAATATTTAAAACAACAACATCATAATATTATCGTTGATATGGGCGATTTTATTATGCAATATGGTGATCAAAAATTAAATCATTCTGAAAGTAAACTATCCGAAACCATTTATAGCGCCGCTAAAAATGATTTAAAGGGTTTAGATCGTTTATTTAAAGACAAGGGTTTTGGGAGGACCGAAAAGTTCTTTAAAATTGGTGAAGGATACATTAATGATATGTATGTTAATAACCTAAGAAATGATTTAACACCGGAACAAATTCATCAAAAAGCCGAAGCATTAGCTAAAGAAGCAATTGAATATCTGGGAAATCATCCTAAAGAATTTGATAAATGGGAACTTGCATAATATAAAAAGGTTACTTAATATATATAAATATTAAGTAACCTTTTTTATTATCATTAAAATTATACTATAATTAATCCAAGGATCAGCAATGGTTCTTTTTAATTTAAAAACCAAAAGGGGCATAACGATATGAAGATGATTATCGGCGAATTTATTGGAACATACCTAATGTTAGCATTAGGGCTTGGCATCAGTTTAATTATTAACTACCTCTTATACCCCCGGCTTCAAAATCGTTATATTACCGGTCTATATTGGGGGATTAGCATTTTAATTGCCTCACTCATTAGTACTGGCCTTTGGGGAACAGCCAATTTTAACCCGGTCTTTTCATTTACCCAGGCAGCTGGCCACCAAATCACATGGCCAGTCATGATTGGCGAAACCGTAACGCAAATCATCGGTGCCTGGTTAGCATCAAAAACGGTTGAATACATTTGGTCTAAATACTTATACACTTTGCCAATTAACTTAAACTTTTTTGCGACCGTTCCGCGGGACCCAAATAAGAATCTTGAAAACTTCTTATGGGAATTTTTTGGAACCCTAGCAATCATTGTTAACGCTCAAATCATGAATGATATTAGCATTGCATGGTGGATTAAAACCATCTGGTCATCAGTTTTAATGACAATTTTAATCACCGTTATTGCACCCATTACTGGAGCAGCATTAAACCCAACTCGTGACTTAATTCCAAGAACATTCTTTTCACACATGTTCGATAAATCAGTTTCAGAATGGAGTTACGCTAAAATTCCACTCCTGGCTCCGATTTCAGCTGGAATAGTTGCCTTAATTTTTAAAGCAATTATGAAATATCTTCATTTATAACATCCCATAATGGCGAATGCATTGGGACCAACGTGATTAGCTACGATTGCTGAGGTATAGAGGACTTTAATTTCAGCTTCTGGATACATATTATGAAGTTGTTCCTTTAATTCATTTGGAAATTGATCCGAACCAGTATAACTAATTCCTAGAAAATTAAAATGATAACCATTGACTTCCGATTTAAATTTACGGTCAAACCAACGTTGAAAGGTCTTTTTACCACGGCCTTTCATTTCCAGTTTCAATTCATCTGGTTTCAATCTAAAAATAACGTGTAGATTCATTAACTTAGAAATCAATCCAACGGCACGGTTAATCCGACCGCCCCTAACTAAATTATCTAAAGTACTTGCACCAATAAATAAAACACTTTTTTGCATTAGATCATGGGTCAATTGGACTAGTTCTTTCATTGAACTGCCCTTTTGAGCCTTTTTGGCAACTTCTAAAACAATATGGCCTAAGCTTTGGTCGATATACTTAGTATTAATAACCTGGACATTTCCATCGGCAATCTTAGCTGCTTGTTCAGCTGAATGAACCGTTCCGCTTAGTAAATCGGTCATGTTAATTGATAATACGGAATCACCATTTTTAGTTAAACGGTTGTAAGTTTCAACGAAAGCACCAATTGACGGCTGACTGGTAATTGGAAATGGATCCTTTGGATTTTCGGCAATTGTTTTAGTTAACCCCTTACCATCAATATCGATTGAATCATGATAAGTATGTTGGTTGATGGTAACACTTAGGGGAACCACTGTAATTGGTAATTTATTTTGTTCTTCTTTAGTAATTAATGCGGATGAATCGGTAACGATTTGAATCAATGAAATATCCCCTTTCACTTCATTTGGTTATCTCCATTTTAAATTGAAACCGAACTAAATTACCAGTAGAATTAATAATAATTCCATTAACATCACGTTTTACTAATGACACATCAAATTAACTGTAACTAAGGAGCGCTTATTTTTGTCGAATCGAATTGGCGTTAGAGATTTAATTGAATTTACATTACGCAGTGGCGATTTGAACCCAGCGTTAAATAGTCAAAATACACCCCAGCAAGGTGCTAGGATCCACCGTCGGATTCAAAAGCAAAGGGGCGTTAACTTTCAATCTGAATACTATCTATCTAAGCATGTGCAAATTAATCACATTGATTATTTAATTCATGGAAGAGCCGATGTTGTTAATCTGCATCTCAAGACCCCACTAATAGAAGAAATTAAAACATCCGATACAGAATTTTCAAATCTTCCTAACAGCATTTTAAATTTATACTGGGGACAAGTAAAAACCTATGCCTACCTCATGTTTAATCAAAATTCTAAAATCAAACAAATCAAATTAAGATTAACATACGTTCAAACTCCAGATAATCATATTACCCATCAAGATCATGTTATTAAAAAGAATGAAGCTGATCATTTTTTTCATGACTTGATTCATGAGTATGAGGAGTGGTTAAAATTAAGGGCTGACATTGTCAGAAAAAGGAATCAAACCGCAAAGAAGTTATCCTTTCCATTTAAACGTTTTAGGCCCGGCCAACGGAAATTAGCTGCCGTTGTCTACAAAACAATCGTTTTTCATAAACATTTATTTACTGAAGCGCCAACTGGAACCGGCAAAACAATTTCCACCCTCTTTCCCGGAATCAAAGCAATGGGTGAACACAACTTGCAGCGCATTTTTTATTTAACGGCGAAGCAAAGTACCCGAAATGTTGCTGAAGCAGCAATTAATTTAATGGTTAAACATCATTTATTTATCAAAAGTATCACGTTAACTGCAAAGGAAAAAATTCAATTTACAAGTGAACGGAATGAACCGCCAGAAAAGAATCCGTACATGCTTGGCTATTACGATCGATTAAAGCCAGCAATCAAAGATGTTTTAAAACACCAAAATCAAATTACTAAAGAAATCGTGCTTCAATATGCTAAAAAATACCAGCTTGATCCATTTGAATTTTCATTGGATTTAAGCTCATTTTGTGATGTCATTATCTGTGATTACAATTATTTATTCGATCCGCAGGTTAATTTAAAGCGTTTTTTTGCAACCCAGAATAAGAAAAATTGCTTCTTAGTTGATGAAGCCCATAATTTAGTTGATCGTTCGCGTGAAATGTATTCGGCAACGCTAAGCCTTAAGCCGCTAACACATTTAATAAAAATCACCCGCAATAACCGACGACGTAATGGTAAAATTTTGACACCGTTAAGAAATTTAAAAAAAGCATTCCAAAATACGGCGGATGAACTATTCGAAGATCATAAGGAAGCAAGTGCAATTCATGTTAAGGGTCCATTAATTGACTTCGACAAAACAATTATCAAATTAAATGCAGCAATTCATAAATGGTTGCCGAATCAAAGAAATGATAGTGTTTTAGATCAAGTTACTAATTACTACTTTCAATGCACTAGTTACATTAAAATTAGTGATTTTTACGATCATACCTATCGAACTAGGGTTATTAAACATGGACATAATATTATTTTTAGGCAATTTTGCATGGATCCAAGTTCCCACCTATCTGATTCACTGAATCTAGGCGGAGGTGCCGTGCTATTTTCTGCCACCCTATCACCGATGAACTATTATCAAAGGGTCCTAGGCAATGAAAAAAGCAGTTTAGCATACCGAATCACTTCGCCATTCCCCGCACAAAATCAACTAACAACGATAACGCCTTATATTACGACCACTTTTAAAAGAAGGCCAGCCAGCATCCCATTAATTGTCGATGCAATTCATCGAATGGTCCAAGCAAAAGCTGGTCATTACCTAATTTTCTTCCCATCTAATCGTTATCTAGGCGCGGTTTTTCAACAATTTCATTGCGATTATCCAACCATTACAACCATAACCCAAAAACAAACGATGGATGAACACGATCGAGCAAAATTCATTCACCGTTTTAAAACTAATTGTAATCATTCAATGGTTGGTTTTGCTCTTATGGGTGGTATTTTCTCAGAAGGAATCGATTTCAAGGGCAATACCCTAATTGGAATCGGAATTGTCAGCGTTGGTCTGCCTAAAATGAATCCTGAATCAGACATGGTCATGAATTATTTTAATTGTGAAAATCACCATGGATTTGAATTTGCATACCAATTACCTGGATTAAACCATGTTTTACAGGCAGCCGGTAGATTGATCAGGAGTGCTAGTGATAAAGGAGTCATCGTTTTAATTGATTCACGCTTCACTCAATTACGGTACACTCAATCATATCCGAACAACTGGCTACCATTAAAAATTGCTAATACACCCCAAAAACTATCCAATCAAATTAAAAAATTTTGGCAAAATAAAAACGGTAAATGAGATTTCATTTACCGTTTTCTTCTTATCAAATGAATTGATTAGTCTTCTGGATAAACACAAACTCCTTCTGGAACATAGAAATCACGTTGAACGATTGTTAATTTACCTGTCGATTGATTTCGTTCGTACAAAGTTGCGTTGTTAGTATTCTGGTTCAAAGTAATGATGAATTTTTCATGATCTGCAAAATTAAAATCACGTGGAAAATCACCATCAGTTGAAACGTATTGAATTAATTTTAAGTGACCATCTGATGATGTTTCAAAAACAGCAAGGCTATTATTACCACGGTTGGAAACATAAACAAACTTGCCATCGGCTGATAATCGGATTGCAGCCGCACCATTATGTGATTCCCATTCTTTTGGAATGGTCTTTACAATTTGTTGAATGCTAAATTGACCGTTTGAAGCATCGTATTTTAATGAAGCAACGTTACTGCTTAATTCGCCAGCTAAGT
The DNA here is from genome assembly GCF_027923585.1 of Philodulcilactobacillus myokonensis. Taxonomy (GTDB): domain Bacteria; phylum Bacillota; class Bacilli; order Lactobacillales; family Lactobacillaceae; genus Philodulcilactobacillus; species Philodulcilactobacillus myokonensis. The sequence goes on along the minus strand of NZ_BRPL01000002.1, from coordinate 498,652 downwards.
ATGCAACGTGTTTTTTAGCATCGAAAACAATGTGTCTTGGACCGTATCCAGCGGGCATTTGTAAGTGACTAACTTCTGATAATTGACCATTGTCTGAAATATCATATAGGTAAACCCGATCTTGACCTAAATCAACAACCACTAAGCGGCCATCAGGTGTTAAGTCAGCAAAGTGTGGATGAGCACCATCCTGTTGTTCTGGACGCGGGCCGACAGAGCCTTGGTGAACCACTTCATCTAAGTATTTTAGTGAACCATTGTTTTCAATCTGATAAACGCGGACTTGCCCAGTATGGTAATTAGCAGTATATACAAATTGACGTTTTTCATCAACGGTAATATAAGCTGGATTAGTGTTTTCTTTAATGATTGAATTAATTGGCTTAGCAGGCTTAGCATTGAAATCAAGTGCTAATACACCACCTTTAACATTACCCTTTTGACCGCCAGCATTAAAGACTTTATCAACTGAATAAATGCGGTTCTTTTTAGATAATGCAACGTATGTTGGGTTTCCGGCTTTAGCAACTAATTTTAAATTTTCTAATTTTTTACTTTCCGAATTAAGTTCTAATTCGTAGATTCCTTCACTTTTACTATGGGTATAAGTTCCAATTAAAAATTTTTCAGACATTTTAATCACTCTTTTCATTTAATTTATTTCACACTATTATTATGACACAATTATTTTATTAACAATAATGGAAAACCCATATTTCATTGAAAAATATATTAAATACCCATAGAATAGAGTTATCCTAATTAATCGAGTTGAATTCAAATCATGAAAGCCAATTTTAGCAGCTTACATCCCTTTTTCACCAATCATTATAAATTAGATTGGATCAATCAATTTCAAATTAAAGACGTTTTAAGATTTTTAAGAACTATTTTCCCCACCGTTACCCCCGATGGCGTTGCAAACTATATTAATCAATCGATGAAATCAATTATGCAAAATCAAAAGTTAATTTTTGGGATTGGCGATAAAAAAACGGATCATTTTCTTGGAATGATCCGAATTGATTTTAAGAATCATCAAGCAACCATGAACATTGATTGCGTTGAAAAACTTGCTGACTCAGAGGCATTAATTGAAATCGTTCAAAGAATGGTAACTTTATTATTCAGTGATCAAATTAAAGTTGATAAAATTAAAATAATTAATAATGCTGATAATGAAAGTTTGTATCACTGGTTAGATGATCAATACAAAATCACGATCACTAGCGTTACCACTAGAATGATTTATATTATTAATCGAAACGATAAAAAATAAGAACATCAAATTAAATTGATATTCCCAGATCATTTTTAATATTTTAACCTTGACGGTATAATAATTTACCGTCTTTTTTATTGCTTTGATTAGTATAATAAATTGCATCTTTAGAGTGACCATTCCGGTTAATTGTAAAATGTTTTAAATAGACAACATTTCCATTTTTATCAATACACTGATAAAAGCCATCGGATTGTGACTTTACAGAAGTAAAATTCAACTGATTATTTAAATTATAATTGCCCTTGCTTTCCATGTCTTGAGTTGCAATTTGAGCATGGTTAGAATTTAATTTTAATTTAATGCCATCCCAGATATATTCCTTACTTCCCAAGTAATTAACTTTAGACTTCATTTGTGAAACCCATGTTCCTTGAAAATGATTAGGAATTGAATCAACTTTTGCGTTGGCGTTACTGATCTTAAATGGAATGATAATTGCCAAAACAGCAACTAATATGATTAAAAAATATAAGGTTTTAGATTTTTTTAACACATAATTCTCCTTTGCTTATTGGTTGACTACTAACATCATTACTTTTATTTTATTAAATTTAAAAATAAATGCAATTTAAAAAATAGCTATCAACTCCGCACCAGTTCTGTTATAATGGCGTTTGTCTTTTGTTTTTTGCGTTTTGTTTAATATTTATTTCAGTTATTTAACAATATTACATTCTTAAAACATTGAAAAAAATTGAAAATTATTTCAATAAGATATATGATAATAATAATATATACTATTTAATAATGATTATTAAAAAATACAGATTAAAAACAAGGAGGTATTGATATGGATAACCAAAAAAAATATGAAATTGGGATTCAAAGTTTAAAAAAGCACAACGTTCGAATTACTCCACAACGTCAAATTATTTTGAAATATTTAATTGAGCATCATAACCATCCGTCTGTTGAAACTATCTATGATTCTTTAGAAAAACAATTTTCTAACCTAAGTATGGCAACCATTTATAATACGCTCGAACTATTCGAAAAGATCGGAATTATAATTGAATTACCTAATCAAGGTGGTGGAATCAGGTACGACTTCTTTGGTCAACCTCATTTTCATGCCATTTGTGAAAATTGTGGACGAATTACCGATGTCTCAAGTGACGATTATATGAAAATCAGTCAACACTTAAAAGATGAAGCCGCTGACCAAACTGGCTATTTACTATCACATAGTAAAATTGAAGTTTATGGTTTATGTCCACAGTGTCAAAAGAAGTTAAATAAGCAACGAAGTAAATAATTAAATCAAAACGGAATAAAAAAAGGTTCATTTCATGATTTACATGAAATGAACCCTTTTATTATGGTTAATTTTAACAATCAGCTAAAGAAACTCCTAAACAGTGTCATCCGGCCGCCAAAGATAATCGGTAAATAATTAATCAGCAAAATGGTGCCAAATAAAACTGCCCCACCGATTAAAACGTGAATTAAAATTAACATAATCGCAATGGCGAATAACCAAAACATAATTTTAAAAGTCAATTTAACCATGAATATTAATCCGAAAAATAACAATAATAGTAAAATAAACATTTTTAATCACTCTTCTTCAACTTGAATACAATTATTTTAACATTTTTCACATTAATAGCAATTGATTAATGAGTTCATTGAAAGTATGAATGCCTTTAAATCAGCATCTAGAATTTTAATATGTTATTTGTAACATTTCATAATCAAACTGTAAAGTTATGATAATCGCGCTGTGACATTCACGGTATATAGTATTAACCATAAGTTAATCGAACGAAGTTAAATGTTAAATATAATAAATTAAAAACAAAAGTTATTAAATTTCAAGGAGTGCATTACAAGTTGAAATCAGTGAAAACCAATCTTAAAAAATCTTTCTTAATTTTAGTCAGTACCATGAGTTTATTTACAACCGTTGTTGGTGCCAACAATGCTATTCACCCAACCAACGCTAATGCTAAAACTACTAAAACCCACCATAGTGCTTATGATGGTCACTACTGGATGAAATTTGCCGAAAGTAAACTATCTAAAAAACAGGTTGCCGCCAGACGTTGGATTTCATTTCACGAATCCACTAATCGATACCATGCTCAAAATGGTCATTGTTATGGTAAATTTCAACTTGATTTAGGGTACTTACATCACAATTTCACCCCTAAAAATCAAGAATTAACTGCTAACAAATACGTTGCCCATCGATATGGTACTTGGATTCATGCCAAACATTTCTGGCAAGCACACCATTGGTATTAAGATTAAATTAAATTGATATAAAATAAAAAAACTCATTTCATTCAAAAATGAAATGAGTTTTTTAATGGAAATGAAGTGTTGAAGCAACCATAATTGCTGCACTATTTGAATTTCTAAATGCTTTATTAATATTTTGAACGACTTTCATCAATTCAAAAATATCATCATATTCATGATGATTAATCTGAAAAGTTTTAATTTGCTGCTTCATTGTTTTAATCTGTCGAAAGTTAAAGTACCTCATCGCGTAAGAACTATCAATCAACATTTTAGAAAGAAATAAGGTTGAGTGATTTAATTTTTCAGAAGAATCAATCATTTCGGATTTAATTTGATTGATCAACTGATTGATTATCGTTGGTTTAGGCGTAAAATTATGGTATTTAATAATCCATCCCCGATGTCCCTGGTCAGCAACAATTCCATCAGTAGCTAATTTTTCACCAATTTTTTCATAAATTGATTTAGCCATTTTAGTCTGTTTAATAACGTTAAAAACCAGTGCATTCATCCTTCTTTGATTTTGAACGTGTTGTTTTAAATATTCGTCTAATTCGTCCAGATTGTCCAAAGATTTTGGCAATTGTTTTTGAATTTCGATTTGATCATTCTCAATTCCAATTACACCATGATAAAGTAAATCGACTAAGTAACTCTCAAGCATTGGTGTGTTGGAATGATAAACGTTCGAACTGGTACTTTGCTTACTAATCAACAAAAATAGTTTTTCAGAAATGGTTAATGTCATCGTTTAAAACACCCCCTTTAATTTGAAATCAAAATCATTTTACAAGTTAAATTTAATCATTACAAACTAAAAAAACACCCACTTTTTAAAAGTGAGTGTTTTTTGGATGGATATTATTAACCTAGGAAGTGCCTTAATAATCCCATTCGGTTAATTAATTCGGTTCTAGTTTGTTTATCATGGATGCTAACTAGATCAGCAGCTAATTCAGCATGTTTAGCTTGATCATCAGTTGTTGGCCCGAATTTAACATCTAAAATATCTTCTAGATCCTGAATTTCTTTATCAACGACTTTCCAGGCTGGATTCTTAGTTTCTAAGATATTTAAAGCCCGTCTTGAGAAGTATTTACCAGCATGGTCAAAATCATGGCGCATGTCAGGATAGTACTTTCTTAAAGTCTTCATTTCCTTCTTATTCAAGCCACGGAGAACCTTTCCAGAACCAATAAATTCTGGTGGAACGCCAACCGAATAAAGTGATCCAGAGAAAGTAATCGCACGGGGCATCTTATAACCATCAACATTTCTTGAGTAGCCTAAAATTCCAACGTGTAAGTGTCGATCACGACGCTTTGGAAATACATTAAAAACGTGTTGTAGATCATTAATTAATGGATCTAAAGTATCATGATATTCTTTTCCAGTGCGATTAGCAATGTTGAATAATGTATCGTGATCTTCACCACTAATGACGTTGAATTCACTGTTCTGTAACCCCCGACGTAATTTAGCAATCGCTGGTTTTACAGTTGACATTGGAAAATCATATCGAAATGCAGATTGAATTGTCGCAGTCTTTAAACCAGGAAATTCCCTGACGTATCGATCAATCATTTCAGGTGATAAACCGCCCCTGAAGATCGTACTACCAGTTCCAGCAATCGGATAAACCGGAATCCTGGTCTTATCAACAAATTGAGCTAAACCAGACAATGCTAATTTATTTCCAATAATACTGTTTAAAAATCCATTGGACAATGCTGAATCAGACCCAGCCAGAAATACTCGCATGTATTCAACATCCTTACCGAAATGCTTGCGGTATAGTTCAATAAATTTTTCTAAAGTTTTAGGGGCATTTTGTTGGGCTTCAAAACTTTCAAACAATGGAATCATCTTAATCGTATCATAATCCTTATGACCATTCTTAAATACCTTAGCTTTAAAATGAGCCAATGCGGAAAATTTATCTTCCATATTAATTAACTGGTCAGCAGACTTGGTCATTGGCAAAATGGCTTCAAAAAGTGGCCTTTGATCAAATTGAAGATCACGTGCTAAGTCTTCTGCTAATAACATGGTTGTCATGGCCTGCATTAGACTATAGCCCTTTTCTTCCCAAATATTTGGAAACCGAAAAGTTAAGAATTTATCTCGACCTAATTGATGCTGTTTAAAGTAATCATAATGTTCTGAATAAAGACGGCTAATAACTGATGCATCAGCGTGTTTACCTTCCCAATCCCACATGTATTCATCGGCATCTAAAACCGAAAAGTTTTGATACGCTTCGTTAATTTCTTTAAAAGCTGAAACAAAGGGACTCTTTTGAAAAAATGGAGCCCGCGCATTATCGGGATGTTGAGTTCCCATGATATTTGGAATTTTACGATCCATTGTCTTTTCCTCCTAAGATTAGAAAAACATTCAATTAATTAAGCTTTGTAATAATCATCTGGAACGTGAACTAGATCACGTTTAACTAATTCTTCAGCATTTTCAACGGTATTCCATGCGGCCCCCTTTAAAAGATTATCGGCAACGACCCACATGTCAAAGCTGCCCTTATTTTCTAAATCAGGTCGAATGCGGCCAACAAAGGTTTCACGCTTGCCAACTGCATTCAATGGTTGTGGGTAAACTTGGTGAGCTGGGTCATCTTGTAATGTTGCACCCGGTGCATCGTCAACTGCTTTCTTAATTTGGTCAGCGGTAACATTTTGATCATCAGTTTCAAAGTAGACCGTTTCACCATGGGCAACTGGAACGGGAACTCGAACACATGTTGCATTAACCTTAATCTTCGGTGAATTCATGTCGTTTAACATGATCTTCTTAGTTTCATGAACCATTTTCCATTCTTCATGGGTGTAACCATGTTCTTGGAAAACGTCGATTTGTGGAAGTAGGTTAAATGCTAATGGATAGTGTTTTTTGTCCCCACCGGTTGGTAAAATGTTATGTTCCATTGGTTTACCATCTAAATATTCTTGGGCTTGGCGATAAAATTCTTCTAAGGCAGCATGACCAGCACCAGCAGCAGCTTGGTAAGTTGAAACAATAATTTGTTTTAGACCAAACTTTTCTCTGATGGGATTCAATGCCACTAACATTTGAATGGTGGAACAGTTAGGATTCGCAACGATGCCCTTATGGTTCTTTAACTGTTCCGGATTAACTTCTGGAATTACCAACGGAACCTTGGGATCCATTCTAAAGTTACTACTGTTATCAACACAGACAGCACCGCGTTTAACAGCTTCTGGCAACAAACGAGCTGAAACGGAAGAACCAGGCGAAGCAAGGACTAGGTCAACCCCATTGAATGAATCTGGTGTTGCTTCTTCAACGGTTACTTGTTGGTCCTTAAATTTCATCTTCTTACCAGCTGATTTACTAGAAGCTAGCAATTTTAAAGACTTAACTGGAATGGTTGACTTTGCAAGTTGGTCGACCATTCTAACTCCAACGGCACCAGTAGCACCTAAAATTGCAACGTTATATTTTCTCATTTTCAAAAACTCCCTAATTATTTATTAATTTGATCCATAAATGTTTTCATCCGATCAGCTGCTAAATGAAGATCATGATCAGATGCAGCGTATGATAGACGGATGTAGCCTTCGCCACCAGTTCCAAATGCACTGCCAGGTGTAACACCAACTTTAGCTTTTCTAGCCAAATCTAATGCAAATGCTTCAGAATTATTATATGAAGCTGGAATTTTAACAAAGAGGTAAAATGCCCCTTGTGGCAAAACTGTCTTCAATCCCATGTCGTTCATTGCTTTATTAATGAAATTACGACGCTTGAAGTAGATTTTCCGCATCCCAATTGGATCATCTAAACCATTAGTCAATGCTTCTGTTGCAGCATCTTGGGCGGGATCAGACGGTGATGTCACCATGAAGGCATGGACTTTCGTTGCTTTTTTAACAAATTCAGCTGGTCCCGCAACGTAACCAACTCGCCAGCCAGTCATTGCGTGTGATTTAGACAAACCGTTAATAACGATCGTTTGATCTGGAATCCAGCGTGCTAATGAATAGTGTTTCACACCATAGACTAATTCAGCGTAAATTTCATCGGTAATGGCAAATAAATGATGCTTCTTAATTACCTTTGCGATTGCTTCTAAACTATCCTTTGAATATTCTGCGCCAGTTGGATTTCCTGGGTAATTAATCAAGACGGCTTTAACAGCATCGCCTTCTTTTTCAATGACCTTTTCTAACCGGTCAGCAGATAAATTAAAATGACTTCCAGAAGTATCAATATCAACAGGGATTCCGCCAAGTAAAGTTACAATCGGCTGGTATAAAGCAAATGCAGGAGTGGCAATCAATACCTTATCACCAGGGTTAATCATTGCTTCAAAAGTAGCATAGATTGCTTCGGTGGCCCCAATTGTAACGATAATTTCATCGTTTGGATCATAATTTAAGCCCTGACTTTTATGAAGATAGTTCGCAATGGCTTTTCTTAGTTCAAGTTTGCCGGGTTGAGCTGAATAGTGGGTATCGTTATTTTTAATTCCATTAATAGCGGCTTCTTTAACGTGATCCGGCGTATTTAAATCCGGTTCACCAATCGTTAGTTTAACAATTCCAGGCACCTTTGAAATTCTTTGATCAAAGGCTCTAATTCCGGATGGTTGAACCAAATCTAATTTATGATTATATTGTTTTGACAATTGTGGTATTAATTCAGGCATTGTAATTCCACTCCTTCTAATTTCTATAAAACATTTTCTAAACCAACAATTAAGTGGTCTAATGAATCGACTTTATTAACTGCAACCTTAACACCCTTCATAAAGGAGCCACGGTCGAATGAATCTTGTCTAATGGTCAAAGCTTCACCTGGTCCACCAAACAAGACTTGTTCATGGGCAATGTAACCAGGTAATCTAACCGCGTGAATTCTAATTCCGTGGTAGTCACCACCACGAACATTTTTCAAAGTTTCAACGGGGTGTTTAGCACCCTGTTCATGACGTGGTCTAACTTGATCAATCAATTTAGCAGTATTCAAAGCAGTTCCAGATGGTGCATCGGCTTTGTCCCCATGGTGCATTTCAATGATTTCAGCATCTGGGAAGTACTTCGCTGCAGATTGAGCAAATTTCATTAATAGAACTGCTGATAACCCAAAGTTAGGTGCAACTAAGCCACCCACTTTTTCCTGCTTTGATAGCTTAACAAGTGAATTAATTTGATCATCTGATAAACCGCTAGTACCAACTACCGGCTGAATATGATGTTGGATGGCAAACTTAGTGTTCTCATAAACAGAACTAGGTAGTGTAAAGTCAATCCAAACATCGGCATCACTATCAATATCATTTAATGAAGAATAAATCTTCACATCATCATCTAAATGGTAGTCCTTTCGGTTAATCTTCTTAGCTGATGGAGCATAAGCACCCACTAATTTAAAATTATCCGTTGTATTTACCATGTGAACGGCCTTTTGACCCATTGCACCGGTAAATCCTGCTACTAATACTTTAATCATTTAAAGCTTCAGCTCCTTTGGTAAAGATTTTAATAGTGCATCCTGGCTTAACCCTAATCGGTTCGCCAATTTTTCTTTTTCTTCATTATTAAGTGACTCTAATGGAAGACGGCAGCCACCAACGTTCCAACCCTGAGCATTCAAAACTGCTTTAGTTGGTTCTGGTGATGCATACATAAATAATGCCGCCATTTTAGGAGTCAGTAATCTTTGAAGATGCCCAGCAGTTTTGACATCGCCCTTTTCAATTGCATCGTACATTTGGCGCATCTGAGGTCCATAAATATGGGATGCAACCGAAATCACACCATTTGCACCAATTACTTTAGCAAATAATGCTTGGGCATCTTCGCCACTATAGATCATGAAATTTTTATCAACATGTTCTACTAAATTCTCCATGTCTTCCATCGTTCCACACTGTTTAACACCGATAATGTTTTTGTGATGAGACAATTTAATAATGGTATCATTATCCATCTTCTTACCGGTCCGCCCTGGAATGTTATATATCATGGTTGGCATTCCACCTTCATCGGCAACCTTGGTAAAATGATTAATCATCCCTCGTTGATCAGGCTTGTTATAGTATGGAACGACAATTAGGGCAACGTTAATTCCTTTAATTTTGCTGACCCGTTGGGTAAATTTGATTGTTTCAGCAGTATTATTAGTACCGACACCTGCAATGATTGGAACCCGACCGTGAATTATACGACTAAATTTGGTATATAATTCAATCTTTTCATCCATGCTTAAAGTTGGCGTTTCACCAGTGGTAGCCCCAATGACAAAGCCACGGCTACCGGTATTAATTAAATGGTTGGCTAACTTTTCAAGTGATTGATAATCAATCTGGTTATCATCATTGAAAGGAGTTACTAACGCTGTCATTAAATCAACATTTTCAAACATATTCATATCTCCTTACTAATGATCCATGCGATCTTGCATGAAACCAACAATTGCATTCACACCCTTTTGAATTGCCGATTCTTTCGGATTAAAAGTGGCAGAATGTAGTGGTGAAGTATCGTTAACTCCTAACCAGAACATGGTTCCAGGAAATTTAGATAGTAAGTAACCAAAATCTTCACCGGTCATAGCTGGTTTAGTTGCAATAAAGTTAACGGCTGGATCTGATTGCATATGATGAATAAAGAATTTGGTTAATTTAGGATTATTTTGAACTGGTAAATAACCACCCTGGTTTAAGCCCACATTGACTTGGCAATTAAAGCTCCTAGCAATTCCTTCGCCAATATCTTTTAGACGCTGATCAATTCGTTTGATCATTGCTTGGTCAAGTCCACGAATGGTACCTTCAATCCGGGCTTTACCGGCAATTACGTTCCTAATGGTACCAGCTTCCATTTTACCGAACGTAACCACGCCACTTTGAATCGGATTAATACTCCTGGAAACGATGGTTTGAGCTTGATTAATAAATTCAGCAGCGGCAACAACCATATCGTTAGCATCTTGTGGGTACGCAGCATGACCACTTTTCCCAATCAAATCAACATTAACTTCGGTTGTCCCAGCAAACAGGGTTCCCATTCGACAACCAATGGCGCCAGCAGGTAAGTTCGGATTATCGTGAAGGGCATAAAATTCATCTGGTTTCCATTCATCATGAAATAGTCCCATTTCATAGGCTCGTTTACCACCGTACTCGCTTTCTTCAGCTGGTTGAAAGAAGAAAAGTAGATTATCTTTCGGTTGATAAATTGAGAAGTAGTTCAAAACACCCAAAGCAACGGTCATATGAATATCGTGTCCACAGGCATGCATTATATTTTGATGGTGCGATGAAAATGGCAATCCGGTTTGTTCTTTAACCGGCAAAGCATCAATATCGGTTCGGTAGCCAACCGTTCGTTTGGGATTACTGCCACCTACTCTTACCATGATTGCAGTTGGTAATTGTTGAAAAGTTTTAATCGTTAAATGTGATTGGTCAAAACTTTGAATCACCTTCATTAAATAATCATGGGTTTGATGTTCATGCAAGGCTAGTTCAGGAATAGTGTGCAGATGCCTTCTGATTTGAATTAACTCTTTTTCACTTAAAGTTTTCATCATATTACAACTTTCTTAATGCGTCTTGTAAACCAGTTTTAGATTTAGTCTTAGCATCAATATCTTTGATTTTTCTAGCAGGTGTTCCAGCAACCAAAGTATGAGGAGCAACATCGTGGGTAACAATTGCGCCGGCGGCAACAACGGCACCTTCACCGACGTGGACACCTTCGATGACAACTGCATTGGCACCAACCAAGACATTATCATCAATCTGAACTGGTTTAGCAGAAGCGGGTTCAACTACCCCAGCTAAAACTGCACCGGCACCAATATGACTATGCTTGCCAACAATGGCACGTCCGCCCATAACAACCCCCATATCAATCATGGTATCATCACCAATTTCAGCACCAATGTTAATGATGGCACCCATCATGACAACGGCGTTATGGCCAATCGCAACTTTTTCTCTGATAATTGCACCTGGTTCAATTCTGGCGTCTTGATTTTTAAGATTTAATAACGGGACACCGGAATTTCTAGCATGGTTTTCAATTTCATAATCGTCAATTTGATCCTTATTATTTTCTAAAACCGGTTGAATATCAGACCAATCGCCGAATAGAATTCCCATCTTATCACTAGCAAATTCCTTCACATTATCCGGAACGCTAATTTTTCCCATGTCAGCACTAATGTAAACTTTAACGGGGGTCTTCTTCTTTGAATTAGAAATGTAATTAATAATTGATTGTGCATCCATCTTTGGCATATTAAAATTCTCCTTTAATTAATATAATTATTATCTAAATGAATCATATCTTCGTAACTTTCGCGGCGAATAACAACCTTAGCCTTGCCATTTTCAACGAAAACAACGGCTGGTCTTGCATTTAAATTATAATTAGAAGCCATTGCATACCCATAAGCACCAGTGGCAAACATTACTAAAACGTCGCCCAGATGATACTTAGGCATCGGCTGATTTTGAATTAAAATGTCGCCAGATTCACAATACTTACCGGCAATTCTAACGTCTTCAACCGGTTTAGCATTGGGATCATTAGCTAAAACTGCTTCATATTTAGCTTGATACAATGCAGGCCTGATATTATCACCCATGCCGCCATCGACAGCAACATAGGTTTTAATTCCCGGAACCCGTTTAGTTGATCCAATCGTATATAAGTTATAGCCAGCAGGACCGATAATCGATCGACCTGGTTCAATCCAAATTTCAGGCATTGGTAATCCATCATCTTTGACGCTATCTTTCATTGTTTTAATGATGGCTTCGACAAAATCCTCTGGTCGAATTGGATCATCATTTTCATTGTATTTAATGCCAAATCCACCACCGACGTTGATAATGTCTGGAACATAGTCATATTTATCACGCCAGTTTTTGGCAACTTCAACTAATTTTTGAGCTGCCATCTCAAAACCTTTGACTTCAAAGATTTGGGATCCAATATGGGCATGAATTCCTCGTAAGTTCATTCGGCCACTTGCCATTACCTTTTGAAGTGCCTGGTCGGCTTGGCCTGACTTTAAATCAAAGCCAAATTTACTATCACGTTGGCCAGTTTGATCATATTCATGGGTATGAGCTGAAACGCCGGGTGTTAATCGCAACATCACATCGACTTTTGCATCCTTATTTTTTAAAACTTGGTTTAATAAATCTATTTCATGAAAATTATCAATCATGATCAATCCGACATGGTGATCGATTGCCATTTCTAATTCGGCTTTCGATTTATTATTCCCATGAAAGCTCATTTTGCTGGCTGGAAAGCCTGCCTTTAAAGCTGCATACATTTCACCACCGGAAACAATGTCAATGTGGCAATGTTCCTGATTAACAACTTGATACATCCCTAAACATGCGAAGGCTTTACTTGCGTAGCTAATTGCATATTTAACATCATTATCTTGAAAAACCTTTTGAAAATGATGGATTTGATTTCTGATTTGGGCAACGTCATAAACAACTAGTGGTGTTTTAAATTGATTAGCAAGTTGAATTGCATCCATCCCACCAATCGTAAGATGACCCTGATCATTAACGTTATACTTAGCGTCTAACATAAATTGATAACCTCCAAAAATAGATCATGGCTAATTGTGAATTTTGATGCTTTAAAATGACAATAAAAAAAGATTCATTTGTTTGGTACATCCAAACAAATGAATCCTTTTAATTTATTAAACATCATTCGATTCATATTGTAGGAAGCACCCCACAGGCTTTTATTTGTGCCTGTGACAGTCCGTAACTTCTTTAATTACGTCCCAGCTTACTAGGATTTGCATTATCCTAGCGCTTCGGCAGCCTTCCCTTTCAATCAACTATCATCGTGTCTACATCACACTGGGCTGATTTACTAATGTCGGTTGCAACCTCTTCTTTACAAACAGAATATAACTTTTTCTCATTTAAGTCAATTGTTTTTTAATGTAAAATTTAATTTTCTAATTAAAAATTCTTTTTTACTACTATATGGCAGAAAAGATGCACATTTATTTTGCATGTTAAGGTTGATAAACAAAATGAAAATGATAAAATTCACTTTAATAAAACTTTTATGATTAAGGGAGTTGCTTTGTTTAATGAAAGTCGTAAAATTTGGCGGAAGTTCATTAGCTAATGGACCGCAATTTCAAAAGGTCATTAACATCATTAAAAGTGATGAACAGCGCCAAGTAATTGTTACATCTGCTCCGGGAAAAAGATTTAATGGTGACATCAAAGTTACCGACTTACTAATTCAATATGCTAATCAAACCATTAAAAAACAATCTACTCAAAAAACAGTTCAAGCAATTATTAAACGTTATCAAGATATTGCAGATTATTTTAAGTTGCCAAGTGGAAAAATTGATGATATTAAAAAAATTATTCAGTCATTACCAGACCATGATTATCCAGATAATCATTATTTAATGGCTGCTTTTAAAGCCCACGGTGAACGCATGAACGCTCGCTTATTCACTAAAGTATTAAAGCATTTGGGTATTAAAGCCCGCTTTGTTGATCCAAGTGAAGCCGGTATTATCGTTAGTGACCATCCCAACGATGCTACCGTTTTAGATCAAACTTATCACAATTTAAGCCAATTAAAATTCAATGATGAAAAATTAGTCTTTCCAGGCTTTTTTGGGTTTACGAAAAACCATCAAATTGCAACATTTGCCCGTGGCGGATCTGATATTACCGGATCAATCATTGCTTGCGGTTTAAATGTTCCAACCTACGAAAATTTTACCGACGTGAATGCCATTTATTCTGCTAACCCGAATCTAATTCACCATCCGGTCCCAATTAAAAGAATGACTTACCGTGAAATGCGTGAATTATCATACGCCGGATTTTCAGTCTTTAACGATGAAGCAATCATCCCAGCAATTAAAGGAAACGTTACCATCAACGTTAAAAATACCAATAACCCGAAAGCACCTGGAACTTTGATTGTTCCAGACAAATGCTTCAAACCAGCTCACGTTATTACCGGAGTGGCTAGTTCTAAACATTTTGCTGCTCTTTATCTGCATAAATACTTATTAAATAAGCAAATTGGGTTTACACTAAGACTATTGAAAATTTTATATAAATATCATATTTCATATGAACACATGCCATCCGGAATTGATGATTTAACCGTTGTCTTTGATAACCGCCAATTTAATGACAAAATCATTAAAAATATGTGCCATGATATTAAGGAACAACTGCATCCAGATGATATGCAATGGATCAGTGACTACGCAATTATCATGGTGGTCGGTGAAGGCATGAAAAACCGTCCTGGTGCTTTGGAACGCACTATTAAACCCCTAACTGATAAAAAGATCAGTATTAATATGATTAACCAGGGTGCATCTGAAATTTCAATGATGATTGGAACTAAAACGGAGGATGCGGACGAAGCCATCATCCGGATTTATAATGAATTTATGAAATAACGGAGGAAAAATAATGACAAAACTATTAAAGGTCCATGGTTCTGAAAATCATTTTTTTATTTTAGACCAGACCCAATTAAAAAATCAATTAAGCGATAATGAATTAAGTAACTTAGCACGTGATATTACTAACCCTGATAACGGTGTCTTAGGAGGTGCCGATGGAGTTTTAGTGGTCAATCACGCCGGTAGTCAAGATGCACTTGGCCAAATGAGGGTCATCAATGCCGATGGTAGTGAAGCTTCAATGTGTGGAAATGGTTTAAGAACCATTGCTAGATATTTATCTGAAAAGCACCACCAAGATCAATTTAAGGTTGAAACCATTACTGCCAATTTAGATGTTAGTAAGCAAAAAGATCTTGCAGACCACGTTCCAGCTTTCAGTGTTGAAATTTCGCCCGTTAAGTTTAATAAAGAAGCCTTTCCATTTGACCATTTAGAAACTGATCAAATTATGAACCGTAAAATTTTAAATTTTGACCCTGATTTAAGATTCACTGCGATTGCACTTCCTAATCCACACTTAATTAGTTTCGTGAAAAATAAAAATGATTTTAAGAAACTAGGGCCATTGGGTAAACAGTTAAATGGCAAGAACCCCTACTTTCCAGATGGGGTTAACGTCAGTTTTGCTAAAATATTAGGCCACAACGAATTATTCGTCCAAACCTACGAACGCGGGGTTGGCTTTACTAATGCCTGTGGAACTGGTATGTCAGCAACATCATTAGCATTCCTATTAAATTACCCTAATGACGGCGATTACGATCACATCATTAAGGTCAAGAATCCTGGTGGCATGGTTAAAACCAATGTTCACCATCAAAATGGCAAATACTGGATCAATTTAATTGGTAACGCCACTTTTACAGATGTTGTTGACGTTGATGAAGATGATTTGCACAATGCTGATGTGTCAAAAAATAATGTTAAAATTCAAAGTACCGGCGAAGAAAATGCCTACCAAAAATTTGTGAAAACCATTAAAAAATAAAGTTTAAAATAATATATTAAAAATTATACTTATGAAAAAAATGCTCTATAATTGTCCTTGCAAAAGAGGAAATTTATAGAGCATTTTTCGTCGTTTCTATTTACAAATTCCGTTCAATAGATTATAATTGTTTTTAGTTGATAATCATTCTAAACAAATAATAACTTTGGGGAGATTCATTATGAAGAAACAAACACTTAGTCAAAAAATCAATATCATCCGTGCTAGTGTGATGGGTGCCAACGATGGAATTGTTTCCGTTGCCGGAATTGTTATTGGTGTTGCCGGAGCTGCCGAATCAAGTTTTGCAATTTTCATTTCTGGAATTGCCGGCATGCTTGCCGGAACCGTTTCAATGGCCATGGGTGAATATGTATCAGTTAATACTGAAAAGGATTCACAACGTCGTGCCGTGATGACCCAAAAGAAGAATTTAAGGAACAACTATAATCAAGAATACACCTTTGTTAAAAATAAGTACATGAATTCGGGTATTAAAGAGGAATTAGCTAATCGGGCAACTAACGAAATGATGACTAGTAATCCACTAGTCACAACCGTTCGTGAACGATTTGGATTTAACGTCAACGATTTCACCAGTCCATATGCTGCTGCCATCGCATCAATGCTTTCATTTCCAACCGGATCAGTTTTACCGTTAGCTGCCATCTTACTTTCACCAGCTAACATGCGTATTATTTATACTTTCATTGCCGTTTTAATTGCCCTGGCAATTACCGGTTACGTTGCCGCTTTAATTGGGAATGCAAATAAAATTAAAGCCATGATTCGAAATGTCATCTCTGGAATTTTCACAATGGTTGTTCTATACGTCATTGGTAATATTGTTCATATGCTTTAAAAAAGGAGGAATCCATTTTGTCTGATAATAAAGCTTTAGCATCAAATCAAAATACAACTAAAAAAGCCAAACAAACGATGGGTGAAAAATTAAATACCCTTCGTGCCGGTGTCTTAGGATCAAATGATGGAATCCTAACCGTCGTTGGGGTCCTCTTTTCCGTCGCCGTTGCAACGACTAATCGTTTTACCATTTTCATTGCTGGGCTTTCTGATCTACTTGCTTGTGCCCTGTCAATGGCTTCCGGTGAATATTCATCAGTTAGTTCCCAGCAAGATACTGAACAGTCCGCAGTTGCCACTGAAAAACATCTTTTGAAAACTGATTTTGCTGGTGAATTAAAGACCGTTCAAAATTATTATGCTAGCAAGGGGATTACTGCTCAGACCGCCAAGGATATTGCCCAAAATTTATTAGACACCCAACCACTATCCACCATGGTTAGTGTCAAATATAATCTTCAACTGGGGCATTACATGAATCCTTGGAATGCTGCTTTCTCATCACTTTTCTCGGCAGCACTAGGCGGAATTTTACCACTAGTCGCAATGTCACTATTGCCGGTATCAATCGAATGGCCCGGAACCATTCTAGCAGTCATCATTTGTGTTGGCTTAACCGGATATTTAAGTGCTAAACTTGGTAATGGATTAACCAAGAAAGCCATCATCAGAAATATCATTATCGGAATTATTACGATGATCATCCATTATACTTTAGGAATTCTAATTAAATAGTTCCAACTCAAATGAACAAAAATGAGCTCATCAATGATTGATGAGCTCATTTTTGTTTTAATTTTTAATTTAATTTTTTAAATAACGGTCAAGCCATTCTAAGATATCTTCCAGTCTCCTAATCCTCAAATTAGGCAGCCCATTTCGAGACATCCCATGGAATGACTGTGGATACCTTAAATAATCACTTTTAACGCCGTTTTGTTGAATTGCATTGAAAAATGCCTCACTCTGGTTCGTTGGGCAGCGCATGTCCCATTCGCCATGCTGAATTCGCAGTGGGGTTTTAACATTCATTGCATATGCTAATGGTGAATGTTGCCAATAAATGTCACGTGCATCCGGGTCCTTAAATAAATCCGTTTGCATTTCTTCCCGGACGTAGCGATTACCGATATCACTAGTGGTATAGAGTGATTGCCAATCAACTAGTGGCCGTTGAGCAATGGCAGCTTGAAAACGATTGGTGTGGGAAACAGCCCATGTGACCATAAACCCACCGTATGATCCACCAACAATTGCAACATGGTTTGCATCCAGTTGATTAAATTGACCTAAGGCCGCATCTAATCCGGATAGGATATCTTGATAATCACCTTCACCATAATGGCCATTAACAGCATCTTGAAAGTTTTGACCATAAGTAGTTGAGCCCCGCGGATTGACAAAGACGATTGCGTACCCTTTAGATGTCAAAGCTTGGAATTCATGGAAGAAAGTTTCACCATAAAAGGCATGCGGCCCACCATGCACGTATAGAATCACTGGTACCTTTTGGTTTGATTTAACTTTTGGCATCAAGACCCAACCACCTTCCGTTTGATGATCAAACGTCTTGAATTTAAAAGCATAAGAAGTTGCATAATGATGATCCTGTTCATACTTATTATTTGGATTAAATACCGGTTCAAATGTTTTTTTAGATAAATCAAAAATTCCTAGTTTAGACGGATGTGATTGATCAGATATACACATCATCAAATTGTTTTCATCAAAAACGTTTAAATCATAGATATCTTCTGAATCATCTTTGATTAATTTCACACCCTGTTCATTACCGGTGTAAAGCTGGCTATGACCATGGTGAAAAGCATGAAAAACATATTGATGGGCATTAATCCATAAAACAGCATGATTCCTAGCTTGTTGCAGTAAATCAGTTGAAATGCCACCTTCATATCCAACATCAACATCGTCCAAGGCATGTGTCATATTCTTAAGCTTATAATCAGATAACGAATAAACCCAAAGATCATTGACCGTTTGGTTATAGTGCGTATTATTATTACCAACTAATGCTAATTTTTGGCTATCGGCTGAAAAAGATGCATCTTGAAAGATGCCCTGATCGTATTTTTCAGTTACAAAAGTAACTTGCAAGCTTTCACGATCAAAAATATAGACACCCTTACTGATGTCATAATCATTTTTAATTTCCGGATGGTTAGCTTGAAGATAAACAATTTGGTTACCATCGGAACTAATTGATTTAATTTCAAACGGCTCAGATTGTTTTAATAAAACCTGACTTTGGTGATTTTGTAAATTTAAAGTATGCAAACGGTATGTGACGTGATTTGGTAACCAACCCATCCCATCAATTCGATTATTCAGCTTATTAACATATCGGATTGGTGGAAATTGAGACGTTTTAAACTTAGGTGATTCATTTGTTTCAGTGGTTTTATAAATCAACCATTTTCCATCATCTGAAGCATGTAAATCAGAAACTGGGAAACCATTTGTAATTTTTTTAACATTTTGATGTTCAAAATCAATCTGCATCACTTGATTCCCCGTTGAAGTTTTGCGAATAAAGAATAGATCATTGCCATTCGAAACGGGATGACTATCAAAACAGCCAGCAGTCCATTGATGAACCCTAAAATCATTATCAACACTCATAATAACACTGGTGTATTGATTGTCAGCTGCATCCATGCCGTTTTCACTGAAAAAATAGAAACCGCCAAAACGAACGGGATGACTAACTGTCTTCAATTGATATAAATCATTGATCTGAACGCCTTGCTTCATAATTCATTACCCCTTACTTTGAGATTTGGATTTTCTTTTAGCAAATCTTCTTGAGATCACCGCCGAAGTAATCGGAATTGTAATAATTACACCAATCAATGAAAACATAATAATAATAAATTCAGCTCCGAAAACTTTATCGTTAATAATGTTTCCAAATGAATAATGCAAACCGGCAAACCAAATAAACAGTGACAACGATCCACCAAATAAACCGAAGAACAACGTATTTAAAGTGGTTCCAATAATTTGTTTACCAACTGAGATTCCATCGATAAATAATTGGCGTGGTTTAATCGCTGGATGCTGTTCTGCAATTTCATTCAATCCTGAAGCAATTGCCATTGATGCTTCTGCAATTGCACCTAAAGTACTTAATATCGCAGTTGATATTGCAATTTTAATAAATTTAATTCCAATTAGCAAAGACATTCCTTCTAAATCATCACTATCCTCAATGCCAAAGCCTTGGACTTGAACCCAATTTTCAATTGGAATGATCAAAATAATCAGTAGGATCAATACAAATAGTGATGATATAAATGCTGATTGGCTTGCGTTATCGTCGGTTCCACTAAGAAAAATTGTCAAAGACAATATAATGATGCCAACAATTAACGTAATCGGCAACGGTGGCAAGTGATACGCCATTAGAATGATGGCAAAGTATAGAAAACCAAAGTTAAATAGCAGGCTTAAAAATGATTGAACCCCTTTTTTACCACCGACGGCAACCATCATTAATAATAGGATGATTCCTAAGGCTGTAATCGTACTCATTTTTTAGCACCACCTTTGATAAACAAACTAGCAAATAAACTTGCTAGCGGAACCGCAGCAACAATTCCAATTCCGCTGATCAAGCTTTGAACGATGCCTAATGACATGTTCATTGAAAATGAATATCCAATACTATTGCCATTCTTTAAGAATAATAGTGCGAGTGGCAAGGTACTTCCCATGAAAATAAAGAATAGGACATTTACTAACGGCCCCATAATGGAAGCACCAATTTGCCGGCCAGATAAGAAAATTTGTTTCCTAGAAATTTGCGGACGTTCGGATTTAAGTGCGAATAATGATGAAATAATATCCGTTGACTCGTCCATCACAGCTCCTAATGATCCAATCAATGTTTCAGATAAAAAGAGCGGCTTGGGCAACTGGGTAACGTACTGCATCGATTCATAGTACATCCCATGCTCATGGGTAAATGTAAAGACAATTAAACTAACGACAATTGAAACGAGGGTTCCAGCAATTGTTGAACACAAAGTCGTCAGCATCTGCCGACTAAATCCTAAAATCAGCCACAAAGTAATTGCAGAGAATATAATTGCTAACGTTCCAAATAGGAATAAGACCTGGTCTCCCTGCGTCTGGTAATTAATCAAAACCGAATCATAGAACAAGAAGCTATTAACAATGATACTTAATAACGCTGAAACACCGCTCATCCTTAAGAAAATCACTAATAGACTAATCGAAAGCCAGACTAGAAAGACAATCGGAACATCACGCTTATAATCTTTAATCGTACTTTGCCCATGCTGATGATAACTAATAAATGCTTCATTATGAACGTGGTATTCACGATCCATTGCACCGGAATGACTAAAGGTATTGTTAATCGTTAAATGTTTTCCCTTTAATTTACCATTCATAATCGTTCCATTTAATTTCTGGTTAATCTGATAATCAGCATTATGAAATTCATCGCTGGATTTCATTCGATTACCATTATGAACACTTTCAACTTTAAAAATTGGCTGCTGGTATAAAAATTCATCGTGAGAAGTGCCAAAAATGGCAATGAATCCCAGCACTAAAGCACCAATAATAATTTTAATTGGCAACTTTTTGATTACTTCATTCACGCTATTCATCTCGTTTGTTTTTATTTTAGCTTAGTCTCTATCCTAATATAATTCACTACTTTTTTCGATCATTAAACCCTATCTGGCTTAAGGTAAAATTAACATATTCTCATAACCTAGTTAAGTAATTTGACATTAGCGTCACATATTTTACATAATATAATGGTGGGTTTTTTGTATCTATGAAAAGAAGTAGATAAAGGAGGAAGAAGATATGGCTGATAAAATTCAAGTTAAGAATCTTACTAAAATTTTTGGACATCCTAGTCATAAGTTAGAAGACTTAATTAATCAGGGTGCATCTAAAAATGATATTTTAAAACAAACTGGTGCCACGATCGGCGTTAGAAAAGCCAGTTTTAATGTTAAAAATAATGAAATCTTTGTCATTATGGGCTTATCCGGAAGTGGTAAGTCAACATTGATTAGAATGTTAAACCATTTAATTGCTCCAACTAGCGGGCAAGTTTATTTAGATGGCAAAAACATCACATCATTGAGTAAAAAAGAATTACGGGAACTAAGGCGTCAAAAAATGAGCATGGTCTTTCAAAACTTTGCCCTTTTCCCGAATCGAACTATTTTAGAAAATACCGCCTATGGATTAGAAATTCAAGGTGTTGCAAAAAATAAACGTTATCAAAAAGCTAAGAAAGCACTCCAATTAGTCGGTTTAAATAATTATGGGAATGAATTTCCTAACCAATTATCCGGTGGAATGCAGCAACGGGTTGGTTTAGCAAGAGCACTAACCAATGATCCTGAAATTCTGTTAATGGATGAAGCGTTCTCAGCATTAGATCCATTAAACCGAAAAGAAATGCAGGACGAATTATTAGATTTACAAGAATCATTGCAAAAAACAATCGTCTTCATCAGTCATGATTTAAACGAAGCACTAAGAATTGGTGATCGGATCATGATTATGAAGGATGGTGAAGTCGTTCAGACCGGCACCCCGGAAGAAATTTTAAGAAATCCCAAGAATGACTATGTCAGAAGTTTCATTCAAGGTGTTGACCGAACCAAAGTTTTGCACGCTAAAGACGTCATGGTCAAACCTGCCATTATTAATATTGAGAAAGATGGTCCAAGGATTGCCCTCAGAAGAATGCGTGATAACGAAATTTCAAGTGTTTACGTCATCGATTCAGAACATCGTTTCAAGGGATTAGTTCGAGCTAACGATGCCGATCGCCTAATTCAAAATAACGATAATGACATTTCAAAAATTATTGAAAAAAACGTTCCAATTGTTAAACCGAACATGGCAATTAAGGAAATCATTGCTAAAATTCCAAAGTTTCCGGTTCCAGTTGCCGTTGTAGATAAAGACCAGAAATTAATTGGAATTATCATTAATAGTTCTGTTTTAGAAGCTTTGTCAGGAAATGAGGGGGAAAAATAAATGAACATTTTATCATTACAACCAATTCCAGTTGCTAAATGGATTAATGCTTTTGTTAATTGGCTCACTCAATTTACCGGATTTTTTAATGCCATCACTAATTTCTTGGGTGGTATTATTAACGGATTCCAATGGATCTTCGATGCCCTACCAATTTGGTTATTTATCATTTTAATTCTTTTAATCACATATTTAGCATTAAGGAAAAACAAGCATTGGGGATTAATGACATTTGAACTAATTGGCTTGTTATTTATTTGGAATCAGGGTTATTGGCGAGATATGACTCAAACTTTAACTTTAGTTTTAACATCCAGTTTAATTATCGTTATCATTGGCGTCCCACTTGGCATCTGGATGGCTAAAAGTAAGGTCGTTACTGTCATCTTAAAACCATTGCTTGATTTTATGCAGACAATGCCAGCTTTCGTCTACCTTATTCCAGCCGTTGCGTTATTCGGAATTGGGATGGTTCCTGGTGTGATTGCTTCAATCATTTTTGCATTGCCACCAGTTGTTCGGATGACCAATTTAGGCATTAAACAGGTTCCAAGTGATTTAGTTGAAGCCGCCGATGCTTTTGGTTCAACCGCATGGCAAAAATTAATCAAAGTTGAATTACCACTCGCTAAATCAACACTAATGTCTGGGATTAACCAAGGCATGATGCTAACACTTTCAATGGTTGTCATTGCTTCCATGATTGGTGCGATGGGACTTGGTTCCGAAGTCTACTTTGCCGTTGGTAGAAACGATGCCGGATCCGGTTTTGCAGCTGGTTTAGCCATCGTTATTTTAGCCATTATTTTAGACCGGATTACCCAATCATTAAACCAAAACCGTCAATAATTATAAGGAGGAGTTTTATGAAACTAAAACGTTTTAAATCAGTTTTATTAATCGCCACAATTGCTGTTTTGACACTCGGATTATCCGCATGTCAAAGTGAAACTGCTGCTTATAATCCGAAAAAGAAATTAGGTCCACAGGTTAACTACACCATTACTGGTATCGATGCTGGTGCCGGAATCATGGCATCAACTCAAAAAGCTTTGACCACTTATCCATTAAAAAGTAATAAGTGGCAATTACAGACCAGTTCAACTGCTGCCATGACCAGCACTTTAAATAAAGCCATTAAAAATAAACAACCGATTGTTGTTACCGGATGGCAGCCACATTGGATGTTCACTAAGTTTCCCATTAAATTCTTAAAGGATCCGAAAAATGTCTATGGTAGTAGTGAACAGATTCACACCATTACTAAAAAAGGGCTAAATACCCGATTACCGGGTGCATATAAAGTTCTACAGCAATTTCATTGGACCCCATCACAAATGTCTCAAGTAATGCTAAAAACTAACGCTGGCGAAGATCCGAAAAAAGCGGCTGACGAATGGATTAAAAAGAATCCAAAGCAGGTTGCCCAATGGGAAAAAGGTGCCCAACGTGGCCATGGTCAGGCAATGAAGATGACCTATGTTGCATGGGATTCAGAGATTGCTTCCACCAATGTAATTTCACAAGTACTAGATCAAATGGGATACAAAGTTACCATTCAATCGATGGAAATGCAGCCGATGTGGGCATCAGTTGCCACTGGTGCATCTGACGCCACCGTTTCTGCTTGGCTACCAAACACCGCTGGAATCTATTACAAGCAGTACAAGAGTCGGGTTCAAGACGCTGGTGTCAACCTAAATGGTGCTAAAGTTGGCCTATCGGTTCCGAAATACATGAAAAATATTAATTCAATCAATGATTTAATCAATAAATAATAAAGCAATTAGATTATCATTAAGAATTACTTGTGAATTAAACCTGATTGTATTAGTATTAGTTCAATTGATTGTAAAATGGAGGCTAATTGAATGGATAAAACAAATGAAATTAACGAATCATTGGTTAAAGATGATTTGTATCAAGCTGTTAACGGTAACTGGCTAAAAACGGCTAAGATCCCAGCCGATCATTCATCAACCGGTGGTTTTATGGATTTAGTCGATCAAATTGAAAAAACATTAATTCATGATTCAAACGATTTAAAAAACGGTAAAATAGCACCTAAAAATAAGGAAATGGCAGAATATAAAAAATTCTACACCATGACCACTAATTTTAAGAAACGGGAAGCTGATGGTTCAAAACCATTAATGCCACTTCTTAAAAAAGTTCAAGATCTTAAATCATTATCCGATTTGAATCACCAATTAAGGGATTGGATTCTAGATGGTTTTCCATTACCATTTGCTTTATATATTGAAGCTGATGAAAAGAATACTAAGTTAAACGCCCTATATGCTACGGCACCTAGTCTTTTCATGCCTGATAAAACTTACTACAGTAAAAATAATCAATCCTATCAAAAATTGATGCCAATTTTAGTTAAAATGTTGAATCAATTACTTGTTATGGTTGGATATTCTAAGGAGCAGGCCCAAACCATCGTTGCAAAGGCGAAAGCATATGATCAATTGATTGCTCCTCACGTTAAATCTGCGGAGGAATCAGCCGACGAAAAAAAGAATTACAATCCTCAAAAGTTTAGCGATTTAGATGATGCCGTCCCTGGTTTAGACCTTGCAAAAGTTGTTACCGATTTAATCGGTCAGAACGAAACACCAAAGCGAGTCATTAATAACCAGCCCAAGTATTATGAAGCATTAAAAGATTTACTTAGCCCTGACCATTTCGATGAAATGAAAGCTTGGATGTTAGTTGGCGTTTTAACTTCATATACTGGCGATCTTTCTGAAGAATTTAGACAGGCTGGTAGTTTATTCAGCCGGGCTCTTTCAGGCAAGAAACAGACCTCTAGTAAAGAAAAAGCAGCCTATTACCTAGCTGAAGACGCGTTTGATCAAGTTGTCGGTGATTATTATGGACATAAGTACTTTGGTGAAAAAGCTAAAGCAGATGTTCACCAAATGGTTGTCAATATGATTAACGTCTATAAAAAACGTTTAACCGATAATGACTGGTTGAGTGATTCAACTAGAAAACAAGCCATCAATAAATTAAATCACCTTGGCATCCAAGTTGGTTATCCAGATAAAATCGATCCATTATTTGCTAAATTTCACGTTGAAACATTTGAAGATGGCGCAAGCATCGTTTCAAACGAGGTTAAATTCACAAGAATTGCCGTCCAAGACATCTTCAGTAAATGGAACCGTCCAGTTGACCGAATGAGATGGGAAATGCCAGCTAACATGGTCAATGCCTATTATCACCCATTCAAAAATATCATCGTCTTCCCTGCTGCTATTTTGCAGAAGCCATTCTATAGCTTGGATCAATCATCAAGTGAAAATTACGGTGGAATTGGCGCTGTCATGGCCCATGAAATTTCACATTCGTTTGATAACAACGGCTCACTTTTTGATGAATATGGTAACCTTCATAATTGGTGGACAAAAGAAGATCATGAACATTTTGAAAAATTAACCGATCAAATGATTAAAGAATTTGATGGGATGCCATTTGCTGGTGGTAAGGTTAATGGTAAATTAACCGTTTCTGAAAATATTGCCGATGATGGTGGATTAAGTTGTGCTGAAGAAGCTGCTAAATCTGAAAATAATGTCGATTTAAGAGCTTTCTTCTTTAACTGGGCACGAGTATGGCGAACTAAGTCAACTGAGGCCTTTAAGCAACTATTATTATCAATTGATGTCCATGCTCCATCCGAATTACGTGGCCAAATTCAACCACAGAATTTAGATGACTTCTTTAAGACATTCGATATCAAACCTGGTGATGGAATGTATAGAAAACCAGCAGACCGGGTCAAAATTTGGTAAAATCAAAATAATTATAAAAAAACAGCCGCTATCATTTAGATAGCGACTGTTTTTTTACTGTTTAAATTTAATTATTTTCGATGATAAACTCTGATAAGATTCACCAATGCTTCTAGTAACATTCCAATTGACATCATGTACATGGCAATCATGTTTTTAGAAGCAATTACCATGAAGAATAAAATTAAATAGAAGATGAAGAATAAACAAGCTAACAATTTCGAATTAGTCATTTCTTAGCACCTTCTTTATGATTATTCTTAATCATCAATGCCATAATCATGCCAAAAATTTCAATGATAAAGAAAGTTAAGAAAACGACATGGTAACCATTGTTTCGGGCTAAACTCATTCGAATTCCACGGCCTAAACTATCATTTGTGACATTGGTTAAAATTAATGATGCAATCATAACACCGGTTGAACCTAAAATTTGTCTAACCGTTGTGATCACTGCGGTTCCATGTGAAATATATTCTTTTGGTAGTGAATCGCCACCTAAAGTGGTTGCTGGCATCATAACGAATGCATTTCCACCCTTAATCAAGGATGAAGTAATGATCATTGCAATTAGACCAAATTGAAATGGCATGATGGTTAGAGCAAGCCAACCCAGTAAAATCATGGACATTCCAATCACCATAATTCTCTTAAAACCAAATTTATCAGCTAAGTGACCAGTTAATGGGTTCAAGACACTCATGATAATTGAGCCTGGAATTAAAGCAAATCCAGAATACTTGGCAGGAATTCCTAAGACGGTTTGATAATATTGCGGATAAATAATGGTAACCACAATCAAAGCAATGTATGAAATTCCGGTTAACCCCATCGATAAATCAAAATTAAGATTCTTCATGACCCGTAATTGTAATAATGGTTCTTTAAGATGAAATTGCCTGTAAACGAACGCGGTAACCATAATAAGACTGACGACTAAAATCAATAGTAAGAATGAAAGTGATCCACCACCCTTACTGAGTTGGCCAATGGCATTAACAAAATATAAGATTCCAATTAATCCAATTGATAAAATAACAGAAATAAAATCTAAGTGGCTCTCTTTATGTGGCATTACATCCTTAATAGCAAACAATGCCAAAATGAACAAAACGGTCACAACCACCATAAAGAACATAAACAATCCACGCCATGCAGTAAAGTTTAAAATGACACTACAAATGGTTGGACCTAATGCTAATGCTGATCCCATTACCAAACCGGCTAATCCCATAACAGTTCCACGTTTAGCTTTCGGTGTGATGTATAACAAGACAGATTGGAATGATGGAAATAAAATTCCAACGGCAATGGCTTCAAGTGCACGTCCAATAATTAGTGTAATGAAGCTATGCGCAAAGATAATAATTAGCGTCCCAATATCAAAAGTAAGCAGAATTGACATGAACAAATTCTTAAACTTAACATTGTTCAATAGCCATGGACTGACTGGCATCATAATACACATAACTAACATAAAGCCAGTAGTCATCCATTGAACAGATGTCATTTGAACGTTAAAAGTATCCATCAATGGACGGTAGATATTTGATACTGATGACTGACTAATTGACATCGTAAAACTACCAAATAACAGCACTAAAATAAAGAACCAACGATTATAAGTATGGCCTTCTAAATCACGACTCTGTTCCATATCATCACTCCTAATTTATAATAGTTCTAATATAACAATAATTATATTTTATAATGATTCTAAATAAAAGTAAAGTTTTAGGATCATTAATTATCCCCGAAAAGGAAACTATTAATAATTCGGTTGACAGCTTGATTATCGACCAAGACTTTATGTTTGGCATTTTGACCATTCATTTGAATTTCATGGTAATTCTGAACGTGTTTCGATACCAAATATTTAAGTGATTGTGCTGATGGGATGGTTACTTTGCCATCGGAATTTAATAAATCATTATAACTACCGTAAATGTTTAAGATCTGAACATCGGATGGGAATTTTTTACAATCAGAAATCATCTGATCGTATGATGGATAAAAACGATTGGCAGCATGCTTAATCTGTGGTTCGCCATTACTGTTAACTGTATTTTGATTGGCACGGTCATTTAGACCCACCACCCCGTTGTATGGAGTTGCAATTGAAACAAATTTTTGTAGCTTTGGAATTTGATGATTATCTGAATTCTGGGCAGCATTTTCCAATATCGTAACCCCGCCAGAATAATATCCAACACCGTTATAATCATTAAAATGATATTTTTGTTTCAAATGGATCAAAATCTGCGTTAACCAATTTACTTGATACTTAATCGGTGCTTTATTATCAAGAAAATTAACTTGAATTAATGGATTCCTAGTCGTTTTCGATAAATGACCATGGTATTCAATTGATTTATTTTTCTTAACATTAATCGTTAATGAACGGGTGCCGCTATTACGACTAGCAACCGTTATCAAATGATTAGTTGATTTTTTAGTTCCGTCAATCCCATGTAAATACAAAGTTGGTGTATCAGGTTCACTAGGTGCAGAACTCATGTTCATATTCATACTTTTCTTTTTGCCATAAGCTAAAAAAGCTGCAATGATTGCTAAAATCGCACAAATAACAGCTAAGACGATGGTTGTTTTAACATTTTTTCTCAAAAATTAAACCTCACTTTCTCATATTCAACATTCTTAATGATAATCGAAAACGAAAAATTTTGCATTAAAATATTGATTATTTTATTAATTAAGCAAAAAGTAGTAGATTATTATATGAAGGGAATTTTATGTTTTCATAAAATTCTGATATTCGTTCATCAATATATAAATTAAAAATATATTGTCATGACAATATTTTGTCATATCTTATTAATAATTACAAGGGAGATTGTTGTTTTTGATTACTTTGAAATCACCTCGAGAAATTGAAATGATGGCCAAGTCTGGTGCCGTATTAGCCGGTGTCCACCGTGGCTTAAGAAACATCATTAAGCCAGGTGTCGATACATGGGACATCGAAGAATTTGCTAACAAGTACATCAGAGATCATGGTGCGATTCCATCTCAAATTGGCTTTGATGGTTATAAATTTGCCACATGTATTTCAATTAACGATGAAGTTGCCCATGGAATTCCTAGAAAGGGACTCCTATTAAAGGACGGCGACGTTGTCAAAGTCGACATGTGTGTTAACAAAGACGGCTTTGAAAGTGACTCTTGCTGGTGCTACGGTGTCGGTAAGGTTTCTGACAAAGTTAAAGAATTAATGCATGTTTGTCACACTGCACTATATAAAGGACTTGATCAAGCAGTCGTTGGTAACCGAATTGGAGATATTGGTGCCGCCATTCAACACTACGTTGAAGATGAACACCATATGGGTGACGTTCGTGAATTAATCGGTCATGGAATTCAACCATCAATTCATGAAGCCCCGAATGTACCAGCTTATGGTACCAAGGGCCAAGGTTTACGTCTTCGTCCTGGTATGACTATCACCATTGAACCATTGGTTAACCTTGGAACATGGCAAATCAAGGATCATTATGACAAACGGGATGACTGGACTTATTACTTATCTAAGGATAATACTAAGTCCGCTCAATACGAACATACCCTAGCAATTACTAACGATGGTCCAAAGTTATTGACTTCACAGGATCACAAAGCGGATGCTAAGTACATGTTAGATATGTACAAGAAATAATTTCAATTAAAAAAATAAAGGCTTACGATGATTAATTTCATCGTAAGTCTTTTTGTTTATATCTTTTAATTAATTTGCCATTTTGGCTGTTCGTTATTGATAACCCGTTCCATTTCTGAAGCAGCCCTAGTTGACATTCTTTCGATAGCTTCATAACTATGACCAGCGTTATGTGGTGTTAGGTAAACGTTCGGTAACTTTCTTAGTTCACTATCTTCTGGAAGTGGTTCTTTTTCATAAACATCCAAACCAGCGCCAGCAATTTCACCCGATTTAAGTGCTTCAACCAATGCTTTTTGATCAATGACCGATCCACGGGCAAAGTTAACAATATGGGCGGAATCCTTCATCATTTTGAATTCATTCGTACTGATACTGTGAATGGTATCAGGAGTTGCTGGAACATGAAGTGTAATGAAATCAGATTGTTTTAATAAAGTGTCCCAATCAACAAATTTACCGTATTGACTTTGCTTTGGATGACGATTCCAAATTAAAACGTTCACATTAAATCCACTTAGCATCTTAGCAACCATGCGGCCAATATGACCAAAGCCAATAATTCCAACGGTTTTGCCAGCTAATTCATTGGTGGGGTGTTTAGCAACGTAATCATTGTCACCTTCACGCATTGCTTTTGAAATGGAATAGGAATGTTTTGATAAAATTAAAATATCGGTCACAGCCGCTTCCGCAACGGATGCAGCATTAGCTCCCGGGGTATTCGTAACTTTAATCCCTTTTTTAGCAGCATATCGATAGTCAACGTTATCATAACCAACGCCGAAACGTGAAATCACTTTTAAATTCGGCATTTGATCAATCATATCCTTGGTAAACGGTGCGCCTAAAAGCATTACAGCAACTGCATCTTTTCCTTTGGATAATAATTCATCCGCTTTTTGGGCGTTACTAGTTGAAATCATTTTTAAATGATGTTTTGCTAAATCATCTTTTACATACGGTACCGCAATTTGTGGTACTAAAACTTTATTTGCCATCTAAAATCACCTTCCTATGCAGAAATTATAAAAGAAGAAATGAGTTTTACCAAACAAAAGGATTAATTAACTTGCCACTTAGCACGCTGTCCTTCAATCACTCGAATCATTTCAGAAGCCGCATTAATTGCAGTTTGTTCGATTGCTTCCGTTGTCTGGGCGGAAATATGCGGTGTCATGTAAACATTCGGCAACTTTCTTAATTCACTATCCATTGGCAATGGTTCTTTTTCAAAGACATCTAAACCTGCTCCAGCAATCTCCCCTGTTTTAAGTGCATTGATCATTGCTTTCTCATCAATAACTGAACCACGGGCAAAATTTACGATCATTGCTGATTTCTTCATCATTTTGAATTCTTTTCGACTCACGCTGTGAATTGTTTCGGAAGTCGATGGAATATGTAAAGAAATGTAATCTGATTGTTGAAACAAAGTGTTCCAATCAACAAATTTTCCGTATTGACTCTGCTTTTGATGACGATTCCAAATCAAAATTTTAACACCAAAACCACTTAACATTTTGGCAACGGCTTGGCCAATATGGCCATAACCAACGATGCCAACCGTTTTATGGGCTAACTCACTGGTAGGATGTTTTGAAATATAATCATTATCACCATCGCGCATTGCTTTTGAAATTGAATATGAATGCTTAGCTAGAATTAACATATCACAAACGGTTGATTCAGCAACTGAAATAGCATTGGCACCCGGGGTGTTTGTCACCACAATCCCTTTTTTGGCTGCATAATGATAGTCAACATTATCGTAGCCAACACCTAAACGCGAAATCACCTTTAAATTTGGCATCTGATCAATCATATTTTGATTGAATCCATCCGGCGGCATTAAGATCATGGCACCAGAAACGTCTTTTCCCTTTGCTAATAATTCATCTTCACTTTGGGTACTACTAGTTGTTTTAATTTCAATCTTATGTTTTTTAAAATCATCTGTGACATACTTAGCAGCATATTCTGGAATTAGTACTTTTGCTTTCATTTTTTCATTCCTTTTCTACAAAAAAATAATGACCCCAACTAATGGAATCATTATTAATTATACCGATATTATAAATTATTTATCAATGTTCTTAGGCGAAATCAATTTTGAAATTGAACGGCGTCTTTCAACCGTGGCGGATTTCTTAGTATGACGTCGAATGAACCGTCTTCTTGGTGGATACATAATACTTTTATCATGCGTAATCATCTTAAAGACTGACATAATAACTAAAATTGCAACGAACATAATCGGAAATCCAGCAATCGTACAGAATGTCTGAACAGTCTGGAATCCACCGACAAGAACTAAACTAAATGAGAAGATAATAAAGATGACAACCCATGTCATTTTATTAACTTTACTTGGTTCAACACCTGGTTTTAACTTCGTACTAGTAAATGATGATAGTACGAAGGCAGATGAAGAAATCGTTGTCGCTAGGAAAATGAAACATGAAATACAGTACAATGCCAAAATAATAATTTTGAATGGCAAGCTAGCAATGACAGTTGAAATGACTGCAGCTTGACCCTGCGTATTCAAGATATGGACTAAGTTGATGGTACCAGTCTTTTGTAGCCATAATGAGTAACCACCAAAAATAGCATAGAAACTCATACAACCAATTGCACCATAGGTTAACATCCCAATCAATAACTGACGGATGGTTCGACCACGTGAGATCTTAGCGATAAACAATCCCATGAATGGAGTATATGATAACCACCAGCCCCAGTAGAAAATCGTTTCACGTTGGGTAAAGCCAGGATGTCCATTGGGAACGGTACTCATACTCATTGGAATGAATTTTTGAATTAATAACCCGATACTATTGGTTTCAGAGTTTAAAATGTAAACGGTCGGTCCTGCCAATAGAACAATTACCAAGAATAAAATGGCCGTCCAAATATGGGCATGACTCAGTTTATCAATTCCACCGTTTAAACCACGCATAACCGCAAAGGTAAAGATAACAAACAAAACGAAGAATAATTCCATCTTCAACATCATGTTATCGGAAATACCGGTTAAACGGCTTAAAACGTTCGAGACAACTGGGATTTCTAATCCAACATCGGCTCCAACACCACCCATGATTCCAAAGACAATTAACAAATTAACAATTTGCCGCATTGTCTTTTTCCACATTTGATCACCATCTAAGACGGTCAAAACTTCACTAATCGATTGAATCCGTCGGTGTTTATTATAAATAACATAACCAACGGCAACGGTAGGTGCGGAAAACATTAACCATGCCATCGGGCCCCAATTGAATTGGCCCAGCATGTGTGCTAAGTTATAGGCTTGTTCTGAAAAAGGTTTGGCACCGTATGGCGGATCCTGTAAGTAACTTAGTGGATCAGTCATACTTAGCATTAAAATACTAGCATCAATGGCGGTCGCAAAGACCATGCTACCCCATTCAAAACTAGAATATTGTGGTTTTGCATCCGGGCCACCAAATCGGATTCGGCCATATTTACTAAATAGGATGAAAATAAAGAAGATAAAGTTAATGGTGTAGACCCACATGTAGGCCCAACCCATCTTATTATCAATCCAATTTAAAATATCTGCCAAAACTCCTTGAAGTGATGAACCACCAGCAATTAAAATAGCTGAAACCACAAAAAACGAGAGAACAGTAGGAATAAAAACGACTTTATTAATATGTAGTCTCTTAAAAATTGATTTTTCCTCCCCTTTGATTTAAAAATGCTATACAGGAAACTTTTCTGTATAGCATTTATTCAATGCTCTAATTAAACATTCATATAACATTATACACACATTAGACGATAAGTAAAAAAGCTCTCATTAATATAACTATTTAACCGTCTTAATGACCCGAGCTGGTGAGCCGACTAAGACAACGTTATCCCCGAATGATTTGGTAACAACCGAGCCGGCACCAACGACAACGTTATCACCTAAAGTAACTCCCGGAAGAATGGTAACATGACCACCCATCCAAACATTATTACCGATTGTGATTGGTTTCCCTAACTCAACATCTGCTTTTCTTTTTTCAGGATCAAGCGGGTGAACAGGGGTATATAAACCAACGTCGGGGCCAAAGTAACAATGATTGCCAATGGTAATCGGACAGGTATCCAATAAAGTTAAATGGTAATTAGCATAGAAATAATCACCAATATGAATATTAAATCCATAATCAAATTCGATTCCGGTTTCAATAAATAAATTTTTCCCAGCATCAGCAAATAATTTTGATAATGCTTTGTTGATGGATTCCTTATCTGCTAATTGGTTCACATGCATTAATTTTTTTCTAACGTATGCACGGCGTTGGTCTAATTCAGGATCAAATTGATCATAATTTAATCCCTTGGTCATTTTTTCTTTTTCTGTTAACAAATTTTTTCTCCTCTAGTGAGCTAAAACAAGCCCATTTGTTTAAAATTATTCTTCAAATTCTGAACTGATTGATCAGTCGAAATTCGTTTAGAATGTTGGTTGTAATGTTGATTATGATGCTTTTTAACACTTGTTTTTGGACGATAGTCATGAACTGGTCGTTTAATATGATGGGGTTCTTTTTTCATTTTGTCCATCGTTTCGTTTAATAAACGATCAACAAAATTATTTCCATCATTATTAGCATGTCCCTTCGTCCAATGAAAATCTAAGTGGCGAAATGACGGTAAGATGGCATCGACCCGTTTCCATAATTCAGCATTTTTTACTGGACCCCCAGTGGCAGTTTTCCAACCACGTTTCTTCCAGCCTTTCAGCCAGTGTTTCGTCACTGCATTTAAAACATACTTGGAATCTAAAACGGCTAAAATATGTTTAGTTTGATCACGATGCTTTTGCAACCACTTTAAGGCATTCAAAAAGCCCATGATCTCCATTCGATTATTCGTAGCACCAAATTCACCATCGGAACCATAAAACTGGCGATGGTCAAATTGAATTAAGTATGCCCACGCTGATTTATCATCCGAATGAACGTGACCACCCTTGCGATTACCATGATTACGGGACCCGCCATCACTATAAATTTGAATATCATAGTGTTGATTAGATGTTTTCGATGAACTGGAATTTTGCTTAAGGTATTCCTTAGCTTCCGGCTGGGTTACAAAGCCTTTGAATTTTGCACTGGGAAAACCATTCACTTCTTTTTGAGTTGCATCCCAAGTTTGATAAATTCCCGGGTGACGACCCTTTGCAACCGCATAGAATTTTTTCTTTTTGCTCATAATGACCACCAAATAAAATATTTTTGCAATAAAAATGACCCAGTCATTTAAGTCAACTGGGCCAATTTTATTTACTTAGCAGGTTTTTGTCTTAAAAACTTTTGTAAGCTTTGAACTTCTTTTTCACGTTTTTTATTCTTTTTAGCACTAATTGGACGATGGCCTTGAACGCCATTTGGATGACATTTTCTCATTATTATTACTCCTTTTCGTTTAAATTATTCGTATAAACATACTCTTATTAGTATAATACAAACCATGATTATAAATCAAATTGAAATTAATCACCAATTAATAGATTATTACCCCTAACCATGTTAATATTTTATCAAATAACTTATTAGGAGGGCTTAAAGATGATTAATGATTTTCCACAAGCATTGACAATTGCTGGCTCTGACAGCGATGGCAGTGCTGGAATGCAAGCTGATTTACATACATTTTTTGCTGAACATGTTTACGGTGCATCCGTCATTACGGCATGCGTTGCCGGTAATTCATACGGGATTCATGCTGCCCACAACATGCCCGTTGATTTTATCAACCAAGAATTCAAAGATTTAGCTGATGACTATCATATCAAAGCTTCCAAGACTGGCATGCTAGCTGACACCACTCTGATCAATACCGTTTATGAAAATTATACTAAATATGATTTTGGACCATTGGTTGTTGACCCAGTGATTGTCACTAAGCATGGTGCGATGTTATTAAAACAAGATGCATTTGATGCATTGAAGCAAAAATTAATTCCGCTTGCGAAAGTCTTAACCCCTAATTTCTATGAAGCCCAAAAATTAGCAGAGATGGAAATTAAATCGGATCATGACATGGAAGTAGCTGCCAAGAAATTAAAGCAGATGGGAGCTGACAGCGTCATTATCAAGGGACGCCATGATAATGAAAACCAATCCACCGTTCGTGACTACGTTCTCTTGGAATCTGGCAAAAGCCTTTGGTTACCAGGCCAATACTACGATACCGAACATAAAAATGGGACTGGTGATACCCTTTCTGCCGCCATTACTGCCGGTTTAGCCAAGGGTAAGTCCGTTGAAGATTCGATTAAAGAAGCCAGGGCATACGTTGATGCGGCCATTAAACACGGGATTAACGTTGCTCACAAGTTCGGTCCCATCAACCACTACGTTAAATTTCAAAAATAAAGCATCAAAGGATTTTTAAAATGATCAATGATTTCCCACAGGCGTTGACGATTGCCGGTTCTGAAAATGGTGGCGGAGCTGGCATGCAAGCTGATTTACACACCCTCTTTGCTGAACATGTTTACGGGACTTCCGTTCTAACTGCCTGTGTTGCCGGTAATTCATATGGTGTCCATGTCATTCATAAACTACCGATTGATTTTATCAACCAAGAATTCAAGGACATTGCCGACGATTTTAAAATTAAGGCATCTAAAACGGGAATGCTGGCTGATGCTAATTTAATTAATGCCGTTTATAAAAATTATACTAAATATGATTTGGGTCCTCTTGTCGTTGATCCCGTCATCGCCAGCAATCATGGTGAAATGTTATTAGAAAATTCCGCCATCAAAACTTTAAAACGGAAATTAATCCCGATTGCAGACGTTCTGACCCTTAATTTTTATGAATCCCAAAAATTATCCGGGATTCAAATTAAATCAGATCAGGATATGAAACAAGTGGCAGAAGTTTTACAAGAATTAGGTGCTAACAACATCATGATTAAGGGCAAAAATGATAATGCTAACCGCAAAGTTGTTAAAGACTACGTGCTTTTGAAATCACACCATGACTTTTGGCTTAGTGGTCAGTACTACCCAACCCATCATAAGGATGGCACCGGCGATACCCTATCGGCTGCCATTACCGCTAACTTAGCAAAAGGAATGGATGTTAAAGCATCCATTATAGAAGCTAAATCATACGTTGATGATGCCATAAAACATGTGATTAACGTTGGCCATAAATTAGGCCCCATTAATCACTACGTTAAATTTCAAAAATAAAATTAGTTAAAACATAATTATACAGTAACATTAAAAAGCATTAAAATATTCTGGAAACAGTAATATTAATTAATTATTTTTTTACAGAATTCAATTTTAGGACTAGTTTAAACTAGTCCTTTTTTACACAAAAAAGAACTGAGATTTAGTTTTAATTACTAAAAATCGGTTCTTTTTATTATAATTAAGAGCAATAAATATAAAATAAACTTTAAATGATAATAATTAGTAAATGATTAAAAAATGGTTAAAAAAGTATTTACAAATAACTTAAATAATATTATACTTATATTCAATAAATATAATGAGGTGAAAATTATGACAGTTGAAGAATTAAATTACTGGCGTTACGGAAACCGGATGAAATATTTAAAAAATCTCCAAATTTAGTTATTAATTGTGCAGACAAACCATTTGGCATAGATATTTTCTTTGATAAGGCATCAACTAAATATAATATTCCAGTTATTTTTGGATCATATGCTTCTACAACAATAAACACAGTTGCAAAAATACCAGGAAAAACAATTAATATAAGTGATTTTCTAGATGATAATGCTATAACAAATAAATCAATGATAAATAGTGAAATTCCAACATCTGTAATTGCACCAGCTACTTTCATGGTTGCAAGTATGGTCTCTTATTATGTTGTAATGTTATTAACGAGTTTACGTACCCCTACAACAGCAATCCAAATTGATATGGATGGGTGGAAGGTGTTAAAATATGATATTTCCAAAAAGCGATCTTAAAAATTTAATTCAATTATTGTCAGGACAAAGCTTATTACTAATTGGCAATAGTATTTTTAATACTGTATTATTATATATATTAGCTCAACAGTATAATGCAACGTCTTCACTACTTGGATTATTCGGAATTATTGCGGCTATTCCACCAGCATTCATTGCCATTGGGGCGCCAATTCTCGGAAATATCCATAATAACAAAAGAATTTTAATAATTCTACAACTAATTGCTTTTTTTTGTATCTGTTTATCAGGATTTTTATTACTAGAGCACAAATCAATTATATTAATTGCCGTTTTATATTTTTTATTAAATATTTCCACAACTATTTCCACTTCAGTTGAAGTTGGATTTATTCCAGTTGTTTTTAACGAAAATGAAGAAGAAATTGAACGTTCAGTTGATTTTCAATATTTTATGAGCTCAGGTTTAACAATCTTAGTCGACATCATTAGTTCTTTCATACTATTAATCGGTGGAAGTACTTGGCTATTAATGATTAGTTTTATTACCCCACCAATAGGAATTATTTGCTATGCATTGATTAAATATAATAATTCTTTAGATGTTCAAAATCCATCCGAAAATAATTCAAAGTTTACTTATTTTCATCAATTTTTTAAGCAACTTCATCAATTCACTCACACAATGCCAGCTTTCTTAATCATTTTGTTCGAAGCAATCCTTGGTGGTATCAGTGGATTATTATTTGAATTACTGCCATTAACGATGAAAGAAATCGGCGTAGCAGTTGCTTTCTTTTCATTCGTAAGTTCAATTCAAAAAATTGGTGATTTTATTGGTGGATTTTTAGCACCATTCGTTAAATGGCAAGCACCTGTATTCTTCGTATGTGATTATTTAATTTCAGGAGCATGCTTTTTATTCATTACATTTCCACTTCCTAATATTATTCGTCTTGGATTACTTTTAATTGCAGGAATTGTGATGGGAATGTCTGGAAATGTTTTTGAAAAATTAATGTATCGTTCTTACAATGTTGGGGATATTTCGTCAATGCATGCATTAACAACAACAACTTTTGCAATTTTTTCTGTCACTAGTTATTTTACAGCTTTAATCCACGTTCATACATTAATTTTATGGCAAATCACAGGAATTATAACAATCCTATTTGGAATATTACTATTAATCATGATTAAGTTAAAACCTAGTAATAATTAATAAGACTAAAAGTCGAACCTCAAAAATTTGAGATTCGACTTACTTTTTTACCATTTATCCGGACTCCACATCCGGCCATCCAATTCATCTTGGCGTTCGTTGATACGTTTAGACTGTTCCTTCACTAATGATTTTGTTTGTTCTAGCAATGCTCTTTTAGCAAATAATTGCTCATTATCCTGGTATTTATTCAATTCATCCAATAACCATTTCAAAGTGTTCGAATCCATTTAATACCCCTCTTTTTTCTTCATCATGTTAACTTCCCAATTCAATTCAGCTAATTGATCGGCATTATTTTGAATTTGGTCAATTACCGTTTGAAAAATTAATTGTTTGTCATCTGGTAAAGTCTGTTTAAATTCATTCAATTGTTGGATCATCCACTTCTCGTAGTTAGCAAAATGGTCATATTTGGGATTAGTAATGTAATTTTGGTAGTCAATCAAGCACTTGGCCCGTTTTTGATTGGTCATATAAGCAAACTGTGAAATCACAAACGGCTTTAGAAATTTCATCCCAGCACGCTTAGCCAATGCTTGATACGGGATCAGCATTTCAGAAATACTAAAATTCTCAACACCCCCACGCTGGTATTCACGAAGCGGCATTCCAAGTGAAGTCACGATTCCTAACTCTTTTCCCTTTAGACTAGCTTGTTCACTTAAATAAACGAAGTTTCTGGTAAGGACATCATCTTCCCACTTCTTCAATAATGCCGGCGAACTGTACCAGTACATTGGGAATTGGAAAATAATGCGGTCAAATTGGGTTAATAGTTGTTGTTCTTTTTCAATTTGAATTTGATAGTTTGAGTATAAAACATCCAGTGGATGCCAAGTTACCTGTTTTAAGTTCTTTTGGGCATCCCGTAAAAAAGCTTGCGTGGTCGAAGTTTTAATGTCTGGATGCGAAATAATGACAAGTGTTTTCAATAAATTCACCTCAAGGAACATTTTAATCTAAAACAAAAAATAACACCATCAAATTAATTGATGATGTTATTTAATTTAATTATTCTTATTTTGGATTCGAAGCCGTCAATGCTAGATTACTCCAGAATTCATTATTATCAGTAGCTAAACTGTATCCTTTAACACGTTGGTTAACTGGATTCCAGTTCATTTCCATACTAGTTGGAACGTAAGCGGCTTGATTAGCCATATAAGTTTGCCAATCTTTGAACTGCTTGGTTCTGTAATTATTATTCCAAGCTTTACTATTATTCATATTGTTTAATAATTGAGTATTCCGTTTAGTAGCAAAGTGGCCCATGTTAAAGGTAGCACTTGCGCCGTATTCACCAGTTGGTGTTGGTTCAGCTGATACTGAAAATGCACCTTGCCAAACATCAATCTGATTCTGTTTTGGTTTTTCTAAGATTGAATACTGTTTATTAAATTCTAACGGTTTGCCACTCGTGAATTGAGCATTTAAACCTAACTTACGCCACTGTTGAAGATAATATTCGTATTGAGCATTAGTTGAAGCATTTCCTTGTGGCCCAGCAAAGTTAATGGTTAATGGTTTGCCATTTGGTTGAGTTCGCCACTTACCATGTTTATTATAACCAGCTTGATCTAACAATTGGTTAGCCTTCTTCATATTGTAATTGTAATACGGTGTCTTAGAATTATAATACTGCTTATAATATGGAGAGATTAAGGTATTCGGGAACCAACCTAAGCCATAATCAAATTTCTTACGAAGGGTTCCGATATCTAAGGCATACATCATTGCTTGTCTTAATTTAACATTGCCCATCTTCATATGTGGATCCATAACATTCGTTTGATTCTTCGGATTTAAGTGTCCAAGGTTAAAGCCAAAGTAATCATAACTGGTTCCTAAGTTACCAACTACTTTATAGTCACTTAAATTTTTAACGTTTGGAAATTCAGATGCTGGGTTAGTTACATCACTAACTGGAAAATCAAACTTTTTAGCTTTTAATGATGAATAGAAGTTATCACCGGAGACAACTTGGATATTAATATGTTTGATTTGAGCTTTCTTACCAAAGTAATACTGGTTTGGAACCCAACTAGTTGATTCACCATCGACCATCTTGCTCATCTTATAAGGACCGGTAAAAATAGGATCCTTACGAACCTGTTTAGATGAACTTAACTGACCAATTGGAACGTTCTTTTCATATTCATATGGTTCAACGGCATCCCACATAACTGAATTACCAGCATATTTAAGTGACGGTGCAAAATTGCTGAAGTGCAAAACGGTGACTTTACCCTTTGGACCATTTGGCATCGTAATTCCAGAAATAGTTTTAGCTTTACCAGTATGGTAAGCAGCTAGGCCTTTAATACTTTCCATGTCTGAATCGTACTGTTGAGTTTTACTGTCCTTATTAGCTAACACTTCATAAGCATATTCAACATCCTTCGCAGTAACTGGCATCCCATTTGACCACTTAGCATTGTTTCTAACTGTAACCGTTGCTGTCTTAGCTTTTTTATCTAATTTCAAATTAGCTAAACCACCGTTAACAACTTCATCCTTATTGTTAACGAAGAAAAGTTGGTCGCCACCACCGGGTGAAAACATGTCGGTATCTTCTTCCATTGAAGTCAAAGCCGGATCAGTAATCCCAGCAAATGGTGAATTATAGAACTCACCTAGTTTTAATGTCCCGTTATTATATGTAGAATTTGTTTCGTTCGGATTATGGTATGTTTGGGACAACTTCACTGACGGTTTATAACCTGACTTCACTTGAGAACTATTACTGTTTGAACAAGCAGCAAATAATCCTGTCGATAGCATGACAACTCCTGCGGTAAGCCACTTTCGATATTTATTCATTCAAATTACTTCCTAACTATTTAATTGTCAATTTTCAAAGAAACCATTGAATTAATTGACTCAATAAGTAATTTACCCCCCTTCAGGATCAATCAAATTAGATTTCAATAAGTTTCATTAGAAATAGTGTAACACAGACGTTACAAAATTAAAATAGGATTAGTGTAAAAAGCAAAAAAACGCCTTTA
The DNA here is from genome assembly GCF_027923585.1 of Philodulcilactobacillus myokonensis. Taxonomy (GTDB): domain Bacteria; phylum Bacillota; class Bacilli; order Lactobacillales; family Lactobacillaceae; genus Philodulcilactobacillus; species Philodulcilactobacillus myokonensis. The sequence continues at coordinate 456,065 of NZ_BRPL01000002.1, read as the reverse complement.
AGGTTTGATAATATCAAATCTTAAAGGTATTTTTATTATTAGTTAATGATTAAACTTATTTTGGATTTGAAGCAGTTAATGCTAGATTACTCCAGAATTCGTTATCATCACTAGCAACACTGTAACCCTTAACACGGTGGTTAACAGGTGTCCAATTCATAGTCATACTTGTTGGAACGTAGGCAGCTTGTTGTGCCATGTATGTTTGCCAATCTTTAAACTGTTTTACTCTATAACTATTATTCCAGGCTTTATCATTATTCATGTTATCCATCAACTGGGTATTTTTCTTAGTAACAAAGTGACCCATATTGAATGAAGCATCGGCACCATAGATACCAGTTGGGGTTGGTTCAGCGTTAACACCAAATGCACCAGCAAAGATATCCATTTGACTTTGCTTTGGTTTTTCTAAGGTATCATAGAATTTATTCATTTCCATTGGTTTACCACCAGCATATTGAACATTCAAGCCCAATTTATGCCATTGTTGTAAGTAATAATTATATTCAGCAGTTTGAGATGATGTGGCTTGCATTGCACCGAAATTAATTGTTAATGGTTTTCCATTTGGTTGGGTCCGCCACTTACCATGCTTCTTATAACCAGCTTGGTCTAATAATTTTTCAGCCTTACTCATATTATACTTATAATATGGGGTCTTAGAATTATAGTACTGTTTAAAGTATGGAGAAATTAAGGTATTCGGGAACCAACCCATACCATAATCAAACTTTTTAACCAATGCACCTTGATCTAATGCATACATCATGGCTTGTCTTAACTTAACGTTGCCCATCTTAGCATTTGGATCCATAACACTCGTTTGAGTCTTAGTGTCTAGATGACCAAGGTTAAAGCCAAAGTAATCATAACCCGTACCTTCTTTGCCAACAATAGTATAGTCACTTAAATTCTTAACATTTGGATATTCACTACTTTGACCATTAGTAATTGGAAAGTCAAATTTCTTTGACTTCAATGAAGCAGCAAAATCATCTTCAGAAACAACTTGGATGTTAATGTGTTGAATTTGTGGTTTCTTACCAAAGTAATATTTGTTTGGAACCCAACTAGTTGATTCACCATCAACCATCTTACTTAGTTTATAAGGACCAGTGAAGATCGGGTTCTTACGAACTTGATTAGATGAACTCAACTTAGCAATTGGAACGTTCTTTTCATATTCATATGGTTCAACTGAGTCCCACATGACTGAATTACCAGAATACTTCAATGAAGGAGCAAAGGTTGTAAAGTGTAGAACAGCTACCTTACCCTTAGGACCTTTAGGCATGGTAATTCCAGAAATAGAACTAGCTTTACCAGCATGGTAGGCAGCCATTCCTTGAATATCTTGCATGTCTGGACTAAATTGCTGACTATTACTGTTCTTATTGCCTAAGACTTCATAAGCATATTCAACATCCTTAGCAGTAACCGGCATCCCATTCGACCACTTAGCATTATTTCTAACAGTAACAGTTGCAGTTTTAGCTTTCTTATCTAAACTTAAGTTAGCTAAACCACCGTTAACAATTTCATTCTTGCTATTAACGAAGAATAATTGATCATTGCCACCAGGATCAAACATGTCTTGATCTTCAGCATTAGATTGTAATACTGGATCGGTAATCCCAGCAAATGGTGAATTATTGAATTCTGCTACTTTTAATGTCCCATTATTGTATGTAGACGAAGTTTTATTTGGGTTATCATACGTTTGAGATAACTTAACAGACGGTTTATATCCTGACTTAACTTGTGATTGGCTACTAGAACAAGCTGCGAATAATCCAGCAGATAGCATGACTGCACCGGCAGCCAACCATTTCTTATATTTACTCATTGTCTTTAACTCCCCTTTTTAAATCAAAATCAACTCTGTGATCCACCTAATAATTTAATTGACAACCAATAATCATCCCCTTTAAATAAGCATATATTATTAACTATTATGTCTTTGAATGACGTTGACTGAACTTCTTAATGCTTGACCAATATAACTAATTGCTAAACATAGAATGATAATTTCGATTGTTGCTGGTAACCATGTCCACCAGTAATTAGTAATGTTATCAGCACTACTTGCATTTCCAATTAAAGTTCCAAGTGATGGCGTACCATCTGGAAGACCAAAGCCTAAGAATGAAAGTCCAGTTTCAACTCCAATATTTTCTGCAAATGATAACGTTGTATCCACAATAATTAATGAAGCGATGTTTGGCATAATTTGTTTAAAGATAATGCTTAATGGACCACTTCCAGATGCTTTTGAAGCTAATACATACTCTTTGTTAACTTCCGAAAGGGTCTGTGAACGAATCAAACGCTCAGTTCCTAACCAGTAGAAGCAAGATAGAATCAAAGTTAATGTGATTGCATTATAGCTTGGAATAATATCAACGATAACAATGATCATCATCATGATTGGAATAATCATGAAGAAGTCATATACTCTTTGCATCACTAAATCAGATTTTCCACCGACATATCCAGAAATCAGGCCGTAGCAAATTCCAAATGTTGATGAAATCACGGTCAAGCCAATCGCAATCCCAATTGAATTTCTAGAGCCAATGATCAATTGATCAACGATTGAACGCCCTGATTGATCAGCTCCGAGGAAGAATCCCGGTGTAAATGGTTTTGCAAAGTAATTCATGATGGAAGTTTGCATGACTTGCGACGTGTTCATAAACATTGAAGCAATAATGACATACAGGATGAAGCCAACTAAGATAATCAAAGAAATTAATGCCATTTTATTAGCTACGAATTCATGCCAAATCAATTTTAACGTTGACGGAGCAGCATTTCTTTCAGCACTCTTTTCTAATTTATCCATTTCAGCTTGAGAAACATGTGATGATTGATTAAATTCATTCGTACTCATTTTATTTACCCCCTTACTTTACTCTTACTCTTGGATCAATCGCACTTAATGCAATATCTGAAAGTAATGTTCCCATTAAGTTTAGAAATCCATAAAGAAGGACTAAGGCGGTAATAACTGTATAATCACGATAGTTAATGGCATTCAAGAATAGTAGGCCCATCCCAGGATATGAGAAAATCTGTTCAACGAAGATTGATCCACCAAGTAATCCGGTAATGGAGTAACCAGCAAAGGCAGCAATTGGAAGCAAAGCATTTCTGAAGATATGGTGCTTATAAATTGCCTTCATTGGAACCCCTTTAGATTGAGCGGTCATGACATAATCAGAATGTTTTGCATCAATAATTCCTGACCGTAAGTACTGGGTAATACTAGAAGTAGCAAACAAAGCACCTAGAACAGCAGGTAAAATCATATGCCCTAATCTAGATAGTAATACTGGTAAGAATCCTGATGCAGTCGGTGATACAGAGCCGCTGGTTGGGAACCAGTTCAATCCATATCCGAAGATCCAACTACCTAGTACCAAAACAACGAAGAATGGTACTGACATGGTTGCGTATGTATAAATACGAACTAATGTATCTTGTAAGTGACCTTCATGACGACCAGCATAAATTCCTAATGGTAATGCAATCACATAGGTTAAAATCATTGTTAGTAGAGCTAACCATAAGGTATTGCCAGCTCTTTGGGCAATAATTCTTGTCACTGGTTCTTGATATTCATAACTAGTTCCTAAATCACCATGGAATAGATGAACAACCCAGTGCCAGTATTGCTCGTACCATGGATCGTATAATCCATTAATTCTCATTAAATGATGAATTTGGGTTAATGAGTCTTTCGGATTAATCTGGCCGGTAAATGGATCCCCTGGCATTGCTTTGGCCATTAAGAAAACTAAAACACTCAAAATGATTAATTCGGGGATCATAATCAATACTCTTCTTAAAATTGTCTTCCACATTATGATTCGACCTCCTCATCTGTTGATACATTTAGCTGTCTTAATTTATCTTTTGGTAAAGCGACAAAATGAGTTGGTGAAATCTTAGTTAGTGGAAATGCCTTGCCATTTTGATCGTAATAGAAATCCTTTTTATCTTGATAAATTTTTTCAATTCGTTTTCGTTCAGCACGGTGTTCTTCACGGTGTTCAACGTCAATGCTTGGAATGGCGGCTAACAATCGTTTGGTATAAATATGAACCGGGTGTTTATAAATATCTTCCTTCGTGCCAACTTCTACCAAACGGCCGTGGTTCATGATGGCGATGTTGTCACACATATGTCTAACGACCCCTAAATCATGAGAAATGAAGAGGTATGAAATATTAAATTCACGCTGAATTTTTTTCATAAAGTTCAATACTTGAGCTTGAACCGATAAATCTAAAGCTGAAACGGGTTCATCAGCAACAATTAACTTTGGATTTGTGGCAACTGCCCTAGCAATTCCAATTCTTTGTCTTTGACCACCAGAGAATTGAAATGGATACTTATATAAGGCATCTGGATCTAAACCAACGATATCTAATAATTGTAAGACCCTTAATTTTTCCTGATGTTTACTTAAATGTTCAAAATTTCTAAGTGGTTCGGCAATGATTTCTTCCACCCTTTTTTCAGGGTTCAAAGATGATTGCGGATCTTGAAAAATCATTTGAACATCATGATTATATTTCAATGATCTGCGAACCGATTTTTTAGTAACATCGTGGCCATTATATTTAATGGAACCACTTGTTACCTTTTGTAATCCTAAAATTGATTTACCAGTGGTCGATTTTCCAGAACCGGATTCACCAATTAGACCATAAGTTTCACCGGCCTTGATATTGAAGCTGATCCCATCAACAGCTTTAACCCAATCAACAATTCGGTTCCAAAATCCACCACGAACTGGATAGTACACTTTTAAATCTTTAATTTGCATTAAATCATCCATTATTTTCACTTACCTTTTTTTGATCTGGGAAATAGAAGTGCTTATAGCAAGAACATCTTACGAAGTGTTCGTTACCAACATCGTGCATCACTGGATTCTTTTCGTGTTCTGAAGCCTTAATCCATGGAATTCTTGGTGCAAACCGATCACCAGTCTTTGGCATCTTCTTTAATGAAGGAACTTGTCCATCAATGACGTATAAATCATCACTGGTAGTGTTCAGTTCAGGCATTGATCTTAATAATGAACGGGTGTACGGATGAAGTGGATGTTCAAAAATTTGTTGAACCGTACCAACTTCAACGATTTGTCCAGCATACATAACAGCAACTCGATCCGCTGTATCAGCAACGACCCCTAAATCATGGGTAATTAAAATGATACTGGAATGATTTTCTTTTCTAATTTTTCTTAAAACATCCAAAATTTGAGCTTGAATCGTAACATCCAAAGCAGTTGTTGGTTCATCAGCAATAATTAAATCTGGTTCACAAGCAATTGCAATTGCAATTAAGACTCTTTGCCTCATCCCACCGGATAATTGGTAAGGAAATTCATTGGCAATTAACTTTGGATCATCAATTCCAACTTCACCTAATAATTTAATCACACGATCATTTTTCTGCTTACTATTTAATTTAGTATGGTAGTCTAATGATTCACTAATCTGATCCTTAACTTTCTTCAAAGGGTTCAAAGATGATAATGGATCTTGAAAAATCATTCCCATCTTACTTCCACGATAATGATTTAACTGTTTCTCACTCATCTTTAAAAGATCATGCCCTTCAAAATCAACTTGGCCGCTTATTTTCGTATAAGCAGGGTCATGTAATCCCATAATGGTCTTAGCAAGGGTACTTTTACCACATCCAGATTCTCCAACAACAGCTAGAAATTCATTACTATTGACATGAAGATTAATATCTGAAATGGCATTATAGTACTTGCCATCCATTTCAAAAGACGTATTAACATCCTTAATATCTAAAAATTGCTTTGCCATGTATCCAACCCTCAATTCTTAAATGAAAATTAAATGATAATTTCCTAAATTTGATATTAATAATAGTATAGTTAACATTAAATTAAATTTCAATAGTATTTTTAATATTATTTTAATTTTTCACTCATAATCACTTATAATCCGTTAATTACCATTAATATTTAAAAAAAATCAATTTTTTTGTAGTTATCATTGACAATATTCCGATATACTGATATAGTACAACTAATGTGTTAAATGGTTTCGATGTTTTAAGGTTAATTTGTTTCATGTAATTGTGAAGTAACTTCCTTTTAATTTTCAGAGATTCACTAAGATACATTAAAATTTTTTTAGGAGGTTTCATTATTATGGAACAAGGTACAGTTAAATGGTTCAACGCCGACAAAGGTTACGGTTTTATTAACACTGACAATGGTGACGTATTCGTCCACTATTCAGCAATCAACAAGGATGGCTTCAAGACTTTAGACGATGGTCAAAAAGTTACATTAGATGTTGAACAAGGAGACCGTGGTCCCCAAGCTGCCAACGTTACACCTATTGATGACTAATAAAAATAATTATTAATAGTAAAAAGGTTCATCAGATTTTTCTGATGAACCTTTTTTTATTACTTAATTTTAAAATGCATGTATTTAGAAGCAAAAATAGCAAGCGATGAAATAGATTCCTTCATATCATCCTCTGTCCACGTGATAATAATTTCAGTTAGTCCACCCGCAATTAATGAAACTAATAATTTCGATGATTCTTCACGGGTTTTTAAGACGTTTTCATCGATTAATCCTTCAATATAATACTTAAGTCGATTTAGTAAAATCATTGAAAGATGGTTTCTAACAATCATCTTCATGACGAACTGATCTTCTTTAATTAGGGTAAAGAAAATCGTGGCAATATCAATAATTGACTTATTGTGGCTAGTTGCCAGCCTTCTAATAAACACTAAAAAGATTTGATTAAAATGATAATTAATTAAATCTTCCTTGGTGTGGAAATTACGGTAATAAGTCATTCGTGATACGCTTGCTTTTTTACAAATATCTTTAATTGTGATTTCTTGATAGGAATGATCCTTTAAAAGCTCTAAAAAGCCATTAATAATCTTATCCCTTGTTTTATATTTATTTCGCATAGTTTGCCTCAATTATTTTTGATGGTATAAATATTATGATAAAGCAATTATTTACTTTTTACTAGAAATATACAGTGAATTATTCTAAAATTTATAGTAGATTTTTATAAACAATTTCTTAAAAATGTATTATAATGATAATTGTATCATGAACTTCATAAGGAGGAATTGTTGTTATGGATAAAGCAGAAGCTGAGAAGTTAGATAAGAAATTCGAACATTCTCAATTAATTGATGAAAAAATGAGCGACGTTTTTGATTGGAGTAAAGATGATAACCCAGTTAGAGACGCTATTTGGAATCATTATATGGAAGCCGACAATCATGATACTATGAAAACAGCCGACGAAGTCGAACCATATTTAGATATGAGCGACGACGATTTAAAGGCTAAGGTTACTTCTCTTTTAAAGAAATAATCCAACAACCTCTTTATAGAAAAAAGTTCTTATTTCCGTTTGGATTTAAGAACTTTTTTTGTGCGGTCATATTGATCTTGGGTAAGAAAAGCGGATGTAAAACGTTGCAGTGGTGTGTATTCATGGCGGTGGTTAAATCTCACCGGCGCGTAATCAATAACCGCCACCATCAAATTATTTTCAGTTAAGAAAATTTGACCGACGCCTTTGAAATGCCCTTTAGTATGTTTGCCAGTCCGCCATTGATGAAATTTAAAATTACCCTTCTGGTCTTTTTTAATGACATAATTTCCGGAACGGTCAGTTTCCACCGGCAGTCCGATATAACGATTAACTTTATACTTACCTTTCATTTTCATTTCCTATCTAAAATCAAATTTTCATCCATTTCAATAACTAATTTCACGGGAGATGTTTAAATTTAGTCAAAATATTCATAATAATTCAATGTCAACTAGGATCATCGCGTTAATCATTGGTCTAATTATCAATGCGATGGGGAACGGATTCACAATTGTATCCAACTTTGGTTCAGGTATTTGGACCGCTGCTGCCGTCAACATCCACAATATCACTGGATTTCAAGTTGGCATCCTAATCTTTTGCTTTGGAATTTTGAACACAATTACCAATCAATTTTTAATTCAACATCTAGATATCGTTAGATTGATCGAAGAAATCGTTTATATTTCATTCTTCAGTTACATGGTAAACTGGTTTACTAACCTGTTTACTAGCTGGGAATTAAACCAATGGTCGCCAATCTTAAGAATTCCCATGTCGATTATGGGAGTTACCCTCTTTTGCATCGCAATTTCTTTGTACCAACGAGCTAATTTATTTATGCACCCAAACGATGACACGACTAATATTCTTCGGTTTAAATACATGCACGGGAGCGCCATCTTTTCTCAATTAACGGATATGTTACCGCCAATTGTGATCATCATCATTTGTTTCTTTATTACTGGTAAAGTTTACTCCGTTAACGTTGGTACCATTTATTCCATTATTTTCAACGGAATGTTGATTGCCACCGCTGACAAATACGTTTGGAAAAGTCTAATTCATAATTTTAAACCAAGTGAAAACATTTCAAATTAATATTAAACATTTAAGAAAGCATTACGATTTAAATTTAAATCGCAGTGCTATTTTTTTGATCCAATCTTGAATGGCAAATGCCAATAATGATAGCCAGCCAACCCACGTTAGATATGAAGTTAATTTAAAGAATAACCCGGCTTCATAGGTTAAGGTGACCTGGTTCCATCCTGGTTTTGCATTCACAATGACCGAACCAATATTGGATGTAGTTGGGTGTTGTAAGGTTTTTCCATTAAACGTTACAACGGTATGGGCGTATTTAATCACTGGTAAACCCTTTTGATGGTGGTGATCACGATGATTCATCCAGCTAACCACTAATTCGTTACTGTGATAGACTTTCTCGGTCAATGGATAATGTAATTGCCTTAAAATTACCTGCCGGTCGTAATTGCCATATGGATGAAAATTATAGTAGCCGATCGATCCAATTGGCAATAACTGCTCCTTAATCGGCAAATAGTCTGGCGTTGCCTTCGTCATCAAGTACAATGGATCACTTAAATTATTACTCGTTAATGATTCACGAAGAGCTTTCGGGTCAGCCGTCTGAAATTTCATATCATGATTATTACTAACCACTTGGATTGAATTCCAATCCTTAATATCTTCATGAATAATCGACGTTGCTTGAAAGAAAAGGATGCCAAATGAAATTAATAAAAATCCGTTTTTAACGATTGGACTAACCATTTTAATAGTAAGATTTGAAAAGAACACACTAATGGATGTCAGCAATAAAATATACGCAATTACATCAAACCTTTTTGGCATTTGAATCAAATATGTAATGCTTGGAAACCATGAAGAAAGTGTATTCCACGGGAAAAGAAATGAAGATACCCATAAAAATACTAAACCAACAATTGTGATTGTCTTCAAACTGGTACTAATTCTTTTAAAAGCCCAGATCAAGAAGACGAGTGTCAATAAAAATAGAATTAAATATACCGGATTTAAAATCGTATCCTGTTTTTGAAAAATTGCCAATGCATCCTGATCTAAATCAGCTTGAGGAGCAACCGATATTAATCGATTAGATGAATAGATATCGAACATCCCACCGTAAACGTTGCCTGATAAGACCAAAGTTAGTAAAGTTGCTAAAACGCCATCCCGAAACATTTTAAAACGATTGTTAGCATGCATCCATCCAACAATAAAAAACGGAATTAATGCAATTGTGCCAACCAAGCTACTCATAATATGGGTTTGCAGCAAAATGGTCATCGATAGCGCTAATTGAATAATATGGACTTTGTGTTCACGCAGCATCTGACTACCGGATAACATCAACCACGGTAGAAAAGCAGCTCCCCATCCCGTAAATTGTTGACCGGAAACCCAGCTAAAAATAGGATCAGATAAAATATAAATCAATGAAACCACGGTTGCAGAAAATCGATTGGCATGGTTATAAATTGCTAAGTGATACATTAAGCAGCCACTAATGATCATAATTGCCAATGAACTAATGACTTGATATTTCACCCAACTACCAACAACTAATAGTATGGCACCATTGACATACGCAAATAGTGGACCGTACAATGCATTGATAATCCGGCCAGAATGTTGGAAACCAAAGAATGATTGAAAATAGCTAAAATGCCCCGTCTTTAATTGCATGGCAGCATCATAAAAGCGATTCATATGAAATATTGAATCAATGCCAATAATGTAAGCATTTGATTTAATTTGAGGAAAAACGATGATGAACGCAAAAATAATAATTAATAAATATGGCGTCCACTTTTTGATTGTTTCTTTCACAGCTAACTTTCCTTCCAACATTTATGTTTAATGATTAAAAATTAATTTGAGCCAAGTGCCATCCGGTGATGGAAAAATTGTAGCAGATAAATTGCTAAAATTACTAAAACGGTTCCCAAAATTTCAACAAAATTAATTTGAATATGGAAAAAGATAATACTCAAAATAAATGTTACCACTGGTTGGGTTGCATCAACCAAACTAACTACTTCTGAAGAAGCAAATTTAGAAGCATGCAAAATTGAAAGGAACGGGAAAATGGTTCCTAGAATCACCGTTGCTAACACACTAAGAATTACCCCTGATTTTAAGGTCGGTGCATTGGAGAAAATTGGATGATTTAAATTAAACAGGATCCCACAAATAAAAGTCCCCCATCCTAAAATAATAATTGGATGGTGGTGTTTTAATAATGGTCTTGGCAATGTTACATATAAAGCTGCTGTGATTCCAGAAAAGATACCCCAAATCAAAGAATTAACGGGGATGTCAAGTTGGTAAATATTCCCCTTGGTAATTGACAGGAAAACACCTAGCAATGCAATTCCAAATACCAATAAATCACTAGCTACCGGTTTATGATGTTTAAATATTACCCCGCCAATGACAATAAAGATGGGTGCTAAGTATTGTAAAATTGTTGATGCCGCAGAATTACCACTTTGAATACTTTTATAAAAAGTTAAAAGATTGGCTCCTAAGCCAAAAACACCATATGCAAATAGCCACATAATTGAAGTTTTATCTTTAAAAACATCAAAAATATGTTTACCATACATACAAAATCCTAAAACTAACAAAATAATTCCACAGGTCAATGTCCGGGCTGATAAGAACCAGGATGCAGGGATTGCTTCATTTTGAGACGCAAATTGTAAAACCGTTCCTGAAACACCAAATGAGGCCGACGCTAAAATGGCCCACATAATCCCCTTCATGACATCATTTGAAGACTGGCTTGTCATTTTCAAAATTATTCCACCTTATTAAAATTGATTTAAATTTAAAAAACACTTTAGCGTTAAAGCTAAAGTGTAATTTAAACATACAATAATATCATCATATTATTATTTGGTTTTAGAAACAACCTTTTTATTTTAATCTAAAACGTATTATAAGATAAAATAATTAATAATTGATTGGATTTTAATTAAGATGACTATGTGGAACTCCGTATGTGAAGTAAATAACTAAACCAAATGCGTACCAAATCAAAGCAAAAATCCATGTATCAATTGAAATTTGTGATAACAAAAGCAAGCACAGCAATGCTGAAATAATCGGTAAATATGGATAGAATGGGACTTTAAATCCGTTTTGATCCTTAATATCATCCCGTTTTCTCAATGGAATAATGCCAAGTGAAATAAATGTGAATGCAATTAAAGTTCCAATGTTAACCAAACTGATTAATTTATCAAGTGAAACAAAGCCACTCATGATTGCAATAATAATTGTTACAATCACAATACTATTGGTTGGAACCCGGTGTTTAGCGTTGACTTTCCCTAAAAATTTAGGTAGTAGTCCATCACGTCCAATGGAATAAATCAAACGTGAAATACTGTAAATCATCATCATCATCATTGTGAACATTCCGGCCATGGCACCTAATGAGATGATTCCGGCTAATTTACCCTGGCCAACCACCTGTAATGCAAATGATACTGGATCAGCGACGTTCAAATGCTTGTAAGAAACCATCCCGGTTAAAACAACTGAGACTAAAATATATAAAATCGTACAAATAATTAAAGTTCCAATAATTCCAACGGGCATTGATTTTTTAGGATTTTTAACTTCAGCAGCGGCTGATGAAACAGTATCAAATCCAAGGTATGCAAAGAATACTAACGAGGCCCCATGAAGAACCCCTTTCATTCCAAATGGTAAAAATGGTGACCAATTAGCAGGTTTAATATAAAAGAATCCAACGGCTAAGAACAATAAAATAATTAGTAATTTGATAACAACAATAATATCATTAATCCTGGTTGAAGATTTAGCGCCAATGAATAAAATGGCAGCAATCAAAAGAACAATCAAAACTGAAAAGATATTTATGTATGTTCCATGAGCTGGATCAAAATAACCACTTAAAGCGGTTGGAATTTTTAATCCAAAGCCTGATAGAAAAGATTGTAAGTAAGCAGAAAAGCCTGAAGCAACCGATGCAACTGCCAACATATATTCTAAAATTAGGGCCCATCCTAAAATCCAACCCATTAATTCACCATAAATGATGCTGCCATATGAATAAGCACTTCCGGCAATTGGTAATGCAGAAGAAAATTCGGCATAACACATGGCACTCGTTGAACAGACTAACGTTGCAATTAAGAATGAAATCATAATTCCGGGACCGGCCGATTGGGCGGCAACCTCACCGGGTGTAATAAAAATTCCGGCACCGATGACCGCGCCAACTCCCATTAAGATTAAATCTTTAGACGTTAGTGAGCGTTCCATTTTTTTATCTTTTGAAATATAGTCATCAAGTGATGCCTTTTGCAATACTCGCGATAATAAATTATGCATTCTAAATCCTTCCTTTAACACCAACAAAAAAGTGCTAGTTTCATAAACTAGCACTCAAGTTCAAGCACTAGCAGTTCCAATTTATAAACAATTTCCAGTGCTTAATCAAATCATAAATCACTAAAAATAGTTAATTTAACTAATTAAAAAGTCAACACTATTATTGTTCATTATGATTCACCTCTGATTAAGTATTATTAATTATTACTAATAATATTAATCAATTTTTAATTAAAATGCAACCCTAAAATCTATTTTGAATTAGAAACAGCCAGGATAAAGACCGTGCTAATCACAAAGACGCCACCTACAATCTCATATACATTAAATGAAGTTCCTAAAAATATAATGGATCCTAATGTTGCCGCTAACGGCTCAAAAGTATCTAATAATCCAGCAACGGTTGGTGATACATAGTTCAAGCTTTGAATAAAACATAAAAAGGACATCATCGTACCGAACAAAACAATGAAGGCCACTCCTAGGAACGTCCCAACTGTAAAGTGGGGAAAATTATGCCAGATCGGGTGAATTAACATAAAAATAATCCCACCAATCACCATTGCCCAGCCAACAATGACTAATGAATTAAAGTGTTTCAAAATTTGAACTGGCAGCATCGTTTGAGCGGCACCAGCAAAAGCCAATAATAATCCTAAAATCAATGCCGTTCCACTAATTGATAGATGGTTCAAGTCACCCTTAGTAACTAATAACCAAGTTCCAATCAAAGCCATAATAACTGCAACAATTTCCCCTTTATTAGGTAGATGGTGATAAATTATGGCAGACAAGATCACAATAATCACAGTTCCTAAGCTTTGTAATATGGTTGCAACCCCAGCATCACTAAATTTAACGGTAACTAAGTATAAATATTGGACGGCTGCTAATCCAATGATTGAATATAAAATTAAAATTAGTAAATCAGATTTATGATGCCAAATTTGAGTAATCGGCTGCCGTTTGACAAATTTATTAAAGAGTAAAATTAAAATGCCAGCAATTGGCATTTTAATTCCCATTAACCATTCTGGAGAAAAGTAAGCATCTTGAAACAGAAATTGGGAAACCGGTCCTTGAATTCCCCATAAAAGAGCCCCAGTGATTGCCATAACAACACCCGTTAATTTTCTTTGATGATCCAAAATTATTTGCCCCTAACTAAAAAACGAATATTCCAATTATAACACAGTTTAGATGGGGCAAAAAAAGACTTTAGAATTAAAATTAATTCTAAAGTCCCTTTTAGATTTTAAATTTTTTAATCAATTAAATTAATCTTTGTAGTTAGCAGGTGAATCATCCCACTTATCAACATCGTCGACGGTTTTACCACCATGCCATGCAAAGTCATTGTACCAAAGACTACGTTTGCCTTTGTCTAAACCATTAATGGTCTTAACATCATCATCTGATAATTCAAAATCAAAAACATCACTGTTTTCAATAATGCGTTTGTCATGAGATGACTTTGGAATGGTAACGAAGCCACGTTGTAAGTCCCAACGTAAAATGACTTGAGCAGCTGATTTATTGTACTTCTTAGCTAACTTTTGAATTTCTGGATCACTTAATGATTCACCACCACCGAGTGGAGACCATGCTTCGATTTGAATTCCATCATGGTTATTAGTTTCAACGATATCTTTTTCCTGGTTAATTGGATTAGTTTCCATTTGGTTAACAGCAGGAACGATATCACTGTGATTTAATAAGTTTTGTAAACGCTTATTATCAAAGTTAGAAATACCAATGGCACGAACTTTACCTTCACGGTATAATTTTTCCATTGCTTTCCAACTATCAATGTACTTACCATCAACTGGCCAGTGCATTAGGTATAAATCAACATAAGTTAAATCAAGGCGCTTTAAAGTATTTTCAAAAGCGTGGAGGGTACTGTCATATCCTTGATCACCATTAAATAACTTAGTGGTAACGAATAAATCATTACGGTTCATGCCAGTTTCTTTAAGAGCTTCTTTAATACCCTTACCAACACCGGTTTCATTACCATATTGTTTAGCAGTATCAATCAAATGATAACCTTTTTCAATGGCTACTTTTACAGAGTGTGCAGCACTTGCATTATCAGTCTTCCAAACCCCTAAACCTAAACGTGGCATCTTAACACCATTATTAAGAGTTGTGGTTAATTCTAATCCTTGTTCTCTTTTCATGATACGACCTCCCTTTAATTAACTTTCCAAAATAAATATTAACGATTTTTAAAGGTTAATTCAAGCAATGTGTTTAATATTTTTGATAGCCTTCTGGATGTTTTTCTTTCCAATTCCAAGCCGTTTTAACAATATCATGAATTCCGTATTTAGGCTTCCAGTGTAAAACTTTTTTAGCTTTCGTACTATCAGCAACTAATGTGTCCGGATCCCCAGGTCTTCTCGGTGCGTCGTTAGCTTGAATCGGCTTGCCAGTTACATCCCTGGACGTATCAACAATTTGTTTGACAGAAAAGCCCTTGGAAGAACCTAAATTAAATGAATCACTCTTGTGACCTTCATTTAAGTATTTCATTGCTAAAATATGAGCATCTGCTAGGTCATTGATGTGAATATAATCACGAACATTAGTCCCATCAGGAGTATCGTAATCATCACCAAAAATTTGTAAATTCTTTCTTTGCCCATAAGCGGTCTGCATGACAATAGGAATCAAATGAGTTTCTGGATGGTGATCTTCGCCGATCTTACCGGATGCATCCGCACCACTGGCATTAAAGTATCTTAATGCAACGTAGTGTAAATGATTAGCCTTTGAAACCCATTTCATGATTTTTTCCATAATTAATTTACTTTCACCATAGGGATTAATTGGATTCTGCGGATCCTTTTCAGTAATTTTGCGGTTCCCCTTTGGATTACCAAAAGTAGCAGCCGTTGATGAAAAGACAATGTTTGGAACGTGGTTATCAACCATTGATTCCAATAGTTTAATCATCCCAATAACGTTATTATCAAAGTATTTCAGTGGATTCTTCATTGATTCTGGAACAATTGAAAAAGCATCCATGTGAATGACAGTATTAATGTCTTCATTTTGAAAAACACGGTCTAAGAAAGCTTTGTCACGGGTATCACCTTCATAAAATTTTGCTCGCTGATCAATTGCTTTTTTATGACCAGTTGATAAATTATCTAAAACGACAACGTGGTATCCCTCATCAAGTAATTTTTTAACCATGTGGGAACCAATATATCCAGCCCCACCAGCTACTAAAACATTTTTATTTTGTTCAGCCATTATTTCCATCCCTTAATCATAGATTTATTTAGAAATTCAAAATTATTTTTCAGCTAAACTAACTTTAAAAGCTAGTATCTAACTTTCAATTTTAAAATATTGTTCTTAATACTTCAATCAAAAAATGACTTATAACCGCGTTAGCAATCATAAGTCATTTTTAAATTAGATTTATTTTTTAATTAGCCTTTTTAAATGCCAAAACAGAATTATGGCCACCAAAGCCGAATGAGTTACTGATGACAGAATTAACATCATGTGACTTTTTGTTATCATCATTAACTAAATTAATCTTGCATTCAGGATCTTGATTTTCAACCCCGACGTTAACTGGCATCTGATTTCTTTGAAGTGCACCAACTGAAATAACAGCCTCTAATGAACCAGCAGCACCTAATGCATGACCAATCATACCCTTAGTACTACTTGTCAAAACATGGTCGTTATCACTAAATAACTTGGCAATCCCCTTTGCTTCAGCAGAATCATTATCAGAAGTAGCGGTTCCATGAGCATTAATATAATCAATGTCATTAGTTGTTAATCCAGCATCTTCAACAGCTTGCTTCATGGCATTAATTGCACCACGGCCATTTGGATCAGGAGCAGTTAAATGATAGGCATCACTAGTGGTACCATAACCAGCTAACTCAGCTAAGATATTAGCACCACGGGCCTTAGCATGGTCATAGTCTTCTAATACTAATGTTCCAGCACCTTCACCCATGACGAAACCACGACGATCCTTATCAAAAGGCATTGAAGCTTTCTTAGGATCCTTAGCGTCTGACAAAGCATGAATGGCAGCAAATCCAGCAATTCCTAATTCATTAATGGAAGCTTCAGAACCACCAGCAATCATGTAAGTAGCACGACCATCCATAATCCGTTCGTAAGCATCACCGATAGCATTAGAACCAGTTGCACAAGCAGTAACGATTGCTTGACTTGTGTTTCTAGCGTTTAAATTAATCGAAATGTTACCAGCAGCCATATTAACAATTGCATCAGGAACGAACATTGGTGAAACTCGACGGGGGCCCTTGCGGTACATTTTAATAGCTTGCTTTTGGATGGTTGTTAAACCACCAATTCCAGAACCATAAATGACACCTAATTGATCCGGGTCAAAATTACCATCTTTTAAACCGGCCTGTTCCATGGCTTCCATGGCACTGTAAACTGCATAACGTGAAAATTGATCCATGCGTTTAGCAGTTCTTTTGTCCATGCGTTTGGTAGCATCAAAATCCTTTACTTCAGCTGCATTTGTAATTCCAGTTTCAGTAGAATCAAAATGAGTGATGGGTGCAATCCCAAGTTTAGAATTAAAAATACCATCTAAAAATGACTTAGCAGTATTTCCTAATGGTGAAACGGCACCAATTCCGACAACAGCAACTCGTTTTGTCATATTAAGTCCTCCTTAAACTTCCTTCGGGTGTTTAGGAACAATAAACATTAAATCGGCTTCACAGGCTTTTTTATCGCCAACATTAGCTGTACAATGAACGATTCCAATGTTCTTTCTTTGTTTAGTAATTTCAACATCAAACTTCAAAACATCGCCCGGTCGAACGACCTTTCTAAATTTAGCATTATCAATTGATCCCATGTATGCAGTTTTACCTTCAAATGCAGGTGTCTTCAAAATTAAAATTGAAGCAACCTGTGCCATGGATTCAATAATTAAAACCCCAGGCATAACCGGATTACCAGGGAAATGGCCTTGGAAGTAATTTTCATTAATCGTTACATTTTTAGTAGCTTTAATTTCTTTTCCCGGTTCGATTGAATCCACTTTATCAATGTATAAAATGGGGTAACGATTAGGAATTAATTTCATAATGTCACTTGTATTTAAAACGCTCATTCAAAAACTCCCTTTAAAATATTAGTTCGTTGGTTTCATTTGATGGGTTAAATTCGATTTCAAATTATGAATACGACCATCTAAATCTTTTAAAACCAATTGAAAATTAGAATTAATATCAACAATGGTTCCGACTAATTGGTAACCATTATCATTTAAAGTCACATGTTGGTTCATCCAGAGCATGTTGGACTGATATGTTTTTAAAATTAAATCTTGACTTTGTCGATGATACATATGATAGAAACAATCACAGATTGAAGCAATCAAACGGTTCCTAGAATAAATTCGATGTTCAAAAATGGCGCCAGCCCGTTGTTTAATTTGACTAGGAAATTGGCTTGGATATAAATTTAAACCAATGCCAACAATAAAGCTTTGGATTTGATTATGATCATTCATATTGGTTTCCACCAAAATTCCCCCACATTTTTTGTGGTTTTGGTAAATATCATTGATCCATTTCAACTGGAGCTTCTTGTTAGTTAAATTAAAGATTGCTTGAACAACTGAATTTCCGACCCCAGCCGTTAATTCACCCGGATTAATGATAAATCGTTTTTGAGCCGGAACCACAATTGTCATATAAATACCGGTTGATTTTGGCGAATAGAAATGGTGAGCAAACTGGCCACGCCCGTTTGTTTGATGATCAGCAACCACTAAATGGGGCTCAATTAAATGTTTTCTTTTACATTCATTGTTAGTTGAATCAATTGCATCAAAAATTTTAATTTTTAAATCTTTAGCAATTTTTAAATTTTGTTTAATTGATGACGCATCCAAATCATCATTTGCCATTCACATCACCTCAACTACCGTTCCAACATATGCAGGATCTAATTTTAAATCATTAATTTTATACGTTAATCCATTGCGGTATGCATGTTTAAAATCAGATAAATCAACCTCAACTGTTTTGGGATGTCCTGGAAGGCCAAGTCCTAATAGTTTCAAGACACCTTCCTTGATCGTCCACAATTTCAACGTGTAGTAGGATTGATCCTTTTTAGATAATTGACTTAAGTACTCAATTTCTTTTTTAGAAAACGCCCGTCTAATTTTAGTGAAACCAAACGGCCTAATCTTTTCTAAATCGATGCCAATATCTTGATGGCTCATTGCAACCACAACTAAATCGTAAGAATGGGCAATGTTAAAAAATGCCTGGTGTGATTTTAAATACGGTTTTCGATGGGAGCCAAACATCAAGAGTTTAGAATTCATCAAATTTTGAAATGGAACATCTAACATCTGAGAAAGAAGAACCCGCCCCACAACATGTTGAAGATGATTATATTTATGATCATTACGATCAATCTTCATCATTTGATAATACTGATCATATTCATGATCAGTAATATTACCAAATTTAATCTGGACATTAGGCAATTAGATGAACACCTTTATCAACGAAAATGGTATCACCAGTAACACCTGAAGCTAGGTCACTCAAAATAAATGACATTGCATTACCAACTTCATCAATTGTAACGCTCTTACCGTCAACAGTTCTGGCCTTAGACATATCTAATAATTGTTTATGATGCTTAATTCCAGTCACTGATAACGTTCTGATAGCACCAGCTGAAATGGCGTTAACACGAATGTCTTTAGCTTTGCCTAATTCAGCTGCTAAGTATCTAACACTAGATTCTAAAGCAGCTTTAGCAACTCCCATCATATTATAATTAGGGATGGCTCTGGTTGAACCCATGTATGTCAAAGTAGCAATGCTGCCGCCAGGATTCATAATCTGACTTGCATAACGTGAAACGGCAATAAATGAGTAAGCACTGATATCTTGAGCTAGGTTATATCCTTTTCTTTCAACACTGTGTAAACCACTAGTTAAAGTCTTTTTATCAGCATATGCAATGGCATGAACGACACCATCAATATTACCAAATTGATCGTGAATTTCATCAAATGCCTTCTTAATATTAGCATCTTCAGCAACATCACATTCAATTTTAGGATCATCATCATCAATTCGACTTAACATTTTTTTAATACGGTCGTTTTGATAAGTTAAAATGACTTGGGCACCTTGCTTTTTAATTGCTTTAACACAACCCCAAGCAATACTCCTACGGTTAGCAGCACCCATGACAACAATTTTCTTTCCGTCTAAAATTCCTGACATTATTTTTTCCTCCAACTCTTAAAATGACACGTAATTAATTAAAATTACGGTAACGTTGGTAGCGTTTTTTCAAACGTTCCTCAACTGACATCTGTTTCAATTCGTCAATCTTATGGCTCAATGCATCCTTAAATTGAGTCATTGACTTTTGATCGTGCACTTCTGGAACAATTTTATCAATAACATGCATAGATAAAAGATCTTTTGGTGTTAGTTTCATTGCAGCAGCAGCTTCTTTTACCCGGCTAGAATCCTTCCAAAGAATGGTTGCATAGCCTTCGGGTGAAAGAATGGAATAGACACTATTTTCAAATGCCCATACACTGTCACCAACGGCAAGTGCAAGTGCACCGCCACTGCCACCTTCACCAACAATGATACTAATGTATGGAACCTTAAGTTTAATTCCTTGAATTAAACTTTGTGCAATCATATAACCTTGACCGTGATATTCGGCATCTACCCCAGGATAAGCACCAGGAGTATTAATCAAAGCAATAATCGGCCGATTAAATTTATTAGCTTGTTTCATTAAACGCAAGGCCTTACGGTATCCATCTGGTTCCGCAGATCCGAAGTGTCTAGCCATGTTTTGCTTCTGGTCTTGTCCCTTTTGGATGCTGACAATTGTAACCGGTTGTTTACCAATCAAACCAATTCCAGCGTAGACCGCGGGGTCATCACCATAAGCACGATCACCATGTAATTCGATAAAATCATCACAGATGCCAGCAACTAATTTTTTAATACTGATTTTCTTAGCACTTCTAGCCGCTAAAACTCGATCATAAGCAGATATTTTTTTAGTCATCGAAATCCCTCCATTAATTCCAAGCTAACAACTTAGCCAAAACTGATTTCATTTCAGAACGGTTAACAATTTTGTCTAAAAATCCGTTCTTAAGAAGCGTTTCAGCCCGTTGGAAATTCTTTGGTGGAATTTGTTGAATGGTCCTCTCGATTACTCGACGTCCGGCAAATCCAATTAAAGTATGGGGTTCACTTAATAAAATATCTCCTTGAGATGCAAAACTAGCGGTGACTCCACCAGTTGTCGGATCAGTTAATACACTTATGTATAATAATCCGTGTTGGGCATGGTCATTAACAGCTTGGGATACCTTTGCCATTTGCATCAATGAAGAAATACCTTCTTGCATTCTAGCACCACCGGAAGCGGTAAATAGGACTACTGGAAGGTGTTTTTCAGTACTTTTTTCAAATAATCTGGTAATTCGTTCACCAGTAGCAGTCCCAAGACTTCCCATGATGAAACGCCAGTCCATAACACCAATTCCACATTTTTGGCCATCAATTTCACCGATTCCAGTTAGAACCCCTTCATTTAGCCCGGTTACTTTTCTAACCTTAGCTAATTTTTGAACGTATTTAGGATCATCGAATCGTTTAGGTGCCTTCAAATCATCATCCACGGATGTAAATTCATCACAGATCATTTGAATCCTCTTTTTAGCACCAATCCGGAAACCAAAATGACAATAAGGACATTCACGGTAAGGACCTAATTCCCGACGGTAAAATGTTTTTTTACAAATTGGGCACTTGACCCAAATATGATCGGGAATTTGACTCATGCGAGCTTCTAAATCAGTTGTTTTTGAACTTTCATTCTTATTCAACTTTCTTCAACCACTCTTTCAAAAAATTCGTTTCAATGTACATATTATCAAAATTACCACTGTTGAATTGTTTATCGTTTAACAAATCATACAAGAATTGACGATTGGTCTTAACACCATCAATCTTAAATTCTTTAATGACCCGTTTCATTTTATTAACAGCTGATTTTTTATTTGGCATATGAACAATGATTTTAGCAATCATTGAATCATAATATGGTGAAATCACACTACCATCTTTAACCCCTGAATCAATTCGAACACCCTTAGTTCCAAAGGCAAAATTAGCATTTTTAATTTTACCAGGGGAAGGCATGAAATTATGAGCAGGATCTTCAGCATTGATTCGACATTCAACGGCATAACTGTTGTCTTGAATATCCGATTGCTTAAATGGTAATGGTTCACCTTCAGCAACTAAAATCTGTGCTTTAATCAATTCAACGTTAGCAACTTCTTCTGTGATGGTATGTTCAACCTGAAGTCTAGCGTTCATTTCCATAAAATAGAAATGGTTATTTTTCATCAAAAATTCGAAGGTACCTGTGTTTTCATAGCCAATTTCTTTAACTGCATGACTAATTAATTCACCCATGTGTTTTCTTTGTTCAGGACTAACTGCTGAGCAAGGACTTTCCTCCAAAACTTTTTGATGGTTTCTTTGAAGCGAACAATCACGTTCTGGAAAATAAACGGCATGTCCAAATTGATCAGCAATAAATTGCATTTCAACGTGTTTAGCATGGCTTAGATCTTTTTCCATGTATAAACTGCCATCATCAAAATCAAGTTTGGCTTCTTGGTAACTAGTGTTATAGGCATTCTTTAGTTCTTCATCATTATTAGCACGACGAATTCCCTTACCACCACCACCGGCTGAAGCTTTGATCATAACTGGATAACCAATCCGATGGGCATGATTTAAAGCATCATCTAATGATTTAAGAACACCATCACTTCCTGGAATCGTCGGAACGTGATTCTTCTTCATTGTTTCCTTTGCATTGGCTTTATTCCCCATTAATTCAATGCTTCGATAATCGGGGCCGATAAATTTAATATGACAATCCGCACATAAATGGGAAAATTCAGCGTTTTCTGATAGGAAACCATATCCAGGATGAATGGCATCACATCCACTTAAGCAAGCTGTATCAATAATTGCAGCCATGTTCAAATAGGATTCACTTGGAAATGGGCCACCGATGCAATAGGCTTCATCGGCCATTTTAACGAACATACTATCTCGATCAGCAGTTGAATATACAGCAACGGCTTTAATGTTCATTTCGTGAAGTGATCTAATAATTTGAACCGCAATTTCACCACGGTTTGCAATCAAAACTTTTTTAAACATCAAATCATCCTTTATTCAATCGCAAAAATTAAATCAGCAGCAACAATTTCTTTTCCATCCCTTACAACTGATCCATGACCAACACCAATGTTATGCCTAATTTTTAGCATTTTAACCTTTAATGTTAGTTCGTCTCCCGGTTTAATACTAGATTTAAAATCAGCATGTTTAATTGCACCAAAGAAGACATTTTTACCCTTATATTTAGGCATTGAAAGTAAAGCTGAAACACCCGTCTGAGCTAATGATTCAATAATAAATGGCCTGGGCATTTCTGGATTCTTTTGACCTTCAAAAAACCATTCATTAATACTAATCAACTTTTTAGCCGTTGCGCCTTTACCAGGTTCAACACTCTCAAGTTGGTCAATCATTTGAAATGGGTAACGCTGGGGAATGTAATGTTGAATATTCAAATCCATCATTAATCCTCCTTGATATCAAAAATTGGTTGGTGGTATTGAACCATTGAACCATTCTTAACTAAGCGTTTTGAAATTGTTCCACTAACTGGACTCTTAATTTCATTATTGATTTTCATTGCTTCAATCACACAAATGGTTTCGCCTTTATCAACGTGGTCCCCGATTTTCTTAAATTCAGGTTTATGAGGATCTGGTGCAAAGTAAACGATTCCAACCATTGGAGCTTTAACCTTGCTACCTTGAGCTGAATTAATTTTAACACTTGGCTTGGGTTCTTTTGGCTTTGAGCTTGGCTTCTGATTTACTTGAACATCTGGTGTACTAGAATTAACACTAGGTGTTTCATGATAAGAAGCGTTTTTCTGTTTGCTAAAGTAAACGCTAGCGCCACTATCGCTTACTTTCATTTCAGTTAGACTGGAATGATCAAATTTATCTAATAATTTTTCAATTTCATTCTCAAGCATAAAAAATACTCCCTCATTAAAATGAGATTTTAATTTAATTAAATTGTTAATCCACCATCAACAGTAATGACTTGGCCGGTAATATAGTGATTATTAATTAAAAATTCAACGGTTTCAGCAATTTCATCTGCTTTACCAAAACGTTTCATTGGGATTTGTTTTTCCCATCTGGCGATGTTACGATCACTTAATTTATCAGTCATTGCAGTTCTAATCATCCCAGGAGCAATGGCGTTGCATCGAATGCCACGTAAACTGCCTTCCTGAGCGGTTGTTTTAGTCAAACCAACCATACCAGCTTTACTTGCGGAATAGTTTGCTTGACCCATATTACCATGAAGTCCAGCAATACTAGACATATTGATAATGCAACCAGAACGTTTCTTTTGCATTGCTTTCAATGCATACTTAGTCATATTAAAAGCACCAACTAAGTTAGTGTTAAGTACGGCTTTAAATGAATCAGATTTCATTCTAGTTAAAAGTTTATCTTGGGTGATCCCAGCATTATTAACTAAGACATCAATTTTACCAAATTGATTGATAATGCCATCAATCATTTTTTTAGCACTATCTTCACTGGAAACATCACCCACTAAAACTTCAATTGGATTTGGAAATTGGTCCTTTAAATTTTTAATTTCATCATTACTTAAATCACGGTGTGAATTAATAATGACTAAATTGTTATGATCATTAGCTAAACGTTTAGCATCAGCTAAGCCAATCCCCTTAGTAGAGCCGGTAATAAAAATAACTTTTTTATTATTTTCTGCCATAATTTAGTTCTCCCCCTAATTTTGATACAACTTCTTGAAGCGACTTTTCATCTTGAACATGGTAAGTTGGAACACCCTTAGCAGTCTTATTAGCTAATTTACTTAAAGTATGTCCTGGTCCGATTTCAATAAATGCATCGATATCTTTTGAGTCAACAGCTTTAATATCATCCATAAAATGGGTGGGATTAACTAATTGTTCAACTAAAGTATCCTTTAAATTGTCCTTTGTGAATGGTTTAACGATTGTATTACTAATTACTGGGACTTCAGGGTTATCAAAAGTTACCTTTTCAAGCCGTTTTGCTAGTTTATCACTAGCTGATTGCATCAATGGTGTATGTGAAGCCACCCTAACCTTCAATGGAATCACAATTTTCTTTTGAGCTTTCAAAGCTTTTTTAGCAGCTTTAACGCCTTCCTTGGTACCACCAATGACTGTTTGCTTAGCAGTATTAAAATTAGCTGGGTAAACACCATCAATTTCATTGCAGACTGAAGTTACTTCATCAGGAGTAGCTTTTAAAACAGCTGCCATGGAACCGGGATGGTCTTCCCCAGCTTCATCCATATACATTGAGCGATCGTGAACTAATTTTAGTCCAGATGCAAAAGATAGTGCTTCAGAACTAACCAAAGCACTATATTCGCCTAAACTTAACCCCATCATTGCTTTGGGAGTTGGCAATTGCTTACTTAAAAGTTTAGAAATTGCATAACTCATTGTTAAAATCGCAACTTGGGTATTTTTAGGATTATCAAAAGTATTATGATCTGCTAAGTTTAAATCTAAAGTCTCAGAAGCCGAATCTACAATTTGTTTGTATAAGGGTTCATTCCGATACAAATCCTGTCCCATATTCGCAAATTGTGAGCCCTGGCCCGCAAATAAATAACAAAGATTCAAATTTAAACACTCCTAGCAAATCAAATTATTTTTTAGCATCGACTAATTTTGCAACGTAATCGATTAAGTTTTGAACAGTTTCGATGTTATCATCATCATCGATTTCGATATCATATGCATCTTCTAATGCATCAGAAATTTCAAAAATGTCTAAACTATCTAAGTCTAAATCATCCTTAAATTTAGTATCAGGCTTGATTTGATCAGCCTTTACATCTGTTTGATCAGTAACAATATCCTTAATTTTGTCTAAAATTGCATTCTTGTCTGCCATAATATATATTCCTCCAAAAATTAAAATTCTAAAATAATTGTTCCGGCAGTTAATCCACCACCGAAACCTGAAAGAGCGATTATATCTCCCTTCCGTATTTTACCCTTTTTTACTAATTCGTCCAATAAAATAGGTTCGCTTGCTGCTGCCGTATTACCATAATGATTAATGTTAATTGGAAATTGATCCAATGATAACTTCAATTTTCTAGCAACAATTTGAATAATCCGACTGTTGGCTTGATGCAAAACAAAATATTTCACATCACTAGCATTAACATGAGCTTGATTTAAAGCCGTAGAAATTGATTCTGGAACTTTTCTAGTTGCAAAATCAAAAATCGCATGACCATCCATTTTGAAAAAACGGGTTTTGTCATCTCCATTTTGATTAAAACGATTATTTTCATCAAAATGCCCAGCGGTTAATGAGTTTCCTAACTGACCGTATGTCCTCAAACTAGTTGCTAAAACTTTACCATCATAAGAATCATTAGTAGCCAAAATTCCACCAGCACCATCGCCGAATAGTACTGCGGTACTCCGGTCCTTCCAATCGACTAATTTGCTCAAGACTTCTCCACCAATCAAAATTCCCTTTGAATGGTGATTAGTTTTCAAGAGTGAATTTAAAACATTCATTCCATAAACAAAGCCTGAACAAGCAGCATTAATGTCGAAAGCAACAGCATTATCAGCATTAATTGCCCCTTGAACTGCAGCTGCAGTTGAAGGGGTCTGATAATCAGATGACATTGTCCCAACAATGATGTAATCAATATCCGATGGATCAGTATTAGTATTTGATAGCAACTTGTTAGCAACTTCTACACAAAGAGAGGTTGTATCTTCATGGGTTGCAATTCGTCGCTCATGAATACCAGTTCTTCTACTAATCCAAGCGTCAGATGTATCCATAATCTGGGCCAAGTCATCATTAGTTACTATTTTATCAGGAACTGCATGCGCAGTTGATAAGATTGAGAAGTTATTCATAATATCTCCTTAGTAATTAAAGAAAACAGTCTTATTTTTCTGTTTAAGATTGTTTTACATGAAAATAATTTTGCTTTCAACTTAATGTAAGCATGAAAAAAATAATCACAATTAATTATACCTAATCATGTGGCATGATGTAAAGATTTTCTGGGAACTAAGGTAAAGTTACGCTTCTTATTATTTGTAACTAGAAAAAACTTACCTGAAATTCAATTTCAGGTAAGTTTACTTATTTTTTTCTTCTTTAATTTTTTTACGCTTAGCAATCTGTTTATTAATCCGTTTCATATTATTCAAGTCAATGAAATAAATCCAGATTCCAATCATGAAGTAAATTGCGATGAAATTAACTAAAAAAATTAAATCAAGTTTAAAATTATTGGCTGGAAAGGAGAAGACAACAACGTTAAAAATAAAAAAAGTTAAAAACGTTAAAATTGAATGAATTAAAAGCCGTTGCCAAATTTTCAATCGTTCAATCGTAAAAATTTTAGAAATTAATCCGATGAACATACAAATTGCTAGATATTGAATTGCAAAGGATTTAGTTATTACTAACCGATTGTTTAATATTGCCATCACAAAATAGACTAGCGCTCCAATCATCATCCCCAATAATCCAAATCTAATGAGTCCATATATCAATTTATTCATCATTACCACCTTAAATTTTTAATTTTTCCTTTAATTTAGGTAAATATTTTCTGCTAACGTTTGTTTTAACTCCACGATCTAAAAAAGCGGTCATATTTCCAGAAAAAGCGGCCTCCATGTAATTCAAATGGTCAATATTAATGATTGAGTTCTTAGAAATTTGGACAAACCGATCATCATTAATTTTAGCAATCATTTGTTTTAATTGACCATGCGTTTCATAATTTTGTTTCACCGCATAAATAGTTAACTTATTTTTTAAAACTTCAATTGTAATCACATCATCGAGTGATAAGAGAACGGTTCGATCATCAGCATTAATCGGTAAAATGCTGAAATGATTTTCAAAATGTTCAAGATGATTTAGGAATGAAAGAACATCAGGGGAAAGATGTTTAGCTGAAACTTGAACTTTAATTTCATGTTCAGATAAATTTTTATTTTGATGAAAATTAATTTCCAACTATAACCCCACCCTAAAATAATCAATAATTAACCGAAGATAACTTTAGATTCAATTTAAATCCTATCACGTTTAATAAGATAAAGCCGATTAAAAACACTGATAAGATGATTAATGTATGCTGCCAATCAGAAGCATAGTTCAAATTAAGCCCCATATTATTTTTAAAGGAGGTCAAAAGATGGGTTGGAACATTTTTAAAAGATTGATTGATTTGATGATTCATTAACATTCCACGGTAAAGTGATGAAACGTATGGTGTGGGAGTAAATTGAATTATATCCCGGCCTAGCCTTGGCAATACCCCTAGTGGCATGTAAACCAGAGCAAAGAATCCAGCCAGTGTCCCGATGATTGAATTGATTCCTGATAGTGATGAAACATTTTTAATCAAATTAAAGAAGATCATATCAAATGCCGTCCATATCAGACTACTTAATAACGAAATTAAAATCACAAGGGGCAAATATTGCCAATTTAAATTAACTTGATCAAATATTTTAAAAACAAGTGTCATGACAATATAAACAAACGTTTGCATTAGTGTCCCAATCACCATTGCACTGATTAGATATGATACCTGGATTGAAAATGATGAGGTGTCGGTCAAATAAATATCAGCAATCGTATGATTTTCTTTATCTTTAACCATTTGTCCGAGTGCAATTGCAACCGCGGAAACGGCAGTTGCGGATATCGTCCCACCAATTAACCATGGATCTAATAATCTAGTTGCTGATGGAATTTGGGTCCACATCTGTAACATTTGGCTTTTTAGAAAAATCAAATATAGAATAAATGAAATTAATGAAGATAGCATTGAAAAAAACACGCTGGTTCGATTACTAAAGAATAATTTTAAATTTCTTTTTACTAGGATAAACATCATCGAATCCCCTTTCCAGTTAATTTAACAAATAAATCATTCATGGTTCCGTGTTGATACTCAAAATGTTTGATCAACGGTTTTAAACTAGCAATTAAATTAATGGCATCCGAGTCGTCATCAATATTAACTTTGATTTGATGTTGATCAATAGCTTGATATTTATAATGAATTTGATGTTTTAATTGATCCATTTGATCAGACCAAAGTGTTAAAAGACTTGTGGTATATTTTAATTTTAATTTTTGAACATCACCCGAAGCTTTAATCTCACCACGATCAATGATGTAAACATAATCAGCATTTTCAGCTTCTTCTAAATAGTGGGTGGTCAATAAAATGGTTAAGCCATATTCTTTTCTTAATCGATTTAAAGTCTCCCAAATTTTATTCCTGGTCTGAATATCCAAGCCAGATGATGGTTCATCTAAAAACAATAGTTTCGGTTGGTGTAATAACGCCCTCGCAATATCGACCCTTCGCTTCTGCCCACCGGATAATGTCTTATATTTTTGATTTAAAATGAGATCAATGCCAAATAATTTAATGATTTTTTTGACGAAGGATGAATCAATTTTCTGATACAAATGAGCCCTGATATTCAAATTATCTTGAACGGATAAATTATCATCTAGGACACTATTTTGAAAAACAATCCCAATTTGATGATGATAGTTCTTTTGATTCGGTGATAACCCGTGAAGTGAAATCTTTCCGTCATCTGGCTTTAAAATTCCAACCAGCATCCCAATGGTTGTCGATTTTCCGGCACCATTGGGACCTAAAAAAGCAATTAATTCACCAGCGTTAATTTGAAAATCAATGTGATTAACGGCAACTTTATTTTTAAACTTCTTAGTAAGATTTTTAGCAACCAAAAGTGACATAAAAACAGCTCCTTAAAATATATTATTAACAATATATAATAAGAAGCTGTTTTTGTGAGTATTTTGATGACAAGTGGTAAAAATATAAATCTAAGTGGTAGCAAAGTTAAAGTGAAATTAAAGTAATGCAATCAAATTGTTCAGCATATGTAATCCAATGTCATAACGGATATCATTAAATAAAACGTAAGTTGTTGATAAAATCAAACCACCTAACAAATATGGCAATAATTCAATTCCAAATGATGTTACATGTAGCCATGCAAAAACAAATGATGAGCAAAGAATGCCAATTCCCATCGTCCATTTATTATTTAATTTTGGGAAAAGAAAACGGAAAAATAAACCGCGAAAAATTAATTCTTCGGCAATCGGTGCCACAATTACCGTTGATATAAATGATAACCAGGGTGTTTTTAGAATTTCCTGATTAATAATTTTTTGATTATCAGAATTTGGAATTAAATTTGATAAATAAATCATCAAAAACAAAATTAAAACTATAATTCCAAAAGTTAACCATTTATTTTTAATTGGCCGCAGGAAAGTAATCATTTTGGGCTGCTTATGGTAAATAAAAATTAATAGTGTAATTACACCTGCCGAAAGAATTGTTCCAATGATTCCAAAAATTAATGAATCTTGCTGTGGATTCTTAAAGTATTTTGGAAGATCATACGGTAGAGTTGCAATCTGTTCCAAAATAAGTAACCCACATAGGATCAGAATTGATAAAATTACCTTCCACGCTTTGCTTACGATTTGCATTAGCTCAATCCTTCTTTTCAAAGTTTAATTAATGCCCATTATAGCAAAAAAATAGCACCGCTATGCAGCAGTGTTATTTTGGGAATATATTTAATCAATTTTTAATCGCTAATGTGAAGAACACATGTCCCTTTCATATCACCTTTTGAAACCCGTTTTAAAGCTTCATCGGCTTTGTTCAATGGGTAAGTTGTAATCTGTGGTTTAATATTCAAACGGTCAACCAGGGTCAAGAACGTTTCACCATCATGGCGAGTATTACTTTCAACACTAGTTAATGTTTTTTCATGAAAAATATGGTCTTCATAATTCATTTTTGGAAGATCAGTCATGTGAATCCCAGCAAGTGCTAGGGTTCCACCTGGCTTAAGACTCTTCAAGGCTCCAGGTACTGCTTCACCAACTGGTGCGTAAATAATTGATGAATCGAGTGGAACCGGAGATGGATCATAGGTATTATTAACGGATGCTGCACCTAATTTCAAAGCAAATTTTTGAGCATCCTTGCCACGGGTGAAGACATGAACTTCAATCCCCTGCTTAATTGCAATTTGAGCAGTTAAATGAGCAGAGCCACCAAAGCCATAAATGCCTAAACGGCCGCCTTCTGGAATATTAGCTCTTTCGAGGGACCGGTATCCAATAATACCAGCACATAATAACGGAGCGGCATGTTCAGAATCAATACGATCTGGAATGCGATAAGCAAAGCCTTCTGGAACGGTAGCATATTCTGCATAACCACCATCATGGTCCCAGCCGGTGTATTTAGAATTAGGACATAGATTTTCGTGGCCTGAACGGCAGTATTGGCAGACACCACAAGTCCATCTTAACCATGGGATTCCAATTCGATCACCAATCTTAAACCGGTTAGCATTTTTACCATTTTGAACAACCTTACCAACAATTTGATGTCCTGGGACTAAATGTTCTTTATGAACTGGCAAGTCACCTTCTGTTACATGAAGATCAGTATGACAGATTCCACAATCTAAAATTTTAACTAACGTTTCTCCTGGTTGTGGCTTTGGAACTGGCTTCGTAACATATTTTAGTGGAAATTCTTTTCCATTAACGGGTCCCTGCTTTTCAACTTCCCAAGCTTTCATTGTTTTTGGAATATCAAATGTACTCATGAATGATTACCTCGATTCATCTCATCTATTCAAGTTTATTTTAGAAATATTAATTAGGCAAATCAAACATAAGGTTTTATTTATTAATGATCTGCTTGATTTTGGCATTTGTTAAAACCGCTGGGCTAAATAAATGATCTAACAATTTATCATTTAATAAATGTTTATCGCTAACTAATTGTTTAACTGAATAGTGGTGTTTCAAAGCAGTCTTAATTAATTTAGTGGTAGTTTCATATCCCAAGTATGGTGATAAAACCGTTGCTGTAATGGCAGATTTACTAACTTCATTTTGATCTAATTCCTTATTAACGGTGATTCCATTGATGCAGCGTTCAACTAATGTTTCAATTGCCCTGGTTAAATGTGTTTCACTAATTAAAATATCTCTGAACATAATCGGTTCAAATGCATTTAATTCTAGTTGACCAGCTTCAGCTGCCATTGTAATCGTCGTATCTTTTCCAATCACTTCAAAAGCAACCTGGTTAACTACTTCTGGAATGACCGGATTAATTTTACCGGGCATGATTGATGAGCCTGCTTGACGCTTAGGTAAATTAATTTCATTCAACCCATCCTGTGGACCACTGGTCATAAGTCTTAGGTCGTTGCTCATCTTGGATAAATTAACGGCAAGTGCTTTCATTACACTGGAGAATTCAACAAAACTATCACTATTTTGGGTTGCGTCAATCAAATTATCGGCTTGATAAAGTGATAGTCCTGTTAATTGGCTAAGGTTAGGAACAACATGAGAAGTATAGTAACTACTGGTATTAATGCCCGTTCCAATCGCAGTACCACCCAAATTAACTGATTTTAAGTCAACTTGAACTTGATTTAAGCGGTGAAGATCACGATGAAACATTGAAGCATAGGCGTTAAAACTATTACCAAAAGTAGTTGGTACGGCATCTTGCAATTGGGTTCTGCCAACTTTTAAAGCATTTTGATATTCTTTTGCCTTCGATTTTAATGCATGAATTAATTTATTAATTGCAGCGATGAGCGATGGCAATAATGATAACATCGCAATTTTGCCCGCCGTTGGATATGTATCATTCGTTGATTGGCACTGGTTAACATCATCATTTGGATGAATCTTAATATCATTACGATTTAAGCGCATTGCTAAATTAGCGATGACTTCGTTCACGTTCATATTAGTTGATGTTCCAGCACCACCTTGGATGGCCGGAACAATAAAGGCAGATCGATCATAATGATTTAATAAATGATCACAGGCTAAAATAATAGCCGCAGCTTTTTTAGTGTCGAGTGTCTTAGCATCCCGATTAGTAATTGCTGCGGCTTTTTTAATTTGAATTAAGCTTTTAATTAATACTGGTTGAACCTTTTCATTCGTAATTGGAAAGTTATAAAACGCCCTTAGTGCATGAATACCATATAAAGCCTTATCTGGAACTTCCATTTTGCCAACGCTATCTTCTTCAATTCTCATCATTATTCATCCCTTTAGTCATTTTTCATGTTATATATAGTTACATGAATTAATTAATATTATATCTACAAACCAATATAATTGCAATATAAATATAAAAAAGATACCCTAATTAAATTAAGGTATCTTTTATGTTATTTATTATAACATTATTTACTGATTAATGATTTGATTCCACTTATTAATCCATGATGATAAATGACTATTGACGAATTTATAATCAAGGGTCTTGGATACTTTGTAAGGCATACCATAAGTTTTATCAGTTGCGGAAGCACCAGACAATTTAACATTTGAGTTAACTGGCGGATCATTTAAAGTATTCATTTGAGCAACTTTAGTTTGGCTTTCTTTACTTAAACGGTAATTAATATATTTATATGCATTCTTTTCATTTTTACTATTCTTTAAAATTGAAAGCATGTCATAGTTAGCATATGTACCGTTTGGAATGGTATATTGTAGATTCTTATCGGCCTGTTTCAGCATGTTAACGTTATAATCACCAATAATTGCTACGTCAACTTGACCACTTTTAACCATATTAACTAAGTCTGGACCTTCTGAATATGTCTTATAAATGTTGGGTTTTAATGCCTTTAGTTCCTGAAATGCGCCAACACCACCATCTTTTTCAATCGGCTTATTAGCAACATCACCGGCAATTGCTAAAATCCCAGGACCTTCTGTTCCAGACATGGTTGGGATTGCAATCTTTTTTCTTAATTTACTAGACCATAATTGCTTAAATGAAGTAATTTTGCCGACTTTCTTAGGATTATACATAATTCCAATGCTATTAACTGAAAATGGAACACTATCTGTCTTTTTAGCAACGCTTTGAGCAGCAGGCGATAGTTCTTTAAAGTTTTTAATTTTTGATAAATTCAATTTCTTAAAAACATTATGCTGCATTCCAATGACAGAATTACTTTCTGATAATTCTGCAACGTCAACATTACTGTCAGGATTCTTTTCCATTTGAGTAAATCGAGAGGGATCATTACTGAATTGTGGATTAATTTTAATCCCGGATTTTTGATGAAACGGATTAAAAATATCACTCGTTCTTTGAGGAGTACTACTACCAAAAGTAGAAACAACAAGTGATTTACCACTCTGTGAACCACAGCCAACTAAAATGACAGCTAACAATAATGAAGCACCAGCAATAACTAAACCTTTGATTTTTTTCATTGCGTTTGAAACTCCTATCCTAATTATTTTAATAATGGTATTACTAATTGAGAATTTAATGACACATAGACTGAATCATTAACATCAAATTTGTCTTTATCATTTTGATCAACCTGAAGTAAACCTAAATCAGTTTGAATCATGTAACGATAAGAACCTCCCAAGAAACTAAAGTTCACCACCTTTCCATTAAATTCATTCATTTGATTGTTTTTATGCTGATGAAGATCAATTTCATTCGGACGAATCGTTAAATATTTAGGTTCATATGAATGATCAAAATCAGTATGGATGACCTGATGATTAACTTGATATTCATTATTTTCAATTTGTTTTTCAACTTTAAAGAAATTTTCATAACCAACAAAATGAGCAACAAATAAAGTTTGCGGATGATAATAAATATCTTGGGGCGTGCCAATTTGTTCAAATTTGCCATGATTCATTACGGCAACGTGATCAGAAATTGCAAAACATTCCTGTTGATCATGGGTAACAAAAATCGTTGTAATATGTAATTTTTGTTGAATACTACGAATGTCTTCACGCATTTCAACCCTTAATTTAGCATCAAGATTACTTAATGGTTCATCCATTAAGAGAACCCGTGGATTGACAACAATGGCACGTGCTAGTGAAACTCGCTGCTGCTGGCCACCTGACAATTCACTTGGAAATCTTTTGGCCAAATTAGTTAAGTTGGTTATTTCTAAAACTTGTTTAACCTTATTTTGAATTTCATGGCGGCTTAAATGACGCATTTTCAGTCCAAATGCAACGTTGCTAAAAACAGTTAAATGTGGAAATAACGCATAGCTTTGAAAAACCATCCCAAAATCACGTTTATAGACTGGTGTTCTACCGATATCGTGATTATCAACTAAAATATTCCCGTGATCAGGTTTCAATAAGCCTGCAATAATTCTCAAAGTGGTTGTTTTACCACAACCACTAGGGCCTAAAATACTGACTAACTCCCCATTTTTTACTTTCATTGATAAATCAGATAATACATCATGTTTTTTATCATACGATAATTCCAAATTTTTGATCGTTACTTCAGCCAATATAGATTACCTCGTTTTCATATTGATTATTTTAATAAACGGTTAAGTCCCATAAAATGATTAATTAGCATCATAATTAACGTCGTGATCAACATTAAAATAACTGAAATTGCGGAAATTGTCGGATCATAATTTTCTTGCATGTAATTTAAAATTGATGTTGGCAACATGTTAAATCCAGGGCCACTTAAAAACAGTGTAACTGGGATACTGTTAAACGAATTAATAAATGAAAAAATAAAAGCTGCCGCAATGCTTGATTTAATATTTGGTAAAACGATTTTAAAAAAGCCTTTTAATCTGGAACATCCTGATATCCAAGCAGCTTCTTCCATATGTGGATCCATCATATTCAAGCCGGCACCAACCAAACGAATTACAAATGGGAAGCCAAGTAAAAAATATCCGACAATTAAACTAATCATCATCGGCCAATGTAATGTGATAATCAGTCCCTGATAAAGTGAAAAACCAATCACAACTTCAGGTAAAAACGTTGGGCTTAAAAATAACATTTGAAACCATGCTGTATGATGAATACCTCCTCTAAACATTGCATAAACAGCAGGAATGCCAATTAATAGTCCAAATGCACTCGCAATGAATGAGACTAATAGGCTAGTTTCTAATCCACTAATCATATCGGGTTGATCTAAAATATGTAAATACCAATTAAAAGTAAATCCCTTGATTGGAAATTCAATGGTTGAACCAGTCCCGAATGAAGTGATAATAATAAAAATTAATGGGAAAACTAAGAATAGAATAGCTACAGTTCCAATCACATTTAAAA
Organism: Philodulcilactobacillus myokonensis; assembly: GCF_027923585.1. GTDB lineage: Bacteria > Bacillota > Bacilli > Lactobacillales > Lactobacillaceae > Philodulcilactobacillus > Philodulcilactobacillus myokonensis. The sequence continues at coordinate 419,786 of NZ_BRPL01000002.1, read as the reverse complement.
CTTTGTGGCTATGCATGGGCAACCCTCCGATCTAATAATTTAATCAGACTTCTTATAATTAGAATGCAACCAACTGAAATAATAATTAAAACGATTGAAATTACGCTAGCTAACGTCCAATTCTGAACTGTCATTGCTTGTTGATAAATCAAAGTCGACATTACCAAATCATCATTGCCACCCAACAATTGTGGCGTAGTATATGAAGTCATCGTCCATGAAAATACCCAGATTACACCAGTTAAAATATCGGTTGAAATCTGTGGAAGAATAATTTTAAAAAACGTTGTTGATGGATGGGCACCAAGAACAGTCGCTGCTTCTTCAACTTCAATGTTTAAATGGGACAAACTTCCTAACAGCGATACAACCATAATTGGGATAAACAGGTAAACAGAACCAATTACAATCGATGTATTATTGTAAAGGAGCGATAACGGTCTAGAAATAAGATGAATTGAAAGTAAAACATGATTAATGATTCCATTCTTGCCAAGTAAAATAATCCAAGCAAAATTTAAAACAATTTGATTAGTTAACATTGGAAAAAGAATTACTAAAATTAAGATTTTCTTAATTCGATGATGCATCCTGGCAATCCATAGCGATAACGGAACCCCAATAATTAACACAATGATAGTTGTTAATAATGATATCCATAATGTTCTCAAAATGATGCGTTGATTATATGTATCTTTTAAGAAGTTCAAATAAAGTGAACCAAAGCTACCCTGACCTGATAAAGTTGGTATAATAATTTGAACCATCGGAAAGACAACAAAAAGTAATAATGCTAATATTCCTGGAAAAGTCAAAAGAATCATTCGTTTTTTCATGAATCACACCCCCATATATTTGAATATGAATAAATTGTATCATGAATAAGCGAACAATTAAAGGAATGATTTAAAAATAGTTCCTAATTTAATGAAATTTATAATTTATATTTGTAGTATTAATCATATTTACCTTAATTTCCGAATAAAAAATCATTCATTTAATTCAATTGTTTTTTTAAATGAATCTTGGTTCATTTTCATAATATGATATAATGATGTTGAATTATCAAAGCATGTAAAAGTGCACAACAACAGTAATCGAGTTTCATACTGCCAATTTATTTGAATAAAAGCGTACCTATAATATAGGTACAATATTCATAGTTTGAGAGGTTAGATATACAAATGAGCATTGATGCAAAAAAAGAGTACCAAAACTGGGTCCAACAAGAAGACCTTCCCGTAACATTAAAAAGCGAATTAGCGGGAATGTATAACAGGGAAGACGAAATTAAAGATGCTTTCGGCGGTTTCCTATCATTTGGAACTGCTGGAATGCGAGGTACCATGGGTGCTGGTACCAATCGAATGAATATCTATACCGTCAGACAAGCAACTGAAGGTTTAGCTAACTATATGGATACTTTAGATCCAAAGGATAAGGGTCGCGGGGTTGCCATTAGTTTTGATTCCCGTTACAACTCCAAGGATTTTGCATATCAAGCTGCCATGGTATTAGGTAGTCACAAAATTCCTAGTTACGTTTTTGATGACATCAGACCCACACCACAATTATCATTTACCGTTAGACATCTTCATACTTTCGCCGGAATTATGATTACAGCTAGTCATAATCCAAAGCAATATAATGGATATAAAATTTATGGTCAAGATGGCGGTCAAATGCCACCAAAGGCTTCAGATTTAATTACTTCATACGTTAGAAAAGCTGATCACTTATTCGAAATTCCAACGACACCAATCAAAACCTTAAGAAAAAGGAAGTTATTAAGTATCATTGGTGAAGAAGTTGATGAAGCTTACCTAGCAGATGCCAAATCAGTAAATGTTAATCACGACTTAATTAAAAAGGTTGGCAAGGATCTTAAATTTGTTTACACACCACTTCATGGGACTGGTAAGGTTCTTGCAAGAAGAGCATTGGAAGATGCTGGTTTTATGAACTATGACATCGTTCCTGAACAAGCGGTTGCCGATCCAGAATTTCCAACCACACCGTTCCCTAACCCTGAGTACCCACAAACTTTTGATCTAGCCAAAAAACTAGGCAAAAAAGTAGGCGCCGATGTTTTAATTGCAACTGATCCTGATGCTGATCGTCTTGGCGCTGCCGTTAGACAACCCAATGGTGATTATCAATTAATGACCGGTAACCAAATTGCAAGTGTTCTTTTAAACTATATTTTAAAAGCCAAGCAGGATGCTAATGATTTACCAAGTGATGGCGTCGTTGTTAAGTCAATCGTCTCAACTGAATTGGCAACCAAGATTGCTGCTAACTATGGCATTCACGTTAAAAATGTTTTGACTGGCTTCAAATTCATTGCTCAGCAAATTAAGAATTTTGAAACCAATCATGACCACCACTTCTTATTTGGTTTCGAAGAAAGTTATGGATATTTAATCAAACCATTTGTTCGCGATAAAGATGCCATTCAATCAACCATGTTATTAGCAGAAGTTGCCGCCTACTATAAGCAACAGAACATGACATTATATGATGGATTACAGGCAATTTATAAAAAATATGGCTACTTTAAAGAAAATACCGTTTCTAAAATGTTCCATGGAATTAACGCTCACAAAGAAATGGCTCACGTCATGGATAATTTAAGAAATGATCATTTAACTGAATTTGGCGGTCATAAGATTAACGCCGTTGAAGACTTCTTAAGTTCAACCAAAACGAACGCTGACGGATCAACTAGTAAGATTGATTTACCAAAATCAAACGTGATGAAATTCTGGTTGGAAGATGGAACGTGGTTAACCGTTCGTCCATCAGGAACTGAACCTAAAGTTAAGTTCTACATTGGTATCAACGCCAAAACAAACGAAGAAGCAAGCCTTCACTTGAAGTTATATGAACAAGCAGTTCAAAACTTGATTCAAAAAGTTACTAAATAATTAAAATCAAAATCAGAAAAACTCCCAAATTGAAAATCTCAATTCCGGAGTTTTTTTATTGAAAATTTTGCATCATTTGAAAGGATGATTAAGTTGGATTCCAATTCAACCTTTGAAAAATTAGCTCCCGTACATCAATTAACAAAAGCACAGCAACGACTATTAAAGCAAATTAAGCAGTTTGCAATTCAACACTTACAAGATAATCAACACGCTGTTTTCACAATCTATGGTGATGCTGGAACCGGTAAAAGTGTTGTGCTAAGTCAATTATTTTACGATCTACAGCAAATGGCCGCCGATTCTAAAAGTCCCCTGTTTAAAACTCAAAATAATTTTTTAGTTAACCATCCGGAAATTTTAAAGGTCTACAAAAAAATTGCTGGCGGTGAACAACACGTTTTAAAGAAAAATTTCAACCGGCCAACATCCTTTATTAACCAGTCGCATAAAAACCATACCCATTCTGATATTACCGTCATTGATGAAGCCCACCTACTCCTTTCTGAAGGTGATCACTACAATAATTTTTATCAGCATAATCAACTTCAAGAAATTATTAACTTATCACAAATCACCATTTTAGTCTTTGATCCAAGACAAACGTTAAGAACCAAAAGTTTTTGGAATACTGATCGGCTTCATCAAATCATCAAACCATATACTAATGGTGAATATCATCTAACCCATCAATTTAGAATGGCAGCCAGTGACGATTTAATTCAATGGATTAATCATTTCACCGACGAACACCTTACTCATTTTCCAAAAAATGTTGGCTCAAAATATGACTTCAGGGTATTCGATGATGCTGAAAAGATGCGACAAGCGATCGTAAAAAGGAATCAAAAATATGGCACTTCCAGAATTGTTTCTACATCTGGTTACCCTTCTACTTTAGATGGCGGCAAGCATTATATTCACGAGGGTAATTTTAAAATGCCATGGGATCAATACAATTACACCGCTACCCCATGGGCTGAATTGCCGGAAACCATCAATGAAGTTGGATCTATGTTTACATGCCAAGGTTTTGATTTAAATTATGTTGGCGTCATTTTAGGTCCACCCATCTACTTAGATTCCAAAACCAACCAAGTTAAAATTGATTTAAGTAAATATACCGATACAGAGTCACTCAAGAAAAGAAAAGACCTTCAAGATCCAAAGCAATTTAAACGCATCAAGGATCAATTAATTTTAAATTCAGTCAATGTTTTAATGAAACGCGGTGTCAAAGGATTGTATCTTTTTGCCCATGATAAAAAATTAAGGAATAAGCTCATACAATATTATCAAGAAATTAATTAGCGGATTAAAAAAAGCACTGAAAATTTTGATCAATTCAAAATTTCAGTGCTTTTATCTTTTTAATTAATTATTAAAATAAATCACTAATTTTAGTATCGCCACCGCTAATATTATAATCACGGCAAATGGTATGATCATCATGTAATACATTTACCAAGACATTAGCAACATCTTCACGTGGAATTTTAGCTTTACCAACATTGGTTGGATTTAATTCAATTTTTTCAGTTCCCTTATCATTTGTTAAAATAGTTGGTCGAATAATGGTGTAATCTAATCCGGAATCTTTTAAGTAAACATCAGCATAGTGCTTTGCAATGTAGTAAACGTGCATTAATTGTGACATCTGATTCCAAAAGCTACGGTCATCACTGCCAATGGCACTAACCATTACGTATCGATTAACGTTGGCAATTTTAGCAGCATCCATACTCTTGATTGCACCGTCTAAATCGATATATACAGTTTGTGCATCGTCAGTCTTACCGCCAGAACCAGCAGAGAAGATAATGGCATCGGCATCACTGTCTTTAAATGTTTGCATCATTTTGCTTTTATCTTCTTTAAGGTCAAATAAAGCTGGTTGAACATGCTCCATTTTTTTATATGGAGCAAATTCATCTTTGGTTCTTAAGCCAGCAACGACTTCATCCCCATTTGAAACTAATTTATTCACTAAAATTTGGCCAACGTGTCCATGAGCTCCAATGACAAATACTTTCATAGATTTAACTCCTTTTCTAATCATATTTTTTCACTAATCTATTTAAAAATACTAACACACTTAAAACATGATTTGAAAACAAAATGGTCCGAGGATTTTCGAACATGCAATATAAGGTGTTAAAATAAAATTAAACTGTTATTTTAAAGAGGGGGATAATTTGGCAAACAAAAAACGAATTAAACTTACCAGGAAAAGACTAGTTTATTATATTAAATTATCCTTCTTTGATGCTTCCTATTGGATGGCGGTGGCCATCATTTTTAATTTGGCTGAAATACCATTTCAATGGGCATATGAACGTAAAGAAGCAGTTAGTACCATCAAATACGTTAAAAATATGATCACTAACTTCTCATCTTTATTTCATTTCCTATTGATGATCATTGTGATCTGGTTAATTATTGTTGTTCTACTATTTCTTTTTATTTGGGTTAAACCTAAAAAGAACAATAGCAGCTATTAGATATTATTGATTCCATTGATAGCTTCCATTTCCAGCAGTTGGCTCTTCATCGCTAACCCACCACGATAATCACCAAGTTGATCCTTTGTTTCAATCACCCGGTGGTCTGGAATGACAATCAATAGTGGATTAGCATTAATCGCTTTAACCAATCTTTTTCGATCATTAATTCCCAATTGCATTTCAAGGTCATGGTAGGTTCTGACCTCGCCATAAGGGATTTGCATAATTTTTTGCCAGACAAGGTGTTGAAATGAGTCACCCGCATCTGATAAATCCATGGATAAATTGAAATTAGTCCGCTCCGTATTAAGATATTCTTCTAATTCTTCTTCATACTGATTGGTGCGATCTTTTTTATATTCAAATTGGAATTTGCACTTTGGATATAAATCATAAATTTCAGAAATTTGTCCCTTGGGACTAGCAACAAAGTTAATTCCATGGTTTGAAACGGTAAAAAAGATTTTTTGATTATCATAAGTAACAAAATTCCAGTAAAGTTTTTTTATCATATATCTTCCCACTCAATTATTAGTTCATGATTTTAATTTTAACACAAAAAAAGATCGACATTTTTAAGTTGTCGATCTTTAATTTGCTTTAATTTTAAATTAATGATTTAAATTAGCTGGACGGGAGCAAGAAACTAAATGCCACCATGGTGCATGAACTTTTTCAGTTACAACGCCACGGTTTTGAGCATCAATCATTTTTCCATGCCCAATATACATTCCAACGTGTGAAATACTATGTTTACTTGATCCAAAGTAAACTAAATCACCCTTTTGTAAATCATTTGAAGATACCTTTTTAGAATTATTGTATTGAGCTTGAGCGGTTCTTGGTAAGTTTTTAGAAATTGAATGTTTATATACAAATTTAGTAAAACCAGAGCAATCAAATGAATGGGGACCAGTTGCACCCCAGCGGTATGGCTTTCCTAATTCTTTTTTACCAACTTGGATTAATTTTTCACTTTGGTCATTGTTTTGACTTGCTTTAGCCGCATGGGTGTTAGCAATAAATGGTACGAATGCCATTAACGCCACTGCAATAAGTAAAATCATCTTTTTAGTTGTTTTCTTTGAAATTAAAATAAGCATTCTCTCCTTGATTTGTTTTTATTATTTTTAATTTTTTATTTCGTAATCAATTGAACAAAAACAATTATAGCGAAAGAATGCTACTATTCGAATACAGGAATGTTTCAATTCAGTTAAAATCTAATACAATTTCACTTATTTTTGTTATATTAATTTTCAAATATGATTTATAATATTAAATGTACATATTAAATCTAAATAATGGTGGTTTTGAAATGACTTTATACTCTTATTCATACTTAACAGGAAATAATGGAATTCTAAGTTACACCGGTTTAATAATTGGCATTATTATCGGTGTAACCATTCTAGTCTATGGTTTCAAATACATGCGTGATCGAAATAATTTAAAATTCAGGGATATTTTTATTATTTTAACAATGCTGGCAGTTTTAATCATTAGTGTTCAATTCAATAAAATTCTGAGTCAGCGGACTAACGATGGTCAAAACATTCAAACGGCGAGAATTATTCAGCAAATTTCGAAGGATCGGCATGTTCCAACGTCTCAAATTTACAGTGATAGTACTTCACTGACCGATGGAATGACAATCAAAGTTAAAAGCACATACTACCGGGTTAATCTAAGCAGTACTTTGAATAATTATTCTTTGAGCAAGACTAATCCGGTCAATCCGAATGTAAATTATGTCAACCAACATAGTTTTGACCTTAACATTCTTAATGGATCGAACGAATACTGGGCAATTGGTCTGAAATTACTAATTGGTTTTATTATGTTGATTTTTCAAATCAATCTCTCCGGAAAGGGAAACTTGGCGCCGTCGAATGCCATTGATCAACTTCAAAACTACGTTCTTGGTGGAATTATTGGTGGAATGATTTACAATCAGGACATTACAATCCTAATGTTCTTCATCGTACTATTAATCTGGTCATTAATTATCTTTGGCAGTCGGGTATTAGTTCATCAGTATCCGCTGTTTAAACGAATACTAACTGGAAGTCCACAGCAAATCATCAATAACGGTCGAATCAACGTCAGTACCGCATTAAGGAACGGATTGTCCGCCAGTGATTTAACATTCAAACTAAGGATGTCACATGTTGGTAGTTATCAAGAAATCAAAAATGCCGTTTTAGAACAGAATGGTCAATTAACGATTACAAAGTACAATACGGAATCAATTAGTTATCCGGTGATTACTGATGGTAATATCAATTCAGACGTATTAATTAGAATGAAAAAGCCCAAGGAATGGCTACTAGATATGATTAAACAGCATCATACAGAACTAGCATCAATTTATTTAGGGCAATTTCTTAATGGCAAACTATACATTATTAATTATCCTGAAAAACCCAAGCGGCTGGCAGAACGTTATCACAATGAAATCATTAAAATCAGGACTCGATACCTTAAATACAAAGCCAGAAATAACGTCAGAAGACGACGAAGACATAATCAAAGGCAACAGAATAAAGAGAATCATCAGAATCAAAAATAATTCGAATCAAAAAGGTTCATGGAAATTAAATTCCATGAACCTTTTTGATTTAAAATATAATTTATTTTAGGACTTTAAAGCGTTTACTATCATCCATAAATGATTTATCACCAGCTGGTTGTTCAATGGAACCAAAGTTCATTTGACCACGTAAATTCCAATTACTTGGAATATCAAAAGCCTTAGCAACTTTGTCATCAATGATTGGATTATAATGTTGTAAGTTAGCACCAATTCCATTTTCAGCTAAGCCAGTCCAAACTGCATACTGAGCATTTCCTTGAGCTTGTTCTGACCAGTCTCTGAAGTTACCAGCAAATGATGGGAATTTCTTTTTGAAATCATCAACGATACTAGTATCAGTGAAGAATAGAACACTGCCATAAGCATTTCTAAATGAATCAATTTTGGCTTTCGTGCCCTTTTCAAATCGTTCATCACCGATTTTATTCTTAAGAACATCAGCAACAATATCCCATAATTTTTCGTGTTGTTTGTTAAATAAAACGACTGCTCTGGTAGTTTGGTTATTAAATGGTGATGGTGTCCATTTAATGCTGTCAAAAATAAATTGTGCTAATTGGTTTTGGTCAACATTAAGATGACGGCCTAATCCATAAATAGTACGACGCCTTTTTTCTAAATCTAATAATGTTTTCTTCATATTCTATCATCCCTCTTTTAATTAATTCGACACATTTTATTATACTTACTTACTATTAAATAGTAAATGATTATGCTTTATGATTCTGGCAATATTATTGGCTACCAGTTTAATGTTTTGTGGTCCAGATTTCATTGCATCCGACAAATTAATGGCACCTGGAACAATTGGCAAAATGGCATCGATCCCTAGTTGATATAAATGATCATCACTTAGCTTAACCCTTCCGCCAAGTGCAATTACCAGTGCATTGGGTGCGACTTCTTTAGCTGTTTTAGCAACCCCGATTGGCGTCTTTCCGTATTGCGTTTGGTCATCAATACTACCTTCCCCGGTAATCACAATATCTGCATTTTTTAATTTTGCTTTTAAATGGGTCGTTGCGATTACTAGTTGAATTCCATGATGTATTTTAGCATTGGTAAACGCCAGCAATCCTGCACCTAATCCGCCAGCAGCTCCGGCTCCATGAACATCAAGAATATTTTTGCCTAAATCCTTTTGAATTATCTGTCCATAGTGTTTTAAATTCTGGTCTAATTGGATCACCATTTCATGATTAGCACCCTTTTGAGGTGCAAAAACATGGGCAGCTCCCTTCGGACCAACCAATGGATTCGAAACATCGGAAGCCATTAGTATTTTAGTTGTTTTCAAACGCTGATCAAGATGGCTCAAATCAATCTGTTCAATTTGAGATAGCCCCTTACCACCCTCTGCTTTAATCAAATGATGATTTGAATCATAAAACCGAACGCCTAAAGCACTTGCTAATCCTTCACCACCATCAGTCGTGGCACTACCGCCTAATCCGATCATAATTTGTTTAACATGGCGGTTCAAGGCATCAACTACTAATTGACCAGTTCCATACGATGTCCCAGTCATTGGCGCCATGTGATGTTTAGAGGTATATTGAATTCCACTTGCCGCTGACATTTCGATCACGGCGGTATTTGAATCACCCAAAATTCCATAACGCGCGTCCACCGGTTGCTTAAATGGATTCAAAACCGTGGTTGAAACAAAATAACCATGGGTAGCATGAACTAAAGAATCAACGGTTCCTTCACCACCATCCGCCATTGGAACACCAATTATATTTGCTTTTGGCAGGATTGATGAAATTCCACTAACCATTGCATCAATTGCCTGTTTAGAAGTCATACTCTGCTTAAATGAATCCGGTGCTAAAACAATTTTCACTATATCATCCCTTCACACTTGATATATTATTTCATTATGTTATATAGAACATTTAATAATTATTTTCAAATTTAGATTGACTTTTTATTTTGGGGGTGCCAGAATGAAGTCAGATTAAATTTTACAGGAGATGAACCACATGATTAGTATGATGAAGAATTTTTCAATGGGGCTATTGTATATTGTTTGGATTAGTTTAGGGGCAACGTTACTTGCGTATATTTCTAAGTTAATCCCGGGTCAAGCAGGTAGTTTGGCCGTGATTATTTTATTATTTTTGCTTACTTATCTACCAATCAGGTGGTTCAACCATGCTTTTCTAAAAGAAATTCAAGCTAAATTAAAAATAAACCACAAAATCAATCATCATTTAAAATTAAATTAACTTAAAAAGAATCTGAATAAAAACAGATTCTTTTTTTATACATAAAAATAGATTGAGAAGTACATTAAAATGGTTCCAGCAAGAACAAAGATGTGCCAAATGACGTGACCGAACCAAATTTGTTTAAAACTATAAATCACAGCTCCAACGGTAAAAATAATGCCACCGATCAATAGTAAAAGAAATCCATGCCAAGTTAATCCTACAATCAATGGCTTTAATCCTAATACACACATCCACCCCATGACAACGTAAATAATGGTTGATAATGTCTTGAATTTACCCATCCAAAGACATTTATAAATCACCCCTAAAATTGCCATGATCCAAATAACCGATAGGATGGTAATCCCAAGGGTTCCTTTAATGGTTACTAAACAGTATGGGGTATAAGTTGCGGCAATCAAAAGATAAATAAATGAATGGTCAAAAATTTGAAATACTTTTTCAGCCGGCGTGAAATATAGACTGTGAAATAAAGTTGAAGCAAAATAAAACAACACTAGAATTACACTATAGATTGAATAACTGATAATTCGACTAAAGCCACCTTCATGAACACCATGAACGATTAGAAAAATGGCGCCTAAAATGGCGGCAAACGCACCTAGTCCATGCGTGATGGCACTAAAAATTTCATCTAAAATTTGATAAGTTCTTTTGGAAATCATAAAAATTCTCCTAAATTATATTAATGTATGATTAATATTTTACACCCAAAAAGCGATGACTAAATGATTAGCCACCGCTTTATTTTTCTTTTAATTTTAAAAATTAAATGAAGAGATATACCTTAGTTTCATACGGACGAATGGTCCGACCCTTATCATCAGGATAATTACTGATTAATAATTCATTGGCACGGTCCTGTTTATAGTCACGTTCAATGACTTTATCAGTAAAGTTACTAATAACTAGCAAAGTCTGTTTGCCATAATGACGTTTGTAAGAAAATGCTTGGTCGTCATCCGGATCTAATTCTTCGTAGTTCCCATACCGAATTAAATCCAAGTGATGTCTAATCCTGATCAATCGTTGATAATAATGAAGAATTGAATACGGATTAGCCTTTTCAACATCCACATTAATATACTTATAATTAGGATTGACTGGATACCATGGTTTGACTTTAGAAAATCCAGCATTCTGATCATTATTCCATTGCATTGGTGTTCTAGAATTGTCTCTTGAACGGTCTGCTAAATAGTTAAGCATTGTATTCGGTTTAACAATTTTTTCTTTATCGCTAAATTGATGGTAAGCATTGATTGATTCAACGTCTTCATACTGATGAATATCATGGTAATGATTGTTAGTCATCCCAAGTTCTTCACCTTCATAAACATACGGTGTTCCTTGCATCATGTGAAGTGTTGTCCCCAACATTTTAGCAGCTAGGATCCGGTACTTGGGATCATCGGTCGCAAATCTTGAAACGGCCCTTGGTTGATCATGATTGTTCCAGTATAAACTATTCCAACTTCTGCCATCTAATCCATTTTGCCATCGTGATAGTGCCTTTTTCAATTCAGTTAAGCGAATCTTTTTATCACTCCACTTACCAAGACGTTTATTAGAATTAGCCGATAACTTAACATGTTCAAATTGAAAAATCATGTTCAATCCTTTTCCGTCAAGATTAGCGTACTTAACCGCATCTTCTGGCTTAGTATTTGGCATTTCACCAACCGTCATCACATTATACTTTGATAAAACTTCACGGTTCATTTCATGAATATAATCATTCAAATGGGGACCATTGGTTACAATCGGTTCAATGGGTGCATATTTAGAACCGTTTGGAGCAGGCGCACTTGATAGATCCTTGGGTTTAGAAATGTAATTGATAACATCCATTCGGAAACCATCAACACCCTTATCTAACCAAAAACGCATCATTTGATAAACATTTTTGCGGACTTCAGGATTATCCCAGTTTAAATCTGGTTGACCAGATGCAAAGGAATGAAGGTAATACTGCTTTCTTTCTGGTACGTATGTCCATGCCGATCCGCTAAAGTTAGAACCCCAATTATTAGGTTCATGTCCATCAACTGGATCACGCCAAATATAAAAATCAGCATATTTATTATGACGTGATTTTTTGCTTTCTTTAAACCAACGGTGTTGATCGGAAGTATGATTGACAACTAAATCCATCAAAAGTTTCATGCCATGCTTATGAATGGCATCCAATAAATCATTGAAATCATCCATGGTTCCAAAAACAGGTTGGATTTTTTCATAATTAGAAATATCGTAACCATTATCTTGATTGGGTGATTCATAGATTGGGTTTAACCAAATCACATCAACGCCTAATTTTTGTAAGTATGGTAAGCGTTCTTTAATTCCATTTAAATCACCAATACCATCATTATTACTATCTTGAAAACTCATGGGATAAACTTGATAGACAACAACGTCTTTAAACCATTGTTTATTCATTAAACACGCCTCGTTTACGATTGAATTAATTGCTTATCAAGAAGCAATTAGAATGCCTCAATTGGCATATAAATCAACTTATCAATTTTAAGTTAGCACAACCATAAACAGATTACAAAGATTTAATCAAAAAGCCCTGGATCATAAAATCCAGGGCTTTTTTGTAATTTAAAATTTAATACCAATTATATCTTAACCAATGACGTTTGGCATTACTCCAAGTGCCATAACGTGATTTAACGTATTTATTAGCACATGCTTCTTGGTTATCAGGAGAATAATCACCATGTAGTAAACTGATTCCTAATTGATACTTACCGTAATAAATCCCATTATGGGCACGATAGTGATCTTTTGATTCGTTCCATGCAATCCATTTCTTAGCTGAACGATCATTCTTAGATAATGAAGCATCAGCATCATGACTATGTAAGAAGTGTTTATTCTTTTTATTAATAACGAAATGTCTAGAATGTTTAATGGTAATATTTTTAGTGCTTGCACTTGCTTGAACATGGTTATTAGCAATCATTCCAATCCCCAATGCCAATATAATTCCAAATGTCATCACAAATGCTTTTCTTAATTTCATAAAAATAATTACCCTCCGATTAATTTCAATCCATATTATATTATTAATATTACTCCTTAAATCTTACATGGCGATTATCAGAATGTTACAAAAATGTTAAAAAAGATTTCAAAATAAAAACTAAATTTGCCACGCTTTTTAGTTTTAGTTATGATATAAATAAATCATATATTAAGGAGATTTATAATAACCACCATGAATATACTAGAAATTAAAAATTTAAATCAATATTATGGAAGAAAACAAATCCTACATAATATTAGTTTTAATATTAAACCGGGAAGTATTGTTGGACTCATCGGTCCCAATGGTGCTGGTAAATCAACCATTATGAAATCAATTGTTGGTTTAATCAACTACTCATCAGGATTAATCAAAATTAATGACTATCAATTAACTAACCACCACCGTGATGGTTTAAAAGATGTTGGTAGCATGATTGAAACCCCTGCTTTTTACCCTAATCTAACGGGCAGACAACACCTTCAACTGTTTAAGGATTCCAAAACAAGCAAGCGAACTATTCATGAAATTATTCATGATACCCAAATTGAAAATTTTGTTGATCAAAAGGTTAAAAAATACTCATTAGGAATGAAACAAAGGATGGGAATTGCATTGACCCTTTTAAATCATCCCAAACTTTTAATTCTTGATGAACCCATGAATGGATTAGATCCAGAAGCAACCCGTGATTTACGGCAATTGCTTTTGAACTTTGCTAAACGTGGAATTAGTATTTTAATTTCTAGCCACCTGCTAGACGAATTAGAACGAATTGCTGATTATTACGTTGTGATTAACCATGGTCAGATTGAAGAACAAGCCTCTGCCCATAATTTCTTGTCATCACAAGGAACTTTCATCAATGTTAAAACTGAAAACAATCTGATGGCTATCCATACACTCCAAAAGAATGATATTCAAGCTAAAATGGAAGATAAAACGATTCAAATTAAGGATCATGATGATATTTTAAATCAAATCATGACAATTCTTGTTAAGAACAAAATTAAAATTTTAAGTGTTCAGGAATCCCATGCAAACCTTGAAGAATCATTGCTGAATTTAATCACTAAAAATTCTAATCAAAAGGAGCAATAAAATGTTTTCACTAATAAGACAAGAGATTTTTAAAGAGAGTCACCGTAAAAGTTTTATCGGTTGGAATTTATTTATCATCGTTTGGGTGATCATTTGTGCCCTAATTGCTAAAAAAAGTGGCTTGACTGGTGCCGACCTAATTGCTAACGAAGGATTTACCCAATCCCCATTTAACATTATTAGTTTGATTATGGTAATTATCACCGCATCGACAATTACAAAGGAATATTCTACTGGCACAATTAAATTACTGTTATCAAGACAGTTCTCAAGAACTAAAGTATTCTTTAGCAAAGTAATTAATCTAATTTTCATTTATATTGTTTTTAACTTAGTTAGCTGGATTGTTACCACCATTATCTGCCTAATTGGCTTTGGTAATTTTCAAATTACATCATTTATGTGGCATTCCATCGGCACTTTAATGCTTAGTAATATTTTATACTTAATCATCCTTTTGCCAGCCGTTCTTTTAATCAGTATGATTGCCAAGGGGCCTAATTTAGCCGTTACCATCGGTGTCATCACCATGTATCTTTCAAAATTGATTGCATTGATTTCTGATGGTGCATTTGTTAAGTGGAACGTGATGGATTGGGCTAAATGGAATCCATTCAATATTTTGATGATCAACTTTCAAATTAGTGCCGGCAACTTTTCAAATTTAACCCAACTAAGTAACTTAGAACTATCCATTGCTGCCGTTGTCTACGGAATTATTTTTCTATGGCTATCCGTTTTAATTTTTAACCATAAAAACATCTAATCTATGATATAATGTGATTAATTATCAAAACATCTAAGGAGATTTCAAATTGCTTTCATTATTAAAACAAGAGTTTAAAACGGTGTCTGGATATAAGGCAACTAAAATTATCATCCCGCTTTTAGCTCTATACGTTATTATTATTGGGATTGCTAGTGACGCAACCCATATTTTAATGCCACTCCAATTCGTCCAAACGCTGGGTGGTGCTGGCAATGTCATTTCAATGATTATGTTTATTGCCGCTAGTATTTGGTTTGGTGCTAATGAGAATCGATCATTAATCACTAAATCATTAGAGCACCATTCCAAGAGCCAAGTTTTCATTGCACGGATTTTTGGATTAGCACTTCTATACATTTATTTACTTTTAACCGCACTTGTATCAACATTTATTGTCCATAAGTTATTGATGCGTTCGGTGCATGTTGATAGTGCATCGGTTGAAAAAATCATGGCAACCGTTGTGGGTAGCATTCTATTTTGCCTCTACACTTCATTAATTATTATTTTAATTAGTAATTTATTTAAGAATAAATGGTCTTCAATTTCCGGAAGTATTGCTATTATGTACCTCTTTTACTTGGTATGTGCAATTTTAATGTTCCTCCTTTACTTCTACCGTTTCTTAAGATTTAGCCCATTCAATTTCTTAATGATTCAAGAAGTATTCACCAATCCGGTTACCCATATGATGACCAGAACGTATCTACCAGGTATGATTAAGGGAACGATTACCTATTCAATCATTATATTCTTGATTGACTGGTTCGTTTTCAAAGTGAGAAAATTTAACCGTTAATATTAATTAGGAAAGGCCTTATTATTTGAGGCCTTTCTTTTTATTTTGCATTTTTTCATTTTATAATGAATGAAAAGACGAAAGAAGTGAATTCAAATGACAAAGGTATTAATTTTAGGTGCGGCTGGCCAAATTGCTGGCATGGTCACTGACCAATTATTAAATCATAGTGATGTTCAATTGAATTTATTAGCAAGAAATGGGAAGCAAAGAATCAACGTTAGTGATAATGCTAGAGAAACTGTTTTTGACGGTGATTTCAATGATTTTAATTCATTAAAACAAGCCATGAGCGGCGTTGATTATGTTTTAGTTGATAATATGAGTTCTAAATCAGCTACTCAAACAATTGTTAAAGCAATGGATGCATCCAGTGTTAAAAGAATTATCTGTGTAAATATTTTGGGAATTTGTAACGAAGTTCCCGGCAAGTTTGGTCAATGGAATCAAGCGATGCTGGATGGTTCGATTCAAAAACACGCTGGCACTGCTAAGGTTGTTCAAAATTCTGATTTAAATTACACCATGTTAAGACCAACCTGGCTATATAACAAAAATGGTGATGAAAATTACGAATTAACAACTCCTGACCAACCACTAAAATCAGCTCAAGTAACAAGACAAGCGGTTGCTAAATTAATTTATAATATTATTTGTGATGATGAACCTAAGTACCAACACGCTAGTTTAGGCGTTGGTGAACCAAATACTTACTACGCCAAACCATCATTTTACTAAATTAAAATTTAACCAAAGTAAAAAAGCTGGAAAATAATTCCAGCTTTTTTTGCGTCTTTATCCTTTTTCAGCTATAATATATAAGCATAATGTATAGTTTACATAAACATATGTATAAAAACAATATACAAAATCGTTTGAAAAGAGATGTTTGATAATTCAGAAACAGAAATTAGAAAGAAAGCTTAGTTCTAGACACATGCAGATGATTGCGCTAGGTGGAACCATTGGGGTTGGCCTCTTCAAGGGATCTGCATCTACCATTGGTTGGACGGGACCGTCAGTCTTAATTGATTATGCCCTTGCTGGCCTCTTTTTATATCTAGTTATGCGAGCACTAGGTGAAATGCTATATGTTCACCCCATTACCGGTTCATTTGCCCAATTTGCTAGTCACTATATGCATCCGGTCTTTGGTTATCTAACTGCCTGGGCAAATATTTTTCAATACATTGTTGTGGGTATGAGTGAAGTCATTGCAATTGGAACTTATTTTAATTATTGGTGGCCAAACTTACCCGGTTGGATTCCAGGATTTATTGCAATTGTCTTTTTATGTTTAGCTAATTTAATTTCAGTTAGTACCTTTGGTGATCTTGAATACTGGTTTGCCTTTATTAAAGTTGTTACCATCATCATTATGATCATTTTAGGTTTAGGCGTAATTATCTTTGGATTTGGTAATCACATGCATCCAGTGGGCATCAGTAACCTTTGGACCCATGGTTTCTTTACCGGTGGGTTTAAAGGGTTTGCATTCGCACTTGCCATCGTTCTAGCTTCATATCAAGGAATTGAATTAATTGGGGTTACTGCTGGTGAAGCTGAGGATCCTAAGCACACCCTTGTCAAAGCAATTCAGTCAACATTAGGCCGAATTCTTATTTTTTACATTGGTGCAATTTTCGTCATTTTAAGTATTTACCCATGGAACGAAATCGGTCAAATCGGATCACCATTTGTTGAAACATTTGCTAAGATTGGAATTACTTTTGCGGCTGGTTTAATTAACTTTGTTGTTATCACTGCTGCTTTATCAGGTTCTAATTCGGGAATTTATAGTGCCAGTCGTATGATCTACTTACTAGCAAAGGATCATAAATTACCACAAAAATTTCTTAAATTGAATAAACACGGGGTTCCATACTATCCCGTCATTTTAATGTCCGTTGGTATTTTTATTGGGGTATTATTAAATTTAATTTTGCCAATTTTTTATAAAAATGCGAACGCCATTTTCGTCAATGTTTACAGTTCAAGTGTATTACCTGGAATGGTCCCTTGGATTGTCATTTTGATTTCACAAATTAGATTCCGTAAATTACATCCGGAATTACTTAAGAACCACCCATTCAAGATGCCATTATCACCAATTTCCAATTACGTGACATTATTCTTTTTATTCTTAGCTTTAGTATTCATGTTATTCAATTCTGAAACTAGAATTCCATTAATTATTGGAATTATTTTCTTGGTTGTAATGACAGTCATTTACTTTGTTAAGTACGATTCAAAAGAAACAAATAACTAGTAAAAAATAACCATTGATGATTTTTCATGTAATCACCAATGGCTATTTTTATTCCTTTTTCAATTCAGGAACGAATAGTTTCAATAAAATTAAATTAATTATTAAAATAATGCCAGCACAGAAAAAGACACCTCGGTAGCCTAATAAATTAGATATCAAGCCACCAAAAGTTGCGCCAATCACTGCCCCAATTGCCTGAGCAGATTGATTTAAGCTAAATGCCATCCCGGTTGATTGCTGGGGCGTATTCTTCGCCAATAAGGTTTGGATGGCCGGAAACAAGGCTGCATTAGAAATTCCATTTAAGAATCTAAATAAACCGAGCATCCATACCCCAGTTGCAAATCCCTGTGGAAAGTAAAAAATAATGCCAATCCAAAAACCGAGCATTAATACCTTTCCAGTTCCATGATTTTCACCATACTTGCCCATGGGAGTAGATGTCATCACCATTGCAATCCCTGGTAAGGCCGAAATAATTCCAGCTACTTGGGAAATGGGGCCTTGATTATGCATCAACTGTTTAACAAATAAAGTGATAATTGGAAAAATCAAATTAATACAAATTTGAATACTGATGGTTGTAATTAGCATCCACATTATGAACCGTGGCTTTGGAAACCGTCTGAAAACATGGATGGAAAAATGCATTTTCTTTGAATTTTTCGGTGGCGTAAAATTTTCTTTTACCGCCAACGCACTTAATCCAAAAAATGCAAATAACAATAATCCAGTAATAATAAATGTTAAACGGATTGAGAAAATGGCAACTAAATAGCCACCAATAATGGGTCCAATTAACATTCCGCCAACGTACCCAATTGATAGAACACTCAGCGCCCATTCAACGTGTTTCTTCGGTGTTTCAGTTGCAACCAGCGCAATTGAATTTGGAATCACACCGTCAAAAACGCCCTGCAAGAAACGCAAGAATATAAACTGATCAACATTTGTGACAAACGCCATTAAAGCAATTACAACTGCTGATCCTAATGACGTTTGTAAAATCATTCGTTTTCGACCATGCCGATCGGCAAATGCGCCCCAAAACGGGGCCGTAAAAGCAACGACAAAAAAAGAAGCGGCATAAACAATCCCGCTCAAAATTGAAAGCTGATTGTGCGTAAAATGACCTAACTGGATAATAAAAAGTGACATAAATGGAATAATTTCATTAAATGCCACTCCGGTAATAAACGTTCCAAATAATAGGATCCATAGGTTTCTACGCCAATTAACCCCTTGTTTCACACTATCATCTTCTCATCATTAAAAGGTTAATTAGTCAATTTCCTTTTCATATGCTGTAATCATTACTAATGAATCTGGATCCTGATGATTTTCAAATTTGCGGTGTAACAATGCGATATATTCATCAATAAAATATCTAACAGTCATTTCCTGATGAAAATGCTTTTTAGCGGCTTCGCGGGTATTATCAAAATGCTTTAAATAATCATTCATGCTTTGATCTAAATAATCATCATAGGTGCCAATGGCATCGTATGTATCATCATTTTCATGGTGGGATGAATATTTAGCAATATAAATCCCCTGATTTTCTGATTTATATTGACTTTGTGCTAGTAACTTCTTTAAATCTGGTTTACTAACTTGATAAGCTGGTTTAGCGAGCACATCTTCTGAAATATGAGCATCGCTCACTTCAATAATATGAGAATTATGTCTTCGACTCATTGATCATTACTCCTTTTTTAATTCTGGCACTTTCCATTCTAATAGTAATAAATTAATTAACAAAATAATTGTATTAAAAATAAAGACGCCGCCGTATCCAAATAAATTCGAAATAATTCCACCAATGAGTGAACCTAAAACCGCGCCAATGGCTTGAGCAGATTGATTTAAACTAAATGCCATCCCAGTCTTTGAGGTTGGTGAAGCTTTCGCAATCAACGTTTGAATAGTCGGATAAATGGCGGCATTTGAAATCCCAACCAGGAACCGTAAAATTCCTAAAATCAAAATACTGGTAATTAACCCCTGTGGGAAGTAAAAGATGGCGGATAAAATAAATCCAGCAACTAAGGTGTGGTATGCACCATGGCGGTCGTTAATTTTACCCCATGTTGATGATGATAAGAACATTGCCATCCCAGGTAATGCCGCAATTAGTCCAGCCACCTCGGTAATGGGGCCATGGTTATGCATTAAATCTTTAACGAATAGACTAATGATTGGATAAATGGTAAATAATCCGGTTTGGACGATTACAGTTGAAATTAGCATCCACCTGATGAATCGAACGTTGGTAAATCCCCTTAAAAGATGAAAGTTAAATAGTGATTTTAAACTTTGTTTCTTTTTTGGTGCATGAAAATCTTCTTTCACCATCAAGAACGTTAAGCCAAATGAGAAAAGTAACATTGCTGATGTAATGAAGAATGTAATCCGAATTGAAAAAATATTAGCTAGGAACCCACCTAATAATGGACCCACTAAAGTTCCACCAATATATCCAGTCGTGATAATTCCCATTGCATAACCAGCGTGTTTCTTTGGCGTTTCAGCTGCAACTAATGCCGTTGAATTTGGAATGACACCTGCAAAAAATCCCTGAATCGTCCTTAATAGGACTAATTGCCAAGTGTTAGTAACTAATCCCATTAAGCCAAGTGTAATGGCTGAACCAAGGCTAGTCTGCAACACCATTCGTTTTCGACCATGACGATCGGCAAAACGACCCCAAATGGGTGCTGTCACAGCAACAATAACAAATGAGGCTGCATAGACAACCCCACTTAGGATTGATAGTTCACCCTTACTATATCGTCCTAGTTGATTGACGTATAAAGATAAAAATGGAATCACTTCACTAAAAGCCATTCCATCAATCAAAGTTCCAAACCAGAGCACCCACAAATTTTTGCGCCAATGTTTATCCATGATTACTAAATATCGCTTCCTTTATTTTAACTAACGTTTCATTTTAGTAAAGATTTCATTTCGATATGAAATCATACCTACTCTAATTTTCGAAAAACGGTACTGCCATTTTTTACGAAAATCTTCTAATTCAATCTGATGCCGAACTAACGCCTTAGAGCTTAAATTCAAGTCCCTTGCAAATTTAATTATCTGTCGATACAATTCGGTATCACTAATCACGCTTAGATTGGTGATAATTTCATTTAGATCACTTTTAGTATTCCGCTGATTATCGCGCTTTTCATTCTCATCCATGCTATGACGATCAATAAAATTTTCTTCAACATGATCTAAGCGTTGATAGGCATCATTAATTGCTTCAATGATATAACGGTCATAATAAAAATTACGTTCGCGACGATCAGATGAACGTAATTCCCATACGACTGTAATTAAAGTTACCGCTGCGGTAATGATCCCGGAAAGCAACGTTGGATCCAATCCAATCATCTTCCTTTTAATTCGTTATTATTAATTTTAACAATTAATTCTTATTTTCTCTACAAAATTCCCGGGTAATTTATAATTACTCGGGAATTTTTTCATTAATTTAAATTAAAAATTATTGTTGTTGACCAACACGATTTATTTCTTGTTGTTCAACCCGTTGTCTTTCTTTTTGATTGTACCATGGTGAAACGGTGAAGGCTAAGATATCATTAATAATGTAAATGGAACTATTAACAAACATAGCTAATGAAGCCGCACCCTGTTTAAATGAAATGAACCATAGAACCATTTGAGCAATTCCAGATGCTAGCCACCAGAAGTACTGATTATTGTATCTCAAGAAACAGATAATTCCAGCAGTTAATGAAATTGAAAAACTAATTGCATCTACCCAAGGTCTGCCATCATTAGTAAAGGTTGAAATTACATATCCAGATACAAAGTAAGCAATGGCGGTAAACAATAATGCGTAAACCCATGTTTTCCCAGTGAATTTTCTAATTTTAGAAACCATGTTAACGTTCCAATTAGCACTTAAAAGCACTGGAACGTCTAAAGTAATTACATATGCTAACTGTTCGCCAATTGCTAAGTAATTAGTAGCCGCAAAACTAGTAATGATAATGCAGATTGCAGATATAATCCCTAACCAACCATTAATTGATTTAGCGGCATTGATTGCTAATACACATAAAACACCCAATTCAGTTCCAAAAAATGTTAAAATACTTAAGATTGTGATTGGCTGGTTAACCAATGTCATAATTTGGCATCCAAGACTAAAGTAAAATAAATAATAATTTGCTTTCGGCCATCCCTTCAGTTGTTGGATTAAGAATCTTAAATAATTACCCATATTTTAATATCTCCCTCAAAACATTTTATAAATTATACAACCGGTTGTACTATCTTAATTTACTGACACAAGATATTGTACCATTTTGTCAAAAGAATAAAAAGGATGGATTTTAAAAAAATTGATTTTCATTTTTTAACATTATCTAGTATAATATAATAAAAGCGCTTTCTTATATGATTGAATGCGCTGATTTTGTTATTTTTAGGTGTGAATTATT
Source organism: Philodulcilactobacillus myokonensis (assembly GCF_027923585.1). Lineage (GTDB taxonomy): Bacteria > Bacillota > Bacilli > Lactobacillales > Lactobacillaceae > Philodulcilactobacillus > Philodulcilactobacillus myokonensis. The sequence goes on along the minus strand of NZ_BRPL01000002.1, from coordinate 397,072 downwards.
CAAGGAGGAATTTTTTATTTTATCGCTTTTTATTATCATGATTATTGCTGGAATTCTAGCTGGAATCTTAAGTACGGTTACCGGATTAGCTTCATTGGTATCATTTCCAGCATTAACCGTCATCGCTGGGTTCCCAGCTGTCATTGCTAATGCTACTAACACAACGGCATTGATCTTTACTGGAATTAGTTCTGCATTTTCATCCAGAGAAGAATTAAAGGGCCACTGGAAAGAATTAGGTAAAATTCTATGTATCACTTTTGTTGGTGGTATTTTTGGTTGCCTACTACTAATTTTAGCACCTGCTAAGGCATTCCAAACCGTTGTTCCGCTTTTTATTTTAGTAGCTGGAGTTATGATTTTATTCCCACATAAGGTTGCTCACAGTCAGGCTGCCCAAAACCTTCGTTCTAATGAAGGAAGCAGCTGGAATCGGATCTGGAAACCAATCTTAACCGTCATCGGAATCTTTCTTTTAGGTGCATACGCTGGATACTTTGGTGCTGCCGCTGGTGTTATCATGTTAGCTGTTCTAGCCCACACAAGTACCGAACCATTTCCAGTATACAACGCCATCAGAAACGTTGCATTATGTTCTGCTAACGTGGTTGCCGGTGTTATGTACACCTATGAAGGCTATGTTCGTTGGGATATTGTGATTCCATTAGGAATCGGTTTTGTTATTGGTGGATACTTTGGCCCGAAGATTGTTAGACATATTCCAGCAAGATTAATCGAAGTGGTTACAGGAATTTTAGCTCTCATCTTAGCATGGCACTACTTTGTCCAATATTATGGATTAGCTGGTCACGTTCCATCATTCTTAAACTTTTAAAAATAAAATTAAAAAGACTAAAATAGAAAAGATAGCTCAAAGAAGTTATCTTTTTTATTTTGGATTTTTTAGAGAGGTGATGGAAAAATGGATCAATCTCAATCAAATGTTTCAGTTAAAACATTAATTTCAATTTTTAGTGCTGGATTAATTGCATTTTTGGGAATTTTAATGACCACCGCAATGAACGTTAATTTTCCAGAATTGATGAAAGATTTTAACGTTCCACTATCAACGATTCAATGGATTACCACTGGATACATGATTGCATCAGCATGTACGATGATGTGTTCGTCATTTTTAAGTAAACGATTTACATTCAAAAGTATTTTTGTTGCGGGTGCCGTTACTTTAATTATCAGTTTTTTTATTTGCGGATTAGCCGTTAACTATCCGATGCTACTACTCGGAAGAATCATCGGTGGGATTAGTGTTGGCATCGCAACCCCCTTGATGTTCAATATCATTACGCAAAAAATTCCGGGTAGTAAAATTGGTTTTTACATGTCATTTGGTGGCGCGGTTATCTCGGTTGCACCGACTGTAGGTCCGACATACGGTGGTTTCATGAGCTACTATTTTAGTTGGCAAGCCGCATATTGGTTAATTTTACCAATCTCAATCATCATTTTGATTAGTGGATTACTTACCATTAAGAATCAACCTCAAATTGAAAAGAATTTAAAATTAGATTGGAATGGCTTTATTTTAGCCGCAATTATGTTGGTTACACTAACAATTGGTGTTAGTTCACTCGGTCATTTTTCAATCACGACCATCATTTTATTAGTTATTGGAATCGCATCCCTATTTGGTTTTGGTAAAATTGAATATCAAAATCCAAAGGCTTTAATCAATACGGAAATTTTTAAATACCCTGCCTTCACATTCAGCTTTCTAGCATACTTTGGTCTTCAATTAACTAATATTAGTTTAGGCGGTTTCTTAATTCCTAACTTTTCACAGATTGCTTTAGGTGCAAGCGTCCTAATTGCTGGATTAATCGTCCTGCCTGGTAGTATTTTACGAATGATCTGCATGCCAATTTCTGGTGCTGCTTTAGATCACTATGGTGCTAAAAAGCCGATTTACAGTGGTTTAATCGTGGTCAGTTTATTCTTCCTAACGATGACATTAATTACTAATAATCTTACTTTTATCGTTATTTCAATTGCATACGCAATCTACAGTGCTGGTTTTGCTTCATCATTTTCAGACATCTTAACGAACGGTTTAAAGGGATTGCCAAAACAATTCACGAGTGATGGGAATGCCGCCTTCAATGCAATTCAAATTTACGGTGGTGCTGTCGGTATCAGCATCATGTCGTTAATAATTACCATCAAACAAAACATGAATCCACAATTACCATATAAATCGATTGTAAGAAGTGGTGTTCAGTATGATTTTGGATGCTTGTTCTTAATAGTGATTCTAGTTGCAATTTCAATTTCGATTAGTTTTAAACATTCTAAAAAATAATAAGTATTAATCTAAAAAAGGGATAATCCATCAAATTGGATTATCCTTTTATTTTAAATTTATTATTTATTTTGCCTGCACGTTAATAAATTTCTGCTGATCAAAATCATATAGCCCCTGGTCAGTAATTTTAATCGTTGGAATTACTGGCAAAGCCAAAAATGATAATGTGATGAACGGATTAAAGTTAATATCATGGGAAATTTGATCATAAGCATTTGAAATTTTGGTCAGTTGTTTAGATGCAATTTGCCATGGTTGGTTGGACATTAAACCAGCAACCGGCAACGGCATCGTAGCAAGGACTTTTTGATTGTCAACAACGGATATTCCACCACCAACGCGGGTTAGTTCTTCAATTGCACGGTAAATGGCATCATCATTGGTCCCAACGGCAATGATATTATGTGAATCGTGGGCAATTGTTCCGGCAACGGCGCCCTGCTTTAATTTAAAGCCATGCACCAAGCCAACGCCAACGGTTCCTAAATTATGGTGGCGTTCACAAACCACAATTTTTAGAATATCTTTCTTGGTATCTGCAACAAATTTAGAATCTTTAGAATTAACTGGCAAAACTAAGTTACCAGTATCAATGTGATTAGGATGAACATCGATGACGTGGCATTTCGGATGTGCACCGGTTAATTTTAACTCTAGATCTTTCTTTTGAACGTGGTGATGCATCGTATTGCGGTTAAATTCAAGTGGTTTCGTCTTAAAATCATCATTTGAAATCCAGTGACCGTTCTTCATCACCCGTTTTACATCGACTTTATAAGGGTCATTCACAATAACTAAGTCGGCATTAAAACCGGTACTCAATGCACCCAAATGATCAACGTGGTGAGATTTAGCAGCGTTATAGCTAGCCATTGTATAAGCCGTTTCAGGACGGATACCATGTTTAATGGCTAATTTAATACATGCATTAATGCTGCCTTCTGAAAGAATCGTATTAACATATTTATCATCAGTACATAGTGCAAACCGTTGGGCATTGCCTTCGTTCACAACGGCAACTGTATTGGCTAAATCTCTTTCAACGGTCCCCTCACGTAAATAAACGTAGAAGCCTTCATTTAAACGGTCTTTAATTTGTTGTTGAGTGGTACATTCGTGGTCGGTATTGATGTGTGCCTGCCGATAAATGTCTAACTGGGAACGGTTTAAACCGGCACCGTGCCCATCAACTTGATAATCTAATTGAATCGCATCATGTATCTTATCCATAATTTGGGGATCATGTTTCAAAACCGCCGGATAGTCCATGACTTCGGCTAAGCCCTTTACTTCTGGTTCCTTATAAAGTGGCTTCAAATCCTTAGCTAATAAAGTGGCACCATTATGTTCAAATGGTGCGCAAGGAACTGATGATGGCAACATCGTAAAGACATCCAATGGTGTCTGCCTTGAATCCTTAATCATGTATTTAATTCCGTCAATTCCAATCACGTTCGCAATTTCGTGCGGGTCGATAAAAACAGAAGTTGTTCCTTTCGGTAGTACCACCTTTGCAAATTCAGATGGCACTAATAACGAACTTTCAATATGGACATGGGCATCAATGAATCCTGGCACAACGTACTTACCATGAATATCATTAACCTGTTTGGCATCTAAATCTTTGCGATTGCCGGTGGCAACAATCTTACCATGATTAATCCACAATGAGTTCTTTTCAAATTGACGTGAAAAAACATTTAATACGTTTGCATTCAAAATCTCTAAATCTACTGTTGGCATCCAAATCCCCCAATGATATTCTTTTTGAAAATAAATTGTAGTCATTATCAATCAAATCATTAGAAAAGTCAAATTTGCCTAAGAAATCAATCAAAATGCTTTCATTTAATTCAAAACATAATGTATTCTATATTCATTAGACAAATGGAGGTTGATTGAGATGCAGACAAAATATGATTATGACGTTCTATATATTGGTAGTGGTCATGCTGTTGATGGCGTAATTGCCCTTGCTAAAAAGGGATTAAAAGTAGCCGTTGTTGAAGGTGACCGTTATGGCGGCACCTGCCCAAATTGGGGTTGTAACGCCAAAATTGCATTAGATGAACCGATCAAATTAACCAAAGAGCAGAAACGAATGAAAGAAATTGTGAATGGCAATTTATCAATCAATTGGTCCCAAAATATGAAGCATAAGCATGAACTGATTGATGGCTTTTCAGGCAAACAAAAGAACGAAAAACAAGCTGCCGGCATCGACACAATTGATGGCTGGGCAACATTTGTTGATCCACACACAATATCTGTCAATAATAAAAAATATTCTTCAGATAAAATCGTAATTGCAACTGGACAGCATCCCAACATCATTAATCTACCCGGCAATGAATATGCCCATGATAGCCGCGATTTTCTTGCTTTAGACGAACTACCTAAAAGCATTGCCATTATTGGTGCTGGATATATTGCCTTAGAATTTGCTACGATTGCCAGTGAAGCCGGTGCCAAAGTCACCATTTTAATGCACCGTGATAAAGTTTTACGTCAATTTTATCAACCATACGTTCTATCAGTTGTCGATGAATTAAAGCATGATGGTGTTAGTTTTATTAAGAATGCCAATGTGGCAAGTTATTCTCAAAACGATTCAGGCTATCAAGTTCATTATGGCAATCGTAAAATATTAAATGTTGATTGGATTTTAGATGCTGCCGGTCGGGTTCCGAACATTAAAAATTTAAACCTTGGTAAAGCAGGCGTTGATTATGATCGAAAGGGAATTAAAGTCAATGATCACCTTCAATCATCGCAAGCTAATATCTATGCTTCAGGCGATGTTGCCGATACTGGTGAACCCAAATTAACCCCCGCTGCAACGTTTGAATCCAAATATTTAACTAAATTACTTAGTGGTCAAAAAAAGGATGCCATCCAATTTCCACCAATTCCATCAACCGTCTTTACTTCACCTCGAATTGCACAAGTGGGTGTAACAGTCGATCAAGCTAAGCAAAATCCTGAAAAATATATCATCAAAAGTAAAAATATTAAAGACGATTGGTATCGGCAAGTTGATAAAGAAGAAATTGCTAAATACACCTTAATTTTTAATCGACAAGATCAATTAGTTGGTGCAGCCGAAGTTAGCGATCATGCTGAAGATGTAATTGACTACTTATACCCTGCCATTGCATTAAAATTAGACCGTGAAAAAATTGAATATTTAGAACCATTTATCTTCCCATCCATTGCTCACGATGCTTGGAAACGATTATAAGAAATAAACAGGAATAATTAAAAATGCAAATTGGCGTAAAATTGGCGTCAATTTGCATTTTTTACCCGATTCATTATATAATTTTAACTATACATTCTACGGAAGGAGATGGCATATGAATCGCCGTCAATTAAAGGAGGAGGCTAAAAGTGTTTTAAATGGTCATTTTAAATTTTTTGCACTTTTATTTCTTCCAATTGTCATTTTAAATATTATTGTCAATATAATGAGTAATTCTCAATCTGCACAACAATTTCAACAAAGTATGACAAATCTCCAAAATATTTATAAGGGTGCTAGTGATGTTAGTTCAACTACCCCAACACCATCCTTATCATTTAATTTTGGAATTCTAATCATTTCAATTGTTGCCGGATTATTAGCATGCGGAGTTTTGTTAGTGACATTGAATTCAATTCGTGGTCAAAATAATTACAAAGAACCATTTGTAAAGTCCACTTTTATCATTAGCAAAGCTCGATATTTCTGGGGAAGCATTTTAATTTTCTTGGCAAAATTTGTTTTGTTATTCTTATGGGGTATTATTTTTACAATTATCGGAGTGGCTGTTGCTTTCTTACCGATTAACCCTAGTGATAAAGTTAGTATTGATATTGTCGTTTTCTTTGCTGGATTAATTGTGATGTTCATTAAGAATTTAAGTTATTCACAAGCATTCTTCATTTATTATGATTCAATCATTAATAATGATCGCGTTGGTTATTTTGAATCAATTACAAAAAGCCGTGAATTATTAAAGGGTCATTTAGGTGAATACTTTGTCTTACAATTAAGTTTCATTGGCTGGTTAATTCTAGCCCATATCACTTTAGGAATCGCATTAATTTGGATCTACCCATATTATGATCTAACGATGTCCAATTATTATGATCATTTATTAAATTTAAATCAATAAAATTAATTATTTAGAAAATTAAAAGAGTTAGTGTTTATTAAAACATTAGCTCTTTTTTATATTCAATTATGCATGATTAAAACCAACTTGTAATATATCAACACATTTTTATTAATCCCATTTAAAAATAAATTTAAGATACTAAAAAAGACCATTTCAAATTAATTGAAATGGTCTTTTCTTACTGTATTAATAACTAACTATCTAATTACCATTACGGAAACTGGAGAATACTTAGCCATATAAGCAGCTTGACTACCAAAACGCTTTGAAATGCCCTTCTTAGCACGTGATCCAACTACTAATAAGTCAGGTCTTACATGCGGAATAACATCGCGAACAATCGTTTCACCAGCAGCACCTTCAGCAACAAGTGCTTGAACATGCTTGACACCGGCTTTTTTAGCTTGTTCCTGGTATTTCTTGATATGATTTCTTAAATCATCAATTTTTCCATGAACAAAATCTTCAGTTAAAGCTTGGTAGACGTTAACATCGTCCCCTTCTAAAACGGAAGCAATAATTAGTTCAGCGTTAGTTTCAATCGCACGATGAATTGCATAGTGAAATGCTAAAATTGCATCATCTGAATCATCGACACCGACTAAAATGCGTTTAAAATCAAAATCATTATCAGCCATCGTATTCACCTAGCCTTTTATTTATCCATGTTTTCTTGGCGAGCTTCTAAAGCATTTGGATATTCTTTTCTAAGTGACTTAGAAGTCTTGTACATATCATAAATAGTCCAAATTAGAAGTGCCATGATAATAACAATAATGAACCATGAAAGATTATTAGCTAAGCTAACTTGACTTGGAGTTGGGTTTTGGCTAATAAAACCAACGATTGCACCATCATCACCAAAGAAATTCTGCATATTCAAGAAGGTAAGGGCAATAATCGAAATCCATCCTAAAATTGATACCCATAATCGATTCTTGAATTGTCCCATTTCAAATTTACTATCAGTTAAAATAATCAATGGTAACATTGAGAATGGAAGTGCAAATGCTAAGAATACTTGTGAGTTTTCCATCAATTCATTCAAAGCTAAATGTTCCTTAATTGCTGGTTCGCCACCAGTCATTGATACACAAATTAGAACTGGAATAACTGAAATCAAACGGGTTACTAAACGACGCATCCATAGAGGCATTCGCATGTGAACGTAACCTTCCATGATGATTTGACCAGTTAAGGTACCAGTAATGGTTGAATTTTGACCAGATGCCAGTAGAGCAACGGCGAACAATATTGATAATGCACCAGTTTTAGCAACGGCAATCAAAATTCCGTTACTTAACATGGAAGTATTTGATAATGCTTGGAATAATCCAAAGAATGAAGTATCTTTAACAGCACCATTCTTGAAGACTGCAACACCCATAATCAATAGTAATGCGTTAACAACGAATGCTAATGATAGTTGAATGTTAGAATCCCAAGTGGTGAACTTAACCGTATTGGCAACATCTTTTGGATCATTGTAATCATACTTACGGGTTTGTGAAATTGATGAATGTAAGTATAAGTTATGGGGCATAACGGTAGCTCCAATGATTCCTAATGAATCCTTTAACGGAGTATCACCACTAACCTTAGCTGGATTAGAACCTGAAAATGCACGTGGTACTGGGATTAATCCTCTAAAGATATTTGCCCATTCTGGTCTAGATAAAATAACTTCATATGCAAATACAAATAAAATCACACAAATCAAACAAACAACAATGGCTTCAATTTTTCTAAAACCAATGAATGTAAGCAACAATAGTAGTAAGACATCAAATACGGTAATAAATACTGAAATGACTAACGGAATATGGAACAGCAAATTTAAAGCAATAGCGGCACCAATAACTTCAGCAATATCGGTTGCCATAATGGCTAATTCTGTTAAGATCCATAAAATAATTCCTAATGACTTACTAGTACGTGCACGGATAGCCTGAGCTAAATCCATTCGGCTTACAATACCTAGTTTAGCTGCCATATATTGTAGTAACATCGCAATTAAACTAGACATTAAAACAATGGACATTAGTAAGTATCCGAAATCTTGACCACCAGTAATTGATGTTGACCAATTACCAGGATCCATATATCCAACGGCTACTAAAGCACCTGGTCCAGAATACTTAAATAAAGTTTTCCAGAAACCTAAATTCTTTGGAACTTCAACGGTTCCATTAATCTCTTGAAGAGATTCACCATTCGCATACTTAATTAATCCACCCATATGTGAACGATGTTTTCCTGCGTTTTGACTCACAAGACATCACCTTTCTTTTCTTTTCAGTTATTATTGTACAATATTTTTTTCATTTTTTAAACTTTTTTTAGCAATCCCTAATTTTTTTATGTTATTAGTTAAATAAAAGTTAGGCAATGATAGACATATTTTTAATGAGCTTTAATAAAATTATTGACATTAAATAACTATTTGGTATATATTGACATTGAACTTGCAAGTTCAATATATAAGCAAAAGAGGTGAATAAAATCATATGAAATCATTAAAAGGCTGGTTATTTTCTATATCAATAATAGCATTGGTTGTTGTAAGTTTAGTAGGAATAAATGCAAATGCTAGTCAAAGACATCATTTATCCAAAGAAAATAAAATTGAATTCAAGCAAAGAAAAATTACTAAAGTTTCATTTAAAAAATATAAATATAATTTAAATAAGACAAAAAAATTAAATATTTATAATTTAAATAGAATAGTTAATAATAAGAAAAACAAATTTGTTTTCTTTGGATCTATTGAATGTCCCTATTGTAGAAATTTTTCTAAAACATTAAAGAAATTTACTAATGAGAAATTAAGAGCAAAGGTTTATTACTTCGAAGTAAATCAATTTGATGAAAAGAATTTAATGAAAAACAAGAAATTGGTAAAAACCATGTCTTATTTAATTGATAAAAAATTCAAATTAGAACAAATTCCTGCAATCTTTGCTATGAAAGGTAATAAAATAATTAGTCATTATAATGATTCAAAAACTTCATTAAACCAATTAAATCAATTAAATAAGAAATTAAAGTAAATGAAATTTAATTTTTAGAATTTATTTTAAATATAATATAAGGAGATACCACTATGAAGAAATTAAGCAAAAATGAATTAGAAAAAGTAAATGGCGGTATGAAATGTTATACATTAAGATGTATTAGAAGAAGAGATAATGCATATGCTGCTGGACTTTGGTTCTCATTTGATTCTGCTAATTAATAAATTAAATAATTAGTTTTAAAAGCTATTGAATCAATAATTTGATTCAATAGCTTTTTTATATAAAGGAGGATAATAATTAAAATGTTTTTTTACAAATATTACGTTCCACAAGTAGACGAAAGAGATTGTGGAGTAGCAGCTTTAGCTACAATTTTAAAATTTTATCATTCTAGGTATTCGTTAGCAAAGTTAAGACAATTAGCAAAAACAAACAACGAAGGAACCACTGCTTTAGGATTAGTTAAAGCTGCTCAAAAAACTGGACTAAAAACAGAAGCCGTAAAAGCTGATATGTCTATTTTCAATAAAAAGAATTTAAAATTACCATTTATTGTTCATGTATTAAAAGATGGAAAATATTTACATTATTATGTAATTTTAAAAAATAATAAAAATGATTTAATCATCGCAGATCCAGATCCTTCAGATAAAATAAAAAAAATGAGTAAAGAAAATTTTGCAAAAGAATGGTCAGGTGTTGCCCTTTTTATGAAACCATCACCTGCATATGTGCCTAAAAAAGAAAAGAAGAATGGCCTACTTAGTTACATCCCACTCCTTTTCAAACAACGTAAATTAATTTTAGAAATTACTATAACTGCATTCATTGTTACTATTATTAGTATTATTGGATCATATTATTTTCAAGAATTAATAGATTCTCTTATTCCTAAAAAAATCATAAATACAATTTCTATTATATCGATTGGATTAATAACTGCATATATTTTTCAAGAAATATTAACATTTGTTCAGAATTATTTATTAACCATTTTCGGTCAAGAATTATCAGTCAACGTTATTTTAAACTATATCAAACACGTATTTAGTTTACCCATGTCATTCTTTTCTACAAGACGTACAGGTGAAATAGTATCGAGATTTACAGACGCAAGTAAAATTATTGATGCTTTAGCCAGTACTATTGTTTCTATTTTTTTAGATTTATTCATTATAATAATTCTATCAATAGTTTTATCAATGCAAAGTTCCCTATTGTTTATGGTCTCATTAATCTTAATACCACTATATGCAACTGTAATCTATGTGTTTTTTCATCCCTTTGAAAAATATAATCAAAAATCTATGGAAAATAATTCAAAATTAAGTTCCTCAATTATAGAAGATATTCATGGAATAGAAACTATCAAATCACTAAATGTTGAAAACGAAAGTTATAATAAAATTTACTCAGAATTCATAAAGTATTTAAAATCCGAATTTACATATTCTAAATTAGATTTTATGCAGCAAGCGATGAAAACTACAATTCAATTAACTGTAAATGTTTTAATATTATGGATTGGATCAAGATTAGTGATTCAAAATGAATTAAGTATTGGACAATTAATAACTTATAATGCATTACTATCATATTTTACAAATCCAATTCAAAATATCATTAATTTACAAACAAAATTACAAATGGCACGAGTAGCGAATAATCGATTGAATGAAATATATTTAGTTAAATCAGAATTTAAAAATAAAAGATCAATTTCTAAAATATCAAAATCATTTAAACAAATTAATATGAAAAATGTAAGTTTTAAATATGGATTTGGTAAAAATGTTTTATCAAACATTAATTTAATAATTCCCAACAACTGTAAGACAACTATTGTTGGTATGAGTGGGTCTGGAAAAACAACCTTAGTAAAACTTTTATCAAATTTTTTCACACCACAAGAAGGAAAAATATTTATAGATAATAAAAACATAAATGATATTAATAAACATACAATTAAAAAATTCATTAATTATTTACCTCAAGAACCGTATGTGTTTAATGGAACTATAAGAGATAATTTATTATTGGGAAGCAGAGAATCCGTAACAAATGAAGAAATAATGAGGGCATGTAAAATTGCTGAAATAAGTCATGATATTGAATCAATGCCATTAAAATATAATACCGAATTATCAGAGAATGGCAGTATGCTATCAGGAGGGCAAAAACAAAGAATAAGTATTGCTAGATCCTTATTAACTCCAGCAAAAGTACTTATTTTCGATGAATCAACTAGTAGTTTAGATACAATTACAGAAAATAAAATTGTTAATAATTTACTAAAATTAAAAAATAAAACAATCATATTTGTTGCTCATCGTTTAAATATTGCTAAAAAAACAAATAATATTGTTGTAATAGATAAGGGAAAAATTGTTGAACAAGGATCTCATGAAGAATTAATAAATAAAAATGGGATCTATAAACATTTAATCAATGAATAATTACCATCCTCGATTTAATTCGTTTAAAATAAAGATAATTAATTTATAAGGAGTCATTCATATGTCATCTAATTACAAAATTGAACGCGATACTTTAGGCAACGTCAAAGTCCCTTCTGATGTTCTCTGGGGACCACAAACCGAACGCAGTCGTAATAATTTTAAGATTGGTAAACGCATGCCGTCCCAAATTATCAAAGCATTGTTACAAATCAAGAAATCTGCCGCAATTGTTAATGCTAAGGATGATATTTTATCATCCGAAAAAGCCCATTTGATTGAACAAACCATCAATCAATTATTAGCCGGTGATTATCAAAAAGAATTTCCGCTAGTCGTTTTCCAGACCGGCAGTGGCACCCAAACCAATATGAACGTCAATGAAGTCATCAGTCATTTAGCCAAACAAATTAACCCTAATTTACCGATTCATCCGAACGATGATGTCAATAAATCACAAAGCTCGAATGATACCTTCCCCACTGCAATGATGATGGTTGCTAATCAGGCCATTAATGAATTACTACCTGTTTTGAAGCAACTTAATCGATCATTAACAAAGAAGGAACATGAATTTAAAGAAGTCGTTAAAATTGGCCGGACTCACTTGCAAGATGCGACCCCGATTACCTTTGGACAGGAAATCAGTGGCTGGGTCAGTGCGATTGCACACAATATTGATTTCATTCAAAATAACCAAGCCGCCCTATTGGAACTCCCAATTGGCGGAACGGCAACCGGAACCGGCCTGAACACCCCTGAAAATTATGATGTTGATATGGTTAAACAATTATCCAAACAACTAGGTCAAGAATTTGTCGTGGCACCCAATAAATTTCAAGGATTAGCTAACCATTCTGGGATTGCAATGATGCACGGTTTACTAAAAAATCTAGCGGCCGATTTGGTTAAAGTTGGTAATGACATCAGATTCCTATCAAGTGGTCCCCGTGCTGGATACGATGAACTGTCAATTCCAAGCAACGAACCCGGTTCATCCATCATGCCTGGAAAAGTGAACCCTACTCAGATTGAAGCTTTGACGATGGTTTGTGCCCAGGTCATGGGTAATGACACCACGATTAACTTTGCTGAAAGCCAGGGTAATTTTGAAATGAACGTCTATAAGCCAGTCATCATCAACGACTTTTTAGAAAGTGCTACCATTTTAAGACAGTCAATTGATTCATTTACTAAACGACTCATCGATGGCTTAACCGTCAACCGCAAACGCATGGCAACGTTAGTCGATAATTCATTAATGCTGGTTACAGCACTCAGTCCCCACATTGGTTATGAACGGAGTGCTAAAATTGCTCAAAATGCTCAAAAGAACGGTCTAAAATTAAAGGAAGCGGCCATTAAAGATGGTATTTCTGAAAGTAATTTCGACCGGTGGGTTAATGCTAAACGGATGACAAATATTAATCGAAAGTAAATTAAAAGAGGTTGAAACATATGTTTCAACCTCTTTATTAATTCATTTTATTTTTTAAATATTGATCATATAAGAAATTTTCTTTACTCAAAATATCAATTGCCATGATAGAAGATAACTTTGTTTTTTCATTACTTTCTACATCATTAGTACCAACATTTCTAGAATATTGTAATTCATTTAAAATAACATTATTTTTATCAAATCTTAATATCGAACCCTGTTTAACATAATCAGAATTATCGCTGTAAATATTAATTGCTTTTTTATTTTGATAACAGTAATTTAAAACGTTTGAAAGGTTATCTTTAGGCATATCTTTAAATTTTAATGCTAAATTAAACGGATCAAATTTATCAATGCTTTTATTGTAACGAATATAATATTTAAACAAATCTAAATATGCTGATTTAGGATTCAATCTTGATATGTCTTTTTTTAACATGATCGTATACGAATCCAAGAATCCATAATCATCAATGGTTTTAACTATGAAATATGGTCCCAAATCTTTAATAATATAACCTAAAGCAAAATTACTGTAGTTAAAATTATCACGTGACTTAGAATATATTTCTAAGAGACTTTTATTTTCTAAGTATTCATTAGGAATGTCAACCAACATACTTCATCCCACCTTTAACGGATGTTGTTTACTCAAAAAGGGGCCAGGAAACAAATCCCCGTCCCTTTTTTAAATTGCATATATTTTTAGTTTTTAGCAGGAACAATGAACTTAGCCGTTGATAAGACATGACCTTTCATTGCGTGCATCATTTCATTCAACCAGAAGCCATCTTTTAATGGTAATTTATCATCCAATGCGTATACCTTTAGAGTATAATCATGGGGCTTGTCTGGTGGTGTTGGTCCAGCATAGTGTTGACTAATTTTAGGATCTAGTGGACCGGCAACCGGACCAGCAAGACTATTATTACCATGGGTCATTTGAATGGTACCCTTTTGACTATCATTTTCTGGGATTAAAGTCGTTTGAGGATCAATGTTAGCAGCCACCCAGTGAACAAACACCATTCCAACGACTGGAATTGAATCAAAATCAACTAACGATAGCGCTAATGATTTTGCATTTTCTGGAACCCCACTAATTTTAACTGGAAATGAAATGAACGGCTGATGATTAATTTGCTGTTCACTGGTTGAACCCTTGCTATATTTATCAGCAATGTATCCATGATCTAATGGAACTTCAATTTTCAATTCAATTACCCCCGATTTTTTAAATTCTTAACTAAGATGACAACCCAGTAAATGATAGTATAAACAATCAAATATAGGAGTGCAATGTTTTCGATTATCGTTAAGGGCAAATGAAAAACAAAACCTAAAATAGGAATTATCACAATGTATACAACTATGCTGTACAAGTAATTTTTTAAATCTTTTTTCATCAAAACCACCCTTGATTTTTAACTCATAACAATTTTATCACAATTTAGGGTTGCATTTGAGCTTAAAATATTATATTATAATAAATGTTGTTGACGAAACAGCAATGAATAAAAGAATGGCGACCGTGGTGAAGTTGGTTAACACACCTGATTGTGGATCTGGCATGCGTGGGTTCGAGTCCCACCGATCGCCCTAATATGAAAGCAACCATTTAATGATGGTTGCTTTTTTTGTCACCTTTCATCTACAGTTTGAAAGCCTTATAATAAAATTGTGGATTGGAGGGATTCAAAATGACAATGGCTGCTTTACTTCAAGTCATTAATTTAATTTTTCTTTCTGTCTTCTTGTATTTTGCAATTATGTGGGTCGTTTGTGAATGTTTGCAAAATAGCAACATTGCAAAAATGAGAATGTCTAGTATCATTTCTTTCTTTGCCCTTGTGATCTTTTTCTTCATCACTAAATTGTAAAACATGCGAGATAGTAAATAGACGCCTAATTTTGATGAATAATATTATCCATTAAAATTAAGCGCCTATTTTTTTACCATTTAACTTTTGATTTACGCATCCAAACGCATGCAATGATAATAAAGATAATTGATTTAATAATAATTGCTAGGAACATAAATTTTAACAAAGCCGAAGGAGCAATTCCCGGAAGATGTGGTAATTTTTCAACTGCACTCCCACCACTTGAAAAATATGCAACAAAATCATTTAAGAAGTGTAAAAACATTGGCAATAACAAGTTTTTTGTTCGAACGTAAATGGCAACAAAAATTAAACCAAGTGAAAATGCATTGATAACTTGAAGCGTTGTCATTGAAAATGTTTGTTGGGTTAAATTAATGTAGTGGGTCATCCCAAATAATAAGCTTGAAATTACAGCTGCCGGGATAATATGGTGATCGGTAACCTTGTCCCATACATATGTAAAAATTAATCCCCTAAAAATAAATTCTTCGGCGACGCCAGCACAAACAGCTATAATCAAGGCTGGTAAAAATAGTTTACCAAAATTAATATGTTTGATTGAGCTAGTCGCTAAAACAGCCCTAACAATATAAAAATTATAAGCTAAAACAACAATTAATAGCAGAACGTTATTTTTAGCATCCAAATCCCTTTGAAAATGAAATGTTTGATGATACCATTTGTGGTTAACAAACCAAATAAAAAGTACAAATAGTGAATCTTGAATCAAAAGATGAACTGATATTGGAACGTTGAATGGGTGTAGCCCTAGGTGCACTAAGAAACTAATCACGATGATACCAATCCAACTAGCTAAGATTTTAAAGAAATTAGTGGTTTTTACCATTAAATAAATAATCCCCTTTTTAGTGAAATTAGTGGTATTATAACAGAATTGATTTAATCTTCTCAAATTAATTGTGAATATTACTTGAATATTCAGTCATTATTTGTTATTAGTATAGTAGTAACTTAATAAGGAGATAATACAGATTAATAAAATTCAGAATAAGAATGTTGAGATACTGTCTGCTGGAATGGGAATCATCGTTCCAATCATCGCAATGGTCATTGGAATGGTATTCGAATTTAAGTACAACACTGATGCATCATACTTAGTCGATTTCGGTTTCATTGTATGGATGGCCATTAATGCTTATATGTCTGCTTCATACTTACACAACTGGATTAAAGATGATAAAAATAAGGCAATCCCACACTATCGAAAAATTATTTTTGCGGGAAGCATTTTTAATTTAAGTTTATGTGGTTTTATCCTATTGAATTTCGTTTATATGATTACGATGTAAAAATTATTAGAAAATAACAAGAAAGGGATCCTTTCAATTTAATTTGAAAGGGTCCCTTTTCATTTGCTATAAAATGTGATAAAAAGCAAGCAACATGTACGTTCCCATGAAGATCATCAGAACTCCCATAATCGGGCTCATCACTTTAGTTAATTTTTCTTTATCAAAACGGGCTAGGAAATGCGGCATCAGCCAAGCACCGACGATGGCTCCAACGAGCATCAAAGTGCCGACTTTCCATGCAATATTGCCTTGTTCTGTAATATGCATGAGTAAGCCAACAATCGAAGTCACAATCAATGCGTAGGAAGAAGTGGCGGCTGCTTCAGGCATCGTTAACCCCATTAATAGTAACCCGGCAACAAATGCGCCACCGCCACTTAATCCGGCGACACCGACCATCAATCCACTAACGGTTCCGTAAACATATGCTTCCTTTTTATTAATCTTCTCGGTGGGTGCTTTCTTTTTAAATGCCCGCATCAAAACCTGGATTCCTAAGATCAAAAAGATAATGAAAATTAACCATGTGTATAAAGAACTTGGAATATATGGTGAAATCAAACTGCCAACAACGGTTGCTGGAACGGCAGTAATCAAAAGTTGATTAGCATAATGAATTCGCATGTTCCCCGTTCGGTAATGACTATAAGCACCGATAATTAAAGAAGGGAGTGCTGTATACAAGGAAGTGGTTGCAGCGCTAGCAGGAGCAATTCCTGCCACTGCCGTCATAATTCCAAGATAATAAGCGGCACCGCCACCACCCATGGCAATGACTAGTCCACCGATTATAAATCCAATTAAAATATAAAAAATTGTCATTTATCAATATCATTCCTTAATTTAATAGTTTATACATAATTTTAGCAATGTGATTAATTGCCGTTTTACGACTTAAACTTGATGAATTGTTTCTAAAAGAATATTTTAGTGCAGAAATCAGTCCTCCTGCAATATAGTTTGCCATTAAATTAGGATCAACATTTTGCAGAATATCATCCCGCTTATTTCTAACTTTTAAATATTTCTTATAAAAATCTACTAAATTATCGGATAGCGCGTCAATCACAATTGGTAAGGTTTGACTTAAATTTAATGAATCAATCAATTTTTTGTGGCGATCAATGTACTCAAAAAGAAATTTAATGTACTTTCGATATGTTTCCTCTAAAGTTAACTCTGAAGTATCAGAGACTGTTCTTTTAATAAAATTCTCGGGAAAAATTTGTCTAACAAAATAATTAGTAATGAAATTAGCAAATGCTTCCTTGTTTTTAAAATGGTGGTAAAAAGTTGCCCTTCTTACCAGGGCATGATCACATAATTCTTGAATTGAAATCTCTTTAAATGATTTTTGCTGAATCAATTCTAAAAAAGCGTTAATTAAAGCTTTATACGTTTTCTTAATTCTTAAATCCATTTTATTCTTCACATCCTCGCATGCATTTCAATATATCCTTATAAAATATTTAAAAATATTCTTGATAAACTTACATTTGTTAATTATAATACAGTTGTATATTAATTATTTCAAGGAAGGGCATGAGGAAATGAACCAGCTGTTTCATAAATTAGGACTCAACATCCATCATCACAGCAAATTATGGATTGGAATCATTACCATTCTAACCATTATTTTTGCATTTGGCCTCCCTAAAATTCAAATGAAAATGGGAAATGATGTTTTCGTTAGTCAAAACAAGCCACTATACAAAAATTCAAAGGCTTATCAAAAACATTTTGGCGGATCATCATTATATTTAACACTCAGTGGAGCTCAAAAAGATGTTTTAAGCCATCAAACCATGCAAGACATCGCTAAGTTTAACGACCAATTAAATGGTACCAACAATATTAAAAAGACCACCAGTGTTCTTACACTATTAAATAATGAAATTAAGAACCAAAATGTCGCTAATTTATCAAACCATTCATCTAATAATGGAAAATTACAGTCAGATCTTTGGAACAGTTTGCCTAATTCAACTAAGGATCAGATTCAAAATAACATTCAATCCAGTTTATTAGACTCACAAAAGAAAAGGGTTCAACAATATAGCACCGGTTTATTGAACAACAAGCAAAAAGTAGCAATGCTCAAGGAAGAACAAGCCGAAAGCATGCAGCTTGAGAAAATGTTTGATGCTGGGAAATCAAATTCCCAAAAATCGATGATTAATGCTGAAAAGAAAATTCAATTTAAAGAACAAACCCTACAACAAAAATTATTGAATAATCAGCAAAAACAAAAGATTAAAGCTTACACAATGACAATTTTGAACCGTCAGCAAAAGCAGGCATTAGCAAATCAAATTATGAAGAAAATGCCTAAGGTTCAAGACATGTCGAACCAATTGTTACATGATATCTTTTTAAGTAATAACGGCAAAGTTCCAAATCAGCTGAGCCAATTATTACCACAAAATGGGCAAAGTAATTTAATTATCATCAACACTTCCGAAAAAGCATCGGATATGAGTACTGACGTTCAACTATCAAAAGATGTTGAAAAGGCCATTCAAAAGACCCATTTTAATAAAAATGTAACGGCTAAATTAGCTGGTAACCCATACATTATGGGTCAAGTTAACAGTTCGGTCATCAACAACATGGCAATCATGCTTATCTTTGCAGTTATTTTAATGGTTGTCATTTTAATGATTGTCTTCCCCGTTAGAAGGCGCCTCTTACCACTAGCATTCGTATTAGTATGCTTAGTCTGGACTTTTGGCATCATGGGTTGGTTAAACATCCCATTAACCTTAGCCACCATGGCAACATTGCCAATTATCATTGGGCTAGGAACTGATTTTGGGGTTCAATTCTTGAATCGCTACGAAGAAGAGTACAAAAAGAATGACAAGCCGTTAGACGCATTGGAAAAATCAATCAGCAACATGGGACCATCGGTTGGCATCGCATTAATTGTTATGTCCTGTTCATTTCTAACGATGTACCTTGCTAAAGCCCCGTTAATGCAACAATTTGGTTTGACGCTATGTATTGGTGTCATCTGCTCCTACATCGTTGAAATGTCGTTGATCTTCAGTACGCTAAACCTTCGTGATCAAAATCCAAAATTATTGGCAACTAAGGTCAGTGACCATCGAAAAACAAGTCCAACGTGGTTATCGATGCAACTGAAACACTATGCCGGATTCATCATCAAACATGCGTGGATCACGTTAATCGTTGGTTTCATTTTAGGCGGGATTGGTTTTTCAATCGAGCATAACATTCAATTGGACACCAATATTCAGCATATGATTCCACAAAATTTAACTAGTTTAAAGAATACTAAACAGCTTCAAAAGAAAATTGGCTCAACCACTTACATTACTTACCTAGTTAAAAATAATGACGTCAGAGATAAATCGGCGCTAAATCAGCTTGAACAAATTGGCAATCAGGAAAGTAATAAGTATAAAGATATTACTGGTGTCACCAGTTTGGCAACCACATTGAAACAAAACAATGTAAATTTAAATGACAGTCAGGCAAACATTAATCAAGCTCTTGATAAACTGCCAGCATCATTAAAGCAAACCTTAGTTAGTAGTGATAATCAATATACTTCACTTCAATTTAAAGTTAACAATAATTTAGCTTCTAGACAACAGTTAAATTTGATGGATCAGATTTCACATGATATTACTGGCACCCATAATGGCATGACATTTTCAAACGCCGGGAACGAAAATATGATGCTTCAAGGAATCAATAACATGGGTGCAAACCATGAATTAATTGTCATTTCTGGACTATTAATTATTTTCATTTTGATGTTATTGGTATACAGAAATTGGCGTTTGAGCTTGTATCCTGTTATTCCAATCATCATTGTTCTAGGTCTATCACCGCTTACCCTTCATCTCCTGCATACGACGTACAATCCAGTCACCATCGGTTTAAGTTCATTAGTGCTCGGGATCGGCACTGAATTCACAATTTTGATTGTCGAAAGGTACCGGGAAGAAAAGCAACGTGGAATTGAAATTAAATCCGCAATTGAAGATGCCATCCAATCGGTTGGCCAAGCCATTACCGTTTCCGGTTTAACCGTCATGGGTGGCTTCTCAGCCATCATGTTTGCAAGCTTTCCCGTTCTTAAAAGCTTTGGTTTAATTACCGTCTTAGATACTGGTTACTCATTAATCAGTGCCTTAACAATTTTACCGGCATTTATCTATCTTTTAAGGAAGCGTCATCCAAAACAAGAATCAAAATCATCATCAAAATTAAATGACTAATAAAACAACCTCTCGTTCAATCCGGGAGGTTGTTTTTTTACTAACAATTAGTTAGATGAATGTTATAATATTATTCGTTATAACATTAAATTGAAAGGATATCATTTATGAGTATTTTAGTTGGGATTCTTCCAGCGCTATTTTGGGGTGTAACCCCAATTGTAACAACTAAAATCGGTGGTAAACCGGTTCAACAATTAACAGGAACCACGTATGGAACGTTAATGATTGCATTAATCCTAGTCTTCATTTTCCACCCGGTCATTACTGCTAATGATTTTATATGGTGCTTTTTAGCGGGCGTATCATGGGCACTTGGTCAATTCATGCAGTACTACTCGTTTACTAAGATGGACGTGTCGACAGCAATGCCCATTTTTACCGGTCTTCAATTAATCGGTACCCCAATTATTGGTGTTCTTTTCTTGAATGAATGGGCTTCAACCAATTCTAAAGTAATTGGAACCATCTGTATCATTGCATTGTTCATCGGAATTCGTTTTACAAGTATTCAAGATAAACATGATAAGAAGAAAACCAATGCTAGGGATCGCAGAAATGGAATGATTTGCTTAATTTTCGGTAGTTTTGGTTATATTTTATGTGATACCCTACCAAGAGTCCCAAATGCAACTGGCCTATCAGGAATCTTACCACAAGCCATTGGTGAAGTTATCACTGCTTTAATCGTTAGTTTGATTATTCATCCTCACCATTATGGTAAATTCTTGACCGAACGTGATACAGTTATGAATACCGCCTGTGGATGGTTATCCGGAAGTGGAACTTTCTCTTATTTAATTTCATCCAAATTAAATGGGGTTGCAACCGGATTTCCGTTGACCCAATTAAATGCCGTCGTTGCTACCATCGGTGGAATCGTATTCCTACACGAACATAAAAGTAGACGTGAAATGTTATACACCATTATTGGTTTAATTCTAATTATCATTAGTGCATTTGTCATTGGACACGTCAAATAGAACATGGCAAAAGACTAAGGTATTTATTTTACCTTAGTCTTTTTTATTTTAATAATTAAATTAATGAATAAAAATGCTTAAAATCATTACCATGATTAGACCAACGACAGCAATCGCCGTTTCTAAAGTCGTCCAGATTTTCAAAGTCTGTTTAACGGTCAAATCAAAGTACCCTTTGAACATCCAAAAACCAGCATCATTGACATGTGAAGCTGCTAATGAACCAGCACCAATTGCTAATGCCATCAAAACTGGGCTGACCGTTAATGAGTGCATCAATGGAGTTACTAAACCGGCAGCTGTCATCCCAGCAACAGTGGCTGATCCAAGTGATACTCTAAGAATCACGGCAATCAACCATCCTAAGATCAACGGTGAGAGGTTAACGTGCATCATCATTGATTGAACGGCTTTACCAACGCCACCATCAATTAGGACCTGTTTGAATGCAGAACCACCAGCAATAATCATTAATAGCATTGCAATGGATTTGATGGCTTCTTCTAACGTATTTGAAATATCCTTCATTTTTTTACCACGGTGAAAGCCCATTGACCACATGGCAAAGAGCAATGTAATTGTCATTGCAATCATTGGATTCCCAAGCATCATCACAATTGCATCTAACCCGTGGGGATCTTTAGGAGCCACCCCACCGTTAACCACCATATCATAAATCGTTGAAATTGCCATGAAAATTGCTGGTAACAATGATGTCAAAGCTGAAATGCCAAAACTAGGGGTATCCGCGATTTTATAACTTTTAACCTTTCCAAATGCAGGCAGGGACTTCTTGATCACAAAAGTTTCCGGTGCAATCTTTCGAGCAAACTTAGTAAACAATGGGCCGGCGACAATTACACAGGGAATTGCAACGATAATCCCAAATAGTAAGACTTGACCGATATTAGCACCTAAAGCCGTTGCAACTGCTGTTGGCGCAGGTTGTGGTGGCAAGAACCCTTGCGTTGCAGATATAGCTGCCGCCATCGGAATCCCCAAATATACAAATGGGACGTCGGCTTCCAGTGCAACTGCAAAAACGATCGGTGTCAAGAGAACTAAACTAACTTCAAAGAACAGAGACATTCCGATAATAAATGATGCAATCACAATTGCAATTTGCAATTGCTTTTTACCGAATCGGTCAATCAACGTTCGTGCAATTCGGTAGGATCCACCAGAATCTGAAACTAAACGGCCAATCATCGCACCAAATCCAAAAACGATGATTAACTCGCCCATTGAACTGCCGATCCCGTTTTTAATTGAAACTGCAATCTGGGCAGGATTCATTCCTAGACCTAATGCAACTAAAATTGAAGTCACAATTAAAGCGACAAAGGTATTTAATTTATACTTAATGATTAAAACTAGTAGGAATAGAATTCCGAGGGCTAAAACTATAAACGGCATGTTTGCGCCTGCTTTCCTTTTAATTTAAATCAATTATAGCATGATTTCAAATTATGTGAAAGCGTTTTCAAATAAAACAATAAAAATAATCACCCTCATTAAAGGATGATTATTTAGAACTATTTACTTAATCAGATAGGCCATCTAAAATTGGTTTCAAACTAGCAAAGGTTCTAAAACGATCACCAATTAAAACGCCATCAATTCCAATTTCTTTAGACAATTTAGCTTCATCGGCTTCAACATGGCCGCCCAACAATAGTTGATACTGAATGCCATTATATTGATCTAAACGTTTTCTAATGGTGCTAAAGATATTCTTAGCCTCTGGATTAGTATACATCTGCTTGCCAGCTTTATCAGACGCCATGGATTCCCAGGCAACAATAATCTTATGGTGATTTAAATCAACCTTTTGGACGATTTGATTAAATTCATTAATAATTTTAGATGGTTGATCACCGCTTAATCCAACGGTAATGATGGGTGTAATTCCATTTCGAATGGCATTTTGCAACTTATTATTAATTACATCATAATCTTCTTTTAGCATTGTCCGACGTTCAATATGACCAATAAAAGCATATTTAATACCATAATACTTTAATGCATTGTCAGGAATTTCCCCGACCGTTCTAGCCTTGGTCGTCAAATCTTGACTCACGATTTCAAAGTTAGAATAATGATTCGGTTCTAAAATCGAAGGTGCAACCAACAATCGCGGTTGAAACTGATTTTGTTCAATTTCCTTCATCATTTTTAATTGTGATTTGATCGGCATCTTAGTTTTAAAATTCATTACACATAACATTTCAATCATCCCTATCTAATTAATAATTTATTTACCAATATCACCATTACTTCTTAAATAATTTAAATGTTCACGTAAAATTCCATCTCGCAAACCATTATTTGAGAAAATCAGCCGGTCCGAATCAAGATGTCTAAGGAGTGAAATAACGGGGGTTAACCCACCGACAATAATATCAGCGCGATCCTTAGATAAACCGGGGATTTGTTTCCTTTGTTCTAAATTAGAGGAAATGATTTGATCAAAGATATGATTAGCAGTGTAATTAGACATTCTAAAGCCATGAACATCTAAATATTTTTTGGCATTATCAGCCCTAATTTGAATTTTAGCAAGGGTCCTGTTTGATCCACCAAGGGCAACTACCGGTAAATTTTGACCCTGATGAAGCCACCACATGTTGTTATATAGGTTTTCCATGTTAGAAAAAATGTTGAACATGTCACTAGCAGATACTTTATCGGTATGCAAGTATTTCTCAGTCAATGTAACTGCACCCAGTGGGATACTGGTTAACCTAGAAATGTGCTTATCCTGGACTAAAATAATTTCAGTACTGGCACCACCACTATCCATGATGACACAGTTAACAACCGGAAGTGAATTCACAACACTTAAGTAGTCATAGTATGCTTCATGGTTCCCAGTAATGACGTCAACTTTGATCTTGGCTTTTTCTTCCGCAGCTTTTATAAAATCCTGCTTATTCTTAGCCATTCTGGTTGCGGCGGTGGCAACTGCCCTTACCGTTAAATTAGGTAAATTAGCGAATTCCTTATGAAAATCACTAAGGGCTTTGATGGTTCGGTCAATCGCTGGTTTTTTTAAGACCATTTCAGGTCCCATGTCTTCCGACAAACGAACCGTTCTCTTATCACTAATAATATTTTTGGTTCGACCTTGATCATCAATTTGGGTAACGGTCAATTTAACTGTATTGGAGCCTAAATCAATTACACAATAATTTTCCATTTAATTTCACAAATCCTTTCAAATTATCCACGTTTTAATAGCTTTTTTAATTGCTTTTTAAAACTGAAGTGCGGCGTTGGCTTAAACAATGAATCGGAAATCGAAACCCGGTGGTCAATCAAATACTGTTGAACATCAAGTGGTTTTTCATCCCCTGGTTTTAATAGTTTCCAATGATCATCCGGCTGTAAAACACTGGTTTTAACATTATCATGCCAAAATAGATCATAAATATGAAGAATCCGTTTCTTAATATTATGTTGTTCAATTGGAATCAATAATTCAACCCGGCGGCTTAAATTACGTTTCATTAAATCAGCACTGGATATGAAGACCCTCGGATGACCCCCATTATGAAAACAATAAATTCGACTATGTTCAAGCAACCGACCCACAATTGAATGAACAACGATGTTATCACTTACTTTGGGAATGCCGACTCTTAAGTTACAGAGTCCCCTTACGATTAAATTAATTTTAACACCCTTTGAACTAGCTTCATATAATTTTTTAATCATGGGACCATCTGATAATGAATTCATTTTCATTTGGATTAACGCTTTCTTACCCTTTTTAGCATTGTTAATTTCATTATCGATCATCTTCATCAAATAATTTCTGATGCCATCGGGTGAAATCACTAATTTTTTCAAGTGCAGAGATGATGATGTTGACAAGCCTGAAATCATATTAAAGATTTTGGTAGCATCATTACCCATTTCTTCATTTGCCGTAAAAATGCCCATGTCTGTGTACAATCTAGCCGTCTTATCATTATAATTACCGGTTGCCATGTGCATATAACGCTTAATCCCGTTTTTCTCTTTTCTGACGACCAAAGTTAACTTGCAATGGGTCTTTAAACCAGCCAAAGTATAAATAACATTGCATCCCGCTTTTTCAAGTTCACGTGACCAATGAATATTGTGTTGTTCATCACCACGAGCCTTTAATTCAATCAAAACCGTAACCTGTTTACCATTCGATGCGGCTTTTTCTAATGCTGTAATAATGGGTGAATGTGACGAAACCCGGTAAAGTGACATCTTAATCGCAATTACTTTTCGATCACTTGATGCCTGCCTAATTAAATCAATGACGGGCGTGAAGGAATCATAAGGGTGATGCAAAAAGATATCGTGATTTGAAATCACCTTAAATAAGTTATGATTTTTGATTATCTTAGGATAATATGGAGTAAAGGGTTTGTACAATAAATCATGGTGGCCTTTAACCTGTTTAATAATGCCATTCACAAAATTTAAATCAACCGGGCCATCCAATTCATAGATATCATGTAAGTCTAGTTTAACGTGTGGTGTTAACCATTTTTTTAAACGGTCACTCATGGATGCTTCAACTTCCAAGCGAACTGGTTTACCATACTGTAATTGCTGCAAGTCACGCTGTACTTCGCTTCTAAAATCAGTCGTGTGGAGGTCATTCACCTCTAGATCCATGGCACGGCAAATTCTAAAGCTCGAAGTCTTGCTGATCTTAACCCCACGGAACAAATCATGGATGTGATGTTTAATGATTTCCTCTTGTAAAATAAAATCATTTTCGGCATCCGGTAATTTAACGACCCGGGAAAATGCATTCGAAATTGGAACAATCGCGTAGAATTGACGTCCCTCTTTATCTTCAATATCAGCAACAACGTTTAGTTGTTTATCGCGGACAAACGGGAATGGACGTGAAAAATTAACCGTCATTGGTGTGATGGTCGGGTATAAATTTTGCTCAAAATAGCGATCAATGAATTCGCGCTGGTGTTTAGTTAGATCTTCATAATTAATTAAGTGAATATTATGTTGATCCAAAGCTGGCATTAAATCATCATGTAATGTATGATACTGCCTTCTAACGAACCAGTGGGCTTTTTTGATGACTTTCGATAAAACTTGCGTTGGTGTCTGCCCCGAATCGTCAGGACCATCACCAGCTTTAATGGCATTCAAAATTTTAGCAACCCGTACATTGAAGAATTCATCAATGTTACTCTGGGTAATCCCTAAAAAGCGCAACCGTTCCAATAACGGATTTTGTTTCACCTTAGCTTGCCGTAAGACTCGATCGTCAAAATCGATCCAGCTAAGGTCTCGATTATTAAAATATTTTGGATTATTAAAATTATCCATACAGATTTGACTCCTATCAATATATTTTTATCAAGGTTAATTTTGATTTTAAAAGGTCTTATAAAGAGAAATGATTTTGTTTCCTTACATTAATTTTATATGTTTTTTAGGTTAAAGTACACTCATATACATGGTTGACAATCCATAAATTAGTTCCATAATTATGGTTATGATTATTTTTTCAATGGAGGTTATAATATCGTAAAAATTGGCATTACAGATGACATTTTTCTAAGAAAAGCGCGCTTCATTAACGATAAAAAAGCTAATTTTGTCCCGAACGGTTTTGTTCGCGTGGCAGTTAAACACAACGCCTTACCAATCAGTTTTCCAATCCTACCACCTAGGATGGCGGATGACGCCATTCAAATGGTTGACGGGTTAATTTTAACTGGCGGCGTTGATATCGATCCAAAATTCTACCACCAAAAGAGGATTCCAGAAGTAAGAAGAACTTACCCTGCCCGTGATGCATCGGAATTAGCACTTTTTAAAGCGGCTGTAAAGCAAAATAAACCCGTTTTAGGCGTCTGCCGTGGCATGCAAACCATTAACATTGGTTTAGGTGGCAATCTCTACCAGGACTTAGACGTTGCTTTTAAAAAGCAAAATGCCCATCCCATCTTAGAACACAAACAAAAAGAAGACGGTTCCATTCCAACCCAACACATCACATTAGACCCAAATAGCCAGGTTGCTAAAAGTTGTGGCGTTCACCCGTTCGTTAATTCTAGGCACCACCAAGCAGTTAGAAAAGTTGGCCAATCATTAAAAGTGGTTGGCAGAGCAGACGATCACATTATTGAAGCAATCGAAAATTCAGACGCTAGCATTCAGGGAGTCCAGTGGCATCCAGAAAATATGTTTGAACATTATTCTGAACAGGATCAGCTATTTGCTGATTTCTTTAAACGCGCTGCCCAAAATTAAAAAATGCATGTAAATAAAAATACCAATCAATTTCAAATTGACTGGGATTTTTTGATTTACTTAATATATTGAGCTAATCGTTTTGGTAAATTATTAATATTCGCAGCGTAATCAGCAACGTTTTTAGACGTAATCTTACCAGAAAGTTGTTTAGCAATTTTATTCATTTGTTTCTTTTGGTACTTAGTTAGCTGATCCTGAAAAATATTGTTTAAAGCCAGCATATTTTTCCGCATCCTCTTAACATAAGCAACACTATAATAGCCGTAACTATTTTGATAATCACTTGGTTGATTACTTTGGAAATCACCATCAGCGTATACAAAATAATTCAAGCTATTAGCAACATCTCTACGGTTTCCATTTTCGTTGACGTAGTTAAATGACGTGCCAAATGGAACGTCAGAATTATTTTGCAATAATTCATTATAAGCACTGACGTCTAATTTCAAATGTTGACTACGGCTTAAATTTTGGTCATTACTTTGCGCATGGTCCTGAACGTAGAAACGGATCATTCGGTTTTGGTAGTAAACATCTAAATGGTGCTTCCTCATTTTAAAATTAAATGGCATGTAGTTAGAATTAGTAACAACGCCATATTTACCATACCCCATTTTCTTAAAATGAAGCCGCATGCGGTAACGATCAGATTTACTTTTACTATTGTAAAAAGCAGTGTAACGATAAACTTGTAGTGTCTTATCATGATTACCACTCATTTGCCAAGTTTTTTGATACTGGTTAGGGATTCTTAATAACTTTTGCTTAGCGCTTGCAGTTCCACCAATGGTTGAAAGCCCCAAGAATGAAACAGCAGCTGCCAATAATAACTTAGATTTCATTTTAATGCCCCTCAAATTTCATTTCATATCACGATTCATTTTCAATTGTATTTAACATATTCATGACGGTCAACACGTTCTCTTAAAATGAAAAGAAATTGAAATTAACTTGAAATCTATTGGTAATCATCATTAAGAATATTTAGATAATAAAATTTTAAAATTATCACGCTGCCAACTTTTGCTCAGTAAAATGTTAGCAATTGGAAATTCTAAATGGCGCTGCTTTAAATCAATTATCAATAAATTTTGCAATCGACTTTGTTTAATCTGAATTTGCTTAATTTGTTGATTCATAATAAATGCATTGTGCCCACTCAAATGACCTAGCATGGTATAACCAATAAATAGCAATCCATCCTTTTCAAAATCGATCAAAATATTTTGGTCGTTAATAAGCCCCAACTTGCCGAACAAGAACTTGCGACGGTAGTAACTATTGTTAAGGTATAGGACGTTGTCGATGCGATCGGACATCCCCATCCGTTTTTTATAATCAATAATCCGTGATGCCTTAAGATCAGCATTGATTTGATGGCGATTATCATTCGGTGGTGCAATGTGTAAATCAATACTAGGCCTTTTTTGTTTGGTTAGATTAATTTGATGCTTTTTAGAACGCTTCTTTAATTGTTTAGTCTGATTGGTGCCACAATATGGACAGTAAGTAGCATCATTGGGAATTCTTTTTTTACATTTAATACAGAGGGTAATTTTTTGTGAATCCATCGAAGAACTTCCTATTCATTCAATAATGATTTAATGGTTGCTTCCATCTTTTCAGGTTTCGTAACGGGAGCATAACGATGAACCAAATCACCAGATTGATTAATCAAGAACTTAGTATAGTTCCATTTAATCCTTCCATGACCTGATTCCGATTTTAAATGGGTAAAAAGTGGATCGGCATCGTCACCATTAACGGCGACATGCTTTGTCATCGGGAAAGTAACCCCATAATGTAAATGACAATACTGGTCGGTTTTTTCATCATCCTGAAATTCCTGATGAAATTGATTGGATGGTAGTCCAATGACTTCGAATCCTTTTTCATGATATTTTTGATACAGGGATTCAATTCCCTTCAATTGTGGTGCTAACCCACATTTACTAGCGGTATTAACAACCAATAAGACGTGTCCTCGATAACGATTAAAATCAATTGTTTCGCCGCCCATTTCAGTTTCTTTAAAGTCATAGATTGAAGCCATATTAGACAACCCCTTTTTTATATTATTTTATTTATACCTAATTACAGTATAATATAGATTAACGTGAATTTCGGTTTTACTGACTATTATAATGATCGTAGTATAATTAAAATAGATAAGGAAGAAGTGATTAGCGTGAAATTTCCAATGAGAATTTATTTTTCTGGTTCCATTCGTGGCAGTGAAGAAGATGTCAAAATTTATCATAAATTAATCGCTGCACTGCAAAATTATGGGGATGTTTTAACGGAACACCTTGGCAGACATTTACTTACTGCTAAAGGTCAAAGCCATTTCAGTGACAAATTCGTTCATGATCGTGATATTGGCTGGTTAAAATCCAGTGACTTAATTGTTGCTGATACATCGATTCCCAGTTTAGGGGTTGGATACGAACTAGCATATGCTGAACAGTTACAGATTCCAGCAATTGTATTGAATAATCCTAAACATAAAAACTTATCAGCAATGATTAAGGGATCTCAATACTTTAATTACCATCAATACCATAATACCAGCGAAGCAATTGAAATCATCAACCAAGAAGTCCCTAAATATCAAAAACAAATCAAAAGATAAATTACAATGACTAGAATTATCATTCAATTTAACTTATTATAGATAAGTAACTAAATTTTATATTTAAGGATGATTCGACATGAAAAAAGCTAAAGCAAATCAATTAAACTTCTTAAGTATTGTAATGCTTGGTATCAATGCCATCATCGGATCAGGGATTTTCCTATTGCCAACAACCGGAATGAAATTATTCGGTCCAGCAAGTATCTTAATTCTCATATTCGATGCAATTTTAGCATTTACCATTGGAATGTGTTTTGCCGAATGTTCTGGACTTTTTGATGAAACTGGTGGATCGTACATATATGCCGATGCAGCATTCGGCCACTTCATTGGATATGAAGTCGGAATTGCAGCATGGGTAATCCGAATCATTGCTGAAGCATCCATGTACGTTGCATTAGCAACTGCGATTGGCGGATTCTTCCCCAGTTTAAACACTCCCGTTGCTAAAAATGTAATCGTATCAATTATTGCAATTTTACTGATGGCTTTGAATATTTCTGGAATTAGAATGACGGCAATTTTAAATAATGTTGTCACGGCTGGAAAATTAATTCCGATTATCTTAGTTATCGTTCTGGGATTATTCTTTATTCACCCCGCTAACTTCCACCCATTCTTCGTTCCCAAATTAACAACGTCTGGTAACTTTTCAAACGCCGCTTTGACTTTGTTCTATATTTTCACTGGCTTCGAAGGTTTAGTTGTGACTGCTGGTGATATGAAGAACGTCAAAAAGAATCTTCCAAGAGCTGTGATGTTAGTTTTAAGCATTGTTGCTGCCATTTATATCCTAGTCATGGTTGCATGTATTGGGGTTTTAGGAAAAGGATTAGCAAATACTACGGTTCCTCTTCAAGCAACGTTAACTAGGATTATGGGTCCATTTGGTGGGATTTTAATTCTAATTGGTTCTGTCCTATCAATTGGTGGAATTTGTATTGCCCAATCATTCATCACGCCACGTTCAGTTGTTGCCCTTTCAAAGCATGGAATTACGCCCAAGTTCTTTGAAAAGACCAACAAACGTGATGCCCCATACGTTGCCATCATCTTTTCAACCATCTTGGTATTACTATTGGCATACACCGGAACCTTTACTAAGTTAGCTCAAATTAGTGCCGTTTCTAGATTTGCTCAATTTATTCCAACTTGTATTGCAGTGATTGTCTTCAGACATAAGATGAAGAACGCCAAAAGATCGTTTAAATTACCGTTTGGACCGGTGATTCCAATCATTGCGGTTCTAGTTTCACTCTGGCTCTTAATTAATACTGACCCATCTAAATTAATCTGGGGCTTTGGTTCATTAATTATTGCCATTCCATTCTACTTTGTTACTAGAGCTTATCGCAAACGTAAATTAAATCATTAATCAATAAAACCCGTTTCTTGTTTGAAACGGGTTTTAATATTATAATTATTAAGAAATTAAAAATGGTTTATCTTCAGGGCAGGGTGAAATTCCCGACCGGTGGTAAAAGCCCACGACCTACCAATTGGTAGTTGATTTGGTGGAAGTCCAAAGCCGACTGTTAAAGTCTGGTATGAAGAAGATATAATCAATCATTGCATATCTTTCTTGAAGATAGGCCTCAAATAAGGGGTTTATATTATGGAAAATCATTTTGATGTTAAGCAATTAGTTCAGTTGGCAATTTTGGCAGCGGTGTCATACGTCTTAATGTTGATTGCCATCCCAATTATTCCAGTTGCACCGTACATGAAACTAGATTTAAGCGACCTGCCGATTTTAATTGGGACGATGATGATGGGAATTTCCGCTGGAATCACAATTGCAACTGTTAAATCATTGCTGTATTGGATTACAATTGGCGGTGCATCCTTGCCAAGTCTCATTGGGGTCTTCTCTTCATGGGCGGCTTCAATTGTTTTATTGTTAGCGGTCTTTTTCGTTTTAAAATCCTTTAAAAGTCACACCCGTAAATTAAAATGGATCATGATGATAATCCTAGCAACGTTAGCTTTAACCATTGCAATGTCATTATTAAATCTATACGTTGTAACGCCGTTATACATTAATATGATTGGCTTAAAATTATCATTTTCAGTTCCAAAACTAGTTGCAATTGCTGTGATTCCCTTTAATATAATCAAAGGAATCGTCATTGGCATTATTTTTGCAATTATATATCCACAATTAAGTAAAATTATAAAATAATCTAAAATAAAAAATGATGACCATATTGGTCATCATTTTATTTTTTAAACCTTTTAGTACTGGTTGATACAACCATTGCCCTCAGGCTAAATAGAAATTGAAAATGGTAATCATACATCATTACCCTTGCGTTTCGGCCATCCAAAATATTAGCAATTTTAACTAACGGCCTTTTCCTAGCAATCACTAAAATTTTACCGTTCTTTTTCAATACCCTTAATAGTTCGTTCATCATTAAATTATAGTTTTGCGAATATCTAAAAATGCTTTTTCTTGTATCGCACATTGTAATTAAATTGAACGTTTGGTTATCAAACGGTAAATCATAAGGATTACCATTCATGATACTTGTCTTATAGCTATTTCGCTTAAATTTAACGTTTTGTCGGGCACGCTTCAGCATTCTTTCCTGGTGATGGGTTTCAATCCCGACAATTTTTGATGAAGGCTGATTGGCAAGTTGATTTAATAAGTAACCATTACCACTACTTAAATCTAAAACGACGAATGATTTATGTAAATGCAAATATTTAAAAATACTTTTAATCATTGCACTTTCAATCCAATACGAACTAGTCGATCTAGCAATTAAAATCAGCATTAGAAGAATGACGGCAATTGCAATTATTTTGACATTTGAATCTGGAATCATCAATGATCCAATCAATAAGCCAAGCAAAACAATCAATATTAAAATCAATTGAATAAAATTAACCAAATAATATTTTAATATTCTTTGCAATTACCACACCCCATTTAATATTTTTTAGTCATTACTAAAGTCCTTAGTCCCCATAATGGTTGAATTTTAATCTTAGACATTTGGACATTGGCACCTTTGGACTCAAAATATTTTGCCATTTTTTTAGTGATTCGAGGCGTATTAACCATCATAAATTTACAGTTTGGTTTTAGCATGCGATAGATTTCATCACAGAGGCTTTGATATTCTTTAGCATTGGTCGAAGTAATATTACTATTATTTTCATTTGATGCTGTGATTAAGTCAAATGAACGATTAGCATACGATAACTCATGAATATCCTGGTTAATAATGTTAACTTGGTTTTGAACGTGGTACTTATCAACGTTCCTTCGAATTCGTTTTGAATTTTGATATTGATCTTCAACCCCAACGAAATAGGATAACTTGGTATTTTTAACCGCATCGATTAAGAAGTAGCCACTGCCAGATCCTAAATCAAGTCCCTTCTTAACATTTGATAAATCATTCTTACTAATCAATCGGTCAATCAAACGGTATTTTTGCCAATTAGCAAAAACCATCCACAAACCAAATAATAACAATAATACTCCCCAGCGCCATGATTTTTTAAAATTAAAACCAATTAAAATCAAACCGGAGAAAATACTGACGAATAAAATATATGGTTCGTCAAATCCAAAATTGAACAAACGTTTCATTTTCATAAAGAAGCCTCTTCTTTCAACTTTTGTTAAACTATTCTTAATTATATCATAATTAGAAATATAGATTTAACGTCGCTTCAATTCAGATTGTGATAACCACTTATAATTTTTGATAACATATCCGCCATTAGTTGGTCTGTAATTCACCATATATGCAGGACCGTTATTTATATCTATAATTGTAGCATACGCACTACGCATATGGCCATAATTAGATTTCAAACGAACATGGGCACCACGTCTTAAATGACCACTGATTTGCTTATAAACGAGCCAATGGTAGTGCCTAATCACATGTTTACGATGTTTAGGACGATAATTAACTTCATATAATTTACTGCGATAAACACCAACGACTTTAGCGTGTGAATGACGCATATATTTTCTAGCGCCCGTTTCCAGATAAACTTTTGAATTTACTTTAAATTTTGGATGACGAGCACGTCTTAATCCCATCACGGTATGGTAATGGTGAACATGGTGTCCCTTAGCACTAACATTTGAAAATCCTAAAAATAGAACCCCAATAATTGTCACTAATATAATTGAACAAATTTTTTTCATTTTTTATCAACCCCACTAAAAAAAATATTATACCCCTTCAAAATTATGATATCAATTTTCGGATTATATGTATGTTAGAATGCCAATAGAATATATTTTTAGGAAGTGAACGTTTCATGAAAAAGTCAACAATGATCACCTCATTAATGGCAGCTGGTATTTTTTTAATTACACCAACTACTGCTAATGCAATGTCTAAAAAAAGCGTCAATTACTGGAGTAAAATTCATTATGTCAGATTAAGTAAACCAATCACAATCGACCAATATAAAATCAAGCACCGTACCATTTCAAAAATTACCGCCAAAAAGCACTTGAAGCGTGGTACTAAAGTATATGTTGCTTTAGATAAAAATGCCAAAAGCATGTGGAATATTATGGGTAATAATATTAAACAGAGCAAGAATAAGGTTTGGTTTGCTAGACAAAATGGTACCAAATGGCTTAAAGTAACCAAAATGCCAAAAGTTAGGGCTGCTAAAACATATAAAATTAACTCATACTGGCAGAAGTTCCGTTACGTTCAATTAACAAGAAGCATTAAAGTCTACCGATACCAAGTTAAGAACCATACTTTAACTAATAAAATCTTGTCAACTAGGACCCTTAAACGTGGTTATCGTACCCTTGCAGCATACGATCCAAACATCAATGGATTCTGGAGCATCGTTGATAATAACTTAAAGCAAACTAAATCATCCGAATGGTTCACTAGGCAGCCAAATACTAAATGGATGAAGGAAATCAAGATTCAGGCCCCAACGTACAAATCTAAGTATCAAACGGCTGATAATGACATCCCAAGTGATCACTTTGTCAGTGGATACCTACCATTTGGAAATAATTTAGTTGATGGAAACGGGAAAACGATTGCTGACAGTAATACTCCATATCAATTTGAAAAACAAAGTGATGGAACTTATGTCATGCAAGCCAATGGCCAAAACATTGCTGTTAAAGTAGGCACTAGTCTTTGGGCCCCGGTTTCAACTAAGCAAACGAATGTGATGACAAGTGGTCTTGATAAAGCAAATCTAGTTTTTTCACAATATGCACCAAGTGATCATCAAGCAGTGGTCCCATCTAATTTTAAATTAAACGATGGTTTAAAGTGGATTATTAGTAATTCTGCTAAAAAAGTTAATCAAAATCAAGTTGTATATGCAGCTTACGTTTACAGCAGCAAGCAACATGCTTGGAATCCTGAATATTTGACCTTTAAGCAATAAATTAAAATTACACCGTGATTGAAGGGTTTAAAATGAAACGAATTTTAATGTTAATGGCTTTTATGATTGCTTCAATTGGCGGAATCAATGCCCATGCAAATGAAAATTATTCTTTAAATGGTAGTTTTAATCAGTTCAGTCCTAATCACTATCAGGCATTAGATAGAACTTCTGAAACACTGATGCCACATTTAAAGTCTAATTTTAGTTATGAGCATCGCATTGGTCATTTCGATGTCAATGTCACAATGATTAAAAAAGTTGTCATTCATGGAAAACACAAATTAACTTTAATTCCCAATCAGGTGATTAAAATTAAAAGCAATAACCGCAAGACATGGGAAGTAGCTGTCAATCATCATAGATATAAAATTAGTAAACGTGAATTAAGTTCAGAAGATTTTACGATGGTTAACACCCGTTATTTAATCGGTAACAGTAATGAGGTCATTTCTGAATTGGCTCCTAATGATCGTTCAGCAGTCGTCCCAGATTTATTCAATTTACAAAACCATACGGAATGGCTTCAAATAAGCCACAATAAATTAATTAACGGGTTCGTATACTCAAGTCAATCTAATGATTGGGAAAAATTAACGTTAATTAATAAAAATATCTAACCGCTATTGGTTGCAATCCGTGCTATGATGATAATGAATAGTCTAAAGGTGGTAGAGGTTATGAATTTTAACGTTATTTTAGATCAACAATTTACTAACAATCAATTCTCATCCGATGAATCCAAACAGCGACTTGTTCAAATTTTAGATGATGAAGGTAAAAATCCCATTACTGAAGATTTAACGGATAAAATGGGCAGTCATGATTCAGATTACCAAAACGAAATTTGGTTCTGGTCATATTCAATGAAACACCCTGCTCCGTTTGATAACAGTGATTTTTACTTTAGTAACTATCGAATGGTAATGAGTTTCAGAAATCAGGAACAACTTCATTTTATTACTTCCGTCTTCCTGTTTGATATTCAAGCAATTACATTTGAAGATCATGCTTTAGTGGTCAAAACCAATCGTGATCAGTTTAAATTAAATTACAACGATGAAGACGAAGCTAAGTACTTAAAGGAGTCTGCTAATATTTTAAAAGGTGCCTGTAATCAAGCTAAGCATGCTAACGGCGACTTCACGGCCGATTTACCAGTTACACAGGAAAGCAGTGGTAGCCAGGTTTCTAAACAACAATCTAATGTTGATTCAAGAATTCCAGGAAATGCTTCACAATCACAAGCAAATTCTGCCAATTTAAATGAAATCAATCCACAAACTCCTCCATCTGAGCACAGAGAAACTTCGGTTGATAAACCATCCGTAGCTAAGGAAAATAACGATGGACATCAGGCATCAATTAAAGTAAATGATGATGAAAAATACCCATCTAAATTTACTAATGCTATGCCGGTTGCTTCCGGTGGTGATATTCCAGATGGATTTGAATTTGTTGAGAATTATTACACCGCATCATCAGACCCAATCTTAGCTTCAACACCGCAAAGTTATAAAAAAGCGATGAAGCTAATTTTAGAAGACATTGAAAATGAAATTAAGCGAACTGATGCAGACGCTGGATTTAATTTTACAACTGATTACGACGTTGATTTAGTCGGCCACATCTTAAATATTTTTGCATACGTTGATATTTGCAAGCGTGCATAATAAATAAAATCCCATCATTTTGATGGGATTTTTTATGCTCTAATTAATTTTTTAACAATTTGATCATTCAGTAATTCATGAGCAGCTTGGTCCAATTGATGGCCAGAAATGCCAAGTTGTTTTGCCAGTTTTGCTTTATCAACATCTTTTTGCTTAGCAGAAATTAAGTAGCTACTTAATTTCTTACTAGCACCACTTAATGACCGTAATTTTTTAACAGCATCGTTACGGTCAAAAAATTTAACATTAATATTTAAATTTAATTTATCCATCGATTTCCCTTCTTTTTACTAATTTCATTTCAAAATTAATTTTAACATAAATTAAAGACCAGTATGACTTAACATACTGGTCTTTAACGACTACTTTTAGAAGGGTTTAAGAAAATATGTCAGTAACTTAAAACTCTTCAATATATTTATATAATTCCTTATTCCCATAACGGATCGTATAAATGCATTGAAAAATCAAGAAACCAATCAGGCTGCAATACCTAACAACCAATTATTATTATATACCCAAACTGCCAAACAATTCAAAACAAATTTTGGTATAATTAAACTAATTTAACTAAGGGAGCGATTAGCATGGGATTAATCATCATTATTTTAATTTTATTAGCTATTTTTCTAGCAGTTGGTTTTGTTCACGATAAAAGGGAAATGAAGGAAAAGGAAGCCAATCAAAAAGATGATCATCAAAATGATGATCATCAAAAATAACTACATTTATTGAAAAATAAAGCGATCATGCGGATTTAAATAGCCACTCTTAAGATTGGTCTTTTTAAAATTAGCAATGGTCTTTTTTTGATTGTTCCAATCAAAATCAAAACTCTGTTGATCGTTATCACCAGCACCCGTTACTGGAAGAATTTCACCGTCATAATTATCATCAATCAAATTATGAATATGTGGCAAGCTTAAAATTTGAACGACTGGTTGAGCTAAATTTTCTGGATTATTAAAGACGGCCTTAACGTAATCTTTATTTAAACCGCCTTCACTATCAATTTGGTAAATCAAACGAATCACATGGTGATAAGTAATATCAATTTTGGTCATTAATTTAACGGTACCAATTTCCTTTTTGTGGTGAATAATTGAACAATCAACGGAAACATAAAAAGCTTTATGATTAACAGATTGAGTCATCCGAACCTGTTTCGGGTCAAATTTAACGGTCAATTTATCTTCAACAAAGTTTAAAACATCACCGATATTTAC
Source organism: Philodulcilactobacillus myokonensis (assembly GCF_027923585.1). Taxonomy (GTDB): domain Bacteria; phylum Bacillota; class Bacilli; order Lactobacillales; family Lactobacillaceae; genus Philodulcilactobacillus; species Philodulcilactobacillus myokonensis. Next base: position 358,030 of record NZ_BRPL01000002.1, on the reverse strand, counting down.
ATGGAAGAAACTGCAGATTTTATTCAACGTCTGAATTTGATAACCATGTAAATTTTGGTTATTAATTAAATTATAAATAGTATTTCTTGATAAGTGCACTTGACGAGATAAATTTGAAATACTAATATGACGTTCATCAATTAAGTCTCTTAAACGGTTAGAAATCATAGTATCACTTCCTTTATTATTAATCATAGCTAGTATATGCATTGTGTCACACAAGATGCAACAATTATGATTTAAAAATCCAAATAAAAATGGGACAGTCACATGACCGCCCCACTTTCTATGATTAAGATTTTATCCTAAAATCTAACGACAAAGGCTAAATTACCATTGTATCTATTTTTGATATTAATCTTGAATCCCTGTTTTTCAAAATATTGAGCTAGGTTTTCCATTTGTTTGTTAGTGACGTAGTGATCGAAATCATCTTTTCTAACAAGTGTTAAACCAGCCTGCTGTTCTGCATTATGTTTAATCATATTTTTAACGTGGGTTAGCATTTTGTCATTAAAATCACCCATTGGGAAATTTTTATGGTTCCATTCACGAGCCATTCGGTACAGTTTATCACCTAGTGTATTATCATCTGTCTGGTGATCATTTTGAATTTGATACCATGACATCACAGCAACATTGGTATTAGTATCGGCATTTAACCATGAAAAGAAACCATCTTGATCCTTAGTATAGTTTCTAATTTCAATATCTTCCCGAATACAGTAAGTACTAATTAAATCATTAACGTTATCTTGGTTATCATCATTTTCATGGTGAGTTTCATATTCATACTGGGTATAACCGTGAGCAGCTAAGTCTTGTAATTTTTTTACGATTTGATCCCAAGCGGATTTAGAAGTATCAATCCGCCACTTTTTAAGATCTTGATTACGTTCTAAAATATCATCAATTTCTTCTTTAAATGTCATTTATATTCTTTCCTTTCATAGAATTAAGTCAAAGATAAACAATCACATTATAAAAGAAAATATGCTTTTGATAAAGGATGTCGCCTATTAGAACAAACTAAAAAGAGCATTCCTATCAATAATAGTTAATATTAACGATAGGAATACTCTTTTTTAATCTAACAAAAGTTAGTTCAGATTAAGCTTCCTTCTGTGATTGTTGTAAATCACGAATTTGTTTTCGCATCCTAGCAAGCTTTCTTTGCTGAGCTTTTTGACGAGGCAAATCAATATTAATAACATCTTGATGTTCAAATTTCTTTGCCTGGTCAGAATTTGCTTCACTTACCACTTTTGATAAGAAGTTTTGGGAAACATCATTCAAATGCATTTCCAAATTAGAAGCATCCTTTTCTAACTTTTGCAATTGTGACATATTTCTCCGAACTCGACGAGCCATAAAAAGTCCTCCTCTACAACTTCAATCTATGCCATTAATAAAGAGTACAATTACCCTTTCAAACTTTATCTTATCATTTTATATTAAAAAAAGAAATAAAAATAGGTAAAAAGGTTGCAAATATACTTTTAAAAGTATATTATAGTCATAAGTTGCTGGTGAAGCAGTAACTTACAACTGAATATAAGGCTATGGACACACCGTGAAATGATTAATTTCATTTTCAAAAGCTAAGCAAACCAATGCTGCGCAGTTCTAGGGGGTACGAGGTTCTAGTATATATAGTCCCTCTAAAATTCGTTGTTCCTAAATGTACTGTATATAAACACTTGGAGGTGCTCGTATATGGCAAACTTAGTTATGTTGGTTATTTTTGTTGCTTTAGTATACATGTTCGTTAGAAGAATTGATCTTGCTAGAAAAGGTCATACTCCTAACATTGATAACGTACTAAGACGCAATATGTTTTAGTTCTTAACTTTTGAGTTAAGTGCGGACACGAGGTTCTAGTATATATAGTGTCTTAAGATTGTTCCTAAATGTACTGTATATAACACATGGAGGTGTATTATATATGGTAACCTTAGGCATAACAGTTTTCATCGTTCTAGCCGTTCTAACATTATTATATTCATTAGTAATGTTTGGAATCCAAAGCAACCATAAAGCAGTTAATATGAAACGCACTAGAGATATCTCAATTGGTTCTCTATTAGTTGCTTTTGTAGTTGGTTCAGTACTTGTTCTCTAAGGATCGAAATTAATTCAATAAAAGTAGATAAATTGTTGCTGAGGAAATAAGCACACTAGTTTTTACTAGCGTGCTTTTTTTATTTTAATTTTTTATGAAAATGATTATAATTGAAAGTAATGAATTTTTATGAAAGGAGGTTTATTAATGCTTCGTAAGATGAGAATGAATCAAGTGGATGAACATCTTTTTGATGACATGCATAGTTTAAACGCAACTTCAATGTCGTACCATGCTACATATACCATCCCACTCCGCAGTTTTTTATATCGTATGATCAAATTATGGTATGCCAAACACCACATGAATATCAATCAAATCCACAATTACAAGACTGATGGCAGATACATGTACTTCACAGCTGGAGTTGGATACGATATTATCAGCAAAGACTTATTAAACGGTAGTCATAAGGCTCAAGATCAATTTTATGATATGAGCAAAGAATATATTAAAAAGCATTCGCATGCTTATACTTCTAATAAATAATATTTTTCAGGGTTTAATCAAATTGATTAAACTCTTTTATTTTGCTATAAATATGTTATTATTAACATATGTTATTTAAAACATATTTAAAGGAGAAAATAAAAATGGAAAATAACAAACACTTAGTTAACAATGGTTTGATGATTGAATACTTTTCGACCGCTTGGATGGCATTTGAATTCATTGTTGGTTTCATATCTGGATTACAAGCCCACTCAATTCTATTGATTGCCTTTGGATTGGACAGCTTTTTAGAAATCATTTCGGGGAGCGCCCTCATCTGGCGATTAAAGAAGGAAATGAACGGTGATGATTCACAGTCAATTATGAAAGCTGAAAAAAGATCATCATTAATTGTTGGATCTGTTTTAATCTTGCTATCAGTCTATATTGTCGTCATTTCTCTTTATAATCTTTTTACCCACCAAGCTTCTGATAATAGTTTATCCGGTCTACTAATCTCAGTTGCTTCGGTCATCTTAATGCCCATTTTAACAATTTTAAAACGAAAAATGGGAAAAGCACTCCACTCTAACGCACTAGTTGAAGATGGCATGTGTAACATTACATGTGCATACATGGCTGGTACCGTCCTATTAGGAACACTATTAACCTACCTTTTGAATTGGTGGTGGGCAGATTCAGTTGCCGCCTTAATCTTAGTTTACTTCATCTTTAGTGAGGGTTTGGAATCATTTCAAGAAGGCCGAAAATAAGCTATAATAAGCTGTAATTAATTTAAATGGAGGGGTTTCTCTTGAAGCAAGATTCAATTCATTTAATCGATGAAAAACACCTAAAGGAATCACAAAAAATATTTAAACTATTAAGTAATCCAACTAGGCTTCAAATGTTACACTTATTAGAGCAAAAGAGACTTAACGTTAAAGAAATTGGTGGAATTTTAAACGTTGAACAATCCGTTGTTTCACATCAACTGGCTCACCTTAAAAAATTTCAGCTCGTTAGTTCAGAACAAATTGGTAAAGCAAGGTACTACCAGTTAAATGATCCGCATATTTTAGATGTCGTTAATGAAACGATTGCCCATTCTGACCATGTCATGCGGGGTAAAAAGCATGGTGAATAAAAAAAAGCACTTCATAATGAAGTGCTTTTTTAGTTTCATTTAAAATTATTTTTTAATCGTTAGCGTCATGGCATTCAAAGCAACAATGACGGTACTCAATGACATGATAATGGCACCCACCATTGGGTCTAAGACAATCCCAATGAATGCTAGAACACCAGCAGCTAATGGCAAAGCAATGATATTGTAACCAGCACCCCACCATAAGTTTTCCACCATCTTATGATTGGTCTTAGTTGCTAATTGAAGCATGCTGATAACATCCTTAGGGTCACTATTAACTAATACAATATCAGCAGAATCGATGGCAACATCAGTTCCAGATCCAATGGCAATCCCAATATTGGCTTTAGCTAAACTAGGTGCATCGTTAACTCCATCACCGATAAAGATAACCTTACCATCATTTTGGTATCTAGATACCATCTTCTGTTTGTCTTCAGGAAGTAATTCAGCTTCATACTTATCAATGCCTAATTGGTGGGCAACCGATGCAGCTGTCTTTTGGTTATCACCAGTTAGCATGACTGGAATAATATGATGAGCCTTCAAGTACTGAACCATTTCTTTAGAATTAGCCTTGATTTGATCACCTTCAGCTAAAATCCCAATAACGTGATCATCTTGAAGAAGGAAACTAACAGAATTCCCCCGGCTGGATAACTGATCGAATAAATCATGGTTATATGCAATTTGGTGTTGGTTCAAATATGAACTAGCTAGTAATGCATAGCGTTGATTATCAATCGTTCCAGCAATTCCAGCGCCAGTTACCTGTTGTTCATCTTTAACGCTAGATAGGTTTATTTTCTTACTGTGAACAAGGTTTAAAACCCCTTCTGCTAGTGGATGACTTGACCCTTGTTCTAAACTACCGATAATTTGTAAAACCTGTTCATTAGAATAATTTTGGTCAAGGCTTTCAAAATGGTTAACTTTGAAGTTGCCTTGGGTTAATGTTCCCGTTTTATCCATTAGCGCGTACTTAATATTTTTAACGTGTTCCAAAGCATTGCGGTTTCTGATCAATAGCCCGTTTCGAGCAGCAATCGAAGTACTTCTAGAAACAACTAGGGGTACTGCCAAACCAAGTGCGTGGGGGCAAGCGATGACAAGGGTTGAAACGGCAATTGAAATGGCAAATGGAAAGCCATTGATTGGAATCCAAATAATAGTTGCAATGATTGCAATTGCAAGGGCCGCATAGAATAGGTAACCCGAAATCCGATCAGCCATATTCTCATCTTTCGATTTACTTGATTGAGCCTGGCTAACCATGTTCATTACTTTAGAAAGGTAGCCAGATTTACCAGTGCCGGTGACCTGTACGGTAATCGTTCCGTTATCATTGATTGAACCACCAATAACCTTATCATTTACCTTTTTAGATTGTTTCTTGGATTCACCGGTAACCAATGATTCATTAACTAAGGTCTGACCCTTTTTAATATCACCATCAGCAGGAATTTTTTCACCTGGTTCCACTAGAACATAATTTCCTTGGGTTAAATCACTTACAGAAACATCCTTAGTGTCACCGTTTGATGTAACTAAGTGAGCACTATCTGGAAGTAATTTAGCAAGGGCATTCAATGCCGAACCGGCATTCATGATTGAATTCATTTCAATCCAGTGGCCTAGTAACATGATGACAATTAACGTTGCTAATTCCCAGAAGAAATTATTAACCATGGGGGTAACGTGGAAAATATCATTTGCAATGGTTGCGTAAATACTGTAAGCGTAAGCAACCGTAATGCCAAGCGTAATCAATGACATCATTGCTGGTTTATGGCTTTCCATTTCACCTTTAGCGCCACTAAAGAATGGTTTCCCGCCGTAAAAGTACATGAAACTACCTAAAATGGCAACAACCCAATCGGATCCTGGAAATTGAATGGTGAATGGTAATTTCATGCCCATCATTGGTGACATTAAAATGATTGGAATCATCACAATTAATGATACCCAGAACTTTTGTTTTAGATTACCCATATTCATCATGTGGCCGCCATGCATCATCATGCCGCCATTGCCCATGTCCATGTGGTCCATATCCATTGATCCATGGTCCATGTTCATTGAGTGGTGATCCATATTCATGCCGTTCATTTTCATTGAGTCGTGACCAGATTTTGAGTTCATATCCATATGATCCATATGCTTCATGTTATGGTTATCCATCTTCATGTTCTTATGATTCATCTTCATGCCACTCATTTTTTGGTTATCATGGTGTTTCATATCCATGTTTTTCATATCTTTGTCACTCATGTTCTTGCAGCAATCCATCTTATGTTTGCCGTCCATTTTGTGATCATCCATATTCATCTTTTTTTGATCATCATCATTCTTCATGTTCATAGCTCATTTTCCTCCCTTCGCAATCTTGATGTTTCAAACAATTACATGGAACCTTATCAGGTGCCGTTTTGGCTTTTTGATGCAAAGTTTGAATTAACACCTGAATATCATTTTTACTAATTGGAACGTTCTGAATCACACTATTCAGAGCTTTTCCAGCATGCATTGCACAAATATTATGAAAAATATTTAAAACAGCGTCATTAGCAGCCGTCTGCTCATCAATTTTTGAATAGTAAACATAGGTTCGCCCTTTTCGAACAATTTTTAAAAATCCCTTTCGATCAAGGCGTCTTAATAAAGTTTTAACAGTTGAAGCTTTCCAATCTTCTTTTTCACTAAGCAAAGATGTAATTTGCTTACTGGTTGAATGGCCAAGCGTCCAAATTACACGCATGATTTTCCATTCAGAATTAGTAATCTGCTCTAATTGTTCCATCGTTTCATCTCCTCAATCTACAAATGTAAACTAAAACTGTAAATAAAAAGTTTATTCGTTAATATTCAATTCAATTAGTAGTTTACACTTGTAAACAATGAATGTAAATAAAAAAGAATCATTTAATCAATGATTCCCTTTAATTAGCTGCTCCGACTGGGCTCGAACCAGTGACCTTCTGCTTAACAGGCAGTTGTTCTACCAACTGAACTACGGGGCAATTATCAAAATATGCAATTGTTCAACAATAAAGATCATAAATACAAAAGAAATATTTATCATCAACTGCTCCGACTGGGTTCGAACCAGTGACCTTCTGCTTAACAGGCAGCTGTTCTACCAACTGAACTACGGGGCAATAATCAAAAGAAATCAGTTTATTTATAAAAATGAGATTTATAAACACCAGAACGGCATCATAAATCTAACTGCTCCGACTGGGCTCGAACCAGTGACCTTCTGCTTAACAGGCAGTTGTTCTACCAACTGAACTACGGGGCAATCATTAAATGTTTCTCATTGATTATTTATAATTATATAACAATATTTTAATTTTTCAAGTATTTTAGTTAATTTATTTCAAACTTTTTTTGCAAAACAAAACAATGAAAAAATGAAGGGCTGGTGTTAAAATAAAATTGTAATCTGAATAACAAAAAGGAAGGTAATTCAATTATGGCATACGATGTAAATAAAGACGAAATGACTCAATTCAAATCACGTGACCAAATCTTAGCATATAAGGGCAGCGTTGTTTCATTCTACCCTGGCGACGTTGATATTGATGAAATCAAATCTGCAATTGATAAAAATAGTACTAAACCAGGCCGATACGAAGCTTCTAACAATAATGGTTCAGTTAGCCTCGAAGCTAAGTAATTTCATTTTATTAAATTAAATGAAGGCATTCCATTTAAAACAATGGAATGTTTTTTATTACATGAAAGGAACATCATGATGCCAGAACAACAAGAAGAACATCAAACCAACATTAAAATTGCAATTAAAATTCAACATAATCTATTTGAAAAGGCTTATCAAGCTGCTCAAAGTAAAGACCAATTAACTAGTGAAGTCTTAATGACCCTTCGTGCTTACCTCAATATGGGACTTAATTCTAAAGCTTACCAAACTCCTGACAAAGATCAATTAAAGACGAACTTAAAGGCTGCTTGTCACGTTGCTTTTAGTAATGAATATGAAAACGGTAATGATACTCCGGAATACGCCCAACAGTTGAGCCGCAAAGCATCCCAAATCATCGACGATGCATATCAAAATGACATTGCACCTTTGTTTAATAATTAGTATCTAAAACTTAACATTCACGTCATTAATCTGTTATATATCAATGCTAAAATATGTATTTGTATAATCATTTCATTACAAGGAGTTGTTTAATTTGCATAAAATAAATCGAATCCTTTTAATGGGATTTTTCATTATTTTAGGCCTTTTAATGGTAAACAGTAAGGCTTCTGCAAATTCCAATTATTCCATCAGCTCTGCTAGAAATTATGACGCTAGGGTCATTAATGGTAGTCATTGGAAAATGTGGGAACAACCTTACGTTAAGGGAACTAAAGTTAAACGCAAGGCATCAGGTCTTTCCGGCCAATTAATGCAGGTTAATGAAATTGCACAGTCCAATCGAAGAACCTACTTTAAAGTTAGCCGTAAAGGAACCAATTATGGTTGGATCAATGCCGAGGCATTAAAGAAACCTTCTACATATATTTTGCCATATACGTACAATAGTCAACTTTACCCTACTTTCGCACCAAATGCCTGTGAAGCCATCAGTTTAAAGACTGCTTTGTCAGTTAAAGGCCGTGGTTTTATTAGTACCAAGAGTTTTATTGATAAAATGCCACGAAGCAATAATCCTAAGTATGGTTTTAGAGGAAATCCATTTAAGCACAACCCCACTAATGTATCATGGACCATTTTGCCATACCCGCTTGCTAAATACGGTCGTGAATATGATAAAGCAACCCATGATATTTCAGGTGCTTCAAGAACCCAGTTAATTTCTGAAGTTAAACACGATAATGCGGTTGCTTTTGCTGGTTCTAGAAATATGAATGGTAATCCAACTGGCCACATGTTAACCATCGTTGGTTATAAATACGGTGCCTTTTTAATTGCTGATCCATATAAATATGCCAGTGATTCACACAAGGTATTCTGGGTATCAACGACCCATTTCATGAACGTTTATAATAAATGTCATCAATACGCAGTTGTCGTTAGATAATATTAATTAAACCAAATAAAACAGAGGATGATTAATTCATCCCCTGTTTTATTTTACTTTATTTTAAATTATTTTTGGTTCAAACCACGGCGTTTTAATTCTTCATTCAATGAATGGTGAAGTTTTTCAAGATGCTTCATAAAGATCAAATTTTGTCTTAACTGGTGATTATTTTCATTAATAATCTCTTCTAATTCTTGATCAGTATAACCAGATAAATGTCTTTGAATATATACAGTTGAACGGTATGCACGATGCAACCAGTTATAACTTTGACGACTAGCACCTAAAACCCCATTTTCAACGTTATTAACGGATGGTTCATTACTGAAGTGATTAACATGTTCCATGATAAATTCGCTGACGTTTTTATTCCAGAAAGTGATTAAAGGACCGGCAAAGAATGCTGTTACAATCGTCATTATTCCATAAGCACCGCCAGCAATAACAGCAGCTACCATAAAGAGGATATCTTGAACTGTTCTTACATATTGGTACTTAATATGAAATCGTTCTGAAATTGTCGGCGCAATTGCATCGTATGGAGCAACCCCTAATTTAGTCGACATATAGATTGAAGTTCCTAGTGTAAAGAATAATAGTCCAATCGCACCATCAACAATAATAACGAAGAAATTGATTTGAGCTCCAAAAATATTTTCATAGATGTTTGAAAACCATTGAATTTCATATCCAACTAGAACCATGTTCAAAATCGTCCCAATTCCAATTTGCTTAATATTAAAAATCAAAATAAAAACAAAGATGACTAGGTTAGAAATTAACTGGTAGGTCCCAAGTTCCATCCCTAAATGACCAGATACACCAATATTAAGGGCGGTATAAGGATCCAGACCAACGTGTCCTTCACGCATCAAGGCAGCGCCTAGACCAATTAAACTAACTCCAATGAAGGATAATATTGTTCGCAGCGCAATACTCAGATAATTATGCTTTGGTCTACTACTTTTACTAATTGCATTATCCATCGAATTACCTCTTTTAATAACTAATGGTCTATATGTTCATTATATACCTAATCGAATTAATAAATAATTTTAATCACTTAATAATCTCATTCTAATTTAAACTCATTTGCTTTACACCGCTTGATATCAACAATAAGATATAATTAATTATATAAGGAGGTTTTTAAAATGAATTATCAAACACTGTACCAATATGGCACCCTTGCATTAATGGTCCCCGGATTATTTAAAGGAACGAAATCATTGAATGATATTTTAAAACATGGTGACACTGGAATTGGCACCGCCGATTCACTCGATGGTGAATTAATTGTTTTAAACGGCCAGGGTTACCAAGTAAAAGGCAGTGGGAAAATTCAAAAGCTAACTGGTATGGAAATGGTACCATTTGCTGATGTTCATTTTGCCCACTTTACCCGTTTGAATCAGATTCAAAACATTAATAAGTCCGAATTAGCTGACTACATCTTTAACCAAAATGATTACCAAAACATTTTCTTTGCGGTCAAAATTCACGGTGTTTTTTCAAATATTCATACTAGATCAGTCAATAAAGCAAACGAGCCCTATCCAACTTTAGTTGAAATGGCTGATAAACAAGCTACTTTTGATGCTACGCTACAAACAAGGAAGGAACTTTGATTGGTTACTACGCTCCACAAATTTTTAATGGCCCTTCAGTCGGTGGTTTCCATCTTCATTTCTTAGCAGATGATTTAAGCATTGGTGGCCACGTCTTAGGATTTAACGTTAAAGACGGTGAACTTAGTTTACAAGCACTACCCAAATTAAATCAGGAATTACCATCAACTAGTGAAGAATTTATGAAACATGATTTTTCAAAGGATGACATCAACGGTGCCATTAATCACGCTGAAAATTAATTTAACTTAAATTCAAGCATCCGACATCGATCGATTTAGATTTGCTTTTTATGTTTTCTAAAAATAATTGAAGAAATAATCAATTAAAGGTATGATATATAACGTTAGTCTATTTTAAAGGAGTAATCATGAAATGAGAAAAGCAACTAAGTTATCAATTGCTGCGATTGCCGGACTAAGTTTCTTTGGTTTCAATGCAATCAATAGCCAGCAACACTCAACGACACAAGCTTATGCTGCCAGCAGCATTTCAAGCAAATATAATCAATATCTAAGTAACGTCAGAGTCGCTAAAGCCGCTAAACAAAGACAGGATTTTTACTATTCAAATGATTTACAAGGATCATGGAATACTCGCGATATTGGTGGTGTCACCACTGCTGATGGTAATTTCTCAGTCAAGCCTAAGCGCTTGATTCGCGGTAGTGATTTAGCTAAATTAACCAAAAAAGGCGCTAAAGCTGCCCATCAATTAAACATTAAACAAATCATTGACCTTCGTGAATCACAGGAAATTAAAAAGGCTGCCGATCCAGGTGAAGGTGTCAAAGATAGTGTTGGCTTAAACATCCCCATTAAAAACATCCCGGTCATTTCACTAAAGGAAAAGATTGCTACCACCCCTGCTAAAAATAAATACGGTGAAATTTACCGTTATGGTTATCCACTAGCCTTCAGTAAATCTGCTGTTAATTCTTACAAGGATATTTTTAAAGCAGCCATGAACAACAAGAATGGTGCCATTATGTACCATTGTATCGGTGGTCGTGATCGAACCGGAACCGTCAGCGTCCTATTGCTATCGGCTTTAGGTGTTAATAAGCGCAACATTTATAACGACTACTTATTATCCACTTATTACATTGGCTTAAATAAGGGACGTCAAAATTATGTCACCCAAATTAATCAATTAAACCGTTTCTATAGCACGATTGAAGCTAAGTATGGTAATATGGATAATTATTTGCACAAGGTAATTGGTTTAAGTAATAAGGACATCAAGAAGTTAAGAGCTAATTACTTAACCCCGAATTACAGCAAATTAAATCAACAAAAGGAAATTGTTAAATCTAATTTACAAAAATGGGTCAGTACCCAGGGTAGTCAAAGACGGGTTAATAAAAAAGCTTATTACCAATCTAAAGCTTCCTTACAACAATTAGAAACTACGTTTAAGAATTTCTAAATTAACTCATTTAAACTAAAAAACACCAATTCCATTGATTTGGAATTGGTGTTTTAATTTGGTTTCAATTTAAAAATTAAACTTCTTTAATTCCACCCTTGTAAACGACTTTATCTTCTTGCTGGGGTGCTTTAATATCATCAAGTGGATTGTGGTCTAGAACTAAGAAATCGGCATGATAATCAGGAGCTAAGACACCGACCTTAGGATCAAACTGTTGGTTGCGTTCTAATAATTCGGCAGAATGATAATTGGCAAGAAGGGCTTCATAGTTAGTAACGTCCATGTATTTCGCCATTAATTCAAATTCTTTAGCAGTGGTATCAAAATAAGCAAATGGACAACCGGCATCGGTGCCGACTACAACGGGAACCCCACGGTGCCAAGCATGCTTAATATTCTTTGTTAACATCTTCCAGCAGGCATCAATCTTATTCATTTCCCATTGTGGTAACTTGCCTTTGCCATAATGCTTCATGGCCCAAGCCGTTTGTAAGGTCGCCGTTAGAAAGATATGTTTCTTCAACATGGAGTCAATTTCATCATCGTTAACTTCAAAACAGTGTTCGATTGAGTCAACGCCAGCTTTAATGGCATTCGCAATTCCGGGATTAGCCTCAGCATGAGCCATCGCAATCAAGCCCTTATGGTGAGCTTCGACAACGGCTGTTCGCATATCCTCAGCACTTAGTTGGGGATCATACATTGAATCTTGCTTGGTCATGACACCACCGGTTGCCATGACTTTAATGGCCTTAGCACCCTTTTTAATGCCAACCCGAACGTCATGGCGCATGGCGTCAACTGAATCACAGTGATAACCCCAGTTCGGTAAATCCGAATGACCACCGGTAATTCCATATGGCCGACCAGATGGCATGATGGTTGGAACGTGTTTCAATTGGCCCGCTTCACGTAATTTTTCTAAAACAATATCAATGTCGTATGTTGCACCACATTCACGAATAGTAGTAACACCTGATTTTAATAGTTCGTGTAAATGCTTAACAGCACGAACAGTGGATTGAACTTCGTCTACATCGGTATTACCAGTCGAAGAATATGGATCAAATGTAATATGAGTATGAACATTAATTAATCCGGGCATGACAAATTTACCATTCAAATCCATGTACTGATCGGCTTTGGGTTCATCCCCAGAACCAACTGAAACAATTTTGCCAGTTTTTCGATCAGCTAATAACCACGCATTTGATTTTAATTGGTTATCCTTACCATTAAACAAACTAAAGTTATTAAAAAGTACTTTTGTCATTTTAATTGCCCCTTTTAATTAATTTTTAATTAGTATAAAACTAATGATTATATTAATCAACCGTTAAAGCAAAAAAGACGTTAGTGATTTGATTTGATCACTAACGTCTTCATTATTTTAAATCTCAATTATTTTAATAAGTTTAACATTTCGCGGTTAAAGTACTTCAAATCATCAGGAGTTCTGCTTGTAACCAACTTATGTTTCTTATCAACAACGACTGGTTTGTCTAAGACTTGAGCACCAGCATAGAATAAATCATAACGGATGGTTGTGTATGCTGTTAGCTTCAATTCGTTAGCTAAGCCAGTTTGGATGAAGAATTGTGGTCCATGGCAAATTGCAAAGACCGGTTTATTAGCCATTAAGAAGCGCTTTACAAAGTTGACATAACGAGGGTCAACACGAAGTGCATCGGGTGATCCGCCACCTGGTAACAATAGTGCATCGTAATCATCAAACTTAGCATCGTCAATGGCAACGTCGATGGTTTGTTGATCACCATGTTCACCGGCAATCTTATTACCAGCTTTTTCTTCAATGAGGTCAACTTGGTTGCCAGCATCTTCTAAAGCCTTTTTAGGTGATGTTAGTTCTGAATCTTCGTAACCGCTTGTAACAACAGCTGCAATCTTACTCATACAATCTCCTCCTTCTAATTAATTCATCAGACATAATTCTACAAGAAAAATTCACACGACTCCAAACATTTTGCTTACAAACGTTTAGTTAACCGCTTATTTTTGACCACGTTGGTATGAATCATTAAACGGCTTGAAATGGTGGTCATGCAATTCCTTAGCGGCATCGGATAGCCAATTTGTATTTCTTAATAGTGCCCGGCCTTCAAAAATCAAATCAGCCTGGTGATTCTGTAAAATATATTCACTTAAACCGGGATTATCCAATAACCCGACGGTGGAAACGGGAATTTGAAGTGATTGCTTTAATTTAGTCGCAAACGAGGTTTGGTAACCATCATGAACTGGAAAATTAGGCGCCTTGTTAAGCAAACCACCAGTAGAAGCATCAATTAAATTAATGCCATCAGCTTCCATCCATTTGCCAACTTGCTTCCAATCATCCATCGTGTTTTCTAAACCACTATCATCATAATCAGTTAATGAAAGACGGATCCATAATGGTCCCTGATAATTTTGTTTGATTGCTTGAATGACTTCATGAACGATTCGGTAGCGCTTAGCTAGACTGCCACCATATTCATCCTGGCGATGATTAGTTACTGCAGATAAAAATTGATTTAGTAGGTAGCCATGAGCTCCATGAATGTCAATTACGTCAACGCCAGCATTGTTTGCATGTTTAGCAGCTGTGCCAAAATCATTCACAATCTGATGAATTTGTTCAATTGTTAATTCATTGGGTGTGCGATAATCACGACTGTAAGCAATCGCACTAGGTGCAACGGGATGAATGGCATCAGCTGCTTTACGGCCAGCATGGTTTAATTGCACCCCAATTTTACCGCCTAAATAATGAATCCAATCAACTAATTTCTTAAAATGCTTCGCCTGTTCATCATTCCATAGACCCAAGTCATACTTAGTAATTCGGCCATCCGGATCCACCGCCGTGGCTTCGGTAATAATCAAACCAACTTTGCTAATGGCACGCATCCCATAATGAGCAAAGTGAAACGGCGTCAAAATTCCATCTTCTTTTTTAACTTCATACATGCACATTGGTGACATGACAACCCGATTATTTAATGACAAACCGCCAACATTAGTGGGTGATAATAGTAATGACATTCAATCAACCTCCCATAGCTTATTAATTGTAAGTAAAATGATATAAGGATTCATTGCAAAAGTCAAAGAAAAAATTCCTTAGATCAAAATCCAAGGAATCAATTCATTTCATAGCCTTTAAATAGGCTTCTTCAGTCTTCTGATCAAAGCAGACCATCTCTACTTTTAATGGTGCATCAAAATTTTTGATCGTCTTGACCGCAATTTTAGCAGCCCGGTCCAGTGGATAGCCATAGACACCGGTGCTAATGGACGGAAAGGCAACCGTTTTGCAATCGTGAGCAACGGCCTGTTTCAAACTATTGATATAACAATTTTTTAGTAGTTTATCCTCTTCAAACGAACCGTCACGCCAAATCGGTCCGGCCGTATGAATAATGTATTGAGCAGATAAATTAAAACCAGGAGTCGTCTTAGCTTCACCGGTTGGACAGCCACCCAGTTTACGACAGGCAGCATCTAGTTTGGCCTTTCCAGCTGCCCGGTGAATGGCGCCGTCAACGCCACCACCACCGACTAAGCCGGTATTAGCAGCGTTCACGATCGCATCCACTTTTGATTTAGTGATATCACCTAAAGTAATTTTTAAATCAGCCATCTTCAATCACCCCTATCGATGTTCTGAAGTAATTCTTACGACATCATGATCACGTTCCAGCGCTAAAATAATCTTGCTGGGGTTAATTTTGTGATTAATCATCCCATCAATGCGAACCCCCAAACGGGTTTCATCCGCCGAGGTGACTTGTAAATTAACTAATTCAACGTGGTGCTGGCCTAAAATTTTTTCAATTCGTTCGATTGCGCGCCCATCATTATTAATTTCTAAATTTAAACGAATATGAATCCGGTTAATTAAAATGTTCAAAATAGAATCATCGTGAAAGACAAATTGAATCACCACGATAAAAATAGTGGCGGCAATGCCGATAAAATACATTCCGGCACCAACGGCCATGCCAATCATCGCAGTCGACCAGACTCCGGCAGCCGTTGTTAAACCGCTGACCCGATTGCGACCAATAATAATGGTTCCAGCACCTAAGAAGGAAATCCCACTGACAATCTGGGCGGCAATACGGGATGGATCAAGTGCAATATTATGAAGCGATAAAATATCATAAAAGCCGTATTTAGATACGATCATGACTAGTGCAGAACCAACAGCAACCACCATGTGGGTTCTAATTCCGGCACTTTTTAACTGTCTGGAACGTTCGTAGCCGACTAGGCCACCGCAGAACATAGCAAGAACTAAACGAAGAAACCAATCTAAATTTGTTAGTAACAAACTTTCACCTCCATAAATATAATCAAAAACATTCTTGAACCTATTATACAAAAGATTCAAGAATGCTTTTATCATTTAGCATTAATTAAATATGATAAACATTGAAATCAGAAAACGATACCTTGCCAGTTAAGTAAACGGTCTTATCATAATGACCCTTGCCATTTTCAGTTGTATCACTATCATCCATAAAATGCTCAACTTGATCGATGACCTGCCAATTCGTTGGCAAATAAATGTTGACGTCACTCATTGAAACATTCAGATTGATCTCAGCCTTTTCTGCTTTCATTTTGGCTTGATTCAAATATAAAGTGACTTCACCCATGCTGGAATTAACTTCAGCATGTTGGAAATCATCGGTATCAACGCGGCGGGTGGATCCACCTAAATTATTGTCAATTTTGACCGATGAAGAATGGTCACTTTTTGCTTGTTCACCATCCACTTCTTTAAAATCACCGTCAAAAGTATCTTGGTTTTGATTTCGATGATTATGATTAGTATCATAGTTAAATTCAACAAAGTCATTGCCGAAATACTTTGATAGGTGTGGAAATGGTCTGAAAATCAAACTTAATCCCCAATTTAATAAAATCGCACTGATTAAAATCGTCCATGGCGATAACTGACTAATCCCCAGTGGTTTAGCATAAATAATTGCTAAAAACGCAAGGGAGAAAATAATGCCAGGAAACCGCAGGCGAAAGACACTACGAATCAAGACTGCCAAAAAAATCAAAGTAAAGATGGCTTGGATCAAACCTAAATGAACACTGAACATGTTCAATTTACTTAAAATTAGTAAAACGGCCGCCAGAATCAACACGACGCCCCAAAATGTATTAGGGCGGTGAAAAGAATATTTGTATTTCATTTAAAAAGCCTACTTTCTATTTATCAACATAGGTTAAATCTTTAGTGTTATGGGTAAATGGTTCACAGCCATTTTCAGTCACGTGGACGCAATCTTCAATTCGAACCCCGGCAACGCCTGGAACGTAAATGCCCGGTTCAATGGAGAAGCACATTCCCGGTTTCAAGACCATCTTGTTACCCTGCATAATCGATGGGTATTCGTGGGTACCTAAACCAATCCCATGACCCAAACGGTGAATGAAGTACTTTCCATAGCCAGCATCATCAATGACTTTTCTAGCGCAGTGGTCCAGTTCTTCAGCGGTGATCCCTGGTTTGCAGAAATCCATGGCCTTTAATTGGGCTGCTTGAACGGTCTTATAAATGTCTAATTTTTTGTCATCGGGATGGCCAACGGCAACGGTCCTGGATGTATCGGATGCGTAACCGTTATGCATGGTTCCTAAATCAAATAGAACGAGTTCATCGTTGCCAACCTTGTTGTTACCGGCAACACTATGCGGTTCTGAAGCATGTTTGCCAGCTTGAACGAGGGTGCCAAAACTCATTTCCATAACGCCCCGTTTCATTAAAGCGTATTGCAGATCAGCGGCAATCTTAGTCTCTGATACCCCGGGTTTGACAGAATGCCAACCGGTTCGCATTGCAAAATCAGCTTCTTTACCGGCCGCAGCCAATTCCTTTAGTTCTTCCGGTGTCTTGATCAAACGCATCTGTTCCAAAAGATTAGAAACATCCCCGTCAAATGTAACGTGGGATAATGCGCCGGCCAAGGCTTCAAAGTTATGAACGGGGAACTGCATACTACTCTTTTCTAAAGCAGCATGGTGCGGTTCATGGACCCGTTGTTCAACATCTTTGGCAATCATCCGCCAAGGATTCTGATGGTCTAAATAACCATCAACGTCAAATGACCAGCCACTCTTTTGAATGTC
The DNA here is from genome assembly GCF_027923585.1 of Philodulcilactobacillus myokonensis. Lineage (GTDB taxonomy): Bacteria > Bacillota > Bacilli > Lactobacillales > Lactobacillaceae > Philodulcilactobacillus > Philodulcilactobacillus myokonensis. The sequence goes on along the minus strand of NZ_BRPL01000002.1, from coordinate 340,057 downwards.
TTCCACTTCTAATTGTGGTGCAAAAATTAATGGGTCGTGATCTGGAAAAACAATCAGTGCAAAAATCCGTTCGTGCGGGTCGGTATAATAACCAGTTAAGTATTCAATATTCTTGGGATCACTAATATATGTAAAATCATAATGATGATCGTTGGTCCACTGCTCAATTTGCTTTAATTTATCTTGATTCAAAATAACCACCCTTTTTTATTAACTTGATTACATTATAGTAAGAATAATTCTAATAATCAATGCTGATTGTAAATCACTTTAAGCACCAATGCTACTTTCAAACATGCACAGGATTACTAATGCCATGAAAAGAATCATGATACTGCACCCTGCAAGAAATTTCCGGTATTTAGGGGTTCCCTTCCCATGGTGTTTGAAATCGTCATGAATATAGGTAAACGGAATGTACATATTGGTTAGTAATAATAATATCATCGGTGATACGAACAAGAAATTACCTAAACCGTTATTAATCCGATCAAAAAAATGTCCCCAAACCAAATCACTAAGAAATAAATTTTCCAATCCGAAGGGTCCAATCATTAAAAACAGGGCCACGCCAATTTCTAACCATTTTCCTTTAATTCTTAATAGCATATATACCCCTCCTAATGATTACGTTTACCAATCGAAATCGATTTAATATGATTATGACCATTTTGATAAACAATTGAAATCGACGACCAATGATTATGGTTAATCATAACTGGATAATCCGTTTCATTACCCTCTTTGTCAACCTCATAGTCAGCCAATTGAACGTGAAAATGATGATCAGCAAAATATTTTATAGTGTATCTATCTTCTGCCAATTTCATTTTGGTCCAATTTGAATCATGATTTAATTGATATTGAGCATCAGACTGTTGCTGATACAAACTAATGTAAGTATCAGCAAATAAGCCCATGAATCCTCCACTAATGCATAATCCAATCACCATTAATAATCCGTACCATTTATGATGGGCACGAAATATCATCACCGTCAGGACTAATAGAAACATGAAAATAATTGAGACAATTGCAAAGCCAACTACATGGTCGCCTAAATCTGAAACACTGGTATCCAATTTACCATCCCCACTTCTCAAAGTATGAAACTAAAGGATAACAAAAGGATGGCTCAATATCAATGTGATTAAGCCATCCTATTTTTTAAAATAATTTTTGATCATTACGAGTTAATTTCCGACTTTGAATTAATTTACCACGGACCATGATCCGCCGTTGTTCGCCTTCATTCCCACTAGAACAGGTAATCAGCGTCACTACTGGTTTATTCGTCGGCTGAATCCAGTTCACTTGGTGCTTATCAATCATGATCTTTTTAGTTACTTGGTATTCATATAACTTTGAACCGTCAGATAGATAGATTAAATCACCAGTGGTTACCCTGCTAAGTGGACCAAACAAAATCCCGTTGTCACTCATATGATGACCGGCTAAAGCATAGTTGCCGCTGCCCATTTTCTGATCCGGATGCATGGTTCCAGCACCCTTAATCAAATCATTATTATTCAAGCCGTTAAAAATCGGTAGTTTCATCGCAACGGCCGGAATCACAATTTTACCGATTACATTTGAATCGTCGTGATCAAATAGTGCTTTCGAAACCGTCGCGGCATCCACCGGTTTCACCCGCTGTAAATTAAAATTAGACTCATGCTTCCGATTGAGACGGTTTACTCTTACTGTCTGATCACTAAGATGATTGCTAGTCATTTCAGCAATCAAACTGTCTTGAATGGGCTGGTAAAACACGAGGATTAACCCAATCAAGAATAGGATAATGGCTGGAATTAAATATCTCTTCTTCATGCTTTCAGACTTCCTATTAAAAAAGCGGCATCAAAATGCCACCTTTTTATAATTATGATTTATGATTCTTGAATTTAATTCCAAACAGAATCAGTAATGCTAAACTCATCAAGGTTAAACCAATTGCCGTCATCCAGCCATAATGAGTATTATCACCAGTTTGTGGTAATGATTCTTGATGATGACTAGCCCTAGTTGTTGATGGTTGTTCACTCGGTTGATTTGAAATATTCGGTGTGCTTCCAACATGATGATCAGTGACATGATTTTGATGAGATGGAACTGATCCAATATGTGTTGAATGCGGTTTAGTTGAACTCGGTTGTGCCGGTTTTACCGGATTTTGACCCGACTGGTTGGGTTTCGATGGTGTTTGATTCGGTGTGCTTGGCTGATTTGGCGTCACATTATTTCCACTGGGATTACTTGGAGTGGTCGAATTTGGTTGGCTCGGCGTCGTCGGCTGATTAGGTTGATTGGGTGTCGTAGTCCCACTATTCGGTGCATTTGGCGTTTGATTGTTGTTATTGGGTTGGTTAGGAACATTCGGTTGATTTGGCGTTGTGTTATTATCGGGATGATTAGGCGTCGTTGTTCTGCCATTTGGATTGCTAGGAGTCGTTGAGTTAGGAATCGAACCATTACCAGTTTCATCTCCACCCGTTTTAACAACTGATGAAACCATTGCGGTCTGAGAATGTGAATCAGGTTGTAATGAATTATTAGTAACATCCATATAATGAATCAAGGCCTCATTCCCATAATCGTTCCGTTTTCCATCAATTTTCACTTGGTATGTTAAATTAATAGCATGATTAATAACATTATTAAAATGTAAATCAATTTGTGGATTATTATTAGTAATATTGGCGGAAACATCCTGATTGGAATCCGGTATAAAATTACCATGATCATCGTATGTCCCGATTTGATATTTTAAAGAACCATTAACATAGGTTTGACCGGCTCCTAAAGTATCTTGAAGGTCAACATGATTAATCTTTTTAAGATTCGGATTAAATGAAACGTTCCAAGTAATCGTATTATTTTGATTTGCAACCCAACCAAGCTTATTAATGAACCAGTTTTTATGAAATGGATCAATTTTAGTTCCATTTACCCACAATTCAATCACGCCATGGCGGTCATTACGATGATCTAAGCCATTATTAAATATTAAAGTTCCATAGTTACTTCCCTTGTTAATTGAAAACATGCCGACATTTTGACCGTGATCATTAATAATGGGAAAACTCGTGCCATCGCCACTATACATAACGTTATGGGGTAACTGCAGTTTAATCTGATTACCATCAACAGGAACATTATCAGGAATTGTCCAATCCCAATGAACTTTATAATTACTATAACGATCTAATTGATCCTGACCACTTACATTTTTACCATTTTCATCAGTAATACTGGATTTAATAGTTGCCCCATTAATTGATTGGGCATGAACGTAATTTTGATTCAAACCGTTAAAGATTAATATTGTTATCATGCCGAATAAAATTAGAAATATCTTTTTCATCTCATCACCTACAAAAGTTAATAACCCTTTTTTAGTAAGATTAATATATATTTCTAATATTTGCAATCATTTTTTAATTTATTAAACCAGCAAATAGTAACAGGACTACTCCAACAAGTGTCGTTAACAAAGTAATCGTTAATTTTGTAAACAATAACTTCTTTGATTTTAAAGCAACGTTCAATTCATTCTTGGGATGGTGCTGTAAATAATCCGCAAAATAATTCCGTTCAGCAACCATATCAACTTCCCGATTCAAAGACACCAATGTCATCACAATCAAAGCTAAACAGCTTAGAACGTTAAAAATCTGTAGATTAAAATTTTCGATATTCATGGTCATCAGACCGATGATAAATCCGAATAAAAGGTATAAAATCGTGGTGACCCTTGCGAAATTAACTTCACGTTTGATGTTGATCAGAGAACCATTATAACGATAGCTTTTCAAATGTTGATGATGAAGGAGTAATTTAGATTTAGTTGCACCATTGAATTTAGATTTCAAATGATGTTTAATCTGGTAGTCGAATGCTAGTTGCACCATTGCAAACACCACCATTAAAATTAATGAATATCCGTAAATTGGCATGATCCACTTCCTAAAATAATTAATTGAATCTATTTTACCATTAAAATGTAAATTAATCGTAAACACAATTGGTAATAAATATGATATTCTTATATATAATTAGATTTATATTATTGGGGTTAGGAGAAATTAATATGCGGAACAAGCGTTTGAATATGATTGTAATTGGTTTAATTGTAATCTGTGTTGGGATAATTGGGGTCCTTCATTTTCATTCTTCTTCACATCAGAATGCTAAGGCCCCCGTTTCCCGTCAGGGTGTTAAACAAAGTTATCTGTATGATGATAAAGGAACCATCAATACCGTTTCTAATGGTAATAAAATGCGACGTCAACTGGATGGGTCCAAGGACGCCAAGGAAGTTGTCGCTTTAGATGCCGATACCAATAAAGTTATCTACGAAAAGAATGCTAAACAAAATACTAAAATTGCCTCACTGGCTAAACTAATGACGCTTTATCTAGTTGCTAAAAAAGTGCATCACCTACATAATAATTGGAATCAGCGAATCGATGTCACTAATCCTAATTTACGCCGAATGAGTCATAATTCTGAGTTTAATGGTGGCTTTAAATTTAAAGCCAATTCGTATACCGTTCGCCAGCTATACCAGGCTGCCATTGTTGGTTCTTCCGATAGTTCCACAATTGCCCTTGGTGAATGGGTTGCTGGTAGTGATAAACAGTTCATCCAGGATATGAATACCCAGGCGAAACTATGGCATTTGAACGCCCACTTTGTCTCCGCATCCGGCTTAGAGAATGACGACCTTGCCAAATACGGCTTCAAGATCACCGGTAAGAATAAGACCGGGAATGAAGTCTCGGCCTTAGCAACCGCCGTGATCTCCCGTAATATTTTGAAGGATCATCCTGATATCTTGAAAGATGCTTCCCAAAGTAGTGAAAAAGTAGCGGGTCAGATTCTGGTTAACGTTAATCCCCTTTTGAAGAATGGTTCGCTTGCTGACCTAGTTGATGGTCTGAATGTTGATGGCCTGAAAACTGGGTTCACCGATTCGGCCGGTTTGTGCTTCGTGGGGACCGCCCACCCGAAAGGCAAGCACCGGATCATCTTAGTTGTCTTAAATGACCAGAAGATCTTTACTAATTCCGCCAAAATGTTGAAGGAATTGTACCGAAATAATCCACAACAGACCAAGCCAAAGGCAGTCAAGCAGCACAAGGTTAAGATGGCAAAATAATAATTAAAATGTAAAAAATAACCGCGTCCGGATGGGATGCGGTTTATTTTAGTTTGAAATGTAGTAGTTATCAAAATAAAGACACAAAAAAGCCGCTAAGGTTGACGACCACCGACGACTTTATTGAATAATTTAATTATTTAATTTAGCAAGATGAATCAACTTATATAAATCAATTCACTGGATGCCGATTGCAGTCGGTATCCTTTTTTATTCATTTTTATTATATATTACTTTGGTTGGTAAGTAAATATTTATTAATTTTAGTTCTTATAATCTAATACTAATAAAAATCATTTTTTGTTTTTAGCCATTTTATTAGACGCATTTTTCTTGTTATGATTTAAATTACTATTTTCATAATTAGGATACATAAATTTACCAACTAAAGCTAAAGATCCAAAGCCAGAAAGTGTCCCCGCAATATAATGATTTGTAAACAACAAAATTATTGTTGATAAAACTAATATTATAGCAATTACGAAAGCAAACCATTCTCTTCTTCTTCTTGAATCATTTAAACTTTCAGCATTTTTCTTTCTTATTTCAAAATAGGATTTTTGAAGATTTCTTCTATATTTAGATTCTTCAATCCCACTATCAATGATTTTATTAGCTATCCCAGGATTTATTTCATTATATCCCTTTAGCATTTTTGGATTAGGGAACGGGCTAGAAGTTCTCGTTTCTTGAATTTTTATCAAACGATGTTGCAAATTAGGAGGTAATTTTTTAAAATCCTTGTGAGATTTTATTTCAGAATTAGAATTTTTTCTAACCTTACTATCTGGATGCAATTGGGGTGATTGGGAATTTTTTGTCTCTTTCATATTTATTTAGTGACTTGTACATATCCTTTCCAATTTTTTTATAATCATTATTAATCTCATGATAATCATTATTTATAGAAAATTTTGGAAACTCGTATAAATAATTCAAATTATTGTTTTTTGAAAATAATGATTCAATTTTGTTATTTACTTTATCAATTTTATTATTAACCAAGTCAATTGGGTAAAATATGGTTCTACTTATTAATTTTATAAGTAACTTTGAAAAAATAAATATTGAATTAATTAATTTAACTATGATCATAATAATATATCCCCCTTTTATTTATAATAATAAGGATTATCTTAAATATCAATTTATTTATACTTTAGATAATAGTAGAATGTACACTATTAAAGTGAACTACATCGGGATTGAAATTCAGAGCTTCTGGGAACGTTTCGCTTGAACAATCCCTTTCGGGATTAAACAGAGATAAATTAATCCATATAGGAAGGTGATCAAACATGTCACAAAAGCAATTAAAAGATGCTATGGATTTAATCAATCAAGAAATTAAAAACAACTTTAAGAAAGTAAAAGATAATGCCTACAAAGCATATTCATCCAAGAATAATTAGTATTTTCCTCTATCACATGATGATAGAGGATTTTTTATTTCACTAACCCTACATTTCATTTAACTTTCTTAACTTCGCTTTCACCGCCAATCTTTCCGCCAACGGTGCCTTCTTATAATGCGGCTCATAATCATCATTCGCCCACTCTGGCAACGTTTCATGGATCACAGGTCGCTTTCCAAATCGGATCCGTTGCCTTGTTGGCTTAACCGTCTTCACCGGTTGCTTCAAACCAAATGCATCTAAAAAGAAATCCTTCAGCGCATTCGTCAAATAGCCCCAGTACGTCTGATAGCCATACTTAATAATATAGCTAAAAATGTGGTTCAACTGCTCGTACAGCCCACTCTGCAGATTCTGATTACTTTCAAACTGGGTCACTGCCGTCTTCGCAATTTTTGCCTTCATTGCCACCACGTTCCTAGCATTCAAGATAATCCGCACAATCTTGTGACAATTTTTCAGATTGCACTTGGCAAACTTCAAAATGGACTGGAGTGTCGGTTCAGTTAGACCAATTTGTTTGGTCGACTTGATCCACCGGGTCGATTCATCTTCACGTTGATATAAATGTGCCGGTTCTGTGTTAACTGTTCCATTACCCTTGTATTGATTAAAGTATTCTTGATTAGGTTGCACATTCTGCACTTCAGGAGTTGCAGATTTTACCACCCGCGGTAAAAAGATTTTGCCAGCATGATTGAACTGGTGTCTGATGACGATTAAACCTAAACGCTTAAAATGCGCATAGATCTTGCTGACGGTTCTCCTCGATACCCGTAATTTATTCGCCATTTCATCCAATGTGAAGATGACGTAGTAAGCGTTCATTTTAGCATCATAAAAGTTGCTGCGTTTCATAGAAGATTTTAATCGATCAGCCAAACGAGCGTAAGCCACCACTTCATTCATGTTCAATTCCGAATTGTCCGCAATCTCCATATCGACAAGTAAGCATTGTTTCATCATTTATTATTCCCCTTTTGGAATAATAAAAAAGGCCTGAATATTCCATTCGGACCTGCTAGTATGTATTTGAAATTAGTATTCATTCAGCATATAATGATAACTGGTATATTAATACTAGCGGGAAACTAATGATGTCGTTCTACCAAAAACAAATACATCATTAGTTTTCTTTTTATTATTCAATTTTATTAGCCGTCCAAACATTTTGGGCGACTTTTTATATACATTAGTAATATTACTACTGTGGTGGCGGGGTGTCAATTGGAAGTTAAAAAAGAGCTTGCCCATTATTTGAGCAAAACTTTTCTATTATTGAAAATTAAATTTAGCGTAAAACTTGTTTTCTAACTATATCCCATTTCCAATGACCATTTTCAGTTGAATAATGATATACACGCTTAATTCGATGATTATTAATCATAAATGGATTAAATTCTTTATCTTTTTTCCAGCATATTCAAGAAAAGCATTAAATACGTCCGATCCTAATGCAATAATTTCAGCATTGGGAGCAATTTCAATTGAATCAATACGTTTAAAAAATTTTTTAACATCATTTGTTGTTAACTGAACCTCATTGGATTTACTATTATTTTCAGAACCTAAATCTGTCATGAAACTTCCCCTAAATTCAGTTACGTATAAAACAGAAGCAAGTCTGTAATCAACACTTTTAAGTTCGTCATGAAAATCAAATAATAATCCTAAATCAATAGCGGAATTAAATTACAAGAATTTTTGAAAGCAATAACATAATCAGCATTATAATTATTAATTAATAAGTAGTTAAACTGATAAATATTTACCAGGCTTATCTATCTTATAAACTACAATAATCATTTAAAAAAGATAAATTTTTCATCATTAATAAAATTTTAAACACGTTAAGTATATTAATTCTCAAATATAGCAGCAATTATTGCACCAATAATTGTAGCAGTTGCAGTAATCAACGTGGTTATAAATGCTATAAAAGTTTTGTCTTGCATATTATTGATTTTATAAATTAAAACTTTATAATGGTAAGATAAGTAAAAAGAAATATATATAACGTATAGTGGGAGATAAGGATCAACTTTTTTAATATTCTTTACATTAAGTGCACTGTTAATAAAGCAATAAAATAATATAAGGAATATAAATAAAAACACACTTTCAATTATACGTTTTAAATTAAATTTCTTTGAAGAATTTAATAATATTTTATATTTAATAATATAATCATCAGAATAATCATCAATTTCATATCTAATCCAACAATACATAAATATAATTAAAATAATATATATAACTACCATAGTAGCACCATAATTTATCATAATATTATTCAATGAAAGTATATTAACAAATAATTGATTCCTATTAAAAACTGCTATAAAAGCATAAATCAAAACAAAAATGGCACTATATAAAATAAAAAACAAAAAAGAATCAATCAAAGTAGTGATAAACTTAATCAAAGTATTAACCATTACTTTTAATAATCTTGATTTTTGGTTAACCTTTTTTTATTAAAATTACATATGCATTTACATGATTTAACATCATTTTTCTTAATAAATAATTACCCTCTTCTTTCAATTAATTTAATATAACAATTAAATTATTAACAATATGAATTTAAAAGTCACCTTATCACTTACCAGATGTTAAATTCATTTAAAATAAAATCATCTTTTTATATTTTTAAAATTATTAAGACTATCGAAAACAATTGACTCTAAATTTAATGCTATTTGTTTAATTCTATCTAAATTATTAAAATCTGGTACTCCTCGATTTTTTTGAAATTTTTTCATCATTTCTATTCCAAGACCATTTTTTTTGCTATTAAGTTCTTCCCATATATTATATTTATATTTCAATCTATATTCATGATTACCATTTCCATTATCAACGATAGCAATAGCATTTATTGGATTTAATTTTAATAAATTATTTAATCCTTGATCTTGAGTAGCAATTTCACGAAGAATAAATTTATGCTTTGATGGATTACTTTGATCACTCATGTATAAAACTTCATATTTTATCAATGATATATCACGAGCCATTCCTCTCAATCTCTTTTTAATGTTAATTAAATTACTACCTAATTGTAATGGTTTAGCAAATAGTTGAATTTCTTTATGATTTTTTCTATCTATAATTAAATAAGCATAATATAATTCTGCTTCTAAATATGGTAATTTTTCACTAGCAATAAAATCTAAAATAAACTTCATTTTTTTAACAATGCTTTTATGATCAAAGAGTAATTCACTCGTAGCTAGTAAAAGTATAATATACATTATCCAATAATATTCAGATACTTTCATATTCTTTTTACCTTCATCAAATAATGATAATATTTTTTTAGATTCATTTTTATCAATATTTTTTTTAAAATTAATCATATCGCTATAAGATGTATTTTTAAAACCAGTAAACGGAATTATAGATTTAAGTACATGTTCATCTTCGCTGTCAATTAAAATATTTTCTATCAAATAAGGATTACAATCAATATTATTACGATACTTTTTTAAATCAGTTAAGTATTTTATAAATTTTTTGTCATCATCATTGTTTAAATCAAATTTTTTACTTAGCCTTCCAACTATATTAGAATCTAATCCCGTTGATAATATGGGACGATAAGAATTAATGATTGGATATTTTTCTTTTAACAAATTAGGATCTAAAATAATAGTATTGGTATAATCTGAAAGTTGACTAACATGGTATTTGCCAACATTTTTTATTGGTTTGGCTTCAAGATTTTCCAAGTTGGGTCTGTCAAACATAATAAAATAAATATTATTATATTTACTATTATAAATATTTGAAATATAATTTGAATCATAAAAAACGTTCATTATATAATCATGTTGTTGTTCACTTAAAATATTTTACAACTCCTTTAAAAATAATATTGTAGAAGTCATCATTTTTAACTTCATAATAGTCTTTAAATTAATAATGATGGTAGTCCAAACACATATAATTTAATCTCATTAGAAGATGATGACCGTATTTTCATAAACTACCACTAATTTACTGTCCTCTTAATAAATTATATTTATTAAAAATTTCTATCATTAATAAAATGAAAGAAATTTAATATATAATAATTCTACCACATTATCACCCAAGTGCAGTTAACAATACAAATAAATCCCCTAAAAGCCACTGCTTTTAGAAGATTTTTTTATCTATTTAACTATTTTATTCACAATCTTAAAGAAAATCATCAACGCATAATACCCTAACACAACACCCAGTGCATTCGATATCACATCATTAATATCAACATACCGTAAGAATCCATTCACAGTATTATCCAATACAAATTGAGTTGCTTCAATAAAACACCCAATGCCAATTCCTAATGACAGTACCAACCTAAATTTTACCTTGTGCTTATCAATCAATAACAGTAGTACACCAACTGGCATCGTCATGATCACATTCAACCAGGAGATTTCTTGAAACGGGACATAGCAAACTGATGCATTTCAAGCCATAATCTATGCTGAAGTAGATTCACCCTACTTTTCAAATGAAGTAGCATCTAGAAGTAATCATCAGAAAATATATGAATAATAAATAATATTATGATAAAATAAAATGAAGTAGGATTTATTTTTAATTAATGATTTATTTCTATATTTTTGTCTTTATTTTCAATATTTTGACATATTCCTACAATATATAATATAACCAAAATTATATCAAATGTCAATATTATTTATTCAATGTTTATTCAAGCTTTTTAAGGAGTGATTTTTTATTAGTAACATATACATCACTGCAATTTTACCTGCTCATAATGAAGAAAATGGTATAAAAAAAGCAATCGATTCAATCAGAAATTATGTTAATTGCATTATCGTTGCTTGTGATAATTGTAGTGATAATACGTTAGAAATTGCTAAAAAATCAGGAGCAGATATTGCATTTAATACTGTTGATAATAACTTCAGAAAAGCAGGTGCTTTAAATCAGGCCCTTGACAAATATGCTGATTTTTCAATTAAAAATCAATTTTTCTTAATCATGGACGCTGATACCGAAGTAGTCGACCCCAAACTTTGGTTTAAAAAAGCTGAAAGTTTAGTCTACCCTAACCGTCCTAAAATAAGTAGAAAACTTATGAATATGAATCCAATCAGAAAAACAATTTTAAAATTATTTAATTTTAAAAAATACAAAAGATTATTTTTTAATAAAGCATATGATTGCGTCGGTTCCATTTTTAAAGCCCCACGACACGTTCATTCTAATATAGAAGAGGGTCAAAAATTAGAATGGATTACATACGCGGGTAAAGTTGAAAGATCACAAAAAGTGTTCGTATTGACTGGAACATGTAGTTTAATCAGCGCAGAAATGCTAAATAAAGTATATCAAAAGAATCATAAGAAATATTTTTATAACGTAAAAACAGTTACCGAAGATTTTGAAATGACGATTAGTCTAAAAGAAGTTGGTGCTAGACTAATCAGCCCTATTGACTGCCAATGTTATACCTCCACCAAAGGTAGTGTTAAAGATTTACTCAGTCAAAGAAGAAGATGGTATCTAGGTGCCATCGAATTGGTTAATGAACGAAAAATTAATCGCGTTATGCTTACTTATATTTTTCAACAAATAATGTTATTCATATCTGTTTTTTCATATATTTTATTTATTGGCATGTCCATTTATCTTTATCTAACTAATAACGTCTCATTAACTTCTTTTTGGTTTACAATCGGAATAATATTTATCATTGATCAAACGGTTCGTACTTGGAAATTCGGTACCTGGTTCGATCGTTTTTATTCAATGTCAATGATGGGATGGCTTTGGTACAGTTTACTACTGCAAATAGCATATTTATGGGCTTTAGAATCATATATTGATCAACATAAAATATATTGGAATTCTAAAAAGAAGCAAAAATAGAATTGAAGTGACTATCATATGTTAATGAATATTTTACCATTTAATATTACCATCAAATCTTTATATTATATTTCTGCAAGTTTTTCCATTTTTTATTTTATTTTGTCAATTATGGAAATCATTCATGTATTTTATAATAAATTTCGTTCAGATCATGACTGGAATTATAGCAAAAAAGTTGATAAAAAAGATGGGGCCCATTATTCAACCTGGTTAATAGTATTAATGATCATCAATTTTATAATTTTAATTTTAATTACATTCATTATCCCGTTAATTCACATTTTTATAAGTTAGGAATGATTTTTTAATGACATTAACAATTCGTAAATTATTTAATCAGCACAACAAAATATTTATGATATGTTTTTTTATTCTCATGTCTTTTTTAAGTGTGGCTTACTTACTTCACTTTAACCAAGTTTATAATAACCCAGATTTTATATATCACTATAGTAGAATTAATGGAATCAAATATAATTTAATAAAAGGAAACTATCCTTTTATTAATCAAGGAACCACCGTCCCCTATGGAACAGTTTTATCTTTTTATCCTTGGCTTACATTACTTCCATTTATTTTACTTTCTTTTTTTATACCCAATGGTGTCATCCTGTTCTACTCAGTAATTGGTATCATTTTATTTATTACTTATATGACAAGTTATTTTGGATCTAAAGTAATCAATAATTCAAATAGTAATGCTTTCGTATATTCTATACTGTATACTAATAGTTCTTTAATTTTTAATTGGGCGTTTTACAGCGGTGATATTGGTGCAACTTTAGCGATGGCTTTTTTTCCACTTGCTTTTTTTGGACTTATAAGCTTTTTAAAAGATGGTAAACATATTATTATGTTTACTATTGGAATATTATTAGCTTTATCAAGTCATCTTATAACTGGTGGAATCGGATCCCTATTTTTATTGATTATTGGAATATTTTATATAAATAAGATTAATTATAAAAAATCATTAAAATTATTTGCATCATTAATGACAATAATATTATTAACCAGCATTTTTTGGTATCCAATGTTTGAACTATCTCATTTAAATAACATTAATTTACCAAGTAATTTTGGCCATATACTTGATGGCATCTATGAATATATAGGAAAGCCGGCTAATTATGTTTATGGAATTACTGAAATTATTGGTTTTGCAAGCATCTTATTTATTAAAAGCAAAAATTATACTAAATTAGATTTAATAAGCTGGTTTATTGGAATTATTTGTTTTGTTATTAATATTAAATATATTGGAAATTTTCTTTCAACATATACTCCATTTATTTCTAAATTCCAATTTGCATTTCGTTTTATGTTAGTTGCTCATATTTTTCTAGCATTCTTAGCTACAAAATTAATTACGGGAAAATATAATGATGCAATCAGTTTTCCTAAATCTTTTGAATATATATTTGTTGCTTTTTGCATCTGTATCCCATTTGTCAATGAATATGGATTTCAATTTTTAATGCATAATAGATATTTAGTAGATACAGTTTCCAAAATGTATTATGCTGAATCCAAATCTAATGATACCTATTATAATAAGTTTAAATTTAATGCTGCCAGCTATAAAAATCTACAACACTTTTATTATGCATACGATTATGCACCAAATCCAATTGTAAAAAATAACCTCCATTTAGATATGCATTTCAAAACAAAGATATATGATAAGAATGATAACCAAAATCACATTATTAATTATCAACCCACTAAACAGGGAATTATTATTAACAATAAGGGTTATCAGAATATTGAATACCCCATTTATATCTATAAGGGAATCAAATATAAATTTACTTTAAATCATCACCGGTTATCTGATAGTCATATTAATGAGAAATTAACATACAATAACTATCGTTTAACACTAAAGAATTTACCTAAAGGTAAAAATATGATTAGCATTGCTAGTGCTAATTTGGAAAAATAATCGTATAAAATACAAATTATAAATAAAATCCCCTAAAAGCCAAATCTTTTAGAGGATTTTTTGCATCTATTTAAAGAATTTATATTTGAAATATTTTGCTATATATATAATTAATTCAACAATAGTCATTAAATACATAAAATATTAGTTAACATTATATTACTTTTTACAATAATAATTCCTTTTCCTTTAGGAAAGTTAAGAACTTTCAAAAGGCTATTTTGATCATGATGAATTTTATAATGCTTATTATTAATAGATACATCATAATTAATTCCATTATAATATAGGTAAGGTAAAACAACATACTTATTATTCTGCTGATTATCAAAATGAATAACACCATTTCCATAATTATTAAAATTAACATTATTTATATTTGATTCTTTATTATTTATAATATATTGTACAATATTATCATTTAAAGTTGCTTTAGGATAATAATCATTATCACCCATTAAATTAAAAAATCTATTATTAGTAATATGACTGTTTTTATTATTTACACTAATATTATTGTTAGAATTACTATAAACAATTTGATTAATATATTGACTTTGAATGTTATATTGAAAAATCAAACAAAATACAATAATTAAAAATAATTTTAAATAAATGCTTATTTTTTTAAAATTATTTATAATGATACAGGAAAAAAGATAGTCCAATAATAATTGTGGAATAATATAAAATCTAGATGGAGATTGAATAATATTCAAGAAAGTATTAGAAAAAGGTTCCATGGAAATAAATTGCTATAAATTAAAATAATAATAACACTACATATATATAATTTCTTATTAATCTTTGTTAATTTCTTAAAAAATATAAATCCCAGTAAAACTGTAATTAAAGCTATAATATTTACTGTAAAGTGTATAAATTGAGAATCTGAAATATAATTTGAGGGGGAATAAACTATCCTTTAAAATTATATCACTATTAACTCCTGGCATTCCCATATTAAATGGTCTAATTAATTTATTCATAAGAACCAATTTAATAGCAGGTAGCCAATATAAACTACTACTTAACAGTGTAACAACTACTGCTTTAAATAAAATAATTATCTTATTTAAATTAATTAATTTATAGTCAAGAATAATCCATATAATAAAAAATAAGAAAAGTATAAATGTACTTATAACATGAGTTAATACTAATAATGTCATTCCAATTGATAATTCCAGCCATTTATTAAATTTAATAAATTGTAAAAATCCAAGAAAGTTCTTGTTAAAAAACATGGTAGCAAAAAAGTTAGTGCTTACACTAAAGCTGTAAATAACAAAAATAGTGCCGCTAAGAATGTTAAGAATGCTAAAACAAGGTTGGCAAGAGCTAAGTCATATAAGGCTAGAAGAAATGCTCGTAAGGCATTAAGAACTGCTTATAGACAGGAAGCTTATTCTGATCTTAAAGTATCTAAATTAGCTAAAACTAATAAACGTGGATATAAATTTGCTAAAGAAGCACTAGCTGCTGCTAAAAATTCTAATAACCGTAAGGCTAAAAAATTAGCTAATAAATTAGTTAATGCTTATAAAAAATTATTTAAAGCAGAAACTAATTTAAAGAAAGCACACAGTAAGAGAACTAAAAAGAATGCTAGAAAAGTATTAAACAGAACTAGAAGAAATTTAAAAAAGTTGCCAAAAATATTTAATTCAACATTAAATTATTAAAAAAGACAGAGAATCAAATTTTAAATTGGTTCTCTGCCTTTTTTTCTATAAATATTAAAATAACATTTAATTTCAACATCTATGTTTTTCTAAACCATAAGTATTATATCATCTAGTATTAATAATATTCAAATTAAACAATATTAACCTCACACATTCATTAAAATAAAAAGAATGAAAATAATTTTATATTAATGCTATAATGAGTTTTTAGTAATATGTACAATATGTACGGCTAAAAAATAATATTAAGAGGGTTACGAAATGCCAAAGAAAAGTCATAAAATTAGAAATACAATTTTAATCGTGCTTGCCGTCATCATCGTCGCCATTATTGGCGTGGGTGGCTATGCGATGCATAATCTGCACCAAGCTAGCAAAAATAGTTATCAACCGGCAACTGCCAAAAATTCGAGACCTGATGCGGTCAATCAAAAGCACCCCATCTCAATTCTACTATTAGGGACTGATACTGGTGCATTGGGCCGTGATTATAAAGGCCGGACCGATTCAATGATGCTCGTAACTTTGAACCCATCGACTAAGACCACTACCATGGTCAGCATCCCCCGTGATGCCGTCGTTAACATTCCCGGCGATGGTGTCGTCAAGATCAATTCAGCTTACACTTACAACGGTGCCAGTTCAGCCATGAACGTCGTCAGCCAATGGTTAAATGTACCCGTCGATTACTTTGGATTAATCAACATGGGTGGTTTAAAGAAAGCCATCAATGAAGTGGGTGGCATTGATATTGCACCGATTCAAACCTTTAGTTACTCTGGATACCATTACAAGCAAGGTCAGATGACCCACTTCGATGGCGATAAGGCATTACAATACTCAAGGATGCGTTACCAGGATCCACGTGGTGACTATGGACGCCAAGAACGTCAGCGTCAGTTATTGACCGCCCTCATCAAGAAGAGTGTTAATATTAAATCCATTTTGAACAGTGGTTTTCTTAACTCATTATCAACCCAAGCTCAAACCAATTTGAACCTTGGCAAACTAACTGACCTTGCCATAAATTACCGTGATACGAACCAACACGTTAATTCAACTTACCTTCAGGGCAATGGCGATATGATCAACGGCGTTAGTTTTCAAGTTGTCCCTCAGAATGAAAAACAACGAATTACTAATTTAGTAAGAAAGAATTTAGATTTAAAGCCTGCTCAAACTGGAACCAAATATGATTACAGATAAAATTTTAAAATAAAACCAATAAAAATCGACTTCCCTTTTCACTAAGAGAAGCCGATTTTTTTATTCTTTTATCGCCGTGTATAATGGGAGATAAACTATTTTTTAATAAAGGAGTTTATTTCTTGATAACACCCAAACAAATCAAACACTTAGAATGGATTCAGGTTCATAATCCGACTGATGATGATAGAAAAGTACTACATGACCAATATAAAATTAGAAAAGGCATTTTAAACTACGCCCTAGATATTCAAGAACGCCCGCGGATCGAAACGAATCCAAAGCAATCATACCTCTTGTTTATCTACGACGTTCCCGTCACCACCCGTTTTTCAGGTGACCTCAGTGCCGAACCGATCAGCATTCTAGTCACCAAGGACCGGAAGTTGTTTACATTCACTAGAACGCGGAGTGAAAATACTAATAACATCGTGAAAAAAGTCATCAAGAATATGATGGATGATGACCAAACGGAGCCACAACCGGAAGACGTCTGGAACATGCTACTAGAAATTTTCTATCAGCTTACGATTCCATTTTCCGACCATATCAACCGGATCAACGCGATGCGGACCAACATTCAACAGAACTTGAGTCGCAAAGCCAGTCGCAGTGAAATTACGCAATTATTAGGTTTGCAGACCCGGATTGTCTACTACCTAACTTCATTGACTTCGAACCGCGAATTATTGACGAACATCAAGCGCCAGTTCAAGGATCAATTGAACGAAACCCAATTGGAACGGGTCGACGATATTCTGGTCGAGAACAACCAGGAATTGACGATGGCGCAGATTGCCAGTACCGTGACCCAGGAAGTCGCCGATGCTTATTCCAATTTGTTAGACAGCAGTTTGAATACGACGATGAAAATTTTGACCGTCTTTTCAATTTTACTGACAATTCCGAATATCATCTTTGCATTCTATGGGCAGAACGTGAATTTGCCGTTCGCCAATTCACCGATTGCGTGGGAATTAACAATCATTATTTCGGTTATCATTAGTTTGGTGATTTGGTGGATTTACAAGAAGCATTGGTTGTAAAAAATCATTAAATTTAAAAATAATTTTCAAACTTTAAATAATTAAAAACCGCAATTTAGAAATGAAAATTAAATTACAGCTTCTTTTTTATAATTGATTGATGATCAGATTTAATTGATTGTGTAAACTCTTGTTATGGGTATATTTAGCTACTCTTCGTAAAGCTTTCTTACTACGTTTAGAATGTAACCGGTTCGGCTTGCGGGTTAATTTGTGAATGTCTTTCTTTTGCCATTTTTTCAAGTATCTTGCTAACTTATTTAAGCGTTGCGCATTCTTTTGAGCTCTACTTAATCTTCTAGTATGACGTTTGCTCTTACGGGCCTTACGCTTTCTACTAACGTGTTTTTTGACTGCATGTTTCTTAGCATGATGATGAACAGTAGGCGTAGAGTTAGTATCACTGTGGTCATATGCTCCTTTAATATCGCCAGAGCTGTTAATGTCAACATCGTGGCCACTATCATCTTCACCAGTGTAGTGAGCATGTTTTTTACCCCAAGCTTCAGCAGCTTTGTCATTAGCGGCGGATTCCTTATTTTCTTTATCAATTTCTGCTTGGCTTGGTAAAGACATGTCAGCATGAGCTTGGATAGAACCAATAACCATCGGTGCGAAGAGTGCAACCCCTGCAGCCCCTAATACGATTTTCTTGGATAATTTCTTTACATTGAACTTTTTCATAATTAATTAACTCCCTCAATATAATATATGTTTAGCATATTTTATATTGAAGATCATGACTAGATGTACTTTTAATTTACATTTATACATTACATCTGCTCGCACACGCGCTGATGTTGATGTAGAGCCTCTTCTGTAAAAAATAAGCTATAAATTCAAATCACAGAAATTTAAAATTATAGAAGTAAAATTTAGCTATAAAGTAAAAACAGTAATTGAAGTGAACCACCAAAGTATACAATTTTTATTGTCCAACTTTAGAGGTTCACTTTGCTTGCCACTTTAGGCAGCCGATTTTTTATTCCAAAATTAGACTAAAAATGTGCTCGCAGATCAAATCCGTGAGCACATTTTTATTATTTATTATCTTTTCCCTGTTCCAACATTTTCTTCATGACTGGTACCTGACCGTACTGGTTAGCTTGATCGGATGGGACGACCACCAAGTTGGTATCGGAATCTGCCAATGATTTGTAGGCATTGATGGACTGGTTCTGGAAGTATTTGTCATTAACTTCCCCTAAAGCGGACTGAATCGTATCGATCCGGTACTTTTCGGCGTCGGCTTCCGTTTTCGTTGATTGAGCCTTGGCTTTGGCAGTCGCAATCATAGCTTCATTCTTAGCTTTCGTCGTTAACTCAATCGACTTAGATTCCCCTTCTGCTTGGGAAATAGCAGCCTGTTTCTTCCGGTCAGCAGTTAACTGCTGTTCCATTGCCTTTTGAATGTCCGGTGATGGAATCAATTCATCGATGTTGACCCGATCGACGTTGATTCCATAAACGTTCGTTAGATCACCGATGGCATCCGCTAGATCTAAATTAATTTGTTTGGTTGATCCTAACGCTTCGTTCAACGTCATCTTTCCGATGATATCCCGCAAATGACCACGAACTAGCTGTTCCATTGATTTCACCGAATCAGTATTATCATACGAATATTTAACCGCGTCAGTGACGTGGTAGTTCAAAGTCACGCTAGCCTTAACTTCGGCGTTATCACGGGTAATCAATGAGTAACGCTGCAGTGATACCGGTGCCATGGCTAACGACACAATCCTGATTTTCTGAAAGAACGGAATATACATATGTATTCCAGAATTCACACTATGACTATATTTACCGAAAGTTTCCACTAACCCCTTGGTATTTTGTTTAACGAATTTTACCCCTAACATTCAAACCACTTCTTCCTATTGAATTAATTTTAATTGAAATTGATTGCCGTTGATTTGCACGATCTTGTATTTAGCATAGGCCTTGACCGGTTCATTATCCTTAATCTGATAATGATAAAAGATGCCGGAGACGTCCACTAACCCGTGTTTAACATCAATTTCACTTCCATTGATGACTTTACCTAAAAACTGGCGGTGCTCTAGACTATCCAGAATATCACAACCTTCCTTCGCAAATAATAGAGCCTCATTATATGCTTAAGTGGTGGAAAATCAACCCCAATTTGACTTATTTTTAATTATCCACTATTCTAAATTTAATTTAACGAAAGTAAGAGGAATTTTCTAAATTTAATTTAACGAAAGTAAGAGGAATTTTAAAGATAACCATGAAGAACTAATCTGTTTTAAAAATAGACGTTAATAATTACTAAACAACTAATTAATATTAGCTAGTTTATTTACGCTCTTAAGACAGGTGATTTTTTATGACATACTATCAAGCAAATAACCTTACTAAAAATATCGGTGCAAGCAACATTTTTAAAATTAAGCATTTAGGATTCCATCAGAATGACCGGATTGGTTTAATCGGTAACAATGGCGTTGGTAAAACCCTATTGTTAAAATTATTATCATCAGATCATAGTCCGTTAACCCCAGATGCTAAAAAATTTTTATTACCACAAATCAAACCGAATCTAAACTTAAGCGGTGGTCAAATTGTCAGAAAATATCTAGACCAAACCTTTGCCAGCAATGCGGACATTATTTTCTTAGATGAACCCACAGTGGATTTAGATATTCACAATATTGAATTTTTAGAGAATCAATTAAAACACTATCAGGGAACCATTATTGTGATTTCACATGATCGAACGTTTTTAGACCATACGATTAATACCATTTGGGAACTTCAAGACCATCATCTAAATGTTTATCATGGCAATTACAGTTATTATCGAAATGCTAAGAAACATAAAAATGAATTGGCATGGAAGAATTATTATCAAGACCAGATTAAACGCAAACAGCTTGAACATGCCACGGTTGTCCAAGAAATTCAAACTAATCGTTCCACTAAGGTACCGCGCCAAAAAGTGGGCAATAATGAATCCGGACGAGAGAAGGGATATTACAATCAAAAACAAGGTCGGATGCAGCACAAGGTAAATGCGATGAAGACTAGGTTGAATAAAATGCCCCAAGTCAATCGTCCGCAGATTGAAAAGCCCATTAAAATGAGCGTAAACCAGGAAGATGCAATTAATAAGGGCAGTATCCTAACCATTAATCATTTGAATTTAAAACGTAATCACAAATTATTAATCAAGGATATTAATTTCAAGATTAATGGTGGTGACAAGGTCGCCCTCATGGGATCCAATGGCAGTGGCAAAACCACCCTTTTAAATGTGATTGATGAACATAATGATTCAAAAATAGCAATTCATTCTAAGGTTAAAATTGGCTACTTTAAACAACAACTAGAAGATTTAAATGTTCATCAGACTATCATGCAGAACGTAACTTCCACCAGTTTTCAAGATAATGAAATGGTCAGAACTGTTCTTGCAAGACTAGGATTCAAATCTAATATGATTAATCAACGTGTTGCGACGTTAAGTGGTGGCGAACGCGTCAAAGTTAGTTTAGCGAAGATCTTCTTGAGCGATGCTAATTTATTAATGTTAGATGAACCGACTAATTTCCTAGACATCAGTGCGATGAACGCCCTTCAGAAATTACTGGCGAATTATCCTGGAACGGTGCTGTTCGTTTCACATGACCGGTATTTCTTAAACCAGGTTGCAACTAGGAAGGTTACAATTCAAAATCATCGCTTGATTGATGAACGGTATCAAAACCAGAGCAGTCACAATCATGATGATCAAAAGGAATGGTTAATGTTGCTTAAGAATCGCCAATCATCATTAATTAACGAACTTAGCGAGGATCCACATAATCCGCATTTAAACCAGGCTTTTAAGAAAATCAGTCAGAGGATAAAGAAACTATAATAAAAAAGCGACCGGAAGTATTTCATTTCGGCCGTTTTGCGTTTATGATAGTGGTTATTCAATTTAAGGAGGGGGTAATGATGTTTTTGTCAGCATTATTATTCACCATTATTTTTGCAATTGTGATTGCACTATTTACACTATTCATCTACTACTGGCGTGGCATTTGGCGCGCCCTTTTAAAATGGTGGATTGAACAGCATTGGATTGCGAAACCATTGGTCATCATTGCAGCCATCATTGTGTTATTTCCAATCATATTCAATGTGTTTTTTAGGCAGCCACTCAATCACTTAGAAATGTTGGTTGCATCAATCATCATGTCATTAATTGCCTATTTCATTTTAAACTTTATTTGGTTTGCATCGTCTTCTTGGTTATTAAACCGCAAGCCAATTCGAATCCGACCCCAGTTTATTATTATTCTAGGTGCTGGATTGATCCGTGGCGACCATATTTCAAGATTACTAGCTAGTCGTATCGATACTGGAATCAAATTTTATCAACAGCATCACCATCCCTTAATCATCTGTTCTGGCGGACAAGG
This sequence comes from Philodulcilactobacillus myokonensis, assembly GCF_027923585.1. GTDB lineage: Bacteria > Bacillota > Bacilli > Lactobacillales > Lactobacillaceae > Philodulcilactobacillus > Philodulcilactobacillus myokonensis. The sequence goes on along the minus strand of NZ_BRPL01000002.1, from coordinate 317,268 downwards.
TAGCGATGAAAGTGTTCCTGAAGGTTTGGTTATGAAACAATACGCAATCGAACATGGCGTTGAAGCTAATGATATCGTTGCAGAAACTAACTCTCTAAACACATTCCAAAATATGCAATATTCGAAAAAAATCATTGAGCAACACCATTTGAGTTTAAATCAAGGCATTTATGTTTCCAGCAACTACCACATTCTAAGGGCTGGAATTGATGCTAGCAAAGTTGGCTTAAAGATTTACGGCATCGGATCCAAAACAAACCGGTATTTCATGCCTTACGCCACCATCCGTGAGTGGATTGCAATAATGCTGCTTCATCCGTGGATTCAAGTATTGATTGGGGTTTTAATTATAATTACGAATATTATGGTGTTTTATTTTTAATTGAGAAACAAAAAAGACTGGCATTACGTCAGCTCCAAATGTGATGTAGTGGCAAAGTGGTTAATCAATGTCACCATCATTAAAGCATTTCATACTTTTACTAATAATGATATTATTAAGTTGATTGATGTTTTATTGATAATATTAAAATAAGGAGTCAATAATCATGCTAACTAAAAATGATTTTACTAATTTTGATAGTGTTGCTATATGGGAACCACAGAATAGCGTAAATAATTTTGACAATTTGAATGATGAAGAAAAAGTTAAATGCTTTAAAACAAAAAATACTGTAAAAAAGTTAGATGGATCATCTATAAAAACAATGATTCATGGAATGAAAAAAGATCGAATAATCGTTGGAAAAAACCCTGGAGACAAAGGTAAAGATATAGATAATCATACTTTATTAGCATTTCATATCCAAGGTAAAAGTAATGATGCAAGTTTAGCAGCTGCACTATACAATACCAATTTTTGGGGAGCTTTTATGACTGATTTAAATCACGAATATAATAGTAATAGTTCAAATGTTAAAGCAAAAATATTAGATGTCGAACATTTATTTGATCGTTTAAAACAATTAAATATTACTACTAATAATAATGATGATATCAAATTCATTGCCATTGGGAACGATGCTTTTAATACATTTAAGGATTATTTTAATGAATTAAAAAATCATAATCATAATAATAAAATTAATGTAATTAGCGATCGTCAATTTGAATTCAATGATAATAATAACCATTATTTAATAACTAGAATTCCTGACTATTCAGGAAATAATCAAGGTCCAAGAGAAAATGATTGGAATTTAACTAAAGTGAATAAAATTATTAAAAGCATTAAATAATACCATTTTACATTTAAAATAAAATTGAATATAAAAATTGTGATATTATGAAATTAGTGATTAAAAAAGCATGCAAATGCTCTGAAGTTAACAATATTGGTTAATTGCTTTGTTGTATCTTCACATCTTAGACTGGCATTTTTGCCAGTCTTTTTTGTTTCATAAATATTTATTTACATTTAATCAAAATTATATATAATAAATGTATAAGAAAAGGATACCAACCGTCATTGGTATCCCCTTTCCAAGGAAATTAGCGTAAGCCAATTCGCCTTGCTGAATTAAATAATTTATCTAATTAATCCATCAACGTTTGTCGGCCTTGATGGTTTTTTTGTATCTTTTCAATTAATACATCAATTTAGAAATATTTTAGTTATTTTATTATTTCCGTTTCTTGTAATTCCTTCAATTCCCACCGTTTTTTTGCCTAAGAAACCTGAGTAATAAAATAGATCTTCAGATCCTTGATCATCTGTCATTTGAAACATTTTCTTTTTTCGATTATTTCTAACATATTGATATGTTTCTCTATTGCTAGATATTTTTTTCAAACTATAATTATCGTTAATATTCTTATAAAATTTGTTCATTATATTTAATTCGAATTTTTGTTCAGATTGAAAATCTTCATATAAATCTGACCCAGTTTGAATCACAAAAAATAATAACATTACAAATAATATGGAAACTATGATAAATATTTGATGAATGATTTTTCTAAACATTTATATGCTCACTCATTTCTCTCAATCTTCATTTAATAATTATCATAAATTTTAAACGTTTCAATCATACATTTCAAATTAATCTTAATCCTAAAATAATTAATAAATTACGATGATTTTGTATTATTATATAGAACAATTGCTCTTTGCGTTGCATATTTAATTTTGATAACATGAAAAGTATTATTAATAAATAGCCTCTAGAATCTTATCTAGGGATTATTTTTAATTGAAAAATCTAATAATCATTAATAAATGGAGCAATGATAACTAAATCATGATGTATTTTCTTAAAACGACTTTTAAATATATAAACTTAAAAAACATTTTTTTCGCAACCTGTATTTTTATTATCAGTGTTTATTTAAATTTAAGATTTGATAATACTGATAATTCAAATGTTTTTCTCTTCTTAAATGGAATTACAGGATCAGGAATATTAACAATTTCGGCGATTTTCATTGCCATCTTGCCTTCTTCATTGCTTTTTTATGACGATTATAATCATAATTATTTAAAAAATATTTTAACAAGAATGAGCATCAAAAAATATTTTATTACCAGAACATTATCAACCGGATTTTTAGGTGGTTTAATTCTATCATTCCTACTACTTTTATTATTACTCATTTCGCTTCACTTCGGAAAGTTACCAAAAAGCATTTTAAATAATATGATTTCAGGAGCGTTTTCTTCAATTTATCCCAATCATAAAATATTATATTCAATCATTTTCATCATCAATAGTTTTATTTTTGGATTTGTTTTTTCAATCTTGGGAATGGTAACAACCTTATTCTGGAACAACAAATATGCACCAACGATTGTGACATTAATCGTTTACCTTTTTTCAGAACCACTGCTATCTATCATTAATCTTGGGAGCTTAGGATTTACTAATTTATTCCTTTATTCCGAGAATAATTTAACCACCCCGTTAAAAATAAATCTAGAATTTTTCACTATATTAGTTCTTTCGATTATCGTTGGATATTTAAAAATGAAGAGGTTATTAAAGATTAATGATTAAGAATTTAAATTATTTTATATTGAAATCATACCAAGAAATGTACTTGTATATATACTTACTCATTGGATTATTTATGTTTATCAATCTATATAATTACCGAACGGATTTTATCGGTAAGAAATTCTTTTGGAATTGGATCATTTATGCATTGAACCAACCTCTAACTGCTAATTTTGTCATTCCAATTCTTTTTATTATAACAACGAGTACTTTACTGTCTAAATTATTGATCAATGATGAAATCACAATTAGATTATCGAATCGTTTTAATATTTGGAAAGTAAATATATCAGTCATCTTGTTAAATACAATTAATTTTATCATAACGATGACGTTAATAATATTGCTATTATCATTTTCGATTATGAATATTCAAACTAATTGGAATTCAAGTAGTATCAATTCGTTTCAATCTTCTTTTAACGGACTTTCACCATTTCATAGCATCCCAATCGTTCAAGTTTTGATGTCGATTGTATTGTTTTCACTTTTTCTACTCTTTTGGGGAATAGTGAATCAAATCTTGACCAGTATGTTTAAAAATAAAGCGACCCCTATCTTCATAGTCACATTTTTATTAATCTTCCAGGGTAAAGTTAATACGATTCCAGGATTTCCTGATTATTTAGTAAAAATACTCCCTGAAAACTATTTTCTTTTATACTCAGATATTTCAAGCGATATTTTCCATTTAACTAATATTTATCAAAAATTCTGGATTGATATTTTATATTGGGTAATTCTTATTTCGATTAGTTCCATTATACTAATGATAATTTATCGGCGAAAACAATTTAAATAGGAGTAATAAAATGCAAAGTATGAACATTCAAAATTTAAACTTCAAAATTAATCATCAGATGCTGTTCCATCATTTATCATTAAAGACTGACTATGGATCGATTGTTGGAATTATTGGACCTAATGGAATTGGAAAAAGCATGTTATTTAAAATCATATCAGGATTAATCATTCCACAAAGTGGCTCAATTATTATTAATGGAAAAAGTTTGAAGAACGGCCAATTTGCCAATGATTTAGGTGCACTAATAGAAGAACCGGGATTCATACCCAGATTATCCGGTTTTGATAATTTAGATATGTTAGCAAGTATCAAAAATATTATTAATAAAGATAAAATCAATCAAGCACTTAAAAAAGTCGGTTTATGGAAAGATCGAAAAAAGAAAGTTAAAAATTATTCATTAGGCATGAAGAAGAAATTAGGGATTGCGCAATCAATAATGGAAAATCCCAAAGTAATTATATTAGATGAACCAATGAACGCCTTGGATGAAGAGAGCGTTAATAATATCAGAAAGATACTATTAAAATTGGCTAATGTTAATCATTCTACAATCCTCATTGCCAGTCATAATATGCATGATATTAATTTATTATGCGATAAAGTTTATAAAATTAATCATTTTAAATTGAATCCAGTATCACTTTAAATAAAATACAAAAAATAGCCCCCAGACCCAGTCTGGAGGCTATTTTGCGTAATGGATAAAATAATTAATAAATTACTATATTATTTGTTTAATTTATCAACTGCTTTTTGTGCAGCAACGTTCATGATGTTCCATGGACGGTCGAAACCAGGTTGGAAGAAGAAGTCAGCATATGCTAAATCGTTAACCTTCAAGCCAGCTTGGATGGCTAATGAAATGGTATTGATGTTAGCAGTAACGTCTTCTTTAGACATGATTTGAGCGCCAAGAACGCGGCCATCTTTTGGATCAAATGTTAATTTGAACCAAACTTTAGCATTGCCATCTTTATCAGGAACAAACTTTGGACGCTTAGTATCGGTAACAACCACTGATTCAGTCTTTAAACCAAATTTAGAAGCAGTGCCTTCTTTGATACCAGTGGAAGCAAATTTGTAACCAAAGATGGATAGTGCAGATGAACCAGATACAGGAGTCATTGGTACGTGGTGACCAAATGCATTCAAAGCAGCGGTACGACCTTCACGACGAGCATTAGAAGCTAATGCAATGTATGAAGTCTTGCCAGTTGGTGCAAATGGAACTTCGATGGAATCACCAGCAGCATAAATATCTTTTGCACTAGTTTCCATGTACTTATTAACTTTGATCAAACCGTGGCCGTCTAAGTCAACAGCACCCTTTAAGAAGCTAGTTGCGGGTTTAACACCGGCAGTTTCAACGACTAAGTCAGCTGGGTATTCTTTACCATTAGCGGTAACACCCTTAACGTAACCCTTGCCGTTATCAACGTATTCACCGGCAGGAGCACCCATGGCTAAGGTAACGTGGTTGTCTTCGATGACTTTACTTAAAACGTCAGTAAATTCTGAATCTAAGTAGTTACCAAGAACGCGTTTGTTCAAGTCAATCATGGTAACGTGTTTACCAGCCTTAGCAAAGACTTCAGCAGCTTCTAAACCAATGTAGCCAGAGCCAACAACGACAACGTTCTTAACGTCTGGATCAACGGTCTTTGCCTTCAATCTAATGGCCCAGTCACGACCACGCATTGCGTAGACATTCTTCAAATCGTTACCCTTAACTGGTAAGTGATTTGGAACGGCACCAACTGATAAGAATAACTTATCATAGTGTTCGTCACGTTCAGAACCATTATTATGGTCTAAAACGTGAACGGTGTGTTTGTCAGGGTCAACGTGATTAATTTCTGACTTTTCAAAAACATGGACGCCAGCCTTTTTAGCACCTTCTGGAGTTGCATAACTAACGTTGTTAACGTCTTTAACAACGCCTTCTAAATACAATTGCATTCCACATGATAGGAATGAGATAAAGTCACCCATTTCATACCATTGAATTTCAGCTTTCGGGTCTTCCTTTAAGATTCCACGAACTGATTCGTAACCACCATGTGAAGATCCAACGACAATATATTTCATTGTACCGAATGCCTCCTATAAGTTTTATAAATGATTCACAATTTGATTTCTACATTGGTCATTATATCACATTTTATAATCATTACAATCTAAAAACTAATCTAAATAGGATTAAATGTGATAAGCCTTGATAAATAAACCAACGGATAGCGCAATCGCACACAAGCCAATAAAGACTTTCAACACTTTTTCATTGATATGTCGAACAATAATCGGACCGATATATCCGCCGATCAACATCCCGATAGCAAGCGGCACCATGACCTTCCAATCAACGCTAAAGTGCTGCAGAAAGACGATAATTGAAATCACGCTGGCACCTGGAATCGCAACGTTTCGAATCGCATTGTAGACTGGGAACGAATCCTCACTGAAATGTGAGAACACAGCGATAAATAAAACGCCAGATGCTGCACCAAAGTATCCACAATAGATTCCTAATAGCAGGACAAATATGTACAGACCAAATTGAATCAGACGATCGCGTTTAGCACCCAATTTCATTCCAATCTGCCGCCTTTTCTTTGGCAATAAAATTAAAATGGCGGAAACTAAAATGAAAAATGGAACGATTTTGGAAAATGAAGCATTGGATTCAACGGCAACGATACTGCTACCAATCCAACCACCAAAGAACATTAAGACGAAATAGATGAACGTCTCTTTACCATGATGCTTTAATTCACGCAATGATGAAAAGAACGAACCAATACCAATCCCAATTTGAGAAGTTAAATTCGTCACGTCGGCATAGACAGGTGGAATCCCGGCCATTAATAATGCCGGATATGATGCTAATGAAGCAACTCCGACAACGGTGCCCAAGATTCCAGCGACAATTCCAACGATTAAAAAGATTAAATTCGACAATTTATCCGATCCTTCCATGTAGAATTTATCAAAAGAAAAGCCCAATTTCAAAATTAACGCCTGTTAATGTGAAATTGAGTCTAATAATTTATTTACGATAATCAGCTGATTTTGCAATATTGCGATAGCGTCTGAAATGATCCTTCATTCGATCGTAATAATTAATACCACGGTCAACGGTGGCCTTTCCAAGTGGCAAGTGCAGCGGTAGTTCATTGTAATGCTTTCGAATTAGTTCTAAAACGATTTGAGCGGCTTTATCTGGATTTCCCGGTTCGTTCCCGTCATAATCTTCGATGGCTGCAATGTGATCATCAACAACTTGGTAATCAGAAATCTGCGTTTCCTTTTTATGCGACTTGCGGTCGTCCCAATCGGTCCTGAACAGACTAGGTTCAACAATCATGACTTTAATACCAATCTGATCAACTTCCTGTGCTAGCGCGCCCATCATTCCAATTAGAGCATGCTTAGTTCCATCATAAAATGACAGTGAAGCATCCGAAATAATGCCGGCTAACGATGATGAAGCCATGATCAAGCCCGAACGTTGTTTCCGCATCATCGGCAAGACAGCCCGACTCATGTCGACCGTTCCCCAGACGTTAATGTCGAACATCCGACGGACTTTATCTTCATCGGCTTCTTCAAATGAAGAGAAGTAACCAACATCGGCAGTATTATCTAAAACATCGATCTGACCGAATTTAGATTGAACCTTACTAACAACATCTTGAATGGCATTTTTGTCGGTAACGTCTAATTGTAATTTTAAAATTTGCCCATGATTATATTGATCTAAAAAATCAATATTATGGATTTTAAGTGAAGTTACAGCAAGATTAACGTTGCCCTTTTTAGCAAGTAACGTTGCCATACTTTTACCTAAACCATTGGCACCACCAGTAATCAACCATGTTTTCATATTAATTCTCCTTAATTTTATAACGATAATAACTTTATTATAAAGCGAATGAGAATAATAAAAAAGACAATTTTGAAATCAAAATTGTCTTTTAGTGTAATGATATTATTGATGTCGCCTATTTAATTAGGCATATTGTATTATACCGTGAATTCGGCATTCTTCAAAATCATAAATTCATTATTTCTTTAATGGAGCTTGATTATCAGCAGAAATTGCTAGATAGGTCATCTTCTTATAATGATCAGCTAGATCAGAGTAATGCTTAATGGCATTTTCAACACATGATTTACCAATTGGTAAGTGCAATGGTAAATCCGCAAAGTGATAGGTAACTTGATTGTAAACAATTTGAGCGGCAGTATCGGGATTCCCGGCTTCGTGACCGGCTGTTTGTTCAATCCCACGCATATTTTCATTTACGTTGGAATAGAAGTTGACCTTAGATGGTTTCTTTTTGGATGATCTGCCACCCCAGTCGGTTCTGAAACCACTGGGTTCAACAAGCATTACTTTAATGCCAGTCCCTTGAACTTCTTTATTGAAAGAATCCATTAGGCCTTCAACTGCGTACTTAGTAGCATTATAGAATGATAATGCTGGGGCACCGTGAATTCCGGCCAATGATGACATATTAACAACGGTGCCACTATGTTGTTTTCGCATCACAGGCAATACAGCTTGGGTCATGTGGACTAATCCCCAGACGTTGACGTCAAACATGTACTTGGCATCCTTATCATCAGCTTCTTCAAATGATGAAATGTAACCGAGACCGGCGTTGTTATCTAAGACATCGATGCCGCCAAACTTATCAACAGCAGCTTTAACGACCTGTTTAATTTCATCCTTATTGGTAACATCTAACTTAGCTTTCAAAATTTGGCCGTGGTCATATTGATCTAAATAACTTAATTTATCAGTATTGCGGGCGGTAGCCACCAAATTAACGTTCTTTTGGTTGGCTAAAAAGCGGGCTAAACTACGTCCAAAACCAGTTGAAGTTCCAGTTACTAACCATGTCTTACTCATTACAATCACTCCTTTAAATTTATCACTAGTTTTAAAATTATCACTTAATCCTGATGATTAAAAATATTTTGCCCATTAAAAGAAAAACACTAAACTTCAATGAAAGTTCAGTGCTTTAATTTTATTAATTATTCTTCGTTGCTATTTTTTTGCATTTTTTCAACATTATCATGAATATGCTTCAAAAGATTCTGTTTTCTCGTCCATAACTTCTTCGATAAATCGACTGGGTAAGTCTGTGGATTCATCAAACGGCTATATTCAGGCCATAATAATGATACTGAATTTTGGGCATGTTTTCGAATGTCTTTAATATTCGGTTGATGATAAACCAATTTACCATCCTTAAAAATGGTCTTTAAAACCGGTTTGGCATAAAAATCATCAATTGTCTTATTAATATAGGTAAATTGTGGATGGAACATGTAAACATGATCCTGCTTCCTAGGATCTTCATCAATGGTGGTGACATAATCACCTTCGGATTTACCATCTTTCCGTTCAGTAATGCGCCAAACTTGTTTCAATCCCGGAGTAGTAATCTTTTCAACGTTATCGGAAACTTTCATACTGTCACGTAATTGATGGGTCTTTGGATCTTCGACGGCGACTAACTTATAAACACCACCTAATGATGGTTGATCATAAGCAGTAATCAATTTAGTTCCGACACCCCATGAATCAATGCGGGCTTTTTGCATCTTTAGACTTAAGATTAAATGTTCATCCAAACCATTCGAAGCGGTGATTTTAGCATTTGGAAAACCGGCATCATCTAACATTTTACGGGCTTTCTTAGATAGGTAAGCCATATCACCAGAATCCAGTCGAATTCCAACAAAATTAATCTTATTGCCCATCTTTTTAGCAACCTTAATAGCATTCGGAATTCCACTATGAATCGTATCAAAAGTATCAACTAAGAAAATGCAGTTCTTATGGGTAGATGCGTAGGCCATAAAGGCTTCGTATTCATTTCCATAAGCTTCAATTAATGAATGGGCAATCGTTCCGGCAACTGGAATCCCAAATTTCTTACCAGCCAAAACATTGGAAGTGGAATCAAAACCGCCAATATAAGCAGCTCTAGTTCCCCAAATAGCTGCATCAACATCCTGAGCCCTTCTAGAACCAAATTCCATAATCGGTTGATCATCAGCGGCCAATCTGATTCGAGATGCTTTAGTGGCAATTAAAATCGAATAATTAACCATGTTTAGGATTGCCGTTTCAACTAGGGTACATTCTGGCAATGTTCCTTCAATTTGTAAGATTGGTTCATGGTTAAAGACTAAGTCACCCTCAACGGCTGAACGAATGGTTCCCCTAAATTTAAAGTGCTTTAAATAGTCGATAAATTCAGGTGTGAAATCATGCAAGCTTTCTAGATACTTAATATCGCTATCTGTAAAGCGTAAATTTTGAATATAGTCAATTACTTGTTGTAATCCAGCAAAAATTGCATATCCATTACCAAAAGGCATTTTTCTGAAGAACATTTCAAAAACTGCTTTTTGATTCTGACGTCCCTGACTAATATAAGTCTGCATCATGTTCAATTCATAGAAGTCAGTATGCAAAGTTAAATCAGGTTTATTTCGTGTTGGCAATTTCATTTCCTCCTGTATACTTAACTATCAGTATTATATCGGATAAAATAGATATAATACTAATCATTATAGACTATTAACAGCACAAATTCATGAGTTTCCTAAAAGCTCAAGATGATTATAACAATTAGTAAGTAAAATTGTAAGAAAAGCTCACACATTTTTAAACGGAGGGATAATTTGGAAATTATATACATTATTATTGGTATTTTAGTTGGCATTGCTTTGCCACTTCAAACATCTTCCAATTCTGGATTACGATTTAAAGTTAAGTCCCCATACTTAGCGGCAATGATTGCGTTTATCATCGGGACCATTTTTCTAGGAATTGTAACGTTAATTAGTGGTCAGCCACTTGGTGTACCAATGTCGTTAATCCAATCACAACCCGCATGGATCTGGATTGGCGGGGTTCTCGGCTTAATTGCTGGAACTTCAAACATTTTATTGTTTCCACATTTAGGTGCCATTCAGACTGTCATCATGCCAATTGTTGGTCAAATTATTTTTAGTATGCTGGTCGATAACTTTGGCTGGTTTGACCTTCCGACCCATCCCTTCACGTTCCTTCGATTAATTGGCATTATCGTCCTACTAGTTGGAATTTTAATGATTATTTATCAACCAGGTGCCTTTAAAATGAAAAAAGGTGGTCAAATTTTCTGGCAACTATTTGGCGTTGCATCTGGAATGTCATTAGCTGCGCAAACGGCAATTAATGGTCACCTTGGCAAAGTTTTAAACGCTCCGATTCACGCATCCTTTATTTCATTCTTTACTGGTGCAATTGTCATTACGATTGGAACTTTGATGGGCAGACAGCATCCTAGCAATATTAAATTAGCCTTTAATCGTCATAACCACCTTTGGATTTGGCTTGGCGGGGTCTTAGGTGGCCTCTTAGTCTTAGGGAATTTATTCCTATCACCACTAATTGGAACTGGAACAACCGTTATTTTAGTACTGTTAGGGAATATCATTGGTAGTATCATCATCAATCGTTTTGGAATTTGGAATGCACCTAAACGGGCGGTCGATCCGCATCAATACATTGGATTAATTGTTATGGTTATCGGCGTAGCTGCAATAAAATTGTTTTAAAAGCTTATCAATTAAGATTTTTAGTTTATAATGGAATTGAAAAGTATTATCTAAGCTATCTGAGCCTAGGAAATTCATTTCAATAATTTTATTTCTCTTTACGATTAAAAAATGCGAACGGTATCTTGCCGTTCGCATTTTTATTTTGGTTTTGGAAATTATTTTTTAATATTGATATCTCCACCATTAGTTGAGAAATTATAATGATAACTTGGTTTCACATTCACAAAATCATTGTGACTATAAACGTTATTATCACCGCTCTTAGTACTGGTGTTAATAATATTGTGTTTAGATGGTTTTATATGACCTGTAATGTCACCACTATTATTTTGAATTGTTAAATTATTTTCAGTCGTTTGATCATTAAAGTAAACATAACCATCATTACTAATCAACATTAGGTTGTTCCAACGATTATGTTTCAAATCAACGTCATCACTGTGAACATTAATTGTACTAGCTTGTTTGGTAAACGAACTGTTAGTAATATTAAAATCATTTTTATAATCATCAATATCAAGACTTGGTGCGGTAACTTTATTAATTCGCTTAACTTCGCGTAATTTAATGGGATGATTTGAAGTTACATTATCAAAGTTATTATCATCACTAATTCCATTAGAATTAATGGCACCAATATGAACGTTACTTAAATGAAGGGCACCACCACGTTTAACTTGGTTTACACTTTTAATCGTTTCATTTTTGGGAACGGTTATAGTTACTTTAGAATTGGTTGGATAACCATTGCCACTTCCACTACCACTTCCAATCAAAAAGTTATGGAATGAAATGTGGACATCATTTCTGAGTTTAGACTTTTTTGTCATAATATTTAGTTTCTGACCGTCACGTTTCAGCTGAACACCACTATTCTTTTGGCTAGAATTAACAACCACTTCAGTCTTTTTAACGTTTCCCGATTGAATTGTGACTGGAATACCAGCATTGATATTAAATGCATTAACATTATCAAAAGTTGTTTTTCCTTTGGATGGATTAGAAACTGACGGAACGTATTCATAATTCGAAAGTCGATTTAAGCCTTGGTAACCATGTCCTACCTTACCAATAAACATGAGTACCAGGCCGACAACTAAAAAGCCTAATCCGGAATATAATAAAAATTTCATTATTTTATTCATTAATCATTACCTCCCTCTGTCTTACCTTTGGAAGTCGATTTTCGATAAATCCAACTAACAAAAATTCGAATCCAATGAATAATCAATTGAATTAACGCGATAAATAATAGCAGGATACCAATAAATACGAATCCAATTCCTAACATCGTCAATCCAGAAATAAAACTAATTGATATTAAATTGATTGCACTAGCAAAAATAAAAAAGATTGAAATTGCTAACGCACACAATATCGACAAAACGACTACTGCTGGAATAAAAACCAAGAATAAAATTATGCATAAAGCTAGTGGTATTGTTACCGGTGATGACAAAATTGCCAATAACACAATCCAAATTACTTTGGCATCCGTCTTAGAATTGCCCCGGTAATTATTGTTGACTGGACCCGTTTCATCACTAGCTCTAGTCGATCGGTCGGCCATTGCCTTCAAGGCAACCTTTCTTGGTGAACCTAGTTCTTGTAGACAGGCATCGTAAGTTTTAAAACCGCCATCTTCAAGGTACTCAGTATAGAATTCAATAATATCCTGGCGATCCTGTTCATTTAACGCTTTCAGATCTTTTGATAATTCATCAATGTAATTATTCATCTTGCTCGCCACTTCCTAACATATTATTAATCCCCGCTTGAAATTGATTCCATTCCTTTTTAATCCCAACTAATTTATCCTTGCCGGACTGGGTAATGCGGTAATAACGACGATTCCGCCCATGATACGGTTTATCATAAGTCGTCAACCATTGATTCTTTTTTAATCTTCTTAAAACCGGATACATCGTCGATTTTGATACATCCGCTGACTCTTGAACCCGCTGAGTCAAAGCGTAGCCGTAGTAATCTTGATGCTCTAAAATTCCTAGAACACACCCATCTAGCAATTCAGAACTCATCTTAATTGCCATATGATCATCTCCATATGTTATATGACGTATAATATACTTATAGAAATAATATAGCTTATATTTTCTAATTTGTCAAAAAAAGTAAAAACATTGGTCATATATCTTGTAATTTGAAAACGATTACATTACTATATAGTTGTCAAGTGAGTGAAAGCGATTTCACGAGCATGATAATTTAATTCTGGGGGTCTGAATAATGGCATATGTTACTACCTATCCATACACAAATGAAGTTTTAAGAAAATATGATCCAATGAGTGATGAAGATGTTGATAAAGCTATCGATAAAGCTGGTCAACTATATCAATCATGGAAAAACAATGCTGTTGCATCTAGGAAACCAATTTTAGAACGGGTTTCACAATTGATGCTTAAAAACCAGGATAAATTGGCAACGACAATTGTCCATGACATGGGTAAATTATATCCAGAAGCCATCGCCGAAGTTCAATTAAGTGCTGCCATTGCTAAGTACTATGCTGACAATGGTGAAAGATTTTTAGCACCAACCCCATTACTAACCAGTGCTGGTAATTCATGGGTTGAAAATGACCCGGTCGGCATCGTAATGGGAGTTGAACCTTGGAACTTCCCATATTATCAATTAATGAGAGTCTTTGCACCGAACTTCATGGTTGGTAACCCAGTCATGATCAAACATGCAAGTAATTGTCCAGGTTGTGCACTAGCATTCCAAAGCATTATTAGAGAAGCCGGCGCACCAGAAGCTGCTTACCAAAACTTATTTGTCAGCCATGATCAAATTGCAAAGATTATTGCTGATAAAAGAGTTCAAGGTGTTGCTTTGACTGGTTCTGAAAAAGCTGGTACCCACATTGCTGCCGAAGCTGGTCAAAACTTGAAGAAGAGCACCATGGAACTTGGTGGAAATGATGTCATGGTTGTCTTAGATGACGTTGACATTAAAAAAGCCGCTAAATTAGCTGCTTATGCTCGTCTATGGAATGCTGGTCAAGTTTGTGTTTCTGCTAAACGATACATTGTTGAACAAAGTATCGCCCCTGCTTTCATGAAAGCATTGAAAGCTGAATTTGCTAAATACAAACCAGGCGACCCAATGGACAAGAACACCACCCTTGCTCCATTATCATCTAAAGGTGCTCAAGAAAAATTAGATCAACAAGTCAAGGACGCTGTCAAGAATGGTGCTAAGTTAGAATATGGTGGTGGCATTCCTGATCTTAAAGGTGATTTCTATAACCCAACCATCCTATCTAATATTTCTCAAAAGAACCCTGCATATTACCAAGAATTCTTTGGCCCAGTTGCTCAATTCTACGTTGCTAAAAATGACGACGATGCCATTAGAATCGCAAATGATTCTAACTACGGTTTAGGTGGTTCCATCTTAACTGGTGACCACAAACGTGGTGCTAAGATGGCATCCAAGATTGACACTGGCATGATCTTTATTAACGGTATGACTCAAGTTGCTTATCCTGAATTACCATTTGGTGGAATCAAACGTTCTGGCTATGGTAGAGAATTAGGCCCTAACGGAATTAAATCATTCGTAAATCAGAAATTAGTCAGCATCACCAAAGAATAATTCATCGATAATTTTCCCTTTAAAAGTCTCACAATCAACTTTGTGGGGCTTTTTTATTACATCAATTTTACATTTGATTAAGATTCGGTTAAGTTGCGTACATTTTGCTCTTTATATTATATACTTACAAAGAATGATTAATACGGATAAATAATTACGAATAAAAATTTAGGAAAAATCTAAGCAAAGGGAGTTAAATTAATCAATGAAAAAATTTTATCAAAAAATTATTTTAATTGCGGTTGCGTGCTTAGGAATTGGCTTATTTGCTGGTTTTGCTAATCATAACGTTGCAAGTGCTAGCAGCCACCAAGCCTATGATTTATCAGAATGGCAATCAAACATTAGCAGTTCAAAAGCTAAAAAATTAAAGCATGAAGTTGGTTTTGTGATTTTAAGGGGTCAATTTGGTAGTAGTTACCAAGACCGAACCTTCAAGCATAATTCTAAAATGATGGAGAAATACCATATTCCTTATGGTGTTTACAGTTATAGTCAATATACTTCTTCAGCAAGTGCTAGAAATGAAGCCAAGACTTTATACCATCGTGCTCCTAAAGCTAAGTTCTATGTTAACGATTTTGAACAAAACTTAGCTCATAACCATGCCAATGCGGCTACTAAAGCATGGGCAAAAGAAATTCATCGTTTAACCAGTCGCCCAGCTGTTTTATACAGTGGTCTATACTTTATCAATCAAAACGTTGGAAATGCTAAAAAATCATATAATGCCATTTGGCTAGCTTCATATTCAAGTTCTAAACCAAGAACTAACTTTAAATATGACCTCTGGCAATATACCGACAATCATAAGAGTAAAAGTTTGAAAGAAAGTGTTGATGCTTCAGTCATGGTTGGTAACAAACCATTATCATTCTGGACTGGTCAAAAGAGTCACACCATCGTCGTTAAATAATTAATTTGAAACGTAAAAAGAGCTGACAATAATTAGTTGTCAGCTCTTTTTTACGTTCTCATTTACTTGATATTTAAAAGATCTTTCGGATGATCAATTAAATAATCAGGATGAACACTCGCTAATAATGATTTCGGATGGGCACCCCAGGTAACGCCAGCAGTATGGACGCCTGCATTCTTTCCCATTTTGAGATCATAAGTAGCATCCCCAATCATAATCGTTTGATCAGGATCCAAATGATTATCATGCACAATCTTCAAATCACCATCTGGATATGGTTTGGAATGTTCAACGTCTTCACTTCCAACGATTTCCTTAAAGTATTGGGCAATCCCTAGAATTTTAAAATTATCTAGGACAATGGCATGGCTATTGCTGGTAACAATAAATAAATTTTTACCACGTTCACTCAACGTCTTTAAAATATCTGCCATTCCATCAAACAATTTAATATTATTATTCTTTAATTTCTTATATTTATCAACAAAAATTGGAAACAATTTTTGAAAGTCAGCCGGTTTAGCGTTAGCAGGTGCCATTTTGGGGAATGAGCGATCAATCGACATCCCAGTATATTTCAAAATATCAGCACTGCTAGGAGCGGGCCAACCCATTTGTCGAAATGCTGATTGGGTTGATAAAAGATTTACTTTATGTGAATCAATTAGTGTTAAATCAACATCAAAAATGTAATTTTCCATTTAAAGTCCCCTCTCATTTTAATCTACGTTTTTTAGTTCATTAATTTCTTGCTTGATTATATCGTTTCAATGCTTGACCAGTTACTGACTTTGGATCATCTAAGGCAGCTTGAGGTCTGCCAGAGAATAAGATTTGACCACCGTAATTACCAGCATGGGGGCCAACATCAATCATCCAGTCTGCTTTACTGATAACTTGTAAGTTATGTTCGACAATAATTAAAGTATTACCAGCGTCGACCAATTCATCAAATAATTTTATCATTTTAGCAGTATCTTGCATGTGAAGTCCAGCAGTTGGCTCATCCAATAGATAAACGGTTCCGGTCTGATTCAATTGAACCGCTAATTTTAGCCGTTGAAGTTCACCACCAGATAAGGTACTCAATGATTGACCGAGTGATAGGTAATCTAGACCCACCCGTTGCATATTATATAGTTTATCGTGAATATCAGGAGTGTCCTTAAAGAAGGTTACCGCATCATGAATTAACATGGTCAAAACTTCACTAATGTTTTTACCATGGTATTTGTATTGCAAAGCTTCCTTGCTGTACCGTTTACCATGACACATTTCACAAGTTTGAATAACTGGATCCATGAATGCCATATTAGTAATCATGACACCACGCCCCTTACATTTAGGACAACGGCCCTTGCCGTTATAACTAAATAAAGCCCGTGAAACATGATTGGCTTTTCCAAATAGTTTTCTGATTTCAGTTAAAATATCTAAATAGGTCGCCGGCGTGGAACGAATGTTAGCACCGACTGCATCCTGTGATAAATCAATGTATGGCTGGGTTAATTTGCTTTTAACGGCATCAATCAAAGAACTCTTTCCAGAGCCAGCAACCCCAGAAATAACCGTTTCAACACCCATCGGAATCTTAACGCTAACATTTTTTAGGTTATGGTTGCTAACATCATTCAAATCTAGTGTTGATTTTACCGGCCGATTATGATCAAATGATAATTTAGCTTTCAAGTAACGACTTGTAATCGTATTTGAATACAGCATTTCATCATAGGTACCGTTAAAGGTAATGTGACCTCCACCTTTACCGGCTTTGGGTCCTACTTCAACAACGTAATCAGCAATTGGAATCAATTCAGGATTATGTTCAACAATTAAAACGGTATTACCCTTATCTTTCAATTTAACTAAAGCGTTCTTGATCAACTGAATATCGTTTGGGTGTAAGCCCACACTGGGTTCATCTAGGATATAGACCATATCGACCAATGAACTGTTCATGAATTTAGCGATTTTAATGCGTTGGGTTTCACCACCAGACATCGTTTCGGTATTTCGATCCAAGGTAAGATAGCCTAATCCTAAATCAATCAGTGATTCAATTTTAGTATCTAATTCACGCAACAAGTTTTGAACTAACGGTGTTTTAATATCCTTCAAGAACTTTAAAGCGTGGACTAGATCCATTTGCAAAACGTCAGCAATGTTCTTGCCGTTAATTTTGCATTTTAGAACCGGCTGTCTTAATTTAGCACCATGACAAACTGGGCAGACTTCGCGATCAACAATTTCAGCGATGGCTTGCTTATGATGCTGCCCTTCGCGACTTTCGATAATGGACCGTTTGATTCTTGGAATCAAACCTTCATATAAAATTGATTTGCGCCAAATTTTGGGTGCGTGTTTCAAATGATGCTGAGGTGCATATAATAAGGTATGCAATTCTTCTTTGGTATAATCTTTTAATGGTTTGTCATTATCAAATAAACCACTATGAGCATAACGATTCCAACGCCAAGTGTGGGGTCCAAAACTAACGAAAGTAATGGCCCCTTCATTTAATGATTTATTATAATCAACAATCTTATCAGGATTAATGTTATCAACATAGCCTAATCCCTGGCAATTCTTACACATTCCCTGTGGCAAGTTAAATGAAAAGGTATCAGAATAACCAACCCATGGTTTTCCAGCTCTAGAAAATAATAACCGCATTAGTGAATAAATGCCGGTATAAGTTGCTAGCGTTGAACGTGGGTTCTTCCCGATCTTTTTCTGCTGAATCACAATGGCAACCGGTAAGTTATCAATGTGGCCCACTTCAGGTGCACCGTATTTAGGTAAATACTGTTGGGTAAAACTTGGAAAAGTTTCATTTAATTCCCGTCTTGAATTAGCGGCAATTGTATCAAAGACTAATGAAGATTTACCAGCACCGGATAAACCGGTGAAAACAGTAATTGCGTGTTTATGAATTTTTAAATTAAGATTCTTTAAATTATTTTGGTGGGCATCGTAGACATCAATAGTATTACTCTCTGTCATTTATATTCCCCCGTTTGATAGATTCGAATTAAGTCCGATAAAACAATTCTACTATACATATTGAATAATACAAACTATGAGGCATTAATTTACCAAGCCAAATTCTTCAATTTTTGATCAATGCTTGTTATGATATTTTTAGAATATTCTTACTAAAAGGAAGTGAAAGGATTGGAAACTAAGAAAGCAATTTTTGGTCGTCATGCCGTTCGTCACTTTAAAGATGAACCGATTAGTGACGATGACATTAAAGACATTATTCATACTGCCCAACAGGCTCCTTCATGGATTGATGCTCAAGAAGCTCGGGTCTACGCAGCTAGTGGTGATACATTAGCAAAGATTAGGAAGGAACACGCCCAATTAAACCATGACGTAAACGTTAATGGTAACGCTGTGATTCCACTACTTCCAGTCAGCAAGTGGGATCAAACATCGCAAGATAACATGAGTGGGTTCCAAAAAGTCCAGCACAAACACATTGGGCCGAATGGTCATGGTGATGAATCAGACAACTTATTCTACGCACCAAATGTCGTTTATTTGACATTACCAAAGCATCATTCAGAATGGTCCGTTTTTGATTTAGGTTTATTAGCCCAAAACATTATGGTCGCCGCATACGACAAGGGAATCGATTCAATGCCGGCATTTGAATTCGTTAAATATCCAAAGCACTTGGGTAAGAATCTAAATATCAAAGATAATGAAGAAGTTGTCATGGGACTTGGCTTAGGTTATGAAGACCCAAACGCTGATATCAATAACGTTGATTCACCGAGAATGGATGTTAACGATATCCTTCATTTTAAAAAATAAATCATTAGTAACAAAAAACAGGCACAAATAAGTGCCTGTTTAACATTTAATGTTTATGATTTTTGAAGAAATCGAATATCATGTGAAATGCAAATTTGATTGTCATGGTCATAGCAATACTGATTGCAAATGATAATGATACATTAACATTAAATGTAAAATTAAATCTGATAATAGTTAAAAAGTAGAAACATTGTTGATACTCTAATTTTCAGGTTTGGTCACCTGTTATACTGTTTTTAAAACATAAGTCCGGTCACTTATGTTAAATTGTTTTAAGGTTATTTTAGGGCTGGTTGATTTTGCTAGTCCTTTTATTGTACAAAATTTTCAATTAATAATACCAATAAATATGAGCAGATATTTAATTACAGCTGTTCGTATTTTTTGTTTTACCCCTGTTTAAGTACACTCTTTTTGCTAATCACATCGGTTTAAAATAATATATCATATTTAAAAAATAAAAACAGAGTTATCTAAATTAGATCAAAAAAACTCAAGATTTTACATCTTGAGTTTTATTTTTACTTTTCAAAATTTTTAATCGTTGAATTGGGATTTTTAACATAATCTCTAATACCGTGGCCTAAATGGAAATGAAGCCGGTTCTTATAAACGTCAACTTTGTAAGAATAATACATGTGTTCAGATAAGATTTGGGGATTAGCAGCATCCCGCTGGTATTCAACACCCCGGATTTGGTAAGTATGACCACCGAGATAACGATACTTCGGATTTAATATCCCACTGCCAGCATTCAATTGTGATTTTCCATTATCATCAACAACATAATTACCGGACGTCTGTTTTGCTTGATATGTAATGTATGCACAATTACTAAGATCATTATCGTTGTGATACCAAGTCCCCAAAGTGTCATGCGGAACCCCCGCATACCATTTGTTAACTACTAGTCGGGCTTGATGATGTTTAACTGCCGATTTCTTTTTACGAGCATAACGGCGTTTATGATGCCTAATTTTTTTATATGAACGATGAGTTCGTTTATGATGATAATGTGAATGGGCAGAAACATTACTGGTCATTAGGCCACCAACTGATAATGCTGCCACTCCCACCATAATTCTTCGTACAATTTGATTTATTTTCATTCAATTATCTCCCCTTGTCAATCGCATGGGTTTAAAATAACATATAATGTTTCAAAAACGAAATTGAGTATCATTTAATAAGGAGCTTTTTAGACTATGAAATTCAAAAAATTATTCTCTGAAATTCCCATCACCATCACGGTAATTGTGATTGCAGCCTTACCGATTTTTAACGTCATTGCAAGTAATTATTTAATTTCCAAATATGGCAAATTTTTTTCACAGCCATTTGGTCGCTTTTTATTAATTACCTGGCTAATTATATACACTTTGATTACGCTAAGATTATTGGTGGGTGCGATCAGGTTTAATTTTACAAAAGTTAATTCCAAGAATTTAGGCCAACGTAAATTCATGTACGAAGTCGTTAGTGTGATTGTAATTTCGCTTTTAATCTATATTTTTTCAGAGCATTTTCAATTCATGGAAATCTCGATTGTGCTTGAGGATTCGCTGATCCCACCGTTTTTCAATCACTATTTAGACTTAAATCACCTCATTTAGCATTCTCATAAAATAATGATATGATTTAGTAGTTATCAATTTTTAAAAAGGAGATCTTTTAATATGGCAAACGAAAATCAAAAAGGCCAAAATTTAGAACAAAAGGAACACTTAAAGACTTATTCTGATCCCCACGAATGGTGGAAAAAAGTTAGTTCTGACGATAATTACGACCAAAATGACCCTTGGTACAGACTTCATAACAAGGGCTTATCATCAGACAACAAATTAAAGAAATAATCAACTTCAGGGAGGATTTATTTTTTGAAAAAAACTAACGTTATCTTTTTAGCTTCACTGGCAGTATTATCAGGAATGATGGTGAGTTCCGTTTCCGCTAACGCTAAAGTTCATCATCAAGAACACGCTATCAAACGAGTAATTAAACGTTCCAAGCGTCGAACTAAGTTCCATCGGAAAAATAACCGTAAGCAAGTTTCACAAACATTGTTTAACCAACCCAGCTTTAAAACTACTGGCGGTAATCAAAAAGGTAGCAAGAAATTTACTGTAACTTCAGCTGTTCAATTAAGAAAAGCCATCAAAGCAAACGTTCAATCAAGAACCGTTTATATTAAAGGGACGATTGACATGCAGGATGGCAAAACTGCTGATGATTATGCCCAAAATACCGGATACGATTTTCAACAGTATCTAGATGAGTATAATCCTGATACCTATGGCAGACAGGAAGTATCTGGTGTCCAGGAAAAAGCCCGTCATAAAGCTCAGGAACAACAAGCTAAGGACGTGGAAATCCATGTCCCTGCCAATACGTCCATCATTGGATTAAAAAACGCCCATCTAAAGAACGCCAATTTAATGGTTGAAAACAATAATGTGATTATCAAGAATTTAAATTTCCAATCCCCCGTTGATGATTTTCCACAGTGGGATCCAACCGATGGCAGTACTGGCAACTGGAATTCACAGTACGATTGCATTTCAGTAAAGGGTGCTAGCAATGTCTGGATCGACCATAATACCTTTAACGATCAACCATATTCAGATGCCAATGAAGGCACATACTTTGGTCGTGACTACCAGCATCATGATGGGATGACCGATATTACCGATGGTGCTAACAACGTCACCCTCTCCAATAATGTCTACCAAAATCATGATAAAACCATTTTAATTGGAAGTAGTGACAGTAAGCATAGTGATGCCAATCAATTACACGTTAATATTATTGGCAACGAGTTTAAGAATACTGTCCAGCGAACGCCCCGCGTCCGTTATGGAACCGTGAACGTTATCAATAATTATTATGATAATCAGTCCAAAGGTGCCTATCAATTTAGCTATGCATGGGGAATTGGCAAGAATTCCAAAGTCAATATTCAAAATAACGTTCTAAATGTTGATGCTAAGCCCAATCATTTAATCAGTAAATTAGGTGGCAAATCATTTCGTGCATCTGGCAATGTTTTAAATGGCAAAGCCATTAAAAACTTGAATCAAATAGCTAAATTACCATCTAACCACATGAAATCAATTAAGAATATTTTACCAACCAATCAAGTTAAAGCCCACGTTGTAAAAAATGCGGGCAATCGTTAAAAAATAAAATTAAAAGCAAGTCTGCAGTTTTAAGCTGTGACTTTCCTTTTAATTTTGGACAAAAAAGCAGTGAAATATCTATTAATAACAACCTAAAAGCAATTATGAGGGGATTTGCAATCGCATTTGATCTTATTATTTTCAATAATATTGCTTTACCCATGATTCTTTCATTTAACGATGATTCATCGAAGGAAAATATATACGGTTTAATTATTTTATTCCTATTAATCTTAGAAACCGTTCTTTTCTTTGTTCCCACAAGAAAGTGGATCAATTTAATGATTGGAATTGGATTTTGCATCATCACACCTGTATTTATATTTCCAAATAATTTAACCGTTTTCTTGTATATGATGCTTTTAATGGCATCCCCCGTTCTATTTGTCATATATACGATCATTTTTGTGAAAAAATAATAATTATAAATAAAAAAGCGAGAATGAATTCTCGCTTTTAAATCTTTATAAATGACAAGTTATTGGCATTAAGCCTAGTAACTTTTTTTTTTCAATTATTTTATTTCTGAATATCATTTATATTAATAATTCGATCGGTCTTTTGAGCTTCTTCAATATTATGGGTCACCATAATAATTGTTTTTCCATACTTAGATCTTAATTTTTCAATTTGGTTAAAGGCCTCATCAGCATGTTCTTCATCCAATGCACCGGTTGGTTCATCAGCAAAAACTAACTTTCCCGGTTTTAATATAATTCTTGCTAGCGCAACCCGCTGCTGCTCACCACCAGAAAGCGTATTGATTTTTGCATTTTCTAGTTGTTTTAAATCCAATTCTTGAACAGTTTGGTCAATTAATTTACGTTTATCACGGGAATGATAATCAGTAAAATGCATTGCTAGCAATAAATTTTGAAAAACGGTCATATCATCAATTAATGCAAAGGATTGAAAAAGATAATTCACATCATTTCTTCTAATCATCGTTGCTTTCTTACTGTTAATTTTAGGAATTAATTTTCCAAATAGGAATGCTGATCCAGAAGATGGTGTCTCTAACAATCCTAAGATATTTAGTAACGTTGATTTTCCAGCACCTGATGGTCCAACAATGGCAACAAATTCCTTTTCCTTAACGGAAAAATTAACTGAGTTTAAAATGGTTCGATGACCATATTTTTTTGAAATATTCTTTACAGTAATCGCATCCACAATTATCACTTCCCCTTAAATAATTTAATAATCTGTTTAAACTGATTCCTGTTTACATATGATATAAATACTAAAATTTGAATAATAAAACTGATTAAAATTAGAACAAAGCCAATTCTAGACTTCATTATTGTAACTGCTAGTAATTGCAACAATGTCGTTAAAGCTACAACTATTAATGGCAAGCGGTAAAGATTAAAGAATGAAAAGCCAAGAAATTTTTTCACAGCAATTTTTTTCTCATTGGCGGTATTGAATACTGTGATAATAATCAATAACAGGATTACTAGTAGCATAATTAAAATAGCAAAAACAACCAAGAATAATTGAAGTGTCTGCATTAAGTCCTTTTGAAGACCATCAATATATTGTTTAACCGACGCAAATTGTAAATGATCATTAATTAAATTATACTTTTTCAAATTATTGTTATTTATATTTTGTTTCATTATTTTTTGATTATCAAATTTTAAATAACCATCTAATCCGTTTGCATACAAGCCACCGATCTCAACGTAGGTCATGTTAGCAGGTGTTGCAATCATAATAACTGGCTGCGATGTTGAATCTACATTCTTCCCTGAATCGTCCCAGGTAAAAAATGAATGATCTGAATTGAATTTATATTTAACAAACTTAAATTTCTTCTGTTTTAAAAATGGTGTTTGTACATCATTTCCGCCAATATCTAAGAGTGCATCTTCCTTTAAGAAATTGGTATCAGCTTTAAAGTCTTGATTTGATAAAGAATCAGGTATTAAATACAATCTCTGCCCTTGTTTAGCAGCTTGTAATTCATCTGCAGTTAATTTAATTCCGACTTTTTGAGCATAATTTGGCGAAAAATCAAATTGCCAAAATGGGCGATTAGGAAGCGATTTATAAGTACCAGCATTTTTCATATTATTAATCCAATGTTCGGATAAATAAGAAGTATTAATGATATAAACACCATTATGATCACTAATACTCTTATAGAAATTATAAATATTTTGATCTAACTGGTTTGATTGAATATCACCATTATTTTCAATTTTACTCAACACGTTCATTTGAGAAACATTTGACCAATTTCTTGCGATTTGCTGATTATTAATAATGCTATCCATCGGACGATCAGTGATATAACTAACTACCACAACTCCAATACTAATAAAAACATATAATGACATTGCAAAAGTATATAATACTTTTTTTGAAAATTTTCCTTTAATTAGATCAATGTTTTTAATTAAAATCATCACAAATGAAGATAATATAAATGCAATCAAAGTCATGATGATATTAACAATATTTATAAAAATGTAAAATTGCAATAATGTCATAAAAAAGGCACCATAATCAATTATTAATGCACCTAGTAATGATAAAATCAGTAAACACAGAAAATTAAACATTAAGAATGGTGATAAAAATTTAAATAGAATTTCAGATTTAGACCATCCTAATAAAATAAGTGTTCCAATCCGTTTGGAAGATTGAACAAACATAATTAAGAAGAGGCTAAGTAATGCTAAGAAACAGACTATTATTGCTACCATTAAAATCGGAATTGCGAGGCTATTTTCTAAAGCCATTCCAACTTTAGGCGTTTTTAAATTAGATTGCTTTTGTCCAGTAATCTCTGAAATTTGTTTTATAATTTGATTATATTCAGCATTATTATGAATTCCGACAATTTCATAATTTCCATTAATTGTATTGCTTTGTTTTATTAAAGTCCCCAACTGATAGATTGTAACTGGATCAGAAAACGGGAACTGATAAATATTTTTAATTTGATTAATGGAGCCTTTCCCTAAACCGAGGGTGGCATTCTGATTTGAATCATTTAATAATTTATTAACATCATTTTGATTAATAATATTATGATTTAAATATGCAAAGTCAACATTTTTATTTTCAGAATTTCCAATCATTCCAATATTCAAGTTATTCTGATCATCAGCATAATTCTGATTATCTTTTCTTAAAATTAGTAAATGATGTTGACGAGTAATTCGAGATGTATAATCTATAAATTGGGACGTTTTCTTAGACGAAACATTATTTAAATAAAAATTATGATTCGTTGCACTTGTTAAATAAGTATTCCAATCATCTTGATACCGGTTGCCAAGCATTGCAGTTGCAAATAATACAAGACAGATACTTTGGATTAAAATAAGGACATACCCAATCAATCGAATATGTCCATTCAATATTTTACTTTTATATTTCAAATGTTCAACCTCCAAAAAATAAATATCTCTTATATGTATTAAATAGAAAATCAGACTAAATGTCAATATAAAATTTATTTAAAAAAGCCATCACCCAGTCCTAACACTGGATGGTGGCTTTTCATTATTATCTTAAATTTTATCATTTATCCTAACTTTTTCCACTGGCTCATGACATTATCAGCCGAGAAGTCCTTCGCATGTTCCAAAGAATTCTTCGAAAATTGTTTGTACAAATCATCATCACTTAGGATGCGGACAATCTTATTAGCAGCTTCTTGCATGTTACCCTGTGGAATCAGATAACCGTTGACATCGTTTTTAATGATCCGGTTAGGTCCATAGTGAACATCGTAAGCCACTTCTGGCAAGCCGTATTCAAGCCCTTCAACCAAATTCATACTCAAACCTTCACCAAAGGAAGTCTGGAGCATCAACTTAGAATTACTTAAAAGCTTTGCCTTTTGTTTTCCAATTGAATAATTCTTGAATTTAACGACATCGTTCAAATTCAACTTTTTAACCTGATTTTCAAGCTGTTTTTGATACTTTGGTGATGAGAAGTAACCCACAATATTTAATTTCACATCGCTAATCTTGTTCTTAACGAAACTAGCAATTTGAATCAAATGATCGATGTGCTTATCTTCCGCAATTCGGCCAATGTAAATCAAATTATCATTATCAACCGGTTTCAAGCCCTTTTGAATTTCCTTTTCGTGATCCTTAAAGAGTGCCACATCAGGAATCGCGTAACAACGGAGGGATGGGAATAATTTATTAAAGTCACGCTTTTGGTCTTCGGTTGAAACGATGATGCCATCATATTTATTCATATCCTTATGGAAGAATTGTTCTAAAATTGGGAACAACTTTCCCTTGGGACTGCCAGATAATTTAGCATCGGTCGTCTGAACGTTATGTAGTAATTGATAACGTTTTTCAGCATTGTTAACCTTAGCAACCGGTTCGGTCAAAGTTGGACGGTCGTTGATCAAGACACCAGGATGTTTCTTCAAAATTTCCTGCATGAAGAACACAAATAAATCATCTTCGGTATTGAATCGCAAGTTATGACCATTGTAATCCAACAATTTATACATAGTTGGTGATAACTTACCATTAATATTCATGTGGGCAATTTCCATGACTGGTTTGCCATGGTAATCATAGACTAATTCATGACCGAGCTGGCCATCCGGATGCATGTATTGAGTCTTGGATTTAAAGCCACGTGCATCCCAAATATCCTTGCTAGTAACATTACCAAAATCATCATAGTAAATGACGTTCCCAATTTCACCCACGGTCGATGGGAAAATTTGGACGGTCGCAACCTTATGGCCATGAAGCAAAATCATCGACTTATTGTTATCAATTCCACGAATCTTGTAGTAACGTTTATCAATCATCTTAGAATAACGTAATTTTACGTGGTGATAAGGTACCTTAGTGACATGCTGGAAATAATCATACATATTAATAATATCATCGTCACCAAGGCCGTTTTTTCTAATTTCTTGGTGTAATCCCTGGTTGTAATTCCTTGTCATGATTTTAGAATTAACATCATACTTATTAAATAATTTCTGGCGGTTCATGGCAGAAAATTCAGTTCCAGAGTTAAAGGTAAAAATGTTTTCGTTCACAAAATAATACATGTTGTTATTCATTTAATTAAACTCCTTCATCCATTTGTTCGATTCCCTTTGTAATTTCAGGTTGGTAAAGTTTGATCTTGTGAGCCCATTTTTGATCGGCACCATCTAATAATTTCTTCCAATCTTTCCAAACGTTCTTTTCGGAATAACGGTTCGATAATTCGTAGGCTTGATCAGACATTTTCTGAAGTTCTTTGGGATGGGTAAAGAGGTATGCCATTTTGGCACCAAGTGCTTTTTCATCGCCATACTTAACAACGTATCCATTTTGATTATTTTGAACTAATTCATTCGGTCCATAGTTAACATCGTAGGTAACACCAACGTCCCCTTCTGATTGAGCTTCCATCATGGCTAAGTTAAATCCTTCCATGACGGATGCTAAACCATAAAGTTGGGCTTTTCTTTGAACATCGGCAACGTCTTGGGTATACCCATGAATGTGGACTTGGTCGGTTAAACCAGTATCCTTTTCGGCTTTTTTAATCCGTTTCATCGCCGTATCATGATGGGAATGGTCAACGTATCCGTAAAGATCCAAATGAATCTTCGGCACTTGTTTCTTAGCATATCCCATCGCACGAATAACTTGATCAAATTGCTTTTCGGGGGCAATTCGGGCGGTCGCAACGATACTGTATGGATCACGGTCCGACATTGGAATCCGTTTCTGCTTAAACTTGGCATCTGGAATGACACCAACTGGAATCGTGTATAAATCACACTTCGGGTCAAAACGGTATTTCACATCATGGGTTTGTTTATGGGTAGCTGAAATAATGGCATCGTAGCGGTCACCATTAATCAAACTGTATTCATAATTATCATTCATGATGGAAGTATTTGGCTTTTGAGCATTTCCGGCATGTGAATTATGAAGATGCAAAACGTTATAAGCTGGCTTTCGAAGCAACGGCAAAATATCTTCAACGGTATCGGAACGATCCATAATGAAGATGTTCGGGTGCTTTTTACTAAAGTACTTGTCGTTCACTTCATTCAAGAATTGAAGTACCAATTCGTTCATCCCGGAGTGGGTTCTAACCGTTCCTTCATCAGAAATGGTCTTCCAACCAGACTTCTGCATCTTACCGAGTGCATTTTTACGGTAATAACTTTCAACGACCGGTTTACCATCAATTGAATACCAAACTTCGGTCGCAATCTTATTATCAGGTGTATACCACTGAACCATGGACTTAAAGCCACGGAGGTCATAGAAATCAACCCGGTATAAATTACCGAAGCCATCGAATAATTCAACGGAACTGACTTGTTTTTGATCAGAAATATTTTTAGCAAAGTAATTCACACGACCGACAATTGCTTTGTCGTGAAAGACAATGTAGCGGTTATGATTGGGTTCTTCGTTATAGGTTAAATTATCAACCCCAAAATCAATATCTTGGGCTTGAACCACCTTTGGTTTTACCTCTTCAGCATGTTGGAAGTAATCGAACATGTTCAAGATTTCATCATCATGAATCTGGTTTTCGGATAACCAGTGGTGGAGTAGTGGATTCCAGCTTTGGAATACCAATTTAAATGGTGCTTTATTTTTACGGAAAAGTAATGCTCGTTTTAATTGGGCATGTTCAATTCCAGAGTTTTTTTCATTAAAATTTTCATTAATAAAAAAATTCATATTATATAATTCCCTTCTCCGTTTGAGATTAAAATCGTTAATTATATATATTATAAATCAAAATCAATCACTAAAAAACTATAAACTAAAAAGAGTCTTCAATTTATTAAATTGAGGGCCCTTTTCAAATTCATTTAGTTATAAATTATCGCCAGATTCAAAGGTAATCTTAGAGCGGTTCAAAGACCCTTTAACTAAGCGATCAATTAATTTATTCGTGTCACGCGTAATTTTATCAGAAGTAATAATCGATTCATTCGTTAATTTTTCAGTTAATTCCTTACCATCTAATTTCTTGGCAATCGCATCCACCGTTTTAATCCGGTTCAAAGCGTATGATTGGCAAGCTTCCCGGTAAGCATTAATGTCGTTAATAAAGGCATGGTAGTGGGGTTCTGCTAAAACAGCCACTAACTTATACATCCAGTAAGCACTATTAATATCAAAATCATTGCCCGTCTTTTGATAATTGAATGGAGTCTGATTAATATTAGCATAAAACGGAACATATGGACTGTAAGCGAGAAAGCCCATGGCCATCCATTCTAATGCAGCATACTTTGGATCAACATCATTTCTAATTTGTAAAATATGTGAAATTTGATTCCGGTCTAATGCAATTGATCTAAACGTCTGTTTCTTCAATTCATTTGCATGGGTAAATGGATCGTAAGGGGTCTGTTGATAGTGGGATGATAAGAAGTATTCCACATCTTCAACGGCTAATTTGCGGTTAGCGTGTTGCAAGAATGGAATGTTTTGACTGGTTGGTTCCTGCTGAACATCCGGGGTAAATAACTTTTGACCATACCAAGCCCTAGGGGTGTTGTAATGAGCATCGGCTTCGGTGTGGGTACCAGCGATATTTCTAAAATTAAAGTGTTTAGGATCATTATTTAAATGATATTTTTCAACAAAATTTTTAAGATCCGGATCGGTTAAATAATGATCAGGGTCATCAAATTTAATCTCTTGAATATTAATTTGATTCGGTGCCACGGCGTAGGCATCATCAGGAATTCGAACCGCTGCCCAGTGATGGCCACCAGCCGTTTCTAAGTACCAGATTTCATTATGATCAGAAAAGGCAATCCCATTACTTTGACCGGTTCCGTATTTTTCAATCAAATGGCCAAAACGTTTTACCCCTTCTAGGGCACTATTAATGTAAGGTAAAACAACGGTAACCATGCATTCTTCGTTCACACCATCATCGACTAATGGGTCAAAGCCTAAGAAACGTTGGTTAGTAAATGTCGTTTCAGTCGCACTCATGGCAACGTTCTTTTCGTTGATACCGGCTTCTTCGTAAACGGGATGATCGGCAACACTAGGTTCAGCGGTGTAGCGGTAGGCATGGTCAGGCAACGGAATCTTAACGCCCGTTTCATGTGATACGAAATAAGCATTCTTTTGATCCTTAGCAGGCCGGACAACGAACTGCTTGGGTCCAACGGGTGCATAGCCATCTTCGTTTCTAGCAACGATGGTTGAACCATCAGCGGTGGCATTTTTACCGATTAAAATTGAAGTACATGATAAACTTTTTTTCATATTAAATCCCCCTATTTAACCATTATTCTAACCCGATGTTAGATTAAAAAACAGTTAAACTGTTTATTATTTATTCTAAGCAGTTACCATGACGTAACTACCATCATCTAATTCAAAAATATCAACGCGATTAAGTTCGTCTAGAAAACGGTCGACCGTGTGAACATCAAATAGATTCCAATCAAAGACGTACCGGTCTTTCACATTGGATAAAATATATAAATTATTACTATTAATTAAAAGATCGTACATCCAGCCGGGTGCATCATCAAATTTTTCTTTTTCGGCATGGTTAGTGCTGTAAATAGCATCAATTTTCCAATAACTGTCGGTTAAACTTTTGGTGGATTCCTTAAATTTTTTAAAGTAGTAATCTTTTTTGTCAGTCCGAATTGATTTTAAATAACTATCAACACAATTCTTCATTAATAGTTCACTATTGATTTTCAAAGCGTGAATTCGACCGCGCCAGCGTGTATTTGACATTTTATTTTCCCCTTTAATCATAAATTACATATCTTAATAGTAACACTTTATTTAGGATTTTATGCCAAACAAAAAGCCATCCCCAAATGATTGAGAATGGTTTTTAAATTAATCCTTAGTCGTTTTTAGTAACATCAGCCTGGAAGTACTTTTCGGATAGCTTCTTCAAAGTACCATCTTTTCTTAATTGTTTAATGGCTTTAGATACCTTCTTGCGAAGTGCTGGTGATTGCTTGTTAAATAATCCAGCAATTTTAGCCGGTGCATGTTCTGATTTAGGAATGACGATGGCTTTCAAACCAGCAGTGGAATGATCCTTCTTATAGGCATTCCATGCTGCAAGTGAATTAACGGCACCATCAGCACGGCCTTCTTTAATCAATGCGAGGGAAGTCGTAAATTCTTCGGATGGAACGATGGAAGCACCGTACTGTTTAGCAAGGGCTTCATTATTAGTTCCAGTACCTTCAACAAACTTCTTTCCCTTAATGCTCTTTAAATTTTGAATTGATTTATCACTAGTCTTAGTAATGATAATAGATTTGTCATAGATGTATGGAGTGGAGAATAAGAAGCTCTTTTTCCGTTGTGGGTTTTCACCAATATTATTAAAGACGGTATCATACTTGTTACTGCCTAAACCGGCAATCAAACCGTCCCATTTAGTAGTAACGTATTGGGGTTTTAAGTGCATCTTCTTAGCAATATCCTGCGTTAATTCAACTTCAAAACCGGTCAACTTACCGTTTTGGCGGTATGAATAAGGAGCATAGGTTCCTTCTAAACCAACGGTTAGTTTGCCCTTATGCTGTAATTCTGCATTTGAACTCTTGCTGGAACCACAAGCGGTTAAAACTAAACCAACACTTAAAACTGCAACGAGAGCAGCAATTCGTCTAAATTTTTTCCCAAATTTCAAACTAAATCATCCTTTCAAATCAATTATTTAATTTCATGCAACGTCATTGCAGAAATAAAATCTGCAATCCGTTGGTTATTCGTCGTAAAGAAATCATGTGCCGAACCATCGAATTTAATTTGACCATCTTCTAAGAAGATCATTTTATCAGCAACCTGTTGGGCAAAGGCCATATTATGGGTCACAATAATCATTGATTGTTGTTCCTTTGCAATTTGCAACAGTACTTTTAACACCCCTAATTCTAATTCAGGATCCAATGCACTGGTCGGTTCATCCAATAAGATATATTCAGGTGCCATTGCTAACGATCTAGCAATCGCCACCCGTTGAGCTTGTCCACCTGATAGATTACTGGGGTAAACATTGGCTTTATCCTTCAAACCAACTTTGTCCAATAATGCCAAAGCATTCTTTCTAGCTTCGTTCTTATTTTGGTGAAGGACTTTTACCGGTCCCTCCATAATATTTTTAATGATGGTCAGATGGGCAAATAAATTGTAGCCCTGAAAGACCATTCCAGTCTTTTGCCGCAATTTTAAAATTGTTTTATCAGAAATGGGTTTTGAAAAATCAATATCGAAATCATGGTTGAATTGATATTGGCCGGATTCCGGGCGTTCTAATAAATTTAAAGAACGCAGCAGCGTGGACTTTCCTGATCCAGATGGCCCCACAATTACTGTCACTTTATTTTCCGGAAATTCAGTCGAAATTTGATTTAAAGCCGGCTTCTTATCAAAGGTTTTATTCACGTTCGTTAACCTAATCATGTAATTCCTCCTTATTGAATGGTATATCTAGACGTAATTTTTTCTAGGTATGACTGTAGGAATGAAAGTAAGGTACATACGATGGCGTAATAGAACGCTACTAAACAGTACATAGTCAGCGGTTGATAATTCTGAGCGGCAATTTGTTGTGACACTTCAAACATTTCGGGAATCGTAATGGATGCCGCTAGCGAAGTATCCTTGACCAAACTAATAAAACTGTTGGATAACGGTGGTAAGGAAATCCGGGCCGCCTGGGGTAAGATAATATCCCAAAGGACCTGCATCTTTTTCATTCCAATTGAATAGGCAGCTTCCCATTGTCCCTTTGAAATTGAAAGGATCGATGCCCGGATCGTTTCAGAACCATAAGCGCCAGTATTAAGTGAAAAGACTAAAATTCCAGCCAAGAACGGCGACATTTTAATTCCATTTGGGAAGATTCCCGGAATGGTCAAATATGGCAAGCCGAAGTAAGCAATAAATAATTGAACTAGCAACGGTGTACTTCTAAAGAGCCAGACGTAAAACCTAAAGATGCCCTTCACAATCAAGAAGAACCGATTTTTATGGGATAAACGCACTAGTGCCGTCATCAGCGCTAACACCATCCCAAAGAAGAACGAGATTAAAGCAATTGGGATTGAATACTTAATCCCAGCAGAAATCAATTGTGGTGTTGCAGTTTTAATAATTTCCCACATTCAATGTAACCCCCATTTCTAATTTTGCAAACAAAAAGAAAACCATGCTCCAATTTTGCACTGAAACATGGTAATTCATTGATCGACATATTATTAATTTGAATAAGGAATAATTAATTAAAACAATCCTAAAAATAAGAAGTCACCATGATCAGTTTTGAATATCCTACAAATTGAAATTTTGAACATGGACAACTTTTCATTAGTAACTTCCTTTCGTTAATCATATACTTACAATTTAAAAGTATAATATCATTGGAGCGATTGAAAGTCAATTAAATTAACTTCAACTAAAAAAGTCCAACACGGTAAATGCTGGACTCAATCGTTTAAATTATTTGTTAGTATAGCCTGGTTTATTTAAAAGAATAAACATATTGGTCTTATATTCTTCAACACCAGGTTGGTTAAATGGATTAACACCATTCAAGTAACCAGAAATTGCAATCGCAACCTCGAAGAAGTAGATCAGATAGCCTAGTGTGTAGGCGGATTCGTCTGGAATATTAACGGTCATCACCGGAACACCACCATCAGTATGAGCTTTAACGACCCCTTCGTATGCTCTAGTATTGACATAATCAACGGTGTGGCCTTCAAGATATTGTAATTCATCGGTGTTTTTATCATTGTGTGGAATATCAACATCGTGTCTTGGATGGTTAACTTTAACAACTGTTTCCATTAAGATTCGGCGTCCCTGCTGAATATATTGACCAAGTGAATGTAGATCAGTGGTTAAATTAGCTGAAGCTGGGAAAATGCCCTTATGATCTTTTCCTTCAGATTCACCCGTTAATTGCTTCCACCATTCGGCAAACATCCGCATGTTCGGTTCGTAATTTTCTAATAGTTCAACACCGTAACCCTTACGATAAAGGATATTTCTTAAAGCAGCATAACGGTAAGCATTATTTTGAGTCAAATCAGGATTATCAAGTTCATCTTCAGCTTTGTGAGCACCTAACATTAATTGATCAATATCACCACCAGAAACGGCAATTGGAAGTAGGCCGACCGGGGTTAAAACAGAATAGCGTCCACCAATCCCATTCGGGATAATGAAGCTTTCATACCCTTTTTCATTTACTTCCTGTCTTAATGCACCGTTTTTAGCATCAGTTGTGACATAAATGCGGTTAACAGCTTCTTTTGCTCCGTATTGTTTGATCAAGCGTTTTCTAAAAATTCTAAAAGCAACTGAAGGTTCAGTCGTGGTTCCTGACTTTGAAACCATATTGATTGAAAAATCATGGCCATCAATTAATTCTAATAAGTCATGAAGATATGAGGAGCTCAATGAATTTCCGGCAAAAATAACACGGGTTTGATGGTTAGATGAATTTAGATCATCAAAATCACCATGAAGAAAATCAACGGCCATCTTTGCACCTAAATAAGAACCACCAATGCCAATTACAATTAGGAAGTCAGAATCGCTTTGAATTTGTTGAGCATCCTTTTTAATGCGTTCAAATTCTTGATGATCATAATTAGTTGGCAAGTGGAGCCATTCACGATAATTATTCCCAGCACCAGTACCATCACGCAATTCGCGGTTGGCTGCATTTACTAATGCTTGCATTTCAGGAACTTCATTCGAGTTTACAAATCGATTTAATTTAGAAGAATCTAATTTAAGGTATGCCATTTATATGACCTCCAATATTAATCAGGAACAATTTTATAATATTATCATGATTAATTTTTATTTAGAAAGCGCTTTCTTCAATTTCAATCATACCACTTTCTTAAATAATTGGAACTAATTTAATCGTTTATAAATCCTTTCAATTTAGTTAAGAAAGCGATTACATATTAACGTAATAAAAAAGCCGCCTTCTTCAGGCCGCCTAATCATTATTATTAAAGAAACATCACAACTTTACCATCAATTTTTTCATCTTTTAAAAATTGTTGATAATCACTTTTATATTCGTCTGGCGGGGTTGCAACTGCAACACCATTCTTCTGCTCTAGCACTAGAACGTGTTTAAAATTAAAGTGATGAATTAAATCCTGAGCAAATGGAATAATATCATTCTTATTCACGCTTGGTGTGACTAAATCGGGATGGGCATCCGCAACTTGCTGCTGCACTTTATTAGCAGAATGAACCCATGTGTAACAACTAATGCCTAATTGTGATAAAATTTGATGTGATGATGCATCAGATTTTAAAGCACTCAGATTCCTAACGATCAATGCCATTGGCAAGATACTAGGAACATCATCAATTTTTTCGGCTGCATTGATCTTATCTTTAAGATAACTCAAACATTTTTGTAATAATGTTTTCTTATGTTTCATGGTGATAACACCTCATTTTTATTGGTAATATAATAATTCTAATCGATTTTAGATTAAATTCAAGAAAGGAAGCATCATAATGGATATTAACAAAATGATTGCCCTAGAATGGTTAAAGCAACAGGACCTATCAAGTAAGAAGCCAGCAGAAGCTGCTGATTTATACAAAAAGGCCCTAAAAGAAATTAAAGCAAATGACAAAAAGAATAAGAAGCCAGAACATCACATTGGTTTCAATTAATTTGTAAATAAGCATTGATGCTCCTATCAATTTTGATAGGGGCATTTTTATGCTAAATCATCGTTATCCAAATCATCATCAAGATCTTTAGCAGCCGCAGCCATTCGATGACCAACGAATGTCACAACTGAACTGATTAAAATAATTACGATCCCGATGATGGTATTAATTGAAATGTTTTCATGAATCAATAGCATTGCTAAAATTGGTGCTAATCCCGGTTTGATAAAGAATACCAATGATGCCA
The DNA here is from genome assembly GCF_027923585.1 of Philodulcilactobacillus myokonensis. Taxonomy (GTDB): domain Bacteria; phylum Bacillota; class Bacilli; order Lactobacillales; family Lactobacillaceae; genus Philodulcilactobacillus; species Philodulcilactobacillus myokonensis. The sequence continues at coordinate 280,359 of NZ_BRPL01000002.1, read as the reverse complement.
TTGATACCCCCGCTAGATCCATTGCAAGGAAGTAAAATGCAAACCCGCCGGCAGTCACGCAGACGCTGATAAAAAATAGTAGCCAGAAGTAATGCATATTCACATTATTTAGAATCGGTGTGTTTGAAAAACTAGCTAACCAGGAAACATGCTGCATTCCATGGGCGACCATCGGAACGTGTGAAATTAAAGCTAAAATCAGCAATTCAATTGAACCCGCTAAGAATGTAAAACAGGTGGTAGTCAAGCCATTAAAACCACTCATGACGGAAGACCAGCGGGAAATAATACTGTATAATCCAAAGGTAATCGCTGCCCCAATTGCTAATGCTAAACCAACCGGATTGGTTAGTTTCATTGGATTCACAATCACCAATAAGCCGACAATTGATAAAATCATGGAAATTAAACCTAATTTATGAATCGTTTCATGTAAGATTAAGAACGAAAATAGTAGTGAGAAAACTGGATTACAGCTAAACACTACTGCCACCGTCGATGCTTGATCATAGACAATTGCTAATTGATAAAGCGTCATACTAACAACTACGCACAAAAATCCGGTTAATGCGAAAATTGCTAAATCCTTCTTATAAAAATGGATGTGCGAATGACGGAAATGACCTAAAACTACTGGCAATAAGACTAATCCACCAATAAAGAATCGAATCAAATTCAATTGAATCGGTGAAAAAGCATTCCCGGCACTTTTCAAAGCAATTTCCATCAAGCTAAACATTAAGGTTGAAATTAAAATATATAAAATTGTTCTTTTCAAGGTTCGAAGATTCTCCTAAATTATTCAAATATTATTAATATAGCATGTTTCATAGATTAACGTCAATTTTATAATAAAAAAAGCAGTGACAAAAATGTCACTGCTTTCAAACTAATTTAACCCTTAGGATTTTCGAAATTCTTTTCGGCACCTGGTAGATTAAATACGTTTTCGCCTAACCATTTCTTAGATAATTTTTCTAGGTAACCGTTAGCCTTTAATTTCTTTAATTCCTTATTAATATCACTAATTAATTGCTTGTTCTTAGGATTCTTATTAGCAGCAATATAATCATTTTTAAACCCTAACGAAGGAGAAACCGTTAAACCTTTAGCACCACCAGCTTGTTGAACGGGAACAAATGCTTGATAAGGATAGAAGACTGCATCAAATTGCTTTTGCTGAAGCTGTTTTAAAGCATCACCAGCACTTTGATCACCAATGGCCTTTAACTTAATTTTTTCTTTTGGATGAGAATTATTATACTGTTGAATAACATTATACCTTGCATCATCACTAGAAATTGGAGCTAAATTCAAATGTTTTTTAACAACATCTTGAAAACCATTAACCTTACCTTCATTTTGTCGATAAACCAATCTTAAGTCAGCAATTCCACTTGGGTTAGAAAGTAAATACTGTTGAGCTCGTTGTTTAGAATACCAAAATCCAGATGAAGCCAAATCATACTTGCCAGATTCTAAACCAACGAAAACTGAATTTTGAGCGGCATTGTAATATTTAAATTTATATTGAGGAAGTTCCTGATCTAATTTCTTCAATAATTCTCCATCATAACCACTTACATTATTCCCATCTACGAAAGAATATGGGCGGTTAGAAGTATCCACAGCAACGTTCACGGTTTGTGGGTGACTTTTAGTTGCCTTTTGAGTTTTACTACTTGTAAAATGAAACACACCAATAATTATAATGATGGCCGCAATTATTCCTGTATAAATATAACCTTTTTTAGACATATAACTCTTCACTCCTTATGCAAATACTCTTCTTCTGATAATGTTTTCCAACCAACTTAAAATTCGAGCAAATATAAAGCAAACAATGAGATAAATAACCAATGCATCTAGATATGCTTCTAAATAGTTAAATGCAAATGATGCAATAATATTTGCTTTCCCCATTATTTCCACAATTCCAATGTTATAAACCAACGATGTATCCTTAATAATATCTAAAAATACGTTTGTAAAATTAGGAATAAAATTAGGAATTAACTGTGGGAGAACAATTCTTTTGATTGCCTCATATGGAGTCATCCCTACTGATAATGCTGCATCATATTGAGAATGATCAACGGAATGATAGGCGGCACGAATTGCTTCTGATAAATTAGCCGATGAATTCAAAGCAAAAGCAACAACTCCAATGGTCATGCTAGACAATGTAATTGCCTTTGAATTTGCACCATGCTCAAATAAAGCATAAATTAATCTGGGTAATCCGTAATAAACAATATAAATTTGAACTATTGTTGGAACTCCACGCATTACTGAGACAAATAAATTTAAAATTGGCGTTAAAATCACAATTTTCTTTTCACGTCCAATTGCAATTAAAATAGCCAAAATCAATCCAATTAACGTTCCAATGATGGATAAATACAATGTAATTGGCAGAACGGAAAGCAACTTAGGAAACGATTTAAACATAAAACCCCAATTCATTTTTTAATTGCTTCCTTTCTAAATATAATCATGTTTCTTAATATAAAGTTTAAACAAATAATCAAATACGACGGTGATTAACCAATAGATAACCCCCAAGACAAGAAAAATCTGTAATTGGAAAACACCTTGATGAACATTAGCTAGTGAAGTGGCATCTTGATACATATCAGCAATCCCAATCACATATACTAAAGATGTTGCTTTTAAAAAACTTAAAAACATATTTTGAATGTTGGGCAATGCAATCACGAATAATTGAGGTAAAATGATTTCTTTAAAAACATCCTTCCGTTCCATGCCGACTGAATATGCTGCTTCAAATTGACTGCGGTCAACTGATTCAAATGCTGAACGAAATACTTCACCCATGTAACCACCAAAACCAACGGATAGACCAAAAATTGCGAAAAAGTATTTACTCCAATCATTAGCATTGATACCAACAAATTGAAGAATTTTAGGCAATTCATAGTATGCCAACAGAAGCATTAGCAATGGTGGCGTTCCTCTTGATAAACCGGTATATACTTTGGCTAATCCACGGGAAAATTTATCACTTTGGGATGCAAGCCAGGCCACAAATAATCCAATTATACTTGAAAGAATAAATGAAACGATCAAAATAAATAAGGTACTTGGGAGTCCAGCTAGTAAAGCTTTTACAGTCCCTGTAAAACTCATATCAATCTTCCTCCCTACTTATCTTGTGCAATTGCAGACAAGAATTCCTCAACTCGCTTATTATCTGGATGATTAAAAATTTTATCTGGTGTACCACTATCTTTAATTTGACCATCTTCAAAAAATAAGATTTTGGTCCCGATTCGTTTAGCAAATGACATCAAATGAGTTACAACAATCATGGTTTGGCCTTTATTAGCTAGATTATCAATGTCATCAATAACGGTCCCAACTAATTCCGGATCCAATGCAGATGTTGGTTCATCAAATAAAATCAAATCCGGATCTAATGCGGTGGCACGTGCAATTCCAATTCTTTGTTGTTGTCCACCAGATAATTGAGCTGGATAAGAGTCCTTTTTATCGCTTAAATTGACTGCATTTAGTTCTTTTAATGCAATTTGATTTGCTTTATTCTTATCCATTTTTTTACCATAAATTAATCCTTCGGTAATGTTTTCTAAAGCCGTTTTATTTTTAAATAAACTATAGTTTTGAAAAACCATAGCGGTATGTCTTCTAAGTAATAATTCATTTTGTTTATTTAGTTTTTGTAAATTAATTAGATGACCTTTAAAATTCATTTCACCACTGGTAGGTTGTTCTAAGAAATTAATATTCTTTAAAAGAGTTGTTTTTCCTGATCCACTAGGGCCAATAATAACAATTACTTCACCCTTATTAATTGTAAGGTCAACACCTTTTAAAATATTTTTCTTATCAAATTTCTTTTTTAAATTCTTAATTTGCAAAAGTGGCATTAATTGGTCCCCTTTCTCTTAAGATAGGTATGTGCGGCCTCCTCTGCCCATTTAATATGGTTAACTGGAGTATCACGTGGAACGGTACAATCAGCACCTAAAATTACTCCCTGCGTCCCAGCTTCATCTATTAATTTATCAACTGTATTTTGAATTTGTTCTTTTGAACCTTTGTATAAAACATCGTCTTGTGTATTTCCAAAACCACCAAGAACAACGCGATTACCAAAAAGTTTCTTTCCTTCGCCAAGTGTGTATCCATCAATTTTGGTTGCCCAGTTAATAATCGGAAGTTTATAATTAGTGAACCATGGTAAATGATTAGTAGCACCAGCGAAGCCACAAACATGAAGAATGCCAGTATCAAAATTTTGATTAATCACATCAATAATTTCTGCATCTAATTTTTCTTGAACATTTTTGAAGAAATCTTTGCCAATCCGTTTATCTTGAATTTCTTGAGTACTAAAGAAAACGCCATCTGCTCCAGCACGTTTAGCAACCCGAACCTGTTTCTTAATATCCTGAGTAATTACTTTTAGTGCATTAGTTACAGTCTTAGGATCTTTTAGATATAGGTCTGCAAAACGATGATCTGCGACTGAAACATCATCATCTTTTTCGGGATTAAAAAATGCCCATTTAAAAAGTGTGACGGCTGAAAAAACATTGCTAAAAACTACTTTAGATTTATCAATTGCTTTAATTTGATCAGAAATTAAATGATACTGTCCAGTTAACCATGGATCATCATCGTTCAATTCTTGGATTTTAGATAATGAATTCAAATCACTAGGATTGTCGACGTGATTAAATTTACAAACAAAATAACCATCATCCATTAACTTTACAAAATCAGAGTTAACGGTTTTAACATAATTACTTTCGCCTTTTACATCGGTATCAAAAGCTTTAGGATTTTGAACAAAGGTCAAGAATTCATTGGGGTTAAAATGATGCCATACTGAAAATGGAACCTTTTTTTCATCCTTGTTATCAAAAGCTGTTAATACATCATTACGATCCATCAAAATCACTCCTTAAAAATAAAAATTATTAAATTATATTTAACACAAACAATAAAAAAGAGGTCGTCATTCAGCATTTCACTGAATAACGACCTCTTTGCATTTAATTTATTTTATATTTTTATTATCAATTCAATAAATTAAGTGTATGCGAAAGAGAGTTGCCACCCAGTGCCAACTTACAAGTACACATGCACATACAATTCATTGAATAGTTAGACATTATGATGGTTACTCTCCTTTCTTTTTATTAATTATATAAATTATATAGTCTCATTTAACATTAATCAAACATTAATCATATTATTTTCAATTACATAAATATATCATCATAAACCTTGATATAACAGTAATGCTCAGATACTGAGCTTGTTTTATTTTCATTCTTCGATTAAATTAATTGGTGAAGAAGGTGATTAAATTGGAGTTTAGTAAACGAATTATCGCAGCTCGCAAGCAAAAGCGTTTAACACAATCGGAAGTTGCTAATCATTTACACGTTTCTAGAAAAACAATTTCACATTGGGAAAATGAACAGAGTTATCCGGATATTGATAGTTTGATCAATATCAGTAATTTTTATGGGATTTCAATCGACAGTATGTTAAAGGAGGATCAAAATATGAAGAAGGCATTAGACCCAAACAATCTTATTTTTCAAATCAAATCGATTATTAGCGCAATTAATCACATTAATATCATTGCATTCATTGTACTCGTTGTCGGAATGATAATTAGAAATCAAATGTGGTCCGGTTTTATATTTGCCAGCGTCATTGTTCTAATTGTTGATTACACGATTATCGATTTACTTAATGATTTAAAAATTAGGGTTAGCCCCACCCCATATAAAGATATTCGTGATAAACAAATCAAAGACTTTAAAATTTTTATTCCATTAGCAATCGGAACGTTTGTTTTAGCTAATATCCTTAGCTTCTTTAACAATTTTACTAACTATATTGAAATTTTAAACCTTATTTTCCTAGCAAGCATCATCAAACTAGCCACGACTACTTTTCATTACAAATATGGATATCGTGGTAAACCCAACGAAAAATAATAAGATAAAATCATGCTAGCTTTATTACGTTGGCATGATTTATTTTTATTTTAAAATTTTAGAATAAGCACTAATGATATCATTGTCACTAGCTTTTTTAGATAATTGAGAATAAGAGCCATTAAATACGCATTCACGATGAGATATAAAGATAATATTAACATCTAAGTTCTTTAATTCATAAAGATTATGGGTGGTAAAAATCACCTGTTTATCACGTGAAATGCTATTAAGCAGACTTAATACTAATTGACTATTGATTGGATCAAGACCACTGGTTGGTTCATCAAATAGGTATAGTTTACGATTCAACGTACACATCCCATAAACAAGAATTAATCTTCTCTGTCCACCTGACATATCTCGAAATTTCACATCAGCGAAAGATTTAATTTCATCATTATATATTTGCCTTAATTTGGAGTTGGATTGAATTTTTTTGCCACCCATACTTTGAAACATTTGAATAGCATCATCACCAGATACTTCATTCAGAAATGGTACTCCTTGAGTTTGATAAACAACGTCATGTTTTGAAATCAACGGATCAATTTTTCCCAAACTAGGTTTAGTAATCCCAGCAATCAAATCTAATAAAGTTGATTTACCAACACCATTGGGACCAACAATACAGTTTAATTTTCCATTAGCAGTTTTAAAATTCAATTTTTGATAAATCAATTTATTTTTATAACTAAAAGATAAATCATTCACATTAATCATATCTTCACCTAATTTCTGACCGAAGCTGATTTAATCGGCATCATTTTACTAACAGATAAACCAATTAAACAGTCAATAATAATGACTACCAAGGCTGGTACAATCATTGTTAGATTTACTTTAGAAGTCAAAATCGTACAAACATTACCTAAAAGTTGAATTGGATCAATCAAAAGGAGCCACTGAAAGATTCGATTAGTGGGTGTGAATGTATACGCAAATAATGCAATTAATAATGTCATTCCAGATACAATCGACATCAATTGATGATTAAATCTCATCATTAATACAATATTTAAAATACCATAAGTTGGTAAGTAAATAATGCTGACAATTAAGAACGTTAGCAAAATTGTTTCTAAATCAATTAGATGTAATGACAGCATGACAATAATTGAAAAACAAATTGTTTCAAATAAAGTAATTAAATAATAAAGAATTAATGGTGACAAAATTATCATTAATTTAGATTGAACAATAAATGAATACATTTTTAGAAAACCTGATTCTCTTCTAGCATACGTAACTCCAATCACATTGTTTAAAACGTTTATTAAAACCACATATCCGATGAATGGAATCAACATGGAAATTAAATCATAATTACTGTACGAATTATGTCCAAAAATTTGTTTCCATTCCATAAAATAAAAATACCCGATTGGGAAAATAATCGTATAGATAAAGACAACTTTGTTATCAAGGGTTGCTGCAATATCAAATTTCATTAATGCCTTCATTTTATTTATCATTATTTTCACAATTCCTTTATGATTAATTTATTCTAATCATATCTCATTTGTTTTTAATGTCAATGCTATTTTAACTTTCGATTAATATCATTAATTAAAGCATGATATTTTAATCTTTCTGCTATCCATATAAAAATATAAATAATGATAAAAATAATGGTAAAGTAAATAAACATAATCAAATTAAATGGAAACCATCCAGCTAAAATAGCTAAGATGGAAAAACATATATATGTTACAACTGCATGGGTTATCGTTTGTTTCAGTAAACTCCAGTGATCAATTTTAAAAATAAGTGATGATAAACCAAATAGAATTCCAATCATTGCCCAGATTAACATTGAAACTAATAAAGCAACGCTAGAATTAGCAAATCGATTCACAAACCCAGGATCTGATGGTAAATAATTAATCCTATATATTAAAGAAAATCCTAATGAGATAAATAAACCAATTATAATTCCCGAAAATGCAAATGCAAATAATGCCTTAATATACTTCATCATATTCCTAGCCTCCTCTTAATTTTCGGAACGTACCGTCTTGAAACGTACGAGAAATCATGATTCTTAAAAATTAATTTAATCATCCCCGTATTCGTTAATTCCAAATGATCAACCAAATCAAAATTAACGATTTCACTCCTGGAAATTTGAATGAAATTCTCCGGCAAAATTTTAACTAATTGATACAACCGTTTCTTAACTTCATAATCATGCTGATTCATCTTCACCCAAATGTTTTGTCCGGATGAATAAAATTTAGACACCGATTTCAAATCAAGTGGAACAATTTGATCCTGATGATATCCCCACAAATTGGCATCACTATTTTGCAGTTCACCAATCAATTTATGATAACGATCAGTCATTTGTTTTAAATAAAGGTCAGCATGTTCAGCAGATTGCTTTCCATCAATAAATAGATTAACTTTGATGTTTACCACTTCCTTCAAACAACTTATGACCACATTATACTAATTAAATCGATTTAAAAATGAATTCACCACAAACGGTATCAAATTCATTATCAACGGTTTAAATTTTAAAATAACTAATATATTTATCAAAATTAGTATTAATTTAGCATTAAAATTATGTTAGAATATGCTTAATTTAAATCAATGGAGATGGATACATAATGAAATTAAAATATACAGTTTTAGGTGCTGGCGCCATGGGGCTTCGGTACGGGATCTTACTTCAAGAAGCTGGCTTTGACGTTGACTTTGTTGATACTTGGAAGCCAGAAGTCGAAACCATTAGAAAGCAGAATGGTGTTTACGTTTCAAGAGATGGACAAAATCGTCACCTCGTTCCAGTTAATATTTATTATCCTGAAGAATATAAGGGAGATACTGACGTCTACATCGCGTTTATGAAACAGATGCAATTGCCAGACATGCTAAAGCGCTCCGCCCACTTCTTTAAGAAGGATCAATACATGGTCAGCGGCATGAATGGGATGGGTCACATCGAACAGTTCGATCAGCATTTCGAAAAACAACACGTGATTGGTGGCACCGCATTAATTGGAACCGTTTTAAACCATCCCGGTGACGTTGATTTCATTGGTAAAAAAGGTGCTGGATCAATGCATATGGCTAACCAAACTGAAAAGCCAGATGATGAAACCCACCAGATCGTTGCTGATTTTCAAAAATCAAACCTCAACCCAACTTTGACCACTAATTTTATGGGAACTTTACTATCCAAGGTCATCTTCAATTCAGTCGTCAATTCACTATGTACGATGATGAAAATTCCAATGGGTGAATTTATTCAGGCACCGACTGCCAAACAATTATCCAAGCAATTAATTAATGAAGCTTATGATGTTTGTGAACGGGCTGGGATTAAATTATTAAGCAGCCGTGAAGAAGAGTGGCAGACCATTCACTACGTCAGCCAGACCAGTAATCCACTCCACTATCCATCAATGTATCAAGATTTTTCAAGGGGTCGTCCCACCGAAGTTGACTATATCAACGGTTATTTATATGATTTAGGTGTGAAATATCACTATGAAGCCACAGCTCAAAACTTTTTAAGGAACATGGTTCACTTAGCAGAATTCACTGGTAACTTTGATTTGGATAAATACGTTAAATCAATTCAAGATCAGGAAAAATAATTAGTTGAATTTGGCGAAAAATGTTTGAAAAATGGCGAATTTTTCTATGATTTTGGCGAATTTTTTAAGAATGTTGATTTATCAATGTTTCTAAAGTGCAAAAAATGGCGAATTTTTCCACGATTTTGGCGAATTTTATATTAGAACTAAAAAGTGTCTATTTTTACAAATAGGCACTTTTTATGTATTTTGAATTAGATAAAGATTATTTATTAGCATTTGAATTTATTATAATCCTATTATTTTTATTATCTTTAGAAATTCCATCATATAGAATTACTGTTTTTCCCCTATTTAAGGGCAAATTATGATCCATTTTATAATTAGATGGTATTTGTAATTTTTGGATTTTGTTATTGTTATGAATATTTTTAAAAATATTTAAAGAATTTCTTGAATCATAATTCACAAATATTTTATTTTTGTACTTACCCTTACCATAAAGAACACTAGGGAAGTTAATGATTTTATTTTTTTGTATATCCCAGGTTGTAAATAGAGAATTTAATTTAACATCCATATTATATTTATAGTCTTTTTTATTATTAACATAAACAGGTTCTTTACTAACCTTAACTATTTGAAGAGATTCAGGCTTCACCATCGATAATTGTGCCTCATAAGATTGTTTGATAAAGAAAAGTAAAGCAAGAATCAAAATAACTATTATTACTATTAAAATGTTTTTCTTCTTCTTTGACATACTTATTTTCTTCACAGCTTTTTTATCACTCCTTAACATATAATCTAAAGAAACATTAAAAAAATCACAAATGTAAACTACCATTTCTAAATCAGGTACATTTCGACCAGTTTCCCAACCAGAAATTGTTGCTCTAGAAACATGAAGTTTTTTAGAAAGTTGAGCTTGTGTAATATTTCTTTTATTTCTTAAATCAATCAATTTTTCATTAAATTTCATTTTATCCCCTTTCCAAAATCCATATTAAATTATAATATTAATAATTCCTAGCTATTATTAGTATCAGCAGAATATTTTATTGTGATACAGTCCGTATCATTACGTTCAAGTCAACAATTAATAAAGCAATAAGCAAAATTTGTTTATATAATATTTAATATTTTTTCAAGACAAAAACCAATCCCTAATAAAAGGATTGGTTTCTATTTATCTATTGATTTAGAGTAATTTTCAAACCAATTAAAACATATCCAATTAACGCTAAAATAAAGCCGACCACCGCCATAATAATCCAGGCATCCATAACTGAATATTGGTCTGATAACCACCCGTTTAACACCAATGCAATTAACGTGGCACCAGCATTGAAAGTATTATTTAGTGAAATTAGCGTTGTCCTCACTTCTCCATTGTTTTTAATTTTCTAATCAAAATTTAATTTTAATTATAAAGTAAATTCTATACAATTGTCAATTTAGACAATAAAAACAGCATTCATATTCTGAATGCTGTTTTAAGATTTAAACTAATTTTTCATCAATATAAAAAGTGAGCATAACGTTTATGAGCTAAATGTTTAGCAACTTTCTTATTGTGATAGAAGTGTTGAGTAAACCCAATCCCAGCACTGACTGCTTCACTTAATACCATATACTTTCCACGCTTTGCAATATTAAAGTAGTCTTCGGTGGCTGTATCCGCAAATATATTTTGAATTTGAATCCATTTTATATGTCGATAGTTCATTGATGCAGCCATAATCCAAACCTTCTTATCATTAGCGTGGTGATGCTTATAGAATTTCTTATACCTACCATGATTTAAATTAACTAAATAACTTGAATCAGTATAATGATGACGACCAAAAGTTAATTTACTGGTAATCTTATTCTTAGTAATGTGGTAATAACTTTGATTATGCTTTGAAATGTAGTTATACCAATTACCACGCATTTTTTTAGGAAAATAAGTATAGCTAACGAATTGATTGGATTTAGATTTAGCTGAAGCTTGGTTAGAACTTAAAAAGCTAAAACTAAAATCGGCAATTAATAGAACAACACTTGCAAACAAGATTTTTTTGAACTTCATCAATATGGCCTTCCCTTGTGTTTTTAATTAATATCAGATTGTAAAAAAGTTGGACATGATTAAGCATCTGTTCGCCAATCTTTCGAAATGAATCATCCCTAATCTTCTCAACATACTTAATAATGCCAACCGCCGTCATAAAGACTAAAAAATTTCTGGTAAGTTTAGTTCCTTTATCAAAATAATGAATTGAATTATATCCTTTCAAGAAGGCTTGAATCAATTGATGGTTCAAATGAAAATTTTCATAAAATAATTTAATGACATCCTGATAAGGAACGCCCAGCCGTGCTCTTTCGTAATCAATCAATACCAAATGATGATCAACAATTTGGTAGTTCCTAATCCCAACGTCACCATGGAGAACTACTTTTGATTGAAGTTTAAAATCATTTTGCAACTTTTTTTGGTTGCTTTTAAAAACTTTAAGCATTCTTAGTAACCTTTGTTGCACATAACCATTTTGAAGATGATTAATATCAAAAGATGTTTTTGCAAACAAATGATTAACCACTACCATTGGATGAAATGGTCTAACGTTCTGGTGAAACCGTGCTAAAACCTGTCCCATTTGGTTAGCCAATCGTGGTGTAATCGCTGAATGAATATTTTGCGGTGCGATATCTTTCATCACTAGGACATTCCATTTCGGTTTGGATTGCACCACAAACGTCTGTAAAACCCGGTCGTTCAGCTGTTGATTAACCTTTGTTTCCGTCATGAATTTTGATTTATGATCTTCATTAAAAATTTTTACAAACACCCGTTGATGAAATTGCTGACTGTAGCCCACCATCATTTCATTTAAAGATGCATGATGAATTGGTTTCATATCAGCGTTCAAACGTTGATTAATCATCGGTAATAATTTCATTTTTAAATCCAGTTTCCTAGCCATGCAAACCCAAGACCAAGCCCCACGGTTAAAACAAAATACAGTATCGATTGCCAAACGGCAGCTAAATTCAATTGGACCGTTTCATTCATAAACGTTGAAAAAGTCGTATAGCCACTAATGAATGCTGATGCAATTAGCAATAACCACGTTGAATCAACAATCCAATGGTTAACTAATCCTAACAAAAAGCCGCCTAAAACGTTAATCATAATGGTTGCAACTGGAAAAGAATAATGATTGAACAGTCGAACGGTTTCCAATCGACACACCGCGGCAATTGATGTTATCGCTGCTGCAATTAATATTTTATCAATCATTTCACAACCTCCTCACCATTCTTAGCAAGTAGATTATCCGCAAGCTTTCGACCAATGATGTCCGCAATGAATCCACCGATTAAGTTACCTAAAAAGAATAGGATTGACAGTACTTTGTGATTATTAAATAATAATATCGATTGCATCACAAAGGTTGAAAAGGTCGTGAAACTACCGATAAAGCCTAAACTAACACCGGAAATCAATTCATCCGATGCTTTTAAAGTTGGCAGTAGTGGAATTAAAAACGCCAGTAAGAATGATCCCAGAATATTAATTAAAGTAATTGCAATGTTTTGGTACGATCCAGTCATTAAAACCAAAAATTCTCGTAGTCCGCCGGCAATGAATGCCAATACCATAACATAAATGGTTTTTTTCATTTAAAATTCCTCCAGTTTAGTAATAAAAAACGCCTATGCACCCGTAAAGATACATAGACGTCATCATTCTTTTCAGAAAATCGTGGCGAACGTCATCGCCAATAAATTAATTTAATTATATTAAAAATGATTTGAAATTGCAATTAAGATTTGATTCAATTTTTATTTTATGCAAGCAAGTACTTGCTTTCTATTTTAAAATCAATTATAATTTTAAATAATTAATCAGGAAGAAAGGAAGTTTCAACATGCAATTTAAAAATTTTATTAAAAGCAAAGGTGTTTTAATCGCCTTTCTAGCAATCATTATTTATGGAATCAGTATCTTCTTTATTTATAATTCTGGATACAGTGGAATGCCAAAACAAGTTAACCACCTCCCGATTACCATTGTTAATCAGGATCAAAAGGCACAAAATTTAACCCAAAAATTAAAATCAGCGGTTCCGTTTAAGGACGTTAAGGTCAAAACTAATTTAAATGACGCTAAGCGTGATTTTAAATCTCAAAAATCATACATGGTCATTAATATCCCCAGCAATTTTTCAAGCCGCGTTAAACATAATCAAAAAGCTAAATTAAACTTTTACATCAATGATTCTGTTCAATCAACCGTTGCCAGCAGTATGAATCAAGCTGCTAGCCGCATTAGTAGTAATATTGACAAGAATATTACCGTTCAAAAGAGTAAGGCGATTCTAATTCAGTCCCAAATGAAGAAATTAAATGTTGCCATCCAAACTAAGCAAAACGAAATGAAGCAGGAAGTTGCACAGCAAAAAGCTCAAATTGCTGCTTTACCAGTTGCTCAACAACAAATTGCAGCTCAACAGTTGCAGCAAAAGGTAAATGATGCACAAAAGCAGTCCCAAAAAGAAATCCAATCCAAAAAGAATCAGATTAATCAGAAGGTTAATCAGGTTTATACACCCGTTGAAAATTCAATTAGCACTAACATTTACCACGAAAATAAAATCAAAACTGGTTTGAACCGGATGTTAGCACCATTCTTTGCTAACCTAGCAATTTACCTTGGTTCAATGTTAGGAATGTTACTGCTATACAGTGTTTATGCAAAATATGCTAAAATCATTGGCCGAGTTATGTCATTCATTGATTTAGAACTAACCATTTTCTTACTTTCAATCATTGGATCATTAATTGTATCTGGCGTCATTGCCCTCCAAGTCGGTAATTTAAACTCTGGATTCGTAAACCTATTCATTAATCACGCTATCCTAGCATTTGGTGCTTACAACATTAACGCCATCGCAATTTTGTTACTTGGTCAAATGGGAACTGGTATCAACATTTTCCTAACGATGCTCCAAGTCGTTGCTGGTGCTGGAATGGTTCCGGTCCAAGCCATGAATGGTTTCTTTAAATTTGCTCATAACATTGCACCGATGTACTATGGAATTCAATCAGATTTTAGTATTATGTATGGTGGACAGTTATTATCTAACCTATGGGAACCGGCAATTATTCTATGCATTGGTCTAATCGTTGTAAATTTGATTATTATCATCTTTAGAAAGAATCAACCAATGACTGACTTTAGCTCCCTTGGTTAAAATTTATATAATCAGGTGAAAATGATGGCAAATAAAATCAGCACTGATGATAAAATCATCAATGCTTTCAAAAAATTATTAATTCAAAATGGGTATGCCGAAACGACTACTAGAAAAGTTGCAGAAGAAGCACAGGTAAATGAAGTTACTATCTTTAGACATTTTAAAAATAAAGAAAATATTTTAAAAGAAATCATCAACCGTTTTCTAAAACAAATTGAGAATTTAAACTCCACTTTTATTCCAACTGGTCATCTTGAAAAAGATTTGATTCACATTTCAAAGGAATACTATAAGCAAATCAATAAAAATAAGACCTTCCTTATTCTAGGGCTACAATTGTTGCACCGCTCCCCAAAGTTAAATGGAATTTTATCTGAGCTACCCAGGAAAGCACAGAAATTGGCCATTTATGATTTTAAAGCCTTGCAAAATGCCGGCGAAATCAATTCTGATGTTGATATTAACGCTGAGTCTAATAATTTCTTACTAATTAATTATGGTCATTTTATCTTTAAGGGATTTTATAAAATTGGCATTAATCAAGATGAATTCATTGAACAAAATATTAAAACTTTCATCCGTCATTTAGAGTAAGCTATAAAAAGCTAGAGCAAAAATAATTTTGCCCTAGCTTTTTGTTTTTAAGGTTCTGCCCATCTAGCAAGTAAGTCACCAATCAATTGAATTGCAAAGACGATGATTAGAATTAAAATTAATGAAATGATGGTGACATCATTTTCAAAACGATTATAACCGACCATGATGGCTAAATTACCTAATCCACCACCACCAACGGTCCCAACCATAGCCGTCAAGCTAATTAAACTAATTAGCGTTACAACTGATTGTCTGATCAATGTTGGCAATCCTTCTTTTAAATAGACCCTGAAAACAATGCCAATTTTAGTCGATCCCATCGCTTGAGCAGCTTCAACCATGCCAGGATCAACACCTAGCAATGAATCTTGAACCTGTCTAGAATAAAATGGAATCGTTCCAATGATCAAAGGAACAATTGATGCGGTCGTCCCAATGCTAGTTCCGACAATTAAACGGGTAAACGGTGCAATCACAGCAAGTAAAATGATGAAAGGAATCGATCTAAATAAATTCACAATTTTATCTAGAATGTCATAAAAAGCTCGATTACTAGCAATTCCACCTGGTCCAGTAACAACCAATAAGACACCAATGATAATTCCTAAAATTCCTGCAATCACGGCGGTGATAAATGTCATGAAAAGCGTTTCTTGGGTTGCTTGGACAAATTGGGATGTCATATGCGATGCGTTTGGAAAATATTGTTCATACCATTGCATTTAAACCGCCTCCTGATCTAAATCAATTTGGTTAAATGAAATTCCACGATGACTCAAATAGTCCTTTATTTTGGATAATGATGCTTGATCAGCAGGCAATTCAATCACCAAATGACCGACTGGAACATTTTGAATGAATTCAATATTACCAAATAAAATGCTAGATGCAATTTGGTATTTTTGATAAAGATCAATGATGATTGGTTTGGATGTTTTATCGCCCACATAACGAAGTTCTAAAATGTTTTTATCTTTTAATGCTGGCCAATCAGCAACCTTTTGAAATGATGATTTCAAATGAATGGATTCATCAACGAAGCTGCGCGATAAGTTCGTTTTAGGATGGGTGAAAACGTTTAGTAGACTATCATTTTCAACAACCTTCCCGTCATCCATAACGGCAACCTTATTACAAATTGATTTAATTGCATCCATTTCATGGGTAATCAAAACGATGGTTAAATTCAAGGTTTGATTCAATTTCTTTAGTAATTTTAAAATGGATTGAGTTGTTTTTGGATCTAGAGCACTCGTGGCTTCATCACTAATTAAAATTTGGGGATGGTTAGCTAATGCCCTAGCAATTGCGACCCGTTGCATTTGGCCACCTGATAGTTGTTTGGGATAGACAGAACGTTTATCTTCCAAACCAACTAGCTTTAATAAACGATCAACTTCTTTTCTCTTCTGATCATTCGGTTTAAAAATTAACGGATAAGCAACATTTTGAGCAATCGTTTTAGTTTGCATCAAATTAAACTGTTGGAAAACAATTCCAATGTTCTTTCGTTCATCCCTTAATTTCTTCCCAGATAAATGGGTGATTTCTTGATGATTGACAGATACTTTCCCACTAGTGGGCTTCTGTAAACGATTGATCACCCTTGCCAGTGTACTTTTACCAGCACCAGAATATCCAATGATTCCATAAATATCACCACGTTCAATCTTCAATGAAACATTTCTAACCGCGTGGATAACGTGTTTCTTTTGCTTAAAATCAACGTTCACATCACGTAATTCAATTAATGCCATTTTTACATCCCCCACTTGTTTACTTTAATTTAATGTTCCAAGCTGGAATATCTGCATGGTCATAAAGTTTGTAGATTCGTTTGGCATTGGATGAAGTCTGGTATGCTTTAACAACTTCTTTTAATGTCTTATTATTTTGATCAGATTTCTTAGCTGCAATTAAATTAATGTAAGGTTCGGATTGCTTGTTAACTTTTTCTCTAAAGATGGCATTGCTTGGATTTAATTTAGCATCTAATGCAAATGTATTATTAATAATTGCAACGGTAACATCATCTAATGATCTTGGTTCTTGTGAACCATCCAATGATGAAATCTTCAAATGTTTAGGATTGCTAGTAATATCACTAGTGGTTGGCAATGGTTTATTATCCAATTTAATTAAACCTTCGTTGGCTAAAAGATGAAGTGCACGGCCACCATTGACAGCATCATTTGGAATTGCAATTTTATCGCCATTCTTAATTTGGCTAACGTTTTTAATCTTGTGAGAATATGCACCGATTGGTGACAAGTATGTTTTACCAATTGAAACTAGATCGCCATGATTAGTTTTATTCCAATTATCTAAGAATAATTTGTGTTGAAAAGCATTCAAATTAATTTCACCATTTTGTAATGCACCATTGGGTTGAGAATAATCAGAAAAGGTAACTAATTTTAATGTAATCCCTTTTTTCTTCAATTGTGATTTCAATGGGTTCCAAATCCTTTGATCATCGGTCCCCACAATTCCAACTTTGACAACCTTGCTACCTGAATTTCCACAGGCAGCTAATGTAATTGGTAAGGCTAAAAGAGCCACAGCTAAGCATAAATATTTAACAAATTTTTTCATTTTATAAAACCCCTTTTACAATTATTTATTTTTAAATTAATTTCATTCGCCAGTTTCACATCATCTAGACCACATCCTTAAATTTTTCAACAAAAAAAGCATCCGTCCTTTCATTTTGAAAGGGCGAATGCTTCGCTGTGCCACCTAACTTTATAGATTAAACCCATTAGTTTAGTCTACCTCATCAGAACCATTTTGATTCCTAAGCGCGATATCAGGCGCACCCGATGTAGATTTACAAAACGTTCATCTACATAAAAGCTCCAAGACCATTTTCATGACTTCAAAACTGCTTGCTTTCACCAACACAAGCTCTCTAGGCGTTCATTCAATCAATACTTATCTCTTCATTGCTTAACTTCTGTTTATTAATTACTTTGTATTATAAACTCATTAGAATAAATGTCAATCATATTATAATTATTTAATGAATTTCAAAGAAATGTTTTTTGATTGATTATTGAACATCAATCCGCTAACGTTTTAATTAATAACTGTTAGGAGGATTCATTTTGAACAACCAAACTTTAAAGACATTATTTAATCACCGTTCAATCCGTAAGTTTAAACATCAAAATTTGACGCAAGAACAGATTAAAACTCTTTTAAAAGCAGCTCAACAAGCATCCACCAGCCAGTTTGAACAGCAATATAGTATCATCAGTGTCACTGACCCAAAACAATTGCAAGTGATTGCAGATGTCACAGGATTTGATTTTGTTAAAAGTGCTGGCCAATACTTCCTATTTGTTGCCGATCAGCACCGCAATGAACAAATTTTAAAATCAATTGATCCAAATGCTGATACATCTAATCTGCATTCAACTGATAAATTATTAGCTGGTATACACGACGTTGATTTTGCGATGCAGGCAATGCTAACCGCCGCTGAAAGTATGGGATTAGGTGGCGTCGTCATGGGAAGTATTTATAATGACACATCAAAAATTATTAAGGCGTTTAAATTACCACAACTGACCTTCCCCGTTTTAGGATTAGCACTAGGTGTACCAGATGAAAAATCAATTGTGAAACCACGGATTACCCCATCCATCATTCATTACCAAAATGTTTACAACGATGATATTAATCAGGATCAATTAAATCATTATGATCAAATTGTCCACGATTATTATCAAAAACGACCGTCTGGCAACCGCAGTGAAACGTTTACCCACCATTTAATGAGTGACTTGCAGAATAATCCAATCAGAAAAAACATTTTACCAAATTTTAAAAAACAGGGATTTTTAAAATTATAAAGTAAAAAAACATCATTTCAAATCAATGAAATGATGTTCTTTTATTTATTTCAAATAACGATTATGATGCCATTTAGTTTTCTTCATTGCCAGGATAAAACTAATTAAATTGATTACCAAACCAATTAAATATAAAGTCATATTAATTTCATTAAATGCGATGTGTTGCATTCCATCTTGATAATATAATCTAGCAAAATTAGAGAAGAAGTGCATGATTATATTACCTAAGAACGGTGTTAATAGATACCAAAAGCCAGATATTCCCAAGTCATGATAACGTCTAACAGTTAACGACATTCCCGGAATATAATTAATCAATACCCAAATTGACATTACAAATTTTAATCCACTTAAATGAATAACTGGAATCATCGTTCCAAAGAAAAGAAGTATCACCATACTAACTAGGATATCCCAAATGACAACCCACCAAAACTCCAATCGGCTACTGTGACTTTTAAAATTAAAGTAGTGTTTCCAATACATTTTATATGCGGCTATAAAATTAACTTCCCCATTTTGCAATCATATCATCTTCCTTATTTTGATATATATTAATAAGTATATCAAAAATATATTAAAAAGATAATAAAAAATTTTCAATATTAACTCCGAATTTAATATTGAAAATTTTAATTGCTTTTAATGAATGATTAAATTTTAACGATATTTTCTTTATAGTACTGTTTCAATGCCAATGAAAAATCACCAACCGTTGCAGAACCATTATGCGGAACACTTGGCATTTGAATGTATTCCTTTAGATCACCAACATCAAGATAGTTATTAAATAATTGTTTAAAGTCTTTTCTGACCATGTCTAAGAATGGCTCGCTAACAACTCCGCCACCAAAGATAATTCGTTCTGGTCTAACAAACAAGGTGGCTTGAATGGCAGCTTGAGCAACATAATATGCTACATAACTCCATGATGGATCACTCAATGGGACGTCTTTTCCATCCTTACCAGTTCTGGCATTAAATGTTGGACCTGAAGCCAATCCTTCTAAACAATCATGGTGGTATGGACAGAGTCCCTTAAAGTTTTCGTCTCCCTTAGCCCGTTTTAAACGAACATGACCGGCTTCAGGATGACCAACGTAACCTAAGAAATGGCCGTTATTAACGATTCCAGCACCAACGCCAGTTCCAATTGTATAGTAAACTAATGAATGAAGTGGATGATGATTCTTAATTGAATTTATATATTCACCATAAGCCGATCCATTAACATCGGTTGTCCAATACATTGGAATCTTAAAGTACTTTTTCATCGTTCCAAGAAAATTAGTGTTAGCCCAGTATTTCTTAGGTGTATCAGTAATATATCCGTATTTAGGATTATCCACCCTAATTTCAATTGGTCCAAATGATGCAATCCCAATTGCATTCAAATTCTTAAATTTTTTAAAATATTTTACACATGCGCCTAAAGTTTCTTTAGGTGTCGTCGTTGGAATGTGGACGCTATCCTTAATCGTATAGTTTTCATCACCAACCGCACATACAAATTTAGTGCCGCCTGCTTCAATGCTACCAAATAACATTAAAATCACCTCTATGATTTTATGATGCATAATTACTATTTAATATCAGTTTCCTACGACTTAAAGATAGCATTATTTGTAAGCGTTTACAACAAAATAATCGTTTTAATTTCAAATCATTGTAAACGGTTTCATAATATGCTACTTTTATCTTGTAGATAAGTATCATCAATTCCAAGGGAGGGATTGCTAATGTTATTAGGAAGCATTGAATTTCGCGACCGTGAAGTTACTTGTGCTGTCAGTGATGGTCACATCAATATCAAAGATAAGGTTGAAATTCCATTAGATGATCCAAAAACAACGTTTTATAACATCGTTAAATACTTTAAGAACGTCAATCGAATTAATCCCATCGGTGCGATTGGCGTATCATCATTCGGACCGTTAGAATTAAGGAATTATTCACCTAAGTATGGTTACATTACTGATTCTTCAAGAAAAAACTGGTCAAACATTAATTTATTGGGAACTTTAAAACACTACTTAAATTGCCCAATGTCATTTACAACCGATGTCAATAGCACTGCCTATGGTGAATACATTCAGTCGATTTTAAATGACAAACCAATTATGTCATTGGTCTACATCACAATCAGTAAGGGTGTCGGTGCTGGAATCATCAACAATGGTGAAATGATTGGCTACCAAGGTAGCCCAGAAATTGGCCATATTTATCCTAAACGACCACAAAATGATCAAGGCTTTAAGGGAACGTGTCCATACCAAGGTGACTGTCTAGAAGGTTTAGTTGCTGAACCGACATTCCAAGCCCGATTCAACAAGAGTTACAACGAAATTTCAATGTTTAATCCCATTTGGGACGACGTTGCCTATTACATTGCTCAATCAATTATCCAAGCAACCCTCTTCATCAGACCACAGAAAATCATTTTGGGTGGGACCATTATTAACCCTATTCTACTTAAAAAAATCAAAATTCAATTCAATCGACTATTTAATCATTATGTTCCAGTTGGTGACCACGATAATCTAAACAATTATATTACATTATTATCTTCTTCAAGCAGTAAATTAGCCATTATTGGTAACATCTCATTGGCTAAAAAAGCATACTTCTCTAACTTTGATATGTACCAAAGTTCAATTGCGGCACAACAAAATAATTAATGTAAAACGTAATTAATAAAACAAAAAGCGGTTAAGGCAAATTTAACTTTGCCCTGATCGCTTTATTTTTTATTATCATTCAACAGATTTAACCCAGTCCGATTAAAAACTTCTATCACCGTTTTAGGATTAAACAGTTTGGTTTCCTTTTTAAATCCCATCTTCAGTTCAAAATATAAACCGTATAATTTCATTAAAAATAAATCTGGAATTGGTTCTAAATTATCAATACACTCTAAAGGACGTTTAGCCATTTGAAATTCATTTTGGTGATAGCAAATTTCAACGAAATTAATCATAATTGCCGCAATCGAAATCTGATAGTGAATATTCTTTTGTTGATGCTTCTGATACTGTCTTAAAACGGCATTGACCAAAAATGCCAATTCTTCAAAGTCATAGATCCACATTGTATTGGCAAAAATTTGCAGTGATTTTAATGATAAATTTGGATCAGAAAATAGTGCTTTTCTAAGTATTACTTTTTTTCGATTTGGAAAATGCTTTAATTGATGATTCATCATTGCTAAATCCAAATCAGCCATTAATTTATACACTTTTAAATGCTTGTCGTGCGTTTTAATCTGATCCATTTGACGTCTAATTCTTTTAATTTTACTTGGGTGGTTGCTATACATTGCAACATAGATTTTCTCAAACAATTTTGAGTAATCACTTTCAGGTAAATTTAAATTAGGCGTTTTTATTTGGTTAATAAACGCACCGGCATCAATGCGGTGAATCCGCAAAATTTGAATTAAATCCATGGTATTAATATCACTAATGCCATTTTCGACCTTCGAATAAAACGATGCCGATAAAACACCAGCTGCCATTTGAGCTTGCGTTAAACCTAGCTGTTGTCTCTTAGCTTTTAATAATTCAGGTAAATTAGTCATGTCAATCATCCAACTTTCTTAATTAATATTCTATATGGAAAATAATTATAAATTAAGAAAAATAACTTATTAATTGCTTCTTTTTACTTAGAATGAATCGTAATCAGTAAAAATGGAGGACTTAATATGCAAAAAAATTACTTTCATAACCGAATTTTTCGGGCCATGATTAATTCCAATTTGTTCGATGAACTTGGCACATACCTTTACATGATGGTGTTTATTATTTACGCCTCAAAAATTAGTCATTACCGTTCACTAGCTGTTTCACTTGCTTCACTAGCTATCATTATCCCCAACATTGCCAGTTTAATCAGCGGTTATTTAGCCGATCACGTTAATAATTTTTTCAAAACAATGATTCAGATCAGAATCACGCAAACAATCCTGTTTTTAATCATCACTTTTGGAATGAGTTTCAAACCTAGTTTCACAATTTTTATAGTAGTATGGATACTTGGCATCATTTCAGATTTTTTAGGCAGTTACAATTCATTGATTAACGTTCACGTTCTAAAATTAATTATTCAACCAACCGAAATGAACGATGCAATGGCTCTAAACCAAGGACTACTTAACCTATCATCAATTGTTGGTCAGGCTAGTGGTGTTACTCTAATTGCCCTGTTAAATTATCATTTTGAATGGGTGGCATTCATCAACGTCATTTCATTTATCATGGCACTAGTCATTCTTTTAAGCGTTAGAAACGATTTGAAACGGTTAACAGTTCATCAACAAAATCACAATCAAGAAAATGGTTTCATCAAACAAATTAAGCAATCTGCTAAAAATATTCCACATAATTTGCTAATAATGACGTTCATTTTTGCCGGTTTTAATTTCCTATCATCAAGCATGTTGCCGATGGTCAACGTTACATATTTAAAGGCACCCGTCCTGTGGTTTCATAATTATGGCACCACAATTGCAACTTTAAACATCGTTTCAACCGTTGGCACGTTATTAGGCATCTTTTTAATTAATGATTGGTTTAGAAAACTAAATATGAAACAGTTTATTATTTTAATCAGCGTGCTCATGATGATCTTTGGCAGCTTATTTTTAATGGCATCTTCAATCACAAAATTTTTAATTGTCGTAACACTCCTCATAACAAGCTACTTTTCAGGAAAAATCAGCCCGAAATTGTCATCACTAATTGTTAATCACGTTAACCGGAAGCAACTAGGAACCGTCGTTGGCTTCATGAACACCCTCATGCTATTAAGTACGCCGATTGGAAACGCAATTTTTCTGACACTGCTAAACCACTTTGGTAATAGTATTGCTTGGCTCGCTTTTATCAGTTGTTCATTCGTTTTATTAATATTCACAAGTATTAAGAGATTAAGTTAGGCAAACAAAAAATCCATCCCAGACCCGAAATCTGGAATGGACTTTATTTTATATTAATAACCTAAATTAAAGGTTATTTTGAATTGCTTTATTAACAGCATCTTTTTCTGAATCAATCAGGTTAACACGGCTGGTGACGGACTTAATGTCCATTTTAATTTCACGGGTTAAACCAGGAGTATTAATCTTGGGTTCGAAGAATGCTTTGAATTCATCTAAGCGTTTTTGAGTATGGAAGATGGCAGCTGAAACGGTAATGAATGAAGCAAATTCCATATCACCACCAACGGTATCATTTAACCATTGCCATTGGTCCCTTAACCAATCCCAAGCAGCCTGTTGACCCTTGTCATTAGCTAGAACGCCACGGTACCAGGAACGCAAATCCTGTGGTTTGATAACGTTACTGTCTTCAAACTTACTAATTAATTTTTGAATTAATTTTTGGTCAGGAGTTGTAGTTAAAGCGGCATCTAAATCAGCCTTGTAACTTGGATCAGTAGCTTTAGTGTAATCAGTTAATAATTGTTCAAATAACTTTTCACTACCATAGTTCTTAACTTCATTAGATAGTACAAAGACACGGATGTCAGCTGGCAATTTCAATAAATCATCAGCATGTTCTTCAAATAATTTATGAGCAGCTTCAATCGTTGATTGGTTCTTAGCATACAATGAAGCATTTAAAACGTATGGTCTGGTTAATTGATCATCATTTGGTTCGCCATCTTTCTTAGTCCATCCCAAACGCTGAACTTGTTTTTCACTCAGTTGGTTAACAAATTGTTTCAAGTGTTTTTCATCATCGGAACCAGGAGTAACAAACTTCTTCAAGTTAGCGACAATTCTGTATAATGCTGAATTAACAACCATAGAATGACTAGCTGCAAATTTCTTTAAGAATGGAATAACAGCAGCGTACGTTGTCTGTTTACCATCAGCTAATAATCTTAAGTCTTGTAAGACTTGCATCTTTGAAACCGGATCCATATCATCAGCGTGGTCTAAGATATCATTCAATAATGTTGGATCGTATTTCACGATAAAGTGAGAATTATTACCAACGTTTAATCTAAATGGTTTTCCAGCCTTCTGTCTGAGATCCTTGTAATCACCAAGGGTAGTTTCTTTATCAGTTAATAATGAAGGAGCGGCTTTGTAATTACCATTCAATGGAATTTGCCATTTGCGACCAGCATCTTTGCCATCACCAATGAAGAATTGCTTTTGTGATAACTTCAACTGACCATTTTCAACATAGGCAGAAACCACTGGGTAACCAGGTTGGTCTAACCATGAATGCATAATGGTGCCCAAATCAATGCCGGAAGCCTTCCCAAGTGCTGACCATAAATCATCACCAGTTGCATTATGATACTTATGAGCGGCAAAGTAGTTCTTTAAGCCATTTCTTAATGCATCGTCACCAATTAATGCCCGAACCATAACTAGCATTCTAGCACCCTTGGCGTAGACGATGGCCGGATCAAAAATGGCATCAATTTCAGCTGGCTTTTCAACATGAACATGAACGGGTTGAACCCCATCAGTGGCATCACGTTGGAGTGCCATTGGTGCTTCAACGGTCTGGAATCGATCCCAAATACGCCATTCGGGATGAATAGCATCGACTGAAACGTATTCCATCATGTTGGCAAAACTTTCATTCAACCAGAGGTCGTCCCACCATTTCATTGTAACTAGATCACCAAACCATTGATGAGCTAATTCATGGGTAACAACGGTGGCAACTGCTTGTTTATTAGATAATGAAGCATTGGCTGGATCTAATAACATGTAAGCTTCACGATATGTGACAAGACCCCAGTTTTCCATTGCACCAGCTGAGAAATCAGGAAGTGCTAATTGCCATGAATGTTGTAATGGATACTTAGTTTGATAGAAGTCTTCATAGAATTCAATTGCTTGTTTAGCAATCTTAAGTGGAAATTCTAATTCACTTGGCTTGTGAGCCTTGGTAGCGAAGACACCAATCTTAACGCCACTCTTGGTTTCGGTCATCTTGCTTTGTAAGTCACCAAATGCGAATGCAATTAAGTAAGTAGACATTCTAACGGTGGTTTCAAAATAGTGAACGCCATTTTCAACCTTTGCTTCAGGCATATTACTAATGGTGGTTTCACCAGGGTGTTCATCGTATTTGATGGCTAAACTAAAGGTTGCTTTAGCTTCTGGTTCATCAACACAAGGAAATGCTTGGCGTGCAAAATTGGTTTCAAATTGAGTCCCAATAATTTGCTTCTTTTCGCCATTTACTTCATAGTATGATGGATAAATGCCCATCATTGAATCAGTTAATGGAGCAGTGTAGTTAATTGTTAAAGTGACATCCCCTGCTTTTGCTAATTCAATGTTGATTTGATTAGCATCATTATCAACTGTAAATGAAGCATCCTTGCCATCTGCTTTGATAGATGAAACCTTAAGATCCTTTTCATGAACTGCAATTGATGATTCTTTAGCAGTTCCTTTGATTGTGGTTTTACCACTGATCAATTTCTTAGCACGATTAATATCTAAATAGATATCATAGTGTTCCGGTTGAAATCGACTGTAAAGTCTTGCAATCGCCATATCAAAAAAGCCTCCTCAATTATTTTTAATCAAAAATTCATCTTTTAGAATAATTACATTATATGCCATACAGTAAGAAAGTGCTACTTATCGGCATACTTAACCAATTTTAAGTAAATCATAATTTGCGTTCTTGACATAGAAACGACAAGCAATTATTATTTTAGAAAACGATTGTCTAATTTTAATGAATATATTTAGGAGAAAAAGATGGACATTTGGGAAACTTTATACAACAAAGCAAAAGCAGAATATCATCCTGGAAACGTTTCAAATTTTATTTACGCTCATAACGTTGTCTGTGCTGTTGAAGCGGAAAATGGTGATATATTTACTGGATTTTGTGTCGAAAGCAGTAGCGGTGTCTGTAACCTTTGTGCAGAAAGGGTTGCAGCTTTAAATATGTATGTTAATAGTGGTCAAACCGTAATTAAAAAATTGATTGCTTTTAGGAATCAACCACCGTTTGGTAAGGGCAGTGGAATGCCTTGTGGGGCATGTCGAGAATTTTTATTACAACTAAACATTAAAAATCGAGATGCCCAAATTTTGTCAGACTATAAAACTAGAAAGACAGTCGCCCTATCAACATTAATACCTGATTGGTGGGGAGATAGCAGAGCTAATGATTAATATGTAGACAAAAAAAGAAATGCACTATTCATGCATTTCTTTTTAATCGTCCTGTAAACTTATATTGACAAGAAGTAATTAAAAAAGCCGTCCCTAATACTTTGACAGAGTTGACGGGCAACTATTTTTAATTAATTGTCATAGTATGCTTAACAAATATGATATAATTAAATCAGCAAGAAGTTCTAAGGACGGTGGCTTGTTTTCAATCTAAGGAGATGGTTCAATGAATCATAATTCTTTTGGAAAGGATTCAAGCTAATGAGTGTTTTCAATTCACTTATGTTGATGCTGACTTTTGGCATCTTTTTAATCGCCTTGTTGACTTATATCGACAAGAAGTAATTAAAAAAGCCGTTCCTGAAAACTTTGACCGAGTTTATGGACGACTATTTTAATTAATTATCTATTTCACAAAGTCACTGTTCTTTAAACAGCTTGCTTAGAAAGGATTTAGGATCGCATTCCTAAGTCCTTTTTATTTTCACTATTATTATATAACCGATTTTAATTTAAGTAAACTGATAATTGTGCTTAATTTTTATTAAACGCCCTAACGGCATCCTGATCGTATTTTAACGGCGGGTATTTCAAATGACTGGTGTTACTAACACTATCTCGATCATGATAAATTTCAAGTGAAATAGGAGTCTTCCACTCCATGTTATAAACATATTCATAGGTCGTATGGTTTTCAGAAACCATGACGTCATCTTCCCACTGCCCATCATCAGTCCAGTTATAACTAATATGATTACTTTTAATAGCACTTTTATGAAGTTGTTGGGCACTCATGTAAGAATCAACAGACCCTCTAAAATAGGATTTATGCATTTGATAAATAGCGGTAATTACAATTGCAAATAAGCAAATAATGATAGCTAAGTAGGTTAAAATCTTTTTTAACATATATAATCACTTCACGATCTTATGTAAATAATCTGGTGTTCTAAATAAATATATTAGAATAATGATATCATTACACCAACATTTATAAAACAACATAGTTTATTTAAACACTTTAATAATCTTATCCGACATTGATTGAATCAATACCATCATTAAAATTAATAATCCACCAATGATTTCTACTAAATCCATTCTTAATCCAAGGAAGATAATGGATAGAATTGTAGCAGATAAGGGTTCAATTGAACTTAACATCCCCGTTGTTTCCGGTCTGATGTATTCTAAACTAGAAACGTAAAATAGATAAGCACAAACGGTCCCAATTAGAACTACAACGACCATTTCAGTCAATAAACTGGAAGTGAACTGCGGTTGTTTGCATAGAATAAAGTATGGAAAGAATGGAATACTGCCTAATAACATTGCCCAGCCACAAACTAGTTTGGCATCATAGTTCTTCAATAACTTAACTGGAATAATAGTATAACTAGCAGCGGCAACGCCAGCCATCAAGCCCCAGAAGATACCAAGTGGCGATAGTGAAATTGAAGTGATGCTCCCACTCGTTACCAGTAAAAATGATCCAAATAAAGCCAGGAAAATTGAAATAAAATCAAGAATTCCTGGTGCTTTAATTTTGCGTAGTACTAAATACATAATAATGAAGACGGGACCGGTCAATTGCAGAATGGTGGCAGTTGCAGCATTTCCATAGTTAACGGCCATGAAATAACTAAATTGTGACGGTAAAATGCCAAAAAAGCTAAAGTAAATCAAACTAATCCGAAAATGATGATCGTGCCAAATGGTAAAAATCGAAGCATGATTCATCATGATGTATAACGATAATAAAATTAAACCGCCAAAGAACAAGCGGATGCCAACAACCCACACTGGTGAAACACCGGTCGATGTAAACATGAACTGAGCAACAGTCCCAGAAACGCCCCAGCATAAGCCGCCTAACACAACTAAAAAGATTCCTAACTGCTTTTTACCCATTTTTGATCGCCACTTTTTATAAAATTATTATCATTATACAACAAAAATGAATTAATTTTAGTTGTGATTTAAACTTTGTTCGTTTATGATGATTTGCTTCAATTCAAATCAGTTATATAATCAGGATGAAATAAAAGGACCTTAGAGCTGACACTCTAAGTTCCCTTCAAGCAAGCTGTTTTGGAAACAGTGACTTTTGAACAAACAACAATTAATTAAAAAAATGCCAAATGAATAAACTCTAAAATCAGACCTCAACGTCTAATTTTAGAGTTTTATTTTTTCTGATGCCACGTCATTTGATATTCAAATCCTTTGGTATCACGATCCAAATCACGTGTTTGAACAGCAAAGTTGTTTTTCCGATAGAACCTAAAAGCGGTTCGATTCTTTATATAAACCGATAACTGTAAATGATTATGACTTTTCTTCACTTCATTTAATAGTTCAGTTCCGAGCCCCATTTTTCGATATTTTTGATCGACAAATAATCCAGCAATGTAATCGCCCTGCAGCCCTAAAAAGGCGACAAGTTTGTTGCTAACGTCATCTACATATAATTACGCTTTAGGTAATAAGTTTTTCACATTATCATAATTATCCATCCAACAATTTTTAGGAATGAAATCATGCGCATCTAAATTGCCATTTAACCAAATCTTTAAAATTTGATTTAGTTGATGATCTGATACTTGATTTAATTTAACAATCATTTTGAATTCTTAATCATCTGATTTAATTCTTTGGATTCACCAAGATCAATATCTTGAACATTTAATATTGCATCCATATTAAAGCCTTTCATGTCATCTAAAAATTCTTTACTGTGCATGTACTTTTGATTTAATTCATGTAAATTATCATTAGAAGAAACCAAAGCAAAAATACGTGTATTTTCTTCTTTATTATTTTCAATAAAAACGTTATGAACGTGAATATTAAACTTAGGTAAACTAATTAAATGTTTCTTCCAATGCTTTTGCATATATTCTTCAGCGTACTTTTTGTTTTTAATTGTATATATTCTTAACTGGTACATATGAGTAAAACCTCTCTTTTTTAAATACTCAGGTTATTATACCAGTATTTTTATCTTTTAAAAATGAAACGTTTAATCACTTCTCGCTGACTTAATTTCTTAATCTCGTCCGCACTCAAAAATGGTTCGCGACTATTCAAAGCTAGTTGCTGGAATTGTTGAGCCTGTTTCATCCCATACCTGACCAGCGAATGTCTACGAATGTGTGGAACTAACCGTCCGCACTTCGTTAATTTGGGATGTTCAATCTGGTTTTGCATATCAATAATTAAATCTAGATATTGTGAATCTAAATCTTGGCTAAACACGAACCGTTTTAATGATTGGGTAAAGCGCATTGCATCCCTTCGATATTGAAATGGTTCTTCTGGATTGGCCAATGCAACCTTTTCATTCATTCGATTAGCACGATTAATTTGTGGCATGACTAAGTTTGGTGAAATTGGTTTGCTTACTAAAAAGTAAAGCAACATCAATTGAATTATCTCAAGGGTTTTAATATCAACCCCAAACGGGCTGGTGTAATCCAAATCAAAAATGCGGAACTCTAAGTATTCAATCCCCTTTTGAGGTAACTCATCTAAAGTTGCATTGGGATTTCTAAACCGAATTGGCCCATGAAATTCGGAAGGTGCAATAATAATCTTTTTGCTGATGCCATCTTGAATTCTTTGAACGTATCTTTGTAAATTGGTGTAGTCACCGTTCAATTCGTCAACAAAGCCATATTTACGGCTCTGCCTCAGACTACGAACCAAATGATTGGGATGTTCGCTTGGTTTATAATAATTATTCTCTGCTAGTGGACTAGCACCAAGCAGATAGGTCAATAACCAGCGATATTTGATCATCCCTTGGGCAATTTTTAAATAAAGATGGCTTTTTAAATCATTAGCTGAATCAAATTGATCGGTTTGTCTTAAAATTTGCTCGATGAAGGATTGATGCAAGCAAAAATTTAGATGAATACCACAGGTTCCACCGTGTGAAATGCCATTCCGCTTGCGAATGTTTTCAAAGTAAGCTCGTTTTTGCGGATTAACCTTCGATAACATTTCGGATCCTTGATGTTGTGGCAAAATTGGCGGCATTGAAAACGGCCAGAGTAATTCATGATGATTTAAATTGCGTCTTAAAACATAGTTCAATTGTTTCAAACCATTGGAAGACGCAAAAATATTTTTGCCTGGATCGGTCACCTGTTCAGCCATTGATTCTAAATAATCCTTTGTGAAGTAGGATTTTGTCTTCTTACTTTCCACAATCAACGGTGAATCAGTATTCACTAAATGACCGTTAGGCTGAACCCGATTCATCTCAAGTTCAATTCCCATCCTTAAATTAAAATCATTTTGAATCAAGCCATTTTTTGCAATGATTTTACCAATTTTACTTAACATTAAATCACCCACCTTGATTAAATTGATATTATCATAACACTAAATAGTTATGAATAATATATATAAGTTAAGGCGGGTGATTTAATTAACAAAGTTCAAAATTGACTTTAGAGTTCTCATTTTGTATCATAATTATAAACTAAATACTTCTTGAGGGGGGTGCTTTAATTAGCTGAGATCATACCCATTGAACCTGAACCAGATAATGCTGGCGGAGGGAATCGTTTAAATGAATCATAAATGTGAGGATCCCTTTTTAAAAGGAATCCTTTTTTATTTAGGAGGAATAAAAATATGTTAAAAAGATGGAACTTGCATAACATCATCATGTTAACCATGATTTCAATTCTTTGTGGAGTTATTTTTTGGTCGGCTGACTTTTTCTATAATGCACTAACGGCTGCTCTAACACCGGTTGGTCTAGCACCCATGGCCGGTGCTGCCCTATTTGGTCTCTGGATCATTGCCAGTCCACTATGTGCTATGATTTTCAAGATTCCAGGTGCAGCAATTTTAAGTGAAGTCATCGGCGCCATCGTTGAAATGATCTTAGGTGGCCAATGGGGCATCATGACGATTGTATCCGGCTTAGTCCAAGGGATTGGTGCCGAATTAGGTTTTGCATTGACTGGTTATAAAATGTATAACTACTTCAGTCTGTCATTATCATTGATTTTAACTACGACAGTCACTTTTATTTATCAACTATTCACCAATGGTTACGCTAGTTACTCTGCTGGATTGCTCTTCTGGATTTTTATCGTAAACTTAATTTCCGCCTTCGTTTTCGGCGGAATCATTCCCGTTTTAATTATCAAGGCTTTGAAGAAGAGCCACTTGGTAAAGGAATAATTTAAAATGGTATCTCCCTAAAAGACGATGGATATGATCCACCGTCTTTTTTTATTGAAATATTAAACTAAATATCATAAACATAATCATCTATAGTTACTTGACGTATACGATTTTGTAAAATTTCCTCGTTTGTATTTAAATATAATATATCTTCTGCACTACTAAAAAATGGAGTTATTTTCTTAATAAACGATATATTTTCTTTAATACTTGGTATTTCAGAACCAAACCATGAATTTTCAATTTTGTATAATTTAAATTTATTTAGCGAAAAATGTTTACTAGCAATCACTTTAAAAAAAGGAATTGCTTTATCATAACTAAAATAAAGATTAATTAATTGCATTATATTTTGAGCTTCATTAATTTCACTAGTTATTTTTAAATTAGATAATAACCAGTTATCAGATGAATAATTTTTAGGATGTAAAATAAAATTCCATGCTGAATTTAAAGGATTAAATTGTTTACTATATATTTTTTCTTTAATAAGATTCCGAAAGAATGAAGATTCCCACAATAAAGACATTTTTAAGTAAATTTCTGGTGTATTATTCCAATAAATTTGATTATTTTTATTAAATAATAAATTTAATATTGACCTTTGAAAATCAGAATCATCTTTAATTAACAAGAATAAATTGTTTTTAAAGTCTATATCTATTGAATTAACAATTGTAAAATAAAATCCCCTTAAGTAACATTTAATAAGTTTATTCTTTGAAGATACGTTATTAAAAATATTATCTGCACTTTCTTTAGAATTAAATTGAAAATTATCATAAGAACTATATTCGATAGTTTTATCTACAAACAAATCAATAATTTTAGTATTTTTTTGATAACCACTATTCATATTTTCATAAGAAACATTTAACCAATCATGTTCATCCAACCTACTCATTAAATCAAATAAAATATCAACATCATTAATTGTTGGATCCGATTTAGTAGAATAGACAAAATACATCAGCATTATTGAATTTTTATATTGATCTTTAAAATCATTAAGAAAATTAACAATTCCATATTCCTCTACAATTACACAAGATGTAAGATAGTTTACATTCTTTAAACCGATTTTAAGAAGCTCTTTTAACAAATCATGTTTTTCTTTTGAAGAAATCAATTTAACTATATTTGCAAAATTATATCTAATGGAAGATGAATTAGATAAATTACTATTTAAACATAATGATAAATCAAATGCAAAATCATTTAATTTATTGATTACATTATTCGTATAATCATTCAATAGCAAATTTTCATTGAAAACTCCATATTGATTTTTATCACAATAATTGTTCATAATCCAAAAACATTTTTGAAAAGGATTAAATGACTTAATTACATCATTTAATGATATTTTACCAGCTAAATAATCTATATGAACTATTTCTAATTTTATAAAATCAATATCATATTTATTTATATCCATCGATTCAGAATCACTTGCTATTTTTAGAATATGCCTTAATGAGGTTTTTGTGATTTTAAAATTATGTTTATCATATATAAGATTATTAGGAATAAATTTTAAAAGAGAATTTTTAGGAAACTTATTTTGATTAGCAATTACTTTTAATATATCAAAAATTTGTTTTAAGATTTTTTCATCAAATAAACTATCATTTAAATGATAGTTCACAATTCCATAAGTATCATTAATATATACTGTTTTACTGCCTCTAGGTTTAAGAATCCCCCTCATAGTAAATAATAAGCATTCGTTAATAATTGGAATAGATTTAATAATCCAATTATGAAAAATTGGAAGACCTAATCTTAAATGAAATAGCTGATCTTTTAAAATAGGATCAATTCCAAACATATCGACAAAGAAATTTTCAAATATATTAATAGTTGAATTATCCCTTTGAAGATAAGTAATGCTTAGTTCAATAACACTTCCATAATATTTTTTAAAATCATTTTTCAATAAAATTTTCAAAAGAGATAAAAAATTATCACATTGAGTATTATTATATTTTTGATTTAATTGATTTAAATTAAAATTAATATTACGATTCTTAATTTCAACATTATCAGCTAAATAAATGCCCAATCTAAGAACATCTGACTCTAAAAAATTACCAAATTCTTTCAAAAATTCAATTTTTTGTTGTTTACTTAATTTTTCACCAGAGTGTCTATAAAAATTGTAAACAGCATTTTTTAATAAATAACGTTCATCATTACTAAACTTAACAGATTTAGCATGTTCTAAAGCATTAAGCAAATAACTAAATCCACAATTAAATAAAATTGATAATAAATCATTCAATGTAAATTTTTTTGAACCAAACAAGAATAAATACAAGACATAATCTTTTAAAGATTGATCAGATATACTTGCAACCTCTTTTTGATAAATATTACAAATCTCTTTATCACTCAGCTGAATTATATTTTTAACAAATTGATTATGATTTAATCCCATCATTTTAATCAATCCATCTATTTTAGATTCATCGCGATACTTTATTTTGTTGAATACAGCAATAATGAATAATGTTTTTAAATAAGAATCGGAAATATTAGCATCTTTAATTATTTGACTATAATAATTAATCATAATTCCATTAGAATTATTTAAAATATTTTCACCTTTTAGTTTTACTAATTTAACTGCAATGATAGCCTGTCTAGGGTTAGAGTGAGAAAGATTAAGAATTTTATCTTTAATTAGAGGATTTTTAGAAATAAAATCATCTTCATTAATTATAGATTCAACGGTTTTTCTTTTAGCAGCTTCCAAATTAAATAATTTATACTCATAGTCTTTTATATTATGTCTAAAATTGTCCACTGCATAATTTCTTATCGTAACAATAAAATGAAGATTATCATATTCATCTAATAAAGAAATAGCGCTATATAAATAGTCAATTTTAAATTCATTTGCATCATCAATTAAAACATAATTCATTCTATTTTTTGATAAAAAATTTTTTAAATCACTATAAAGAGGCTGTTGATTATTTTTAACAAATAAACATTGATTATCTTTATGATTTTTATCAAAAATTCTTAATGCTTCAATTGCAAGTTTAGTTTTTCCAACACCTGGATTTCCTTCAATAACAATAATTTTATTGTTTTGAATATAATTTTTAATTTCATTTAATCTATCATTTTGATCAATATAGGATGTTGATAATGGAGCATTAGTTTACTTTTGTCATGTTTATTAATAAATTTATCAAATGAATTTATTTGATCAGTCCATTTAGGTAAATCAAAAAAATCTAAAGCTAAAGAATGATATTCATCTAATAAATCATTTGCTATTGTCGTTGAACTAATTAATTTTAATCTATATGGTTTAGCGTATTCAACAAGTTTATTATTCTCTTCTGCTGAAATATTTGATCCAGCATAACAACAAACTATTCCTTTTATTTTATTTTTAGGTAATTTAGCCTTTGTTTTTGCATCATCAATATCCGACATTAATTTTTTCTCAGAATCTTGACGCGTTCCATACATCATTAAAATGTAAGAATCGGATATATCATGTAAATAAGAATCTGGTGTACCAGCAGTAGTTTTATTGGATCCATCCATCGATCCTGGTGTATTTAATTCCCAACCATATTTCTGGTGCAAATATCTATCACAAAGTTTTTGAAAGCGTCCTCCTTCCATTATACGTATTCCTTCTTCAATTTGATTAAATCGGTCCATTACATTTCTCCTTTTTATAAATATGATATTATTTATTATAGTATTTAAATACATTATTATTTTAACGAATTATAATAAATTAAATTGTATAGTTAGTTTACCAATCTTCCAGTAAAATTAAAATACCTCCTAATTTTAATTATCATTTTTATAAAAAATCATTTACTAAAAATGGTATCTCCCTAAAAGACGATGGATATGATCCACCGTCTTTTTTTATTGCAATATTAAATTAAAATTATCTAATCACACATTAAAATCATTTTGTTGTATAATAATGCCCAGGAAATTAAAGGAGGTTTTAAATATGGCTAAAAACGATGAAACAAAGAATCAACAAAATGACGCACAAAAATTGGCCTACCAAAAATTAGGCCAGAAAATTGCAGAAAATTACGGTGTTAAATCCTATGATGAATTTCAAAACGAGTTTGACATCATGCCGAAGCAAACTGATTGCGACGATTAAAGCATCTATAACAATAAATCAAGCAACTTAACTGGTGATATTCATCATCCGTTGAGTTGCTTTTTTATTTTCAAACGATTATGCCAATGTTATAATTACTATTGTAAGCGATTACATTTAAATTAAAAATTAATCAATCAGCAATCAATATCAAAGGAGGAATCATGATGAGCAATGAAAACATTTTAAAACCACTTCATCACACCAATAAGCGCTGGTGGAAAAATGAAGTCATTTACCAAGTTTATCCAAGATCATTTCAAGATTCAAATGGTGATGGCATTGGTGATATCAACGGAATTACATCCCGTCTAGATTACTTACAAAGCCTCGGTATCACTACCATCTGGCTTTCACCCGTCTACAAGTCACCCATGTTTGATATGGGATACGATATTGCGGATTATCAAAAGATTGACCCCATCTTTGGGACAATGAAGGATCTTGATAATTTAATCGTTAAAGCCAAGCAGCATGGCATGAAGATTCTCATGGATTTAGTCGTTAACCATACTTCTGACCAGTGTCCATGGTTCCAAGAAGCTTTGAAAGATCCAAAATCTAAGTACCGTAACTATTACATTTTTAAACATACCGATAATGGTAAAGCTCCTAACAATTGGCGTTCCGCATTTGGTGGTTCGACATGGTCTAAAGTTCCCAATGAACCAGGAACTTACTACTTCCATAATTTTGCACCAAAGCAACCCGATTTAAACTGGGAAAATCCTGAACTCCGTCAAGCCATCTATAAGATCATCAACTGGTGGTTGGATAAAGGGATTGCCGGTTTTCGTTTAGATGCCATCATGCAGCTTAAAAAGGATCAGGACTTTGCAAGCCTCCCTGCTGATGATGTTGATGGTTTAGTCAACGGTGAAAAGAAAGATTTGAACCGCCCAGGAATTGAAAAATTCCTATCCGAATTGAAGCAATCAACATTTGCTAAATACAATGCTTTAACCATCGGTGAAGCATACGGAGTCCCAGCTAAAGACATGCCAAGATACATCGGACCGGATGGTTACTTCTCAATGATCTTTAATTTTGACATTATGAATCCTGATATACCAGACGTTAACCGCTGGTACATTAAAAATAAATGGAGTACTGCCGACTGGGCAAAAACTATTTTTGATAGTCAGCATGCCGTTCAAAAGGCTCACGCTTACTTCACGAACATCATTGAAAATCATGATCAACCGAGGGCCGTTTCTAAATTTATTCAGAATCCAAAGGACCGCACTCCTGAATCTGCTAAAGCATTAGCTGCCGTTTACTTCTTGTTACCTGGCGTTCCATTAATTTTTGAAGGTCAGGAACTTGGGATGAAGAACTTCAAACGCCATAGTATCAGTGAATTTAATGATCTTTCTTCCATCAATAACTATCACATGGCAATCAAGAATGGTTATACAAAGGAACAAGCACTTCAATTTGTAAATGAACGTTCAAGAGATAACGGTAGAGTTCCAATGCAATGGGATGGTTCTAAATACGGTGGTTTCTCAGATCACAAACCATGGTTAGAAATGGGTAATGATCGAGAAGGCATCAACGTTAAGGATGAAGAAAAAGATCCGAATTCCGTTTTGAACTTCTACCGTCGTTTAGTAAGATACAGACAAAACGACCGCGTAAGAAAGTTATTCATTGATGGCTCGATCGAACAAATCAAAGGCTTATCAAAGGATATCATTGCCTACACAAGAACATTAGACGGTAAAACCATTAAAGTCATCGTCAACTTTTCAAACCACACGATTAAATTGGATCAGCCAATTAAAGGTAAAATCGAATTAAATTCTAATCCGAAGAATGAAGATTTAAGTCAACTAATGCCATTCCAGGCAGTGGTTGTGGAATAGAATATTAAATATGAATATACAAATAGAAGCAGTAGTCTGTGATAAGATTACTGCTTTTTATGTGCATTCTATTTATGATATGGGCTACCCTCATTAATCATAAATGCCCGGTAGACCTGTTCGCTCAAAACTAAACGCATTAACTGGTGTGGCATTGTAAACCGACCAAACGAAATCTGTTCATCAGCCCGTTTCAAAACTTTAGGAGCTAAACCTAATGAACCGCCAATCACAAAGGTAATCTTCGAATGACCATAAGTCATTAAATCCTTAATTTCCTTGGCAAATTTTTCAGAAGTTAATTCTTTACCCCAGATTGCCAGTGCATACACATATTCGTTATTCTTAATGTGATCAAGGATTCTCGTCCCCTCAATGTCCATAATTTTATCCATTTGAGCTTGACTAGCACCTTCCGGAGTGGGTTCATCCTTAACTTCTTCAATTTTAAACTTACAGAACCGAGACATTCGTTTGGCATATTCAGCAATGCCCGCTTTAAAATACTTTTCCTTCAATTTTCCAACAACGACAAATTTAATATTCATTTAAATCACTCCATCATTAGAAAAAGACAGCTAATCGCTCGTTTAATTATTTTTAATGTATTTATTATTGGTTCGAACCGGATTCTTAATTAACAGGTAGAAAAAGAATGCTAGCAGGATAAATCCAATTGTCCTAATTACAACTGCAGTCCAATTATGAGTACTAATAATAGCTAAACGACTAGCTAATAATGGTGTCAAAATATACCACCAACCAGAAAAATTAACATCATGATAACGTCTGACTGTCAATGAAATTTGCGGAATTAAATTAGCAAGACCCCAAATAAAGTAAATAAGGATCATAATCAAACTAAAAATTGAAACACCACTCAAAGAATAATTATTATGTTCAAACTGTGCAAACATAGAAATTAACGAAATTAGCATTGGAATTGAGATTACAATTCCAATAATTGTATTCCACAAAAATGTCCACCAGTATTCAGAACGACTGCTATTACCACTAAAATTAAAGTAGTTCTTCCAGTACATCCCATAAGCTTTCAAAAATCCAACATAACCATGATTTGGTCTTTGCATTAAAAATCCTTCTTTCATATGTATATTAAAAAGTGATGATAGAAATTAGAGTAACAAACTTTAACTCATTGTGCAAATTACGCTATGATTTAAATTTCTTGGTTTTTGAAAATGAAATTAACATAAATGTAATTGAAAGCAGAGCTGAAATAACTATCAAAGAAATTAAACTAAACCAGTTAAAGTTTTGTTTAACTTCATTCACAAAACTAATATGGTCCATTAATGAATTGACAAAATTTAAAACAACAAATTCAATAATAAAGAACCAAACGCCGGCTAAAATACTTTTTCTCACGACCCTCCTCTTAATTTTCTTACTGTCCTTTACATCAATATCGTTTTCATCCAGCTTATATTTATGCAAGTAATGGATCACATAGAGATTCCAGATGTAAAACAATATAAAATTAACGCTGATAAAAACATACAGTGTGACTGTTGGCCAAATCAGCCCACATATAAACGCAATCAATAATTCTTCTGGGAAAATGAACCAAAAGAAAATTAAAAACAGATTACTAGCATGTTCAGCTTTACTCCTTTTGTATTCGTCTAACTGCTTAATGCCATAAATTCTTTTAGTTAAAAGATCGTATAAAGATAATTTTTTGTTATTAATATTAAATCCCTCTCAATTCTTAAATTTTCGTACATTTTTCCATAATCGACCGAAATACATTAATGAATAGAAAAATGCCAAAAGTAAATTAGATGCAATTACATTCACATTAGTAAACGAATGTTTGATTCCATTAAATAATGAACCATCAATCTTATGACTAGAAACAAATCCCATTACTGTAAAGCCAAAAACAAAATAATAAATACTTCTTTTGATCAGTTTATTTCTAATTTCATCAATATTTTTCTGATCAATTTCTACCAATGATAACTTAAACTTTTGGACGTAAAAATCAATTACTAGCCAATTAATTAAAAGAACTACACCTAAAATTAAATAGCATGGAAATAGGATCTGGTTCTGATTGATGTTTAAAATTGAAAGAAGCATAATGCTTAAAAACATAACAATGAGCAAAATGAAATCAATCATAAACAAGTAAGTTCCAAGATGTTCAATTTTTCGCTTTCGGTACTCATCCAATTGGTGAACACCGAAGATCAACTTGATTAACCAATTATATAGGGATTTATGCACGAAAAATCACCTCATTTATATAGTCATAGTTTTGCTCTTTTAATTTGTTCTAGTCCCGCTAACAAAGACGATCTTGAATAATCTTTCACATTAAAATCCTTGTGGTTTAATTTCGAATAGAACCAAATGCCTAATTTTTGAAAGTCATTCTCACTCATCGCATATTTTAAATCTAATAATCGATTTGCTGCCTTAGAATATTGATGCTTTTTAATTAAATCATTAATTTCCCGTTGATGTGGCAATTTCATTTTATTTTCTTGATGAAAAATAATTTTGCTATCACCATCATTTTTACCTGAAAAAATTTCAGCAATTCCCTTCGCACTTTGTTTCAATTGCCTAATAAGCCAATCATCATCTTCATATTGCATGATATTAACCTTCTTTTATTAATTTCAATTATTTCATTTTTTTAATTCTAAAAATTTGATAGATTGACATTATTAAACCAAAAATAATTCCACTTTTAACTGATGATTTAATGAGTGATATTGATGTAAATGATGATTGCCAACTTGCTCCCTCAAGATGATTCATAAAGCCCATCCAAATATACATAAAAAAGCCAAAACGAAGTGCCATTCCAATTCCTTTAAAAATCAATTTTTTATAAGTCTGCTTAGTTGAATTTACATCAACATCAATTTGATCCAGTTTATAACGAATATTACAGACAATCGTAATCAAAGCCTCAATCATTACTAATGCAAAATCAAATCCCATTAAGCAAAGCAGTATAATCTCAAAATTAGAATTCATAGTTGCAAAAATACCAGCTATACACACACTAAGTAGTAATAAAAAGAAATCAGCCATGAACATTAAATTTCCAATACGTTCAACTTTATGTAATTTATATTCATCTAATTGTTTGATGCCAAAAAAGTGTTTAACAATTTTTTCATAAATTGAATTTTTCCTTTTCATCATTCATCCTCCCAAAATAAACTGTTCAAATCTGTCCCTAGCGTCTTGGCCAATTTGATACATAAATCTAGCGATGGATTATACTTATTGTTTTCAATTAAATTGATGGTCTGGCGAGCGACACCGACCCGTTTAGATAATTGAAACTGTGTTAAATGCTGTCGATTACGATACTCTTTTACACGATTCAAGATGTTTTCCTCCATGTCATATATATACGACAATTAAATCATAACTAAGATTAATTTATGTGTCAACTATATATGACCAATTTTATTAAATAAAAAAGCCATTTCTGGCCTTTTTACTATTCAATCCGATATTTATTATTTTTAATTTTACTTTTCTTGCATGCTAAGTAAATAGCGGTTATAACTAAGGCGAAACCGATGATTCGAAAGATGATCATATGTAAGTTCAATAATATGAATGGTAAGAAGTTAGTTAGCAAGAACCAGCCACCCGAAAGTCCAATATCATGATAACGACGGGTGACCAGGCTGAAATTAGGGACAAATGTTAAAAGCTCAAAAAAACATCCCATCACAATTGGCATTGTATCCCCTTTCATATCATTCATTAAAAAACCAATCATTATAAATACGAAGAGCAACAGCACGTTCCAAATAGTTACTAACCAAAAAACGCGCCGATTAATTCGCCCTTCAAAATTTGAAAAATTTCGTATATAATACGAATAAGCATTTCTAAAATCAATATTATCCATATAAATCCCCTTTTGATAGCTATTTACTAAGCGATAATTTTATATATCATATTTTAACATATTCTCAAAAGATTAAAATTTAATGAAATATAATATATAAAATCGCTTACATCAGATTTTATTATTGACAATTAAGTCAATTTGCGTGAGGATAGCTTTATCACATGAGATTGAGGATGAATTATT
The DNA here is from genome assembly GCF_027923585.1 of Philodulcilactobacillus myokonensis. GTDB lineage: Bacteria > Bacillota > Bacilli > Lactobacillales > Lactobacillaceae > Philodulcilactobacillus > Philodulcilactobacillus myokonensis. Next base: position 237,614 of record NZ_BRPL01000002.1, on the reverse strand, counting down.
CGTTAGGAAGTGATCTAATGTTATTTAGAATGAAGAGTTATCAAGTACCTGATAATATTAGGACTCAGTTGCATAATAATGCTGACCAATTAGTAGGTGATTGCAACATTATCTACAGAAACATTGTTAATCGGACTGAGAAGGATTCATTTGACCCGATTGATGTTGAAATTGACAACATGGAATTTCCAGAGAATCTGGATAAATCCGCCAGAAGAATCGTTAAGCACCTATACAAGTTGTTTAAATTGAAGGGTAACGTTGGTTGCGCTCAATTTAATCGTCAACAACTTAAATACGAAAAATGCTTAGAAAAATTTCAAAATCAATGCATCAAATTAATTAATGAGAAGGATTTTAATGGTTAATCATTACAACTACATTATTTTCTAGTGCCTCTAAAAGTATCATTTCATATATACTTTTAGAGGTATTTTTTTTACCTAATTTTTCGCTATTATCATGATTGTGATAATATGAATTAATAAGATTACCGAAGGAGCTCCTATTTTTGCGCAATCATTTAACCAAATTAATCTCACCTTTAATCATTTGTTTATTCGCGATTTTTATTATTTTTCCAGAAATAACTCACCATGCGATGATTGTTGGCGTTGACTATGCCTTCCACATGAATCGTTTTTATGACACGGCAATGCAGATCAAGTCCGCAAACATTAGTCCATTTCAAACTAATTTTGGGTTCGATCAATCAGGTCGGATTGTTAATGCTGTCTATGGACCTGTTATTGCTTACATCAATGGATTATTACTTTTAATCTGTAAAACCATTTTTAATTATCAGATTGTTAGTAACTTGATTGTCCTAATTACCGCTGGGATATTAATTTACTTCCTGGCAGTTAAAAATCATGTTTCAAAATTCAACGCCCTCTTCATTTCAATGATCTACATGGGCACCCATCCCGTTTTAGCATGGATCACAGGGCAACAATTTACTGGAATGGGAGCAGCAATCTTGCCACTCTTATTTATTCCAGCAACCCAAATGATTAAAAAGCACGATGTTAATTTAATTCTATTAGCAATTAGCATGGTATTACTTCTTCAAACGCATTTTATGAGCAGTGCCGTTGGTGCCGTTGCAATTTTGCCATTCTTTATCGTTGGTTTGATTTCTGCCCCAAATAAGCACAAAAAAATGCTGTTATTCAAACATACCGTTGAAGCTGCATTATTAACAATTCTACTAACGCTTAATTTGTGGGCCAACCTATTTGAAGTTTCCGGTACTAATCACATCATTCCAATTTTTCCACAAACTGATTTCAATACTGACACCATCATGTGGTCAAATTGGTCATTAGATTTATTAGGGCCACTCGTTACCCTCATGTTTGCTGCCCTACTAATCTTCACCATCATTCGTTGGCGAAAGATTAGTTTAGTTAATCGCGTCACTGTATTCACCGGGATTATATTTCTATGGATGTCATCATGGTTATTTCCATGGAATCAACTTAGCCGTTTTCTACCAATTCTAGATACAACGGTTCAGCTACCCAAAAGATTGATGGTCATTTCATGTATTTTATTACTGTTAGCAATTGGCATGGACCTTTCAACAGTTAAGATTCCACAGTGGGCGCAAATCATTAAAATTGCAATTGTTTTATTCATTTTTGGTGATTTTGCCATTGACACCCATCATAATATCAATTCTTTCTTAACTGATTGGTCATCTAAACAGGTTGTCAGCTCTGATCAGACCGTTCAATCGTTAACCATTCAGGAAAAGAATCCAGACAAGTTAAGGCATGCATTGTTGAAAGATAATTTCCAAAAATCAGCCCCACTAGTTCAAAAAACTATTCCTGATTATTTGCCAGCAAGAGAGAAGATCACACCAGCTAATTATTATAATTATCATTTCAGAAGAAATTACTACTATCAGATTATTAAACCATCAATTCAAACTAAAAAGACAGTTAATGGCACCAATCTAAATGTCACATGGAATAATAATTTCAATCAATCCAAGTGGCAGATGATTCCGATTACCAAATATGCACATTCTAGTGTAAAATTAAATGGAAAGTATGTTTCTAATGCCAAAACATCTGCAATTGGAACGTTAGTCGTTAAAGCAAAACCGGGCCAAAATCACGTTCAATTGTCTTATCAACCAAGCTTAATTTGGAAGGCACTAATGATCATCTTTACCCTTTCATGGATTGGATTCATACTCGATTTAATCTTTAAAAAAGGAAAGTGGCATCGTCAATGAAGAAAATCATTATGAATATTTTAAAAGCATGTTTTTTTGTTTTATTTGTCGGTTTAATATTATATAATTTTTTAATTTTAACGGGCATGATGAAACCTTGGTTTCATTAAAATGATCATGATATGATATAATTATTGTGATATCGATATTTAATGAAAGGACTTTAATATGAACCGTGGAATTGTCAGAACCTTTATGGATCAAAGCAGATACGTTTCCGTTAGCGAACCCAGTGGAATTGCGATGATCGGTGATCCTAAAAATTCTAAATTTAAAACTTTAAACCATGTTTCAACTACTTCCGCTGAAATTGATCAAAAATTAAGATCAATTAAAAATCGTGGAATGAAAATTATCGATAGTAATCACTTAAACGCTGATGATATTAAAACTTATCAAAAAATATTTTATCTAGACGCAACTGAAGACGCCTAAAAATATTTATGATATAAAATCAAAGGTTCCGATTATTTCGGAGCCTTTTTTTGATATAATAGAATTAATTATTTTTGGAAAGGAATTGTAAAATGAAAATTATTATTACGGTGGTCGGCAAGGATCAATTAGGAATCGTTGCTAAAGTATCATCAAAACTAGCAGAATTAAACGTTAACATCGTTGACATTTCACAGACACTAATGCGAAATGATTTTACAATGATGTTATTAGGTCATTTAGATACCAAGAAGAACGATTTTAAGACCGTTCAAGACAGCTTATCAAAATTAGGCAAAGAGATTAACGTTAACATTAGAGTTCAGCGTCAAGAAGTTTTTGACGCGATTCAAAAACTATAGGAGCATGAATTTATGAAATCGAAGGAAATTATGGATACCATTAAGATGGTTTCAGAACAAAAATTAGATATTAGAACCATTACGATGGGAATCTCGCTTTTTGATTGTATTGACAGTGATGGCAAAAAAGCCCGTCAAAAGATTTACGATAAGTTAACTAGTAGCGCGAAAGACCTAGTCAAAGTTGCGAACCAAATTGAACGTGAATATGGAATTCCGATCGTTAACAAACGAATTTCAGTCACCCCGATTTCCATGATTGCGGCCGCATCTGATGATAAAGATTATGTTGCATACGCTAAGACAATGGATCAAGCTGCCAAAGCCGTTGGGGTCGACCTAATCGGTGGTTTCACATCCCTCGTTCAAAAGGGATTTCAAAAGGGCGACCATACCTTAATTAAATCACTTCCGGAGGCTTTAACTGAAACCAGCCGAGTCTGTGGTTCCGTTAACATTGGCTCAACTAAGGCCGGTATTAATTTGGATGCCGTTAAAACGATGGGCAGTACCATTAAAAAAATTGAAAACATTGACCCCGTCAGTTGCATGAACTTAGTCGTCTTCTGTAATGCCGTTGAAGATAACCCATTCATGGCCGGTGCATTCCACGGTGTCAGTGAAGCTGATAAAATCATTAACGTTGGAATTAGTGGCCCTGGGGTTGTAAAACGCGCACTGGAAAAGGTCAAGGGTCAGTCAATCGACGTCGTTTCAGAAACGATTAAGAAAACCGCATTTAAAGTTACCCGGATGGGCCAATTTGTTGGTAACATTACATCAAAGCGGCTTGGTGTTCCATTCGGCATCGTTGATTTATCATTAGCACCCACCCCATATCCTGGTGATTCCGTTGCCGAAATCCTAGAAGAAATTGGTTTGGATAGTGTTGGTGCACCTGGCACTACCGCTGCTTTGGCACTATTAAATGATGCCGTTAAAAAGGGTGGCATCATGGCGTGTGAACACGTCGGTGGATTATCAGGTGCTTTCATTCCCGTTTCTGAGGATGAGGGAATGATTAGAGCAGCCAATAATGGTAATTTACGGATTGAAAAATTAGAAGCCATGACCGCCGTCTGCTCCGTTGGTTTAGATATGATTGCGGTTCCCGGTGATACTAGTGCTGACAGCATCAGTGGCATGATTGCCGATGAAGCCGGCATTGGCATGATCAATAATAAGACCACTGCCGTTCGTGTCATCCCTGCAAAGGGTAAAAAAGTTGGCGATACAATTGAATTTGGTGGTATCTTTGGATCTGCTCCAGTCATGCCCATCAACACCAAGAGCCCGAGCCGCTTTATTCAACGTGGTGGTCATATTCCGGCACCAATTCATTCATTTAAGAATTAAATTTAATTTAAAACTAAAAAGGACTTTGCCATTTAAAATGACAAAGTCTTATTTTTATTTATTCTTATTTTTATTCTGCGTACTTTTGAACTAATTGTTTCCAAGCAGTACTTTCTTCTCTGCCAGTGACATAGCTATAGTTCAATAAATCATAATCGGTAACGTTATGGTCAATTGAATTCTTGCCCCATGAACCGGTTCCTAATGTTAATGAAGGCGTTAAGTCGTTGAACAAACCACCAACACCACCAAGTGAAGCTGGCATGTTAACAAGGACACGGCATGCTTTCATGTGAATACCGAACTGTTTTGCAATGTCTGAATTAGTAGTACAGATAGCTGCAGTATGACCTAAGCCACCATAGTTAAGCAATTCATCAGCAATGCGAAATGCTTCATGGTGATCTTTAGATTTATAAACTGAAATGACTGGTGATAACTTTTCACCTGATAAAACATAGTCGGGACCGACTCCATCTAATTCAGCCGCCAAAACCTTAGTATCATCAGGAACTTTAATTCCAGCATCTTTAGCAATTTTAATAGCAGATTGACCTGCAATCGGACCGTTCACACTCTTGGTCTTTGGATTATACATGGTTTTAGCTAGTTTAGTTTGATCTTCCGGTTTAATGAAATAAAAACCATGTTGTTGTAATTTCTTCTTAAAATCATCGTAAATGCCTTGATCAATGATGACACTATTTTCAGTTGCACAAATCATGCCATTATCAAAGGTTTTAGAAGTTGCTAAGTCGGAAGCTGCTTGGTCTAAATCAGCAGTGCGTTCAACATATAAAGGACCATTAGCCGGGCCAACACCTAATGCTGGTTTACCAGTTGAATAAGCAGCCTTTACCATTGCGGGACCACCGGTTGCTAGGGTCGTTGCAATCCCAGAATTATTAATTAGTTCGTTGGTTGCTTCAATGCTGGGTTGGGTAATCCACTGAATACTATTGGCAGGAGCACCCGCTTTAATTGCAGCATCCCGCATGATTTCACCAGCCTTAGTTGATGATTTCATTGCTTGGGGATGAAAACTAAAGATAATTGGATTGCGGGTCTTCATCGCAATAATGGCATTGAACATTGTGGTCGAAGTTGGATTCGTAACCGGTGTAATTCCAGCAATGACACCTAGTGGACGGGCAATTTTAATTAATTTTTTACCCTTATCTTCACTAACAACGCCGACCGTCTTATGATGTTGAATTGAATGCCAAATTTCACCGGTCGAAAAAATATTTTTGAGTGCCTTATCGTGGGCAACCCCACGCCCGGTTTCATCATAAGCCATTTGACCGAGTTCTTTACTTGAAGCTAAACCAGCTAGGACCATTTGATGAACAATATGGTCAACTTTTTCTTGACTAAAATCAGACATATTACTAAGGGCAGTGTGACCCTTTTCAACCATTGAATTAATCATTGTATTAACGTCGGACAAAATCATCACTCCATTTTTAATTAATCGGAAATGCTTACAATTTTACTAATATAAATTAATATATTATAGATATAATTAAATATCCGTTGAAATTCTAACATAGATTTCACCATTCGCAACTAATTGAACGCTTGGAACCTAAACAAATTTACTTATCTTCGTTAAAAATCTTTTGGTAATCTGAAACATCTTGGTCTGATAATTGATCAGAAGCAAATGCTTTGTATCCTTGACGATTAGCTCGTTCAACGTTCTTTTGAACTTCATCGTCAGTTGATTTAACCGGGTTGATGGCATTAAATTTGTCGCCCGGTTTACCAGTTACAACGATGCCGCTTTGTTCATCAATGGCAATATATTGATTATTACCTAATAGTGTTCTGATTTCTTTAGTTGCATTTTCTTCGTTCATAATTTAATTATCCCTTTCGTTTTATCTTTGATATTCAAATCTCACTATTAATTATAATATATAACAATTCATTCACAAAATGATTATCAAATTTAATCACAAAAAAGCAGCATAATTATGATTAGATCTTAATAATTATGCTGCTTTTTATTTTTTCATTTAAGCTTATTTAAAATTAACGTTGCTTGATTGCTTAGTTAATTTAATTTGAGCGGTCTTAACGTGTCCATTTTCATAGTAGGTAACTGGAATCGTTGAACCAATCTTCTGGGCCAATAAGACATCCCTAATTTGAGCCTGGCTCGTAATTTTCTTGCCAGCCAAGCTGGTGATGACATCGTATTGTTTTAATCCTGCATTAGCGGCTGCTGAACCTTGAACCACTTTCATGACAACGGCACCCGTATGAACGCTACTAGGTAGTTTCAAAACTTTAGATTGGTCCTTAGAAGGAATATTAGTTAAATCAACGTATTCAATTCCTAATACCGGTCTAACGACTTTCCCGTTTTTAACCAGTTGATTAATAATCTTGGTAACTTCATTACTTGGAATGGCAAATCCCATTCCTTCAACACTAGTTCCTTCACTATCAGAAGCTAATTTCATTGAATTAATCCCAACCACTTGACCGGCAAGATTAATTAATGGACCACCAGAATTACCGGGGTTAATAGCCGCATCAGTTTGAATAACATTCGCAATGTTACCAGCTGAACTGCCATTTGAAGGTACCTGAACTTCACGGTGTTTAGCAGAAATAATCCCTTGCGTCAAAGATGAAGCATAACTTGAGCCTAATGGTGAACCAATTGCTAATGCGGTCTCACCAACTTTAATATTATCAGAGTTTCCGAATGTCGCAATTTTATTGACCATGCTTGAATTGATCTTCAAGACTGCTAAGTCGGTCATTGTATCGCGACCAACTAATTGTGCTTCAGCTCGTTTACCATTACTCATGATGACTTCCAGTGCAGAGGACCCTGCAACAACGTGATTATTAGTAACAATATAAGCAGCGTTGCCAGAAGTCTTATAAATGACTCCGGAGCCTTCACTATTAGCCTCTAAAGTTCCCTTTTTAGAAGGGCTACTACTGCCACCGAATAGACTAGCAAATGGATTTTCAGATGAACTATCACGTTTTAAATTAATGACTGAAACCACTGAATCCTTAACGGATTGAAATGCTTTTTCAGATTGATTCTGAACATTGACTTTAACATTACTGACTTTCGCAGTCCCACCATTATTTGATCCAGATGGGATTGCGGTTGCTTGGTTAATGATGTCATTATTCTGGAAGTATGATATTCCATAATAAGCACCGCCACCGCCAATCAGTCCGGCAATTAATGCAACTAACGCAATTTTTAATAAACCATTTTGTCTTTTCATAGAAGACTGGCAATTAAGCCACTTACCTCCTCGTAAAATGAAATCTTTTTAATTTTAATCATAAACTAAATTTTAAAAATGTAAAGAATTACAAAGTAATCATTGATGACGGTTGTTCAACATCGGTATCAAGCAATTTAAAATCATGTTCAACCGCCCAATCATGATTAGTCAGCATCGAAGCAACCGTTAAATGGGCTAACGTCTTCATATTATTATTATGACTGCGGTGGGCTAAGAAAATATATTTTGTATGATAATTAATTGAATTTAAAATGGCGTGAGCACTACTTTCATTTGATAAATGACCCTCATCACTTAAAATTCTTTGTTTTAATGGCCATGAATATGGTCCATCAATTAGCATTTCAGGATCATGATTACATTCAAATAGGTAAGCAGAGGCTCCCTGGATGATGCCTCTAACATGGTCTGAAACATAGCCGGTATCAGTAATGACAACGAAACTCTTATTATTAGAATTGAACTTATAAAATTGGGCGTCGGCAGCATCGTGTGAAACGCCAAAGCTTTCAATATCAACATCCCCAAATGATAAAGTCGTATTCTTCGGGAAAATATTTTTCTGTTCATCGGCAATATGACCCACTTTATGGTTCATTGCCTGCCATGTTTTTTCATTGGCATAGACATTGATATTAGGATAACGGCGGGCTAAAACGCCGACACCCTTGCAATGATCGGTATGTTCATGACTAACGAGTAAAGTATCAATATTGTGAATATCACGATGAATAGCTTTTAATAGTCTTTCAATCTTAATACCGCTCAATCCAGCATCTAATAAAATCTGGTGCTGATTCGTTTGAATATATTCACAATTACCGCCACTACCACTTGATAACACACAACAGCGCAGCGGATCCAATTCTTTTCCCATTATCATAACTCCCTACTAATTAGAAACTGTACTTGTATTTTCATTCTTCAACACGGTTCCGTTAAAAGCATTGACTTCATTCATTTGCAATGTTTCAGAATTATTCGTCTTATAAACAACGATCCAAGTTGGAACAAAAATAATATTGTTCTTCATGGTTAATAATTTAGTATATGCTAAATCAATCCATTCAATTTTAGAATTACTTGGAATGTTATTATTTTGGTATAAAATTGCCAAAGCCTTTCTACCAGACAGTGCTTTCGTACCTTCACGCAAAGGATTAACCATGTTCAAATACGTTTGAGAATAACCAGTTAAAACGCCCTTATTAACTTTAAATTTAATTTGGGCTTCCTTGGAATATAGGTAACGATTTTCAGCATTTTCAGTATAAACAATCTCATTATTGGTTGAAAGGTTAGCATTATATGAATAATTTTTGCCAAATTGAATTAACTTAGTATTAGTTAAAATTTTATTGGCGGTATTTTCAGGATGCTTTTTATCAGTAATCACGTATTGACGTTTAAAGCTACTGTGTAACTTGTTGCCATTAAAACTAACGGTTTGATTATAGAGCTGATTCGAACGTAAAGCTGATTTGAGTGAATTATTTTGGGTTGCCGAAATATAGTAACCATAAGGAGTTTTATCTGAAACGTTACCAACCGAAATTTGATCATCCCGCATATCCTTAATAATCGTTGCGGTCGAACTATCTTGATTGATGCTTTCATTTTGAATATTACGGTTCTGCCTGACGATTGCAAACAGGAAAAAATCAATGACGGCAAAGGTAATTAAAAAAATCCACTCGATTCTTTTAAAATCCACTCGAAACCAACTCCTTTAATTGTGGTATAGCATATGATTATAAGTCATCCATTTTCCATTATATTTTATATATAAACTAGGTTTTAAATTAATCAAAATATTTGAATTTTGATGCGTATTTGGACCGGAATTATAACCAATCTCAACATCAGAAACACGGTTAGGATCATATCCAGCAGCTCTCAAATTATTAAAGACTTTATCAGTCGAAGGTAACACAATGTTGGCACGTCCCGTTGGAACCGGAACCTCTAAATCATTCAAAGAGAAGTAATATCGAACGTCATTGTTGTATTGAGCTTCAACCTTAATAACACCCCATGGTTCATTTCCTAGAATGGGGAAACCTTCAACAAAGTATCTATAATCAATTGATTTCTTGCTATGATTATAACTATAAAAATGGACATTATCTAAATTTAATCCCAATTGAATAATATTATGATAGGCATTTCTTAAAAATTCATCGGTACTATCAGTCTGCATATTATCCTGGGCAGTCGAATAAATCACTTGCGAACTTTTATCGTTTGCTTCTAACTGTCTAGAATTACTGTCATATACAGTTCGGTTACGATTGGTCTTAGAATTAGACGAGAAGTTTAAATAGCTTGCATAGTAACTAATATTCTGCTTATTAATAATATAACCATATTGTGGCATTGAAATATCCTTTGTAAATTGAATAAACGGAATATTATTACGATCTGTCATCTGAATTGGAATCCGTTTAATACTATTACCGCTCAGTTCCTTGTTAAGTTTCTTCAAGGGATGGTGATTAACAGTAATTCTGTAAATTGTAAAATTATGATCGGATAGTAAATAAATATTATCAGCATCATCAGTTGGAATAACGATTCTGTTAATCGAATGATCAGGAAAATTACTCAATTGATTATGAATTTTAGAATTATCCATGATTTTACTAAAAATTTTAGTATTAATTGAACTAGAATAATTCAGCATCAGCGAATTCGGCCGGTTTAAGATTTTAAAATAATTACTTTTCGATTTTTGTTGATCATTAGAAAATTTAGCTTGGTGGTAGTCATTCAATTGATTTAAGATGCCATCAACCAAGTTAACCGATCGATTAGTCAACATATTCTGTTTGCCATCCGAATTAGTTTTAATCACCTGGGACGGTGCATAAATATAAGACAAGGAATGGGTTGTAATCGACACTTTGGAATTATTAACTTCACTAGAACGGTTCTTTTGATAATAAGCAGGATTGTACCAAAGGATGGTCGACAAAACGATACTAACAATAATGGTTCCTGCTAGTAGGAATGTTAATAAGTAATCTTTAATCTTCATCCCACAAATCCTCCTTCATTGGTTCATAAGGAAGTGAAATATAGAAGGTTGACCCATGATGTTCCTTACTTTCAACCCATATCTTACCGCCTAATGAATTAATGACTTCTTTCGAAATGGCTAACCCTAAGCCACTGCCACCCTGCTTTCTAGAACGGGCCTTATCAACACGATAAAATCGTTCAAAGATATGTGGCAATGCTTGCTTTGGAATTCCCATTCCTTGATCTGAAATACTTAGCATGACATGGTTATTATTTTCATATAACCGACAAGTAATGGTTCCGCCGTCTGGTGAATATTTCATTGCATTATTCATAATGTTATCAATAACCTGGGTAAAGCGGTCGGTATCTAATTCTACCCAGAGATCATCCTTAGTAATCTCTTTTTTAATTTTATATGAACCCTTGGTTTTTTTATTCTTAATGATCATATCAAATTGTTTCAAAATGTAATTAAACAATTCATTGATATTAACCATTTCCATATTGAGCTTCTGTGTATTGGAATCAATTCTGGACAAAGTTAGTAAATCACGAACCATTCTAATCATTCGATTGGTTTCATTCTGAGCCACACCAATAAAATGAGGTGCAAATTCTTTATCTTTCCAAGCGCCTTCCATTAATGTTTCTAAATAGGAATGAACACTTGTCAGTGGCGTTCTAAGTTCATGTGAAACGTTGGATACGAACTGTTTACGATCAGCATCGATTTTCTGTTGTTCGGTAATATCATGAAGGACACATACTAATCCACTGATAAAACCAGATTCATGTCGAATTAAAGAAAATTGGGTATGCAAAATCAAATCACGGCTACTGTTAGAGAAGTTCAACGTAATTTCCTTTGGATTTTCCAATAACTGTCTTAATGTATATTTCTTTTGAATGCCAAGCGTACTTAAAATGGAATGTCCAATCACATTTTCTTCATTTTGATTCAAGAAATCATAGGCTTTGTCATTCGCAATGATGATATTGCCACGACGATCTGTCGCTAAGACCCCATCGGTCATGTTAGTCAAAACAGAGTCTAGTCGTCTTCGTTCAGACTCAGTTGATTCCTGTGATTCTTCAATCTTATAGGATAGCGTATTAATGGAATCAGCCAAATCACCTAATTCATCATCACCATAAATATCAACATGCCCAGAATAATCACCACGGGCAATCTGTTGAGTTTGCTTCTTCATTTCATCAATTGGTCTTGTAATTGCACGCGAAATAACAATTGCAATAATGATTCCTAACATGATTGCAATCACTGCGGCTGCCAAGTAAATTTTAGTAACCCCAGTAATATCATTATAGATTGGGGTTAGATTTCCACGAATAAAAATCGCACCAACTGGTTGGTTATTTTGGTTCCGGGTTAATGGTGAAATAATAGTGTAATAGCGATTATTATCACTACCATCAATCGTTGATTTCTTTACAAAGTGACCACCAGCTAAAACACTTTTGACTTCGCTATATGGCCCCTTTTGGTTAATCTTGAATTGATCACTATTACTACCACGAATCGTATTATTAGCGTCCGTTACATAAATAACGGTTGAATTGCCATTATTATAATCAGTTAATAGTGAATTAATTTCATCGTTAGCCTTTTTAGTATTCTTCATCGTTAATTTTTGAGCCAAAGAATTCGATAAGTACTGTTTGGGTTGAATACTACTTTTGAAATTAGACAAATTATTTTGTTCAAGTTGATTAACAAAAACTGCACCAACGATTTCTAAAGTCATTAACAACATTAGAGCAAAAACCAGTGCAATTTTAAAGTGAATGGATCTAAAAAATCTAAGTTTATTATTCAACTTCAAAATTACTCCTTAATTAATGTAGACAATCATTTAGTATTATCAGTATTTCTTAAATAATACCCTACTCCACGTCTAGTAATTAACCAAATTGGATGACTAGGGTTATCTTCAACTTTTTCTCTCAAACGACGAACGGTAACATCAACGGTTCTAACATCACCGAAATAATCATAGCCCCAAACGGTTTGGAGTAGGTGTTCCCTGGTCATTACTTGGCCCATATGTTCAGCTAGATAATGAAGTAATTCAAATTCACGGTGGGTTAAATCAATGTTTTTACCCCTTTTAGTCACTGAATATGCTTCGGGATGAATGACTAAATCGCCAATTTTAATATCCTGATTTTTCTTATCAGGACTTTGACTGTTATTTTCATTTGTGGTTTGACGTCTTAGATTAGCTTTAACCCGTGCTACCAATTCACGGTTTGAAAATGGTTTAGTAACATAATCATCAGCACCTAATTCCAATCCTAAAACCTTATCAAGTTCAGAATCCTTGGCAGTTACCATAATGATTGGCATGTCATGGGTCTTTCGAACTTCCCTTGCAACATCTAAGCCATCAATTTTAGGTAACATCAAATCTAAGATAATCAAATCTGGATTATCATCCTTAACTTTTTTCAAGGCTTCTTCACCATCGTATGCAACGACAACGTCATAGCCTTCTTTTTTCAAATTAAATTTTTCGATATCGGTGATGGGTTTTTCATCATCAACAACTAGTATTTTTTTCTTAGCCATATACATTCTCCTTTAAAGGGTTTTTCGTTTTCTTTTGATTAAATTTATTTTTTATTTTAAATTTTGTTTTATGTTCATAATTTAATGGATAGCATAATACTGTCATCCAATTAATAATTATAGCACGTAGCCAGTTGATGTTCATTTAAGTACAAATCAATTTGAAAAAAATTTAAATGAATGGTTGCAAATATAATGTCCACGTGATATTATAATATATGTCGTCTGATGGCGATGCAAATTTATGGGCTGTTAGCTCAGTTGGTAGAGCAACGGACTCTTAATCCGTGGGTCCAGGGTTCGAGCCCCTGACAGCCCATCACATAAATTCGGTAAGCAATCACTTTTTAGTGATTGCTTTTTTTATTTGTAAAATCAACTTAATAAATTAAATAAATCAATAGAAAAGAAGAAGTATATTATGTTGACACTATGTCACCAAATTGATATACTACAGTTAATCTTTAAATGACACTGTGTCATTTTTATTTTTTGACTTTATAATGACATAGTGTCACTAAAATTAAATGGAGTGTGATTATCAATGCCTAAAATAACTTTTAAGAATCTAAATTCAGAAAAGCAAGACCATATTTTTAACTCACTATTAAAAGAATTTTCCAAATTCCCGGTTTCAAAAGCGAAAGTATCGCGGATCATCGTTTCAGCTAATATTGCTCGCGGATCCTTCTACAAGTACTTTGATAATCTAGAAGATAGCTATCGCTATACTTTCGATTGCGTCATGCAAACAGTGCATGCCGACCTTTATCAAGAAATTTCTAGTTCACCAAAAGACACATTAAATTCTTTTTACCAGTATACAAAAAAGTTTGCAAAAGAATTAAACCATTCAAAGTATAAAGATTTTTATAAACTTTACCTTAAATACAACCAGTATTATCTTTCAGGATCAATTCATAAAACCAAGCGTATGAAAAATTAATTGTCAATCAAAAACAAATTAAAGATTCCGAAGTAGTTTCAGCAGTAATTAAATTTATTACCCTTGCTAGTCATGAAACCACTAAACAAATCCTAATGGGTCAAAATATTAATCAATCACTAAAACAATTAAAGATTATAATATCTACGGTCAAAAAAGGCTTAATTAATGAAAGGAATGATTAAAAATGTTTTTAGCAATCAAAGAAATGAAGCATTCAAAATTTAGATATGGTTTAATCATTACAGTTATCGTTTTAATTGCATACCTAATCTTTGTTTTAACCGGTTTGGCATACGGTTTAGCAGAATCAAACCGCCAGGCAATTGATTCATGGAATGCTAATCAAGTTGTTTTAAACAGTGACGCTGATGGTGCCTTACAACAATCAACCATTACTTCTAATCAAGCCAAGCAAATCAAATCTCAACCTGGTCAAGCTCAAATCGGCCAAATCAGCGTTAACGCTCAAAAGAAGAACCAAAAAACTTCAGCCAGCATGGTCGGCATTAATAGTAATCAATTTATTTATCAAAACGTTAATATCATTCAAGGACGAAAATTCAAGCATCAAAATGAAGTCATCGTTGACCAAAGCATGGTGCAAAATAACGGCTACCATTTGGGCGATCATTTCAAAGTAAGCAATAATTCCCCGACTTTCAAAATCGTTGGGATTACTAAAAATGCAAAATTAAACGTTGCTCCCGTCATCTACTCATCCATGGGTGATTTTAGAAAAGTTAAGTTCGGTTCAAGAAACGTCAATAACATCAGTGCAGTCATCATGAAGCATAATCTAAAGCAAGGTAAAATCAACGGATTAGAAAAAATATCAATTCAGCAAATGATTCAGAAAATTCCTGGATACAGTGCTCAAAATAGCACCTTTATTTTCATGATTGGCTTCCTACTATTAATTACCGTTATTATTATCGCTATTTTCCTATACATCCTAACAATGCAAAAGATCCCATACTTTGCCGTTTTAAAAGTTCAGGGAATTGCTACTAAGTATTTAGTGAAAAATGTCATCGGCCAATCATTATTAATTACAATTTTAGGAATTATAATCAGTGGAATTTTAACCGGTTTAACAGCCATGATTATCCCATCTGCAGTCCCAATTATTTTTAACTATCCACTAATTTTTGGTGCCGCTGGATTAATCATTTTAATGTCAATCATCGGATCCATTATTCCAACGAGATCCATCATGAAAATTGATCCAGCTAAAGCAATTGGAGGAAATTAAAATGTCAACAATTGAAATGAAAAATATCAGCAAAATTTACCAAAATGGAACGACTAAAACCTACGCATTAAAAGACATTCAATTTAAGGCCGATAATGGTAATTTCATTACAATTACCGGACCATCAGGTGCTGGTAAAAGCACTTTTTTGGAAATCATTGGTGGACTTTTAACCCCAACATCTGGGAAACTATTGATCAATCATCATTCATACCAAAATTTAAATAAAAAGGAAAAGGAAAAATTTCGTTTAAATACTTTAGGATTTATTCTTCAATCATACAATTTATTGCCCTATTTAAAAGTTGAAGAACAATTTCAGTTGGTTCATAAAGTTAAAAAGGATAATAATGTTGGACCTAAACTCTGGAAATGGATTGTCGATGAATTAGGCATCCAAAAATTAAATCAACAATATCCAGACGAATTATCAGGTGGTCAAAAGCAGCGGGTTGCAATTGCTAGGGCTTTATACACTAACCCGCAAATCATTTTAGCTGATGAACCCACGGCTTCATTAGATTCAGCCCGTGCATTTAAAGTTATGAAGATGTTCAAACAACTCGCCCAAAAAGACAATAAACTAATTATCGTTGTTACTCACGATTTAAGATTAACTCAATTTGCCGATCAACATTATCAAATCATTGATGGTCAAATTACCAAAGCTTAAACATTACCGTTAGAACATGGAATTAGAAATTAATTCCATGTTTTTTTATTGCGGCCGTTTTAGTTGATAAATGCGATGACACCAGCTAAATGTAATTATTAATAACATTTAATTTAAAAGACAGATAAGAAAATTTAATATACAATTAATAATTAATTTGATATCATATTAATTAACAAGTATATGTAATATTTAATAACATGTGAGGAATGAGAAGATATGAAAAAGCGTTTTTGGAAATGGGCGTTAGGTAGTTTAATTGCCATCATTAGTTTTAGCTGTCTGTCTTTAATGGGTAATCAGAATTCAGTTAAGGCTGCTGGCGAGCCGACATATCAAATTGGGACTGATGTTACCTTCCCGCCATTTGAATTTGCTAATAGCCAAAACAAATACGTTGGGATTGATATTGATATTTTAAATGCTATTGCTAAGGATCAGGGTTTTAAAGTCAATATTAAGCCAACTAGTTTCAATGGTGCCATTCAGGCGACTCAATCAGGACAACTTGATGGGATGATTGCCGGAATGTCAATTACTCCCCAAAGAAAAGCCACCTTTGATTTTTCAAAGCCATACTTTGAATCTGGTGTCGTCACCGCCGTTAAACCAGGGAGTGACATTAAGAGTTTAAATCAACTCCGTGGTAAAAAAGTTGCTGTTAAAACTGGAACTGAAGGCGCCGAATATGCTGATAAAATTAAAAATAAATATGGTTTTAAAGTGACCACATTTGATCAATCCAATGACATGTATCAAGATGTAATGACTGGTAATTCAGCAGCATGTTTTGATGATAGTCCCGTCATGCAATATGGCATCAAACAGGGATTAAAATTAAAAATCATCACTAAACCTGCCATGAGTGGACCATATGGATTTGCCGTTGATAAGGGTAAAAATAAAGTTTTGCTTACTAAATTCAACAATGGTTTAGCTCACATCAAAAAAACCGGTGAATACCAAAAAATCGTCGATAAATACTTGAATGGTAAAGGCGGCACGCCGATGGGTGAAGATAATAGCTTTTTTGGCTTAATCAAACAAAATAAGACCGTCCTATTCAATGGTTTAATGGAGACCCTTTGGCTAACCATTGTTTCAATCTTCTTTGCAACCCTCTTTGGCTTAATCTTCGGGCTTTTAGGTGTCTTACCAAACAAATTCTGCCAGGGTGTATCAACAACCGTTATCTACATTTTTAGAGGTTTACCATTACTAGTATTAGCACTCTTTATTTACACTGGAATCCCGAGTTTAACTGGAACCAAGGTTCCTGCATTCGTTGCCGGTGTAATTACATTGATGTTCAATGAAGGTGCATACATTGCTGCGTTCACTAAGGGTGGTATTCAATCCGTTGATACAGGTCAAATGGAAGCGGCCAGAAGCCTTGGCCTCCCGTTTGGTAAAGCAATGCGAAAGATTATCTTACCGCAGGGAATTAGATTAATTATTCCATCGTTTGTTAACCAACTAATCATCACATTAAAGGATACATCGATCCTTTCAGTTATTGGAATCTTAGAACTAACCCAAACTGGTAAGATTATCATTGCTAGAAATCTACAAGGTTTCAAAGTTTGGACCATCGTTGCGATTATGTATTTAATCATTATTACCGTCTTAACATGGATTTCTAACTGGATTAAAAGGAGCTACAAACTATGAGTCAATTAATTAAAGTATCCCACCTATACAAAAATTATGGTAAGCACCATATCCTGAAAGATATTGATTTTCACGTTAATAATAATGAAGTTGTCGTTATTATTGGGCCATCTGGTGCTGGTAAAAGTACGTTATTAAGGGCCTTAAACCGTCTAGATGCCCCTACTTCAGGTTCAGTTATCATTAATGGGTTAGACATTGCTAAAAAAGACGTTAACATTAATAAAGTAAGGGAAAACGTTGGAATGGTATTCCAGCATTTTAACCTCTTTAATAATTTAACCGTCGCCCAAAATATTATGCTGGCACCGGTTGAATTAAAAAAACAAACCAAAAAAGAAGCGGAAGCAAATGCTCACCGCCTCTTAAAATTAGTTGGCCTTGATGATAAATTTAACTACAAAATTCCACAACTATCTGGTGGTCAACAACAACGAATCGCCATTGCTAGAGCACTTGCTATGAACCCTAAACTAATGCTTTTTGATGAACCAACCAGTGCATTGGATCCAGAAATGGTAGCTGATGTCTTAGATGTCATGAAGAAATTGGCAAAGGAAGGTATGACCATGGTGGTTGTTACCCATGAAATGGGATTTGCCAAGGAAGTTGCCGACCGTATCGTCTTCGTTGACGATGGTAAAATCTTAGAGGAAGGCACCCCTGACCATATGTTTAATCATCCCACTAATCCAAGGTTAAAAACATTCTTAAACAAGGTTTTGCAAGCATAGTCATTGTTTAAAAATATCAAAATAGCGTTCGTTCATTAATTTGAACGGACGCTATTTTTGGTTTAATTGTTTCAAATGTGGATGAATTAATAAAATTGATAAAATGGTCATAATTAAACATGTAACAAATGAAACCGCAAATAAACTGATGTATGAAATATTATCAATAATAATGCCACCAATCAACGGACCTAACGCTTTTCCGGCTGAAGCCCAGGCATTGTTTAATCCCTGATACTTTCCTTTAATTGGAAGTGGGGTTAAATTGTTAATAATTGCTGGAATGGCTGGAAATGCAGTGGATTCGCCTAAGGTCAATACAACCATTGCAAGCAAGAACATTCCATAATGCCTGGCAAAAATTAAAATTAAGAAAGAAAAGCCAATAAATAGATAGCCAAAATAAACTTGATGGTACAAGTTATGAAAATACTTACTAAATCTCGTAATAATCATTTGGAAAATAACAATTAAAGCAGCATTAATCGTCCATAAATAACTATAATCCCTCATTGGAATTCCTAAACTAAGCATGTAGACAGATAAATTACTGACCCATTGTTCATAAACAACCCAAGCGGCTGCTAAACTAACAAATAACGTCATGACTACAATCCAATTAACGTGTGGCATTTTAACATTTTGAATGGCCGCTTTTTTCTTTTTAACATTTACTTTTGGCGTTTGGTAGAACAAAATCGCAATTGCCAAAAAGATGGTAATTACAACAGTATTAAAAATAAAAATTGCTCCCACACCGGTGTTATAAAGAAAACCAACCACACTAGTTCCGATGACTACTCCTAAGTTCTGACCCATATAAATCATGTTATAGACATAGTTGCCAGATTTATGATGAATTGTCGTTCCTAAGGAATTAATCATTGTATATGTCCAGCCGGTTGTAAAGCCGAAGCCAATTAAACCAATTGGGTATGCCGGCCAACCGTGAAACATTACCAAACTAATTGAAATTAAAATCGAAAGTATGATTCCATAAATTGTTAACCGGTAATCATTAACGTAATCGAATAGTTTACCAGTAATATAGCTTCCTAAAACGTTACTTCCAGAATACAAAAGAAGCACAACACCCACTTCAGTTAAAGACTTACCAAGTGCATTATGCATATAAATACTAGTAAGGGGCCAGACACAACTAATTGCAATGTTGTTAATCAGCGAACCGATTACAAGCCAGAATAATTTAATTTCTTTCATCTACATCGTCCAATCTATAAAAAAATTCCTAGTTAAAAACTAGGAATTAAATTAATTTCCAGGGATCCCTGGACCCTGCTGTGAATATGCAATTGAAGAGAATTTATTATGTGATTTAATAAACGCTAATTTAACGGTTCCACGCGGACCCGAACGATTCTTTTCGACAATCACTTCAACTTCACTGACGTCATTGTCATCAGCGTTACCTTTTTTATTACTATCGTCGTCATCATCGTCATGTTCATAATAATCTTTTCGGTATAAGAAAGATACGATATCCGCATCCTGCTCAATTGAACCAGATTCTCTGATATCTGATAAAACCGGTCGTTTATCCTGACGTTGTTCAACGCCACGTGATAATTGTGATAATGCAATGATGGGGACATGAAGTTCTTTTGACAATTTCTTTAATTGCCTTGAAATGCCAGAAACTTCCTGCTGTCTGTTTTCTTTATCGGTTCCTTCGATCAACTGTAAGTAATCGACGATAATTAAACCTA
The DNA here is from genome assembly GCF_027923585.1 of Philodulcilactobacillus myokonensis. Lineage (GTDB taxonomy): Bacteria > Bacillota > Bacilli > Lactobacillales > Lactobacillaceae > Philodulcilactobacillus > Philodulcilactobacillus myokonensis. Next base: position 217,306 of record NZ_BRPL01000002.1, on the reverse strand, counting down.
AACCACCATTTTCTTTTGCTAAACGGCGACTTTTAGCTCGAATGTCAGCAATGTTAATGCCAGCAGTATCATCAATAAAAATATTCGCATTGGATAGACTGCCAATGGCAACGATCATATTATGCCAGTCTTCAGGGGTCAGTTGCCCCGTCCTTAAATGATTAGCGTCAATACTACCCTCAGCACAAATCATACGATTAACTAGTGATTCTGCACTCATTTCTAGACTAAAAATGGCAACGTTCTTGTCAGTTTTAGTCCCAACATTTTGAGCAATGTTCAAGGCAAATGCCGTTTTACCAACGGCCGGCCTTGCGGCAATAATCACTAGTTCATCGTCATGCAGACCGGTAGTTAATTTATCTAAGGCCGGATAGCCAGTCGATAAACCGGTCACGTCACTATTATTCTTAGATAATTTATCAACATCATTTAAAGCATTGCTTAAAACGTCTTCGATTGACTTAAAACCACTGTTATTACGATCAGATGCAACGTTTAAAATATCTCGTTCAGCATCATCTAATAAATCGTTAACGTCTTCTTTTTGGGAATAACTTTTGGAAACAATGTTAGTCGCTGTTTTAATTAAATTTCTAGAAATTGATTTTTCTCTAACAATTTTAGCATAGTAAGTCACATTAGACGCGGTTGGAACGGAATCGGCCAATTCAGCAATGTATTGAATTCCACCAGCATCTTCAATGTTTTTCTGTGACTTTAAGTAGTTAGACATTGTGACCGCATCAATTGCTTCATCTTTATTAAACAGGTGAACCATTGCACCGAAAATAATTCGGTGGGCATGTTTATAAAAGTCATCCGGTTGAACAATTGCCATCGCATCCCCTAATGCATCCTGATTCAAAAAGATCGCACCTAAAACGGCCTTCTCTGCATCAACATTTTGTGGCGGGGTTTGACTGTTCAAAATTTGATTACTCATACTATTCCTCTACTTTAAATTCAATCAAAAAGAGCTGAAAAATATTCCAGCCCCTTTTATATCATTAACAGTCGAAATTTATTTTTCAGCAACATGGACTCTAATATTGGCAGTAACTTGATGATGTAGTTTAACGGGAACATTAGTGTAGCCCAATGATCTAATTGGTGAACTTAATTCAACTTTTTTCTTATTAACTTGAATATTAAATTGTTTCTTTAAACTTTGAACAATTTGTTTACTAGTAATGGAGCCAAATAATCTGCCATCTTTACCAGACTTGGCAGATAATTGAACGACTGTCTTGTCATCTTCAAGCTTTGTCTTAAGATTCTTAGCACGGTCTAATTCAGCTTGTTCTTCTTCAGAATCAGCACGCTTTTCAGCATTTAACTTACTCATGGCACCCTTAGAAGCTGCACGGGCTTTGCCAAGACGAATCAAGAAGTTTTGGGCATACCCATCAGCAACTTCTTTAACTTCGCCGCGCTTACCTTTTCCTTTAACATCTTGTAGGAAAATAACTTTCATCTTAATTCAACTCCTTAATTACTAACAAAATTTAACACCAAAATGATTAATTTTCAATCAAAAACTATTTAGTGAAAACGGGTTAGTAATTTCATTTGTTTAACTAGTGATTATTATATCATAACCATTAAAAATGAAAAGAGGATTCCCAGTCAACTGGAAATCCCCCCTTTCATTTATTTGTCTTGCTTTGAATCATCGTCATCATCAGGAATTTCTTGTTTCTTAACTTCTTTGATGGCATCTAATAACATCTTTTGAACGTCCTCAGGTTTCTTATCACTAATCTGGGCAGCCCCACTAGATAAGTGACCACCACCGCCAAGCCGTTCCATAATTAATTGAACGTTGACGTTGCCTAAACTACGGGCAGATATGCCAACCCGTTTATCAGGTCGATTGGAAATAACAAATGAAGCTTCAATTCCAGACATTTTAAGTAATGAATCGGCCGCTTGAGCAGCAACCACTGGATCATAAACTTTATCTTGTTCACCAGTTACAACCGCTAATTCATGGTTATCACCCATTAATTTAACACTTGATATTAAGTGGGTTCGATTCATGTAATCATCAACATTTTCACGCATGAAATGCTGCATCTCTTCAGCATCAGCACCAGCAGAACGAAGGTAACTGGCGGCATCAAACGTCCTGGTCCCCGTTCTTGATGAAAATGATTGGGTATCAATAAAGATTCCGGCAAGCATTGCGGTTGCCTCCAATTTATTGATTGGTTCAGCATTCTTGGATTGATATTCAAACATTTCGGTAATCAATTCACAGGTTGAGGAAGCATACGGTTCAATGTAAACCAACAATGGATCCTTTGGAAATTCTTCGCTTCGTCTGTGATGATCGATTACGATGACACGGTTAGATAATCGATCATACAAAGCAGAAGAAATATTCATAGATGGTCTTGAATGGTCAACCATAATCATAATACTACTATCGGTTGCAATCTTAACCGCTTCTTCTGGTGAGATAATTGAATCCCTAATTTCTGGATAATCTTGAGCTGCTTTTAATAATCGTTGGACATCAGAATGAAGGTTCTTTTCGTCAACGACAATCCAGCACTTCTTCTTGTTCATTTCAGAAATTCGTCTAATTCCCATACAAGCACCCAAGGCATCCATATCAGGTTGCTGATGTCCTTGAACAAAAATTTGATCTGATTCCTTCATCAATCCTTGGAGAGCTTGAGAAGTCATTCGAGCACGAACCCGGGTTCTTTTTTCCATTGGATTCGTTTTACCACCGTAAAATCTGGCACTATGGTCAAGCGCTTTGACAACCACTTGATCACCGCCACGTCCTAAGGCAAGGTTCAAATCGTTTTGAGCTTGATTAGCTAATTCATTTAAATCAGTTTCACCATAAGCAATTCCAATACTCAAAGTCAATGGTAAGTTCCGTTTGGACGTTCGCTCTCGAATGCTATCAAGAATCTGGAATTTATCACGTTCAACATCTTCTAATGATTTTTGGTATAAAAGCATTAAGAAATGGTCATCATCAATTTGTTTCAAATAAATTCCAAAACTGCGTGCCCAAGAAGTTAATTCATTTGTGACGTAGTTAGTCAAATTAGAAATTTCTTGGTCGGACATTGACTGGGTAATTTCATCATAATTATCCAAGAAAATTTGCCCCAATGCTACTTTTTCATCATCATAACGCTTTTCAATGTTAGTGTACCTGGTAATATCAATCATATAAACAGAACGGTATTCTTTTTCAACTAGCATCGAAAATTGATGGTGATTCCAACTAATTTGTTGGGGTGTCTTAGAATTCCAGTACTGTTCGATTAATGATTTCAGACCGGGAGCAGCGTCACTAATATTTTCACCTAAAACATTTTTATCACCAAAATATGGTTGCAAGAATGGATTGACCCACTCAATCACCCCGGAAGCATTTAAAATTAAAACACCGACCGGCATTTCAAGCGTGGTTTCTTCTTCCCCCCGCTTAATTCGGTACGATAAATCAGAAATGTAATTAGTGGTCTTTAAGCTCATTTCATTCATTCGATTAATCGAATATGCCATTTCAGCGCAAATAATAATTGCGACAATGATTCCTAAAATCGCATTACTTAGAAATGAAATCACAATTCCATAAATCGATAGTGCGAAAATAATCAGCATGATCCAACGCATCGTCGAATTTCGTAAAAATGGTGGCAAATTATTTCTTGAGAATTTCTTTTTCATAATATCTCCTCTTAAAGTCATTAGCTTATCACCATTTTATCACTTCAAATGCTGTTTATCATTAATAGACTTGTCAGATATATTTGAAAATAAAAAAACTGGAACAATAAGTCCCAGTTTGATTATTAATTAGTCTTCAGTAACAAATGGCATTAAACCCATGATACGTGAACGTTTAATTGCTAATGTAAGTTTACGTTGGTTCTTAGCACTTGTGCCAGTAACACGACGTGGTAAAATCTTACCTCGTTCTGATACAAATCGACTTAATAACTTAACATCTTTATAATCGATGTAGTCGATATGATTAGCAGCGATGTAATCAACCTTACGGCGACGACCTCTACGTTGCATTAATAATTCCTCCTCGCAATTTAAATTTTTTTAACGTTAAAATGGTAAATCATCATCAGAAATATCGATCTTATCACCAGAATTAGCGAATGGATCTTTGCTGTTATCTCCTTTGTGATTATTACCCTTATTATTGTTATGATTTGTTGGATGACTATTTCCGCCACCATTAGATCCACCATTGTTTGATGAATCAAATGGATTAGGAGCGTTATTACCTTGAGGAGCATTATTACCAGTACTAATATTGCCTTGTGATTGGCCACGGCTAACGTTACCTTGAGAATTTTGTGAATTTCTAGATTCTAGCAAAGCAAAGTTTTCAACGACAACTTCAGTAACGTAAACACGTTGCCCCTGCTTATTTTCATAATTTCTGGTCTGAATTCGACCATCAATTCCTACTAAAGCACCCTTGTGGGTAAAATTAGCAAAGTTTTCAGCAGACTTTCGCCAAATTACACAATTGATAAAATCAGCATCACGCTGGCCATCACGATTGGTAAACTGACGGTCACAAGCTAAGGTGAAGTTACCAACCGCAGTACCACTTGGTGTGTACCGTAAATCAACATCGCGTGTTAATCTACCGGTTAAAATAGTACGATTAATCATTATTGAATGCTCCTTTCCGCGATAATTTTAATTAAAAATTATCTTCTAACGATCATATGACGTAAAATATTGTCATCATATTTAGCAAGACGGTCAAATTCGTCTAAAGCTGCTTTTTGATCAGTAGTCATATTGATAACGTGGTAAATACCTTCGTTATAATTACCAATTTCGTAAGCAAAACGACGCTTTTGCCAATCCTTTGAATCAATTAACTTAGCACCATTGTCAGTTAAAATCTTGTCAAAACGGTCAACCAACTTCTTCTTGTCGGCATCGTTTAAATCAGGACGAATGATGTAAGTAACTTCATATTTATGTTCTTCCATGATTACACCTCCTTATGGACTTCAGACCCTTTTAGTGAAATTTAAAAGAGTAAGGAGAGTATATAACTATACTCACAATCATTTATAATAGCATTTAAATCTACATTATTCAATGAATTTTTCGATTTTCACGGAATTGATTTGAACGGCACACATAATATATGTACGTAAAAAAACGGATTAATTTCTCACTTCCGGTTTTAATTTCAAATTATTGTTATAATGAAGCATGATGGGAGGATTTTTATGAAAATCAAAAGTTTCGAAACTAAAAGAAATCAATTAACAATCAGAGGTAGAAAATACTATCAAGATGATTCTAACAACCATCATGCCGTTATTATCAGCCATGGATTCGGATCCAGTGCCATTGGTTCAATTCGATATGCTGAACCGTTAGCTGAATTAGGCTATACCGTTTTTACATATGACTTTTGTGGTTCCGGCAATTCCCAATGTCAAAGCGATGGCGATTCAATTAACAATAGTGTTAAAACTGAAGAAGCAGATTTAAAGCAGGTCATTCAATTTGTCAGGGAACAACCAGATATTGATAAGCAAAAAATTATTTTAATGGGATTATCCCAAGGTGGATTAGTATCAGCATTGGTCGCTAATCAAATGCCACGGGCAATTGCAAAACTAATTTTATACTACCCAGCATTTTCAATTCCAAATGACGCCCGTAACGGTCATATTAAAGATGTTAAATTTAATGTCAATCATCTTCCGGATCGATTAAGAGTTGATGGAATTTACATTGGCAAAGCATATATTCAAGCTGCAATGAATCTAAACGTTTATTACCATATTATGGAATTCAAACGACCGGTCCTAATTTGCCATGGCACCCACGATCATTTAGTTGATATTGGATACAGCGAAAAGGCATATTCAATTTACAAAAACGCCAAGATGGTTCCAATTCACAATGGTGACCATGGTTTCCATGAAAATGGCTATGACCAAGCAATCAAAGAAACCAAAAAATTCTTAGATGTTAAATAATTGAACTAACCTCCAATTGTCTTTATGATGTAAGCAGCATTTAACTTTAGGAGGGATTTTTTTGAGTAAGCAATATGATTATGATGTTTTATATTTAGGTGCCGGCCATGGTACTTTTGATGGTGCGATTCCTTTAGCTAGCAAAGGTTACCATTTAGGAGTCATCGAAGCTGATAAAATTGGTGGGACATGCCCAAATTGGGGTTGTAATGCCAAAATTGCTTTAGATGCTCCCGTTAGAACGTTACATGAAAAGCAACGTTTGAATGGAATTTTAAATGGTGACTTATCAATTGATTGGTATAAGAACATGCAACATAAGCATAAAATCATTGATGGTTTACCAAACGCCATTGAAGGTTTATTAAAACACTTCAAGATTGACGTTATCAAGGGACGTGGTTCTTTAGTCGACGGCCACACCGTTGAGGTAAATGGTAAAACCAAATCCGCTAAGAACATCGTCATTGCCACCGGCCTTCATTCCAATCATTTGGATATTCCCGGAAGTGATTTAGCTCACGATAGTAAAGATTTCTTAGCACTGGATCATATGCCTAAGAATCTTACCATCATTGGTTCTGGATACATTAGTATTGAATTTGCTGACATCGCTAATGCATCTGGTGCCAACGTCACCGTTTTAATGCACCATGATAAAGCATTGAGACAGTTCTACCAACCATACGTTGAAAAGACCCTCGATGCCCTATCACAACGTGGTGTTAAATTCATTAAGAATGCTACTCCAAAGTCATTTGAAAAAGATGGTTCACAATTAACCGTTAAGTATAATGATGACAAAGTTAAAACCGACTGGATCTTAGATGCCACCGGCAGAAATCCTAACGTTAAGAATATCGGGTTAGACAAAGTTGGCGTTAAATATGATGCTAATGGAATTAAAGTTGACGATCATCTAAGAACCAGTGTCGATAGCATCTATGCTTCTGGTGATGTTGCCGATACCGACGAACCAAAATTAACACCGACTGCTCAATTTCAATCCAAGTACCTAATGCACCTATTCTCAGGTGATACTAAGGATGCCATTGATTATCCAGTCATTCCGACCGTTGTCTTCTCATCCCCACGCCTAGCTAAATTTGGTGTTTCAGTTGATGAAGCTAAACAAAAGGGATACAAAGTTGTCAGTAAGAATTTAACTGGTGATTGGTATCGACAAATTGATAAAGAACAACCAGCCCACTTAACTTTGATTTTTGATCAAGACAAACACCTGGTTGGTGCGACTGAAGTTAGTGATAAAGCTGACGATACGATTGATTCACTCTTACCAGCTGCAGAATATAAATTAAGTCCAGCTCAAGTTGAACGCATGATTTACCTCTTCCCATCAATTGCAAGCGATGTCTGGGCAAATCTTTAAAATTTAAATTAAAATTAAATCATTAAAACTGCATCCAAAAATTGGATGCAGTTTTTATTTTGTCTTAATTAACTACCACCAATTTAAAGTGGAATCTAACATATAGAATCCAAAAAGAATCACGATTAAACATGATCCCGTTGTTAACCAGCGATACCAACCGTGCATTCGGTACCTATCTGGAAGTGCCCCAGCCTCTAAAATAATCAAAAAGCCAAGTGCAATTGGCAAAAGCCAAGTGTTCATTACTTCAATTCCAATTGCTAGTGAAACAAGATTAACGTTCATTAAAACCATCATGGCGGCAGCAATAAAAATCAATGCATATAAACTATAAAAGCCCAGGCTATTGCGATTTAAAGGTTCGTTCAAACTATGGTGCCAATTTAAAACTTCGGTCATCCCCCAGGTTCCAGAAACAGCAATTACTAACGCAGCTACTAACGAACCACCTAATATGCTTAATCCCATCATCAATTTAGCACTGGTGCTTCCGATGAATGGAGACAAACTCGTTGCTAATTGACTAACCGTATTCAATATGGCATGGGAATTGGTTTTCCCGACCGTGGCTGCAAATAGAATAATAAATCCAATCATGATTCCCTGCGTAATGACCGTCCCAATCGCTGTATCCAATTGTTCCTTATGAATCATTTTCGGTTTTAATTTTTTATCAATTACCGCTCCTTGTTGGTAAAAAATCATCCATGGCATGATGACGGCACCAACGTTAGCAGCAACCAAGTATATGTAAGATGAATTGTGAAACGGGATTGAACCCATTTTAGGAACCATTTCGGATAAATTAGGATGAACCATTACCAGTGCAATAATAAATGTTAATTCAAATAAACCAACAATCTCACCAATATGTTCGAATCGATGGTAACTACCGACAAAGCCCATGGCAATCAAAGCAATCACCGTAATTGGAATGGTAATCCAACGCGAGATGCCGAACAATTCGCCAACCCCAGCAATTTCAATTAATTCTGTCAACTGGGCGCCCACAACGGATAATAACAAAGTAACCGCAGCGATGATTGCCCAACCCATTCCAAAATACTCCCTGATTAATTGGCCATGACCCTTTTTAGTTACGATGCCTAGCCGAACAGTCATCTCCTGTGCCATAAATAAAATTGGCATTAACACAATCTGGGGCAGAATCATTGTATATCCCACCAGACTGCGCAGCTGTAATCAGACATCCAGCATCTGTATCTGCTAACATGACCATTAAACCTGGACCTAAAACTTTAAAAAAAGCAACCGTTCTTTTTAACATAATTAATTTAATCTTGACCTCTTTTTGACTTCAAATTTGATAATGGAATTTCAATTCTAGCCCAAAAAAATTAAAAAAACAACCCTTTAATCCACAATATGTATGTGCTATTCTAAATTTAGGCACAATATATAGTGTACATGAGTAAATTATGAAAGGAACGGCGATTTTAATGGCAACTGCTAACAGTGTTAATTTGAATCAATTATTGAAGGGAAAAATTGTCAAACGTGGTGGAGATTATACTAATTTTTACCAATACAAAATCGATTTTGTTTTAAATCGACTAAACGTCCCTAGCGATCTACAAACTGAATTCAAATGGCAGTTATTTAAAAATTTTCAAAATAAAAAGCTCATTCCAACAACTAAAATTAGAACGGCTTTTCATCAATTTTTTAAAGCTCATCATTTAACAAACGATGCCAAAGCATACGAACAACACTTCCAAGATGAGCAAGCAAGTTTCAAAAAATCGGCTAGTGTTCCGTACCGAATTGCCAAATTATTTAATCATGATCCAAGGGTTGTTCATGAAAATGCTAATAAGAACAGTAAAGTCTTCAACACCCAACGGGATTTACAGGCCGGGGCTGCATGCCGTGCAATTGGTCTTCAAATGCTACCTGACATCGTTGCGAAAGCCCATTTACGTGGTGACATTCACTGGCACGATCTGGATTATTCACCAGCAATGCCCGAAACCAATTGTTCTTTGATTGATTTCAAGAACATGTTGAACCATGGTTTTAAAATTGGGAATGCACAAGTGGAACCGCCCAAATCAATCAACGTGGCGGTCGCTCAAGTGGCACAAATCATTGCCAATGTTGCATCTTTGCAGTATGGTGGATTGTCATTTAACCGAGCCGATCAAGTTCTCGCTCCATTCGCCAAATTAAACTATCAAAAGCATTTAAAGCGGGCTCAAAAATGGGTTCCTAAAGATAAGCAGCATGACTACGCTAAATCTGAAACTAAAAAGGATATTTACGATGCGATGCAGTCATTAGAATATGAAATCAATACGCTATATTCTTCACAGGGTCAAACCCCATTTACAACCGTTAATTTTGGTTTAGGTACCAATTGGTTTGAAAAAGAAATCCAAAAGGATATGCTAAAAATCAGAATTAAGGGACTAGGTAAAGAACACCGGACTGCCATTTTCCCTAAGTTAACCTTCACGATTAAACGGGGATTGAATCTAAACCCAAGCGACCCGAATTATGACGTTAAACAATTGGCCATTAAATGTTCAGCCCATCGAATGTATCCTGATATTTTGATGTACGATAAAATCAAGGAAATTACCGGTGATTTCAAGACCCCCATGGGCTGCCGTTCATTTCTACCTAAATGGGTCAACAAGGATGGCAAGGCTATTAACGATGGTCGTTTAAACCTAGGGGTTGTTACCGTTAATTTGCCACGGATTGCCCTCTTAGCCCACGGCAATCAAAAATTATTCTGGCAAATTTTTGACGAACGAATGGGCACTTGTCACCGGGCATTAGCTTACCGAATTGAAAGAACGAAGCAGGCCAAGCCGGAAATGGCTCCATTATTATATGAATACGGCGCATTCGGCAAACGCTTAAAGCCAAATGATTCTGTCGACCAACTATTTAACCACGAACGAGCCACCGTTTCATTAGGCTACATTGGTCTGTACGAAGTCGGCACTACCTTTTATGGTCCTAATTGGGAACATAATCCTAAGGCCCACGCTTTCACCGTTTCGATCGTTAAACGAATGAATGAATTCTGCCAAAAATGGTGTAAGGAAAGTGGTTATCACTATAGTTTATATTCCACACCCGCTGAATCCCTAACCGATACTTTCTGCCAAGATGATATTAAGAAATTTGGTAAAGTTAAAGATATTACCGATAAAGAATACTATACCAATAGTTTCCATTACGACGTCAGAAAAAAGCCTTCTCCATTTCAAAAACTTGAATTTGAAGAGGCATATCCACACTATGCCAGTGCCGGCTTTATCCATTACTGTGAATACCCGAATTTGAAACAAAATCCAAAGGCATTGGAAGCCGTTTGGGATTGGGCCTACGATCACGTTGGCTATCTTGGAACCAATACCTCAATTGATCAGTGCTTCAAATGTGGTTTCAAAGGTGAATTTAAAGCAACCAAACTAGGTTTTGTCTGCCCGCAGTGTGGTAATCATGATCCAAAATATTGTGACGTTGTTAAACGGGTTTGTGGATACCTCGGTAATCCACAAGCACGTCCGATGGTTCACGGTCGTCACTTAGAAATTGCTTCAAGAAAGAAGAACATGTCGACGGGTATGATTTCAAACGTTGCTAATTTTGAACGGAAACGTCAATCCGATACACAAAGGGTATAGATTAGATGATTAAAGGATGTTTTCAATTCATGAATTGGAAACATCCTTTTTGATATAAAAAAGCCTTACAATATAATAATTGCAAGACTCTATAATATTATAATTTCTATTTTAGAACACATAATTTTAAACTAATTTCATCATTAAAATTAAGCAATTAAATATTAAAAATACTAAAATAATAAGAATTAAAGAATACTTTAATATTTTTTTCATATATAACGATTTATCAGTTTTATATTGGTCATCAAATTTATTTATATAAATAAATATAAATTTAAAAAAGATCAAAAATGTTAATAAAATAAATAACAATAATATATTAATAACAACTAAAGAATAATTTTGAACTAAAATCAAATAATTTATTAATAAACCCAAAAAAATACCCAGAAAAAACATCATAATTAATATATATTTTAAAATTTTTCTTTTATTATTCAGTTTAGATTCCTTTTGTTTTTCTTTTAATTTTAAAATAAATTTAAAGTAATTAGTAATAATAATGATAAAAGCAATTAAAAATAGTAATGATAATAATGATAATATTACGAAAATAGCTGATCATATCCTCTAAACTAATAAATATTTTAGAACGGTAATATAATTTTTTGATTTATAAAAGGCATTAAAATTATTTAGTACTATTCGTTAAATAACCAGATAAGACATTTTGAAAATTCTTATCTTCAATTTCTACTCCACCGCGCTTTAGAACTTTAGAAATGATTTTCTTGATTTTAGCGCTACTTTCCGGATTACTAGAAGCTGTATTTACAACATTATTAGCAATTTGATCCTTTAAATCATTAATATGATCTTCATATTTACCCTTTTTAGGGTGATTAATCATTTTAATAACTTGATACCCAGCTTTTGTTTTTACTGGTTTTTCAGTATATTTGCTATTAGATAATGTATAAGCAGCTTTTACAAAAGATTGATCCATATCAGTATTAGTATTATCAAATGGAGCTAATTTCCCGCCATCATTTTTATTTGAAACATCTTTAGAATACTGTTTAGCTAAATCAGAAAATTTAGCCCCAGATTTTAATTTATTAATAACTTTATTAGCATCTTGTTTATTAGTAACTAAAATTTCACCAACTGTAACTTTAGGTTGATATGATTTGAACTGGTTTTTTAAATCATTGGTTGTATAATCCAAATTATCTTTCACAGCAGCTTGAATAAGCAATTGAGATTTAATTTCACTCTTTAATGATTCCTTCGTCATGCCACTTTGTTGCAATGCCATATTTAATGTGGATTCTGAACCACCATATTGAGCTTTATATTGATTATACTTAGTATTAATATCTGCAGATGTAACTTTATTGCCATATTCCTTATTTAAAACTTTATTTAAAATCATTTGTTGCAATATTTGTTTTCCTGCAGACGATTTATTAACTTTACTATAATACTCACTTTGGGTTATTTTACCTCCATTGGTAGTTGCAATGGGCTTATTAGATCCACATGCTGCTAAAGATACACCCATTAAAGCTACGGAAATTCCCGTTAACCATTTTTTATTAATAAATCAACATCCCTTTCAATAATTTATAATGCACAATAACTAAAATTGTAACATACAAATAATATCGTTACTAATTCATATAAAAAAGCTCCCTAAAGCATTTAATGCCTTAGGGAGCTTTAATTGTATATTGAGATTTAATTATTATTCATAAATGAATAACTGGATTCTACCACCAGCCGTGGCTTTGCCAGAATGCTTGGGCATTACTCCATGAACCGTAACGTGATTGAGCGTATTGGGTAGCAACTCTTTCTTGGTTAGCTGCTGAGTAATCACCATTTAAGTATGACTTATCTAATTGGTATTTACCATAGTATTGGCCGTTTTGAGCGGTATATGAACCACCAGATTCATGGGATGCAATCCAAGATGAAGCAGAACCACCGCTATTAGAAGCAGTATTTGCTTGTGGTGTTTGAGTTTGTGGTTGAGCTTGGGTTTGAGTGCTAGTAGTTTGTGTTTGTGGTTGTTGAGCTTGTGCAGTGTAATTAGTACTTTGAGTAGTTTGTGCAGAAGCAGTTTGACCATTAGTTGTGCCAGGTAAAGTTAATTGTTGGCCAACTTGTAAAATAGAATCATTGCTTAAGTTGTTAACTTGTTCTAATGAAGATAATGAAACGTTATTTTGTCTAGAGATACTTGATAAAGTATCACCGGAGTGAACAGAAACTGTAGCAGCACTAGCTGCACCAGCGCCGGCTACTAAAATTCCGGCCATAGCAGTAGTAGTAATTAACATTTTTTTAATTCGATGACTTAATGACATATTAAAAATAGCCTCCTGTTAAATTCATACGTGTTTCAAAACGATTTTCTCAGATATTTGTTGACTTCTTATCAATCAACAGTTTGTATACTACACGATAGAAATTACACAGCCATAACCAGAATATTAAATAAATCGGGGAATATGTTATATATGTAACATTCATGAAAAAATGTGTCGTTAAACAGCATGACATCAACATCGAATATTATCAAAAATGGGCTTAAATTTTCCAATTTAAGTCCATTTTTAACTTTATTTTTTATAAATGCTTTAATTTTGCTTGATTTTATTGGCAACTTTGACTAATTGACTAGCAAATTGATTCAAAGTTTCCGCGTCTTGGTGGTTAGGTGTCAATTTAATTTTAACGTTATCGGAACCCTGAGTAGCATGAGCGTGGTTAAGCATTTCAGATAAATCGTCAACAACTGAATTGTAGTGTTCACGGTAAACGGGATCCCCGGAACCAGCAACCCCAAAAACTAATCCGGATAAATCAAGCCGTTCTAAATCATCACAGAAATCGGCACCTTCATCGGGTAAATAGCCTTCGTCGGTATAGGAGCAAATCACCCCAATATCTGCATGCTGAAACTCGTCTGCATCGGCTTGAAACATTTCAATTTCTTTCACGTTAACGCCTAATTTTTTAAGTTTCCTACATATTATATCGGCAATTTTTTCATTATTACCGGTTACGGTTGCAAATACAACTTGTGCATTCATTTTTTAGTCCCCCGTTTTACATTTGAAGATCAATTAGTTTGTTTAATTCAACGGCGTATTCCATCGGTAGTTGTTTTGAAAATGGTTCGATAAATCCCATGATAATCATTTTAGTTGCTTGTTTTTCGGATAAACCACGGCTCATTAAATAATACAAGTCGTTTTCTGAAATCTTAGAGACCCGGGCTTCATGTTCCATCGTGCTATCACCATTTCTGACAATGTTAGCCGGAATCGTATCCGTCGTTGATTGATCATCCATAATAATGGTGTCACATTCAACGTGTGATTTAGAGTGTTTGCTATTCGGTTCAATTTTTTCCTTTCCCCGGTAGTTGCAGACACCCCCATCCTTACAAATGGATTTAGAAATGACGTTCGATGAAGTATACGGTGCATGGTGGCGCATAATGGCACCGGTATCTTGATAGACACCGTGCTTGGCAAACGCAATCGATAGCATCGAACCGGATGCATAGGGACCGTTCAAATCGACACTGGGATACTTCATCGTAATTTTAGAGCCTAAGTTACCATCGATCCATTCCATCCGGGCATGGGCGTCAGCGACCGCCCGTTTGGTCTCTAAACTATAAACATTGTGGGACCAATTTTGAATCGTCGTATAACGGCAGAAGGCATCCTTCTTAACGAAAACTTCAACCACGGCCGCATGAAGACTGTCTTCAGAATACGTTGGTGCGGTACAGCCTTCCACGTAATTGATGCTAGCGCCTTCATCAACGATAATTAACGTCCGCTCAAATTGGCCGGTATTACCGGCGTTAATTCGAAAGAAGCTCTGTAATGGAACGGTCGCGTGAACGCCCTTCGGAACGTAGATAAACGTGCCGCCAGACCAGACAGCCGTATTTAAAGCGGTAAACTTATTCGTTGCCGCCCCAACTAATTTACCAAAATACTGTTTTACTAAATCGGGATGTTTTTTTAAGGCACTATCGGTATCCATAAAAATGATGCCCATTTTTTTCAAATCACTTTTTAAATTGGTGTAGACAGCTTCCGATTCATATTGAGCTTCAGCTCCGGCTAAATACTTTCGTTCAGCTTGTGGAACGCCAATTTTTTGAAAGGTATTCTTGATCGTATCTGGGACATCATCCCAGCTTCTCGAAACGTGATCACTATCACGCTGGAAATAATGAATCTTGTTTAAATTCAAATGTGATAAATCCGGTCCAAAATTAGGCATCGGCATCCGCTGATAAATATGAAAAGCGCGCAACCGGATTGCTAACATCCATTGGGGTTCATGCTTCTCAGCAGAAATCTTTCTGACCACATTTTCATTTAATCCCGCACCGGTTGTATAAACCGGTTTAATTTTATCCTTAAAACCGTATTGGTATTTTTGATCAATTTGATTTAAATCAGTTTTCATGATGAACCTCCCGATGCAATAGTTGATAAATGCCCTTCCAAGGCAGCATGGCACATTTAATCCGCACCGGTAACTTGGCTACCGATGATAGTGAAAGCGCATCCCCTAATTTATCTTTATTAGCAAAATCCTCATTCGTCATCAGTTTAGAAAACGATAATACCAAATCATCAATTTGCTTTATCGAATGATGAATGACCAGATGCGCCATCATATTAGTGGAAGCTTTTGAAATAATGCAGCCATTAATATGGAAATAAATGGCTTCCAATTTATGATGCTGATAAATTCCGTTAATGACTAAGCGATCCCCACAGGTCGGATTATTCACTAATACTTTTTGAATTCGAGTTCCTGACAAACGTTTTTGAAATTGGGGATGGGATGCGTTATCTAAAATAATATCCTGGTATAAACTTCTAATGTCCATGGCAGAAAAACATCTCCATTTTTTTAACACTGCTAATTAAACGATCACATTCATTCCGGTTGTTATAAAAGTACAGACTCGCCCGTAAAGTGGCTTCGGTCCCTAAACAGTGCACCAGTGGTTCAGCACAATGGTGTCCAGCTCTGACGTAAATATGTTGTAAATCCAAAAACGTGGCGGCGTCATGGGCATGTAGTCCCCTAATGTTAAAGGATACGATGCCGCTCTGCCTTCGTTTGGGCCCATAAACAATCACGTGCTTATCTTTTCGCAATTGATCAGCTAAATACTGGGCTAGATTTCGGCAATATTTTTCAATTTGATCCATGCCAATCTGGTTCAAATAATCAATGGCAGCCCCTAAGCCGATCACACCAGCAATGTTAGGCGTGCCGGCTTCAAAGCACCACGGGATCGGTTTGGTTGAAAAATCAGTTGTACTGACGTCTTCGATCATTTCTCCACCTAATTCGGGTAACTGCATCTGCTTTAAAGCATGCTGGGTGCCGTAAAGAACGCCAATCCCGGTCGGACCCAGCATTTTATGACCGGAAAACGCCATGAAATCAGGATGAAATTTTTGAACATCGAGTGGGATTGAAGGTGCGGCTTGAGCAGCATCAACAACGTACATGGCACCATTTTGATGGGCAAGTTTACCAATGATTTCAATTGGATTAATGGTGCCTAAAACGTTGGAAACGGCGGTCAAAGCAACAATTTTAGTTTTACTAGTGATTAATTTTTTAGCGGCATCAAGATCTAAACACCCATCGTCTAAAATTGGGATGTACTTTAATTTAGCACCGTTAGCTTTAGCAACCCGCATCCACGGCAATAAATTGCTGTGGTGTTCGGTAATTGAGACTACTATTTCATCACCATGATGAACATGCTGCATCGCAAAATCACTAGCGACCATGTTCAAACTTTCAGTCGTTCCACGGGTGAAGATAATGTCTTGCGCACGATCAGCATGAATAAAATCAGCGACTTTTTGCCGCACATTTTCGTAAGCATCGGTCGTCTGCTGTGCCGGTGTGTAAACACTGCGGTGGACGTTAAAATTTTGGTACTGATAAAAATGGTTGATGGCATCAATTACCAACCGTGGTTTCTGTGACGTGGCAGCGTTATCTAAATATGCCATCCACCGGTTTTGTAAGATTGGAAAATCTTTTCTAATTCGTTCAACGTTCATCCAATCGCTCCTCTAATAAATCAACCATTGATTGACGCATTTTACGGTCGGGAAAATGAGTCAAAAGTGGTTCTAAAAAGCCACGAATTAAAATGGAATCGGCAGTTTGATCATCCAAGCCACGGCTCTTTAAATAGTAAAGTTGATTAGGATCCAATTTCCCAATACTAGCGGCATGACTCGCAACGATGTCGTTATCTTTGATCAGTAAAATTGGATCGATTTCACCACGGCTCTGTTTTGATAAAGTAAGTAGCCGGCTAATTTGATCAGAAGAAGTATCCTTGGCACCCTTCACAATCTCGCCATTCGTATAACAATGGGTCCTAGCATGGCCATCAACGACGCCCCGTTCCTTAATTAAGCCGCGGGTATTGGAGCCACGGTTAATAATGTGGGTACAGATTGATTGATGCTGAACGTTGGTACCTAAATTTATAATGTGAATTTCTGCTTCCGATCCATCGCCATCTAAATTAATCTGGCTATTATAGAGAGCATCATGGTAATTCAAAAGTGCAACGTAAGTCTTTAAAGATGCATTCTGAGCTAAATAGGCATACAACATGCGGTGGCTCTTACGATTCTGTGATTTAGCAGCATCATAATATTTGACGTGGGCATTATCACCCAGCAATATTTCTACCATTAGATGACCGTGTTCCTTGGCAGTTGCTCGGTCTTTAAATTCTAAAGTGGCTTCAGAATTTGCACCGACAATCACTAGGATGTGTTTTTCTAAATCGCCGTGGGATAGAATATCCGACAGGTCAATTGGTTTTGAACACACCGTATTAGAAGGAATAAACAGGAACACGCCAGATTGTAAACATGCTAGATGCTGGGCGGCAAATCGATATTGATTCCACATGACGCCTTTTTCCATCAAATTTTCCTGCATCAAATTGGAATACTGACTAGCTGCCGCCAGTAAATCCATTTTGACGATTCCCTGCTTTTGTTCTTCATCCGAAGCATAATTTTTAAAATCAACTTGGTGGTGCCAATGAATTTGTTCGTGGTTCAAATTCCAATCCACCGGTCTCACATTATTCAAACGGGGCTGCTTCAAATCCTTCTGAATTTGCCAGGCCACCCGGCGTTTCTCATACAGCCATTGTGGTTCATGATTGGCTTTAGAATACCGTTCGATTTGATCTAAGATTGTCATTTTATTCATCATCCACCAACTTAATTTTTAAACCAAGCTGATCACGCAATTTGGCATAACCTTCTTTTTCTAGTTTTGATGCTAAATCAGGACCACCACTGGTGACGACGCGGCCATCCATCATGACGTGAACAACATCCGGAGTAACGTAGTGCAAGATTCGATCGTAGTGGGTAATGATCAACGCACTAAAATCTTTTGCCCGCATGTGGTTGATTCCATTAGAGACAACTTTTAGAGCATCAATATCCAGACCAGAATCAATTTCGTCCAGCATTGCCAAACGGGGCTTCAACATCATCATTTGTAGGATTTCGTTTCGCTTTTTTTCACCACCAGAAAAGCCTTCGTTCAAGTAACGATCGGCATAATGATGGTCAATGTCTAGGAAATTCATACAGTGTTCAAAGCGTTGTAAGAACTGTAAAACGGTTAAATGGTGGTTGGGATGGGTGGCTTCCATCGCAGCTTTAATGAAATCGGAGTTTTTAACCCCGGTAATTTCAGTCGGATACTGCATCCCTAAAAACAAACCTAGCCGGGCGCGTTCATCAACGGCTAAATTGTTTAACTTGGTACCATTAAAAATGATTTCACCATCGGTAATCTGATATTTATTGGAACCCATTAAAGTTTGAACAAGTGTTGATTTACCGGTTCCGTTCGGTCCCATAATGGCATGGATTTCACCATCCGGGATATTCAAATTAACGCCCTTCAATACTTCACGGTTATTTTCTTTAATTTTGACATGTAAATTGTTAATGACTAAACTCAACGCGATTCCTCCTTGATTAGTGAACTAATTTATCCCAAATGACAACTTTGTTCTGTTGTAAAGACTGTGGAACATCGATAATCCGTTGGTTCGAACTACCCCGGAATTGGAGTGTTAAATCCTTTTTATCTTCCAAGAAACGGCCGTCGATTAAAATATCCAGCATGGATAATAATTTCAACTTATCGTAGGATTCATTCATCAATTCTTCCCAAGTGTAGCCACTCCATGACCAGATATCTTTTTTGTGACCAAATTCTTTTCTGACCCGTTCACAAATTTTAAGGCAGACCTGAGTATTTAAGAATGGTTCACCACCCAGTAGCGTTAATCCTTGAACGTAACTCTTACTCATATCATCAATGATTTGATCTTCTAATCCCTTGGTATATGGCTGTCCATAGTGAAAATTCTGGGCGGCAACGTTATAGCAGCCCGGACAGTTAAATAAGCAGCCACTGACGTATAAGCTGCATCTAATGCCTTCACCATCGACAAAATTAAATGGTTTGTAATCAGCAACATACTGTTGACTAACATCCTTTGCTTGCCATTCTTTTGGAGCAGGATTATTTGGTTTTCTAATTCGACGTTTCATGATGAGCACCCTTTCAATCAAAAACAATTATTCTTTGAAGCACTATATATTGTATTTCACATGCATTTTATATGCAATATGTTGTGGTTTAATTTAATTTTATGAAACCATTAAAAAAAGGCGTCAATATCAAATTGACGTCTTTTGAATTTAATTATAATTTTATTTTTTGATATATTTTTTTAATTAAACTAATCTTTTGTGCATTTCATCTAATTATTAAATGCTTATTTTCTTAATTTGAAAATAATTTTCAACCGCAATAAAATTAAATCAGGTGAATTAATTATATTTAGAGGAGGCTAATTTATTACTGATGCGCTAATCACGATTTTAACTATGGCTTTAACGATTACGATTGGCTCACAAGCATATACTTTCTTAACCCGGCACGCATTTCAGAAAATGAAATCATATAACCGAAATGGCTTTTCTGCCTTCATTGTTTGCGTATCCGTTGTGATTATTAATACGTTTATTTTTTATATCCTGTTAAGTTAAAAATAGAAAAGCGTTGAGCAAAAGTGCCCAACGCTTTTAATTTATACTTTTTAATTATTTTTCATACTGTTTTAGAACTTGTTTCCAGAAATCAACGCTATCCTTAGAATCTGGCTTCGGCATCAACATGTAATGATCTTGAATGTCTTGAATATCTTTAGCCTCTTTGGGACTTTGGGCAATTAAAGTCCGCATCTTCCAGCCAATTTTAGCGTTATTATTATCAGCAATAATTTTTTGATTATGCATGGTATCATCCCTTCAACTTTTTCTTTCATATTAAAAGCGTCGTTTAAAAAAATCAATTATCTCAAACTAATGCGCCGTTTCTGGTGTCACAATCTTAGCCGTACTCTTGCCGTCAATCTGCTTATGAACCCGAATCTGATAAGGAATTCGACTCTGCAGGCTTTCGACATGGCTAATAATCCCAATCATTTGGTGTTCGCCGTTCAAACGGTCAAGGGTATTCATCGCAACGTCCAGCGATTCACGGTCTAAAGATCCGAATCCTTCATCGATAAACAAAGTATCGATGTTAATCCCACCAGATTCTTCTTGGATCACTTCACCTAATGCGAGTGCTAAACTCAACGAGGCAATAAATTTTTCACCACCAGATAAAGTATGGACACTGCGTCGTTTGCCAACGTCATCATCGTATACATCGACTTCTAAACCGGTGTTCTTCTGGTAAGCACCTGATGATGAATGTAAGGCAAAGACATACCGACCAGAACTCAAGGATTTAAAATGGTGGTTAGCAGCAGCTAGGATCCGAATTAATTCTGCCCGTAAAACGTACCGTTCCAAACCAAGCTTCACATCGTTATTACCAGTTACCGTTGTGACTAACAAATCAAGTTGATGAATTTTATCAGCGTGCTTGTTAATCTGAGATAAATCATTTTGAATCTGTTTTGAAGTGGCATCGTTCAAAGTAAACCGTTGATTTTGCTGGTCATAATCATTTTCAAATTGGTTTAGTTGTTCAGATAAATGATCAATTTGCTTCTGATCATGTTTTAAATCAATTTTATCATGAGCGCCAATCGCGTTCGCTTGGGCTTTAATTTCTGCTTGTAGTTTTTGCACTTGATTTTGGTATTCTTCTAACTGTTTTTCTTTACGATCCAACTGGTCTACTTGATGAATTAAATCAATTAAAGTACCGATTTGATCAATTGATTGGTGATCATGAACCGCTTGTTTTAATTGATTTGAAACATTTTGCTGCTCATCATGACTATTTTTAATTTGTTCTTCCAAACTCGTTTTAGTTGCTGCTAAACTGGCAATCGTTGTCTCGATTTGATGTAATTTTTGATGATTAGCATCGACTGCTTGTTGATAATCGTCAATCTGTTGGTTCAAATCAGCTAAACGATGATCTAAAGCTTGAATATCAGGAAATCCATTGGGCAAATTATGCTTCACATCACTCAATCGAACTTGATATTTTTGGGCTTCATTTTGTGCAGATTGCAACTGTTTTTGAGCTTGATCCAACGTTTCTTTTTGCTCAGTTATATGATGTTGATCATTTTCATGCTGGGTTTGCTGTTGCTTAATTTGGTTTAATTTCGATTGAACATGTTTTAAACTTTTATCGTTAGTTTCGGATGCTTTCCGTAAATCTGATTGAATTGAAACCAATTCTCTTGAATCAGGTTTGATTTGAAGATTTTTCATTGCGGTCAGTAATGCATTCAACCCATCTGATAACTGGTTGGTTAATTGTTTTTGCTGTTCCTGGCGTTCTTTAATCTGGGTTGTTAATTGGGATTGCTGATCATGTGCATTCGATAAATTTTGATCAGCAGCTTTCACAGCTTTATCAGCAACCGGTTCAATTTGTTGAACGTGAGCCGGTAAGGGATGCTGCTTACTACCACAAATGGGACACGGCGTTCCAGGCTTCAGCTGCTGAACTAAATTCACAATTTGGCCTTGCAACTGTTGCTGGTGTAATTCATCCGCACGCTTTTTCCGGCTTGAAACTAACTTTTGAACCCGTTTCAAATCTGATTGATTGATTTTAATTCGTTGATTTAAATCATCAAGTTGAGATTGAAGATCGAATAAATGCTTTAAATCCTTTTTCGACCGTTCCAAATCACGCTGCTTTTGTTGGGCAAGGTACAAGTCAGTCTGAATCTGCGGTTGCTGTTTGATTGCATCGGTTAATTTTTGATCTTCCGTCGTTAAATCATCTAAATTAGTCCGCAACATCTTAACTTTAGATTGTGACTGAGCTAACGACTCATCAGCATTTTTAACTTGCTGTTTTAATTGGTCCATCTGCTCAAAGGATGGTCGCTCCTTGGTTAAAACTGCCCGTTCATTTTGCAATTTTTCTTGGTTAGTTTTTTGTTTTTCAAGCTGATCAGCCTTCGTTTGAACGTCCTTTTGATTTTTTTGAGCATCTGATAAATCCTGGTCAGTCTGATTTAATTGAGATTGATGTTGTTTTAATTGTCGCTTTAAATCTTCGTTTCGTTCATAACTAGGCTTCAATTGTTGTGCCCATTTCAAATTTTGAATTTGATTTGATAACTGATCATAATCTTTTGATTGATGATTTAACGACTGTAACTTTTGCTTAGATTGATTTAAATCATCGATTTGTTGGTTAATTTGCTGATCATGTTCTAATCGTTGCTTGGCCCGGGCAGCTTGGTCACGCATTGTCTGCAGCTGCTTTTTCTTATGGGCTAATTGATTTTGCACATGTTTTTGCTGGTGCTTTAACAATTTAATTTGTTGGTCATCGATGGTTTTGGCACCCGGTTTAAAATCAGATAACCATTGCACATTATCAAGTGACTTCTGAATATCATTTTGCCAATCTAAATACTGCTTGCCCTGCTGCTTCTTCATATCATTCAGAAAGTCCGCCCAGCGTTGGTATAATTGGGTCTTGAAAATTTTCCGCAAAACGCTTTCCTTTTCAGAACTGGGTGCTAGGAGAAAATGTTGAAAATCACCCTGGGGCAGTAAAATAACTTGGACAAACTGCTCACGGTTGATTTGTAAAACCGATTCAATCTTCAAGTTAATTTCTCGCAACCGTTTAATCTCATCGATTTTTTGATCGTGTTTATAAATGTCCAAAACGCCTTCGCTGCCATATTCCTTTTGGCCGCTGCCACGCTTCTTATTCAACGTCTGCTTTGGCTTTCTGATAATATGGTAGACAAGACCCTGATGTTCAAATGTAAAGTCAACTTCGGTCGGTTCGTTCGGGTCGGCAAAATCTGACCGCATGCTTTCGACATCCCGATCATCACTGGCACCACTGCCATACAGGGCAAAAGTAATTGCATCAAAAATGGTCGTTTTTCCGCTACCAGTCGGTCCGGCAATCAAAAATGTTTTCGCATGTTCTAGCCGATCAAAATGAATCGTCTGGTCTTCATACGGTCCTAAATTTTTTAACGTTAAACAAATTGGCCTCATGGTTTTTTCCTCCCGTCATGCGCATTTTGAAGTGCATCTTCAGCCCACTGTTTCTGTTGATCCGACAACGGTTCGTTGGCAACTTTCTGATAGAATTGGTTTAAAACTTCCATCGGATTGGCTTTTTTCAGTTTGGCACCATTTTCGCCATCGTAATCAACGTTGATTTCGTAACCAGCAGCACGACTCAAAGACGCGATGTGTGGATAAATTTTTCTTAAACGCTGCATCACGTTCGGAATCGGTTTTTGATTTTTTAATAAAAAGCCAAAATAATTATCGCAGTTTAACTGTTGATAAAATTTCGGGTCGGTTAATTTTTCAAAACTAGCGGAAATCTGTTGAACGTCCCGTTTCGGTTTCAATGGCACAAATGTGCGGTCCTGAATATGATCAGTATCAACAATGAAAAAGCCTTTTTTCTGGTGGGCTTCAGACATTGAAAATTTAATTGGTGACCCGCTATATTGAATTTTAGGATCATGAATGGCATCCTTACCGTGGAGATGGCCAAGGGCAACGTAATCAAATGCTGATAATAAATCAACGGGAACTGCGGCTAGACCACCAACTTTTAATTGCGTTTCCGAATCTGTCTGTGAGCTCCCACTGGCAAAGAAATGGGAGACCAAAATATGTTTTTTATGCGGATCAAATAATGTTTTCATTTTAGAAACGATGGCGTCAAATGCCAGGCTCACATTTTTAAGGGAGCTATCTTGAAAATATTGTTGAACTTCAAACGGTTCAAAATATGGTAATAAAAATAACTGGACATCAGGTAGTTCAACCGGCTGAAACGACTGGGCAACACTGGTGTGCATGTAAAAATTAGTGTCACGGTACCACGGGGCACCAGTCGATAACCGGGTTGCACTATCATGATTTCCCGAAATAGCGTAAATGGGAAAATGGTCCTTTAAATTAAGTTGCCGCAGCATATGATTCAGCATTTGAACAGATTTTTCGGCCGGTAACTTGCGGTCGTAAATATCACCGGCAATGATAATCCCGTCAACTTGATATTTTTTAGCGGCGGTTTCAATTTGTTGGAAAGCATCCTTCTGTTCTTCTGATAGGTCAAAACCGTGCAGACGCCGGCCAATGTGCCAATCGGCAGTATGTAAAAAGCGCATGGGTGACTCCTCTCTTAATCGTTGTTTAAAATTATAATTACTGCTATTATAATGGTTTTAAGAGCACTGCTTCAAGCACGATAAATTCATTCGAGATGATAAAATTGGGATTAATAATTGGGTTATGCTTCTACATCCTTGGAATTTTAGGAACCGGGATCATTATATTGACCATCTTTTGGCGATTACTGCGGCATGATCAAATGACTAGAAAAATTTGGTTAACGCTAAGTGCCTTCGTCTTAATGATTGTCGTTACCTTATTTTTAGATGGATCATTTATCAATTCCGTTACTTCTTCGATGCCATATTAATAAAAATAAAAAGCTGGCAGATTTGTCAGCTTTTTTCATTTCTAGTTATGATTAAATTTTAAATGCGCGTGCGCAAATTGTTTATCTTCCTTGATAATTTCTCGATAGCGATAGCAAGAAGTCACGTGGTCATTAATCACTCCGGCACCCTGCAAATATGAATACAGAATTTTAGGTCCCACAAATTTAAAGTGGTACTTTTTAAAAATTGGTAAATATAAATGAACCCAGTGCTTGGTTGGTAACGCATAATTTTTATGCTTCTTGTGGGTTACCGGATGATATTTCACCGGTTGCCAAGTAATTTTAGACAGTGATTGGTGGTGCTTATGCATTTGAATTAGGGCTCTAGCGTTATTAACCGTTGCCATAATTTTTTGGTGATTGCGAATAATTCGGTCGTCACCTAAAATTTGTTTGATTTGATGGTTGCTCATGTGACCGATCTTGAGCCAGTCAAAGTGTTTAAAATCAACTTCAAAATAATGCCGTTTTTTCAAAATCATCTGCCATGTCAAGCCGGCTTGGAAAGTCTCCAATGTTAATAGTTCGAAAAGCTGACGTTCATCAGTCTTCGGCACACCCCAGATGTAGTCGTGAAAAAATTTGCTGGGTAAGCTTTTCCTAGAAAATGGACATGTTTTCATAATAATCACCAGTTTTCATAATTACGAATTTTCAAAGTCCATCTTAACGACTTTAAAACTGGATTCAAGTTATGACTTTTGGTCAAAATCATTCTTTAAAAAAAAGTTCTCGCCGTGTAAACTTGGATCCCAGTTCTTCACGACAAATTGATCTTTATTTTTAATTCTTTCATCATCTTTGTCATTCGGCAGCCGACCAATCTTGTTATATCCATGATCCATCAATAACGTCAATAAAATTTCA
Source organism: Philodulcilactobacillus myokonensis (assembly GCF_027923585.1). GTDB lineage: Bacteria > Bacillota > Bacilli > Lactobacillales > Lactobacillaceae > Philodulcilactobacillus > Philodulcilactobacillus myokonensis. The sequence goes on along the minus strand of NZ_BRPL01000002.1, from coordinate 191,318 downwards.
TTAATGTGGTGGGTACATCTTTGATGATCATTCATAATTTTTATTAACTTAGTTGGATTTAAATAATGATCATCCGCATCATTTTTAGAATTAAACAAAGCGTACTTCACAGATTGTAGCTTCAATTCTTTTGCATACGTTTCTATTGAATCTAGAATCCGATTAATCATTAAGCAAAGTTCATCACTCATTTGGTCGTTAAACACATGTAAATCAAAATTACTGACGAGTAATTCAATTCGTTTTTCAACTGGAACCAATTTAAATGAAACACTCACCTTGAAATTTTTCACACTGGGGATGGTTTTAATATTGGTCATTAAACGGTGCTGGGCTTTTGAGCTCACTTCGAAAAGTTGATGTTGCTGGTTTAAATTCTTTCGCAATCGTTGTTGGATATGTTTTCGTTTATTAACCGCATCCTTATGGTCCATTTGAAGTAAATGATAATTATAGACGTCTTCGGGGATGAAGTAGCCAAATTCCTGGTCGCTAATATGTAAATTCTTTTTGATGGTACCTTCAGTAATGCTGTTTAAGCGCTTTAACTTATCTTTTTTAATATGATCGATTGTCTGCCTAGTTAATCCAGTTAGCTTGGATGCTTTGTTGACGCTTAAGTCGCGCTCATCCAGAATCTTAGCCAGATTGTTTTTAAAAAAGTATTTCATCCATTGATCACTCCCATTTTTTCTTAACAATCCCTATCATAGCGGAAAGGAAACGATAGTTTCAATTGTAATTATCGTTTACACTTTTTTATGAAACATTGATGCGATAGGATTTATAAAAATAATAAATTCAATCGATGGGGTTTAAAATAATTTCAAAAAAGTTTAAATTAGGGCAAAAGAAAAACACCCAAAATGAAATTGGGTGTTTTGTGATGTAGGATAAATAAATTAATTATTACTGATGCTATAAATATCATGACTTAAAGTATTGAAATAATTAACAGCATCCTTAGTAAGTGAATTAATGTCATCATTTTGGACTCTGCTGTTTTCAGCATTTAATTCATTATTTTTGTCTGTATTAAATTGGCCTTTAAAAATGTTGTTCAAATCATTAATAAATTGCTTAGAATTTTGAATATTATCTGTGGTTAAATTGGTTCCATTATTAGGATCATCATTAACAACAACTGTATTTAGATTATCAGCAATGTCAGAATTTTGTCTAGTTTGATCATCCATTCCTGAATCTGCAAACATTGTATTCTTTAATTCTTTATCAAGTAAGTTGTTATACTTCATTGTGTTAACTAATTCCATATCAATTTTAGGTTTAGTAACGCTTTTATGATTGGATTGTTTCTTAGATTTAGAAACAACTTTTTTAACTTGACTTGCTTTAATCCAGCCTTTTTTACCATTAGCCTTAATATAATCAACGTTTACCTTACGATGTCTTAATTTTATATGGGAACGTTTTAAAATGTTTAATTTAGCATTATGTTTAATGTAAACACGGTGTTTCAAATGCTTAGAACGATAAACTTTACCATTTAAGCGATAACTAACGTGTTTTTTAGTTGAATGATGCATGAATTCAGCGTTGGCTTTATCAAAAGCCTTATCATTTTCTGCTTCAGCCTTGTTGTAATATAAATGGCTATTTTGCATTGCACTCTGTAAGTCTTCAAGGTATTGGAATGCATCAGTATTCAATGAATGATCATCATCTTGATTGCCATCCCGTTGAATATTGTCATTATCACTAATCAGGGAATTATTATCATTAATACCAAAACGATGGTTGAACAATTGACTCAAATCATTAAATAATTTATGGGTTCCTTGATCATTGCTTGGATCCGAATAATCCAATTTATCATTGGAATTATACTGACTTAAATTGTTACCTAATTGTTGATAAGATTTAGCGTTGCTCTTAAAACCAGTATTAGCAAGGGTTGAGTTTGGAACATCATCCCCGATAATTTTATTAAACTGATCAACAATATTTTTTTCAGCCTCGGAAACATGATGAACTGCTCGTTTTTTAGCATGGTGTTTATATGTTTTTCTGGTAACTCGAACTTTTCGTTTAGCACTAGCATTTGTTGAACTAATTATTGATCCACCAAGTAAGCCCAGTGCTAGTAAAGCAGCGGTTGAATATTTTAATGTATTTTTAAGCATTATTCTGTTCTCCTTAAATATTAATATTCACTAGTATGCCAAGTATCTTTAAATCCTTTAGCTAATGACTGAAGGAAATAATAACATTTCTTGTTAAGTCCATGAACACCACTATGTTGAACCGCTTTCAATGTTTTGTTTACATTATATTTATCTTTACGACTATAGTATTTAACAAACATATTTGCTAAATGTTTAGTTGCTCTTCTTGTTGGTTTTAATGTTGATTTATCTGCTCTAACTGCATTTTCGTTAAAAAAATCGGCATAATCAGTATGCTGATCTTTAACCATGTTTTCTAAAATATTATAAATAGTATTCATTTTCTTAGAAGCATCGTGAGATGAAGTGCCTAATGTTACACTATCAAGATCATCACTCATTAAAGTATTACTAGGCCCTAAAAGACATGAATATGATATATTATTATTATCAGTTGTCATATAACTATTAAATTGCTTAAATAATTGCAACTTTAATCGGCGCTGATTTAATTTCTTGTTTAGATGCCTTCTTTTAACATGTTTTCTTACTTTTTTATTTCCTTGTATTATAACTATATGCTTAGCATTAGCGTTTTGATTAGTAATTACATAACCACCTAATGTGCCAAATGCTAATAAAACTAATGTTAAATATTTTAAATATGATTTATTCAATTTAATCTCCTTTTTAATCAGCTATATTATCATAAATTCTTGCATTCCATGTATCTTTTACAGCTTTAGTTAACTCATTGTAGTACTTATAAAGATTCTTATTAGCATTATGAGTATTACTATGTTCAACGTCCTTTAATTTACTATTAAGATTCTTTTTATACTTACTTTTTACGTTATTAATAAAAATATTGTTTAATAATCTAATATATTTTTTCGCAATAGGTAATGAATTAGCCCAACCGCCTGTATATAAACAAAAAGCATCATCATTAGCCTCTTTATGATTAGTATATGAAATACGTTCCATATCAGTTTGATTTAATAAATATTCATAAACACCATCGATGCCATCCGGATAATCATCATCTGCAACTGTATTAGTTAAGCCACTTGAATCTAAATCACCGTTACCATCATCGTCATCCAGATAAGCAATCATTTTTTTAGAAATTTCTTTTTTAGATAGTCTTTTACTATAAAAATGTCTTTTTGCACGATGTCTTCTAGCATGTTTATGTACTTTCCTAGTAACTCGAACGTGACGCTTAGCACTAGCATTTTGTGCAGTAATAGTACTACCACCTAAAACACCTAATGCTAATAGCGTCGCAACTGCATACTTATATTTATTTTGCATTGTAAATCAATCTCCTTTTCATATATTTTTGACAATTATTATTATATTCTTTCTAAAAACGCTGTTGTAGATGGACTTTTAATTTACAAAAAAATCAGCATTCCTAAATTAATGGGGATGTTGATCTATTTTTTATTTTTTTAGTGCCACTTGTTATTAATAGCATTTCCTAATGTTCTCATGTATGTAGAGACATTTGCATTAATATTTGTAGTATCACTATTTTTAATTTGATTATATTCATTGTTTAATTGAGAATTAGTATGAGAATTAAAACGACCTTTAAACAAATTGTTTAAGCTTGTAAATAATTCTTCATTAGTTGACATTTGTCCATCTTCTACGGTAGCTCCACCACTACTATCAAGGCTATTAGCTTGTTCTATTAAATCATCACTAATATCTTGTCGTGAATTAGTATTAGCACTTAAATTCGCTACTGGACCGCCTGAATCTGCAATCAATACCATATGGTTATAAGCATTTACATCCTGTTCAGCAGTATTATACTTTGGATTATGAGAACGATGACGTCTACGAGCTACCCTACGAGTATTATGCTTACGACTGACATGTCTTCTAGCACGACGTTTATGAGAATGACGATGAGCCTTTCTGCTTACACGGACATGGCGTTTAGCACTGGCATTAGTTGGAGTTGCTAAAGCCCCACCAAGTAGACCCAATGCTAATAATGCAGCAGCTGAATACTTCAATGTATTTTTAATCATATAATTAATCCCCTTTTTTAAATATATATTTTCAACAGTTTTAATTATATGATGATTAAAAACACGATTGTAGATGGACTTTTGTTTTACATAAAAATAGATATTCTTGTTTTAATGGGGATGTCTTATCCTTAATATTCAAATTAATTCAAAATTTTAATATGTAAATGCTGGATTACATGATAAAATAGTAAATTGTGTCACAAATCTATTTTAGGAGTTTTCCATTTGAAAAAAATTAGTGTAAAGTCATCATTATTCATTACCCCATTAGCAATTTTGTTATTAGGAGGTTCATTAAATACATATTCTGCAAAAGCTGACGATGTTAGCTGGTCTCAACAGGTTCAAAATAATCAACAAGATCAACAAAATAAGGATTTCATAGCTAAATATAGTGATAAGGATTTAGAAAATTTAGCCAGTGATTCAGAGAAACAATTATATGATTATCTAAATTTAGCAATTGATTATTTTAATAATACATTTCAGCCAAAAGTACAAAATAGAATAAAAAGAAATAATGATAAATTATCATATTTTAAGAATTTTAATGTAAATGAAACAAATAAAAACAATCTATTAGAATTATTAAATAGAACCAAGGAATCTAAGCTTGAGATATCATATACTTATTCTTATGATCAAGCAGTAAGTTATATCAATTCCTATATTTCAGGAGATAATGATGGTAAAAATTTAAAATCTTCTATACAAGAAATTCAAAATGATGAGGCAGAAATATTTGGAAAAGTAGATTTTTATGATTTTACATCAATGGATACTAACACATATAAAAATTATTCAATTAAAGCTTTGAACGAATCTAAAAATTACAATGAAAAATCAAATCAACTAACAAATAACGATAAAATATCAAATAATGTTATTAATGATATAAATAATGCCTATTCAGATATAGATTTTATTGAGAATTCTGATATTACAAAAATGATTGAATATGGTCTTGACGGTCCAAGCAACAAGATAGAAATTGAGGAATTAAATCAATCGCAAATTAAGATTAACAACTATGATAAAGAATTAAATAATGTATCAAATACGTTGAAAAATATAACTTCAAAATCACAATCGCAAAATAATTTAGATAAATCATCTAGTAATAATTATGTATACATTCCTATTAACAATAATAATACTGCCCAAATTAATGATATTAACAATAAAATCCAAAATTTACAAACTAGTTTAGACAATCAAAAGAAAATTTCAGATAGTGAAATTCAAAATCTTCAAAATCAAATATCTAAATTGAAAAAAGAATTAACAAGCAAGGCTGATAAATCAAAGAAACACACTAAGAAAATTAATTGGAAATTATTGGATTCCAAGAGGAAAGCTTTCAACAAAATTAACAGACAACTTAAGAGAAAACATATCAGCAAAAGAAGACATCATAAATTAATCAATCAAAGAAAAAGATTAATTAAAGAAATTAAAAAACTTAAATAACAAATAAAACTCCAATCAAATTTAATGATTGGAGTTTTATTATCATCTTATAAATGCCCATATATCGCATTTTCACACTAATTTTAAAATTTAATTTCAAAAAATCTACCTAAACACTTGTTTTAATTCCAAATAGGTGTATATTATACACAATCAAATGAATATCAATCAGCTGATTAAACATCATTTGATAATTAAATTAGGAGATGGTTCCAACGCAATCAAATTATGCGATTAAAAATGCAACAAGTTTTGTTTATGTAAATGGTGAACCACTCCTAATGAATTACTAATTAGTTGTGGAGCACCTTACAAAGGGGCGATTGCTATGACTGACGTATACAAGAACAATGCTTTGAAACTGAAAGTATTAAGGGTAGCACTTAATCAAGAAAACGCTGTATTATTAGAAGCAAGTGAAAGAGCCAAGAACGCTGTAGCTAGTAAAGTAGCAAGCGCTGTAATGGTTCTTCGCGGAGGCCGTCCAACAGCGACTGTCTCCATTGGGGTGAAATCAAGGCCTAGCCTTTAGATCAATATATCTCCCCATTCTATGAAATAATAATACCAACTGAGCTACTTTCTCAAATTAACGATTGAATTTTCTTTAATAATATAATATAGTCCTGAAGGAGAGCATTCACATTGTGTGGATGCTCTTTTTTGTGGTTAAAATTAGAATTTAATTTTCATTTTCATTACTTATATTATTTTTATATTATTTCCTAAATAGCACTCAAGTTAAGAAAAACAATTGAATATTATATCCAGTTGTTATATATTGAAGTTGGTATTTAATAAATGTTATTGCATGGTTGTGATAACCACAAAAAAGAGCCAGTGTCCCGCAAAAACACTGACTCTTTATTTATTTAATGCTTATTTTTATGTTCAAAGTAGTAAACTACTAAAGGACAAAAAATTAAGTTGAAAGCATTAACAAATAAGGTATTTAATAAATTAAGCATGGTTGCTCACCACCTTATCGAGCTTAAATAAGCACGACAAAATAATTATATCATCTCAAATGAAATAAGGGAGCAAATTTAAGGTATACCCCCCTATTTTTAGAATATATTTTTCATTTCATCAACTCAATCAACTTTTCCCTGCCCCACAACTTCACTTCCAGCTGCTTGGCTAACGTAATCGCCTTCTGATCAAAATCACGATTCACAAGTAAAATTGCTGAGTCGACTTGGTAAGCATTCCCACCAACAAATGTCTGACGGACCGCCTTCATGCCGACCGTTCGTTTCACATAGTGCTTACACTGAAATCCATATACTTTACCATCACGTTCGGCAATTACATCCAAGCCATTGTCGTGGATCTTCGAAGTTTGTCTAACGTTTTCAAATCCGTTCTTCTTCAAAATTTTAGCAACGTAATCCTCAAATTGGTAGCCGTCCAATCGATCCATTTTTTCAATTTCACGCCGTAAACGTTGCTTACGCCATTCTTGAAAAATTCTTTTTAAAAAATTCATCTCTGAAAAGCACTGTCCTCATCGCATTTATGAAATTAATACTTAAAAAATTGATTTAAAACCCTTGCAATAATTTTTAACCGGTGTATATTGTACACAATCAAATGATTATAAATCAATTAAATTTAATTAAATTTATTCTCATTTGAAAATTTTTAAGGGAGTGATTCCAACGCAATTAGTGTTAAGTAACAACTCAAGCGAAGTTCAGATTAGTAGCATCAATTTAAATTACCCATTACGTAAACCACTCCTAGTGATCAACTAGTTGTGGCTGCGTTCCAATCAAAGGAGCGATTAAAATGACTAGTAAGGAAATGAAAGCATTAGTAAACGTAGTAACGAACATGGCTGCTCAAAAGAAGACCCGGGACAAACAAGTAGCACCGAACGTTGAAATGGTAGGTGTGAAAGTTAAAGATTTATCCAATCGTAAATATCACGGTGGCGTTCAATTATTAGATGTTACCGTTGAGAACATGGCTGAACCAAGGCCAAGGATTCGTCCCGAACGACCAAGGTTATTTCGAAATCGGGTCAAGAGCAGGCCACGATTATCAAAATAATTTTTAAAATTTTTTTAAAACATATGTTGACATTTTAAAAATTTGAGATATACTATAAATAATCAATTAGAAATTGATTACAAATAAATTAGAATTATAAAAACATAAAACAATCATAAGAAAAAACAAATTAATTCATCAGCCTAGAGAGCATCGGTTAGGTGAAACGATGTATGAGAATTAACAAGTTATCATTCTTTAGTTTTAGGAACTGAACCAAGTAAGTCTCCACGGTAGCAGCCGTTATCTTGCCAACGTATCGCATTTGCCGTACGCAGAGGCTAAAACGATTTTCGTTTTAGTAAATTAAGGTGGTAACACGTTTTTTAGACGTCCTTTCATATTCACTTCATGTGGATTGTTAGGACGTCTTTTTTGATACATAGACATAGCTTCATCACATAGGATCATTTTTAATCACATATTTTTTCACATAATCTTCACATAGTTTCATCACATATCACATATTTTCATCAATATCATTTTAAGGAGGTGGTTAAATTGAAATCAGTGATTAGTAGTTCCGATGATAAAGGTCAGATTCAGATTTTAGTTGTAGATAGGAAATTAAATTCCGCCGATTTCAATGGCGGCTAGTAAAATATAAGGAGATCATTAAAATGTCAGAAAATACACAAGTAGAAAACTTAACCAAAACAGAAGCTAGAGTTGCTAAAGATTTATACAATGCTTACAAGACTTTGAAACCACTACCAATGAGTGATTATGAACCACTGGTTACCAATGATGACTCTGCGTATCGCGTTCAAAAGAAATTAATGGAATTAAAGAATCAACCACTGGGTGGCTACAAAGTTAGTTTAACTAGCAAACAAACCCAACACATGTTCGATTCAGACGAACCATTATATGGTGCTCAAGTGAAATCTCACTTCGTCAAAAGCCCTGTTCATTTAACATCCGGGAAACAATTAATGAGTCCACTGGCTGAAGTCGAATTAGAATTCCGCGCCAAAGAAGACTTATCCCCTGAAGATTCATTGGACGACTTAATGAAGAAGACCACCGTTGCTCCCGGGGTCGAAGTACCAGACTCTAGATTCTACGATTGGTTCCCTGGTTTATCTAAATACTTAGTCATGTCAGACGCGGCCGTTGGTGGCTATGTCGTCTACGGTGACGAACAAGATACCAATACATATTCATACGATGATCTAGCCAAGGTCCATTGCAAGATGTACCACAACGGTAAAATGGTGGCACAAGGGACTTCATCAGAAGTGCTCGGCAATCCGATGAAATCACTGCAATGGCTGGTTAAGAAGCTGCATACGCAAGGGATGCAAATGAAGGCTGGTCAAATGGTATCATCCGGAACCTTCTTACTGCCCCCTCACTTAACCAAAGGTGATTGGAAGGTCACATTCGATAGTGGCATGCACGACCTGCACCTTTCCGTTAAATAATTAATTCACATTTTTATTCCAAATTTCCCCAAAATTTCTAAATAGTTTACAAAATAAAACCACCGTTGCGCAGAGCTGGATAAGCTGTGTGGGACGGTGGTTTTGTTGTGTATTATAAAAATCATTAATCTAATTAACTTTAATACTACCCAAATAATTTAAATTTAAATTATTTTTATTTTCATTATTATTAAATGAAATGTTAGAAGTATATTCGTCATTTTTAACCCAGACGTTTATAAAATCACCACTACAATCCAGGGTTATATCTCCACTATTATTCTTTAATATAGTATTCCAATTTGAATAATAATCCATATCTTTAGAAGGAGCGTGTCCTAAAATAATTAACTTAGGATTTAATTTATTTAAAATATCATATGGTATATGACCGCTTTTCCTTCCGTGATGGGGAGCTAATAATACGTCTATACTTGGCCAATCTACATCATCATTTATTTTTTTAAGAAAATCTGTTTCAATATCTCCCATAAACATAATATTAGCATTATCTTTTACAGAATATTTTATAATAGGAGAAATATCATTTGGACTAGCATAATCATTATTATTAATTTCATTAAATTTTTCTTTAAAATAATAATTATTTACATCAGGCCATAGTATGTTTATACCAGCACTGCCTATTTTATTTGTAGACATGTTCATCCATCTTCTAGTAGCGTTTTTATGTATATAAAAAGTCCTGCTAGAATTTCTTAATTTTTTATATTCTTTAAAATCATCAGTAATGTCTTCCTTGTTAACATCATTTTTAACACAATAAAAATTAATTATATCTAATTTATTATTTATATCCTTCAATCCATGAAAATGATCTTCATCAGGATGAGTAGATATAAATCTAAATATTTGTTTTTTGCTTTCTTTTTCTTCTAATTCATCTAATATCTTATTCCTATCAAAATAATCATCAGGTAAATTACAGTCTATAATAGAAAAATTATCTGAATTATGGTAAATATAAGACATATCACCGTCACCAGAATCAAAAAATTTAACAATACTAATTATCATCCATCTCCTTATTATAATAATTTGAAATTAAAACATTTTTAGCAAATTTATATCCAGTAGAATGAGAAGCGTATAAAGTCATTACCCATAATATTACAAAAAACATTTGAACCCAACCATTATAAAAAACAAAATGAATTAATAAAAAAATAAATGGATAAAATATCATAAATAAGAATGAAATAACATTCATATCACGCATTAATAAATAATTTTTATTAGAATAAAAAATCAAATCATCATTTTTTACATTTTTATAAAATGAATAAAATTTATTATTCTGAGTAATATTACCATCTTCATTTATTTCATTCCATGTGTCTTTATAAAATAATTGTAATTTTTCAATTGATATTCTAAAATCCTTATATTTTTTTGAATATAATTTATTAAAAATAGTATTACCTGGTAATCTTGAATTACCTAAAAAAACTAAAAGATTTTTAATATTAGTAGATATAACGCTATCTAATATAATAAAGTATACATAAATTATCCCCATACCACCAATTAAAGGGGCTAAATTTATTAATGATCTATAATTGTTTATATATAAAATTGAATCAATTCTTGTAGAAAATGTAAAAATAACTAATAAATTTGCTATTATAAAATATTGGATTTCTTTTTGTTTATAATCTTTAAGATTATTATGCATAGATTGTTACATTCCTTAATATCTTAACAAAACATTTCTTGTAGATAAGCTTTTTTTAATTGTTTGAATTGATATAACTTATAATTTTCATAATTAATAAAGCGATCTACTTTGTATAACAATTCACCTATTTTATTTTGTTCATTAATTTCTGGAATATTTATAATAACATTATTAATATCATGTGAATTAATAGATTGAAATGTTGAACCAGAACTAATTTTATTCCAGAAGCCATTATTTCTTAATAAATTTAATAAATAATATAAAAATAAATTTCCAGGTTTTATAGATGCAACTCCTCTTCCTATCACCACTTTATTATATTGATTAATTGCAACTTCTCCAACAGGTGCTCTAACTGTTAAAATTATTTCATCATAATAAGATTCTTTAGTTACTTCCTTTGTGAATATTCTAGGATTAATTTTACCATTGAAAATATCAGCATTACCTTGAATTAATATTTCATATTTATTGTCTGTAGTATAATTTTTGGAATGTGGAGATTGCCCCATCGTTATTTTATATAAATTGGAAATTTTATTTATTTTCCAATTATCAGTAAAATCAAATCTTAACCTAGGAACATTTTCACCTTTTTGTGGAAATATTTTTTGCAAATATCCACGTTTTAATTTTTTTAATTGTTCGATCTTTTTATTTTGTAACTCAATTAATTGATCTAATTTAGCAAAGAAAGAACCAATTTTTTGTTGTTCATTTAATGATGGAATATTTATTTCTTGATTATTTATTATATTTGAATTTAAATTAACTTGACTACCTGACTGACCGTACTTTGTCCAAAATGGCTTAAACATCTTTAGCCATTGGAACATAAAAGCTATATTAAATTCAGGATCTTTAAAAATAACAAAACCATCATGAATTCCCGTTTTTACATAATTAATTGCCGGTTCTCCAACCGTTGCGGCAATGCTTAAAATCAAATGAGGAGTTTTTATTACTCTAGTTTTTTCTTCTCCTAGTTTAGAAATTTTTTGTTTAATATAATGTATTCTTCCATTTTGGCTTGTTACATCGCTAATTCTTAACCAACCAACATTTGAATTCTTACTAAACCACTTAGGATCTTTTATAGGTCTTGGAGATGCTCCACGAACTATTTTAGAAATATCTTTTATTCTATTTTCTTCCCATCCACCACTAAATTCTTTAAATCTTAACCTAGGAATCAATTTATTATTCATTAAATCACTCTTTAATTTCATATTTTTAATAATTAAAGTACAATTTTCTTGTATGCTAAAAACATATAATCCTTTTAAAAAGAAGGTGTAGTAATGACAAAAGAGAATCGTCATTTTCCATCTAATCCTCATAAGAGAGGTCCAAAAACGGTTATAGTTCACCCATCCCATAAACAACCTGGATACAAGCGAACTACGCCAAGACACAAATAAGAAATGATAAAGATCAAGGTAAATTAATTACCTTGGTCTTTATTTTTATCTGTCCAAATCAAATCAGCTTCCATTGACTTTAATTCTTTTTTAGTTTTAGTAATTTTTTGATCAATATCTTTAATATTATTTTTAACTTCATCAATATTAATATCCGGTTCAGGTACAAATGTATCAACGTATCGAGGAATATTTAAATTGTAATCATTTTCTTTAATTTCATCCATACTAGTAACATGAGCATACCGTTTAACATTTTTTCGTTGCTTATAAGTCTGGACAATTTTATCAATATTATCGGCAGTTAAAAGATTTTGATTTTTACCCTTTTTATAATCCCTGGATGCATCAATAAAGAGAACATTTCGATTCTTACGATTCCTCTTCAATACCATAATTAAAGTTGGAATACTTGTTGAATAAAATAACTTCGGTGGCAATCCAATCACTGCATCAATTTGATTTTTATCTAACAATGCTTTTCGAATTTTAGCTTCTTTAGCTCCACGGAATAGTACCCCATGTGGTAGCACGATTGCCATCGTTCCTTGATTATTTAAATGGTATAAACCATGTAATAAAAAAGCATAATCAGCCTTCGTTTTTGGTGCGATTGCATATTCACTAAAACGAGGATCCTTAATGCGTTTACTATTATTATCCCAATGAGCAGAATACGGCGGATTTTCGACAACTGCGTCAACGGAACGAGGATGATCAACGCCATTTTGATCACGACCATCAGGCCAATCAATGCTTAATGTATCACCATTTCTTAAGTCCATATTCTTATAGTTAACATTATGCATCATTAAATTCATTCGAGCTAAATTATAAGTAGTGGTATTTAATTCCTGACCATAAAAATGGACTTTCCCTTTTTGATCACCATTAGGAACATTACTTTGGACCGTTAATAGTAACGATCCTGAACCCATTGCGGGATCATAGACGGTAAAAGTATCATCATTTTGTTTTAAATTTAACGTCACAATTTTTGCTAATACTTCTGAAACTTGATGCGGGGTATAAAATTCGCCCGCTTTTTTTCCTGAATTAGAAGCAAAGTTAGCAATTAAATATTCATAAACATCTCCTAAGATATCATGACCATTTTTATCATTATAATTAAATTGATCAACTAAACTGACAATTTTACTTAGGGCCTTAGCACGTTCATTAGTACTATTACCAAGTTGATTATCCCCTAAATGAATATCAGAGAAAACATTTCGAAAATCTTTCTTAAATTCATGGTTTAAATTAGCATTTTCATTAAAATGTGAAAACATATTTTGAAAATCTTCAGGAACAATGGTTCCGTTATTGACTTTGTCGACAATGGTTGTCCAGGTATCTTCTGGCTTAATTGCATAACCACAATCTGTTGAGATGGCTTTTAAATAATCATCCACACCATCCCTTTTAGCAGCTTCAGTATACGCATCATTAATCGTTTGATCAGGTTTAATTTCAAAGAAGCCTTGATCCTTTAAAAAATGTTCTTGGTGGGTAGAAAGGTAACGATAAAACATGAACCCTAAGATATAACTTTGAAAATCAACTGGGTTCATATTACTTCTTAATTGATTAGCCATATCCCATAGTTGTGTCGTAATATCTTTTGCTCTATTTTCTGACATAAAATTACTCCTAAATGTGTTTCTTAATCTTATCAGCTAAATGCTTTAATGCATCAATGAAACGATTATGATATTTAATTGGACTTAATTTCTTAACATCTGAATCACTAGCATTTTGATGATCAATTTGACCGTGCTTAACAATATCCTCTAGTTTATTTGAGCTACCTAAATCCTTATCATTACCAAGCTGATGTTGCTCAATTAACTTACTAAGATCGTTTTTATCCTGACTATTTTGGACACCCCATTGATGGATAAATGATTTAATTTGATTCATTTTCCAGCTCTGAATATGATGTTTTATAAGGTGATCAACTTGATTAGGTTTTAGTGGATATTTAATTTCATTCGTTAAATCATCATTCAATAATTTCTTAATTTGATCAGCATATTTATAATCCTTTGTTTCCATCGATTCTAAGTATTTATAAATAATATCCTTTAAATGAGATAATTCTTTAGCTTGTAAATCTTTATCATGAACATGATTAAAGTATTCTGCAATTAATTGATGAAGATAATCATAATTAACTGTTACTTCCTTAACATGTTCCATTTTTAAATTAAGATCAATCGGTTCAACATGATGCTGTTTAGCAACATCAGACTTTAAATGATCAGCAATTGGACCAGTCAATCGAGCTTCATTATCTTCATTTAAACCAATTTCATGCATTACTTTATTAGTGCCTCTATCCTTGAATTCATCGTATTGCTTCATTTGGGACATTAAATGATTATAAGTGTTTAATTCCTTAAATGCTTGTTCTTGTTTTGCTTCACTCTTAGGTTCACCCTTAAAATTATCAGTTAATTCAGATAGATCACCAACAACTAACTTCATATGATTTTTAACTTCATTAAATGGTTTAGCTAAAACATTATTAGAAATTTTTTTAGCTTTGGCATGAATTTTAGCAGATGCCGGATTAGAATAAATTGCCAATGCATGCTTCATCAATTTTTCACTATAACTAGGCCAACGATAATTTACAATATGACCATAAGGTTTATACTGCATATTTTGAATTCGATTGGTTCTTGAATATGCTTGAATTAAATTAGCGCCCTGCAAAGTACGGTCGACATATAACGTATTTAAATATGGAGCATCAAATCCAGTTAATAGCTGATTAATAACAATGACTAAATCTAAATATCTTCCATCAGAAGCAGTCCGATTTAAACGACTAACGACATCACTAAAGTATTCACTAATTTGCGTATCATCAAAATGGGTATGGAATCGTTTATTATAATCAGGCAAAATTTCATCTGAAATTGCCTTGTTAGTTTCCAACTGGGCATCATTATTAGTTGTATTTTGGCTAAATGTAACCGCAATTTGAAGTGGACGATCCATATCTTTCATCTGTTGTTTAAATTCATTGTAATACATCATTGCCATAGGTGTAGAAGCCTTTCCACCACCAACATGGGTAGTAAAAAGTGCATTATATTTACCGTTGACCGAACGATTATCCCAATATTTTAATACATCATGAACAACACTTTTAACGTGAGCTGGATTCATATCATAAACACTTGATTTGATATTATCATCCATATCGTCATGACTTAATTTATCTTCTTTATCAGGAATTGTCGTCTGAAAATCAACTTTGAATCCTAAAACATTATGATCAGCAATCGCATCGCTAATTACATACTGATGAAGACAAGGCCCGAAAACATCTTCTGTTGTTAATCCCTTATCAGGATTAAAGTTAGGTGTTCCAGTATAGCCAACCCACGCAGAATGTTTAAAAGCATTTTTAATATGAGCAAGCATATCACCACTAGTTGATCGATGAGCCTCATCAACAATGAAGACAATGTTCTTTTGATCCATTGAAAAACGGTTATGATAAATTAAACGATACATTTTTTGAGTTGAAGTGACAATAATATCATTTTTCTTTTTTGAGCGTAATTTACGTTTTAAATCATAAGTATTATTAGTACTATCAACAATGCCACCCTTATTATTATCACTGGTATTAGGATCATATGCACGGTATTCATCGAATGTCTGATCAGTTAAAGCAACGCGATCAACTAAAAAGACGACCTTATCAACATTGGGTAATCTAGAAGCTAAGAATGCCGTTTTGAATGAACTAATGGTTTTTCCTGATCCAGTTGTATGCCATATGTATCCTACTTTTTTATTACTATCAGTAGTATCGCTAAAATCATGGTACTCTAGTTTATTAATAATTTTTTCAGTTGCGTAGACTTGATAATAACGCATTACTTTAATCGATTGATGATTAGGCGTATTATCCAAAATCATAAAATTAGTTGCCATTTTATGGGCCATTGGGATGGATAAAAAATGATCTGTAAATTCTCGCCAATCCATAATCGGATTCTTATGACCATTTAACTTCCATTGAAAAGCAAAGTCAGTATTAAAGTCATCGGAATTGGTATTAGCCATGTAACGGACATCATGGGGAGTCATCGCAACTAAAATTTGAACAGTAGAAAAAATGCCCGAATATTGGTCCTCATATTCATATTGATGCATTTGATTTAAGGCTTCTTTAGCACTATGACCATCTGCTTTTTCTTCAATCTGAATTATTGGTAGGCCATTAATTAATAGGGTTGTATCAAAACGACGGTCATGCTTACCGGTTAATACATGTTGACGTTGAATTTGGTTAACAACTTGATAAACTGTATTTCCAGCACCAATTTGATCTTGAACAAAAATGGTTAGAAAAACATGTTTACCATCATCACGATCAATATCAATTTGTGATTTACCACCAACACCATACAAAAAGACTCCAGCATCATATGGAGTTTTAGTCTGCACTAATAATTGTTTCTTAACTTGATTAAATTCATCATTACTAAGTGGTTGATCTAATTTATCCTGATTAAGTTGATAAACGATTTTTCTGAAGTTATTCCATAAACCATCAGTGGTTTTAATATCTAATTTTTTCCATTGCTTAGTACCACCAACATGGGTTAAGTATTCTTTTAAATGATTTTCAAAAAGTATTTCCTTTTTGTATTTTGCCAAGTTTTAATTCATCCTTAATATAATTTATTTATTTAGTTTAAATGAAATATATTTATCATTAACAGTATTAAAAATTATATCAACCATAAATGGAAAAGATTTTAAATTTCTATTTTTATATAATAACTTAATTTTTTTAATAAAGCCATATAAATCATCCTTATAAAAATTAATTAAGTAGCATCCCAATGGATTAATATAATATTTTGGAGATTTCTTATCGACCTTACTACGTGAAATTAATCCAGTTCTAAATAAGCTACTAAGTTCAAATTCTGCATATGTGTCGATTAAGGGTTGTCTAGATTTATTACTACTTCTCTTATTCCTTAAATTGTTCGGCAAACCTAAATAAAATGGACATAATTTCTTTAAATCTTTACGACTAAATTTCTCATCAACATGATGATTGGCCATCACATATAATACAACATATGATAATTGAATTTCTTTAGGTAGTCCATGTTCATTTAAATTGAATTTATTTAACTTAATCATAGTTTATTTCCTCCTTTTTCATCATACTTATCAACTAACTTTTTAAGATCATTCATTATTTTTTTGTATCGTTCCTGTTCATTACTGGGTAAAGAAAGGCATTTATCCATACCAATACTATATTTATGAAAATCATTTTTTAATTCTTTTAGCAATAAATCACTAGGCATAATATTTTTATGATTGGTAACCGAATATGTAGCTCGGGATACCCGTGATAATAGGCTGCGTTGGGTCATCATATTAACACAACCACGAATAGAATCTGATGAATGAGTTGGAAAATGATTCACAATATCCATGAGCTTAACACCTGTACCTTTAATATCAGAATCACTAATAAAATTATATATTTGATCATTAAGAGTTGAATCTTTCATAATTAAGTCCTCACTTTGTATAAGATAAATATCTTTTTAATTTTTACTATCTTTGTATCTTTATAATATCTTCTTCTTATAAAAAATTCAAGTAAAAATGCTGTCATATGAATATAGTGATAAATTAAAATCGCTAAATTTATATGACAGCATTTTTTTAATAGTATTATTTATTCAATATATTAATTATTTAATATAAATTAATTTATTATAATAATTTTTAAAGTTAATATTTTTATCTAAAATATATCCTTTTAATTCATTATCATCAATTTTATTATTTTTAAAAAGTTCTACTAAGAGTATTAATTTAGTTATTTCTAAAAGTCCGCCTTCCATACTATTTCTTTTTTCAAAATTTATTAATTGATTTTTATAATCACCCTTAAATGAACTAGATACATAAACAAAATAAGATTCTTTTAAATTATTAGGTATATTTTTCCACCATATAGAATCATCATTACGATTACGATATTGTCCAATATAACGTCCCATAGCATCTGTATGTTTCTTAGTCAAAGTAAATCCTTTATGATAAGCTTTAGAATCGATTATCCAACCTATATTATTATTATAAGAAAATCCATCTGGAGCATTGATTCCACCAATATGCATACCTTTATATCCAATTTCCTTAGTAAGCAATTTAGTAGATAACATTTCAAATAATTCATTTTCTTTATTAGAAGTTGAATTTTTAAAAGCAATATAAATTGCTTTAAAATATTGATGACTTAATTTATTAATTTTAGGGGAAATAGTATTAATTAAATTTTCAGCTCTAGAAGATGTAAAAGTATAATTCTTCTTTACAGGAATAACAAAATTAAATACATTGTCTTTTAAAATATATTTATTATTTTTATCAATTATTTCAATACCAATTCTGTTCAATCCTTTTATATCATCTGCAACTTTAGATGACGTCATTTTTATAGATGGAGAGACTTTATTAATTTTACTAGTTAAATCATAAGAACTTAAAGATTTATTTTCAGCTAAATATTTTATAATCAAAGCTCTTTCAGTTTTTCTTCTGTCTGCATTATCTACTTTAGATGCTAAATAATCCCATTTTATTCTTTTAATAGATCTTTTATGACTAGAACCGCCATTAACATTGTTTAATGCTGATTTTCCCAAGATTGTACATTTATATGCAGGTATTTTAATTTCTATTTTCTTTTTATTATAATATGTCGAAAATTTCTTATACTCTTTGGTTAATAAATCATACTTAACCATTAATCCAGCAATCCATCTCATATATTTATCAGAAGTACTTTCTGAATTTTGCCTTATCTCTTTAATTCTTTTTTTATTTCCTTCTCCCTTGGCTTGAAGTAATGCTGAAACATACATATCTTCAGGTAATGAAATGAATCCAGGCTCATCAATAAAACCAAAATTATCTCCTAATTCAAATTTAGTGAATAATTTTTTAGGTTGTTTATTAACAAGTCTAATTAACCAAGCAGCATAAGGATATTCAAATAGTCTTTTTAACATAAATTCTTTTAATTTTTTATTATTTTTTGAATCTAGTAAATTAACTGCTTTTTCACCATTTTTAGTAATATGATAACAATTATCATTATAATTAAAATCAATTAAACCCATTCCTACAGCCAAACTTAAATAATTACTAGCTGCCCAATCAATTATATTGGGTGATTTTTGTCCTTTAAATAATAATCTAATAAGACCAGAAGCATATTTTTCTCTTCCATATTTACTTTTTATTGTTATTAAATTCTCTTTAGATATTTTGTTATTATTTAATAACGCTTTTTTCAATTTATCAAAAATAATTTTAGGAGATCCCAATCCTAAGGTTGATTCTCTTAATTTTCCATTAATTAACATTTTATAAATATTTGAATTCTTAACAAATAAAGATGGAACTTTTACTACATCATTAAGATTTTGAGATACATCTTGTCCCAAACCTGATGTAGATTTAGGAATATTATTATATTCGTTAATACTTATTGTATTTTCTAATTTCATAAAAACATCCAATTCTAATAAATTTAATTTCAAAATTAATAAAAGAAATTATAATAATTATTTTATTAGAATATCAATATTTTTGCAAAATAAGAAATATACGAAGTATTTAATAATTAGTTATTAATACTTCATCACTAGATAAATTTTTAGTATTGTAAGATGAATTATGATAACTATAATTTAAATGATGTATATTATATTTTTTTGACCATTTTAATAATAGTGTATTTTTAATACCCTTGTGCTTTAAAACATTACTCAAAGCAAATTTAATATGTTTAGAATTTAAATTATCTAACACTTGATATAATTCTTTTTCCTGCTTTTCAGTCCAATTTACAAATCCCCGATTACCATCATTATAGCTACCTGTAGTAATTAAATAAGGTGGATCCGCGTAAACAAAAGATTTATCTGTTAATATATTGAAATTAAATTTATTAAAATATTGATCGGTAAATTTTGCATTGATCAAATTTAATTTAGTAACAAATTTTACTAAATTATTTTTCATATTTTTAGAAAAATGACTACGATTTTTTCCAAATGGATTATTATATTTTAAATCATTATTAAATCTAAATTGATAGTTAAAACTATATGATACTAAAACGTATAAGTCTAAAGGATTGGGATGTTTATTATAATAATTTCTTAAATTCTTAAAACCACGCTCATTAGTTTTAGAAAGAGAAAAATATTTAATTCTATTTTCTATTTGACTTACTAATTTCTGTGGATTTTTTCCTTGAAAATATCTAAATAATCCATTTATTTTAGTATTAATATCATTAAAATAGATTTTGTTTGCTTTAACATTAATTCCAACATTTCCTCCACCACTAAATAGATCAACAAATATATCAATATCAGATGGAAAAAAAGGTATTAATTGATTTAAAAGCTTATATTTGCCACCAATATAATTTAAAGGACTTTTTATCAATCCATCTTTAACGTTTATTTTAGTAGAAGAATGAATATCATTTTTATATTTAATAACACTATGTCTTTTATTATATTGAATTGGTTGATAATAATATATTAGTTCATAAACTTTATTATCATTATTATATAATTTTGATTTATATTTTCTATAAGGTATTTTTTTCACGTCAACATAACCATTTTTAGCATGCTTTATTAGCATTTCTTTTAAATCATCTACATTAATAATTCCGTCTGAAGAATAACTTAGACATACATGTTCTGAATTTAAATTATTAAGTAATTCATTCATTGCTTCTTTAGCTTTTCTTTTCCTGGCAAAATCAGAATTTAATTTTTCAGTATTTCTCTGCCCTGTTTTCCCATGAAGTTTTGGATAATCCCAACGAGCTATTGTTTCTAAAACATGATAATTAGATCCATATTGCCTAGAATTATATGGGGTATCAATATAAGCAATATCTGGCTTTATTTTTTTACACAATAAATTTGCATCTTGATTAAAAACTTCATTTTTACAGTGATTATCAATAATATTACTTGGTACCAATTCCAATGGTTTAAAAGCTCTCCTGTCCCATTTTTTTAAATATGCAGCATATGTGCCGGTCATATTACTAACAAATGGAACAGCTTGTATTAATGAATTTAAAATATAATAAAATTCTTTTTTTTCAATTAAACCTTCATCTAACCATTTCTGAATAGTTGTTCTTATAAAGTCTATTCTTTTTGCATTAGATACAGTGAATAACATTCTATGAGCCTTACTGTTAGGTGAATAGTGTTGTGTTATAAAATCACCATTGTAATCAGATAAATCCTTGCTTTGTAAATAGTTAAATGGATGATTAATTCCATATTTTTTTAATTTATTAAAATTAGGATAATCATTTAATTTAATTGTAGCTTCAGCAATAACCTTAGAAAAATATAATAAATCGTTACTTATTATTTTATATCTATTTTTAAAATGTTCTCCAACAGAATTAGTTCCCGCAAATATATCCGCAAAAGTATTCTCGTCACCTTTTAAATGTTTAGAAACCATTTCATCAATATATGGTAAAAGTCTAGTTTTATTTCCAATAAATCTCATTTTTTCACATCCTATTACATCCTAGTATTATTATAACAGATTTTGATAAATCAACATAGGTTATTTACGAATATTAGTAAAAACAATTTTTTAGGATAAAATAAATAAACACCCAACAATCTTTTCACAGATTATTGAGTGTTTTTATTTACCAAATCATCGTGGCCAACTCGCTAAATTCCTGTTGTCGACTTTGAATATCGTCAACCGTCCATTGATTACCATGATTCTTAATATATTGAGCTAAATATTTATTATTGTTCAAATCAGAGCGTTTCAAAGCATCAATTAATCCAATTTTCTTAATGTTCGATAATTGGGGCTCAATCAACGTCCAGTTACCAATGTAATTTTGGTATTCATCAGCAACTTCATCATTACCAATTCGAATTAATTTATAACCATCTAGATTAATGTCGGGATCATACATTGAATTAGACTCAAAATCAGAATGCTGATCAACTTGATATAGTTTAAATAATAAATAAGTTAATGACCAACGCTTAGCACCGGCTGATCCACCTTCTTTTTGAAGAACGTTGAAGTTAGCTTTGGTTTCAGAACTGCTCTTCAAAAGATGTTGATTTAACTCACCAATAATATCATTCACGTCAACTGTATTCTGATTCCAAATATCTTGAGCAACATTTGAAAAACCAGTTTCAAGTTTATTCGTTCCGTCATTACAGATCATGCGGTGACGGACAAAAATACATAGTACTTTTCGGATCACTTTCCGCATATCACTTGGATTATAACCCCTTCGATACATTGCAAGCATAATTGGATAATATAACTTAACTTGCATACTGCGCAAGATTGAAATCATATCCGTTAAATATGAATCTTCTAGGTAGTTAAGATTATTCTTAGTTTGTCTAGGACTATTTAAAACGTTATATAAATCAACTAGTTCCTTTAGATCATCCAGAAATGATTCAGCTTCATTTTTAGTGGTGATGTAATTACTAATTGATCGGTATAGCTGTCTAGACATAACCAATTTATGACTAGCAGACCAGTAAGAACGGATGAATTTAGTTAAACTATTACTATTCTTGCTTAAACGGTTGGAGACAAAATTCCACTTATTTTGGAATTTTTCTTCATCTTCGCTTTGTTCATCAGATTGGCTACTAGATAATGACATTAAGTGGGTTTTAATGATATCAGAAGGTGCCAAATCCTTTCCACGGCTATTCAACGTTTCAAAAATGATAAAAGCATCCTGACGGTTAGGCGCGGTGATCATTGAAACATAGAATTTATCACAAAATGAATTAAAGATTTGATTTAAAGCATTAATTCGACCATTAATTGTCTTTTCAGATTTAATTAAAGTTTGAACATATTGATAAAGCTGATTATATGCATTATTAATATTTTTAATCGGTTCAATGTTTTTATATTCATCAGTAATTTCAATTTGATTTGAAAACAATCCAATTAAATAATTCTGCAATAGATTGCTGCTCTTCGATTGGGCTTGCAATACTAATGCTGGTGTTTGACTGTTTTGCCGAATTGATTTTTGAATGGATCTTTGTAATAATTTCAAATCTATTAGCGGATCATCACTTAATTTATTATTTTTAATAATATCGCTAGCAATATTAAAAACAGCTGACATGAAAATAGTGCTGGTGGTAACCCGTTGCTGACCATCAATTAAATCTTGAACGTCAGCATGTTCAAATGTAACTAATTGACCAAAGAAATGATTATTTTGATTATTATTAAAAACATCCATTAAATCATCCCAGAAGTCACCCACTTCATCATTACCCCACGAATAGTCACGCTGATAAAATGGAATTCTAAAATTATTGTCCTTGAATACGTCCATCATGCTTAGGACCTGAGGCCTTACCTCAGAAGTAAAAGTCGACATAAAATCTTCCCTTTTTGTTTAAATTTAATACACAAACCATATTATTATATCATATCTATATGCATTAGATATTTAAAATTCTAAATTTTTATTTACTCCTACCTTATTCTGATCAATAATATAGATCTAAAAATAATAAGGTGGTAAATATTATTGAGAACAAATTTCATCAAGCATATCAAGTACGACTTAAAGCACCATTACCAATTAAAACAAATTGATAGTGGTGCTTTTAGTGTCATCAATATTCAAAATAACCGTAAAGCTGGGATCATAGCTGTTGGTAATAAATTTTATAAAGCTCTGTCTGTTTTATGCCATGTAAGAATTAAACAAGTCAGCTACTTAAAGCCAGATACAGCATTTTTCAACCTAACCAATAATACGATCTACATTATTAAAGAATACACACAGGTCAATGATGAAGAAGTACTAGGATTAGGAACACAAAGAAAGATGTATCAAAAAATAGTTAATCAAATTTCTAAAGAGCCTAACCCTACCGTTGAATTTTGTGCCCGATTCAATATTAAAAATAAAAATAATTATCAAGATATTTTTAACATTTTAAGAATCGATGGTATCAAAATCTTCTTTGATAAATATGAAGACTGGTGGTTGGGATTATAATATACTTACATATAAAATTAAGGAGATAAATAATATGGATGATGAAGAACAACGTTTATTAATTTTTATGAAAAATAAATATAAAAATCTAATGGAAAAGAATGAAATGCAACTTAATGATAATAATTTTATGTGGAATAAAAATAATCAATTACATTTTTACTCATTAATAACAAATGACCAATATGCACCAATATACTTCTTTTGGGCTAAAAAATCTAATAGCAATAAATTAACTATACTAGATAAACGTAAAGAAACAGATAAAGCAGTTTTTACAACACTTAATGACCATAATAAATTAAATTTCTTAATTTCACACAAAATAATAAGTAAAACGATTCTAAATGATTCCATAAAAAAATCATTTTCAACGGAAATGTTTTTTGAAAATACGCCCAAAGTAAGTTTTTCATCTTATATCGAGAAATTATTTAATAAAGAGTTTAAAAATAGTCAAAATTATTTAAAAAATCAACCAGACGTGAATATTATATATGAGAAACAAATATTCTTTGAATCTAATTTTCATTTTTCAAATTTAATTAGTGGCATTGAAGATAAACAATTCATTGATGAATTGGAAGAATGCATTTTTGCTTATAATAATGCTAAATGGTATTTATGTGCATCCGGAATGGGTGGATTAATAGAACATTTAATGTATTTAACACTTAAAAATTATAGTAATTATTATAGGAAACATGGAATTAGATTGAATTCAATTTTAAGTAACAGACCCACTGCCAAAGATTATGTAAGAGGATTTAAACAAAATCCAATAAAAATTGATGATCGAAAAGAATCATTTATCAACATGTTATTTATGGCAAGAAATTCAATATCCCACTTTAATACTGGTAGAACGGATAAAAGCCTATGTAATCTAATGATGAGTGGTTTAATGGATTTATATAATGATTATTATGTAAAAAGTAAAAAATATAAAGAAAGTTTATAATTATAGCATTTATTATCAATAATATAGATTGGTTTTGCTAGAATATATATATTCTGATAAAATTAATTTATATTTTATTATTTTAAAGAGGTTTTATAAATAAATGTTAAATTACAAATATGATCACATACCATATAGTGACATTGATCAAATAAAATTGCCAAAATTTCAAAGAGGGTTTGTATGGAAACCCAAGCAACAAAAGGATTTAATTCAAACACTACATGATGGTTTCCCATTTGGAGTTTTTCTTGTCTCCTCAATAAGAAATTCACAAAATTCACAATTGATTGATGGTCAACAAAGATTATCAACAATTAAAAAATATGAAAAAAATAAAGTAAGTTTTTATAAGGATTTAAGCCCTAAAAATTATCATAACACTCTTAATTCAATAAACAATATCCTAAAAGAAAATGGATATAATCAAATAACAATTAATGAATTTAATAAATATTTAAAAATGAATGAACTCGCTGATTGGACAGATAAATATGATAATTTAAATTCCAAAATTAAAAAGCAGCTTAGAGACACAATTAAATCACTCCAGAAAAGAATTAATAATTATATTAATTTAAATGAACTTCAAATTCCTGTAATTGAATTTACAGGAAAAAAGGAAGATCTTCCACAAGTATTTAAAAATTTAAATAAAGGTGGAATTCCATTAACAAGATATGAAATCTTTAGTGCAACGTGGTCAGATATATTGCTAAATATACCTGAAAACGACAAAAATTGTGATGAAATAATAGATAATGTAAAGAATTATTATGAATCACTCACTAAAAATGGTGAATTTAAAATCAGCAATTATTCTGAAGATAAATTAAGAGAAGAACGAAAAATAAATTTAGCAGAATTTGGAAGAGCATTAGGAAAATTTGTTGTAAAAAGGATTCCAGCTTTAATTACTAATAATGATGATAAGTCTATAGATAAAATTGGATTTAATTTATTGGCAATTATAAGTAATGTCGATCCAAAAATAATAGGATATGTTGGAAAAACTAAACACGTCAACAATATTCAAAATAATATCAAAATCATTTTATCAAATGCAAAAATAATTTCTAATAAATTAAATGACAAATTCAAACAATATCTTAAGCAAAATATTTCTCATAGTAGCAGAAGTAATTCCAAAAAATACCCATATGCAGGTGGAATATCTTCAAATGCCAAAATTCTTTCATACTTTGCAGATTTATGGGATAAAAGTGAAAAAGATATGAACAATGATTTAAATAATATTCCTTCATACTATGTCTATGATTTTATAGCAAATACATGGGGATCACATGGAGATCAAAGATTAAAAAGATATTATCCATATTATCAGTCCAATAATAAAAACAATTATTCTAAACCGGTAAATAAGAATACTTTTAAATCAGAATTTAAAAACTGGTTAAATGATGATAATAACAAAAAAGACAAAAAGAATTTTCCAAAATATGTTCAAGCTTTAATTACAATTCATGCTAACGTATCTAAATATACTGAGTATAACGGAGAAGATTATGAATTCGAACACGTCATACCTAAAAATAGGGTTTTAAAAAATGATCCAAAACTTTTTAATGTTCATTTAAGTTCATTAGGTAATGGAATGCTTCTTTCTAAATCATTGAATGATGACAAAAAAGATAAAACATTATATGAATATATGGAACAAAACGAATTAAATAATAATAAAATCGAAAACATTAATAATTTAATTAAACAATCATCATACTTTAAAAAAATAACACTTAAGAACATTATGAATAATTTGCAACAAAATAATTTTAATTTTGTAAATAATGAAATTAATAATCGTTCCATTAGAATGGCTAATGAAATAATAGATGGACTAATAAAATAAATAAGAAATAGCATTCAGATATATTCTGTATGCTATTTTTATATTATTTTCATTTTTTAAGGAAATTTAATTTATTTGGCAGATTACAACTTTAATCCGAACACTTGATGAAATTATCATAAAATATAAACAACTATTACTATATAAAAATCCCTTTCACCCACCATCAAATTACCACTTTAAGTCATAAATATAAATAAATATTCGATATTCTTTACTTCCTCTGTGTAAGCGCTTACTATAATTTTAGAGAGAGGAATATTGTAAGTGGCTTCTAGAAAAGAGGCAATCCAAATGGCACTTTTTATTAACACCTGGTGTTTTGAAAATGACATCAAGAATCATGGTGTAAAGCAGTCAGATTTGTTAAGTCGTGTAAAAGCAATTGGCGCCGATGGAATCGAAGTGAGAAGAGAATATCTACCCCAAGATAGCCATCAAGAGCTGAAGGCAATTAATGATGAACGGAAAAAAACAGGATTATTAATCAATTACAGTATTCCAGATGAATTGTTTGAAAAAGATGGAGCTATCAATCCAAAACTTCAACTTTATTTTAGTGAAGCGAAGGCAATGGATGCCCAGAAGACTAAGTTCAATTTAGGCAACTTTAAGAAATACACGGGCAACCTAGTTGATGATTTTAATAAGCTTCCCCTCAATCAAATTAAGCTCAACATTGAGAATGACCAGACCAAAATTAGTGGAAGGGTTAAAAACATTAAGTACTTTTTATGCCATTCCACTAAAGATCAGCTGCCAATTGGTGACGTCTTTGATTTTGGTAACTGGGTCTTCACCCACCAAGATGCTAACTATGCCGCAAATGAATTAAGAAAATTTGTTAACTATATCCATGTTAAAAATGTGATTTCAAATGATCATAAATTAACAACCAGTGATAATTTAAACAGTGGTGTTTTACATTGGAAAAAGTTACTAAGTAAATTTCATCCCAATATCGATATTGCACTCGAATTTCCGATGAAAAATGATCAGGATATTAAAACTCAATTGAATTTAGTCAGGAATGAGGTGAAGTAATTTGAACGCTGTCATTGCTACACTTCTATTAATTTTATTTCTAATTTTCATCTACTACATCATTAAGGGTGGCGACTTAATGATGGGATTCTTCATCATGGCTATCTTGTGGTCAGTGATTGGATTAATTCCATATCAAACAGCCCTTACGAATGTCTTTACCGAACCTGCTCTAAAATATGGATCAACCATTATTTACATTGTCTTTGGATCCTGGTTTGGCAGGGTCCTCGTTAATAGTGGAATTGCACCAGCAATTTCATACAATACCAATAAAATCGGCCGCAAGAAGCCCCTTTTAGCAGCTATCCTCGTTGTCCTGGTTACCGCTCTACTATTCGTTAGTTCATACGGTGTCGGGTCGGTCATTGCCATTGGCGTTATCTTACTTCCAATCCTACTATCACTCGGACTGCCAAGGGATATAGCGTTAACAACGTACGTCTTATCAATTGGGGCTGCAATGTACGTCAACGTCGTTTTGTTTAACCAAATGAAACCATTGTTTCCCAATGCCCAATATAATGCTCACTACCTAGTTTTCGGGTGGTCGGCAATGGTGATTCAATTGATCGCAGTTATTATCTTCTTGATTATTAAACGCAAAAAGATTGATCCCACCAAAGCTGCTCAAAACTTAAGTGCCATCGGCGCAACCAATAAAGAAGAAGCTAAAAAGGTGAGCTGGTTTGCATTCATCATTCCAGTTATCCCAGTCATTCTTAACATGGTTTTAAAGTGGGATGCCGTTCCAGCATTAATTTTATCAAGTATCCTAGCCATGTTGATTACTGGTCATATGAAACACATTAAGGAATTCAAACAGTTTTTGGATGAATCAATCAAACAATCAATTAATGATATTTCTGGATTAATCATGTTCTTAATGGCACTAGTAATGTTTGCGGCTGCAGCCCAGTTAAATGCTGCCAGATTCAAAGGATTTTTCAATGCCATTATCCCGCATAGCACCCTTGTATTATCACTAGCAATCGGGATTCTATCGCCACTAGCACTATTCAGAGGTCCACTCCATGTCTGGGGCGCTGGTGCCGCCACTGCTGCCGTTCTTTCAGCAACTGGCATGTTTAGCGATATGTACTTGTTGCCCCTAATGTATGTTCCAACTTTACTCGCCGTTTCAACCGATATCACACAGTCATGGAATGTCTGGGGGATTGGCTACATGAAGATTACTCCACAGCGACTCCTTAAATTCGGGGTTCCGATTATGTGGATTGTATCGATCATTAATGAAATTTTAGTTTGGCACTTCTTTGGTTAATTAATCCGAAAGTGAGGGATTTAAAATGAGTGAATTTATTACAATGGGTGAACCGGTCGTTACCTTTGCATCGACTGATGCTGACGCTAGCCTGGTTGATTCCACCCACTACACCAAAATCTTAGGTGGGGCAGAATTGAACGTTGCAATTGGTGTTCAGCGTTTAGGTCATTCAACCGAATACATTACGCAGTTAGGGACCGATCCACTCGGCAAGTTTGCTAAAAAGGTAATTGAAAGCCATCAAATTGGTACCAATTACATTTCATTTGATTCAAAACACTGGACAGGGCATCAATTAAAACAGTTGGTTACTCACGGAGATCCAGAAACGTTTAACTACCGGACTAATTCTGCTGCCGCCAACTTAAGTCCAGATCAATTTAATAATGTCGATTTATCCGGAATTAAAATTGCTCACATGTCCGGCATTTTCCCGGCATTGTCTCAAACATCAAGGGCATCGTTTAAGAAATTAATGCAGGAATTAATCAATCAGCACATCTTCATTACCTTTGATCCGAACTTACGGCCATCACTATGGGACAATCGCAAAGATATGATTAAGACCATTAATGAATTAGCAAAGGATGCTGACATCGTCATGCCGGGATCGAAGGAAGGCAAAGTTTTGATTGGTACCAATAATCCCGAGACAATTGCTAATTATTATCTTAAAAATGGTCGGAGAACGAGCGCCGTTTTAGTTAAAATTGGTCCAAGGGGTGCCTATGTGAAAACTAAAGCCGGTGATTCGTATATCGTCCCTGGATTTAAAGCCCAGCATGTTGTCGATACCGTTGGTGCTGGTGACGGATTTGCAGTTGGTGTCATCTCAGCTTTGCTAGAACATAAATCCTTAAAAGAGGCTGTTACACGGGGTAATGCCATTGGATCACTTCAGGTTCAGACCCCTGGTGACAATGATGGTTATCCAACTCCAAAAGAATTAGCCAATTTCTACCATAGTTTGAAATAAAAGACTACTATTTATTCAGTTAGGAGGATTCAATTATGACTAAAAAAATTGCTGTCCAAAAAACATTATCAGATTCTGGAAAAGAATTATTAAAGAATCATGGTTTTGATGTTGTTGAATTACCAGATAAAAAAATTTCAACATTACTTAATTTAGCCAGCGATGCTTACGGAATCATTCTAGGCACCGCTCCGTTTCCAAATGATACCGTCAAAAAAATGCCTAATCTAAAAATTATTGCTAGAAATGGTGTTGGCTACGATAATATCGATGTTAATTTTATGAAAGCTCATGGAATCTACGTCACCATTACCCCACTTGCCAATGCCTCGACTGTCGCTGAAACCACGTTAGCGGAAATATTTGATTTATCTAAAAATTTAACAAATGATTCAATTGCAATGCACAAAAACAACTGGAACTATAAGAAACTCCACATGGGGTTTGATTTAGCAGGTAAGACCCTTGGCATTTTAGGATATGGTCGGATTGGTAAAATGGTTGCTAAGAAAATGAGTGCCATGAATGTCAATATCATTATTTATTCACCTAACCTAAAAGATCCTGAAATTGGCAAAGCCGTTGATCGTGATACCTTGTTCAAAGAATCCGATATCATTACGTTACACATGCCCGTTTTACCATCAACTAAGGGAAGCATTACCAGTCGTGAATTTGGCATGATGAAAGACTCTGCCGTTCTAATTAACTTAGCTCGTGGTCCCCTAATTAAGACCCATGATTTAATTGACGCCTTAAAGAATAGCAAAATTAAGGGTGCTGCTTTGGATGTTTATGACAAAGAACCACTTCCATCAGATAGTCCACTATACAATTTTAAAAATGTTTTACTAACTCCTCAT
This sequence comes from Philodulcilactobacillus myokonensis, assembly GCF_027923585.1. Taxonomy (GTDB): domain Bacteria; phylum Bacillota; class Bacilli; order Lactobacillales; family Lactobacillaceae; genus Philodulcilactobacillus; species Philodulcilactobacillus myokonensis. The sequence continues at coordinate 159,916 of NZ_BRPL01000002.1, read as the reverse complement.
ATTGCATCAAATACAGTTGAATGCATGGGCAGAATGGCATATGATGCTGCTAGTGAAATTGTGAAAACTTTGGAAGGTAAAAAACCGCAGTGGAACGTATATCGTTAAAATAATTAACATTAATTAAAAATGGACGCCTACATTTTTATAATGTGAGAGTCCATTTTTGTTTATATTAAATTATGAATTAAATTGGATTAAAAAACCACCAATGTTACAATAAAATAAATTTATTAAAGGGAAGCTGAACAATCTTATGAAAATAAAAAATACATATTTTAATAGCATCTGGCCTCCAATGTCAGGGGGCATTATTGGAATCGCTTTAGTAAGCATCTTCTTCCATAAACCCTTCTTTAGTGATTATTCTATTTCATTTCTATTAATAATGTTTTTACTGGAAAGTATCATTTATTTCATAATGAAGCACATAAGAACTAAATATCATAATTAAACCGCATTATAATTTCTTAATGCGATTTTTTAATATCTTAATAAATATTAAAGATACCTATTTATCCGATTAATGCTATACTATATGTGTAAGCGGTTACAAAAGTATGAAGCATTTTAAGCATAACCACTACACATCATAAACATTAAAGGAAGGCCTTAACCATGGCTAAATATCTCATTGGTATTGATATCGGAACTTCTAGCACGAAAGCCATTCTCATTTCAAGCAATGGCAGCATTATTGATCAGGAAAAAGCTAGCTATCAAATTAAAACACCCCACTATGGATGGGTGGAAGCAAATGCGAATGACTGGTTCGAGGCAGCCATCTCGTTAATCAGAATTCTAGCTACTAAAGTTGATGCAAAAGACATTGTCGCAATTGGCATTGATGGACTATACGCCGGTTCTGGCATTCCAGTTGATCAAAGTGGCAAGATTATTGGCCCCACTTTAATTTGGATGGATCGTCGTGCCACACATGAAGCCGCTGAAGCCGAAACAATTGTTGGCAATAAAGAATTAGAAAAGGTATCTGCTAATATTGCCGACCCCTATTATGGTTTCACCAAAATCATGTGGATCAAGAAGCACCATCCCGATTTATACCAAAAAACGGCCAAATTTCTGCCACCAGAATCATACATAATTCGCCATTTAACCGGCAACTTAAGTATGAACTATTCCGCTGCTGGTAACCTCGCCGGAATCTTCGACATTGACCATGATAAGTGGTCGAACTCGATTGCGTTTAAACTTGGGATTGATTTAAAAAAATTACCACAGAAATTCATTCAAAGCACGGATCCGGCTGGCTACCTTAGAGATGAATGGGCTAAAGAATTAGGTTTGAAAGCTGGGATCCCAATCTTTAACACTGGTGTTGACGTGGGTCCTGCTACGGTCGGTACCGGTGTGTTTAAACCGGGTAAGATTACCGTAGCTGCTGGCACTTCTATGAGTGCAGCCATGGTAACCGATCATCCGCTCAGAAACCACAACCTCATCATTTGGCCATACGCTTATAAACCGACGCAATACTACTATAACTTTGCCGGTGCTAATACTGCCGGTGCGATTGTCACTTGGTTTGCAAAAGAGTTCGGAATTGAATTAACGGATAAAGCTTCCATTAATGAATTGAATCAGCATAGTTTAAACGTACCAATTGGCAGTAATGGCTTGATTGTCTTGCCATACTTTATGGGCGAACGCAGCCCACTCTGGGATTCCACCGTCCGTGGAACCATCCTAGGCATTTCATTGAAGACCACTAAATACGAAATCTACAATGCATTTCAAGAAGCCTTGGCTTACGCTATTCGTGATGGGATTGATCAATTCGGTGCGAAACCAGATGGGGTCATCACGTTGGTTGGTGGAGTTAGCCACTCCAAAAAAATGGTCCAGATGGTTGCTGATGTAACCGGTAAGACTGTTTTAACCACTAAAACCGGTGGTGAAGCCAATCTGGGTAGTGCTATTTTAGCTGGAATTGGAATTCATGAAGTGAACGCTGAAGATGTTTCAAAATGGATCAAGATTGATCAAAAGGTCAGTCCGAACATGAAGAATCATCAACTTTACAACCGTTACTTTGAGATGTATAAGAAAGCTTACCAGAGCGTTAAACAGTATTATAAGGATTTTTCGAGTGTGATTGATAAAAAATAATAGTAAACAAAAAACTAGTTGCCTTTTTTGAGGTAACTAGTCTTTTACTCAATTTAATTAAAAGTGGATAAAATTGAGTTAATACTATTTTTAATAAAATTAATCAAATGCTGTCTATTATCAGGATTAGCATGGAATGAAATTATATTATGAAGATTTTTTAGTTTGTCGTATTTATCACTAACTTCATTTATTTTAGGAAACATTACACCCACTGATTCAACCACTGGGTGTTTTTTAGCATAATTTCTTAATTCTCTTGGATAAGTATCGGAAGAAAATATATTATTGCTAAATATTCCATGACTATATTCAAATAACTGTTCTCTAGCATTATTACTAAAATGATGACTAAAAACATTTTGTGGATTTCTATATTTAGTATCAATAATTATGGTTCCCATAAAAACATCTTTAGCATCAAAAACATGAATCCTGATATCTGGTTTATCGTGCTTGTTAACTGTTCTAATGGGTTCTTCAATTGATTTATCTTTAATATGATTATTATAGATGATACTTAATTTAATATTTCTAAAATCATGGTGCATTTTATGATTTAAAACCATATTAATAGGAAGTTCTTGGCTAAGACCATTTTTAACAATTTGCATTGAATCGGTCTCTTCAAAGCAATCTAATAATGATTCAGAAGTTATAATAAACCCCATTGTTTTCAATGCTTCAATTGTCTCTAAAAATCCCCATAATTCATAAAGTTTTTCTGTTGGTTTTGAATCAAATAAGAAATAACGTGGATAATTAATTGTGTCTAAACGAAGATTATAAATTTGATTAAGTAAATTATGTATAAATAAATAATTATGATTTAACAAATAATTACCTAAAGAAGGATTATAATCAAATTTTAAAGGAACCGTTTTCATCCATGAATCACTAAATAATTGATCGATTAATTTCATATAATTATATAGTCTAATAGTTTTAAATGAATTAATTACATCTTTATACCTTTTATATAAATCATATGCCGTTAATTTAATTTTATATAATTCATTTTTTAATTTTATATTATCTGGTATAGCATAATTAATGCAATGATATTTAACATAAAAGTTATTACTACAATGATATTGAGACATTTTCATAACGCTTAAATAATCCAAACCACCAATGAATTTAGTACTCTTACTCCATTTATGTGTAGTGGAGATTTCATTTCTAGGATTTTTAGATATTTTAAAAATTGCATTTCTAAAATCAATAAATTTATTTTCAAAAATTTCTAATAATTTTAGATCATTTTTTAATATTAATGGACCATTTTTAGCCCCGTGAATTCCAAAAGAAGATCCCATAGACAACGCATCAATTTTATGTTCTAAATCGTATAATAATTTATTATATTCACTACTCTGTAAAAACTTGGGATTAACTACTAACCAAGAATAATAATCACAATGATTTCGAATTAAATGAATTATATATTTTCCTGGTAAATACTTGTTAGACTGATTGTTTTCATCGTAAAGTTTTAATTCTAAATCATGTTTAAAACCTTTAATGTAGTAACCATTAGAATCAAAGTGTTTAATATTATTTATTCCTAACATTTCAAGTCCATCAATATATAGCTTATCATCTTTTTTTAAATTAATAATGAATTCATATTTAGTATTTTCATCGTAAATTGTAAAAGTATTTTCAGTTTTTAAGTTTGATCCCTTTCTTGAAAAACTTAATGATTTAGAATTACTTTTATTATCGATTGATATTATCTTAATAACATTAGATAATTTTTGATCCGAATTATGATTATTTAGCAAATCCCATCACCTTTAATTCTCGTAATTTATTTCTTAATGCTTTTTTAGTGATACGAAAATCGGATAAATCATTATATCTATTTAAAATAAAATTAATATTGTTTTCATTATCATCATTCTTATAATCAATCAATGGCATTAACATTTCACGCGTTCCTCTTATTTTAGGAATAATTTTTTGAGCAATTTGATAATCAAATGCACTCGATTCATTAAATCCTAATTTATTATAAAATGATTCAAAATGTGAAACATTTGAAAGAAATTTACCAATACTATTTAAATTACGCCAACTAATTCCAACATCTGGCAAATAATAAGAAATGCTTTGATTTAAATTATCAAAGAATTTTAATTCATTTTTATTAAACGAATAATTATTATGGATAGTTAATTTATAACTATCACAAGAACATGAACCATTTAAAATGTTTTTCCCATCATATTTATAATAATTATTATCATTTTGAAATGGAATTCTCTGTAAACTAATAATATTAGAACGATCCAATACTTTATCAGAGATAGTAAACGTTGATTCATCAACGTTAATAGTTCCTACAAATCTAATATTTGATGGTAATTTTATTTTATAATCTATTTGTTCACTATCATTTAGTTTAGATTTTAAACTTTTATCATATAATCTGATATACCGATCTTGAGGAGCTTTTTCCATCACAGAAAGAAATTGTGAAAAATAATATTCGATTCTAGCTAAATTCATCTCATCAAAAACAATAATATATAACTTATCTGGATGTTGATTAGCTTCAATTAATGTATTAACTAATCCAGAATCTCCAGGATGATACATATTATTCATAGTATCAGCAAATCCTAATAAATCAGCATCATCTTGCCAAAATGGCCTAACCGATATCATATTAAATTGAGAATCATTTTTAATACCCAATGCATCAGCGTAAGCTGTTATAATTTTAGATTTACCCATCCCACTTAATCCGGAGATAATCGTTAATAAATTACTTTTGATTGAAGTATGTAAGTTAATTATATCTGATAATTTAAAATGCAATTGATATTCATTTAGTGTTTTAAAAAATGAATTAACAATCGATTCATCAACATTTAAAGAATTAATTGTATTATCAAGATAAATATTTGATAAATAATACTTGTCTTCAATTTGAGAATAATTTTGCCTTAATTCAGAATTACTAACTTTAATATATTTACTATCATTAAAAGGATTAAAATTTTGATTCTTCTTTGACGAATTATTAATAATATTTAAACTAATATCACAAAAAATATAAGAATATTCATTTACAGATTTCAGAATTAATTTAGATGATAATAAATCAACCTGACCATTTGTATCCTCCAAATAATAACTATTATTCAAGAATTCATTTGATTTATTACTGTCCAATTCATTATTATCATTCAAGATATTATTTTTAAAATTATTATCTGTAATAAAAATTGAAGATATTTTTGAAAAGTTCCATTTATTCTCAATCACATACGCATTATTACAAATACAGTTATAATGATCTTCTTCTTTATATAATTTAAATAAATCAACAATAATCAATTTGTTATTAAAATAATTTTCGTCCACATCTTCTTCATTATCAGATATTTTTCTTAATGATATGTATACTTGTCCATTATGAATTGGATAAGGTAATTCTAAGTTAAAATATACAATTTTCATTAAAATATATTTTTCATTATTATGATGATTAATTCGAATCCCATTCTCTGAATTAAAATATCCCAATATGTATCCATGAATATTATCGTCTTTATATTTATCAATTATTTGTTCATTAAAATTCATAATTAAACCTCCGAAAATAATAAAAATAGATAACAAGTTATTATAATCTCGTCATCTAAAACTTAATTTTCTTCATAAACAATTCTTTTAAAGTTATTTTTATCACTCAATGCTTCATTTAATACCCCTCGCCTAAATAAAGAAACATAAATTGAACATGCTTCAGATTGAGTATTAATGGTTCTTTTAGGATTATCATAAATATCAGTAAAAGCATCATATTCTAATATGCTTTTAGCAATTTTTCGATTCTGATTTAAGGCATTAATATAAATCCAATTGTAAAAGAGAGTCTTAGGAGTTAACGGAAAAACTTTATTAAATAATATAAAAGAATTCAGTTGATCATCATCATTAATCCTGTGAATTTGCTTTTTAGCCTCCCATGGTTTTAATTCTAAAAGTTTTTCCTGAGATCCAGCTTCTTCATATACTTTACCTGCTTGAAATAATTGCTCAACTTTGTATTTACCATGGGTTGTTTCCATGTCTAGATTAAATGCACTAGCATGTTTACCTAAAAATGATTTAGATGCTGAAGATGTCTCAATTACTTTTAAATTAGGAAATTTATTCTTAAATGCATTTTGCAAATTATCAACAGATTTTTGCTTCTGTGATAGTGCAAATCCAGGTTCCCATTTAAAGTCAATACTAACTTTCTTATAATGATTTGATTTATCAATATAATAAACAAAACGACGAGCCATTATTCCCATTCCTCCCATGGTCTAATATCAATATTATCTGAATTCCAAAATTTCATTCTTTTGATTTCATAATTTCTAGAATGTTCAGGAAAAGCTACGCCAAGTAACTTATTTTTAGGGATTCTATCTTTTATCATAACTTCAGCTTGCATATCAGTTGGACGATTAGGAGGATAATTAGCATTACGATATGTTTTACGGCCACGTGCGGCAAGAGTTACTTTATTAAATAATGATTCAAATGCTGTTGGTCCGCTTTCAATAAGTGCGCCATTACGAACAGCTGCATTAGTTTGACAAAATAATGACGTATTATTTATTACACTCGGATCGATAAATACAATTGCCCATTCATGAAAAAGATCATCCTTATTTTTCCGTTCTCTAAAGTTATAAAAACGGGTATTAATTTTTTGAACCGAACAGCTAATGTAATCTTCATGACCATCAAAACGCCTTTTATCAATTTGCTGTAAATATTTGGATTGAGCAATGTGAGTTGTAGACATAAGACCATTATTACTATCATCATTACCAAAAATAAATGGTAAATTACTAGATTTAGTAAAATGACATAAACAAGTTATCCCTCTTTTTTGAATTATATTCTTGTATGGTGTTGAAATTACACCATAATTTTTACTAATTGGTCTAGTTTTTGTCTTTTTTAATTTCTCCTCCATGAAACCAAATATTTTATTTATGTTCATATTTAATCACCACTATCTCTTAATATATTAATTAAATTAGAAAAAAGAAAATCTAAACTGTTTCTTTTATATACTAAAAGCAAACCTTTTCTAGCCCTAGTAATTGAAACGTATATTCTTTTAGCAATAATTGCTTTATCATCATCACTCATTTTATCTTCAATAAGTGTTCGATCAGCTAAATTGTGTTCATCAGAAATTATTTCTGGTCGATCGTAATAACCATTCCCATACATTTGTGGAGTATCAATTCCATAAAGAACCACATTATCAAATTCTAATCCCTTTACTTTATTAATGGTTAAAATTTTAATATTATCAGGAATTTTATTTTTATAATAATCGTTTAAAATATTTTTTACTTGATACATTACATAAGTATTCATGGTAATAATTGCAATACTGGTTTCATTTTTCAACCAATTATTTATTTTATTAATTACACCTTCACTAGAAGATAATGCTTCGTCTTCAGATATTATTCTTGGACATTCACCTTTTTTATCGGAAGGAATCGGTTGAATAAATTTATGATTATTATCATCAAAATACTTATTTCGCAATATACTCTTAGCTAATAGACCAATCTCTCTACTATTTCTATAATTTTTCTTTAAGCGGTATTGTTTTTTAATATTATTTAATCCTAATGATTGCCATGATATTTGTTGTCCAAATATATTTTGAGCTAAATCACCAAACACACTCCAACGCCCATCATTTCGAATAATATAGTTAAGTGCGTTAAACATGCTAGGTGATACATCTTGAACTTCATCGATGATAATATATTTAGGTTTATCATTTTCAGGTATATCTAAATCCGGTATTAATCTGTAAATATCTTTAAAATTAAATAATTTATAATATTTTAACGTCCTTATAAAATAATAATGTTTATAAATACTATACATTGTTTCTCTTTGTTGACTAGATATTCGTTCACTACCTCTTCCAATTCTAGAAACATGAATGTAGTATTTGCGAGCACCTCTATAGTAACCAATTCTATTATCTTGCATCCATCCAATTTCGTTTTTAATAAAATTAATATAATCATTTTTCTGCCAAAGACTTGCATCAGGAAATTGATCTTTGACTATCTGAACAGCTTTAGATATTATTTCATCATCTTTTGATGATTTAATTGCTCGTAAAGGATACTTTAATTCATTATTTAATTTATGTTTTAACCCATATAGAATACTATTAGGTTTAGCAGAATAATGATTAATTAAATAATAGCAATAACTAAAAATTGTCTTTACCTTTATATTATTATATTCGTTAATATCATCATTATTTTTATAATTATTTATATATGTATCGATTGTGTCATTAACTTTACGGTTATAAGTTAAAACAACAATTTTATCTTTTGGATTTGAAATACTAATCCATAATGCGCGATAAATTGCTTCAACAGATTTTCCACTACCCGCAACGCCTAAAACAACTTGATTATCATCATCAGGTAAATATAATATTCGACATTGTTCGCCAATCATTTTAGGTAACTTTCTTTCATCATTCATATCAACAATATTTCTCCTTTTCTTAAATATATATTGATAAAATAAGTATAATTGTTATTAAATTATTTTTCAAATCCATAAAACATTAAAATATTTTTATATTTATTATTTTTATTTTATTTTAATATAATCGTAATTATTAACAAGTGTACTTCTGTTTTACATTAGGAGAAATTATTTTTTTATTTTTACGAACATTTATCCATATTTTAGTGTATAATATTCATATATTAAGAATGTTGAATATGGAGGTCCTATCATGAATTTACTCAAATATATCGATGTCTATCATAACTTTCCAGTGACCGGGATTCGTTTTAACGATGTTTCCAAACTCATGGAAGAACCGAATGTTTTTAAATATATCATTGACCATTTAGCTGATTATGCTAAATCAAACCACGCTGATCTAATTGTTGGACCAGAAGCAAATGGCTTTGTCTTTGGATCCGCTGTCGCCTACAAATTGGGCATCGGGTTTGCACCTGCTAGAAAACCAGGCAAACTTCCTGGTGATTCAGTCGGCATGTCCTACAAACTGGAATATGGTGAAGATTCATTGAACCTCAGAAAAGAAGACGTTCAAGACCGTAAACACGTTGTCATCATTGACGATGTCTTCGCCACTGGTGGCACCTTAAAAACGACCGCAAATTTAATTTCGGATTTAGGTGGTACCGTCGTGGGTGCTGGCGTCATTCTTGAATTAACCAAGTTAAATGGCCGCAAGAATATTAATGGTTTGGATTTAGTTTCATTGCAAAAATACGAGGGATAGTAAATTAATACTGAACAAAAAAGCCTCACAACCACGATTTAACGTCGTAGCTGTGAGGCTTCTTTTTATTTCTTCGCATCGCTTTCTTGTTCATCATTGCGATGGTAATATTTTTTATTTGCTAAATTTTTGCGATTACTATACCAGTTTCCAAACTCTTCATATTTTTCATTCTCGTAGTTATTTTTAATCAAATTGTGTAGATGCAAGAGGTCTTTTAGCATACCATTTTTCATTTTTAAAACCTTCTTTATAAAAAACATGTTGGTTACTTTTTATAAGTCGTATTATAGCACACTTAATATACAAGTCATATATTATGTTTCAATTGTTTAAATTCATGATTCGAGTTAAGATATAGCCAATTTATATTCAAATCATAAGGAAGGAATCACCATGGACCATTCAACACCATCAACAAAAGCAATCATCAAAGAAGCCGCTAGCCTCGCCTTTAATCCGAAGAATATTATCAAGGAATTGTTCCATATGCAACTGGGGCGGGGACTATACATCATCTTTTTACTTTTAATTCAACTCTGCTCATTCTTCATCATTTATACACCCCACCACCTGTCGATCGCACCCGATACAACGTTTATCGGATTACTCGGTTTATTTTCAGGAATCACCGGCATTTTAAATGTCACGATTGAAGCTGATGGAAAAATTACTAATTATTTCTGGGCGATTTTAAACAATGTTAGTTATATTTATATTTCGTTCGTTAGCTATTTATACGGTGAGGTTTATTTAAATTTGTATTTCTTGGTGCTTGAATTTATCGGCATCTACACCTGGACTGCTAAAAATATGAAGAGTGATTCTGAAACGAAAAATGTCGTTGAATCTAAATCACTATCATTTAAAGGCTGGTTCATTTTGATTATCCTTTTCGCAATTAGTTGGTTCGGTATGGGAATCTTTCTACTCCACGTTCCATTTATATCCACAACGCTGGATCCACATCCATGGCTTGACGCCCTAAGCGCCATCGTTCAATTTTACGCCATGGCACTAATGGTCATGCGTTACGGTTCAAGTCAGTGGTTGCTTTGGAACATTGCCAACATGGCAGAAATTATTCTCTGGATTTTAAGTTTCAATCCGATCATGGTTGCCTTCTACGTCGTCAGTTTGACCAATTCAATCTATGGTTGGTATAAATGGACATACATTTTAAAGCAAAACTAAATTATAAAAAGTTATCCACAACCATTTAGTTGTGGATAATTTTCGACTTGTCAAAATTTCATCGGCAAGTTAACATAAATATAATTTATGAAAAAGAAGCCCTATCTATGTCAATCAAAAGAAAATTTGCTACCGTTTTTGCCAGTTTAGCATTAGTATTACCAGTTGGAATCGGTGCCGTTAATCAGCAAGCCCACGCTAGTTATAAGGGACCAAACCAATTTCCAACCGAACTCAGAGGCACATGGTACCAAACATTTAAAAATGTTAGTAACCACGTCAGAACCGTTAAGATTAAGTTTACTAAGCACCATCTTTATATGAATAAAATTAAATTTTTGAAAACTGGATATAACAGCTTTGATAATCGTGGCGATAATTTATTTGTTTCTGTAAATCGTTACGCCCCTAAGCAGACGGGATTCGCTGGAAACGTTTATACAATTGTAAAAGATAAGACAATGAAAAAATCACTTTCAAATGGGATTGTTTACGTTTCAAAGCGTAAAATTGGTGGTCACCATGTCCTAATTACAATGGATCTTGATCATATTCATAGTAAAAAACATTATTCAGCTGATGTTGGTGTTTGGACTCGAACCAAGATCCATCATAATTATTCATACTCTTTAAAGGGTGGCTTCAAAAAAGTTGTAAAGGAAATTGGTAAATAAATTTATACAAAAGAGGCTATTTTAAAATGTTGATTAAAAGAAAATTTGCAATTGCTTTTGCCAGTTTAGCATTAGTCTTACCAATTGGGATTGGTAACGTTAATCAACAAGCCCACGCTAGTTATGCCGGCCACCATGCTTCCCCAACTGAAATCAGAGGTACCTGGTACGTTGACAGTAAAAGCCACAGTAAATTTGCGTCATTTCCAATTAAATACACTAAAGATACTTTGCTAGTTGATAAAGTTCCATTTTTATCCACCAAATATTCCGATTGTGAAGGTGAAGTCGCTCATATTTATCGTTTTCCAAAATCAAAAACTGGTTTTGCTGGAACGGTATACACAATGACGAAAGTTAAATCAATCAAGAATATCACTAACGATAGTGTCTTCTGGCTTTCCCATCGTAAAATCAATGGGCACCGCGTTTTAATGGAAATTGACGTTAATAAATCCAATCACAAACATTTTTCGGCTGACTTTGAAATTATGACCAGAAATAAAATTTATCATAACTATTCATTTACTTATCACGGCACGTATGCCAACGCGAAGAAGTTGATTGGAAAATAAAAAGTTATATATTGAAGTTGGTAGTTAAGAAGTTATTACATGTCTGTGATAACCACAAAAGGCCAGCGCTTGTGTATAAAGCACTGACTTTTTATTTTGATATTTTTAAATAAAATTCCAATTTACACCCTTTTGTAAACCAAAAGTACACTTGTTAGGGTTCAAAAATCTTTTTAGAATTATAACTATATTATATATTGAAAGGTTATGATGATATTAATAATTCTAAAGGGATTAATTTCAAAGCATCAATCACTTATATTAATGTAATTGTCTTCCTCTTTGCGATTGATAACTTATTACGGGGCCTCTTCTCTGGATACCTTAATATTTTATTCATCGTTTATTTAATCGGATCGGCAGCGATGATTACATCAATTTTTACTAACTATAAGCTGTTGTTTCCAGCTGGGATTCTGTTAAACTTAGTGGTTCGACTTTTAATGGGTGTCCCAGATTCAATCGGTGATATCTTCTTCCAAGTGGCATTGGCATTTTGTGTCTATATGCTAATGACCCACATTGATTTAGTTACCTACATCAATCAAGCTTATGGAAGTAAGAAACATCCCATCATATTTGCATTAGCCATCATCATTACGATTGGCGTGATTATTTCGGACATTTCATCCTATTCACCAGCAGCTATCATGCCTGATATCAATACGGTCATCTATCCACTCGCTGATTCTCCATTTGGCCCAATCATCACGATTGTGAAAAGTAATCAATTGTTCATGGTTTGCTTAGTCCTACTAGGTTTCTTCAATTTCAGAGCTGCCAATACGATGATTATCAGTTTATTGTATAAACTGCATGTTCCGATGCCTAAATCAGTGATGCAAACTGCTGCCGCATCAGCATCTTTATACGATGATTACTTACATTCGGGCATTCCAGTCGTTTCATTCCGTGGCGAATATTTAGGCCGCAATCAATGGCTCGTTGATCACGATTCAGTTCAGTATGGATTTGTTAGGGATCGAAGGACCCTTAGCGGCGCCAACCATTCGATGTTCATTTTAATATTTAAATTTCTCTTTGCTTACTGTTATTACATTTTCCTATGGATGTTCTCGTTTGTAGTTTTAGACGTCTACTTTATTATGTATTTGATGCAAAACAGAACCCATTCAAAACAAGCTGAATAATCAAAAAAGAACTAGTCAACGCTAGTTCTTTTTTCGACAATTAATTCTTAAACATTTTATCACCATCATCATTAGTCGAAGTACCAAAAGCAAGGACAAAAATAGTGATGGCAACGAGTTGAACTGCAGGAATGAAAATTAAGATCAATGCCCAAATAATCAGTGCTATTACCACAAATTTAGGATTGGTCAGGTTCCGGTATGTCTTCATCGTTTGAATACTATGAGCAGAATTCATATGATTTAGATAAATTTCAGATTCGATAATGCTATGCGATAAAAGCATATAAGAAATGGTCCAAATTAAATAAATGAACGCGTAAAACAAAGCTGGCCCACGCGCGTTAATTCCTTCTCCGACCCAAGCAGTTGCAAGTGGGATAAATGATGTAATAAACATCCATAGCAAATTGTAAGCAAAGATTCTATTACTGATCCAGTGGGCCTTAGAAAACATATAATGGTGGTTATACCAAGTGATTCCAATGTACAAGTAGCCAACTGAGTACGAAAAAATATACGGAAGCTGTTGGAAAATAGCTGAAAAATGAAGTGATTTGGGAACCTTTAATTCTAGCAGCATAATCGTTAAAATAATTGCAATGACAGCATCAGTAAAGGCTTCAATTCGACTTTTATTCATAAGTATGACCCCCCACCGTTTAATGTTAAATATATATTAACACGTAAAATCATAAATAAACTACAATTAGTTTCAATTTATCTTGCCAGCCCTACCATAATCGGATATAATTACAAATGTGCTTCAATTTTGTAAGTGACCTGATTTTATCAAGCTTACAAAAAAGGTAGCCGACATAATGGCTACCTCTTAAAATTGAATATGTAAGCAGCTCCCCAGATTAGGCCCTGGGGAAACTGAAAATGTATGTTCGAATACATGTTTATAATATCCTATTACATAATTGTTTGTCAAAGATTATTGGGTATGATTTAGCTGCTTAGACCGTGTGGGAGCCAAGCCACACAGGGCTCGATAGTAATATCAACCCCAGTACTAAATTAATTGTGATTGTCAGATGAGGCGACGCAATTAACGGTGGAACATAAAAAGTAGACAGGTCGTAAGGTAGCCACTGCAATAATTGCCTTTAGGTATTCGTAAGTTTCCTATGACACGACAAGGATACCGAACGTGAGTGCTACGGAAAGCATGGTGGCTGAACGTGATGTTAAAAGCATCAGGGGTCGTTAAATGTGTTATTAATCGAACTATAATAAAAATACGTATTAGTAACGTCCATCAAGGGCGTTTTTTTGATGGATTGATCCGAAAAAGTAGGATCGGCAGTTAACGGCGACTTGCCTAAAACGACAAGTCCGAAATGCCATAGGCGATGACGGGGCTCGAGCGACCGACGTGCTGTGGGTGCTTTAGTTTAGTTATGAATTGATTTTGTTTCTTCCCAAACCAGGGGCAAAATCGACTCAAAAACCCTTCACTCCCTCTATGCTGGAGGATGCCTCATCACAGTAATACATAATTTGTAGAACGGAATTTAGAGTGTGGTTGCTAAGCTGGCTACACAATAAATATAAATTAGGAGTTGTTTAAATGCTCAAAAAGTGGTTCGATTGGTCAGGCGTCAACGATTATGTGTTGGCATTCGTAATTCTGTTATTGCTGTTCATGGAATGTATGGTGATATTTGCAAACAGTAGCGATAATCCTAGCAGTGATTCCTATATTATTACATATTTAATTATCGGCTTTATCCTTCATTTAAAATTATTATTTTCCTTTAATCACTTAAAGGTCGTCATTCAATTTACGGTATTATTAGCAATATTAAACGTTATTTTAGTGGTTGGATATTTTATTTATATGTATATTCTTTAAAAAATAAAAGATCGTAATCTAGCAATTGAGCTAAGTTACGATCTTTTATACTTTTGGCATCTTTTTAATTGCCTTGTTGACTTATATTGACAAGAAGTAATTAAAAAAGCCGTCCCAGATACTTTGGCTAGTTGAAGGGCAACTATTTTAATTAATTATCGTTTGTAAACAAAAGTCACTGTTCTTTAAACAGCTTGCTTAGAAAGGATTTAGGATCACACTCCTAAGCTCTTTTTATTTCACTATTATTATATAGCTCATTTCAATTTAAGTAAACTGATAATGATTTCAAAATTACTTTTTATCATTAAATTTAGAACTGATATTCAAATATTCTTTCCCAGCAATCAACAAAGCAGATATTAATGCAACCATTGATGCGAGTGAAAATTTAGTTTTATTTTTCATTATGATGCCCCTATTTAGAACCATCCTAGCATATATCCAATGCTTTTGTTGGTATTTAAAATAATTTAGAATCAAAATAGAAATTAGAATATCTTAGGGGTGATCAATCATGTTTAAATGGTCCAACATCAATGATCGAACGCTAATGTCAATCTTAATCTTACTAACTTTTATGGAATTTATCGTTTTGTCAGTTAATAGCAGTCATCCGCAAAATGGGATGAATTTTGTATGTATCTACACTATTCTAGTTTCATTAGTCCAAATTAAAATCACCAAATCATTTCATACTCAAAACATGATTTTTAGAATCCTGCGTTGGGAAATTATGTTTAACATCGTGCTGGCAATCATTATGATAATATAAAACAAAATAAATAAGAAGTCAGTGTTTTAGAGGGACACTGGTTCTTTTTTATGGCTTATTACAATGAAACTGATTGCATTATAACTAACAATTTTAATATATAACAATGCATAAATTTATTCAATTTTTATTTCTTATAATTGAAATTTCAGCAGCAAATAATAAAGAGACATTAATAATTAGCATTATTCTTCCAAAAATAAATCCTTGAACATAAAATTTATCATTTATTAACATCAAATTTTTAACATCAACACCTAGAGTACCAATCAACGTGTTTATTACTAATATAATTGAAAAAATCACGATTATTTTATGTTTATCATTAAAAATGCTTTTTCTATTATTATAAGTTAAGTACAATGAAACAATTGAGAAAACAAATAAAAATAGTGGAATCATACTAATATGAATTCCATATGGTTGGATCAACTCTAAATAACCCAAAACAATCAGTAATACGTTTAAATATAATAAAAATTTTTTTATTATTGATAATTTATGCCCACCGTTCACTGCATTATTATAAAATTCTACATCTTTATTATTTAATAAATCATCAACAGAAGTATTAAATAGTTTAGCGATTTTTATAAGCGTTTCTATATCAGGATAGTTTTTTCCAGTTTCCCAACGTGAAACAGCTTTACTAGAAACATTCAATTTATTTGCTAAATTTTTTTGAGTTAATTTATTATGTTTTCTATAAAATTTTATTTTATTTTTAAAATTCATTATTGTCCCTCTCATATCAAGAATAAAAGTAATCTATAAAAAATAGATTGCATTTTTCTATTTTTTATAGGTTGTTTTCATTATATTATGAATGCTATTTTAAAATAAATCTTTTCTAAAAGGTGGGTTAATTTTGAAATTAAAGAAGACATACAAAGTAATTATTTTATCAATATCTTTCATAGTTGGAATGACTATTGTTTCACTATTTAATCATGAAAAAATATTAAGTAATGATCATTTTTCAGCATTGATTTTTTCATAGTTTTAGTATCGATTCCACTAATTTCTCAAAATAATCATAAGAAATAAATATTAGGAGCTGACAAACATTAAGAAAAATAAATTTGTGAAATATATGCATATCGCATTTGCTGGGATAATCTTTTTCCTAATACGAATGAGCAGTCATTTTCATATTTTTATGAAATGGAATAAAATTCAAGTTATATTATTCTTTACGGTAGTGATTTGTTTGTATATTTTAACTAATCTTGTTGTCTATCTTGTAAAAAATAGAAATAAATAATCATTTATTAATTTACCACCAAATAGGCCGTTAATTTCACCTTGTCATTTCCCCTGAAAAAGTATATATTGAATATAAAATATGATACAAGGAAATGATCCAAGATGAATTTTAAAAAGTACCTATTTAGCATTTTAGCTAGTGTTGCATTTTTACTAACGATTGTCAGTTTTACTGCAACCCCTGCCCATGCCAGTTATCAAGGGCATTATACAACCCCGACCGAACTTCGCGGCAGGTGGTACCGCTACAATCAATATGAACATAAATATGACATCATGACGGTCAAAAAACATTCAGTGACGGTTAACAATTTTAAGATTAATCGTCACGACCACCATGATGGCAACACCCATTTCTTATATGTCAAAACATGTGAAAATGGTTTAAATCACCATAAGGGCTTATCCTATACCATTACTGGTAAGCAGGATGCTAAAAAAGGTGCTCCCATTATCTACTGGAGTGCAAAATTAAAGAATGGTCAAAGATCATTGAAAGTGTACACCAATATGGGATATTTCTCACAAATCACAACGTGGACTAGGCACAAGGTTCATCATGATACCCCGCAATACTTTGATACATCAAATTGGTTAGCAAAATAGAATATTAAAAAAGCCAAATTTCAATCAAAATGGAATTTGGCTTTTATAATCTTTTTTAAGCTTTAAAATAATTTATTAGTAAATCAAACAAAATTATGATGACATTCGATCCGAAAATCAACGTCGAAATTTCGCCATCTTTAAAATATAAAAGGATTAGTAAAATCAACAAAATTATATTTATAAATATGGATCCAAACCCCAATCGTTAAAATATTAAGCAACATTTTCGAACGATACGCTTTCATAATTAACTTGTCAAAATCCTACTTATGGTATTATTATCTTGAAAATAAAATGGCGGTGTTTAACATGACAGAATATTACCCGATGCTGATGTTTCCCAAAATCATGGTCACAAATATTGAAAAATCAACGAAATGGTACGAATTAGCACTTGGTTTCAAATCAATCTACAAATTTAGAAATAGCAAGAATGAAGTAATATTAAATCACCTTAGATTAAACAAGTATCAAGATATTATGTTGATTCAAAGTGATAACGTGAAAATTGGTAACAGCATTTACTTAAACTTAATGGTCAATGATGTAAAAGCAATGCTCAAATCAGTTTCCCCAAAAGCAATTCAATCCCCAATTGAACAAAAGCCATGGAATGCGACTGAAGCAGTGGTTAAAGATCCGGATGGCCATTTAATTACCCTAACGCATCCCAACATCAGCAAAGAAGATTTAAATCCAAAGACTTTCAAGAAATCCATGCGAAAAACTAGAAGTAAATTGAATTATAAATCTAATCGGTAATAAAAAAGAGAATCCAATTTGGATTCTCTTTTACTTTACTTAATTACATGTTCCTTCATTTGTTTTCGATAGTTAACTTGAAATTCACGATCAACGCTTTCAGGATCGAACGATTGTTGCAAGATTTGTTTCATTTCAATTACGTGCGTTGTCCGGCAGTCAACGCCGTTGAAAGCATCTAATTTCATGATTAGGTACCAGTAAACCAAAGTTGATTCAACTAATCCCTGATTCTTCAATGGATACGTTTCGATTATATCTTGAATTGCTTCAAAATCGTTGAATTGCGGCAATTTCATGCCTTTTCTAGCATCATTTCGAACTAATTTTACGATCTGCTTAAAATCATGATTCACCTTTGATTTACCAACTTGGCTAGCTAGTTTCAACGTCTCAAATAAGTAATCATCATTATAAAATGGTGCTAATTGGTAACCAAGATGTTCTCTGTAATCATAACGTTTCAAAATATATTTAATCTGCAACTGATGCCCCGAAAACGAACTTCTGCTTGTCACTCTCACATAGTAAAACTGAACATCATGATTGGCATATACCAAATTTCTTTCACACTTCATTTTGCATCCTCCTTGAATTCAAAAAGCCGAACTAGAATTAACCAGTTCGGTCTTGCTTTTTCTTCAAGTTGGAAAGTATCGTGGCGTCTCGCCACGACATTTACTTTTGAAATTAATATTTAATTAAGAGGTAATAATTACTTGAAACCACTTTGTCTTATTAATAGATATAGAGTGGATGCAAAATAAAAAAGCCCCTTAGGCTGAATTAACAGTCCAAGGGGCTTTAAGCTAATGTATCAAATCATGCTACATTGATGTATCACTTTATGATACGATATTCAATATGGAGGGAAAGTAATGGCAAACCAAAACGAATCAATCTACCACAGTTGGTTGCGGATCAACAAAGCTAAAATGGGTAATATCATTGATTTAATGAAACACGATGCCAACGCGTGTGAGATTTTGTTTTACCTCATCGACATCATGGACAAAAGTAACCAGCGTGAAATTACATCTGCTGAATTAACCCAGATTACTGGCAAAAGTCGGCAGACGATTTATCGCGGCACCAAAACGTTAAAACAGAAGCATTTTATTGCGGTCGTTAACCACGGTGGTGCCAATCGTTACATTGTGAACGACAGCATCGTTTGGCAAACTAATAACCATAAATATTACAGCAGTTCGGCATTTGAAATTTTTAGAAAGGACCGTAAATTGGAACACATTCAACGGCCTTACACCAAATTACATCAAATCAGACACGGCCGTTAATCCTTTCATTTCAACGGTAATTTGATATAATCGAACTGATTAAAGTGGAATATTGATTTGATTTACCCAAGGAGATCTGAAAATGGCACAAGCATTACTCATTATTGACTATACAAATGATTTTGTTGACGACAAGGGTTCATTGACGGTTGGTAAGCCCGGCCAAAAGCTTCAAAACAACATTGTCGAATTAGCCGATCAATTTCAACAAAGTGGCAACTGGGTTATCTTCCCAACGGACGCTCACCATCCGAACGACCCGTATCATCCTGAAACTAAGTTGTTCCCCACCCATAACGTTAAAGGAACCTGGGGACATAAATTCTACGGCAAAGTCAACGACTGGTATCAAAAACATCACAATGACGACAAAGTCTACATGTATGATAAAACTAGATACAGTGCGTTTGCTAGTACCGATTTAGACATGCGGCTTCGTGAAAGACACATTGACACCGTTCATTTAGTTGGCGTTTGTACTGATATTTGTGTTCTCCATACCGCCATTGATGCTTACAATAAGTGCTACAACATCGTTGTCCATAAGGGTGGTGTTGCCGGTTTAACTCCTGCTGGTAATCAGTGGGCTTTAAACCATTTCCAACACGTTTTGGGTGCCCAAGTAATTAAATAGATAATTTTTAATAAAATTTAGACTAAAAATGCTGCCAAATAATTAAATTTGGTGGCATTTTTATTTATTATTTTTAATAAATTTCAGTTATTTAAATTTTCTTAATCACTTTAGCAGGTCAACAGTATTATCTGGAACACTCTCCTCCCACTGAAATCAATCAACGGGGACTCTATTTTTAAATTAATTATTGATTCTTAGTATTTTCATCATCTGTCGGAATCTGACGTCGTTTTAATTCACCAATCAATTGTTTTCGATCTCGTTCAATTTGACGATTAAGAAGCATATTCTGTTTTAAATGGCGGGTATTTTCATCGATTAAATCCTGCAATTCTTGGTCAGAATAGCCAGAAAGATGTCTCTGCATATAAACAGTTCTTTTATAAGCGTAGTTCAACCATTTATAGCCTAATTTACTAAAATCAATCACACCATGTTCAACACCATAGAATGTTGGTTGATTACTAAAGTGCTCAATGTGTTTCATAATAATATCGCTAACATTTCTGTTCCATACAGCAATCAATGGACCGGCAAAGAATGCAGTAATAACAGTCATGATACCAACAGAGCCACCTGCAAAATATCCTGCAACCATGAATAAAATATCTTGAATTGATCTGACAATCTGATACTTACCATGCGTTTTATCAGAAATAATCGGTGCAATGGCATCATAAGGAGCGGCCCCTAATTTCGATGACATATAGACAGAAGTTCCTAGTGTAAATAAAATCAGGCCAATGACGGCATCACCAATAATAACAAAGAAGTCTAAATGGATTCCCCATGATTCATACATTGCTGAGAACCATTGGATTTCATACCCGACTAATACCATATTAATAATGGTTCCAATCCCGATTTGTTTACGGTCAAAAATCACAACTAATACGAAAATAATCAGGTTAGCAATCAATTGCCATGAACCAAGATCCATTCCCAAAAGTTTAGATACTCCAATGTTTAAAGCTGTGAAGGGATCTAAACCAACGTGTCCTTCACGCATGAATGCGGCACCTAAACCCACTAAGCTAACCCCGGCAAATGCCATGATTGTTCGCAAAACCATGTTGAGAAAATTAGACTGATTACTACTTTTATGATTACTGTTTTTATCAATCGATTTATCCATAAGACCACTCCATTCATATATATTTTATATTATATTAGTTTCTTATTTAAATTATTTCAATCATTTTAATTTAATTTTAATAGACAAAATAACCTTCTAAAGCTAAATCATAGTAATTATTAACTTTAGGAGGCTATATAATTATTATTTTTCAAATGTTTTGGGATCATAAATTCCGATATCATCGACAAATAATTTTCCACAATAATCTTTGCCGTTATCAGTGACCATCCCTTTTTTAGCATAGGCAAAAGTGGAAGTGCCATCTGCTTGAACGGATGTTCCCATAACTTTACCAGTGTCGGCATTCAAACCGGATGGAACATCAATCGAGAATTTCTTTGCGGGAGCATCGTTAATGGATTTAATGATTGGCGGATAATTGCCAGCAACATCGCGTGATAATCCGGTGCCAAAAATGGCATCAACAATCACGGTATATTTAGACCAGTAAATCCGATTAGGATCTAAAATTTTGACACCATAGTGTTTAGCAAAGTTTAATTGCTGCGTTCTTTCGATCGAAGCATGTTTTGGATTACCAACCAATAGTACTTCGGCATCAACCCCTTTATTTTTAAGTAAACGGGCAACGGCTAAACCATCACCGCCATTATTACCGGAACCAGCAACGATTAAAACGTGTTGGAGATCCCATTTCAAACTAAGAATATTCTCAGTACTTTTCAATGCGGCCCGTTCCATCAAGACTAATGATGGAATGCCGACTTCTTTGATTGTATATTGATCAAATGCTCTTGCGTCATCAACTGAAATCGTCTTCAAAATATCACGTCCTTTGAACTGATATATTACTATTCATAACCGTAATAGCACATGCTTAGTAGTGAAATCAATGGAGGTGTTTGGTTTAGTTAGCTAAACGATCAATTAGTGTTTTCAAATTTGGATACTTTGAATTCAAATCATTACGTTTTAACAATTCAAAATCATGATAATCAAAACCAGGTGCAACAACACAGCTAACTAAACCAAAAGCACCTTTGTTTCTTACTTCTGATGCAAATATTGTTTCTTTCGGAACTCGATATTGCAAAACTTCTCCATTGGCAACATTTTTACCTAATTTAATTTCTTTATATTTTCCATCTGGAAATATGCAATGAACACTGATAGATTGACCATCATGATAAAACCACAATTCATCATGATTTAAACGGTGAAAATGTGATGGATGATTATAATCAAGTAGAAAAAGAATTGATGTATAACGATAGCGCATCCCGTTACTTTCTTTAGCAAAATATTGATCATCACTATGGTAAGTTTCTTTAAACCAACCACCTTCTGGATGTTTTTGTAATTCTAAATTTTTAATGTAATCGGCTTGAATTGAAATAACTAGCACTCCTCGATAGTGTAATTGATAAATTTATATTAGTTTATTAATGAATTTAGTTAGCCATCCGCTTCTTATAATCAGTACTATAAGCGTTAGCCGCCTTCATTGCCTGCACAATGTCGTCATCTGAAATTTCAAATGGCATCTGTTTCATGGTATCGTTAGATGCATTCGCAGCATGAGCGACCTTGCGTAATTCTTCATCGGTAACGTTTGGCATCTTTAAATCTTTGAAGGTCGTTGGTAGACCAAGTTCTAAATCAAATTTCAAGAATTTCTCTAATCGTGCTTTATCAGCACCTTCAAGAAATAATTGGGTTAACGTTCCGAAAGCAACCTTTTCACCGTGCATCATGGTATCAACATCCCCATGTAAAACGGTCATCCCATTATAAAGAGCATGGGCAGCAGCTAATCCGCCACTTTCAAAACCAAGGCCACTCATTAATGTATTGGCTTCGACAACCCGATCTAAAGCCTTGCTGTCGACCTTATTTTCAACCGATACCAAAGCTTCTTTGCCGTATTTAAACAAAGTTTCCTGGCATTTTTGTGCAATTGCATTTCCAACCAAAGTCTGTTTAGCATTCAGCATCGTATTACCATCATGCTTAGCAACAGCTTGGGCTTCCACATTGGTTGCCAAGGCATCGCCCATTCCAGAAGCCAAGAAACGGGCAGGCGCTTCAGCTGGTAACTTAGTATCAACTAAAACCAGGTTCGGATTCTGATTATAAAAAAGGTAGTTTGAGAATGAACCGTCATCATGATAAATCACGGATAAGCGCGAGCATGGTGCATCGGTGGATGCCAAACTAGGTAAAATGGCAACTTTAATCTTTAACTTGTCAGCAATCGCTTTGGCAGTATCTAATGTTTTCCCGCCGCCTAAACCAACAATCACATCGGCTTTAAAGTCCTTGCCAATTTTAACCACCCGCTTAATTTCGCGATCAGATGATTCACCTTGAAAAGTAACTGGTTGAACGTCAAAACCGTTGTCTTTTAAGTACTTAATATAACGGTTTCCAACTACTTTTAACGCGTTCGGTCCAGCCAAGACAACTAAACGCTGACCTAATTTTTGAATGTATGATTTGCTATCAAATAAAATATTTTTACCTTGAACATATGATGAAGGACTGCCAAAAACATTTGCCATTTTAATTAGCTCCTTTAATTTCAAATCAAATCAATTATATCTAAATCGATCATTAAAATAAAGTAATCGCTTTCATTTAATTTTAAAATACTGGCATCACCTTGTCATATTTCTGACAGGTGAATGAGAGTTTTGACATGAATTTGGCATAAAATTGACATGTTTTTGGCAGATAAATGGCAGGATATTGTCAGAAAACTGACACATTATTGACATATTTTTGGCACTAATCTGACATAAAAATGGCAGTTAATTGACACTATTTTGTCATAAACATGGCACCTTTTACGCCTATGATTGTGCTATAATTAAAAGTTTAGATAATAAAAGCCAGGCCTAAATATTCAGGCCTGGCTTTTATTTTGCTTCTGATTTTTTAATCTTATGCCCATCTGAAATTAAATTCCAAAGCAGTAAAACCGCTGGAAGTTTAATTGACCAGCCAATTAAGCTTTCTTTCCCCATTAAAATAGGATGGGTACCGTGAAAAGCAAAAATATAAATTAAATCACCAATTCCAATAATAGCTAAGATAAATAGGCAGGCGCAAATTGTAAAGATCGTATCCCAAAACGTATCCACAATTGATTTCCATAGCCACTTCTTAATTCGATTCATTATTTTCCTTCTTTTATGACGTGATTTATCTGCATTATACATGATTTTTAAATAAAAAAATAATTTTTTTATATTTTTAAGGTTATTTTATGGTTCGCCAGATAAACTAGGTTCTAAATTAACAAAGAAGGTGATTCAATTGGTGAAAGTCGTTAGGCAAATCGTCTCAACCAGTTTGCCTGATTTTATAAATACCGTTTTATCATATCTTATGTTTTTAGGACAGCTCTTCAGTCCGGCATTTCTATCGACCATTGGTTACGGAATTACATCCATGATTGGCTTAATTTTCAGTAAACAATGGCGGGTATGTACCGGCAAATCAATTCAAACAATCACAATTAAATATTACTTAGCATACTTCTTTACATGGATGCTTGGTAACTACTTCACAAATTTTGCAATTGGGTATCTACATTTAAATGGTTTATTAATCCCAATTGTTAACCTCATGCTTGTAATTCCCATCAACTGGATTTTGAGCAAGTACTGGATTTTTAAGGAAAAGAAGTGATTTTAATGGAGCATTTTTCAAAATATTTAAAATCAAAACATCCCAAATTTGATTGGATTTTAGCCGCAATTTTACTGGCAGCGGCATTCCTGTACGGATGGCAAATCTGGAAAGCCGGCAATGCTAACAGTTTCTATACGGCTGCCATTACCAGTATGACCAAGAGTTTTAAAAATTTCTGGTTTGCTAGTTTTGATCCAGCTGGATACATTACCGTTGACAAACCACCAGTGGCATTATGGTTCATGGCCATCAGTGCCAAGATCTTTGGTGTCCACGGTTGGAGCGTTGTCTTACCATCGGCTTTAGCTGGTGTAGGATCCGTTTATTTAATTTATAAATTGGTTCAACCATACTTTGGTGCAACTGCCGGTCGTCTAGCAGCACTGGCAATGACCATTACACCCATTGTCGTTGCCGATTCTAGAACTGATAACATGGATTCAATTTTAATCTTCTTCCTATTATTATCACTAATTTTATTGGAAAAAGGAAACATTAAAAAGCAATCACGTTGGATCATCATCAGTTTTGGCTTGATTGGTATTTCATTCAACATCAAAATGCTGCAGGCTTTCATGATTTTACCTGCCATGTATCTCTTTTACTGGTTGGCAGTCAGAAAGCACTGGTTATCAAAGGTGAAAGTGCTTTCCATTTCAACGATCGTTTTAATTATTGCCACCCTTTTCTGGCCACTATCTGTTGATATGACTTCAGCAAGCAAACGTCCATACGAAGGTGGATCTGAACATAATTCCGTCATGGAATTAGCTTTCGGATATAACGGCACCCAACGATTGTTAGGCCAATCAACGGGAACCGGTGGCGCCTTCCCAGGAATGGGGAATCAAAAACACCAGAAATCAGGCAATATGAAACGAGGTGGAATGTTAAATGGTCAACATCGAATGAATGGTAACCGAAGTATGAAGGGTGCCAAGGGCATGACCCCTCTCAATCATAAGCGTGGGATGCAAGGTCACGCGGGTAACAGAGGAGCTGGCGGTGGTGCCTTCAACATCGGATCTGCCGGTATCTTTAGACTCTTCAAAACTCAATTAGGTCCTCAAATCAGCTGGCTATTAGCATTTAGTATTATTGGAATGATTGCCAGTTGGGCATTCTATTCTGACAAGAAGAAAAAATGGTACCACTTAAGCTTCAAACAAAAACAGTTGGTACTATGGCTCGGCTGGCTTGTTCCAGTCTTTGGCTTCTTCTCAGTTGCTAGTTTCTTTCATCCATATTACATGATCATGTTGGCCCCGCCAATTGCGGCGTTCTTCGGCATCAGCGTTCCGATTTTAATTAAATCCGTTCTAAAGAAAACTAAAAATTGGCAATCATACCTGTTGCCAATCGCCATTTTCATAACGGCATCCCTCCAAGCCGTCTATGTTTATAGCTATTATCCATGGCTATCATGGGTAATTGTGATTTCCGGTAGCTTGATTGCGATTAACTTAATTTTCTTTAGCATCAGGAACTTGGTTAAAATGATGAAGCCACTTGCTGGAATTGGCCTAGTGCTAATCATGGCTGCACCAACGTGGTGGTCGTTAACACCCACTATTTCTGCCGAATCATCTGGCATTCCGACTTCTGGTCCTGACCTATTAAGTTCAGGTGGCAACCAGATGGGCAGTGAAAGTAGCGTCAATACTAAAATGTTGAATTATCTTGAAAAACACGCTGGCAACGCTAAGTATCTATTTGCTACTGATGATTCAAGTACCGCCTCTCCTTACATTATTAAGACTGGTAAAGCAGTCATGGCAATGGGTGGTTTCAATGGAACCGACCCTGCCATTTCACTAAGTAAGTTCAAACAACTGGTGAAGAATGGTGAGGTTAAGTACTACTACAGTGGCGGTAAATCTGGTTCAGCTAATAATACGATTGTTAACTGGATCAAGAAGCACGCTAAGAAGGTGGCAACTAGTGAATATCAAAGTTCATCTAGTTCTAACCAAGGCAATTCACCAATGCAAAGGCCAAATTCAAGTTCATCGATGCCATCCCATCAGTTTAATCACCGTGGTAAGCCTAATCAAAAGCCTTCACAAAAAGGAGGTCAACATAGCCAAATGAAAACAATGCAACAACCATCTGGTGGCATGGGTGGCAGTAATGGCGTTCTGTATGACTTAAGTTCAATTCATTAATCGAGGTGAGTTAAGATGGATATTACTCAAAAGTACCTTATCATCCATATTCAATGTTTGATGAGGCAGCAAGAATAGCGTCATTGTCGTTTCAAACTATCCCTACTCCCATTAAAATTTCTCATATATTAACTTTCAAAACAGAGGCATTTCAAAATAATGTCATCCTTCAAATTAAAATCACTCATGTGAATAACTAAAACCACTTCTTTCGAATAAAATAAAAAGGCTCTGAAGATTTCTCCCGTCTTCAGGGCCTTTTGTTTGCTTATGAAATTGGTAATGTCACAATAAATCGAACCCCATGCGGTTGATTATCAGCGACCGTAATTGAACCGTGGTGTTCATTTACGATCCATTTAGCAATGGCTAAACCGAGACCATTTCCGCCAGTTTTACTATTCCGCGATTTATCAATCCGATAAAAGCGTTCAAAAATGCGGTGCTTATTTTGATTAGAAATAGTGGTGCCGTTGTTGGCAACCATGATTCTTAATTTATTGTGATGAATTTTTGAAACTTCAAAACTAATTTTGCCATTATGATAATCCGTGTATTTAACAGAATTATCTAACAGAATCACTAGCAATTGATGAATCAAATCCGGATCAAATTCAGCTGTTCCGCTGGCGTTAATTTGAACGTTAAATTGTTTATGCTGGCTTTTAATACCAACTGAATACGGTTGAATAATTTGCGCAAACCATTGTTTAATATCAACCCTAGCCTTCTGAATTTGAATCAATCCGGAATCAGAACGGGCCAGCGTCAATAAACGTTGAATTAACGTTTGCAGATGCTGGGTTTCATTTAACGACGTTGAAATTGATCTGGATTCATCGATCACCTTCGCATTCGGTTTGGTTAGCAAATATTCCAATTGATTCCGGATCACCGTCAGTGGTGTTCTTAATTCATGGGCGGCATTCGAACTAAATTCCCGTTGTCTTTGCCAAGCTTTAACAATTGGCCGCATTGTATTCTTCGAAAGAACGTACGCAATAACGATTGCCAATATCCAAGCAGTAATCAAAGTAATTGCTAAAGCAATCCGCAGTGTATTCAACGATGCCAAGTTACCGTCAATATTTTCTAAAATTAAAACATATGCAATTCCATTCGGATATACCTGGGGATTACGAATCAATAATGCTTGAAAATTACTATCGGATCCGCCATTGTTCAACGTTAAACGGTGGGAACGGTTTAAATCTTGGGTTCTTAGTTTAACCTTCTTGATCATGTATTGATCACGTTTGTTAAACGATGCTTGATTCAAGATTTGACCTTCCCGATTAAACATGATGATATTAGCTTGAAATGGTGAATGAGCGGTTGGTGGCTGGGGCCTAAATCCAAGTTGTGATTGATAATCTTGATGCACTAAATTCTTGGTAATTTGCATCTTCTGATTCATTAATTCGCCATTAATGTTATGATCATTCAATTTTTGAAAGGCAAAATTAATGATGATGCCAAGGGTCAAGAATAGAATGGCAAACGTAATTAATTCTTCCATGAAGAATTTAAATTGCTGTCTTTGCTCTGTATTCATTTTTGAACGTCATCTTCCATCATGTAGCCAACGCCACGTACGGTTTTAATTGGCTGTTGATTATGAATGGCTTTAATTTTACGTCTTAAATTACTCATATAAACTTCCACCACGGTAATTGAAGTATCAGATTCAAATCCCCAGAGCCGATTGAAAATCTGTTCCTTTGTGATGATAATGTTAGGATTTTGGAGAAAGTAAACCAGTAAATCGTATTCTTTCCCGTTTAATTTTAGGGGCTGGTTAAAATACGTCGTCGACCGATTATCTAAATCGACAGCAAAATGATTTTTATTAAGCGTTCGTGTGTCGCTAATGACACCCGACCTTCTTAATAGTGCTTTGATCCGTAGAATTAATTCTTCCCTGTGAAACGGTTTGGTTAAATAATCATCCGCCCCATCAGAAAAGCCCTTAATCTTATCGTTTAAAGTATCTTTCGCGGTTAAAATTAATACTGGTAAATCTAATTGATCCTTTTCCCGCCAGTGTTTCAAAATATCATAACCACTAATTCCAGGGAGCATTAAATCTAAAACCGCTAAATCATAGATGTTTTCTTCACCCAGTGCCTGACCTTCATAACCGTCGTGTGAAATTTTAACGTTCGCAAATGGTTTCAAAAAAGTGGCAACACTATTGGCTAAAGTCGCATCGTCTTCAATTAATAGAATATCTAAATTTTTCATTTTACAATTTCCTTTAGTAAATTGATTTAATGAAATCATAACATAATTTAGGCTGTGAAATCACTGTTACAATCAATGTTTAACAAAAATGTTTCACGTGAAACATTTTGGGTGTGACACAAGAGACGCAATTTATTTTTAAAATTAAATTGCGTCTCTTGTATTAATAAAAAGCTTTGTTTAAATTTTTTAAACATAATAAAGTATTAAGGATTATAAGGATCATTAGAAACAGGAAATCCAGATTCTTCAACTATTTTAAATACTTTATCCATTCCTATCATCATTGGATAGTAATCTTTATTCCCAAATGGATCGACTCTCAAATCATTATAGTCTTTATGTACATATTTAAACCCAAATTTTTTGTAAAATTCAACTGCACTATTTTTTGATTGTAACGTTATCGCTGTCATTCCAATATTAGCAATCGAATACATCAAATAAAGATTATTGAAAAGATAAAACATCATTTTAGTTCCGATTTTATTTCTTTGAAATCTTTTATCAACAGCAAAATCATTTATTTTAATAACCGGAAATCTGACAGTTGATTCAATATATGAATTGGAATAATCTATATCAGAAAAATTATCAGCATCTATTTTTCCAGATATTAATATTAAAGAAGCAGCAATCGAATAATATCCCAACGGCTTCTTGTTACCCTCACTATTAATACTATTTATTAACGCCAGTTTTGGAATCTATTTTTGCTGTTTCTTTTAAATATTCATTTAAATTATTATATCCGCAATTAAAATTTGATAAATTTAAAAGAGAAGAATTAATATTCTCACCATGGATTTCAAGAACGTCTTCTAATGTTTTATTACGCATTTAAAATAATCTGCTACTTTCTGTATTTCTTTTTGTTCCTTTTTTAGATTAGGTTTACCAACAAATTGATTTACGGTCGATTTAAAATCACTTTTACTATAGCTGCGCATTTATACGACCTCCAAATATATAACAATTTTCCATTTTGTTAATTGTAGCATACAATTGTTTATCATAATGATATATAACGCAACAAAACCACAACCTAGTTTTTTAAACTAAATTGTGGTTTTTAATTTTAAATGATTTAATTAATACTTTGGTTCCCACTTAGTGTCTTGGATGGCTTGATCAATATCTTTGATTGGTTGCTTATTCAATCCCTGTTTAACAACACTTTTAGCAACGGCTCTAGCAACCGTATCAGAAAATTGATTCAACTTTGATACTGGTGGCAAAATGGCAGCCCCTGGTTTTTCAGGATCAACAATCCCACCTAGTGAATGGGCAGCGGCAGAAATCATTTCATCGTTTAAGACCTTAGCTTGTGAAGCAATCACACCTAAACCTAATCCAGGGTAAACTAAAGCGTTGTTAGCCTGACCAATTTCATAATCAACACCATTGACATTGACTGGTTCACTAGGGGTTCCGGTTGCAACCAGTGCCTTTCCATTAGTCCACTTCATAATGTCATCAGCGGTTGCTTCGATTAATTTAGTGGGGTTAGAAATTGGCATAACAATCGGCCGTTTAGTATGAGCCGCCATTGCCTGGATCACTTCCTTGGTAAAGGCATTATGCTGGGTTGAAGTGCCGACCATGATGGTGGGTTGAACCGCTTTAACGACTCCTAATAAATTATTCAATTTTTCGGGATGATCAAATTCACTTCGTTTTCTAGCAAACGGTTTTTGTTCCGGTGTCAAACTAGGATCGTCATCGAATAATAAGCCCTGTTTATCAACCATGTAGAAATGTTTCTTAGCTTCTTCGGGACTTAACCCTTGTTGCAAAAATTCATCATAAACCCGGCTGGTAATTCCAGCACCAGCGGTTCCCGCACCAAAGCAAAGGTACTTTTGATCAACCATTTTTTCTTTGGAAATATTCAAAGCCCCTAGAATGGCAGCTAAAATAATAATTCCTGTTCCTTGGATATCATCGTTAAAAACGGTGTATTGATCCTTATACTTGTCTAAAATGTTGGCAGCGTTACTGCGACCAAAGTCTTCAAAGTGAAGGTACATTTTGGGAAACAATTCTTCAGCGGCGTGAACAAATTGATCAACAAAGTTATAGTAAGGTTGACCAGTTACACGTTGATGACGGTTACCTAAGTACATTGGATCATCTAATAATTTTTGATTATTGGTTCCAACGTCTAATGAAACGGGAAGGACTTGGCTCGGATCAATTCCGGCAGCGGCAGTATAAACCATCAGTTTACCGACTGCGATATCAACACCGTTGGTTCCCCAGTCACCAATTCCTAAGATTCCTTCTGCATCGGTAACAACGATTAAACGAATATCGCGACCATCAGCAGCATTTTTCAATGCTTCTTTGATGGAAGCTTTTGATTTCTGTTCATCAATTGAAAGAAAAGTGGCATTTTGTGGATCAACAAAAATTTCACTATAATTTTCAATTGAATCTGCAATTGTTGGATCGTAGACAATTGGCATAAATTCAACGACGTGCTGACTAAATAATTTGTAGAATAAAACGCGGTTTTCGTTAAAAATTTCCATCAAGAATTGGCGTTTTAATAAATCAGATGGTTTCGTTTTGTATTGAGCATATGCTTGTTTAGCCTGTTCATCCAACGTCTGGACGTAAGGTGGCAACATGCCTTCTAAGTGTAAATTTTTTCGTTCAGTTTTTGTAAAAGCGGTTCCTTTATTTTTAAATGGGTCGTTTAAAATATTACTCATTATAA
Source organism: Philodulcilactobacillus myokonensis (assembly GCF_027923585.1). Taxonomy (GTDB): domain Bacteria; phylum Bacillota; class Bacilli; order Lactobacillales; family Lactobacillaceae; genus Philodulcilactobacillus; species Philodulcilactobacillus myokonensis. Next base: position 127,728 of record NZ_BRPL01000002.1, on the reverse strand, counting down.
TTCCCCTTTCATTGCTAAAATTTATAACGTCATTTTAGAATGCCGCCTCAGATATAGTCAAAAGAAGCATTTATTATAAGTAATTTTTATAACAATGATAAAATAAAACTAATTAATTTGAAAAAGGAATGTTATCCATGAACATCCGCGACCTCGAATATTTTATTACCCTCGTTGAGCTAAAAAATTTCTCAAGAACCGCTAAACATTTTCATGTTTCACAACCGACCATTACCCTTGCTTTGAAACGATTAGAGAATGAAATGGGCGCTCAATTAATCATTCGAAACCGTTATCAACGATTAATCGTTACGGATAGCGGTAGGCAGTTATTAAAGCATGCCAAGCAAATCGTGAAAAGCAGCCAAATATCCAAAAAAGAAATTGCTAATTTAAAGCGAAAGAAGCTACGGATTGGTTTACCACCGATCATCGAAGCCGAATACTTTGCACCAATTGCGAAACGATTAAAGGATAATGGCCTACTTCAATCCATTGAAACCTTTGAATTTGGTTCCGAAAATTTATTGAAACAATTAAAGCAGGGTAAAATTGATTTTGCCTTTTTAGGAACCCTCAATTCATTAAATGATAATGATATTGACCTCCATGAATTTGCCAGAAAACCCTTCAAAATTTTTGTATCCAAGAATAATCGATTAAACAACAATCATAATCTTCATTTCAAAGCACTAAAAGATTATGATTTTGTGATTTTTAAAAATGGTTTTATTCAAAATGAAGCCCTTAAAATGCTAGCACAGCGCAACAAATTTACACCTAAAATTGCCTTTCAATCGTACACCACTAATAGTTTACTGAACATGATTGCTGATGACGTCGGGATTGGGTTCTTCATGTCATCATTAACTGTCGATCCAAATCGAATTACCAAGCTAGCATTAAAAGATCATGATGTTCCCCAATTTGTTATGAGCATGGCAACCCGTCATCTACAGGTATTTAATCCGATCCAGCGAAAAATCATTGATATTATTAAAGAAACGATTGGTAATATTAACGAAAATTAAAAGAAGAAAAATTCTATTTTTAGAATTTTTCTTCTTAATAATGCCCATAAGCAGATAATATTAAAACCATTTTGTTATTTTCATCAATTGTATATACCACAGAATGTTTATTCTTCTTGAATACTTACCAGCACCAGGTAGAAATAATTTTTCAAAGCGCTGATTATTTTCATAAGAATTAACTTTTAAATGACTATAAACAGAATCAAATTGTTTAGTTAAATTAGATTTCTTTATTTTAATAATATCTTTTAATGCCAAATTCAAGATTTGAATTTTCCACATTAAATTTTACTCCAATCAATATTTCCATTTTTATTTTCTGGTAAAGGAGTTACCTTTCCACCTTTTTTCTCACGCTTAATTGCTTCAGGAAGTTGTCCATTCATCATTAATGACATTGTTTCTTGTAATGCATCATAATCTGATTTACTCATAATAACAGCTTCTTTACCGGTGGATTGAGAACTATTGATCATGACTGGAGAATGATTTTCATTAACTTGTTTTAAGATTCCAAAAAACTTTTGACGTGCAGAAGTAGGAGAAAAGAATGTTTTATTAGTCATAATAAGTACCACCTTTCTGTATATTTATTTATACTATGTACCTATTTTACGTACATGTATTTTATAAAAATATTAACGAAAACATTCCGCAATCTTAGCAATCCTCTTTAAGAAGCGTTTCCGTTTTTGCTGTGAAATACCACGCATATAGTATAAAGAAGTATGTTTAATTGATTTGATTCCACACATTTTTAAGCATTGTTTCTTCAGTACATTTCCATAATCCTGTTGAAATAGTTTAACGTATATCATTGGAGTATCATTGGTATTAACAATCCATGCAGTCCGGCCCTTTAATAAACCAATCGGAAATAATCCTTGATAATAATACGCAAAATTCTTAACGAACACTCGGTCAATAAATCCTTTTAAAATAGCTGGCATTCCGCTCCACCAAATTGGAAAAATGAAGATAATTTTTTCAGACCACTTAATTAATTCACAGTATTTTTGAATTTCAGGATCATAAATTAAATTCCGTCTCCGATGTTTTCGATCAAAATGCAAAACCGGATCAAAATGATCCTGATACAAATCAATCACCTTAATTTGATTTTGATTTGAAAGATGTTGAATAATATTTTCTTCAATTATATGGTTAAAACCAGTATGATTAGGGTAAGCATAAATAATTAGAATTTTGATGTTAATTCATCCCCTTTTATTTATCATAATGAATCGTAATGATAAATATAAGAAGGCAAAATTAATTCACTATCTATCAAAAAATATTCATACTTTACTAAAGTAAAGTTAAAGCAGGTGTTACTTTGCAAAAGAATCAAACCAATGACTGCCCAATTCAACCATTTATTGAAATTATTAGTGGAAAATGGTCAGCAATCGTCTTGTGGGAAATCTATAACGGAAATAATCATTACGGAAAACTCAAACGTAGTATCCCCGGAATTAGTACAAGGACATTATCATTAAGATTAAGAAAGCTAGAAACAAAAAATATTCTTGAACGTCATATTTTAGATAACAATCCACCAACCGTTAAATATACATTCACAGCAAAAGGAAAAGCTCTAGCACCAATTTTGTATCAAATGAAAAATTGGTCGATGAAATATAATCAATAAAAAATCCCACAATCACATCGTGATCATGGGACTTTTTTCATGTTCATTTTTAAACGATAATCATTGTTAATAAGATTCCTAAAATAATGATCCGAATGACGTGGTGCATAATGTGAAAATGACGGGAGTAAATGCCATTAGCAATCGCACATGCAACGACAACGATACTTGATACGATGGAAATTACAATGAAAGTTTCGCGGCTAACAATAAAATATTCTAATGGAATGATGCCAGCTAAAAAAGTAATGATATCAGCGATGATGATTCCCGTTTCATAATCATCATTCTTTAATTCATTAAAAGCATCAATAACGGCTACTACAGCAATCAATAACATTAATAGTATTAGTAAAATACTTCCAATTAAGTTTAGCATTACGACTTACCCCTCGCAATTGGATTCTCCCTTATTACTAACTCTTTATAAGTGAATAATAGCACCAAGTCATAGCGATAACAACTATATGTCCATTTGAATTTAGAGTTATTAATATTTCTTATTAAGGAACGTTGCTTTGACTATATGCTGGATATCAATGTAATATTTTAAACAGTAATTTTAAATTTTAAGGAGTGAAATTATGAGTACCTTTTTAAACTCAATCCAAAGTGTCTTAGTCGTTGTTATCATTATGATCTTAGGCTATATCTTAAGAAAGACCGGCTGGTTTGCTGATACATTCGGTGCTAACATTGCTAAATTTATCAAAAACATCGCACTGCCAGCATCCATTTTTGTTTCGGTTTTGCAAAAATTAACCCGTGATAAACTAATTAGTTTCTCTAGTTATCTGATTTGGGGAATCATTTCAGTCATTATTGGCTACATCATTTCGTATATCCTAGTCAAAGTATTAAAAGTCAGGAAGGGGCGTCGTGGTGTATTCATCAATGCCATCGTCAATGCCAACACCATTTTCATTGGTTTGCCACTAAACCTTGCCCTCTTTGGTGATAATAGTATGACTTACTTCCTGGTTTATTATATTATTAATACCGTTTCTACCTGGGCATTTGGGGTCTTCTTAATTAGTAATGATGATCCGACCAAGGAAAATCAACCAAAAGAAAAGCATCACATTAATTGGAAACAAGTTTTGCCGATGCCACTCGTTGGTTTTCTTGTCGCCCTTGTGTTCTTGTTGACTAACATTCCAGTTTTAAAGGTACCATTTGTTGCCCAAAGTCTAGGGTACGTCGGCAGTTTAGTTACACCATTATCACTAATCTACATTGGAATCGTCTTAGCTGATGCTGGATTAAAGAGTATTCGTTTTGATCGTGATACCGTGGTTGCATTACTAGGCCGTTTCGTAATGTCCCCGGTTGTCATGATTATCTTAATGATCATTGCCGGCCACATGGTTCCAGATTTACCAAAATTGCTATCACAAACCATGATTATTCAATCGGCAACACCAATGTTAGCGGTTCTTCCAATTCTAGCTGCTGATGCCCACGGTGATGTTAAATATGCAACCAACATTGTCACAACATCAACCGTTCTGTTCATCGTTGTTATTCCAATTTTGATGACCATTATCCAGTATATTTAATTTAAAAGATTCAATGAAAGCAAACTTGTTTTCATTGAATTTTTTATTAGATATTTGTGATTTTTAGTGCTACTATAACTTTAGCCACCAAGGAGGAATGCCAAATGCCACTAATGAGAATCGATGTTATCAAGGGTCACGACCAAGAATTTTTAAAGAAACTAATGCAAATTGCTTACAGAACTCAAACCGATGCTTTTCACACCCCCGTCGGTGATCGTTATCAAGTTTTAACTCAGCACGAACCATTTGAAATGCAAATCGGTGACACTGGTTTAGGATATAAACACACTAAAAACGTTGTCATATTTAACGTAATTCACCGTCCTAAATCAACGAAAGAAAAGCAACAATTCTATACAACGCTAGTCAACCGCTTAAATCAGGAACTGCACATCAGAAAAGAAGATGTTATTTTCACGATGGTGTCTAATCACGACGATGACTGGAGCTTTGGTGATGGTGAAATGCAATTTATTAATGGAAAATTATAGTTTACAATTCAACGATCAATAATAAAGAATCGCTCTATCAAGCGGTTTTTTTTCTATTCATTTTAAATTTATTAAATTACTTTACATACTATATTATATGTCGTATACTATTTTACATAGAATAGCATGGTAGATCAGATAAAGGAAATGATAATAATGTTACTGTTAACTCTGTTATTATTCACAGCTAAAGTCGTTAAATGGATTTGTTTAGTCTTTGCCATCTTATTTTTATTCAACTATTTTGAAAATCGTCACACGGATGTTAACGAGGCTAAAGGTGCTTTAAATGGATTTATTGGAGCAAGTATGATTGTTGTAATAATGTTTACCCTCTCACTATTTATTTAAAACGGTGCTAATAATTTCACAATTAATTAATCTTCCCTTATAGTAACTATAAGACTGAAGATTTGAGGTGAAATTAATGAAAACCAAAGAACAATTATTAACGGTCAAGCAAGCCGCCGATAAAACCGGTTTAAGCACTTATACCGTTAGATTCTATACTGATAAGGGATTAATTCCAACCATTAAAAGAAATAATAATAACCAACGTCAATATGATTACATCGCATTAGAATGGCTATTAGTATGCAAATACCTTAGACAGACTGGCATGTCCATCAAACAGTTACAACAATATGTCCACCTTTGTTTAGTGGGCAAAGAAACCGTTCCGACAAGATATCAAATGTTAGTTAAACAACAGCAAAAATTAGTTGATAAAATTAAAGCCGATCAAAAACAAATGGATTTTTTAAAATTTAAATTGAATGCATACCAAAAATTAATGCATAGTGATCAGGATGAAGATATCTTTAATCCCAATAATTACTACTTTAAAATCAAATAAAATAAAGCCCACATTTTAATAATGTGGGCTTTATTTGAAAGGATTTTTCAATCAAGGTCAATTTATTTAGTTTTATCTAGGGTCAATTTCAACCGTTGCTGAAACGGGTCCATCTTCTAACATTGGTGGCATGTAAGGACTTCCAGCATATTTAGTTTGATATGCTTGATTAATTTTAGCATCCAGATTTTTATCGCCAGAAGCATCCTTAAAAGTCACTTCATAATCTTGTCCATTCAAATGGATTTTGCCAGCTTTTTGAGTCATTGCTGATTGATGCCATCTAGAATTTTGACCATTAAATGCCCGAACGTAAAGGTGGTTGTCAGCAACAACTGACCAAATCCATGTTGGGGTTCCGTACGTTTTACCATCGGAATAAAATGGTGAAATGTGCATGTCATCAGCCTTTGCAAATCCATTTAATTGTTCTTTAGTCCATTCTTTTGCCATATCAATTCCTCCATTCATTTCGTATTTCATCTGTATTAAAACACCCTCGTGTAACTAGAAGGCAAATATTTTACTTCATAATTTCTAAATATTTAACTGGAACGTAATCAACCAGCCAAATTCCACTTTTGGTCGGATAAAATGATAATCCATCATGAGCTGCCAGTTTAGCATGTACAATTAAAATAATTGGATTTGGATCCCGTCTAGCGCCAACTTGATGCGCCATTTTTGTAGTGGTTGATAAATGGGCAAAATCACGATCCATCTTTTTAATGCCTTCAACTAAAATCAATTTAGTAGCTGAATGGGTGGTGCCATGGTATAAAATATCCGGTGGCATCTTATTAGTCGTCAGTAATTTAACTGGAATACTATGACCATATAAAGCTCTGATTTGGCCGTTTTCAATTGCAAACCGTTTTTTATCACCATTTCGGATGATCTTTTGAATTATTGGTATATCAATTGGATGCCCATAATGATTATTGAATTTTTTTATAAATAAATTAACGTTGACGCGTCCATATGGATCTAAATGAACCCCAATTTTATCTGGATGGTGCCTCAGAACATATGACATCCGCTTACTGATCTTTTTCATTCGATAATCCAAATCATCATCCCCACCATATTGATTTTACATCCCCATTTTAAAATGACTATGTTATAATTCAAATAATTAAAAATGGAGGTTATAAAATGAAAAATGTATTGATCTCAACGACCGAAAATTTACCTGGCCATACGTATGAAGTGATTGGTGAAGTTTTTGGTGTCACCACCCAATCAAGAGATGTCTTTTCCAACATTGGTGCCGGTCTTAAGAACCTTGTCGGTGGTGAAATTAAAGGTTATACTAAAATGCTCCAAGAATCCCGGGAAAAATCAATTGAACGGATGAAACAGGAAGCCATTGATAAGGGTGGCGATGCCATCGTGATGATGCGTTTTGATTCCGCATCGATCGGTCAAGATATGCAATCAGTGGTGGCATATGGAACCGCTGTTAAACTAAATGATTAAAAAATAAAAATCCGTTAGCAGAATCAATTTTCTGTTAACGGATTATTTTATTTTCGGATATATTTATCGTTTTCAGGATTGACATTGATTTGATGAAACATTTCCACTTTCATCTTCAAGTCATACTTGTTCCTTAATTTAGCAATCTCACTCATCATCTTAGTACCATGATGAGCATTTAATGCTTCCTGGCTCGTCCACTTATCAATCAAAAGGACCGTGTGTGCATCGTCAAATGGCTGATAATACTTATAACTAAGGTTATCTTTTTCATTCCTGATTTGATCTGCAATCCCCTTCGACTCCATTTCCTTAGCAAATTGAAAGGCATTGTCGCCTTTTCCGGTGTAAAACAAATGCAAGGTAATTGCCATATTAAATCATCCTCTTTTTATTTAACAATCTTCGAATTAATTTCCTTCGGAATAAAGTGGTTAATCTGATATTCAGCATCGTTAGGGTAGAATGGGTCGCCTTTTAAAATTTGATGAAGTTCATCATCGTTCTTGGTTTTAGCGATGATGACACCAGCATTTTTAAATGTCTGACTAGGTCCTAAAATTAAGAAATTCCCCTTTTTAAAGTATTTCATGAACCATTGTCTGTGACCTTTAATTTTTTCGTCATCGAAATTAGTAATTTTGATTTGAATTACGTCCATTTTAAATCACTCTCCTATTCATTCATACCTAAAATCGGTAATTGATCTTTTTCTAGATATTGAACGTATTTAACAGCCTGACGTTTTAAATCATCATCAGAAATACTTGAAGCCCCTTCAGTAATGAATGGTTTAGTGAACTTGGTCCCGATTAAATTACTGGTAGCTTGAAACGGTCTTAACAATTCATGAACGGTATAGTGCATTTGACCATCATGACTGTAGCCAGTCGCGCCTGGTGAAACGGCAATTAATAATTCTTTATTTTTTAATTGATTACCAGAAGAACCATAGGCCCAGCCGTAAGTCAAAACTTGGTCTTCCCATTTTTTCAACAAAGATGGACTACTATACCAATACATTGGAAATTGTAAGACAATTCGATCGTATTTTAATAAAAATTGATGTTCAGCTTCAACATCAATCTTGCCACCTGGGTATAAATCATATTCTCTTCTAACTTCGATTCCATGATTAGTTGCTTCACTTGCTAAGTGGCGGTTTACATTTGATTGATTAAAATTAGGGTGAAATAATAAAATTCCGGTTTTTTTCATTTTAATTCCTCCTTTAAACAATTATTAATGATATTAGGTTACAGTAACACTAAGTCAAATCAAAATATAAAAAAATAAAAACGCGTTACCAAAATTAAATTGGCAACGTGTTTTTGCGTTCAATTAGAAACGATGGCGGTGATAATAAGAATGGTGATATGGATGGTAATGATAATCATAGTGGTGATAGTAATGACGGTAATATCTCCGCTCATATTTCCGCTCATAGTGTCGTTTAACTGCATGATGAACGGCACCCGCGATTACCGCATCCCGGACATAATGATGACGGTGGTGAGGATAGTATCTACCGGTCCGACTTTCACGACGGTCATTAAAAGTTGGTGCACCGGCTGGTGTTGGTACTTTCATTGAACGGTCAATTTCAGAACGGCCATTTTCATAGTTAAATTTGATACCGGGTTGAACATTAAATAGATAGACATTAAAATTTAGCGTTTTATCGGTAGAAATAGCTTGCAGATGAACACCCCGTGCCATTAATTCGTCATTTCTAAAGATTGGCTGAACCTGATAAATAACTTTTTTCCCGTTTCGAAGTGCATTGCGGACCTTACTTTCATAAATGGTTTGAACCTTTTGATTACTAAAGGCGGTTTGGGTAAACAAGTTCTTGGGATTGTTTTGATCCCCACTCTGAACATCCGGCTCATACTTACCGTTGACACTGATGCCCTTGGATAAACTGTAAGCAATTTCATGCCCACGGTTAATAATGGCTTCATTATTAACGAACTTTTGGTGCCATCCAGTTGGTTGGAAGTACTGCGTCGTTCTTAAACTGTCATTGGCAACATTTTTACGATCCAAATAGGCAGTATTACCGGAAGATGCACGGTTTAATGAATCCAGATCACTATAAATCACGTGATTAGTTTTCCAATCTTTCGGATTTAACGTTGAATGATTATGATTTAATTCCACGTAGGCTACATTTCCCGACTGATAGTTTAATTTTGCTAGATCAGTCTTTGTAACATGTTTCTTTTTAGCAGTCTGTTTAACCTGCTGGTTCTGCATACTGGCAGACTGACTCTGATCAGATGAGCTTTGGCATCCCACTAATAATCCACCTGATAGTGCAATGATACCCAAAGCAATTAATTTTTTAAACTTCATTTCTGAACCCCACTTCAATCAAATAATAGATACCTACTATTTTACCATGGATTCAAAAATTAAAACTGCCAGTTAAATGACAGTTTTATAATGTTATATTTCTTTTAATCCTTTAGATGACAAATGATAAATACTAACACCATTTTCATGTGCTAATTTTACATTAAAATTATGAGCAACTTCTAAAACAATTGATGGTAAATGATAAATTAATTGATGAATTTCATCTGCTCTTTTTTCATCCAAACTTGATGTAATTTCATCTAGTATAAAAATGGGTTTCTTTCTTAACAAACCACGGGCAATTGCAATTCGTTGTGCTTGTCCGCCGGAAACATTACCACCGTTATTTATAATTTTAAAATCTAATGCGTGGTGTCCTAATTCTTGATTTAATCCAACCGCTGTCATTACTTTTTCCAACTGTTGATCAGAATAATTTTGATAAAGGGTCAAATTATCACGGATCGTTCCGTCAAAAAGCCATACTGATTGTGAAATGAAGACGAAATCCTGTGGCTGAATCGAACCATCTTCAAATCTAACACTTCCGAAACTAGAGGTCAGCTGTCCTGCAATCATATCAAGTAGTGTTGATTTACCAACGCCTGATGGCCCTGTAATGATGACCTTTTTATTTTTAGCCACTTTTAAATTAACATTTTTAAAAATCACTTTATGGTTTCGTTCAGCAGCTAAATGGCTAATATTTAGGCCTTGATTAACATCTAATTTAGGCTGATCATTTCCATGATTTGGCCCAAAATCTAATTTAACCGTTCTTAATTTGTTAGTACTTACAATCATACTTTGAAATGATGTTAGTTCACGAATCCCACCAACGACTGAATCTGCCGTTAGCATTAATGTAATGATCACGCTAGGTGTAATTCTTAATGCTGGAACATGCGATAATGCAATTCCAATTATGATTGGTAAAAAGAAGGACACAATGGCAAACACCCATGCACAGAATTGAATCAAATATTGAAATGCCGTCATTTTTTGGTATTTGGCTTCCTCATGATTCAATTTTTGAGCAAATTTATTCATGAAAATTGCTTTAACGTTAAAATTACGAATTTCCATTCGGCCCTGAAAGATATCCTTCATAATGGCAACTAATTTTGCATTAGCTAGACTCCATCGGGAAGCAAACCGCCCCATTTCATTTTTACCAATATGACTTGGCAAGAATGATAATGTTGACAACATAATATAGATGAATCCTAAAACTAGATTAGTTTTCAAGACAAAAACAGTTGATGTGATAACCGCAACTGCAGTTTGCGCCATCATAAATACTGGTGAAAAATACTGTTGTTCAATTTGTTTGGCAACATTTGAAACCGTATTAATCGCATCTGAAGCTTCCACCGTTTGATTAAATGAATCATTAAATTTAGTTTTAAAAAACAATGCTTTTAAATTTTGGTTTAAAATTTGAATTGCCTTACTTTTAACGATTAAGAAGCCAAAAGCGGATAGATATGTAATTAAGTAAGCTAAGAATACGGTATTAAAAAAATTGAAATGGCATGTAAATCATTAAAATTTAATTTTGCAATTTGACCAATTACAAAACCATTTAAAACCGCCTCAAAAGAACTTAAAATACATAGAACGATAACAACCATGGTAATTGTTCACGGCAGTTTGCTTATGACCCATTTTAAATTGATCTGCTCATTCATAAGTTTCATCCTTTATTTAATTGACTTCATATTCTCTAGAACTTTTGGAATGCGGGGTAATAATAAACTAATGTAAGTAATTAAAACGATTCCAATTACGACATAAAGAATTCCACCGTTATGAATAGTTTGGAATAAAAAGGTAAATAGCAAAATTCCAATTGGCATGATTGACATATTAACGGTCATCAAAGTAGAACTCACCCGACCTAACAAATGGGGAGCGACTTTCTTTTGCATCACAACCTGGGCGGTGATATTAATAATTAGAAGTACAAATGCCATGATGAAGACGTCTAAGCCACCTAAAATTGACATGGTCATTGCGGTATGCACATTCATAAATATGAATCCTAAAGCAATTAGTAAAAGGTTAAAAACATAAATTGGAATCACGAATTTCAAAAAGAAGTGTGGTTTTCGATCTGGAATAATGCTCATAAAAATACTGCCAACCAGCATTCCAACTGATATACAGGTGCTCAGAACCCCGACTGGATAATTACCTAAACCTAACCGGGTCTTAATCATGAATGGCATCCCAACCGTCAAAGCAGTGTATCCAAAATTGAATACTACCCCAATAATCATAAAGTACTTAATCAATTTAAAATGGTTAACGTATTGCATCGCCACCTTAAATTTGCCCCATGAAGATAATTTTTCCTCTTTTTTCTTTTCAACGTCCATATCAGCATCATAATGAAAGTGCATCGTCAAAGTAATTAATAATGTAATTACATTTGAAATCACTTCAATCACTAGGAAGCCTTCAAATCCAACGACACTATAAAGAACGACACCTAACATTTGCGAAAAAATAGAGGAAAATGAACTAGCACTCTGGGTCAATGAATTCAGGCGTTGAAGGCTATGGTTATTCACTAACTCATGAACAGAAGCACTATAGCTAGTTCCATTAAAATTAACTGAAATCGAATCACAAATTAAAAATAGAACAACTGGAATAAGTTTTCCACTATCATGAAATAAATTAATTGTCAGTCCTAAAAGGATAATCGCAGCAATTCTAGCAATCATGCTCCAAATTAAAATTGTTTTATGCTTGTATGTATCAACAATGTTTCCAATCGGCACCAGAAATAAAATACCAACAATAGGTGAAATTAACATATCAACACCAAAACTAATTGCTGAATGGGTTTGATCCAGCAACATCAGGCCTAATCCCATCGTGAACATATCCCCACTTAAAGTCCCAATTAAGTTACTACTGGCATCCTTCACAATTTGGACGTTCGATTCATGATCAGTTATTTTTATTTTTGAATGTGAAGCGCCTAAGTCTTCAGCCATTTAATACCATCCGCCTTTAAATCAATTTGCTTTTAATTATAAACTGATTAGAAAATATTGCAATTCAATTAGAAACAGTTGGATAATAAAAATCCACCAAATTAACCTTGGTGGATTAAATTTTATTATCTTCGATTTTGATGAAGCACAAGGATATGATTAGTAATATCTTGAATTGTGATTTCATCCATTTTCCGTTCGGCAGCTCTTTGAATTTCATCATACTCTTGATTCAATACTGATTGAATATTACCGCCGACGATGCATTTCACATTTGTTTTAGGATCAATGTGAAGTAAAGGAGCGTGGCCTAGGGCATCATAAACATCCAGGATACTAATTTGAGTAGCCGGCTTTGCTAATGATAATCCAGATTTACCAGGATGACTATTTAACAATCCTGCCTTTGATAACAATGAAATTAATTGTCTTACTAAGCTCGGATTAGTTTCGATACTGGAAGCAATCGCCCGGCTTGAAAGGTCGCCATCCTTAAAAACTTGGACATAGGTTAGGATATGAATTGCATCACTTAATTTGTGTGAATACTTCATGATTAAACACCCGATTTATTTTAAAATTTGTTTTAATTCATCTTTTAATGATGGTAATGGGTGTCCTAAAACATGTTCTAGATCATCACTAGTTTTAGCTAATTCGCCATTTCTGATCAATTCTTGAATTGATGTGACAATTTTAGCAACATTACTATCCATGCCTGCTTTTTTCATTACCGATTCATATTGATCGAGGTTAAGTGATTGAACATCGAATTGTTTACCGGAAACCTTAGCAACCGACTGGGCTAGTTCATGATACGTATGGCCTTTTCCAGAAAATTCATAAACGGATTTGGGTTGATCGAATGTCAATACCTTAGCAGCTGCTTTAGCATAATCAGCTTCCAATGCCCATCCCACTTTTTGATCACCAGCAGCATAAATAAATGGATGGCCATGCAATGCTGGTTGAATGGTTGCCATTTCATTTTGTAAGTACCAGTTATTCCTTAAAAAGGCATGCTGAATATGATGATCCTTAATTAATTTTTCAGTTGCTTGATGGTCTGATGATAGACCAGATTGAGCTTCATCGGCATGCGGAAAACTAGTATATGCAATGAATTTAACATTAGCTTGATCAGCAGCCTGAACAATATTTTGATGTTGCGTTAATCGAGCGACTTTTTGGCCGGGTAATGATGAAATGAATAGTAATTTATCAACACCTGCTAATGATGATTTTAATTCATCCGGTTTAGTATAATCGCCAGGCCTAATATCAACATTATGGGATAATTCATGCTTAGCTTTATCAATATTTCTAGCTAAAGCAATGACTTGGTCGTCATCAGATATTAATTTCAATAATTCATTAACGGCAGTTTGACCGAATTTACCGGTGGCACCAGTTACTGCATATTTCATTACAAAACTCCTTTTTGATTAAATTGTTATTTATAAATTAACATGTTGTTAATAAATATACAAGTATAAAATAAAAAAGGGCAAAGAAACTAATCTTCGCCTTTAATGTGATATAGCTGCATAATTATATATGCAATTTTTATAATATCTTAAAAATACTTATGTTTCAATAGTTTCCTTCTAAAAAATGATTAAAAAATGCAATCTTTAATATATTTTTAAACTAATTAATTGTAAGTTGTGTTAATTATTATTAATATATTTATAAATACTTTAAAAATAAGGGAGTGGAATGATGCATATTAGAATTAAATGGTTTTTAGTCAGTATCATCGTGTTATCAATTGGGACGCTTAGTGCCTGTTCTAACAGTAATACGACTGAAGTAAAATCCGGTTATAAACCATCAGTTAAATTGTCATCTAGCTATCATAATTCCAATTCGACTTCAAAAGCAGCCGATAAGGGAACTTTAAATCTAGCCGAATTTAATAATTCACCATTTACTGGTGTTGCCGATCCCATTTTTCAATCAATGCAGGAAGATATCGACATGTTCGCTCCCGGTAATGGTGGTAGCACCAGCATTCTAACGACTGGCAATGCCAATAATTTATTTAACGTTGATCACAATAATCAAATTATCAATGGCGGATTAGCAAATCTCAAATTAGATAAAAAAGATAAGTCAGCTACAATCACTGCTAGATCAAATGCTAAGTGGTCAAATGGCATGCCATTAACCGCCAAGGATATTGAATACGCTTATGAAGTTTTAGCAAATAAGGATAGTAACACCCCTGAATTTAACCAGGATATGGAAGATATCAAAGGATTAAAAGCTTATCATGAAGGTAAAGCAAGCAGCATCAGTGGAATTACATTTCCAAATGGTCAGAATGGTAAAAAAGTGGTCTTACACTTTGAACACTTTGCCCCATCACTAAAGTATAGTGGCAATACAATCATGTGGGATACCGCCGAACCATATGAATATGAAAAGAATGTTCCCATTTCTAAATTGCCTAAGTCAAGTCAAGTTAGAAGCCACCCCATTTTTGTGGGTCCTTATAAGCTAAGTAAGATTGTTAACGGCGAATCAACCAGCTGGGTTCCAAATCCATACTATTATGGTAAGAAACCGCAGATTCAACATATCAATATTCAAGTCGTTGCTAATAATGACTTTACTTCTGCCTTAAGATCTAAAAAATATGATTTTCCAATCAGCATTAATAGTTCCGAAAATCAGGAATACCCACAAGTTAAAAACTTAAATGATTATACTGAAGTTGGTGATATGGGAACCATGTACCATTACCTAGCTTTCAGCGTTGGTCATGCTGATTCAAAGACCCAAAAGAATATCATGGACAAGAATTCAAAAATGGGCAATGTCAATTTAAGACAAGCCATGATGTATGCTTTAGATCAAGGTGCTTTAGCTAAAAAATTTGGTTACGGATTAAGTTGGTATCCCAATACCCTCATTTCACCGTATTATGGTAAATACTATAATAGTAAGACCCCACGCTACACTTATGACATGAGTAAAGCGAAGAAACTTTTAGATGAAGCTGGTTATAAATACCATGGTAAATGGCGAACTCAACCAAATGGTAAGCCATTAACCGTTAACTTCGCTGGTGAACAAGGAACGCCGGTTCAAGATGCTAGATACAATTACTATATTCAGCAATGGCGTAAATTAGGCATCAATGCTCAATTAATTGGCGGTAAACCAATGGAAATGAACAAGATGTACTCGACTTTAGAGAACCCCAACCAAAAGCAAATTGACATTTGGTACGGGTCATTTACAGTAATGCCTGAGCCAACACCAACCCAGTTGTATGGTGAAAATTCAGGATTCAACATGGGTCATTTTGCAAGTCAACGGAATAATGAATTGTTAAATAATATGAACAATAATCAATCTTGGAATAATGATTATCGGGTTAAACAGTTCAAAGACTGGCAAACATATTTTGCTAGCCAAGCTGCTTACGTTCCAAATGAAATGAGTATGAACTGGGTTCCATTGAATAAACGAATTAAGGGATATGACCTATCACCAGACAATAACCAATTCTGGAGCAACTTATCACTAACTTCTGAAGATCGGCAATAAAATGCTTTCATTTCAAAGGTAAATCATTGATTAAAATTATCGTTATATTTAGGATAAGAAGTAGTCAATAGATGGAGGTGCATTTTAATGTCAGATAAATTAAGAACTGAAGCTGGCCAACCATGGGCGGATAATAATCATTCATTGACCGCCGGAAAACGTGGTCCAGTTTTAATGCAAGATTATCAACTATTAGAAAAATTAGCTCATTTTAACCGTGAACGAATTCCAGAAAGAGTTGTCCATGCTAAAGGAGCAGGTGCTAAGGGTGTCTTCACATTAACCCATGATATGAGCAAGTACACTAAAGCCGATTTATTTAATGGCAAAGGTAAAAAGACACCAATGTTCATTCGTTTTTCACAAGTTGCTGGTGAAGCCGGATATCCTGATACATTACGTGATGTCCGTGGTTTCGCAATGAAATTCTATACCCAGGATGGTAACTATGACATTGTCGGTAATAATACACCGGTCTTCTTTGTCAACGATCCACTTAAGTTCCCTGACTTTATTCATTCACAGAAGCGTGATCCAAAGACCCATTTAAGAAGTCAAGATATGCAATGGGATTTCTGGTCTCACTCTCCTGAATCTGTTCACCAAGTTACCTATTTAATGGGTGACCGTGGTAATCCAGCAAGTTATGCTACCATGAATGGATATGGGAGTCATACTTTCAAATGGGTCAATGCTAAAGGCCAAGTCTATTGGGTTAAATATCATTTCATCAGTGAACAGGGCGTTAAGAATATGTCTGAACACACTGCTTCAATGACAGCCAGCAAGGACACCGATTACTTAATTCATGATTTATTTGATCGAATTGAACAAAAACACTATCCAAAGTGGAAAGTTTGCGTTCAAATTATTCCATATGAAGAAGGATTACACTACAAGCGCGATATCTTTGATGTCACTAAAGTTGTTAGCAAAAAGGATTATCCATTACACCAGATTGGTGAATTTGTATTAAATGAAAATCCCGAAAACTACTTTGATGACGTTGAAGAAGCCGCATTCTCACCTGCTAACATGGTCCCTGGAATTGAACCATCTCCAGATAAGTTATTACAAGGTCGCCTTTTTGCATATAAAGATGCTGAAAGGTACCGTTTAGGAGCTAACTATGAATCACTTCCAATTAACCGACCACTTCATAAACCCAAGAATTATGAACGTGACGGATTTATGGCTCAAGGTCAGGATAGTTCTGTTAACTATGAACCCAATGGTGAAAATGGACCGAAAGAAGACCCACATGCTAAGATTAAGCCATACGATGTAAGCGGCAAAGCTGATAGCTATGATACTTATGCTCCAGACTACTACTCAGCTGCCGGTGCATTGTACCGAGTTTATTCACCAGCGGAACGTGACCGTTTGATTGAAACCATAAAAGGCACTTTAGGTACCGTTAAGAGTCATGAAAACAAAGTTCTAGAAACCAGACAATTTTATAACGCTGACCATGAATATGGTGAACGGGTTGCTAAAGCTTTAGGATTAAAGATGGACGAAATTAAGACTAAGTAATTAAAAAATAATTAAATAAAAAGGGCCAATGCTAATTAATTTAGCATTGGTCCTTTTTACTGTTTCTAAAGTCTAAATAGGCCATTAATGAAACCACTACAATAATTCCAAATATGTCTCACAGTAATCACCACCATATCTTTCGATTTATTAAGAATTTAATCTGTTTCTATCTATATTATAAACATATATAATAATATATGCAGCCTCATAAAGGAGTGATTACTATTGAATTTTTCTGATAAGCTCAAATTTCTAAGAAAACAGAATCAATTTACACAGAAAAATCTAGCTGATCAATTACATGTATCTAGAAAAACTGTGTCTAGTTGGGAAAGTGGCCGTAATTATCCAGATATCAAAACCATTGTTAAAATTAGTACAATTTATGATATTCCAATTGATCGATTACTAAAAGATAATAATATTGTCAATTACTATGACGATAAAATTCACAAGGGTAAGACTCATGAGAAGCTGCAAAAAATTTTCTTCTACCTTACCTCAATCATAATATTTTTTGGTTATATTGAACTATATGAGCCGGATGGATTTCATATTCCGCTCATTGGCGGATTAGTAATCATTAATGCCATCATTATTAATATTTTTGTGTTAAGGCAACATTTTTTTCAAAATAAAAATACAACCATCACTTTACTATTATTATTCACAATTATCTTGATTTTCAATGTTATCTTTGGAATTCCCAAAAAGTTTTTAGATATTTTACTAACCAATCGAAATAATGATGATTTTATTCTGGGTTCCATTTCAGGTCGATTACTTTTTATTTTATCAATTACAATTTGTACAACGATTGAAATTGTTTGGATTTATCTTAAATATCAGTTTATTAAAAACCGCCGATTAAAAAAGTAAAGCCATTTTCAAGTCAATAAAGCTTAATTTTAAAAAATTAAAACATTGATTTAATGCTGTTATGGCGGTGTCTACATATTGCAGACATGTATTATCTTTCAATTAATGAATTTAATGATATTATTAACTCGAATATAAAATTTACAAACAGGGAGAAGTAAATTTTATATTCCAAATCAATATCATAATTGTAAAGCCGTAGAATGTATTTATTGATGATTATGAAAACACCTTAATTTTTATTGACAATATACAATATTCATCTCCCTCCTCTTGAATATTCAATTTAGCCGGTTGAATATCAATTAATTCACCTTTAAAAAAGTAAAACTCAAAAAGAGTTTTACTTTTTTATTTCTTGTAGCAAAAATAAGCAAATAAATCATTATAAAAGTGATTTATTATTTATTTTAATATAATAAACTTAATATCTTTTATATCTCCTCAGTAGCAAAAATGCTTCCAACATATTTAAATGAAATACATTTTGAATTTCAACACTTTGCTGACGGCTAAGTGGATATTTACTTACGACCTGATCAATAATCGAACGGCTTTTAGGATTATTCAAAATAATACGATTGCGTTTTAATGCATAGTGAACCGTCATAAATGCAGAAATCAAGAATAAAACAGCCAATAGAATTGCAAACATTCCCATTAAATTGCTAAACATGTGAATCATCTCGTTTCATCAGTAATTATTATAATTATAACAAAAAATAAGCATGCATAAATTAGATTTATGCATGCTTATCATTTATTACTTTACCTGTTTAACTTGTTGCATTACTTTTGGCATTAATTGAGCAGCCGCTTTTTGTTGAACTTGTTGTTTAAATTCAGCCTGAAGCTGTTTCATTAATTTAGCCTTTTGCTGAGCTGGCATTTGCGGATTCTTTTGCATTGCCTGCATCATTTTAGCTTGAATAAAACTTTGGGCCTGCCTTTGCATCTGCATTTTAGCCTGTGGCGAACTCATTTGAGCTTTCATGTTACTTTGTTCTTGTTTCATAATTTTAGGTAGTGCCTTCGCTTGTTTAGCAGATAAGACTAGCCAATTCTTGGGAACGTAAAAATCATTGACGGTCTTATCAGTATTAGCCTTTTGCGCTAAATCAAACATTAATTTAGCACTATGAGACTTATACTCCCATCTTGTTTTGGTCGTAACCATCTTAGGAGATTTTACACTACTATTTTGATGAATATGATTAATAACACTAGTATCTGGATTAGTATGGCTCGTCTTCTTTTGATCATCGTGGTTTTTATAGATCACCACTTGATACTTTTTAGCAGCACTGGAAGTTCCGACTGGTTGATAAATCAACATTTTCATTTGTTTAGATGGTGAAACTGAAGCTAACTGCTCAGTCTTCGTTTGGTTTACCCGATGCATTCCATAATGATCATTAAAGTTCATAATTGAAAGTACAACGGCTCCTAATAAAAGCAAACTTGTAATTGTGGAAGCAACAATGTGAAAAGTTCGATTCTTAATTAAATTCCATGATAAGAAATATAGAATTGCAATGATAATTAATAGGTAGATGATCATTTAGAAGCCACCTCCTTTGCATTATCCTGACTAAACCCTTTTCCTTTCCTTAGGAAGAATGCACTAATAATTCCAACTAATGCAAATAATGCGGCCACTAAGAATGCAGCATGATAACCACTTAGAACTGCGTTAATCATGCCGTTCTTATAAGATAGTGGATTAGTTGTTAACAAGTGCTTAACTGGTTTAGCATCATTAGTTGTATTAGATAAAACGGAAGTCAAAACGGCAGTTGCAATTGAACTAGCAACCTGTCTAACCGTATTATTAGCTGAAGTTCCGTGATTAATCAAATGATTTGGTAATGAGTTCATACTGTAAGTTGTAATTGGCATCATGGTCATGGCAATTCCAACGGATCGAATTGCATATAGAACGACAATGTAGATTACTGGCGTATCCTTAGTTAAGTAAATAAACGGAATGGTGCCAATTCCTAAAATTAAGAAACCACTAATAACTAAGTTCTTAGCACCAAATTTATCAAAAATCTGACCGGTAAATGGACTAAGAATACCAATCATCAATGCTCCGGCTAGTAGTGTTAAACCAGAATGGAAAGCAGAATCGCCACGAACAGTTTGTAAGTACAATGGTAATACCATTTCGAAACCAACCATGGACATCATTGCTAATGAACCAATGATGGTTCCAATACTAAATTGTGGTGATTTAAAGACTTTCAAATCAACTAGTGGATCTGAAACTGTAAGGTCTCGCCAGATAAAGAAGCCAACAAAGATAAATCCAATTAACAATGAAATTAAAACGGTTGAACTTCCCCATCCATCGTTACCAACTGATGAGAATCCATATAAAAGAACCCCAAAACCAATTGTTGATAGAATGGCTGAGAAGTAGTCAACGCTGAGCTTTTCGGTTGGCAAAACTGGTTTAATAAATTTCAATCCTAAAAGAATGACAATAATCAATGGAATAATGTTCATTCCAAATAAATCACGCCAACTGGCATTATCAACAATCCAACCGGATAATGTCGGGCCAATTGCTGGAGCTAATCCAATTACTAAACCGGATAACCCCATTGAAGCACCACGTTTATCAGGTGGAAAAATGTATAACATAATGGTCTGAAGTAGTGGCATTCCTAATCCGGCACTAACGGCTTGGATAATTCTAGCGGTCAATAAGACGCCAAAACTAGTTGATGTATAAGCAATGATTGTTCCAATTAGGAAAATTACCAAAGACATCAGATACAACCACTTGGTATTGATCCGTCGAATTAACCAGGCAGATAATGGAATCATAATTCCATTAACCATTAAAAATGCACTGGTTAACCATTGGACAGTTGAAGTATTAATATTAAAATATTTCATTAAGTCTGGATAAGCAGTTGCCAAAACGGTTTCGTTCAAAATTTCGAAGAACGTTCCGACTAATAATAGTAAGATAAACGCAAATCGATTATATGACTTACCATTTTGATCAACGGTAACGTTATTTTGTGCCATTAATAAACCCCTCTCTTTACGTATTAATAATAAGTGCTGATTATTAATATAATACAGTCATTAATTATTGTCAATAAATTTGACATGCTTTTTAAATATTATATAATTAATTCATAATATGTAAAATGATTATTTAAAATATAACAAAAATGAAGGAAGTGAAGGATTTGGAAAAATCGGATCAAATTGAGGACTTAAACCGAAGAATGCGGCAAATTTTTAAAAGTGAATCCATGCTGATGAACGTTGGCGACATTGCCAAGAATACGGGGTTAACACCTAGTCAGATTCGTTACTGGGAAAAATGTGGGTATATTAAATCCAAAAGTGTTTTAAAAAATAAGACTCATAAATATACCACCGGAACGTATTTAAAAATAAAATTAATTAAATCGTATTTAGATTCGGGCTTCACATTAACTGTAGCTGCCAAAAAGGCTTCCATCATGGATAAATTCAAGAACCTTGTTAGGAAAACCATTGGTGGTCGGATGATTGAAATGAACATTATTGATAACTATCCGGCCCTAAATTTCGGTAAAGTTGATGAACACCATCAAATTTGGTTCATTGTTAAAAAAGACCGGGTTGATGCTAAAATCATTGATACTAAAATCAAAAAATAAATCATAATAAGAATACTTTCATTTAACATAAAATCAAAAAGAATCGTAATTTATTAATGAAATAAAATTACGATTCTTTTATTTTTTATAACATATTTTTATTTTAATGTTTTTGTAAATCAATATATAATATTATGTATTAATCAGTGAATGTTTATATTATCTACTGATCAAAATAAACATAATAAGGATTAAAGTCATGAATAATATTTCAGAAAAAATAATAACACTAAGAAAAAATAATAACATAACACAAGCACAACTAGCTAAACAGTTACATGTATCTAGAAAGACGATTTCTAACTGGGAAAATGATAGAGGAAAGCCAGATATTCAATCATTAAATATGATTTGTGATATCTACAAAGTGCCATTAAGTTTTTTTATAGAGCCTCCAACAAAAAAGAATAAAAATAATTACGTAAAAAATATCAAATCAAAGAAAACTCTATTAAATTATTCCTACTATTTTAATATTATATTAACTATAGCTAGCATATGTAATACGTTTCTTATTGGATCTAATCATTTAGCATTTGTAACTCCACTATTAATAATTAATTTATGTATATTTTTTATATTTTTTAAAGATTTAAAAGAAAAAGTAAGAAACAATAAATTAAAAATTATTATTATTTCTTTAATTTTATTATTTATTACATTTTTTCTAGAATTAGGTATTTCTCAAAGCGTTACCCAGATTAATTTAGAAATAATATTTGGAATAATGGTTCATTCGATATCATTAACTATAGGTTTTGATGTTATCTTTTTTACGTACAATTAATATATAACATTAAATTGAGAAAAAAGGGTTACATTTTAGAATGTAACCCTTAAAAGCTTGATATAATGGTATTTTTAATATAATTTAAAAATATAAATTAAAAAGGGGGTGCGTTAAGTTATGAATAAAAATTCACATTATATTTGTAAAATTTCAATTGTATATTTTTCTCTAATTTCTTTAATTCTATTATTAAATATTATTCATAAATCATTATTCAATTCTGTTAGCAATTATTACAATAATATTATTATTATTATAAATTATCTTTTTACATTTACATATTTATATTATTTAAATCAAAAAGTGATAAATCAAAAAATTCTTTTAATAAATATAAAGAAATATCTAAGTATATTATTACTAATAATATTTTTTACGTTATTTACAATATATAAATCAGTTTTATTTAATTGGGTTGGAACTTTATCTATAAGAGATTTAGAAATGTCAGTAGGTGCAGGCATTCTAGAAGAATATGTATTCAGAGGAATTATATTATTATTATTTTTAAAAATGTTTAATAGTAAGAATAATAATATTAGAACAAATTGTTTCTTATCTATTATTTCTAGCAGCCTGTTATTCAGTTTTTTACATATTTTAAATATTATAACAATAAGTCAAAATATTATAATTACATTAGTACAGATAATGTTTACAATCTCAATTGGAATAATAAATTCAACTGTTTATCTAAAAACTTTTAATTTACTTGTTCCTGTAATCATGCATATTTTATGGGATTTAATGAGTTCTACTAAACTGTTAAATCAAAATTATACTTTTAATGAATTAATATTCATACTAATTTTTCTAATCATAATCAGTATATTTATGTCATTACTTACATTAAAGAAAAAATCTACAAAAAAGATTACAAAAAAATTTAGGATAAGAACGAAATCTTGATATATATTTTTTCATAAAAACAAAGTACTATTATATTAAATTAATTATTTTTCCATGTCCCTGGATTTAAAACATCTTTTGTCCGGTGATGATTTAAAAGGTCATGATAAATTTGAGATTTAACACTCAAGAAATGGGCTCGTTGTTGAGCTGCTTTTAATTGTTGATCAACCTTAATTCTTAATTGATCGATAATTTGAGCTCGTTCACTCACGGTTGAATTGCCCTTTAAGCAGAGTTTAACGTAATACCTCAATTCTCTAATCGACATCCCTGCTGCTCGCATCCGATGGTCACCAATCAGCCAGTTCAGCGATGCTTGATCAAACAACCGGTGGTGATTAGCATCCCTTTTTACACTTGGCACTAATCCTTGGTCGGTATAATACCTAATCGTATTTTCATTCATGCCAACTTTTTTAGCAGCTTCCTTAATTTCTAACAAAAAAATCACCCCTTATTACTTGCCTTCATGTTACATGAAGGTATTATGATAAACAAGCAATCAGGATAAGGGAGGTTTTATTATGGTAAACATTCCAAATGTTAAGTTAAATAACGACGTTTTAATGCCTCAAGAAGGTTTCGGCGTCTACCAAATTCCAGATTACGAACAATGCAAACAAGCGGTTAAAGATGCTTTGGCTGCTGGTTATCGCGCAATTGATACTGCCCAAATTTACCAAAATGAGCAAGCCGTTGGCGATGCCATTAAAGAAAGCAATGTTGCCCGAAAGGATATCTTTTTAACTACCAAAGTCTGGGTCTCAAATTTTGGTAAGGGAACCACTGCTAAGTCAATTCACACTTCAATGAACAAATTAGGAACTAACTACCTTGATTTAGTTATTTTACACCAACATTTTGGTGATTATTACGGTGCATACCAAGATTTAGAACAGTTATATGGTGAAAACAAAATTAGAGCCATTGGCGTTTCGAATTTTAACGCAAGTGCCTATAATGATTTTGTTAAAAAAGTTCAAGTCATCCCGGCCATTAATCAGGTTGAAACCCACGTTTTCAATCAGCAGACCGATTTAATTCAAGCCATGAAAAAATACGGCACCCAGATTGAATCATGGGGTCCACTTGCTGAGGGTCATCACCATTTGTTTACTAATGATACCCTCGTATCAATTGGTAAAAATCACAATAAATCCGCAGCTCAAGTGGCACTGAGATTCTTAGTCCAAAATGGAATTGTTGTCATTCCTAAATCGGTTCATCCTGAAAGAATGAAGCAGAATCTTGCCATCTGGGATTTTGAATTAACAGATGATGAAATGAAACAAATTAAACAACTGAATACTAACAGAAGCATTTTCTTTTAACTAAATATTATAAATTGGAGGTTTTCTCATGACAAAGATTCCAAATGTTAAATTAAATAATGGCGTTTTAATGCCACAAGAGGGTTTTGGAGTTTTTCAAATTCCGGATTTTGATCAATGTAAACAAGCGGTTAAGGATGCTTTGAGTGCTGGCTACCGTGCCATTGATACCGCCCAAGCCTATCATAATGAAGAAGCAGTCGGTGACGCTATCCAAGAAAGCAATGTTGATCGAAAGGATATCTTTTTAACCACTAAGGTTTGGGTTTCAAACTTTGGTGATCACAAGACAGCTAAGTCAGTTGAAGCATCAATGAAGAAATTAAAAGTTGATTACCTTGATTTAGTCATTTTGCACCAACCATTCAGTGACTATTATGGTGCCTACCGTGATTTAGAAAAGTTATACCATGACGGTAAAATTAGAGCCATCGGGATTTCTAATTTTGATGCTGGCCGCTACGTTGACTTTGTTAATAACGTCAAAGTTACCCCGGCCATTAACCAAGTTGAAACCCACGTCTTTAATCAACAAACTGAAGACCGTAAGTGGATGAACAAATATGGTACCCAAATCGAATCATGGGGTCCATTTGCTGAAGGTAAAAACGGTCTCTTTACCAACCCCGTTTTAAAGGTCATTGGCGAAAAGCATGATAAATCAGCTGCTCAAATTGCATTAAAGTTCTTGGCTCAAAGTGGCGTTGTTATCATTCCTAAATCAACTCACATTGAAAGAATGAAACAAAATCTCGCCATCTGGGACTTTAAATTAAATGATGATGAAATGAATGCCATCAGAGGCTTAGACCTTAACAAGAGTCTTTTCTTGGATCATCATGCCCCAGAAACAGCTAATCAATTAAATCATTTACATTAATATTAAAAATAAGAAGCACTTTTTGGTGCTTCTTATTTTTTTACAAAACATTTATTTTAATTCATTTTGACAATCATTTCCGAAGATTATAAAATTAAAAGTAATCGAAGAGGTTGCAACAACCATCAGTAAGGCTTGCGAGTGACTGTAATCATTGAAGCAGCTTGAAAGGGGTTGTTGCCGAAGTGCTGAATTTTACAGGATTCAGTGTTCTGGGACGTGGTTCAACAAACTGCGGACTGTCACAAGTTAATCGCTTGTGGAGCGCTTGATCAACTATCAATTGACTCAAATTAATAATCATATTTGAGATGCTTTTGTTTGGCGAGCGCACCAAATGAAAGCATCTTTTTTATTCTATTAATCTAGTTAATTGAAACCGCTAACCCCCTTCGATCAGAATAAATAATTAGGGGTTTTTAGTTTATGGATATGACAAATAAGAAGAGAATTTCATTAGCCACGCTGGTATTAATGATTCTCTCAACTGCTTTTGGATTAGTTAATTCAACCAATGCATTCTATCAAATGGGATATGCAAGTATCATTTGGTACATCATTGGGGCATTAACCTTCTTTCTTCCATCATCACTGATGTTTGCTGAATATGGTTCAGCATTAAGTAAATATAATGGTGGAATGTATTCCTGGATGAAAGTGGCCGTTAACGAAAAATTTGCTTTCATCGGAACGTTCATTTGGCTATGTGCATGGGTCATGACATTGATTGACATTGCACCCAACCAGTGGATTACATTTTCAACCATGATCTTTGGTAAAGATGAGACGACCAGCTGGTCCATCTTTGGTTTAAATCCAACGGAAACGGTCGGGATTCTATCAATTGCGCTCATGGTAGTTTCCACCCTATTTGCCGTTAATGGCCTTAAATCAATTGAATGGATGGCAAGTGTCGGCGGAGTATTATCAATCATTGTTGTCGGATTATTTGCTGGATTATCAGTCATCATGATCTTTTTAAACCATGGTCAGTTAGCTCAACCGATTACAAGCTACAAGGACTTCTTGATTTCACCAAATCCGGCCTTCAAATCACCGGTTTCAATCATGTCATTTATTGTCTACGCCATTTTCGCGTATGCCGGGGTTGAATCAATCAGTGGGGTCATTGATAAGTTGCATAATCCCGCCAAAACTTTTCCACGTGGGGTCATGATTTCAACCGTCGTGATGACTATTTCTTACTCAGTCTGCATTTTTCTATGTGGATACAGTATTAATTGGAGTAAGACTTTAAGCGGCTCAAGCGTTACCTTAGGAAACGTTATGTTTGTCATCATGGGCAACCTTGGTTTTGCACTTGGTCATGCAATGGGATTGTCCGCTGGGATGACCAACGAATTAGGAATCTGGCTCGTTCGTTTTACCGGCTTTGCCACCTTCCTAAGTGGTGTTGGTGAAGTCTTTGTCTTACTGTACTCACCACTAAAGTCATTTATTTTAGGTTCATCCAAACGTTTGTGGCCGAAAAAGATTATTAAGTTAAACAAACACGGGATGCCCGCCAATGCAATGTGGATCCAATGTGCTGTCATGGTCTTCATTCTATTCTTCACTACTTTTGGTGGCTCTGGAGCTCAAAAGTTCTATACGATTTTGACCGATATGAATAATGTTTCCAGTTCATTCCAATACATTTTCATCGTTGGTGCCTTCCCAATGTTTAAGAAAATTAAAGACTTAAACCGTCCATTTAATTTCTATAACAAACCATGGAAGACATGGACTGGAACATCAATTGTCATGGCTGCATTGTTATTTGGAATTATCTTCAATTTCATCCAACCAATGATGCAGCATGATTATCAAACCACTTTCTGGACATTCTTTGGTCCGGTTCTATTTGGTGGCGGTTCATGGTTATTCTATGAAATCGATATTCACGTTCGAAAAATTCATCCAGATGAAGATGAAGCCATTTAAAAATAATGAATTTACACAAAATAAAAATGATCAGCAATCTGCTGGTCATTTTTTGTGTTTTATGAACGGATTCATGAAGAATATGACTAAAAAACTGATGCTGGTTTCTAAGTTAAGAGTGAACTGACTGCCAACGAACCCTAATGTGTATGCGGCAGAATAATTAGAGCTAGAAAGCACTGACGTAAGACTGGGGTCAAAATTATCAAAAAATAAATTAATTAACATTGCTAAAACAAAGGAACCAAATAATTCAAACAAATTCAATGGGCGTTTAAATCTCGAATTATTTTCAGAATGAATCATCATCACTAAAAGATTAATTATTAAAAAGATCGGAATAAATGCCGTGTGAGGCCGTACCTTTTGGAACATGTGAACATAGGTCAGAATCAACAAGATAATGTTTAAAACGTATGTAATTTTCAATATTTTTTGATTTTTAAGGTGGGTTTTATTTTCAGATTCATAATGCTGAATCAATAAATCATCATTTAACAAATCATCAGTTGAAACCTTAAATAATTGGCTCATTTTCATCACACTTTGGATATCTGGAAAACTGCGTTCGTTTTCCCAACCCGAGACTGTTTTTCTAGAAACATGTAGATAATTTGATAGATCCTGCTGGGTCATTTGATGTTTCTTTCGTAATTCAATAATATTTTTATAAATTTTAATGATGATCACTTCCCACCGAAAAGCATTGATATAAAAGCAATTGTAACGATTATAAGACAAGCATTTTTCACGATAATTATACTTGCTTAAAAGTTAAGACATTCCAAATATTGATTATTAATTGAGCTCATCGTTTAATAAAAAATGAAGAAAATTTAGTTTAACGATATCAAATGAAAGGAACCACTAAACGATGATTAAATTAATATTAGTTGTATTGTTTTTGCTATTCATGTTTGAATACTGCCTATTAAAAAGCATTCAAAAACATAATTATAAATTAGCATCCAGCGTAAGTCATATGACGATCCGCCTCCCCTACATTCAAGATCATCACTATGATAAAAACTCTAAGAAAGTATTTTGGATTGCTTACTGCTACAATATTAGTTGTCTTATCTTTTTAGGATTGCCGTTTGGCTTAATTGTTTTAGATTCATTATGGCTTGATGTTTACATTTTATCAATGATTACATTTACAGTCATTTTTACATGTTTCTATAAGGAACTAGGCCGGTACGCAATTAAAGACGAATAATGTATTATTAAGGGAGGACAACCGTGTTATTTTATATTGTCACGTTTTCATTATTATTAATTGTATTAATCGGTAGTTTTTTTGTTACTTACTTCACACTTAAAGGATCACAAAGCAAAAACAAGAATCACTTTGTTAGCATTTTCAACGAATACTTCTACTTCACAAACACAAATTATGAATCTAAAAGTGCTCTTTGGCTACTATATTTCCTATATGAAATTGGCATTATCATCGTAATTAATCCATTTGATAATCATGAATTAATCTTACTTGCATACTTCTTATTAATATCAGTAGTTTTCATCATTGGCTATCTTAAAAGGAAACATGTTTTAAACAATTCAGAAAAGATTAACGATGCAAGAAAAATTATTAATCATGTCCCTTCTTATCAGCATGAATTAATGATTATGACTAAATTTAAGTTAAATCAAAGAACCGCTAAAATTATGATTAATAAGGCAAATAAATCTAATTAACTTGGGGTTGATTCAATGTCATTGGGCGAATATTTAATTATTTGAATTGCAATTCCAGTCACAATTTCGCTTGTGGAAAAATATTATTCACTCAGACGAATTCAAAAGAAATACTATAAAAATGAAAACCATAGCTATATTCATTGGACAATCGGTCAAACGATTCCGTTGCCCCATATTTCAGATTGCCATTATGATAAACATTCCAGCAAGATTTTCTGGTTAGCGTATGGTTATAATATAGTGTCATGGTTTTCATAGATATTCCATTAATCGTTAGTTTGTTAACGCAGAAGCTAAGATGGCTTTGGTTATTCGTTCCACTCTTGGCAATTTTTTATATATTCTATTTAAAGTTTTCAACGTATGGTATTGAAGATTCAAATGGATTTAGATAATATCCTAATAAAACACTATTAAGATTCGGGTTGAATTACCATGATCAGCATGATTGGCTACACAGCCGTATCTAGTTTATACATTGGTGGGTGGAAATAAATAATGCATTTATTATATATAATTATATTATCTTTAACTTTGTTATCATATTTATATATTTTTTTAAAAGATTTTCATAAAGATAAAAAAGATATGTTAATAATATTTATACATTTTTTTGAATTCTTTCTAGTAATATCTTTAATTTTACAATCACTATAATTAATTAAATAAAAATGAAACAATCTAATTCACAAAGGAAGGATTAACATTTTTGCAGCTACTTTGGTCGCCATTTTACTAATCTGTGCTGTCATATTCGCATTTGTCAGCGAATATTTTGCACTAAAAGACAGCCAAAAGATGAATTATAAGCAGTACGTTCTAATCGGTTGGAAATCAACGACAGTACCGTTGCCACACGTTAGTGATCACCATTATGATAAACATTCTAGAAAAATATTCTGGATGGCTTATCTCTATAACATTTTTGCTCTAATTTCCATTGTCTTACCTTGTAGTGTTTTAATATATGCAAAAGTATTGTGGATCGTTGAATTTGGATTTCTGATTACGTTTTTATACTTACGGAACAGATTAAGTCAACACGCAATTCCAGATAAATAAGGATTAAAATAATACATATTTTAACCGACAATCCAATTAATTTTGGGTTGTCGGTTTTGTTTTCAAAAGATTAGTAAAAAATATTAATTAATTAAGAACAAAATGATATAATAAGTATAATTATAATTAAATTGACATTTTTTTTAGTATATTTTAAGCTAGAAATAATTTAATTTGTTGAGGGGAGATGAACAATCATGCCAAAACTACATCATAAGTTACAAAATTTGACCGATTATATTAATCAAGACTTACGATTAGCTGAAGCTGATTCGACTGATGACAATGCAGCGGTTGATTTAGCAACTGCTACCATTGGTGTTGCTTTAGGCGACATGGACAAGGCCTCCAGGATGCGGCCAATTGTCGATGCCAGCTTAGACAGTTATAACAACAAAAATCATAAGTATAATATGAAAGTTGCTATTTTTGTCAGTAAGCATAGCGTCATGTCAGATGATGACTATCTAAAGATCAAAGTTGGTTTAGGTACCATCGCTGACGATCAAAAGAAGGCGAAGGGTAAGTTACCATTGCCACGCCACAAATTTATGAATATTTTTTAAAAGAAAGAGGATTTAGAATATGAATAATCAGAAGGATGCAAACATATCGACCCTTAAATTAGTTCTGGTTATTATCGCAACCGAATTTGGTTTCAGTAATATTGTTACTGGATATAACCAAATGGGATATGCCAGTATCATTTGGTACGTACTCTGTGCAATCATCTATCTATTCCCATTAGCAATGATTTTTGCTGAATATAGTGGAGCAATTGAACAAGATCATGGTGGTTTTTACACCTGGTTAATTAATTCATTAGGAGAAAAATGGGCTTTTATTGGTACATTTTGTTGGGTTGGCCTATGGGTAATTAATCTATTGCAAAATGTTTCTGGACTTGGTGTTAACCTTTCTGGAGCTATTTTTGGAAAAGATATTAGTGAAACGTGGCATTTAGGCTCCTTAGATAGTAACGAAGTAGCCGCTTTAATGGGAATTGTATTTATTATTGCTGCTACATATTTTGCCACTAAGGGTGTTAAACAAATTGCAATGACCGCTACGATTGCTGGAGTTGTATCACTAAGTGTAATTGCTATTTTCATTCTAGCATCAGTTATTATTTTCTTTATTAATGGACATTTAGCACAACCGATCCACGGAATGAATACCTTTATTAAGTCACCGAACCCGGCCTTTCAATCACCGGTAGCCATCATGTCATTCATTATTTACGCAATGTTTGCCTTTGGTGGAATGGAATCATCTAGTGGTTTCATTGATAAGATGAAGAACCCACAAAGGGATTTCCCTAAAGCAATGATTTGGGTTGCCATCGTTATGACCACCCTTTATATCGTTGGAATCTTCGTTTGTGGACTTGCTACTAACTGGCTTAAAGTTATGGGTAATCCAAACGTTAACCTATACAATAATGGTTTCTACTTAATGGGTAACTTAGGAGTTGGCTTAGCCCATGCATTTGGCTGGTCAACTGCTACTGGTGAAATCATTAGTGGTACCTTAGTTAGAGTTCTATCAATTGGATCATTACTTCCATTAATTGGTTTAGTTGTTGTATTGATTTATTCACCAGTTAAAGGTTTAATCGCTGGTTCTTCTAAGGATCTATGGCCAAAGAAAATTGCTAAATTCAATAAACACGATATGCCAGCCGGTGCGATGTGGGTTGAATGTGGTGTTATCGTGGTTGCTTTAATCTTCATTTCATTAACTGGTAATAGTGGTCAGCAGTTCTACCAAATCATTACCGATATGGGTAATATTGGTTCTGTCTTCCCATACTACTTCGTTGTAATTGGTTTCATCTTCTTCAAGAAGCGAACTGATTTAAAGCGTGGCGTTGTCTTCTTCCACAGCATGGGAACCACATACTTAGCAACCATCGTGCTATTGATTGCAATGACTTTTGCGGTTTTGATGAACTTAATTTCACCACTAATGTCTCATCAATATTCCACTGCATTCTGGACCTTTGCTGGACCAGTATTATTCGTATTAGTTTCAATTCTAATGTACTACGTTGGAATTCATCACCGTGCTAAACGAATGATCATTGATAACGAAGACTACGAACAAAATAATTAATTATTTTATTTAAAACGTAATTAAGTACAAAAATAGTTCAATCCAAAATTGGATTGAACTATTTTTTAGTTTTAAGATAAAATCATGCTTAATTTTTAATCAAATTAAATATCCAGAACGGCATTGCAATTGCGTCACTCACAATTAATGGTAAGAATAAATACAGTCTTACTGACAACAAATTTCCACCCTTAATGAATACAAAGAAGAAAATTGCCAACAATGAAACGATTAAACCAATCACTGGAATATCATAGGCAACATAGTTTAATAATATTTTTTTCATATCTTTAATTGTCATTACAAACACCTCAATATATTCATGATTTATGAACATGATAGGTCTTATTAAAGTAAAAACAAGGATAACGCTCAATAACGATATACTTGTTTCTTTTTATATTCGATAATTTATTCGCCGTATACTTTCTTAGCAATACCAAATGCTGACCAAGCTTTTGGCCAACCGACGTAAAATGATAGGTGGGTAATCATTTCAGAAATCTCTTCTTTAATAATGCCATTCTTTTTCCCCATTTTCAAATGGGCTTCAAGCTGGGCAAAATTACCGCTAGAAATAATTGCTGAAATCGTAATCATGCTTCGGTCACGTGCTGATAATTGATCAGTTCTTGACCAAACCTGTCCGAATAAAACATCATCATTTAATTCTGCAAATTTTGGTGCAAATTTTCCTAAATTCTTACGACCTGCTGTTTGTTTAGCCATTATTTATCTTCCTTTCCCTGTTGAAATGCTTTTTGAAATTGATCATCAGAGACCGGTTCTAACCATTCTGGAGTTCCAGCAGTGATGGCAACATGTGAGAACCAGCTATCAGGAGTGGCACCATGCCAATGTTTAACACCATCATGCGTCACAACGACATCCTCCGGTTTTAACAACTGGGCTCTTTTACCTTCTTCTTGGTATAATCCTTCACCACCGGTTACCAATAAAATTTGGTAACCATTGTGGTGAATATGCCAATTATTTCGGCATCCGGGTTCAAAAGTAACGTTTCCAACGCCAACATTGACTTCTTTTTCAGGACTAACCAGGCCCTTTAAATAGCTTTGACCGGTAAAGTACTTAGCAAAAGCATCATTTTTTTGTCCACGTCCAAAAATAATTCCGTTCTTTACATTTTCATTTTTAGCCATTTTGAATTACTCCTTTGATCTAAGCCGTTTTAAATAATCGCCAAAACTTTCCGAAATCGTGTGTTTTAACTTGCCATCATACCAATCAATCTTTTTCGATAGAACTCCCAAATGAACTTTCATCTCTTCAATTTGGGATAAACTTCTTGCTTGAACATCTTTTAGAAGCTGCTTTCGTTTAGGAATGGAGGAATCACCAGCAGCACGTAATTTTACGTACTCAGTAATTTCATTCATTGACATCCCGGTTCCCTTCAGATGTAAAAGAAAACCGATCCATTTAATATCATCATCGGTATAATAACGACGGTCATTAGCATCACGTTGCGGAATAATTAAGTGTTTCTTTTCATAATATCTTAGCGTATAGGTTGTTAATCCAACCTGATTTGCAAATTCGCCAATGGAATATTTTTTCATGAAAAAACTCCTTTAAAATAAAACATCAATTGATTACTTAATAAGTTAGCACTTAGAGTCCACTCTAAGTCAAATATAAAACAAAAAAATTTATATAATAAAAGGCAGACATTTTTGAATTTAATGTCTGCTTTTTTCGTTTACTATTTATCAAGTCTACTTAGATTAAATATGATGCTTTTGATCAAATTTTTTGCCAAATACATAGTACAAATAGAAGATAACTAAGGCTATCACAGTAAGACATGAAGCAGACGTTGCAGTAAGTGGTTTTCCAATATTACGATTGGCGCTTTTTAACATATTAGCAGCGCTTAAGAAATTTAAAAATAATTGATTAAACATAGAATTGCCTTCTTTAATTATGAATGACATAATTATCAAGAACCAGTGAGTTAAATCATTTTCATCATTTATTCATATATATATATCCTAATCTTTTTAACACCAATAATCCTAATTAAAACACTTAACATTTATCAGCTTATTCAAAGAAAAAACCTAATTCCGATATTCAATCGGGATTAGGTTTTAAATTTTTAAATTGCACTCTATTTATATTTTTAACTAATTTTTGCAATCATGAATGCCGCAATCATAATCATGATCAATCCAACAAGGGTAAATGTTAATTCTTGATGGGTCTTATGTTCATGTAAAATAACAATCGCACCAATGGTTGAAACAACAACATTTAATTGGGTTAATGGGAATGAAGTTGCCACTCCGTTTAGTTTCAATGAAGTTAAATAGGCAAGGGTTCCTAATCCACCTAAAAGACCAATGGTAATACTTTCCTTAGTCCATTTATCATACCAAATCGGTTTAGCAGCTGCACCATTAGATGATCCACTAACATTAGAATTACGGTGATTCATAATTGCAGCTAGAACCACACCACCGAAGAACATGCCAAGGGTCTGTGGTAATAGGCCGGTCATCCCACTAGCATTCGGAATTCTTGGAAAAACGGAGCAGGCCGTGTACCCAAATGAACCAATTAATAACATCAACATTCCCTTTTTATAATTCATCTTTTTCTTGGGTGCACTATTCTGATTTCGTTTACTACGAAGGCTGGTAAATGTAATTCCAACAATCAATAGGACGATGCTTAAAAATCCAATCAATTTTGATTGACCACTAGCCCATTCACCCCAGAAAATGACACCGGATAATGGGATTTCAATTAATTGCAGGCCAGTTGAAACTGGCATGGCGGTTGAAACATCCATTTCGACGAAGGAAGTGAACTGCATTAATTGAGCAATTGACCATAAAGCTCCACCTAAGAAACACCAGAAGAAAGCGCTCAAAGTCATCTCTGGTCTAAAAATCAAATATAGGATTACTCCGACGATCATTTGACCATAACCGGTTCCTAATAACTGGTTAATTGGTTTTCCACCAACGATGGTGGCAATAATTGGACCAGCACCCCAAACTAGCGCCGGAAATAACGCGATTAAAATATTCATAAAAATATACTCCTTAATTTAAAATTATGTAACTATATTGTACTTAAAAATGACTACTGATAGTAAATAGAAAGCTTGATTAAAATACAGTAAAAAATAAAGCTTAATTTTTGGGATTAAGTCTTATTTTTTATTTGGTACCTTTCAAAAAATCTTAATCAATCTTAGAAATCATAAATGCAGCAATGATTAGAAGAGCTAAGCCAATGAATGTAAATGTTAGTTCCTTTCTAGTCTTGTGTTCATGTAAAATCACAATTCCACCAAGGGTTGAAATAACGACACTTAGTTGAGTTAATGGAAATGAGGTTGCAACTCCAATTGATTTCAATGAAGTTAAGTAAGCAAGTGTTCCTAATCCACCTAATAGACCAACGATGATACTGCCAAGGGTTCTTTTATTTAACCAGATTGCTTTTGTCGGAACCGTTGCGACATGGTGTCTCCGATCACTATTACTCATGATTGGTGTTAGTGCAACGGCGCCTAAAAATTGGCCAAATGTCTGTGGGAGTAAGCTAGCAACTCCACTAGCATCTGGAATTCTTGGAAAAACGGAGAATGCAGTGTAACCAAGTGAACCGATGAGTAGTAATGCTAATCCGGCTTTATAGTTCATTTTCTTAGTAACATGTTCTTTATTACCTTTACTACGAATTCCGGTTAAGATAATTCCAATTATCAATAGTAAAATGCTTGAAAATCCAATTAACTTGGCTTTACCGCCAGCCCATTCACCCCAGAAAATAACTCCGGCTAATGGGATTTCAATTAATTGGAGTCCGGTTGAAATTGGCATGGCAGTGGAGACGTCCAAATCAGTAAATGAAGTAAATTGCATTAATTGAGCGATTGCCCATAAGAATCCACCAATAAAACACCAGAAGAATCCACTCAACGAAATGGATGGGTGAAACATGAAGAATAATGCCAATCCACTAATAACTTCACCATAACAAGTTCCAAGGAGCTGATTAATTGGCCGGCCACCAACTTTGCTTACGATTAGTGGACCAACACCCCAGGTAAGGGCTGGCACTAATGCAATCAAAATATTCATAATAACTTCCTCCTTACATTAACTTCCTAAGATATCAACACATTCTAATTACTCATCACTATAACTTTATAATACTATATTTAGCGTCAAAATGTAAGCGCAATCATTTATAAATTTAAAGCGCTATCATTTTGAACATGATGCATTTTTTATAAAAAAAGACGTGAGTCACTTTTATGACCCACGTCCAATCATATTTTAAGATGAAAATATTATTTAATAACCACTTTTGTTCCGTATGGAACATATTGATTAATCCATTTAGCATCTGGAATTGCTAATCGAATGCAGCCATGTGAATGGGCCGTTTTACCCAGTTGATTAGCTTCTGAAACAACGTACTTACCATGTTTATTAGTTGGAACGGTGTGGAATAGATAGATGCCATGATCCTTCCAAGAAGTCCAGTATCTAGCACCTTCTTTAGATGCAGCGTTGTAGAAGAACTTGCCACGTTCTGCTTGGATATGATAGGTTCCCAGTGGGGTTGAATTATGAATGCCAGTCGATGCATACATCGTATAGAGAACCTGATTTTGTTTACTCATGACATAGACTTTTTGATTCTTAATGGAAACCTTCAACCACCGTTTTAAATTTGGTTTCATGGATGGATAGGGTTTATTTTCAGATGGCTTCCGCCAATTAATTAATTTTTTAGTTGTTTGTTTAGTTTGCTTAGTCGTTGTAACATGGTGATTACTACTAGCTTTTTGGTTGCTAGAACAGCCAACACTAATAAAGGCAATTACAGCGATAAAAGCTAATAGAGTAATTTTAGAAAACTTTTTCAAATTCAAATCTCCTTTAAATATTTTATCATAGCTACATTATAGTTTAAGATATTAAGCGTGAATATACAACAATTAATGAAGGTGGGAAACTCAAATGAATCAAGATCAATACAAAGAAAACGCTGATCATTTAGATGAAAGAAGTATTAATGTGATCAATAACCGCATCGGCGTGAATGAACACATCATCGTTTTCATGGGTCAACCAAATGACAGTAAATCAGAACGGATCATGAATAATTTAGCTCATACCGTTAGTCAGTTAGGAATGGATCAAGACGTTTTTTACGTGAATACAATCAAGCGGAGTCATGCTCTAGAAAATTTCATGGCTAAATTTCATTTAAAAAATATTCCAAATCTAGCTGTTTACAATAATGGTGAATTAGATGTTCAATATCAAGGTAATTTTGATAAACGGGATCTTCAGGATTTCTTAAAGAATCATCAATAGATGTTTCACATGAAACATTCAATATTTGGTGCAAATTATGATTTTAAGATCATTTTATCTACAACATATTGGAGTTATCCACAACCACTTGTGGATAACTCCATTTTTTATTCTTTTTTAGTCATCAAAAAGGTCAAAAAGGCTAAAAATAAAAAGTCACAAAATGTGACTTTTTATAATTTGAGATTCTATATTTTGTATTTGTTTTTAGATAATAATAGTTTATCCACTATATCTTGTGAGTTATCCACAGCTGCCTGTGGATAACTCGTTTTAAATCAAATGTTTCACATGAAACATTTTGCTAAAAACCCTTTGGTAAGTACTGATTAGAGCCAACACGATAGTATTTAGAATGATTACCTTGTAAAATATAATCCATCCCACGACCTTGAATGTTAGTTCCGTTAAAGTACTTAGCTGACCACTGTTTAATATGGTGTTTTGCATCAATCGGCTGACCAGTAGAAATTTGTTTCATGTGAAACAAATCTGGATACTGTTTTCTAAGTTGATTTAGAAAAGCACCACCATACTTAGCTTGATAGTCATGACCACTACTAATTGTCTTGGAATAGTATAACTTATTATAAACATGATTCTTTCGATCATAATGTCCATAACCATCTACTCGTCTGACCGATGTTAGTTCAGATTTAGGGAGGTCATAAATCTGGTTTAATACATAATCACCTAAGGTATGAATGCCTTGAGCATGAAGTGCCTTATTAGCATTAATCAATTGATTGACCGTTCCATACTTAGTTGCTTGACCATTCATCCCTAAATTATAGCGGTCAGAAAACGCATATCCATTATGTTCAGTTCCATCAACAAATGTCTGATCATTTTTAACTGGCATGTAATGAGCAGGAAATTCAAAATCAGTAATCCCAAGTGGTTTGAATAAATTAGCATTCTTGGCAATCATCACGTCGGTTCGTTCACCATTAGATGAAGCATCGGGTTGCAATGATGAAAAGCCTTCGTAGGCAACGTGTGAATCCAAAGCGGCATTGGAATGATATAAGTTGCCATCGTGATGACGCTTTGTTGATGGTTTAGTGCGAACATCTTGGTTAGATGGTGCACCAACTGGAACCCAGGTTGATAAATAACCAGAAACCTGTGGATTCTTTGCACCAAAGACTTGATCATGATTTAAAATTAATTGGCCCTGGTGATTAGTTTTAACAGTCATATTCTTGGCATCACTGTCATTATGATAGACATTTAGGCCATTCTTAGTTGTCATCAGAAGCGGACGGTATTCTTGATCAGCATGATCGGCTCCCATATTAATCGTAACCTTATTATTGCCAAGGTTTAAATTCGGATCAGTTGAGGTAACGGTTGCAATTCCTGATAACCGACCATGACTACTTTTATCAGTTGGTTTTAAATTATCCTTACCAAAACGAACCGAAGTTAATAAATGATCAGATTGTATCCGCATCTGTTGGCCACCGGATACATACTTCATCCGGGCTTTTAATAAACTCGTAATAGCATCATAATAGGGTGATTTTTGAGCCATGTACTGTTCACCATCCATGAATAAATCACCATAGTAAACTCTTGGAACCACATCTTTATTGGTTAACAGGATAGAGTAAGCAGATGGCAAATTATATGAAGCATACTTCTTATCAGTATTATATTCATCCTGATCATAAATTTGAATGGCTTTCTTTAAAGCACCAGGAGTTGGCAAATCGGGATGTTCATGAAAAACATCAGAAATGATGTTACCAACATTACTTTGAACCCCATCATGAACGTTAACATATGAATAGTTAGGAATTTGTTTATTTTCAGTATAATCACTGGAACGGTCGAGCCAATCACCCATAAACGTCTGTTTCAAAGGTAATCTTTTATCAGGAGCTAATGTGAAGACACGAAGCAAATCATTACTATTGTACATATCATGGGTCAATGCCATGTCATGATCTTTCACTACTGAAATCCGCGATGTTTTAGCTCCATCTTCTAACATATTCAAATGGGCATCAGCAGATTTATCATTGTTCATCTTATAATGATCTTTAAAGTAGTGTTCAACTAATTGAGTGACATCGTAATCTAAACTACCGGTAGCATCTTCTCGGCCACCATCGAAATTTCCACTAGCACCCTGATGAAGAATTGAACTAATGTTTAATAGGTAATGAACATTATTTAAATCTTCCGCCTGAACAGTTGGATTAGAATTATCAACATCATTTCCCAGCAAAAGTTCATAATTTTTGGTATTATTTTTTCGCTGATAAATGAAAATCCTGCCGATGTATCGATATTTGGAATTAGCCCATGGGGTCCGACTGCTGTTAATGTATTTAAACATGCCACCTTGAAGGGTTCCCCAAGCATAGACTGGATGTTCACTTTTAATGTTCCAAATCGGTTGTTCATTAATAAATCGATTCAAAGTATTTTGTAGCCACTTAATGCTGCCGTTGCGATTAGAAATTCTTTTTTCAATTTTACTTTGAATTTGTTCGGATGCTTTATTTAAAGTTGCATCAGATGTCTTTTCATTATAATAAGTTTGCTTGCCACTAAGTAAATGATTAAAGTAGTTAACGTAATTGGCTTTAACTTTTTGGCTAGGCCACCAAACCATTAATAATGGCCGAAAATCTTTGGATTTAGATTGACGCCAATTTTCGCCATTTTGCAGAATTTTTTTAGGTCGATACCACGTATTAGCCGTTAGATAACCATTCACATTTGTAATATATTTATTATTATATCGGTATGGATGATTATTAGTCGTAAAAATACTATTAGTTGACTGTTTAACGTTCCTTCTAGTTTGTTTTTTATGAAACTTGGTTCGATATTTTCGGCTAGATCGAGCAGAAGCATTGATGGGATGATTCAATTGGTTGAACGCAAGATTTTCAAGTCCAAACGATGCAGCTACTAGCATGATGAGGCCGATTTTTTTACTAGAACGATATAATTTATATTTATTATTCATAATAATTTGCCTTCATTTTATTATTTATACGCATAGTAAAGAAGCAGCTTATTAATTGAATTAATAAACTGCTTTTTACTACTTTTAATTTTTATTTAGCGTCATTAGAATCATGATGATCCTTATCCTTACCATCATTGTCATCATTATCAATTTTAGCAACTGATGAAACAATGGAATTATTGTTCATTCGGATTAAATGAACCCCAAGGGTAACACGGTTGGTTTTAGAAACATCTTTAACACCAATTCTGATCATAACACCCTTATTAGTGGTTAACATGATATCTTCATTCCCACTAACGGTTGTTAAACCAGCAAGGGGACCGCTCTTTTTACTAATTTTAGCAGTCTTACTTCCTTTACCGCCACGACCCTTGATAATGTATTCATCAACGGGAGTGCGCTTACCATAACCTTTTTCAGTAATGACAAGAACATCTTGATCATGTTGCATGATAGCAGAGCCAACGACATAATCATCTTTTCTTAATTTAATTCCACGAACTCCAGTGGCACCACGGCCCATTGAACGTGCATCCGACACGTTGAATGTAACGGCATAACCAAAGTGGGTTCCAACAATGACATTCTGTTTTTCGTTAACAACGGATACGCCAATTAATTCATCCTTATCCCTTAGATGAATGGCTTTCAAACCACTGCTTCGAATATTCTTAAAGTCATTAACTGGTGTTCGCTTAACCGTTCCATCAACGGTTGTAAAGAAGAAGTATTTATCACTATCATCAGCATCTTCTGAGATTTTGATTACAGTTTGAATCTTCTCATCGCCAGAAATCTTCAAGAGATTAATAATTGGAATTCCCTTGGCGGTTCTACCGTATTCTGGAATTTCATAACCGCGCATCTTATAAACCTTACCTTGATTGGTAAAGAATAGTAACGTGTCATGGGTGTTAGTTGAAATTAAATGTTCAATAAAATCATCATTATGAATATTCATTCCTTTAACACCGCGGCCACCACGGTTTTGGGTCTTAAATTCAGAAACTGGTAAACGTTTAACGTAACCGTTATGGGTTAATGTCACAATGACATCTTGTGGAGCAATTAAGTCTTCGTCTTCGATGCTTAATGCTTCGCCAACCATTAACTTAGTTCGACGCTTGTCACCATAACGCTTCTTAACTTTCAATAATTCTTGATAAATTAAATTATTAATTTTATCACGGCTTGCTAGGATGCCCTTTAAGTAAGCAATCCGATCGATTAATTTCTTATGTTCATCTTCAACCTTGCCTCGTTCTAGGCCGGTCAATCTTACTAAACGCATGTCTAAAATAGCTTGAGCTTGTTTTGCATCCAATGGGTAACGGTTAATTAACGTTTCTTTAGCGACCGCACCAGTCTTAGATGATCTGATGATATGAACAATTTCATCAATGTGATCTAATGCCACCAAGATACCTTGAAGAATATGATCACGGTTTTGAGCCTTCGTTAAATCGTATTGAGTTCTTCTTCTGACAACGTCAACCTGATGTTCTAAGTAGTAAGTCAAAATTTGTTTCAAACTCAATACTTCCGGTCGGCCCTTAACGATTGCTAACATGTTAAAGCTAAACGTTGTCTGCATTAAAGTGTTCTTATAAAGATTA
Source organism: Philodulcilactobacillus myokonensis (assembly GCF_027923585.1). Classification (GTDB taxonomy): domain Bacteria; phylum Bacillota; class Bacilli; order Lactobacillales; family Lactobacillaceae; genus Philodulcilactobacillus; species Philodulcilactobacillus myokonensis. The sequence goes on along the minus strand of NZ_BRPL01000002.1, from coordinate 84,927 downwards.
TTTAAAACCACTTCAGCACTGGCATCACGTCTAACATCAATGGTAACTCTTAATCCTTCTCGATCAGAGTCATCATGGATATCGGTAATTCCATCAATTCGTTTCTCACGAACTAATTGAGCGATATGTTCAACTAATTTAGCCTTATTGACCATGTATGGTAATTCAGTTGCAATAATTTGCTGGCGACCATTTTTATGTTTCACAATGTCAGTTTTAGCACGAAGGACAATCGTTCCCTTACCAGTTGAATAGGCTTTTTTAATTCCAGATTTACCCATGACAATTCCACCAGTAGGGAAGTCAGGCCCAGGTAAAACTTGCATCAAATCGGTCACTGAAGCATCAGGATTGTCCATTAAAACGTGAAGTGCATTAATAGTTTCGCTTAAATTATGTGGTGGAATATTGGTTGCCATTCCAACGGCAATTCCAGATGCACCGTTAACCAATAGGTTTGGAAAACGAGCTGGCAAAACTTGGGGCTCTCTTTCAGTCCCATCATAATTGTCTTGAAAGTCAACGGTATCTTTGTTGATATCACGCAACATTTCAACAGAAATCTTACTTAAACGGGCTTCTGTATAACGCATTGCGGCGGCACCATCACCATCGACAGAACCAAAGTTACCGTGTCCATCAACTAACATGTAACGGTAACTAAATGGTTGAGCCATTCTTACCATGGATTGATAAACGGCACTATCACCATGGGGATGGTATTTACCTAGAACGTCCCCAACGATTCTAGCTGATTTTTTATATGGTTTTTCAGGAGTAACACCTAATTCATGCATATCATATAAAATCCGACGATGAACAGGCTTTAAGCCATCACGAACATCTGGCAATGCACGTGCAACGATAACACTCATCGCATAGTCTAAGAATGAAGACCGCATTCTTTTGGATAGGTCAACATTGGTGATTCGATGATTTGAAATATCTTCATTTGCCAAGTAATTTTCCTCCATTCATAAATTCTAATTCAAAATGTTTCACGTGAAACAATGAACTTAAACATCCAAGTTTTGAACGAAAGTTGCATTGTCTTTAATGAATTCACGTCTTGGAGCAACCTTGTTACCCATTAACATTTGAAAGACTTCGGAAGCATTTTCAGCACCTTTTTCAGTTACCCTTAATAAACGACGGTTATCAGGATTCATGGTTGTCTCCCATAATTGACTAGGGTCCATTTCACCAAGTCCCTTATATCGTTGAATATTTGGTTTCGGGGATGCTGGAATATCATTTAACATTTCATGTAATTCATCATCAGTTCCAATGTATTTAGTCATTTTACCTTGACGAAGACGGTATAACGGTGGCTGTGCGATGTATACATATCCAGCATCAAGTAATGGACGCATGTAGTTATAAACCAACGTTAATAATAGTGTCTGAATATGATAACCATCAACATCGGCATCGGTCATCAAAATTAATTTATGGTAATGAACCTTACTAATATCAAAGTCGGATCCAAAACCAGTTCCCATGGCAGTAAATAATGAACGAATTTCATCATTGGCTAAAATTCTATTCATACTTGCTTTTTCAACGTTCAAAATCTTACCACGAATTGGTAAAATTGCTTGGGTTAAACGTGAACGGCCTTGTTTAGCAGAACCACCGGCTGAATCACCTTCGACGATGAACAATTCAGAAATATTAGGATCTTTACTAGTGTTATTAGCTAATTTACCAGGTAAATTAGTAATTTCTAAACCACTCTTGCGACGTGTGATTTCTCTAGCACGTCTGGCAGCACTTCTAGCCTTAGAAGCTAATGAGCCCTTATCAACAATTTTCTTACCAGCCTTTGGATTTTCCATTAAGAATCGTTTCAATTCCGTACTAAAGACATGGTCAGTAGCAGTTCTAGCATCAGAATTTCCTAATTTTGTCTTAGTTTGACCTTCAAATTGAGGATCCGGATGCTTAATGCTAACAACGGCGGTAATGCCTTCTCTAACATCGTTACCAGATAATTTCTCGCCATCTTTTAATAGTTTCTTATTGGTAGCGTAATCATTAATGACACGGGTTAGGGCACGTTTAAATCCCTCTTCATGGGTTCCACCTTCTACCGTATGGATATTATTAGTAAATGTCATTAGCGTTGAGGTGTAATCATCGGTATATTCCAATGCAACTTCGACGTTAATTCCATTTTCTCGACCTTCAACATATATTGGAGCATCTAAGATATCCTTTTTATCACGGTCAAGATATTCAACGTAATGTTTAATCCCACCATCATACTTGAAGTTTTGGGTTGTTGGTTTTTCGGGTCGATTATCCTTAAAGGTAATTCTTAGACCCTTGTTCAAGAATGCAAGTTCTCTAATTCGATGAATTAAAACTTTATCACTAAAAACGGTGGTTTCAGTAAAGATATCTGGATCCGGTGAAAAGTGAACCTTAGTGCCATGCTGAGTTTCAGGTGCCTTACCAATTACCTTCATGTGAGTCTTAACATGGCCACGTTCAAAGTCCATGTAATAGACTTTACCACCACGGGTAACGGTAACGTCTAAATTAGATGAAAGGGCGTTAACTACTGATGCACCGACACCATGAAGTCCACCGGATACTTTATATCCGCCACCGCCGAATTTACCACCGGCATGCAAGATGGTGAAGACGGTTTCTAATGCTGGTTTCCCAGTTTTCTTTTGAATATCAACTGGAATTCCACGTCCATTATCAATGACGGTCACACTATTATCTTTTTCAACGGTGACATCGATTTGATTAGCGAATCCAGCTAATGCTTCATCAATTCCGTTATCAATAATTTCCCATACTAAATGGTGAAGACCTTGAGCACTTGTTGACCCAATATACATTCCAGGACGCTTTCTAACGGCTTCAAGTCCTTCTAAAACTTGAATCTGACTAGCGTTATATTCACTGGCTTTCTTTTCTTGAGCTTTTTGCTTGTCAGTCATTATATTCCTCCTTCAAATCAATCCAATCAATCGATTGTGATTTTGCCATTTGAAATTTTAAACACCTTTGGATTATCAATTAATTTCTTGGTAATTCCACTTAAACTCGTTGTCGTCAAGAAAGTTTGAACCTTGTCTTGAATTGCCTTTAACAAATGGGTCTGTCTATTGCCATCCAATTCGGATAAAACATCATCAAGTAGTAAAATTGGCGCCTCGTTCGTTTCTGATTTCATTAAATCAATTTCAGCTAATTTTACCGATAACGTTGTTGTTCGCTGCTGACCTTGTGATCCAAATGTCTGAACGTTTTTGCCGTTCACAATAAAATGAATATCATCACGATGGGGACCCAAAATAGTAGTTCGTTGCTTAATTTCACGATTCCGATTTTTTTTATATAAAGCCCTTAAACATTCATAAATATGATTAGTTGAAGTTAAATCCTTATCTTTAAGAGCAGTTACATATCTAAATTTTAATTTCTCTTTATGAAGCGAAATATCCCAATGAATTTGTCTAGCTGATTTTTCTAAACCGGCTAAAAGCTGAATTCTTTGGTGAATAATTTCAGCTCCAAAAGCAGACAACTGATCAGAAAGAACATCTAAAAACAAGCGGTCGTGTGCTTTACGATAATATAATTGTTTAAGATACCGATTCCGTTGTTCCAAAATTCTCTGATAGTGAGAGAGATTATAAAGGTATTGACCACTAATCTGACCAAATTCCATATCCATAAATTTACGTCTTACACTTGGGGAACCCTTAACGATTGAAAGGTCTTCAGGCGAAAAAAGAATCACGTTCAACTGACCTACGTATGAAGATAGTTTGGCTTGTTCAATGTGATTAACTTTAGCCCGTTTACCACTTCGGTCCAAATCTAATTCTAAATCAGTATCAGCATATGCTTTACTAACTCTGCCCTTCATTTGGGCATTCTCATACTTCCAGTTAATTAAATCGCGATTATTTCTAGTTCTATGACTTCTTGCGAGTGCCAGAACGTAAATTGCTTCTAATAGATTAGTCTTTCCCTGAGCATTGTTTCCAATTAAAACATTAATTCCATCCGAAAAATTAACGTTAATTTTTTCATAGTTTCTAAAATGCCGTAATTCTAAATTTTTTAATTTCATGAATTATCATTTAAGATTAATAAACTTTGTCTGAACGAATGAAAAACAATCCCATGTCTGGAACTTCAATATTATCGCCCGGATAAAGCTTTCTACCACGACGACGTTCAATTTCACTATTAACCGAAACATTCCGTTGTTTCAAATACCATTTAGCTTCCCCGCCAGTACCGATTGCAGAAACCATTTTTAGTAATTGGCCTAAGGTCACGTAAGGGGTATGAATAGGAATTGCTTTCTTAATCATGGAATCCCACCTTTTCTTTTCTATTTATATTATACTCTTTTTAACGTTAAAAGTACATATTTGAGAAATTTTGATACTTTTTAGGGGGTTTAAGTGATTTTTAATAAATTACATTAAGATTATATTAAATAATCATTTTCACTATTTTTTTAAAAAATAAAAGAATTGGCATAATTTATGCCAATTCTTTTTAATGTTTGATTAATTAAAATGTTCGAACCGGAGTAATTAATTGAACAAAATTTTCTTTTTCTTCAGTTGGAACCAATGTAAATGGTCTTAATGGTGATGTGAATGAGATATTAATCATTGTTTTACCAAATGATCTCAAAGCATCTTTCATATAATCTGGATTATATGAAATTGTTAAATCTTCGCCATCCATTGAATCTGGTTGTAAGTTTTCTTCAACTTTACCAACATCAGGGGAGTTCCCAGAAATAGTAGCAATTTTTTGGGATGGTTTCAGTGTGAATTTAACAACGTTATTTCTTGATTCATGTGAAAGTAAAGAAGCACGTTCAATTGCAGATAATAGTACCGGAGCTTCAAATTGAAGGGTGGTTGATGATGTTGTTGGAATTAATCTAGAAGTATCAGGGTAATTACCTTCTAACAATCTAGAATAGAATGATGTTTCATCAAGTGTGAACAAAACCTGGTTTTCAGAAATTCGCATTTGAATGTCTTGATGTTCTTTAATCATTCTTGATAATTCAACTAAACTATCACCAGGAATAATAAAATCGAATGATTTATCACTATCATCAATCTTGACTTTGCGTTGACTTAGGCGATGACTATCGGTTGCAACGGCCACTAGTTGATTGTCTGATAATACAAAGTGAACTCCATTTAAAATTGGACGACTTTCCTGATCAGATACAGCAATGACAGTTTGTTGAATGATTTCTTTGAAGATATCACCAGATAGTGTAATTGAATCATCAGAATCAATTTCTGGTAGGTGTGGATAATTAGTTGGATCCAAACCATTGATATCAAATGAAGAGGAACCAGAAGTGATTCTAGTTTGAAAATTATCGGTAACATCTAAGGTCATTGTATCTTGTGGTAATTTTTTAACAATACTACTAAAGAATCTAGCTGGTAGGACAATTGAACCAGTGCTAGCAATTGCTAGTTTATTATCAGCATTAGATGCTTTAATTCTTGTTTCGATTGAAATATCGGCATTGCTACCAGTTAAAATTAATCCGTCCTTAGTAGCAACGATTTTTAATCCAGTTAAAATTGGAATTGTTGTTTTAGAAGAAATCGCTCTTGAAACAATATTTAATGAATTAACAAAAGCAGTTCTTTTAATTGAGAATTTCATTTGACTGACTCCTTTTTCATTCATTTATTATATATAAATAATAGTAATAGTAGTAGGTGCTGTGGATAACTGGTCAAAAATAGCCTGATCCGTTGATATAACAACAACATCTCCTGTGGATAACCCTGTGGATATCTTGTGGATAACCCTGTGGATAAAATGTGGATAACTTTTTTATCATTTATAATTTAAATTTCCATAATACTTAAATTATACCATTTTTTTACCGATTATTTTTGAAGTTCGTTTTTTAAATCAGCAATATCATTTTTGATTTCAGCATTCGTTCGAATTGCTTTCTTTATTTTTTCATAACCGTGAATAACGGTCGTATGATCACGACCACCAAATTTATACCCAATCTTAGGGAGGGAAACATCCGTTAATTCCCGCGATAAGTACATTGCAACCTGCCTTGGGGTAACGATTGCTTTGTACCTTTTTTTGCCTTTCATATCTTCGATCCCTACATTAAAGTACGAAGCAACAATTGATAAAATTTTATCGATTGTTATTTTTTTAGCGTCATCGGTATCATCTAATCCCTTGACGGCTTCTGCAGCAATGTGGGTATTAATATTGGTTTTTTTCAAATCAGCGAATGCCTGGACTTTAGCTAGTGCACCTTCTAATTCTCTAACATTTGAGTCGATTTGACCCGCAATGAAAGTTAGTGTGTCTTCTGGAATCTGGATATTATCATACTTGGCTTTAGAACGGAGAATAGCAATTCTAGTTTCTAAATCCGGTGCAGTGATATCAACGGATAATCCCCATGCAAATCTTGAAACCAGCCGGTCTTGAAGTTTAGGAACTTCATTTGGCAGACGATCTGAAGTTAATACAATCTGCTTGCCATTTTCATATAAATCATTAAAAGTATGGAAAAATTCTTCTTGGGTGCCACCCTTATTAGAGAAGAATTGAATATCATCAACAAGTAACACATCGACATTTCGATATTCTTTTCTAAATTTTTCAGTATGGTTAGTCTGGATTGCATTGATAAAATCATTAGTGAAAGTTTCACTTGTAACGTATTTAACGCGTGCCTTGGGTTTATCTTTTAAAATTTTATTTCCGACGGCTTGCATTAAATGGGTTTTCCCTAATCCAACGCCACCATAAAAGAAAAGTGGATTATACATTTTTCCAGGATCTTCTGAAACAACTAATGCGGCGGCATGTGCCATCTGATTACCACGGCCGATGACGAATTTATCAAATGTATAATCAGGGTTTAAATGATTTTTTCGATGATTTTTTTGTTGATGCTTTTGACTAGATAATTCTAATGTTTCCTGTTTCGGCTTTATTTCCTCTTTTAAAACAAAGTCAGGATTGATATCTTTCTGTGTAATTCCGTATGCGTATTCAACTAATTGATCAGCTAATTTTGCCTTCCAATAGTCTCGATGAAGAGGGGAGGGGAGTTCCAACGTTAATCGATTTTGGCTGTAACTAACTGGTTTAACGGGCTTGATCCATGTTGAATATGTAGTTTGGGAGACATTATTTTTAAATTCTTCTTTAATTTGGTTCCATAAAGAATTTTGATCCATTTTAATATGTCCTCCTGATGAAATTTTAAAATCAATTAATTCGTATTCTGTTAGATAACTTTTAAATTTTAGCATGAATAAAAAAAGTTTTCCACAGGATATGGGGATAAAAAGACGATGTTTCACAAGCAGTGGATAAAGTTATCAACACCCTGTGGATATAGTGGATAACTTTTATAAAATATTGAGTTTTCCACATATATCTGTGGATAACTAGCTTCTTGTAAGCTTGATATAACAATCTAAATTGACTTATCCACAGGAATCAAAAATGAGTTATCCACACCCCTGTTGATAACCAAAATTTTGTGGATAAGTATGTGGATAACTTCATAAAATTTTGAATAAATTTTTATGAAACATTTTTAAAACACTCGATTTTGTGGATAAGTCATGTTTAAAAACAAAATGTTTTATGTTAAGATATTAAAGTAATTCGTTTGAAACTGAATATGAATATAAAATAAACAGAAGGAGGTTGTTACTATGGCTATGAAGAGAACTTATCAACCTAAGAAACGTCATCGTGCACGTGTATTTGGCTTCCGCAAAAGAATGCGAACTAGAGGTGGCCGTAAGGTATTAGCTAACCGTCGTAAAAAAGGACGTAAGAGCTTAACTGTATAAATGCATATGGATCACTGTTATTCAATTTTCAGTGGTCTTTTTTATGTTATTGATGAATTTTAAAATAAGGGATTTAGACGACCCCGATTGAAAATTAGATTTAATTTATAATTGGAGATAAAAAAGAATTTAATTCTTTAGACCCATTATTATTATGCCAATATATGGCACCTTTAATTTGGAGATGTATTATGCGAAAATCTTACCGCGTTAAAAAGGAAGCAGACTTTCAAAAGGTTTTTGATCAACATAATTCCGTTGCCAATCGGTATTTTATTGTTTATACATTAAATAAACCTGACCAACCGCATTTTCGGGTTGGGATTTCTGTGGGTAAAAAAATTGGTAATGCTGTGCATAGAAATTGGGTTAAGCGTCGAATTAGACAATCTTTATTAGAACTAAAACCACAATTAAAGCAGGATGTTGATTTTCTAGTAATTGCTCGTCCAAGAGCTGATGGCATGTCAATGAAAGATGCAAAAAAGAATATGATCCATGTCTTAAAACTAGCTAAATTACTTTAAAATAAGAATAGCGAGGAAAAAGAATCGTGAGAAAATTAAAAAGGCTACTAACTCTAACCTCCATTCTCAGTTTGGTATTATTTCTAAGTGCTTGTAGTAATCAGCCGATTACTAACCACAGTACTGGAATCTGGGATGGATTAATTGTTTTAAACTTTTCTAGGGCAATTATCTGGCTCTCTAAGCTGTTTGGTAATAGTTATGGAATGGGAATTGTCATCTTTACCATCATCATTAGGATTATTATTTTCCCATTAATGATGTATCAAACTAAAAGCATGAGAAAGACCCAGGAATTGCAACCAAAGTTGAAAGCATTGCAGAAAAAGTATTCTTCTAAAGATACCGAAACAATGCAAAAATTACGTGTTGAACAACAAAAGCTTTATTCTGAAGCTGGTGTTAATCCAGTTGCCGGATGCTTGCCATTGTTAGTTCAATTGCCAATTATTTGGGCTTTATATCAAGCCATTTGGCGAACCCATATTTTGAGAACTGGACATTTTCTTTGGTTCCAATTAGGTGATAAGGATCCATACTTCATCTTGCCAGTTCTTGCCGCAGTCTTTACCTTCTTTAGTTCATGGTTAGCAATGAAATCGCAACCTGAATCAAACGGAATGACTAGTATGATGACGATTGGAATGCCAATTATTATTTTCATCATGGCACTTCGGTTCTCAGCTGCGATTGTTTTGTACTGGGTTGTTACTAACATTTTCCAAGCTGGTCAAACATTGATTATTCAAAATCCTTGGAAGATTAAACATGAACGAGAAGCCAAAGAAAAAGCTAAGCGAAATCATGAACGGACAATTCAAAAAGAAATGAGAAAAGCCAAGCGAAGTCGTAAAAAACGTCGTTAAATCATTAAATTAAAGAAATAAGTCTTGGATTAATTAAAAAAATAACATCCAAGGCTTATTTTTTTCGTTTATCAACCGTATGATGTGCTATCATAGTTATTGTGATACTAAATGGAGGAATGTTTATAAATGACAACCTTTACTGGAAAAACAGTTGATGACGCAATTCAAAAGGGATTAAAAAGCTTAGAAATCAAACAATCCGAAGCTGAAATCAATATCATTCAAGTTAATCGTCACGGTTTCTTTGGCATTGGCAGACGCTACGCTAAAGTTGAAGTTGCTAAAAAACCGGAATCAAATCCCGAAAATAATGAATCATCAAAGACTGTTCATCAATCTCAAGAAAACGTTAAACCGGAACATACTGAAAAAAATAATCGTGAAGAATCAAATCAGCAAAATAAATCGAATCATCATCAGAACGAACATTCAAATTACCAAAAATTGGATAAAAAAACAGTTGTTAACAATTTAATTGACTATTTGGAGAGCATTGTTGAACAACTAGGTATCAATGCCAGTGTGAATATTGACGCTCAAAATAGTAAGCACATTAAACTGGATTTTGAAACAGATAAGGAAGGTTTATTAATTGGCCGCCATGGCCTAACAATCAATGCGTTACAAGAATTATCCCAAATTTATTTGAACCGATATGGCATCCATCACTATTATGTGGAATTGGATACTGCTAATTACCGCGAACGGAGAATGGAAGTCTTAGAAGGACTCGCTCAAAGAACTGCAAGGAAGGTAGTGGCTGATGGGAAACCAGTCTATCTTGATCCGATGCCATCATTTGAAAGAAAGAAAATCCATGCCACGTTAGCTCATAGTGACCATGTGGAGACATATTCTGCAGGCAGAGAACCCCATCGTGCCGTCGTTGTGGCTCCTGCTAAATAATTAAATCCATTTATTGACAAATAGTATGAATACTTCTATGATATAAAATATCAGTGTCTAATTTAATATGATAAAGTAGTGAAAGTGCTTTATTACGTAGAACGTTTACGTGGTATTGCGCTTTTTTTAATACCATGAGAATTTTATACGAAAGGAAGAATCGAATTGGAAACAACTCAATTTGATACGATTGCTGCCATTTCAACCCCACCTGGTGAAGGTGGCATTTCAATTGTCCGAATTAGTGGTGAATATGCATTCAAAGTGATTAAGAAGATTTACCGTGGTAAAAATCTTGATAAGGTTGCTTCTGATACCATTAACTATGGCCATATCATTGATCCTAAAGATCATAATAGTGAAGTCGATGAAGTGATGGTTTCAATTATGCGGGCTCCTAAAACTTACACGCGTGAAGACGTTGTTGAAATTAACTGTCATGGCGGTTTAGTGATTACCAACCGGATCTTACAAATCGTCTTAAGTAATGGCGCTCGCATGGCACACCCCGGTGAATTCACCGAACGCGCCTTTCTAAACGGCCGGATTGATTTATCACAATCAGAAGCCGTCATGGATTTGATTGAAGCCAAGACTGACCAATCAATGAAGGCCGCCTTAAACCAATTGGATGGAAATTTATCCCATTTAATTAAAAATTTAAGGCATCAAATCCTGAAAGTATTGGCTAACGTTGAAGTGAACATTGATTATCCTGAATACGATGATGCTGAAACGATGACGACTAAAATGCTTTTAAGTAAAGCTAGAGAAGTTAAGGCCAGTATCCAACAACTATTGAAGACTGCTAAACAAGGGAAAATTTTGAGAAATGGTTTAGCAACTTCAATTGTGGGAAGACCAAATGTTGGAAAATCAAGTTTGCTAAATAACTTGTTGCATGAAGATAAAGCGATTGTTACTAATATTCCAGGGACTACCCGTGACGTTTTAGAAGAATACGTTAACGTTCGTGGTGTTCCGCTGAAATTAATTGATACCGCTGGAATTCGCGATGCTAAGAACCAGATTGAAAAAATGGGTGTTGACCGTTCTAAGAAATCGATTAAAAGTTCCGATTTAGTCCTATTGGTCTTGAATGCCAGTGAACCATTGACCGATGAAGATATGAAGTTGATCAAATTAACTGATCATTCCAAACGAATTGTAATTTTAAACAAGACCGATTTACCAATTAAAGTTGATGTTGATAAAATTAAGCAATTAGTTGGTGAAAAGGACTTAATTACAACCGCTGCCATTAAGTCGAATGGAACGGAAAAATTAGAGAATAAAATTGCTAACCTATTCTTTGATCAAGGAATAGAAAGTACCCAGAATAACGTTATGGTTACAAATGCTCGTCACGTTAGTTTGTTACACAAAGCTAGTGATGCTTTAGATGATGTTATGAAGGGAATTCACGAAGGGATGCCCGTTGATTTGGTTCAAATCGATATGAAACGTTGCTGGAAATACCTTGGTGAAATCACTGGTGATACCTACACTGGGGAACTACTAGACCAATTATTTAGTCAATTCTGTTTAGGAAAATAATCTGAAACATATCAAATTGTTTCACGTGAAACATTATTGGAGGAATTGTTTTTCATGAGTGAAAATATAAGTGAAGTGAAAAAGCGCTACCGCGGCGAAGACTACGATGTTATCGTTGTTGGTGCTGGTCATGCCGGTTCAGAAGCGGCATTGGCTGCTGCTCGGATGGGTAATCGGACGCTGCTTTTAACCATTAATTTAGACATGGTTGCTTTTATGCCATGTAACCCATCCGTTGGTGGACCTGCAAAGGGAACCGTCGTTAGAGAAGTTGATGCCCTTGGCGGCGAAATGGGTCATAATATTGATAAAACCTACATTCAAATGCGAATGTTGAATACCGGGAAGGGCCCCGCAGTCCGAGCATTACGTGCTCAAGCTGATAAACATGCCTACCATCGTCAAATGAAGTTAACAATTGAAAACACACCGAATTTAACCCTTCGACAGGGAATTGTTGATGATTTAATCGTTGAAGATGGCGTTTGCAAAGGGGTTGTGACTAATACCGGTGCTGAATACCATGCTAAAGCCGTGGTTGTCTGTGCTGGTACCGCTGCCCGTGGTAAGATTTTAATCGGTGAATTACAGTATTCATCCGGTCCGAACAATTCAATTCCCGCAATGGAATTAACGAAGAATTTGAAGGATTACGGCTTCCACCTTCGTCGTTTTAAGACGGGAACCCCGCCACGAGTAAACGGCAATACGATTGATTATGATCAAACCAAGGAGCAGCCAGGTGATAAGACTCCCCATGCCTTTAGTTTTGATACCAAAGACAGTGACTATTTAGACGTTAAAAAGCAACTATCATGCTGGTTAACGTATACCAATCAAAAGACCCATGATTTAATTTTGAATAACTTGGATCGAACCCCAATGTATAATGGTGAAATTCAAGGGGTCGGCCCCCGTTACTGCCCATCGATCGAAGATAAAGTGGTTCGATTTGCTGATAAGGATCATCATCAAATCTTCTTAGAACCTGAAGGCCGTGACACTAGCGAATACTACGTTGATGAACTATCAACTTCAATGCCGGAAGAAATCCAACAGAAAATGGTGCATACCATTAAGGGATTGCAACACGCTAAAATGATGCGTCCTGGTTACGCCATTGAATATGATGTTATTGATCCATACCAATTAAAACCAACGTTTGAAACGAAGATTCTTAAGAATTTGTTTACTGCTGGTCAGACCAACGGAACTTCTGGTTACGAAGAAGCTGCTGGCCAAGGAATTTATGCTGGAATCAATGCCGGATTGCGGGCTCAAGGCAAACCTGGCATTGTTCTTAAAAGAAATGAAGCGTACATTGGTGTCTTAGCTGATGATTTAGTCACTAAAGGAACCAATGAACCTTACAGGTTATTGACAAGCCGTGCTGAATATCGACTTTTACTCAGAACCGATAACGCCGACTTACGTTTAACACCGATTGGTCGTAAAGTGGGTCTAATTTCTGATGAACGCTGGGCTCGTTTCCAAGCTAAACGAAAGGCAATCGAAGACGAAGTTAAGCGCCTTAATAGCGTCAGAGTGAAACCGGGTAAAGAGGTCAATGACTTCATTCAAAAACATGGCGATAAACCATTAAAAGATGGTGTGTTAGCTTCTGTCTTCTTAAGAAGGCCCTACGTTACCTACCGGACTTTGATTAAATTCATTCCGGCCGCACCAAAACCATTAGGGAGCCATGTGATTGAAGAAGTTGAAATTCGCACTAAGTACTCTGGTTACATTAAAAAAGCTGAACAGGGTGTTAAACGCTTAAAGAAGCTAGAAGCCAAGAAGATTCCAGAAGATATCGATTATGAAGATGTTAAAGAAATTGCGACTGAAGCTCGCCAGAAATTGGAAAAAATCAGACCAAGAACTATTGCCCAGGCTTCTCGAATTAGTGGCGTTAACCCATCTGATTTAGCAGTCTTAAGTGTCTACATTCAACGTGGTAAAATCGCTAAAACTGATGATTAATTGAACTTCAACAATTAATTTATATTTATGCTAAAATTGATTTAGTCGATTTACTTACCGACATGAAATTATAAATTGATTTAAGGAGCCAAAAAATTGAATAATGAATACAATGATGGTGCTGGACACAAACTGTTAAGCTTCCTTGTTAATTGGATTATCCCAATCGCAGTCGGTTTATTTTTAGCCTTTCTATGCGAAAGGTTTTTAGTTACAACCGTTAATGTTGATGGGGATTCAATGCAACCTAATTTAGAAAACAGTGAACGGGTCATGGTCTGGCGTCAATCCAAGATTAAACATGCGAGCGTGATTGTTTTTGATGCTCATGGTGAAGATCCAGAAGCAACGAAACCGAATACTGATTACGTTAAGCGTGTCATTGGGATGCCTGGCGATACAGTTAGTTTTAAGAATAATCAATTGTATGTCAACGGCAAAACCTTTAATGACAGCTTTATTAATGAAGATCAAAGAACAAAGGGAACTGGAATTACCCCATCACAAGAAAATGGCGACTGGGACATTCATTCTTTAGCTGCCCATTGGGGTAAAGATACCAAGTCATTTAAAGTTCCCAAAGGTAAATACTTCGTTTTAGGTGATCACCGCAGTATTTCAAACGATAGTCGATACTGGGGCTTTGTTCCGAAGAATAAAGTTTTAGGGGTGGTCAAGACCTTTGCCTGGAGCACTGATAATCAAAAGCGTCATAATGTGAATGCATTATCTTATTAATATAAAAAATAAAATCCACTGGCATTTTTGCCAGTGGATTTTTTGGATCAAAATTTAATTTGTTGCTTGCCTTTAACATTTTCAAGATAATTATTTCCCCATTTTTCCATTGAACGAATGATGGGACGCATGCTTTCTCCCAATGGACTTAAACTATATTCAACGTGTGGGGGAACTTCTGGAAAGACCTTTCTGTTTAAAATGCCATCCCTTTCCATCTCATGTAAATTTTGGGATAACATTTTGGAACTGATGCCCACGACGGATTTTTTTAAAAATCCAAATCGTTTCGGTCCCTTTAAAATATCTCTTAATATTAAAATCTTCCATTTATTATCGATTAAATTCATGGTGGTGGCAACCGGACATTGTTTTTTCATAATTTTTTTCTCCTTACATAAATCCTGATTTGACTACAAATGCTACTTTTTAGTAACTTAGGTTACCACAAAGTGCCTACTTACGAGCTTCATTTTTACATGATACTATGAATTCATCATATAAGTAAGGGAGATATACATTATGTCAGAAGTTATCACAGTTATTGGCGGAGGAGCCGCCGGAAGTAGTATTATTAATAGTTTAAAAGGTGCTCATTTCAATGTAAAAGTTGGTTTAAGATCACCCGAAAAAATGGATAATGCAGTTTCAATTGAAAGTGCCATCAAAGATAGTGGCCAAGTAATTATTTTGGCATTACCATACGATACTTCATTGAAAATCGTTGCTGATCATAAAGCTGACCTTAAAAATAAAACCATCATTGATATGATGAATCCAATTAAGGCAGACATGAGTGGTGTTCAAACATTTAATGGTCAATCCGGTGCCGAAAACTTACAAAGTGAATTACCAGATAGCCACATCGTTGAGACCTTTAATCATGTAGATGCACCAGTATTAGGCAATCCGAAGGGTGCATTTCAATTTGTAGTTAGTGATGATAAAGATGCTTTGTCCCATGTAACTAAGATTGCTAATCAGATGGGATTCGATTCTCAACCGATTAATGATCTAAGCCGAACAGCAGAAGTTGAAAACTTCGCTTTTCTTTGGATCTATTACTCAGTTGTTGCTAACAAGAAGGCTGATGCTTTCTTAAAATTACAGTAAATAAATCGTTTAAATCAAAACAATTCACAGCAAGTGTGAGAACATAAAAAATGAACCTCTAAATTATTTAGAGGTTCATTTTTTTTTATTTTTTAAAATATATTATCATTTATTAATTGATTCAACTTTATATCTTAACCATGCAACATTGTTCTTTCCTTTAACATCTTGTAGATGAAAATTAACTGGTCGGTTGGTAGATATTCCAGGCTTAGATTGGAATAGAGAAGGCGTATCCTGACTTCCATCAGCAGATGGCATAATCATAATACTGACTTCATCACATAGTCCTTGTTGAACTAATGACCAGTTTAGAACACCACCACCGCCTAACATCATTTTATTTACTTTAAATAATGATTTTATTTTCTTTAATGCAATCGATAAATCTAGTTTCTGGTTTCCAGCAATAATGTAAGAAATGTTTTGATCTCTTAAAAATTGCTTGTAAGGATTACTTGTTTTTTCTGTAATTATTTCTAAAACATTCATTTTAATGTTGCCATAATTAATCTGATTAGATTGCCAATCCAATTTACCGTGTGGATCAATTGAAATATAAAACGGATTAGGTTCAGTGTTAGCTACAAAATCTCCTTGTGGTACATTTTTGACATTTTGATTTAATTGTGGCTTTTTATAATGGGTGATATTTTTCTCTGTTGTTAGACGGCCACACATAATGCCTTGATGATCATAATAATATCCGTTCGGGAGAAATGCTTCCGCATAAAATGATTTTCTAGCATCACTTTTTTTTACAGAGTCTGCTGATTGGTATGGGCCTGATATTTTTCCATCAATTGATGGTGCCATGTAACAAAAAACATATGGACGATCCATGTTTATTGCTCCTTTCATTTTTATATTTAGTAATGATTAATTTAATTAATCATTATACTGACATTTTATATTTGGGTATTTAAATTTTGAACATCAGTATATGCCAAAAAAATATCTTTTAACGCCAAAACAATATTATTTATTGATATTCCCCTTTTTGTAATCGCTAATTGTATTGCCAGTCCATGAAGAAAAAGCACGTAAAAATGAATTTAATTCTTGGTAACCCAGTAGAAAAGCGACATCGTAAGTGGACATGTCAGTATTTCTTAGATAATTTTCAGCTAATAATTTTCTAGTATGATTCAATTGTTCACGAAATGATGTTTTTTCATTCTTTAATTCTCTTTGCAAAGTTCTTTTGCTGATATTTAATTCATTAGCAACATTTTCAATTAAATATTGACCACTTGGCAGCAGCTTTACAAGAGCGTTCTGAACATTAGCAGCACAACTATTGTCGGTATTAAAGTTATTTAATTGTTTCTTTAAAACGGGTTTAAAGAAATCTAGCATGCTTTGATTGTAACTAATAAATGGTTTCTTCAAATCTTGATAGTTAAAATTAATTTGATTGGGAGCACCGTTTATAATTTTGCATTTAACATATTCAGAAAATTTATCATCAAATGAAAAATTAGAAGTGATACTTTGGGGAATAATTTCTTTATTAGTAGCTGATCTTATTATATGAATAACAAAAATCATTTCAATTTCCAATAAAAACTTTGGGATTATAAGAGTATTATTACTAGGTAATATTTTTAAATTTACTTCATAATTATTTTGATTAATTTCATATTTAATCGGTGCAATTAAACGTTTATATTGTGCAATCCGATTTATAAATGCAATTCCATCTTTACTGCAATATGATGCAAAAATTGACGGTGAGAATGTTTTAACATTATTATCAGTAGCTAATTTAATTGGTAAGTTAGGATTATTAATTTGGTTTCCAATTAACTTCATAAACCGATAATAATCACGTTCATTAATAGACGGATATTTTCGATTAAAGAAGTCAAAAGGTAAATTCATTTGTTTTAATACTTTATGAATATCTAGACTGGATGATTGAAAATATTTAAGATACTGTCCATCTAAAATGTAATTTTTCATTTTACAAGCTCCTATATTTAAGACATATGCATCATCATAAAATCAAATAATGGGGTTGGTAAAATTGAATGCAATAATATTCCAGATTTTGAACCAAATCCCATTACGTATCTGGTTCTGGGATGATTAGAATTCATTGCTTTAAGAATTCTTTTAGATACTACCATTGGATTAGAAAGCATTTTACTATTGTATTGTTTATCCATCCCCTTACCAGCTTTTAATGCTGCTTCTTGATAGGGTGTATTTTGGGATGATTTGATTAAATGATTGGCAGCAATATGACCCCAATTTGTTTTGATACCACCTGGTTCAATTAATGATACTTTGATGCCAAATGGTTTAGTTTCCATTCTGATAGCATCACTTAATGCTTCGACCGAATATTTACTTGCATGGTACCAACCACCGAAATAACTAACGACACGTCCACCGATAGAAGAAATATTAATGATTTTGCCTGAATGTTCTTTTCTCATATATGGTAAAACCATTTTGATGATTCTGATCATTCCAAATACATTTACTTCCATCTGTTTTTTAGCTTCACTGATACTAACGTTTTCAATCGCTCCATACGATCCATAACCTGCATTATTAACCAATCCATAAATACTGTGTTCCTTAGCAATAATTGTATTAATAGCATTCTTGACTGATTCACTTTGAGTTACATCTAATTTTAGTGGTCTAACGCCAAATTTCTTTAATGGCTTAATTTTTTCGACCCTTCTAGCTCCTCCATAAACTTTATAACCATTTCGAGATAAAACTTTAGCGGTCTGATAACCGATGCCACTACTTGCTCCGGTTATTAAAACAACTTTATTTTTCATGTTTTTGTTAGCTCCTTTGTCATTGATTAATTCTGTTTATATTTTATATCTTGATTTTAAATTTAATAACATCAATTTACGCCAATCAATTATCATTTTATGACATTTTTTGACTTAAACATTTTAATTTTTGTATCAATCCAAATATTTAAGATATAATGTGATTAATTCAAAAATATGAGGAGAATATGCATGAATAATCAATCTAAACCATCAAATGGAAGTCTTTGGTCGATTGTAAAAAACTGGGTGGTTCCAATTGCAATTGGCGTTATCATCGCGCTTTTGTGTGAACAATTTCTGGTGACGACAGCAGATGTTGACGGTGATTCGATGCAACCGAATTTAGAGAACCGTGAAAAATTAATGGTTTGGCGGCAAGCCAAAATCAAACATTTAAGTGTCGTTGTATTTGATGCTCACGGCGAAAGCCCGGACGCTAGTCAACCGCATACATACTACGTCAAGCGAGTCATTGGGATGCCTGGTGATACTGTCAGTTTTAAAAATAATCAGGTCTACGTGAATGGTAAACAGATTAATCAAAACTTCATTAGTCCGTACCAACGCTCAACGAAGGGAACCGGTTATATTAATTCAATCTCACCGCAAGCCATTTCTCACTGGAGCTTGCCATCGTTAGCAGTGCACTGGAATCAAGACACCCAATCGATTAAGGTGCCGAAGGGGAAGTACTTTGTCATGGGTGATCACCGCCGTGTTTCATTCGATAGTCGTTACTGGGGCTTCGTTCCCAAAAATAAGATTTTGGGCGTTGCGAAAACCTTTGCTTGGAGCACTAATCAGCAGAAACGACACAATGTAAACTCCATTTCATATTAATCGTGATTTAAAACTAAAGGGATTTGTCAGTGATTTAAACTGACAGATCCTTTTTTATTTATTTTGATTCAATTTAAAAATTGCTTTAGATAGTGTGACCGCAAGCTGGCCTGGATCTTTGGGATGCTTCTCCATGAGCCATCGTTTGGCCACGTTGAAATAGCCACCAATCACGAAATCTAAAACAGCAACAATTTGATCCCGGTTACCATGAATGTGCCATGGCATGTTGAAGTGATCGTATATAAATAACATTTCCGACGTCTTTGGAATGAACAGCGATAAAAATAAATCTTGCTGAATCAAAATTCGCATCCGGTCTCTGTGTTCCCATAGAAAACCAAAAACGGTATTGATGATTAAATTGTATGAAAGCTTTTTTGATGCTTTAATCTTAGTCTTAATAATTTCAAAATACTGATTCCATATTTGTTCACGGTAATTCAATAATAAAGTATTTTTATCTTTAAAATAACGGTAGAATGTCCGCCTTGATAATTGGGCATGGTTAGTAATCATCGTCACTGTAATATCTTGGTACGGCTTTTCTTCCATTAATTCAAATAGGGAGTCAGTCAACCATTTCTTAGACATTTGAACCATCCGGTCTTTTCCATTCATATCCATTCTTCTTTCATGCACAATGATTGAATTTTGTAGCACTTGTGCGGATTTAATTGTTTTAATTTTTAAACCTCATTATACTCAAAATATATTAATTCACAAGTGTGCAACTTCAGCGCACATGCGTAATTAAAACTCATTAATGCTAAAAGGAGCGATGAAGATGAAGAAAAAATTTATTATTCCAGTTTTGATGCTGGGGACACTGCTTTGTATGATGGACGTTTCCGTCATGACGATTCTACTTCCGGAAATTCAGGGAGCATTTAACCAAAGTTTAGATAACTTATCGTGGACAATTAATGTCTACACGATTGTGTTCGCCACGTTGATTATTCCATTTGGTCGCTTGGCTGAAAAAGTCGGCCAGGATAAATTCGTTTTTGCTGGATTGATTGTTTTTGGAATTGGATCTTTGCTTTCCGGTTCTTCCACCAACTTACCATTCATGCTGTTTGCTAGATTCATCCAAAGTGTTGGTGCGGCGGCCATTATTCCGACCAGTATGGTGATCGGGATTTCTCAGGCTAATCAGAAGAACCGAAACAAGGTGGTGGCTGCATTAGCCGGTGCCCAAGGTTTGGCAGTTGCATTAGGACCCAGTATGGGTGGATTTGTTGCTCAATACTGGAGTTGGAAGTGGGTCTTTTGGATTAACGTTCCGTTGGTAATCTTAGATTTAGCCATCTTTGCCATGATCCTACCGCTGACCCACGAAAAGACCAATCCAGTTAAGATTGATTACATTGGTTCACTGTTAAGTATGATTATGCTCTTCTCGCTTTCACTCGGTTTGGTCCGTGGTAACGATTGGGACTGGCATTCAACCACTATCGTTTCATTATTTGTCGTTGCAATCGTTTCATTTATATTCTTCATTATTTTTGAGACAAAATCGAAGCATCCGATGATTGATATGAAACTATTCAAGAGTCGGAATTTTGATGGAGCTGGAATTAGTCTGATTGTAGCCCAATACCTATTAGGTGGACTGGTCGCTTTGATTCCGACGTTCTTGACCCGGGTTCAAGGGATGAGTGAATTAGATGCCGCTTTGATGATTACGCCATATTCAATTTCAGTCATGCTTTCTGTCATTATCTTTTCACTCTTAGTTAGGAAAATTAATAATAAACTATTGATTGGCGCCGGTTTAATTATTATTGCAATTAGTTATTACATGATGGCCAATTTGAATTTAGACCAGAATTATAATCAGTTAATCATTGGTGATATTGTTCTAGGAGTCGGTTACGGGATGATTGTCTCCACTTCCAATATCCTTGCCGTGTCTGATTTCAAAGGCAGTTTGCTCACTGAATCGCAAAGCGTTGCGAATGTTTTTCGCCAGGTCGGGTTGGTCTTAGCAATTGCCATTTTCATGACGATTCTTTCCGGAAATATTAAGACAGCCAAACAGAATACTTTGAATTATGGTCAGAATCAAGTAGAAAATATGAATTTGGCAAGCAATGTGAAGCATAAAATCAATCACAAATTAGAAGACAAATTGAACCCGAACAGCACGAAGGTCAATAACGTTAACCATCAGGTTCAGATGAGTAAAATTCACGTTTCACAATCAGCAATTGACCGTAAGATCAACCTGATTTATAATCAGAAATTGGCTTTGCTTTCAAAGAAGACTGGAATTCCAGTTGCTCAAATTCCAACCCCAGTTAAAACTAAATTGGCATCGACAATTGACCAAAAAGTTAATCAAGCAGTCAGACAAAAGGTTAATCGGACCCAACACGATGCTGATCACCTCGTTTCAAAAGTTAAACACCATGCCAAAACACAAATGAAACACGCCTTCTTGAATGTCTACCAGGTTATGATCTGGGTTCCCATTATTTCACTACTGGTTGTTCCAATCTTTAAGTTTAGAAAGAAAAGGAATCGGGTTCGTAAAAATTTAAAAGTTAAAGCCATGGATTAATATTTATTCAATAGTAGTTGACAATCATAGGGATGACCGATTAAATAGAATTATTAAGGGGTGGAAATTATGAATCACAAACAATTCCTCATTATTCTATCGGTTGCCATCGTGTCATTCCTTGGAACGGTTGATATGAGTATCGTTAACACGGCGTTGCCACAAATCTCAAAGAGTCTGGCAATTCCGATGAACCAGGCAGAGTGGATTTCATCCGCTTACCTGGTTTTGATTTGCATGTCGTTAATTTTGTTCGGTAAATTGGGGGATCAATTCAGTAAACCGAAAATCTTTCAAATTGGAACGTTGCTTTTTACGCTTAGCTCCCTTGTTTGCGGGCTCAGTCCGAATTTAATCGTGTTGTTGATTGCCCGTTGCCTTCAGGGACTTGGCGCTTCAATGACCATGGCAACGAACCTTGGCATTATTACTGAATCGGTACCATTTAGCGTTCGTGGCCGGGCATTAGGCATTAACACGACGATTGGCCAGCTTGGCTACATTGCCGGACCAGCAGTTGCTGGTTTAATTCTATCGATTGCCAACTGGAACTGGATCTTCCTTTTTAACGTGCCAATTGGGATTGCGGCCTTTATCTTTGGCGAGTTCGTCTACCAAAAGGATTCATCAAAACGACCGCTGAAGGTTAAAATTGACTACGCTGGTTTTACCGTCTTAGCCGTTTTAATCGGAATTTTCTTCGTTGCCATTTTCACCGGTCAAGAGGTTGGCTTTGCTAATCCAGCGGTGATTGCAGCGTTAATTGTGACCGCAATTTTAATTGCCATCTTTATCCGGATTGAAATGAAGGTTAAAAACCCAATTTTAGATCTATCGTTGTTTAAAAATCCGGGCTTTTCAATTAGCATCATTGCGCTGATGTTTATGTATATCATTATTTACTTCAATAATGTTTTGCTGCCGTTCTATATTCAGGATAATTTGAAATTCTCACCATCGAATACCGGTTTAATCATGAGTATTCTACCGGTTGTGAACGTCTTTACCGCTTATTTAGGTGGAGTCTTGAGTGATAAATATGGGGCGGTTCCAATGTCATTGCGGGCTTCGATTATCTTTGTTGCGGCCGAAGTCATTTTTGCCATCGTCCAGCCAGGATGGTCACTATGGGTCTTACTATTCGGCTTCGTTGTCTTCGCGACCGCCAATGGTTTGTTTCAAAATAATCCAATGGTCATGGAAAACGCCAGCAAGGATCAGCAGGGAATTGCTGGCTCTGTCCTTGCATTGAGCCGGAACATCGGTTTCTCAATCGGATTATCACTATCAACGTCACTGCTGTACACCGGGATGAGCTTTAAAGCCCACCGCCAGTTGACGACCTACCCATTCGGCCATGACCAGTGGTTTCTGTTCGGAATGCACTTCACGTACTGGATTGGTGCGCTGATTATGTTGTCGGTGATGGGGATGCTGACGTGGTTGATGCATCATAAGAAACAGATTAGTTTGGATGAATAAGATGAACAAAAATATAATCATTTTAATTATAATTGGTGGAATCATTGGATCCATTTCTGAATCAATATGTTTGGCTTTTGAAAACCAAATTAGTGGTAACTTAAGTAGTGCCATCACTTTTACGGTTGTTATACTATATACCGTGTTTGTCATTAGATATTTAAAGAAAAGAAGCTAATTGACTTAGCTTCTTTTTTACATAAGCATTTAATTTGTTAAATTATAATGATAAGATTAAAATAATATTAAAACGTATTTTTACAGAGGTGGATTAAATGAGTGCTAAAAAATCACAATTAACTAAGGCTGATTTAGAAGCATTAGAACAAAAGTACCAAGCACAACCTCAAAATAGTGTTATTTCCCATGCCGTTATGGAAAATGGCATTAATAAGGTTGCTTATGATCCAAACGAAAAACAACGTTTGAACCGTGTCTTTTCAGATGAAATTAAAACTGGCAACGTCAGTGATCAAAAACGGAGTGGCAGATGCTGGTTATTTGCCGCTTTGAACGTTATAAGACACCACGTTGCTAAAAAATATAATATTAAAAACTTCGAATTGTCACAAAGCTACTTATTTTTCTGGGACCGTGTCGAACGAGCCAATTTTTATTTTGACCGGATTTTAAAGACGGCTGACAGACCAACTGATGACCGTGAACTATCATACTTCTTAGAACTACCTGATGATGATGGTGGTGAATGGGCAATGGCAATCGGCTTGATTCAAAAATATGGTGTGATGCCAACCAGTGCTTTTCCAGAAAGTTACGTTGCTGATCATACTTCCGATTTCGGTGCGACTTTAGAATTAAAGTTACGTCGCGATGGCATCGTTTTAAGAAAGATGGTCAAGAACCACGCTTCCGATGATGAAATCAAACAGACGAGACATCAAATGCTTTCCGAAGTTTACCGGATGTCTGCTTACGCCTTTGGGGTTCCACCAAAGAAATTCGATTTTGAATACCGTGATGATAAGAACAAGTACCACGTTGACCGTGGTCTAACACCCAAATTATTCTATGAAAAGTACATTGATATTGATTTGGACGATTACGTCGTTTTGAGTAACTATCCTGATAAAAAGATGGGTCAATTGTACGCTAGTCCTGACGATGACAACGTTGTCGGTGGCGCACCCATTCAATTTTTGAACCTACCGATGAAGGATCTTAAGAGAACCGCCATCAAACAAATTCAAAAGGGTGAAGGCGTTTGGTTCGGTAACGACGTTGAACAACAGATGGCTCAAAAGGATGGCTATTTAGATGCTAACTTATACCGTCGTTCTGACTTATTTGATGTTGATTTGAAGATGTCTAAAAAGGATCGTTTTGAAATCCATGAAGCGACTGAATCCCATGCCATGACCTTTACTGGTGTTGATATCGTTGATAACCAACCCACTAAGTGGAAGGTTGAAAACAGTTGGGGCGGCAAAGTCGGTGAAAATGGCTACTTCATTATGACCGATGACTGGATGAACGATTATGTTTATCAAGTGGTCGTTAGAAAAGAATACTTAACTAAAAAACAGCAGGCATTATTAACTCAAAAGCCAGTTAACCTAATGCCTTGGGAATAATAAATCATTCATAAAACGGGAGTGAAATATTAATGAGTAAGGATAATTCAGAATTAACTGCGGATGAATTACAATCTTTGAACGATGATTTGAAGAAACAACCGCAAGCAAAGGTGTTATCACGTGCCATTATGAATAATGGGATCAACGCGGTTGCTAAGAATCCGGATGCTAAGAAATTAAACCATACCTTCTCAGTTGAAGTTAAGACTGGTAAGGTTTCAAACCAAAAACATAGTGGTCGCTGCTGGCTATTTGCACTATTGAATACTTTGAAGCACCAGGTTGCTAAAAAAACGAATTTAAAGGACTTTGAGCTTTCACAAAACTACCTTTTCTTCTGGGATAAGATTGAACGAGCTAACATCTTTTACGATCGCATGATTGCTTTAGCTGGCCGACCGACGAATGACCGTCGTGTCTCATTCTACTTAGCAATGCCCGGTGGTGATGGTGGCCAATGGGCCATGGCAGCCGCATTGGTACAAAAGTATGGTGTGATGCCCAAGAGTGCCTTTCCAGAAACCGCCATTACTAATAATACGACTGATTTTGATGAAGTCATGAACCTTAAGCTACACCGTGATGGCCTTCGTTTAAGAAAAATGGTTCAAAACCACGCTTCTGACGATGAAATTGTAGCAGCTAGAAAACAGATGCTATCAGAAGTTTACCGCATCACCGCCTATTCATTTGGCGTGCCATCAAAGGAATTTGATTTTGAATACCGTGATGACAAGAAGAAGTATCATTTAGACCGCCATTTAACACCCAAACAATTTTACGATAAATACGTTGGCGTTGATTTAGATGACTATGTGGTTGCTACGAATTCACCTGATAAGAAGATGAACCAGTTGTACAGCTTACCAAGTCAAAACAACGTTGTGGGCGGTAAAGGCATCGAACTATTGAACTTACCAATGTCGACTTTAAAGAAAGCTGCCATCCAACAGTTGAAGGACGGCGAAGGTGTCTGGTTCGGTAACGACGTCTTACAGCAAATGAGCCGTAAAGACGGAATTTTAGACGCTAAATTATACCAACGGGCTAAACTGTTTAACGTTAAATTAAATATGACGAAGGCTGAACGCCTTGCCTATCATGAAGCTGAAGTCTCCCATGCGATGACTTTCACCGGGGTCGATTTGATTGACCAGAAACCTTCAAAATGGAAGGTTGAAAACAGCTGGGGCGATAAAATCGCCGATAAAGGTTACTTCGTGATGACCGATGACTGGATGGATAACTTTGTCTACGAAGTCGTTGTTCACAAGAAGTACTTGACCGCTGCTCAACAAAAATTGACTGAACAAACGCCGGTTGAATTGAAGCCGTGGGATTCATTAGAATAAAAAATAATTTATAAACCAAAAGAATGATAATCCACTTGATTATCATTCTTTTTTTAGACTCATTTTAAATTAATTTGTCGTTTGACATTGATTATCTTATAATAGGGCATGGAACCAATGTAAAGAGGTGATTGAGATGTTCTTATGGGCACATTTAATTGCAGGAATCCTATTACTATTGGTTGTTATTTTAGCACTTGCCAAGAAAGACAATAAAATTGCACCATACATGATTGCAGCCCGCATGCTTTATATCTTCATGATTTTAGATGGTTTTCGTGTCTTAGTACCGGCAATTCAACGGAATATCACATTGTCATTTATTAAAATCATCGCTGCCATCGGTACAATTGCTTTAATCGAATTTGCCTTAGTTAGCAAAGCCAAAGGTAAGTTAACAACTAATCGAGTTTTAGCTGCCATTGGTGGTTTAGCCGTTGTCTTCGTCCTTGGCTTTATCTTAGCTCAGGGTCGTCCATTTATCGGTGCATAATAAAAAGTCGCTATGAATTAGCTTATTCAATGGTTAATTCATGGCGATTTTTTGGTTTTCTGATTAAACTGAAATATAATATAAGTAAGAGATTCAATTGAAAGAGGGAATTGACATGTACTTATGGATTCATTTAATCGCAGCAGTTCTATTATTGCTCGTTGTGATGTTTGCATTAACGAAGAAGGATAATCATATTACACCATACGTGATTACTGCTCGAATTTTGTATGTCGTCATGATTTTAGATGGCTTAAAGATTTTGATCCCAGCCATTTCAAGAAACATTCCGCTATCAATCGTGAAGGTGGTCTTTGCAATTGGCTTGATTGGAATCATTGAAATGATGTTTGCCAGCAAGATGAAGAATCAGCTGAATTCTAAGAAAGTATGGCTGACGTTAGGCAGCTTTGTTGTTGTCTTCATCCTTGGTTTTATGTTAGCTCAGGGCAGACCGTTTATTTAAAAAAATCAAAATAAAAGGCAAATTATCGTTTTAGATGGCGATAATTTGTCTTTTATTATAGCTGAAAATCCCTTTATTCAGATAAATATTTTTCCTTTGTTAATAATAATATACTTGATAGCAAAGTTATTATTAACATATTAATGCTGGCATTATTCATGAAATATAGAATTAATAATAATACAAATATTGTTGTTGTTAAAATGACATACCAATTAAATTTAATGTTAGTAATGTAAATAAGTAAAAATTGGATTAATAATGCAATCTCTAAAATGATTTCAATGGATATTAAAACCAATAGTTGTCCACTGGGGTTATAAAAATAGGAAGATGAGTTAAACAAGATTCCAAATAAAATTAATGTTATTAGGGGTATGTTCAATATTGTTATTAAAATTGAATTTCCAATTGATAAAATTTTCATAAAATAATTTCCACCTAAAATAATTATGATTTTGTAATGTCGACATTACTAATTTTAA
The DNA here is from genome assembly GCF_027923585.1 of Philodulcilactobacillus myokonensis. Taxonomy (GTDB): domain Bacteria; phylum Bacillota; class Bacilli; order Lactobacillales; family Lactobacillaceae; genus Philodulcilactobacillus; species Philodulcilactobacillus myokonensis. The sequence goes on along the minus strand of NZ_BRPL01000002.1, from coordinate 57,277 downwards.
ATAATATTATAAGATATGATAAGCTGATTAATAAAGGAGGGTCGGATTATCGCTCTTTTATTAGGAACTTTATTATTCATAATCGTTTACTTATTAATTATTTTCTTGGGAATCAAAATTTCACTTTTTAAGTGGAGTATTTACCTTCTAATTCCTTTATTATTAGCAATAATATTTTACATGTTTATCATGATCAGTAATTATGTTTAGTAATTAGTTATGAAATAAAAATGGGAATTGTAACCTCGTTTTGATTAAAATTGGGTTATGATTCCCATTTTAAATCCTATATGATATTCATAATTGATTGACTACATTGCACATGATAATATTATATATATGGATTATGTGACGTTAATATTTATTTTTAAATTGAGAGGTATAACAGATGGATTTAATCACAAAAATTTTAAAATTTGTAGGCAATTTTTTATTATTTATCTTTCTATTTTTTGTTATCCAAATTCCTACTGTTGGTGAGTCCTTTTGGGGATCAGAAAACATACATAGTTATAATTTATTTAATCACTATGCCTTTACATTAATTAGTTTTGTTGTGATATTTTCAATATTATTTTGGTTTTATAAGAAGATTAATGGAAAAAAGATAATAAAACAAAGAATAACGATTAAAGTAGCTACTATTTCATTAGTATTAACGATCATAGATATTGGTGGGCAGGACTTGGTTCAATATATTTTAACTTCATCAACAACATCAACTTCTGATGCAGCTAGTTTGTTTCAATTAAAAAATACAGGATTATTTTTAGTATTAATCCTTGATGTTGTGGTAATATCACCAATATTTGAAGAAATTCTATTTAGAGGAATCCTTCAACGGGGGATATTAAAAAAGATTAACCCAATCGTTAGTGCAATCATTACTGGAATATTATTTGGGATGTTGCATTCATATTTGCAGCCATTTTCATCTGAGTCTTTAATTCTTATGGTTTCAGGCCTCACGCTATCATTTGCTTATTATTTTACTGATTATGATTTAAAATCATCCATTCTAATTCATGCATTATCTAATTTGTGGGTTATTATTTCATATTTATATTTATAAAATGCTTATAAAAATGTAAAAAGAGAATCGCAATTTAGCGATAATTAAAACTAAATTACGATCCTCTTTTAATTTATTATAAATCATTTCAATTACATTCTTAAAATCATTGCAATTTTCGTATCATTGACGGGCATTTCTTCATTCTTTAATACGAACACGTTCCCACCAAAACCAGCGGTGGTAATGGCTAAATCATTCATAATGCCATTGATTTTAGGGTCATTTTGATCATAAACATTTTTATTCAACATCAAGGCATCAATTCGACCCGCCGTGGCAGCATGCATGATTTCATTAATGTCATTACTAGCCCGTTTGAATTTCATTGATGCCTGGTAATGAAACTTGATGTTATTAATTGCCTTTTGTTTTAATTTTGCTAAATGATTGAGGCTTTTGAATTGAGATTCTGCGATTACTGGAATAATTTGCATGGTATTATCAATTAAATAGTAAGTTTTAACCGGGTAATGTCTTAATTTGAAAATGTGAAAGATATTGGGTCCGATGTAAATTGCTAGACTCTGGCATCGACTAGCGCGCATCGCCCTTCTGACAGCGCGTTCGTTTAATTGATTTTGATATTGATCCCAATTACTATTGGGATATTTTTTTGAAAAATCCTGCTTGATATGATCCAAAATTTCACTGAAATTATTATCGGTATCAAGTGAGATAAAAAGTGAAATAAAAGGCCCAGATTCAGATTCCAGGGTGATGATGTTTTTTAATTGAACATTGGATGTCATTGATGACCCTCCCTTTATCAAAATAAAATAACATATAACAATTATATCACGATACTTTGAATGATATAATAATAGTAGACCGTGAGTGGGGTGAATAATGTTAATCTTTCTTGAAATTATATTATTAATTATTTTCGCAAATACCTTCTTTGCTTTAATTACCGTCTTTAGAACTAAACGTGATATTGCTGCAACGTGGGCGTGGTTATTAGTTCTTGTGTTTATCCCAATTTTTGGCTTTTTAGCTTATTCTTTTATTGGCCGGAAGCTAACTAAAAAGAACATGTTTAAACTCCAAAGTCAAGATCAGATGCAACTAGATAGCATTTTGAGAAAACAGCGCCGTCAACTAAAACGTTTGAACACAATGGGCGCAGACCAGATTGTCTATAATTCTAGGTCAATGGTTGAAATGTTTATGAATACTGATCTTTCGTTCCTAGCCCGCCATAACCATGTTAAAATTTATACTGATGGCAATGATCTATTTGACCAAATGCTGGCCGATTTTGACCAAGCAAAGAACAGTATTAATGTTGAGTTCTATACATTTTACAACGATCAGATTGGAAATCAAGTTCTAAACAAATTAGTCGAAAAAGCTAAAAAAGGCGTTCACGTTAGGGTTATTTACGATCCATTCGGTTCGATTGGAACGACCCGTCGATTCTTTAAACCCTTAACTGATGCGGGCGGACGGGCTGAACCATTCTTGCGAACTAATTTCTTGGATTTTAGATTAAATTTTAGAGATCATCGAAAGATTGTGGTTGTCGATGGTAAAGTGGCCTACATTGGTGGCTTCAATATTGGTGACCAGTATTTAGGTCGGAAGAAGAAGTTTGGTCCGTGGCATGATACCCATTTGAGAATTATTGGATCCGGAATTTTTGGCCTTCAAGCCCGTTTCATTTTAGACTGGAACGTTACCGATTCGAAGCATCAGATTACCGGTTTGGATAATATCATCAGGTACTTTCCATTGAATAATATCGATGGACCCACTAACATGCAGATTGTATCGAGCGGACCAGATACGGATTTAAGGCAGATTGAAATGGGATACATTAAATTAATTCACATGGCCCAAAAATCCTGCTGGATTGAGACCCCGTATTTAATCCCAGATGACAGTACATACGACTCATTGAGAATTGCAGCCATGTCTGGAATTGATGTTCGAGTCATTATTCCGCATATGCCTGACCACCCCTTTGTCTACCGTGCCACCCAGTACTTTGCCCACCAGTTAGCGAAGGAAGGGGTCAAGATTTATTACTACCAAAAGGGATTCGTTCATTCGAAAACGATTGTTGTTGATGGGGAAATCTCATCAGTTGGTTCAGCTAATTTTGATTACCGCAGCTTTAAACTTAATTTCGAAGTCAACGCCTTTTTGTATGATTCAACCGTTAGCCGAAAATTAAAGCGGATTTTCTTGGATGATATTCGAAATAGTACGAGGCAAACTCCCAAAATGTTTGATCAACAATCAAGGTGGTTATTGTTTAAACAGAGTTTCTGCCGATTATTAGCACCAATTTTATAAAATATTGATATTAATTTACGAAAGGGAATGTTTTCATTGAGTATTAAAAAATATAATATTTTTAATATTATCGCATCAATTTTATACATTGTTTTTCTATTTGGGCTTCACATGTATAGTGCATCGATTCAACCGATTTGGAATTCAAGCCGCAACATCATTGATAAATTAGACAGTATTGCAGCCAACAACAGTTTTTACTTTTACGTCATCGTTTCATTCATTATTCTGACTTTAACTGCTATTTTCATTTATCGCAATATCTTTAAAATTATGAATGGTTTAAATGTTGCCATGATTTTCTATCGTGCCATGTACATTGCCATTTACGCTATTTTAGACATTGTTTTAGTTGTCTTCTTGGATAATCCAATTTTAAGAATTACCTTTGCAATTGCATTAATTGTCATCATTGCGATCGGGATTATTTCTGATAACGGTCACGATGAAGTGTGAATTTGATTTTTTAGTCGGGTTATGCCATAATTATTAACGGTTTGAGTAAAATTTAATTTGAACGAAAAAATAACGAATGTCAGTGAGCATTCATTTTGGAGGTAATTTAATATGGAAAAATATGCTACGGCTAAACAGAGCCACTCATTAAGTAAGAACCAGAAATGGACGATTGCGTCAACTTCAACTGGTTTTGGATTGGAGAGTATGGATATCTTATTTGTATCCTTTACCCTTTCATCCATGATCAAGGATTTGCACATCAGCAGTGCTGCTGGTGGAATGATTTCGTCCATTACCTATCTGGGGATGCTTTTGGGTGGTATTTTATTTGGTCTTTTGGCCGACCGTTACGGCAGGGTAAAGACATTTTCATACACGATCTTTATCTTTGCCATCGCAACCGGTGCCATGTATTTTGCTAATTCAATTACGTCCATCTACTTTTTCCGTTTTCTAGCCGGGATTGGTGCCGGTGGAGAATACGGAACTGGGATGACGTTAATTGCTGAAAACTTTAGAGCTAACCAAATTGGTAAGATTTCTTCAATCTCATCCATTGGTGGCCAGGGTGGTGCAATCATCGCTGCCATCTTAGCATCGTTTATCATTCCGATGTTTGGTTGGCACGCATTGTTCCTAGTTGGTTTAATTCCAGTTGCATTGGCATACTTCGTCAGAAGCCACATGCACGAAAGTAAAGCCTTTGTTGATGAAACGAAACACGTTGGCAAACCCAAAGTTTCAATCACTGAATTATTTAAGACCCCGGCATTAGCATGGCAGACAATTGCTTTAATCATTATGATCACGGTTCAAACCGGTGGTTACTATGGTTTAATGAACTGGTTACCATCAATTATGCAAAAACAGTTAAATTTAAGTGTTTCCGGTTCATCAACCTGGATGATTTCAACGATTATTGGCATGAGTTTAGGGATGATGACCTTTGGAACCATCTTGGATTACTTCGGTCCTAGAAAAGCATTTGGCATCTTCTTGATTGCTGCTGCCATTTCATTATTCAGTCTGATGTATGCCTTTAATGCCTGGAGCTTACTACTGTTTGCTGCAGTTGTTGGTTTCTTCTCTAACGGGATGTACGGTGGATACGGTGCCATCATGAGTCAATTATACCCAACTGAAATCAGGGCCACTGCTAATAATACGATTATGAACACTGGCCGGGTCATCGGTGGTTTTTCACCCGTTTTGATTGGTTTCATGATGGATCACTATTCATTCGGCGTTATCATGGCTGGTTTATCAGTCGCATACATCATTAGTTTCTTTACCATGATGTCAATTCCAGCACTTCGTCGTTTAAGTCATAATACAGCAAAATAAATTTAATTTATAAACTAAAGGACGCTCGCCTAGATTTTCTAGGTGAGCGTTTTTTATTTGTGAATAATATTTAAATAATTATCTGCCTATTATTAATATTTGATTAATAAAATTAAAAAAAGATAAGAAAAACTATTGAAATATTAAAAAATAGTGATATTATTAAATCATACCAATTAATAAAGAGGCGAGTTTCTCATGACAATTGATGTAGAAGAAAAGGAATCTAAATTAACTGTTGCTTCATGGTGGAGTATCTTTGGTTAGTATTTAGATGGTCAATAGTAATAATTACTATTGACCATTTTATTTCTATAATTTTGAAAGAACGATGATATTTTATGTTATATAAATTAAAAAAATTGGTTGGTATTTTAATCAAAATAAATTATTCTTATATGAAGGTAACCCTTCCATAAAGCAAGAAATACATTCTAGTAATAATAGTAAGATATTTTCATTTATTAAATCAGTAAAAAATCCAATATCTAAAAGTGAATTGAGAAGTAAATTACCCAAATTAACTGATAAAGAATTTAATTCCATATTTAATTTTTTCATAAAAGAAAAATGGATGTATCCAGTTAATAGTACGGTTGATAATAAACATATTAGATTAAGTAATTTTATAGACTGTTTTCCTTCTTATACCTATCCTGAATATAAAAATAAAATTAATAATATTAAAATACTGTTACTTGGATTAGGAACTGCTGGAAGCTATATACTAGAAGTACTTACTAAATTAGGATTTCATAATTTTATATTAATTGATGGAGATAGAATTGAAGAAAAAAATATAATGGCTCAAAACTATAATTTATCTGATGTAGGTAAGCTAAAAACTAGTGTAATAAAATCTAAATTTCCAAATATTAATGTAAAGGTTATTAATGAAAAAATTTCTTCTTATGATAATCTAAAACAAAAAATTGATTTATCAAAAATTGATTTTTTTATAAATTGTGCTGATGATTTTAAATTACAAATGGACATATTAAATAATATTTTTAACGAATACCCTAAAACAAAAATCATATATGGAGGATACTCATTTTTAATGCATTCTGATGATTTTATCACAAAAAGTAATTATAAAGTTTTTCAAAAAATTGCTTTAAAGCAAAGTGCTAACATTAATATTGATAATTATGTTATTGAAAACTCTGGCTCAATATTAAATGGATTTATGAGTGCTCTAGTAATATCAACGTATGTATTTAATTATGTAGTTAAAAATAGATATAAAGACCAATTTCTTGGCGATTTTTATCGTAATAAATTTAAATTTTTTAATCAGAATGAAAAATTTTAAATAAAAAATTTTATTTGATAATTACATACTATATCAAATTTTGATTGAGGTAATTTTAATATGAAAATAATTTCTATGAAAGATATAAATAAAAAAATAGGTGGGAAACAAATTTTGTCTAATGCTAATTTTGAATTAAATTCAAAAGAAATTTGTGCATTAATTGGTCCAAATGGTGCGGGAAAAACTACTTTTTTAAAGGTGCTTCTTAATCTTATTAATGCAGATACAGGGATAGTAGAAATTAATGATAGTCAAATGACATCTAAAAATATTAATTATTTGTTGCCTAAATTTGGTGTCATGTTGAAATATCCTGAAAGTATTTCTAAATTATCTATTAATAATTTATTTAAACAGCATGAGCATTACATGAAAGTTAGACAAGTAGATTCAACTGAAAATCTTTTGAAAAAAGTAAAATTAAATGTAACTTTAGATACGGAAGTAGGTAAATTATCTTTAGGAATGAAGCAAAGATTGCTATTAGCTTTAGCTATTTCTAGTGATCCAACTGTAATCATTTTGGATGAGCCATTTAATGGTTTAGATGTAGATGGAGTTGACCTATTTAAATCAATTCTTAAGGAATTAAGAGAAAAAGGGAAGAGCATAATTATAACGAGTCATTCATTATCTGATCTTAATGGTTTAGTGGATAGTGTGATTTTTTTGAATAATGGAACAACACTTCCCAAGATTTCTATGCAAGTAATAGATAAAAAGTATAATGGTAGTATAAAAGACTACTATAGGGAGGTGCATAATAATGACTAATGATGACTTAAAATATGAAATTTCTAACTTTAAAAAAACATTTAAATCAACATTTATAATTTCATTATTAATTCAGTTATTGATTTTAATATTCTTCTTCATGGTCGGATATTTGGATCGTGAATCTGATGATTCTATTTTTGAACATTTTAATTCTTTAATCGGTTTTTCAAGTCTTTTATCCGCATTATTAATTTCAATTTATATTAGTGTTAGATCCGTAAAATATATAATTTCTAATTACATGGGAGATAATAAAGTATTTTTATATCTTTATCCCAATGGAAGGACCGGAATATTTCAAACGAAATTGTGTGCTTTTTTATTAGTATCAATATTAGCGCAATTAGTTGGATCATTTTTAGTAAACATTTTATTCCTTATTTTTTCTAGAATCACTAATGTTCTTCCACCTGATGTTAATTACATAGGTTTTATAGCTGTAACATTTGCTGTTGTTTTATTATCATTGTTTGTTATCACTACTTCAATTGTAATTGGCGTCAGACTATCATCAAAAGTAGCTACTGTAATTAGCTCAATTATTTTAGTAGCAATTCTTTGTAATCCACTGTCATTTTTGTGCGCTTATTCAGCATATACTTCATTATTATGTGCCGTTATTTTAGTATTTGTTTCATTAATTTTAGTTCAATATTGTAAACATTACTTGAAGAATGATGAAGTACTGAGATAAAAACGATTAGTGTAAAACGTTCACCTAGATTATCTAGATGAGCGTTTTTTCTTTTCATTTTAAAATGAAATCATTAATATTTAGATATACGTATAAAAATGAAAGAAGTTGATTGCTTGTTAATTGCAAATGTCATTATCGGACTATTGATTGGGGTGGAATTACCGCTTCAGACGTCGATCAATTCTAGTTTAGGCAAACGGGCTGGTTCGCCATTTTTAGCGACGACGACTAATTTTGCCGTTGGAACGATTTTTCTTGCCATTGTAACGCTACTAATTGGACAGAGCCTTTGGATTTCAAAAGCAGCTTTAGTTGCTAATCCGTGGTGGATTTGGCTTGGTGGAATCCTAGGTGACATTGCAATTACGGCCAACGTTCTATTGTTTCCCCGTTTAGGTGCCATTCAAACCGTAATTATGCCAATTCTGGGTCAAATCATCATGAGCATGATGATCGATAACTTTGGGTTATTCCATTCACCTGAATTCCCGTTTACCTGGATCCGCTTAGTCGGTGTCTTGGTTCTCTTTGCCGGCGTTTTGATTGTGGTGGTTCAACCCGGTCTATTGAGCCAAGATAAAGAAACCAAGTCGCATGGAGCGTTGTTATGGCAGATCATTGGCGTGATTGCCGGGATGTGTCAAGCTTCCCAGACGGCAATTAATGGTCAATTAGGGGTCGCATTAAATTCACCCATCAAAGCCTCATACGTTTCATTTATTACTGGAACGATTGCTTTAATTGTCTTCGTTGGCATTCTTGAACATGACTTTAATCATTTGAAACGGGCAATTGGAAAAGGTAATCCATGGTGGCTCTGGATTGGTGGTATCATGGGAAGTCTCTTCGTTTTAGGGAACCTTTTCATCGCACCCCGGATTGGAACCGGGGCCGCTGTTGTCTTAGCACTTCTTGGTAATATCATTGGTAGCTTGATCGTTGATAAATTTGGGGTCTTCGATTCACCCAAGAAATTCGTTGGTGGCCGCCAGTATGCTGGAATTGCGATCATGATTTTAGGGGTCGTTTTGGTTAAGTTATTTTAATTAAATTGATCCGAAAATGATTATGTTAAAATATTTAAAAGGGGATAAAGAAATGAAGAAAATATTTATTTTGATTTCAACAGTGATTGCATCTGCTTTGATATTATTGAATATCGGGATCGATGCTAATGCTAAAACGGTTCACCATGCCTCACGGACTTTTAAAATTTTTCCAAAAAAATATCGTGGTAATTGGTATATTAATGATAGTAAGCATCACGATATAAAAGTTAGTTTTTCAAAATACAATTATAAAAATTTACTTACTGAATTTAATAACGGTAGGCTCCATTCTTTTAAAATTGGACCAAATGGTAAAATTAATATTAGGCAAAGGAATGTCATCGCTGCTTATTATTCCCATCCGGTAGAACATGAAAACTGGTTGTCCGTCGGATTCGATAATGTTAATCTGCATGATACCTATAGCAGTGATGATATTTGGCGTGTCATGCATCCTAAGTATAAGGGTAAACGAATCAAAGTGCTTGCCTATATGGGTGGAGTTCACGGTTATGTTTCATTCTACTACCCATCTAAAAAAATGGCTTATCAAATGCGGAAGGTAACCTTTGGTAATTATCCAAAGCCATTTGTTATTAAACATCATTCTAAGCGACAAAGCTCATCTAGGAACAAGGTTAATTCTTATCAAAGCGCTTTTGATGACTTTGTTAGTCGTACCAAAGGCTTGAACAAGAAAGACGTTTCTTATCAACCAATTAGTAAAAAGAATCATAAATATTATAATATTCAAATTATTATGAAACATCATAAAAACAGCCATTTTAGTCAGAAAGTTTCCGTTGAAAGTAATGGTGAATTTATGATGAATGCATAGTGTAAATTAGAAATGCTTCTAAAATTATGAAGTGCAATACAAAAGTTAGACTTTTTAAAATTTAATAGCTTAAATAAAGGAATGTTTTTGATATTCAATTGATTGGGTGAATTACTTATTTCAATTGATTAGTGGCTTCATCAATTACTATTGAAATCATTATGTAGAAATTGTCGCCATTATTTTTGGATAAGTTATTTTAATTAAAGGAATTGATAACATTATGAGTAAACAAAATAATAGGGCACAAACTATAAAATCACCTAGCATATTCAGTTGGGATAAGTTGATTAGTAAAATTCATAATGAAAAAGTAGATATTAAACTAGAACTATAATCACCATGAATGATGATAGCCGTTGATTCTAGAAATAATAATTTCACAAGCAAAGAAATACAATACTAATTGTGTATTAGTATTAAAGACAATCATATTAGTATAAAAAAATTATAAAGTATTAAAATTAAAGAAATAATGTCTATTTAAATTCACAATAAATATATTATAATAAAAAATACATTGAAATTAATATTACAAGGTGATGACATAAATTGATTTATTGTGTAGGAATAATTATTTTAATTGTAGACATTTTTTGCTTATTATTCTTTTTTAAGAAAAAAAATAATTATAAGAACATTTATAAAATAATAAACTGTTTAATATGTGTTTCTATAGTATATATATTTAACCTAATTATTTATCTAATATAATCACATGATGATAAATCAGTCTTGATGTTATTTTATTTCCCATAGTTTATTAAAAATAATGGATATAACAAAATAATATTAAATAATTATTATTATTAAAATGAATCAAGTCATAATTTCAAGAAAAATGTACTTTTAGATTAATATAAAATTAATATCTAAATTGGAGTGTTTACACAAGATTATTGACACTCTCAAGACATTAGTTCAATCCGTAAAAATCAAATTGTTACTTTAAATTTACCTAATAATAAACAGAACATTCTTGTAAAAGGGAATGTTAAAGACTATTCTTCATTGCCAGAAGAATATAAGGGAAATAGTTATTATGAAGTGATCTGTTATTTGAATCCCAAAAATAAAAATATAAAACAAATTTTTTATGGAATGAATGGAAAAATATCCATTAATGTAAAAAAGGTTAGTATAGCTAACTATATTAAAAATATGTTTAATTAATTTATGTTAGGTTAATATAAATCTTCCTAATTGTCTGCTAGTCAGGGGTTGCGAAACGTTGTACAATTAATAATATATTAAAGACGTCTTAAGGAGAAATGACATGGACCTTCGTTTATGGAAAAAATACCCACAATTACAGCACCAACTGCAGACTGTCCAGCAGATTATGATCGACCAAATTACGGTCAACAGCAATTTATTTAAAAACGGTATTGATAATTTGATCGATGGCAACGGAAAAATGGTGCGTTCCTCATTATTACTACTGTTTACTAACTTTGGGACCCAAAAGAACCATGATAATTATTTTGAAAAGGTAGCCGCTTCAATTGAATTGATCCATTTAGCTTCACTTGTGCATGATGACGTTTTAGATCAATCAGATTTAAGACGGGGGGTCACAACTCTTAATCAAGATTTCGGCCAGCGGACCGCCATCTATTTAGGTGATTTTTTATTCGTAAAATATTTTAGATTGGTACTAAATGCTATGCCGAATATTGAACAGTTAAAATATAATATTAACGGTGTTGGCGGTATTTTGAACGGCGAATTGCAGCAAAATCAAACCCAGTATGATTTAAGCCGGACCAAATCCCAATATTTGGATTCAATCAAAGGAAAAACGGCGGAACTATTTCGGATTGCGGCTGGGAATGGTGCCATCATTTCACGTGCTGATGAAAATACCATCCAATTAATTCAGAAAATTGGTTTACAGATTGGGATGGCATTTCAAATGCGGGATGACTTAATTGACTTTGAAGATAATGCGAAGCAGGCGGGAAAACCTACACTCCACGATGTTTTAGGCGGCGTTTACACCTTGCCAATTATCTATGCCATGCAGACGAATGATCGGGATCAATTAATTGCAACCATTAAAAAAGACCAACTGAAACCAGCTGATCTTTATCAAGTGAAAACAATGGTTGAAAATGATGGGGCGTTAGCACATGCCCATCAGGATTTAGAAGAACGAACTTGGCAAATCAAAAAATTAATTCGAAAGCTTCCTGATAATCAAGCAAGGCAAATTATTTTAGATATTGTGAAAATGCTATTTGACTAATCCTTTATCCATGGCTGCTAACCGGCGATAGTGAGCGTTATGATGGCTTAATTCTTTTGGACTGCCCGCCATTTGGATGTTGCCATTTTTTAAGAAAATGACTTGGTCCATTTTTGATAGTCCCTGTAAGTGGTGAGTAACCCAGATCACAGTCTTATGCTTTAAAACTTGAGTAAGGGTTTCAATTAATTGATTTTCGGTTAATGGATCGAGACCCACGGTTGGTTCATCTAAGATGACGATCGGATGATTCTGAAGCAAAATGCGCGCTAGTGATAGTCGCTGCTTTTGACCACCAGATAAACGGGCACCACTTTCTTGAATATTGGTCTGATATCCATCTGGTAACGTATGAATAAAATGATCCAATCTGACGTCTTTCAGTGCTTGTTTAACTTCCTGATCAGACGCGTTTTCATTGCCAATCCTGACGTTATTTAAAATGGACGTGTTGAACAAGAACGGCTGCTGACTTAAAACGCTGAACCATTTTTGGTATTTAAACTTCAGTTGGTTGACGTCCGTATCATTAATTTGAACGTTTCCACTCGTTGGGTTAATAATTCCTAAAAATAATTGTAGGAGGGTGCTTTTACCCACTCCGCTGGGTCCGATAATGGCTAATTTAGAACCCTTTTTAATCTGAATTGAAATGTTTCTTAAAATTGTTTGTGTATCATTTGAATAGTGAAATGACACGTTCTTCATTGTGATCTTTTGAAATTGAGCAGGACTAAGATCAGAGTTTGGAACGCGTTTTATTTTGGGCTCATTTTGAGATAATTGGTTCAAATGAACCAATGAACGACGGTACATTGGCCATTCCTCAACTGCTTGGGAGACTGGAACCAGGATATCAATCAACGGGAAGATTCCTAAGACAAATGCGGCAATGTAATTAGCGGCACTTTGCGAGCCAATAAAATTAAGGTTACCCCAAACTAGGACAATCACGATGACTAGATCAAGGATGATTTTAGTAATTAAATCCCGGTTCCATTCAAAATGGTTCAATTGATGATCATCAATTGAAATTTGCCGGTCGAATTCCAGATTCCGTTTTAAATAATCCTTTTGTCTTCCGGATATCATCCAATCGGTGATGCCCAACGTTGTATCCGTCGTATGATTGTACGCTTGATTGGTTAATTGCTTCTTATTAGTTTGTAACTTGCCATATAAAACAATTGAAAGCCAGGGCATTAAAAACAAAATCATGATGAAAAATCCTAACATGATTAATGCCATGACCCAGTTGATGATTCCTAAACCAATAATGACGATTAGACCCGTTATATTAGCAATTAAGGTTGGGAAAATGGTCTTTAAATATAGATTCTCTAAATGATCGATATCATCTGCTAATAGATCTAAGAGGCTGCCAAATTGGTATTTCTCATCCAAGAAAAACGCCTGCTTTTCTAAAATCCGGTATAGAGAACTACGGAGTTTAGAAGTCACGCCCAATACCCAGTCATGCGATTTAATCCGTTCTAGGTATTTGAAGAGTGGCCGGCCAATTCCAAACGCCTGGGCTAAAATAATTGGGACGTAGACAATCAGGATGTTAGCGGGTCTGGTTGCTGAACGGCTAATTAGATAGCCAGCAACGAACATCAAGCCGATTGCACTGATACTCGTTAGCATCCCTAGTGAAAATGTAATCAAGAGTCGTTTTCGATCCTTCTTCAAGAATGGTCGAATCCACTTGTCATGTTTTAAGAATTTAAACATCTATTCTTCGCCTCGAATCTGCATTACCAATTGGTAGCATGCACCGTGTTTTTCCATCAACGCTTCAGGTTTTCCCTGTTCAACAATCCGTCCGTTTTGAACAACTAGTAAATAATCCATGTTGTTCATCCAGTGGAGACGATGGGTCGCAAAGAAAACTAAATGATGATTTAAAATCGGTAACATTGTCTTTTTAAGTTCATACTCAGTTTCGATATCCAAATGGGCGGTCGGTTCATCAAAAAGCAATACACTTCGGTTTTGATCGAATAAAATTCGAGCCAGGGCAATGCGTTGGGCCTGTCCACCAGAAATGTTACGGCCACCCTTACCAATGCGGGTGTCAATCCCATACCGTAGGCTTTTTAAAAATGATGCCAAACCAGCTGCTTCCGCTGCTTTGGATACTCGATATCGGTTATGATCATGACGATAAAATTCAATATTAGCTTTGATTGTTCCAGCAAAAATATATGGATTTTGTGGGATGTAGCTAATGTGCTGCTGCCAATTGCTTTGGGCTAAACTATCTATTTTTTGATGATTGATTTGAAACGGATAATTGGAAGCATTACTAGGGGTTAGCCAACCACCAATGGCATTTAAGAGGGTGGATTTACCAGCGCCGGATGGCCCGACAATACCAATTTTCATATTGCCATGGCATTGAAATGAAATATCGGATAAACTGTTATTTTCATCATGAGGGTACCGATAATTTAAATGATTAATTTGAAATGTACTGCCGGGTTGCCAGCTTTGAAATGGTTTTAATGCTACCTTGGCCTTCACAATCGGAACCCGAATAACTTTTATCAATTGTTTCAGTGCATTTTTACCGTTCAACGTGGCATGGTAATCATTACCAAAATCACGTAGTGGCAGGAAGTAATCCGGTGAAATAATTAGAACGGCTAAGGCCGGATATAAAGTAATGCTACCGTTAATTAACCGAACCCCTAAGAAAACTGCGACGATCGCAATTGAAATCGTAGTTAAGAAATCCAATGCAAACATCGAAAGCAATGCAATCTTTAAAATGCTCATCGTTGATTTGCGGTAATTTTCGGAAACGTTGTAAATATTCTTTCGGTACTGATGGCTTAATCCAAATAGTTTTAAGGTCTTTAATCCCCGAATGGTTTCGATAAAGTTATTCGACATTTTGGTATAGGTATCGTATTGCTGATCGGATTTGTTTTTAGCAGCCACCCCTAAAATGATCATGAAATAAATGATGATGGGAAATACTAAGAGCAAAACGATGCCTGAAAGGTGGTCCTTAAAAAAGACGGCAATTAATAGGACGATGGGGATGATGGTTAAATTAATCATTTTTAAGATGATTAAATTGAAATAGTTTTTAATTTTATCCATGCCATCCAATGCTAACGTGACTAAGTTTCCTGAACCAAATTGGCTAACTAGGGTCGGTCCCAGTTTATACATGTGTTTCAGCAGCCGCTGTTTTAAATCGGCACTGGTTTGATTAGCCCATCGATCACAGATCTGTTGTTCAATCCTGGTAATTAGATAACGAAGCATGAATGTAAGAAAAAAGAACAGCATGGGATCAAACGATGCTGTTACTTTTTTCAACATCCAAGCATTAACAATTGCGCGCGATAAAAAGAGCGCTTCGAAAACAATTGCCAGAGATTGGATGAATGCTAGTAATCCTAGTTTAGTGATTAATTTTTTAATTCCGGGAAAATTCATTAATTCTTTATCAAACATGTGATTCCTCGATTTCTTAAACTAGTATTGCGAACCATTTTTAGCGATGTCTTTTAATGTGAATCGTTTCCATTGAACCGAATAGCTCCATGCAAAGTAAATCAATAAGATTGGCAATAGAATACATAGAACAATCGTCATGACTTTCAATGTGTACGGTGATGACGAAACATTTTTAATTAAAAGTGAGTTGGCTGGATTTTTAGCAATCAAGACGTTGGGGAATAATCCAGTAAAGATTAACATTACTAAGAATGCAATTGAGAGGGTACTTGATAGGTAAGCCTTGATTTCTTTATCACTAAACGTCATGAATTGGCCACTAATGGTAGATGCAACGATTAGAACTAAAAAGACAATTGTAGCTACCAGGTGGTTTACAAAGAAATTCGTCTGGAAGAATAGTGCAATCACAAATAAAAATTCAACCGGATAGGCAAGCCAGTATAAATTGATGTTTAAACGGGCGGCCTTATATCTAATCATGCCATCGGTATGCAATGAAATGTAATGCAATCCCTGATAAAGGCAAAAAGCAGTCAGTGCAATCCCACCCAAAATTGAAAGTGGGTTAATGACGTTACTTAATGAAACGAAGACGTTGCCATTTTTATCAATCGGAAGTGGTTGAATCATGTCAGTAAATAGCATGCCAAAGAAAAAGGTAGTCGTTGCGCTGCTAATACAGTTGATCCACATCCAGGCATTCTTACCGAATGGTGTTTCAGCAACGTTATTGAATTCAAATGAGACGCCTCTAAAAATCAATGAAACTAGTGCTAAAAATAGTAATAGATAAAAGCCAGAAAATAAACTGGCGTACCAAAGTGGCAGTGATGCAAACATGCCACCAGCAGCGGTAACGAGAAAGACTTCGTTCCCATCCCAGTGGGGACTAATGGTTCTTAAAATTAAATTACTTTCATTGGGCCTGAATGCCAATAACTTGGTTGCCATGCCGGCACCAAAATCAGCACCATCCAAGACCAAGAAAATGATGAATAGTAATCCAATCACTGCGTACCAAAGTAATTGTAAGAAACTCATTTTGAAAAGGCCTCCTTAGAAAATGGATCCTCTGTCTTTTGATCAGGAGTGTCATCAACTGATTCGGGACCCTTGTACAATGCCTTTTTGGCATAGAAGAACATGAAACTAGCTAATGCTAAGAATAATAAGAAGTAAACGATATTAGTGAATAAAACAGCAGCAGCACTCGTACTTGGTGAGACGGCAGCTGAAATTGGTAGTAATCCATATACGACCCATGGATCACGGCCAAGTTCAGTAATTAGCCAGCCACTGGTATTAACGATAAATGGTCCAAAGGTTGCAATTGAAAGTAAAATGGTGAGCCATCTTTGTTTGCCAATCGTATTCTTGCGCTTCCTTGAGAACCAGAGTCCAAGAACGGCAAGGCCAGCTAAAGCACCAAAGCCGGCTGCCATGGTTCGAAAGGCGAAGAAGAGGGTGTTAACTGGAACGTAATAGTTCATTTTCTTACCGAATTGATGGTCATACTTTTGATGTAAGCTCGTATTAGCTTCGTTCATTCCTTTAACGGAAGCATTTAATCGATGGTAAGCAAGAATACTTAACATATCCGGAACTTCAATCTTAGCGTTGGCAGTTTTTTTAGTTGGATTGGTTAATTGAAAAATTGCCCATGGTGCTGGGTCAGCAGTCTTGTTATAAATTCCTTCAGTGGCACCGAATTTCATTGGTTGTTCATTCATAACGTAGCGTGTCTGTAGATCACCGGAAGCGGCGGATCCTAGGCATGCAATGAAACCAATGACTAAGCCAATTCGCATTGATTTTCTGAAGAATTCAGTTGATTGTTTTCTAAAAATCATCCAGGCTGACATCCCGGCCATGATGAAAGCACCGGTGACAAAGGCACCAAAGACGACATGGGGAAATTCGTACCATAATTGTGGATTCGTTAATAATGCTTTAAAGCTGGTCATTTGAGCGCGGCCGGTGGCACTAGAAATCTTGAAACCGACGGGATGCTGCATGAATGAATTGGCAGTTAAAATCCAGAGGGCTGAGATGGATGAACCCAAGAAGACCATCCAGATCATGACGGCGTGCCAAAATGGTTTGAAACGATCCCAAGTGAACATCCAAACGCCAATGAATGTTGACTCAAGGAAGAATGCCAACAAAGCTTCAATGGCAAGCGGTGCTCCAAAAATATCACCCATAAAACGGGAATATTCGGACCAGTTCATTCCAAATTGAAATTCTTGGATTAAACCGGTAACGACCCCGACGGCAAAACTCAATAGGAAAATTTTACCCCAGAATTTAGCCATATTTTGATAAATTTTTTGTTTCTTAATGACGTACATGGTTTCCATGACGGCAACGACAAGCGATAGTCCAATTGACATTGGAACAAAGAAGAAGTGAAAAATCGTGGTCATTGCAAATTGGAAACGAGCAAGTGGTAAAACACTCATTCCAAAATCTAACATTATCTAAACTTCCCTTCTATTCTTGAAGTGCGGCTTTTAAACCGGAGATTTCAAATGCGGTTCGCTGATTAATAAAGTGTTTCATAAATGGTACCATCCAACCTTTAAATTTAAAGGTATGGTGAAACATGTTAACTTCTGCAATTCCCGTTTTAGGACCGAGTGAACATGCCGTCCCAAGTGATTGATAGGTAAACGGTGTGCCTTTTTTATGATTTAAACGGGCAATAAAATTATCAACCGCGATATCAGCTTCACGAGTGGAAATCTGACCGGTGGTGGGATACATTCGCTGGTTAGCTGGATTTAAAACGGCTGAAACATCACCAATCAAGTATTCATTTGGAAAGGCTTTGGGAATCATTTGGTTATTTACGGCAACCCGATTGCGATGCTGATCATATCCAGTATCTTTAATCAAGTGGTTACCCTGAACTCCGGCACCCCAAAAGACAGTTTTAGCTTGAATAAATTTATTATCGTCGCCATAATAAACGCCATCATTGCTGACCCGTTTGGCAAGGCCACCGGTAATAAATTGGACTCCGTGTTTCACGAGGAAATTCTTAGCATATCGATCTAATTTGGAATCAAACATTGGTAGGAAACTAGGGGCAATGCAGTATAATTTAAAATCTTTTGGATTAAAATGGTATTTTTGGGCCCATCTTGGAATCTGGTAGGTTAATTCACCTAAAAGTTCAATACTAGTGAAGCCACCACCAATTACGGCCATCGAAATGTATTTAGGATCCTTGTCATCCGCATATTTTTGAAGCCGGTTTCGAATAATATTGTAATCGTTAACGCATGTGTTAACGTTGGCAATTTGAAGTGCATTCTCTTCTACGCCAGGGGTGCCAAAAGTTTCTGGTTCAAAGCCCAGGGCGTTGAATAAGTAGTCATACTTCATTGCAGAATGATTTTTGAGTATCACCACTTGTTTTTGATGATCAATGTCTGTTACTTGATCTTGAATAAAATTAATTTTAGGGCTAATTAAATCTTGAATGTTCATTTCAACATTAGCAGGTAAATTAGTTCCAGCAGCAACCGTATGTAATGCGGTTGAATTATAATGGTATGTGTTTTGATTAATAAGGGTTACGTTTAAATTTAATTTATTTTTAGCAAGTAGCTTGCAAGCACGTAATCCAGCAAAACCGCCACCTAAGATTAAAATTTGATTCATTTGATTACTTCCTCTTTAACGGTTTATTTGAAAGCCCTTACATATATCATAATACGATGAATCGAAAAGGGCAATGTGTAAGCGTGTCATAATGATAAAAGCGGCTTATAATTAGAAATGAAATCGAAATGAGGAAGTTAATTTTATGTCAATCAAATCTTTTTTGGATTTAGTTAATGCTAAATCACTTGTGGCAACTTTTTTACCACTTCTGTTTGGAATTATTTTTGTACAATATCAATCGTTTGAAATTCATCCGCTGCTCTCGTTGCTATTCTTTATTGCGGTGTTGTGCTTACAAATGTTTGCGAATACGACTGATAGTATTGCTGATCATCGCAGGGCAGGAAAATTGCACGTCACTGAATTTTTTGATCACGTCAACGTCCTGGGTAATAATGAAATTTCTGAAAAAATGGCGATCGTTATTGACGGTTCATTATTATTTTTGGTCGTTCTGATTGGTATTATCCTGCTGTTTGAAACGACGATGTGGCTATTAATCATTGGCCTACTGGGTTGTGCGATTGCATATTTTTATGATGCTGGACCCCTGCCAATTTCAACTACTCCTTTTGGTGAAATCGTATCAGGTATGACAATGGGATTGGGTGTGATCTATGCTTATATCATGATTAATGTACCCACTAGTGATTTTCACTTATCATTTTTTGGTAGTGCTCTGCTCGCATCTGGCATGCCAATCCTTGCCCTTGCCAATATTATGCTGGCTAATAATATCTGTGATCTTAAAGAAGATTTTAGTTTAAGGCGAAAAACGATTGTGACTTACATCGGTCAATTCAATTCACTTAAGTTGTACGGATTTAACTATGTTTTGATGTACATTACCTTAATTATGGCAGTAATTTTAAATTATCTTCCAGCAATCATGCTCATCACGTTGTTAGCAATTCCATTCATCTGGCTGCGGACTAAGAAATTTTTCAAAGTTCATTTAAAAGCAAAGACGTTTGTTTTAACGATTAAAAATACTTTGGACTTATTGCTATTAACTTTGATTGCTCTGGTGCTTAAAAACATGTTTGGATATTAAAAAATTCCCGGATTTAATTCCGAGAATTTTGATTATTATTTAAAATATTTTTGTAGCGATTGTTCAACGTCATCAGCAACTTTTTGCTGATAATCATTACTTTTGATATGCTCAAAGTCACTGGGATTATTCATGAAGCCCATTTCAATTAGAACGGCTGGTTGGGTATTTTCACGCAAAACGTAGTAATTACCAATATCAACACCACGGTTATTTAATGGTAAGTCGCTGAAGCCTGAGTCTAATTGATTGGCCAATCGATTTGCATTGTCATGGTCTTTAAAGACCTCATAGCCGTTATCACCTTCGTCAATTTCCGATGAATTAAAATGAAAGCTAATAAAGACGTTGGCGTGATTTTGATTTGACAACCTTGTTCTTGCTCCTAAACTAACCGATTGATCACTGGTTCTAGAGATGATGACTCTTGAATTTTGAGCTTTAATTAATTGCAAAACTTTTTTAGCAACTGGTAAGGTATAAGTCTTTTCCATCTTACCGTCTTGTGATAGGGTTCCTGAGTCATTTCCACCATGACCAGGGTCTAAAACGATGGTTGCTTCAGAGATGTTAGAAGCTTTTTTAGAATTGTAATCTTCATTCTTCAAAAGCCAAGCGGCAATCCAGCCCTTCTGTTTGCCATCTTTGATATACCACCATTTGGTCGTATTATCTTTCTGAATGACTTTAATTCGCGTGTTATGGGGAATTTGATTAATAATTTTAGATTGTGGGTTAGGATTTGTCCGTAAATTAACAGATTGCGCAATCACACGCGGTTCACTTAGATAACTACTGATTTTAATGATAATTACCATGATAACGCTGATTAGTAGTAGGATTCTTAAAATCCAAATAATCAACGGGGCATCTTTAAAATGAGTTAATTTTTCCACATCAGTCATTCCTTAATAATTAATATATATTATTTTTGTTATTATGCCTTAAATTATAGTACAATACATTTGATAAAAGAAACTAACTTTTAGTAACCAAATTAAAAAATAAAAGAAGATGGTTAAAAACAGAGGGATTAATAATGAATGATTCTTGAACTGATCGTTAATCGATTAAATAATTTCAGATTAAGTAATAAGTGAAAAATTTTCAGGAGATGTTTATTTTGAAGAAACATTTAGGTTTAAAAATTCTTGCTTTAGCCGTCCTGTCAATCTTAATTTTGACTGGCTGTAGTAGTAAATCTGCTAAAAATAAGGGAATTAACGTTACATCATCAATTGATTTTTATGGAAATACAGCTCAATCAGTTCTAGGAAAATATGGGACTGTTCATTCAATTATTAATAATCCTGATGTTGATCCACATAGTTACACACCAACCCCACAAGTATCAGAATCAGTTGCCAAGTCTAAGGATGTTATTTATAACGGGATTGGCTATGATACTTGGATTAATAAAATGCTTAATAATTCCAACAATGATTCAGTTAATGTTGGTAAACTAATGGGGAAGGGGGACAACGATAATCCTCATATATGGTATAATAGCCAAACAATGGTTAAATTAGCAAATACATTAGCAGATAAATTTGGTAAACAGGATCCAAAGCATAAGGCTCAATTCAAAGCCAATGCTAAAAAGTACATTAACTCATTGAAGCCAATTCATAAGAAGATCGCTCAATTGAAGCAGAATCGCAAGAAGTCAGTTGTTGACGTCAGCGAACCGGTCTTTGACTATGCTTTACAGGAAATGGGTTACCAAGTAAATGATAGTGGATTTGCCAAGGCCATTGAAAAAGAGGCTGATCCAACTCCTTCAGAAATTAAGGGCATTCAAAACGATATCAATCACCACAAGATTGCTTTCTTTGTTAAAAATATCCAGACAGATGATAAGGTCGTTAACCATCTATCAGATTTAGCTGCTCAGAAGCACATTCCAGTATTAAAGGTTACTGAAAGTATGCCTAGAGGGATGAATTATCAACAATGGATGATGTCTCAATACAATCAATTAGCAAAGATTCAGAGGTCAGAAACTAAATGAGCAAAATTCTATCAGTTAAAGGATTAAACGTCGAGGTTGAAAATCGTAGTTTGATTTCCAACCTTTCGTTTGATATATACAGCAATTCATTAA
This sequence comes from Philodulcilactobacillus myokonensis, assembly GCF_027923585.1. GTDB lineage: Bacteria > Bacillota > Bacilli > Lactobacillales > Lactobacillaceae > Philodulcilactobacillus > Philodulcilactobacillus myokonensis. The sequence continues at coordinate 34,867 of NZ_BRPL01000002.1, read as the reverse complement.
CGTGTGTCACAGGTGAAAACGGGGTTGGTAAAACAACCCTAATCAAAACGCTTTTAAAGGATTATCATCAGAAGGATCACGTTGATTTTAAAATCAAGCGCAATCAGATTAAATACATTCCCCAATTTCGGAATATTGATGATGATTATGCTTTAAGCATCAAAAATTTTATTGGATTAGGCCTGCAAAATAAATTTCTGCCATGGCTCAGTATGAAAGAACGGCGTCAGATTGATGCCATCATTCAATCAACCGATTTAAGCAAGATTAAAAAAGAACCACTTGGCAAAGCATCCGGTGGTGAACAGCAAAGGGTTTACTTTGCTCAGGCATTAGCAAGTCAACCCCGGTTATTAATTATGGATGAAACGACCGCCAGTTTGGATAAATATGCTAAAGTTGATTTATTGAAACTGGTAAAATCCATCATTAAAAAGAACCACCTAGCAGTCATGTTTATTACCCACGATCCCGGATTGGTTCAACAATTTGGTGATTATAACTTACACATTGCTGATCATAGAGGAACGATGAACAGGATTGGGGGTCAGGATTAATGTTAAGTTATGCGTTTATGCAGTATGCTTTTGTTGCCAGTTTCTTTATTTCCATTTTATGTGGATTAATGGGAGTTTTCGTTGTTGCTAGAAAGACTTCATTCTTCACCCATACACTGTCAGAAATTGGATTTTCAGGAGCTGCATTCGGTGTTTTTGCTGGAATTTCACCCATTTTAGGGATGCTATTGTTCACAATTATTAGTTCATTAATGATTGGAACCGTTGGGAATCGAATGAGCCGCCGTGAATCATCAATTAGTGTCTTCTCAGCGGTCTTCATTGGTTTAGGAATCTTATTCCTATCGCTTGCCAACAGTCAATCCAGTTATGCCACCAGCATTTTATTTGGTAGTATCGTCGGAATTGATTTTAATGATGTCAAAATGCTCATTTCACTTAGTATTTTCATCATTATCATTGTCCTTTTAATGTACCGTAAATTGGCTTATAATTCATTTGATAGCGTGGGTTCGAGTTATAATGCAAGCTATAATACAATGATTTCAATTGCTTTCTTGATTTTATTAGCTTCAACTGTTAGTGTAACTGCCCAGGTGGTTGGATCACTTTTGATTTTTGCATTACTTACCGTCCCCGCTTCAGCAGCACAGTACTTTTCACATACAATTTTTGGGATGATGACGTTAACGTTCCTATTTTCTTTATTCGGAACCTGGTTCGGGTTATACCTTAGCTATACAACTAACTGGCCCGTCAGTTTCTTCATCGCATCGATTGAAGGAATTATTTATCTAATTGCTATCATTTACAATAAATTGTCTGATGATTAAGTGAAAATTTGTTATACTCAGGATAGATTTAAAAAAGGAGTTTATAAATAAATGAAAACATTGAAGAAATTATTGCCTTTCGTTGTGATCGGCTTAGTTTTAACTGGTTGTGGAAGTCAAAGCAATAGCAGCCAGGGTAACAGTTCTATGAAACCAAGTAGTAGTAGTCAAAGCTCAAGTGTTAGTTCTAGCAATAGTTCTAATTCTGATGCTAGTAGTAGTTCTAATTCATCAAATTCAAATAATGCTAAAAGTAGTTCACAAAATTCATCAAAATCTGATTCACAAAGTGACAAGGCTAGCATGAAACCGTCTAATAAAACGAATGAAGCTAAGAGTGCTAAAAAGGCCAAACAAGCTTCATTCGTTGCTACTCAAAAGTACGCCAGTGCTTCTGAAGCTGAAAAACAAATCAACTACCAGGGTGACATGGGTGGCCAACCAGTTAACTTAGGTTATAATATTAAAGGAACCCAAGATAACGGTGCCGGTCAAGTTTACGTTCACTTCAACATGGGTGATTGGTCAATTACTGTTCACGGAAATAATGTTTCCACTAATGGTAATAGCAAGGCCTTACCAACTGCTAAGAAAGCCGTTAAATACTTACAAACCCATACATTACCATACCCTAACAAGCGTGGTAGTATTTTACTTCAATCAGATAGTACTGAAGGTGCAAGTAGCGTTAAATGGCAAGATAGTAAGTTAGTTAATACCATTACTGGTAATCCTAGTAATGTCCTTAAAAAAGCCGTTTCCGTTTCAAAGTAATTAAATCTTTTTCTAATTGTAATTACCGCGTAAAGTCATCATTGTATAATAGCCATAGTGGTTATTTAATGAAGCAAATGGCAATGCAAAATAACTAAAAAAGGATGTTTCAAATGAAGATTAATTATACTTTGAAGAAGGTGGCTTTGGGAATCGGCATTAGCTTTGTTTCGTTGTTTACATTTGCAGCTGGTAACCATGCCTTTGCGATGTCATCAATGAAACCAGCTTTTGATATTTCTAACTATCAAGGATTTTTAAGTGATAATGAAGCCCAAGGTTTAAAGAATGAAACCAGTTTTGATATTTTAAATGCCCAGCAGGGAACCTATCGAAACTATGCATTCTCGAATAATTCAGCTGAATTAAATAAGTATAATATTCCATTTGGAATTTATAGCTTTGCAACCTATAATTCAGTTGCTCAAGCCCAGAATGAAGCCCAATCATTATATAATCAGGATCCAAATGCTAAATTCTACGTAAATGATGTTGAAAATAATGCTACGGGGACTTATTATCCACCAAGTGCCGCAACGATTGCATGGGCCCAAACAATGCATTCATTAACTAATCGTCCTGTAATCCTATATAGTGATCAATCTTACATGACGAATGCCATTTCTGCTGATGCTCGGAATGCTTATGATACACTTTGGTTGGCCGCATACCCATATAATGGCACCCCGGATCCTAATTCTGAACCGGATCCATCATATCATTACGATTTATGGCAGTATAGTAACTCTTACCCAAGTGTTAGTTTGGGACAAGAAGTTGATGCTTCTGTAATTCCTGATCAGGGGAAACCACTTTCATATTGGACCGGTAATAGTTCAGATGATAATCAGAGTACTCAAATTACTCAACCAAGTAATACTAATAATAGTGGTTCAACTAGCCAAAATAATTCTGATAATTCTGATAATAATCAGCAAACGAACCAAAACAATCAAAGTAATAATAATCAAGCAGAACAAAATGCTAAAAACCAAGCAGCAATCAATAAAGCTAAACAGGTTGCTAAGCAACACCAAGAATGGTTAAAGCAACAAGCTAAAAAGAAAGCCAAGGCTAAAGCAATTGCTAAACAAAAAGCAATTGAAGAAGCTTCTAAAAAGGCTGCCAGGAAGGCTGCTGCTCAACGGCGTTATATCCATGCTCATTATTATTCTTCTAATAAGATTAAGAAATTCAGGGTTACCGCTAAAAATGGAATTAACGTTTACTACCATGGTAAAAAAGTCAATCACTTTAAACGTGGTGTCGTCGTAAAAGTTAGTTCATTTAATTGGTATCGAAACATGACTAAAGCAACTAATTCTTATGGTGCGACGTTTACTTCCAATAAGAAGTGCGTTAAGGCAATTTGGCGTTAATTTTTTAAACAATTCATTAGTAAAGGAACGTAATTTAGTTTTTCTAAACTACGTTCTTTTTGTGTATAAAATATTCTTGTTAAAAATATAATTACTGCTAGGTCAGTCACATCCTAAAGTTGAAATAATTTCAATTTTAACGTAATTAAATCTTTTTCTGAATGTAATCACTGTGTAAAGTCATCATTGTATAATAACTATAATGGTTGTTAAATGAATGGATATTAGACAAAAAATTAAAAAGGATGTTTAAAAATGAAAATTAACCGGACTTTAAAAAAGGCAGCCCTGGGGTTAGGAATTGGCTTTGTTTCACTGTTTACGTTTTCTGCAGGTAATCATACTTTTGCAATGCAATCAATGAAACCGGTTTTTGATTTATCAAATTGGCAAGGAAACTTTAGTGATAATCAAGCTCAAGGATTGAAAAATGAAACCAGTTTTGAAATCTTGAAAGCTCAACAAGGTACTTATCAAGATGCAGATTTCGCTAATAATTCTGCGGAATTGAACAAGTATAATGTTCCATTTGGAATTTATAGTTATTCGACTTATTATTCTGTTGCTCAGGCACAAGCAGAAGCACGATCACTATATAATCAGGATCCTAATGCAAAATTCTATGTCAATGATTTAGAAGGGTATTATCCACCAGATGTAGCAACGATTGCATGGGCACAAACGATGCATTCTTTAACCAATCGTCCCGTTATCTTGTATGGTAATACTTCCTATTTAAGTAGTTTAAATAGTGCTGATCGTAATGCATACGATACTTTATGGGTCGCTGGATATGGTGATTATCAACCGGATACGGCTTCTGAGCCTGATCCATCTTATCATTATGATTTATGGCAATATTCTGATCGTTACCCAAGTGTTAGTTTAGGTGAAAGTGTTGATGCTTCTACTATTCCAGACCAAGGAAAACCAATTTCATATTGGATTGGTGATAGTAATAATAGCCAAACCACCACTAATAGTAATAACAGCAACAGTAATAATCAGAATAATAATTCAAGCAATAACCAGCAAAATAATAGTAATAGCCAAAGTAATGCTGCAAAAGAAGCTGCGGCACAAAAGGCTGCTGCCCAACGAGCTGCTGCCGCTAAAAAAGCAGCTGCTAAGGCTAAAGCCCAAGCTGCTAAAGTTGCAGCTGAAAGAAAAGCTAAAAAAGCAGCTGCTAAGAAGGCTGCTGAAGCTCAAGCTGCTAAGCAAGCTGCCGCTCAACGAAAAGCTTATATTCACGCTAACTATTATTCTTCTAGTAAAATTAAGAAATTCAGAGTTACTGCTAAAAATGGAATTAATGTCTACTACCATGGCAAAAAAGTTAATCACTTTAAGCGTGGCGTCGTTATAAAAGTTAATTCATTTAAGTGGTATCGAACCATGACAAAGGCAACTAATTCTTATGGTGCAACCTTTACTTCAAATAAGAAGTTCGTTAAAGCAATTTGGCATTAATTTAAATTAAAAGCGATAAAACGAAGGATAATGAAATTTATCCTTCGTTTTTTATTGTAAAATGATTTTAATCATAAAAAGGAGGAATGATAAGAAATTTATTCAATGATAATTGCGATATTCATAATTATATTAATATTATTAATTATTTACATTAGTAAAAAGAAAAGTAATCGAGAAAATGCACAAGATGAAAAATTATTAAATCACATTTTAAATGATTCTAAAAATTTAAGTCAAATTAGAAATATTATCAACGAATCGGATAATGAATCAAATGCAATTAAAGAAATCAGAAAAGCATTTGGTGTTGATTTAATTGTCGGCATAAATATCTATAATCGGGTTAAAAATTAAATAGACTAAAAAAACTCCATCCAATTTTTAAATTGGATGGAGTTTTAATTTATTATGATTTATAAACTAAAGAATTTGGCAAAATTCAACATGTTCGTGGTTGGGTCCTAAAACATGGAAGAATTTAATACCGTTATCCCAGTAAGTTGGAATAACTTGTGGCTTATCACTTAAGATGTGTAAACCTAATTTTTTAGCTTCCTTGAATGCTTTTTCAGCATCGGTACAATTCATGGCAAAATGATTGATAGCGCCATCTTTATGGGTAACAGGGTCACCACTCCATGTTTCAATCATGATGTTATTGTACTTCATGAATGCACATGTTTGTTTACCATTCTTGAATTGACCGGCTTTAGTAAAGCCTAAGGTTTTATAAAATTTAATGGTTTTTTCTAAATCATCAGTTGGAATTCCAACGTGTTGGATTCCAGTAAAGTAATCACTTAATGCCATAATCAAGGCCTCCAGTTGTGAAACTAATTAATTTAATTAGTCATCAATCTTAACGACACATTTACCCTTAAGGTTAGAAGTACCGTTCAATACACTTTCAACTTGTTCTAATGAGATAACGTTATTGATGATTGGATCAACGTTAACATCACCGCTTTGTTGTAGTGAGATTGAGCTTTCGAATGAATCAGGGTTAATGAATGCACCCTTGATAGTTAATTGCTTCTTGAAGATTTCGTAAGTGTTCATTGAGAATGTTTGGTTAGGTTTACCAACACCGAACATTAATACTTGAGCACCTTTAACGGTTGCTTCAGTAGCTTGTTCTTGTGTCTTAGGTTGACCAACAGCTTCGATGACAACATCGTAATCAGCAGGAATCTTTTCCTTAGTAGTGTTGATAGTCTTGTTTAAACCAATGATCTTCTTTTCTTTAGCTAACTTGTCATCATGACGTCCAGTTAAATCAACGGACTTAACACCGTATGACTTCAATAATTCAGCAAAGATAAGACCCATGAAACCATCACCAATAACTAATGCCTTTTGGTAAGGTTCGATGTCTAATAAATGCATACCGTGAACGGCACATGAAATTGGTTCAGAAGTAGCGGCATCCTTTAATGCAACGTTATCTGGTAAGTGGTAAACTACCTTTTCTGGAGCAGTGAAGAATTGTTCTAAACCACCATTTCTGGTAACACCAACTGCAGATAAGTTATCACATAATTCTGGACGACCAGTACGACAGTAACGGCATTTTTCACAGTAGACGTTAGGGTCAACAGTGACACGGTCACCAACTTTGAAGTTTTGAACATTTGAACCAACAGCTGCAACTACACCTGCATTTTCATGTCCTAAAACGATTGGTGGAACTGCATCGGCTGAACCTGGTAGACCATTATATAAAGCATAGTCAGTACCACAAATACCAGCATATTTGTTGTTAACTAAAACTTCATCGGGTTTAACTTCTGGTTTTTTAATATCTTGGATTTCAAGATGCTTAACGCCAGTTAAAACTAAGGCTTTCATTGAAAAGATCCTTTCCATAAATAAATTATGTTCGTAAAATTAAAAATTTTACATTAATTATTATTTTAACTTTCATGGGTAATTATATCATGAAAAAATAAATTATGAAAGCGCTATTATGATTATTTTAAAAGCTTATTTCCATGATAAATATCCCTTTACTTGGTTTGTTTTAAAACATGCATGGCTAATGCAAAGTTACCTAGGGTTGCTGATCCATTATTTTTAACTGATGGTAATTGAATATATTTACTAAGATTATTGATTTTAATATAACCATTCATTAATAGGCTAAATTGTTTCCTAATCTTTTTAAGAAAGGTTTCATTTAAAACGCCACCGCCGAGAACTAAGCGTTCGGGTCTAATCATTAATGTAATTTGAATTAAGGCTTGGGCAACATAGTATGCCATGATATCCCAAACATGGTTCGTGATTGGCACTTCCGGTCCTTTTTTCCCTAATCGAGCTTCAAAAGTGGGGCCAGATACAAGGCCTTCTAAACAGTCACCGTGATATGGACAAATTCCAGGGAACTTTAAGTCATCCGGATGACGCTTAACGTTGACGTGACCCACTTCAGGATGGCCTAAAATGCCAATAAATTTACCATTAATGACACCACCAGCACCGACGCCAGTGCCGATTGTATAATAGATGAGGGAACGGATTTTCTCATGATTTTCGGATGCTTTAATGTATTCACCGTATGCGGATCCATTTACGTCGGTTGTCCAGTACATGGGGATTGAAAAATTTTGTTTTAAGTAACCCAAAAAATTAACGTTTGACCAGCTAATTTTAGGCGTGTCTAATATATACCCGTACTTTTTAGAATGGTGACGGACTTCAATCGGACCGAATGATGCGATACTAATTGCCTCTAAATTTTTAAATTGCTTGAAATATTCAACGGTCTTTTTTAAAGTTACGTCTGGGGTTTCAGTTGGAATTCTGACTTTATCAACAATATGATAGTGTTCGTCACCAACTGCGCAGATGAATTTAGTTCCACCGGCTTCAATACTTCCTAATAACATATTTTTTTGGAAACTCCTTACGGATTGAAACGAATAAATTTTATTTTTATGAGCGTTTCATAGATTAATTTTAATTTTAACTTCGATCACTTAGATATATGATTAATATAACATTATAAAATGATATATTTAGAATAGATTAACACATTTGAAAACATGTTTCATTATTATTATAACCAATTCATGCTTATAATTGGTATCTAAATTTAAATTTCTTAGCATATTATAATCGAAAAATTAAAAGAGGATGATCTAATGGCAACATTTTTAAATCCAAGTGAAATTAAAATGGCAAAACAAATTGCAAGTAAGAATCCAAGATTAGAAGGCTTTGTTCCCGGCTCCGGTTCTTTAACACCGCGCTTTACGATTTTGAGTGAGGCTCCCGGTCGAATTGAAATTAAAGTCGGAAAGGGCTTTATGGGACCCGCTGGCAAACAATTAGATCAATGGCTTAAATTATTAGGAATTACTCGTGATCAAATTTATATTACCGGGGTAGTTAGATCTAGACCAATTTCTATTAAAAATGGCCGTAAACGGGATCGAAAACCAACAAAACAAGAAATGTTTGATTATGCACCGATTTTAGATTATGAATTAAGCCAGTTACCAAAAGAAAATGATTTATTAGTAACGCTTGGAAATACCGGCTTGCAAAGGCTTTTAGGTGATCACTTTAAAATTGGTGATGTTCACGGGAAATTATTAAAACGCCAGATTAGGGTGAGAAGAGGGAATCAATACGGATTAAGTTCACGCACCTACCGGATTTTTCCAACGTATCATCCTTCGTATGCCCGCCGGTTTCCCAGTAAACGTCCGGTAGCTGAAGCAGACATGCAAAAACTGAAGCAAATTATCAAGCGTTAAAAATTAATTTTGAATTTAGTCACATATATGTTACTTTGATAATATGCTAAATATCACAATTAGCAAAATTGAAGTAAAGAAGTGGAAGCATGCTAACTATTAATCACATTAGTAAGGCCTTTCGGAACGTTCAGGCGTTATCCAACGTTAGTTTCAACGTTCAACCTGGTAAAATTACGGGATTGATTGGTCAAAATGGTGCTGGTAAATCAACTACTTTTCATAGTATCCTTAATTTTATTAATTATGATGGTGAAATTAAATTGAATCAGCAACCAATTACTGAACAAACGTTCGACAAAATTGGGTATTTACCGGAAGAACGAAGCTTAATGCCTAAGTTAACGGTAGAACAGCAAATTATTTATTTTGCTAGGTTAAAGGACCAAAGTGCTAAAGCCACTCGCCCGAAAATTAAACGGTGGATGCAAAAATTTGATGTGAAAGGTGATTTAAAGACCAAGATTAAATCACTGTCAAAGGGGAATCAGCAAAAGGTTCAATTAATTTGTACTTTAATTCATGAACCTTCATTGATTATTTTAGATGAACCCTTTAGTGGTTTAGATCCAGTCAATGCTGATTTGCTTAAGCAGCATATAATTAATGCCAAACAGCGCGGTGCCATGATTATCTTTTCAAGTCACAATATGAATAACGTTGAAGAGTTGTGTGATAATCTGGTCATGCTAAAAAATGGACACGTCGTCTTGAACGGCACGACGGATTCCGTCCGTGACCAATTTGGTAAAAATAAGATTTATGTTACGACGCAACAAAGTTCAGCGGAACTATCTAATTTACCCCATGTCATGAATGTTAAAACTTTAGAACCGCATCGTTACCTCCTAATGTTAGATGATCCAAGCGCTGGCCCGGATCTGTTTGATCGAATCACCCATGGAAAATACGTGGAAGAATTTAGTCAACAGCCACCAACACTAGATGAAATCTTTAGAATGGAAGTGAGGGATAGCAATGCGTAAAATGTGGATTGTTACTTTTGAAACGTACATAAGACAAGTGAAAACATGGAGTTTTGCATTGATGGTTTTAATGCCGTTTATTTTAGCACTAGTATCTGGTGGGATTGGTTTTCTTACTGCCCAGAACAGTTCATCTGATGCATCGAACGATAGTTCCGACCAAGTTGCCATCATTTCAAGCCAGCCGTCGTTGCGGCAATCGTTAATTAAACAGCATCGTGATGATATTGACGCTAAAGTTACCAATGAAAAGACTGCTCAAAGTAAGACTAAAAGCCAGGATTTAGATGGATACGTCGTCTTAAACGTTAAAAATAATCGGATTACTGCTACTTACCATGGACAAGACCAGATTGATTCTGATATTAAGAGTGATTTGATGGGTTCAATCAATCAAATTCAACATCAATTGAATTTAAAGAACGCCCATTTATCAATTAATCAAATCAACCAGTTAAATGCTCAACCGACATTTAAATCAATTTTGAATAAGCATCCGAAAGCATCAAAGACTTCCCAATCAGAAGATCAAAGTGGGGCGAAGGAATTTGCCTTCTTTATCATCATCTTCATTACTTATATGATTTTATTAACGTATGCTTCGGTCATGGCTCAATCGGTCGCTGAAGAAAAGGGTGCTAAGGTAATCGAAGTCATTTTCTCAAGTACCACGGCTGCCAAATATTTCTTAGGTAAAGTCTTCGGAATCATGGGATGTGTGATTACCCAGTTCTTGATTTACATTATTGGTGGTGGCATTATCTACCAGTTCATTTCACGAATTCATATGGTCCATCAATTCTTGAGTAATGCTGAAAATCAGCGGATGATATCCTTAATCTTACACGATGTTTTAAGCCCTGGATTATTATTTGTTATCTTAGGAATTGGATTATACCTTATCATTTCAGCACTTTGTGGTGCATTAGTAAGCAAGGCTTCTGATTCTGCTAAAGCTGCCCAACCAGTCGTTTTCATCGTGCTCGCTTTCTTTATCATTGCGATTAATTTTCAATCGTCATCCAATACGATGATTCCAAAAGTGCTTTCGTACGTTCCGTTTAGTTCGATGTTCTTTATGCCGATTCGAATGATCAATGGCCACGTTACCAGCATTGAGATTACAATTTCACTGGCAATCTTGCTTGCAACGTTAATTATTTTGACCTGGTTGATTACTAAAATTTACCGTAGTTTGATGTTGCAAAACGATGATAGTGGCTTCTTTAGACGTTTAAAACATGGTATTCAAGATGCTAAGTAAATTAATGAAAGAATTATAATAAAAAATGATTAGATATTATAGATATCTAATCATTTTTTATTATGTCTCCAGGTTGACATTTCAATGCTGAGCAAAGTTTTTCTAAAGTATTAAATCTGATACCCTTGGCTTTATTATTTTTTAAAATAGATAAATTCGATTGAGTTATTCCCACTTTTCTAGATAATTCTTTTAAAGACATATTTCTTTCTAACATAACAATATTTAGTGTTATTTTAATCATTGATATCTCTCCGTTTTTATATAAAGCTATCTGAATCTTTTTGAAGTTTTACTCCATATTTAAATATATTATAGATAACATAGGAAATAACTAAAATTACAAAATAAATTATATAATTCATAATTGATGTATGTGAAATTATGGATATATTTGTTATATTATTTATTTTATTTATAAATAGGTATACATTTAAAAATATATTACAAATTATTAACGTTAACATACTAAATATTGTATTTCTAATGTATAAAACATTAGCATCCACAAAATACTTATTTAACTTCAAATTATTAATTAATTGTTGAATATAATGGCAAATTATGATTAAACTTAATATCATAATTATTATCATGAAAATTATTATTGAAGCATGTAAGTATATATGTGATCTGATACTTAAACTAGAATACTTTATTAAACTGTTGTGATCCAAATGAAATATTATTATTATAAATACAAATAAAAATATAAGATTCAAAAAATATAATAAAGATGAAAAAACGCTTATTAATAATTGGATAATATTAAATAATATTTTATTAAATAAATTCATTGATAAATCCTTCTTTTAATTTAATAAATAATATTATAAAACAATATTATTTTATTGTAAAACAATAATAAATTATTGCTTTATTTAAAATAATTTATTATTATTATGAATAAAGGAGATAATTTATTTGAAAAAGAGATATGTTATTTATATATTATTAATATTAATAATTTGTTTAACAGGAATTCATATCATAAATCAAAATAGGATAAATGAAAATACTGTTAATATTTATAAGGATAATAAATTAAAAAAAACAACACATAATAAAAAAGTGATTGACTATATGTCAGACTTTTATGGAGATAAATTAGGAGATAACACCGATAATGGTAAGTCTCTTCCAAATAATTCAAAACTATTATATAGAGTTGAAATTAAACAGACTAAGCCGCATGCACATATTTTCTTTAATTTATATAAAAATAATTATGCAAGTAGTAGAATTATATTTGGCATAAAACAAGTTGTATGGAAGGTTTCATCTAATGAAAAAAATAGAATAATCAAATTAATTGATCAAAAATAAAAATGTAATTTAACAAAACAATCGTAACTTAACTTTACTAGCTAAGCTAAGATTGTTTTTTATTTTATATGATTAAAGTATTTTTATTTTTCTAAAATCCAAAGGAAAAAGACGAAGATAATGGCCAATGCATACATGATGCCGTTAACTTCCTTGCCACGTTTTGCAGCAATCATTGTGATCGGGTAGGCAATGAAGCCTAAAGCAATCCCATCTGAAATACTGTAAGTTAGTGGCATTCCAATTAAAATTAAGAATGCGGGGGCGGCAATTTCGAATTTTTCCCAGTGAATATTCTTTAAAGCACTTGCCATTAACATCCCAACAATGATTAATGCTGGAGCGGTAACTTGATCGGTAACAACACCTAACAATGGTGAGAAGAATGTTCCTAAGATGAATAGGATTCCAGTGACAACAACGGTAAATCCAGAACGACCACCAACGGCAATTCCTGATGATGATTCAACGAATGCACCCACGGGAGAAGTACCAAGGAGTGAACCAACGACCATTGAAGTTGAATCGGCAGCTAGTGCTTTACCGATTCGTGGAATTTTATTGTGTTTAACGAAACCGGCTTGTTCAGCTAAGCCAACTAAGGTTCCGGCGGTATCAAAGAATGATACTAGTAAGAACGTTAAGACAACGACGATTAACTGCAGTGAATTAATGCTGCCAATGTGTTTTAAAGCAACTAAGAAGGTTGGCTTTAAACTAGGAACGCTTGATACCCATTGGGTTGGAATGGGAATTAATTTTGTAACCATCCCTAGAATGGAAGTTAAAATCATGCTAATAAAAATGGCAGCGGGAACTCTCATACTCATTAAAATGATGGTAACAACTAAGCCAAAAATGGTTAACCAAGTCGTACTAACGCTTAATGAACCAAGGCCTACTAAATTACTCTTGTTGGCAACCACTAATCCACCATCACTTAAACCGATGAAGGCGATGAATAAACCAATTCCACCGGCAATCGCACTCTTTAAGTCGTTTGGAATTGCGTCAATCACAATTTCTCGAATCTTAAATGCAGTTAAGATCATAAAAATGATGGATGCAACAAAGACACCAGCCAACGCTGTTTGCCATGGAACTTTCATTCCAATGCAGACTGAATATGCGAAGAAGGCATTCATTCCCAAACTAGTTGATAGTGCGAATGGGTAGTTGGCAACAATCCCCATGATGAAACAACCAAGGGCACTGGCTAATGCAGTGGCAGTGAAGACTGCTCCTTTGTCCATTCCAGTGGCACCTAAAATGTTCGGGTTTAAGAATAAAATGTATACCATGGCCATGAATGTAGTTAAACCAGCTAAAGTTTCTTTTCTAAAGTTAGTTCCTAATTCATGAAAATGAAAATAATTAGCGATTTTTTCGCCCATAAATTAACGCTCCCCTTAAATATCGTTCGTGTTTAAATGATAATTAACACCTATTATAATAACATTATACCGTATTAATTACAATAAACGAACAATAAATAAGAAGGGAGTTACTGATTTAGAGATTAGTAAATAAACATTAATATTGATAATAATAGTATCACAGTGTACACTGTGTATACACATATAAGAAAGAAGGAAAGCTAATAATGTTTGTAAAAATTAGAAAAACCGGTAATTCAAAATCATTAACAGTCCCTAAGAGTTTTAATATGCCTGATAATATTAAAATGAGCGTTCGTAAAGATAAGGACGGATCAATAATATATACTCCAGTATCTGATAGTAAGAACCCATTTGAAGGTAAATGGTTTAATAAAAAAATTAAACAGGATGATATTAGCAAAAATTTAAAATTATCTGATAAAGAATGGAGTTAATTAATTGTATATACCACATAAAAGAGATATTATTTCCATTAATTTTGATCCTAGTTCAGGTCATGAAATTAGGAAACGTCGTCCTGCTTTAGTAATAAGTAATAGTAAATATAGTAAATTAACTGATTTGGTATTTGTTTGTCCAATTACTCATACTGAACACAATTATTTAGTAAAATACGGATTGCTTATTAAAATTGATTCAATTAATTCTAATGTAAATGGATTTGTTAATCCACTTCAATGCCATACATTTGATTATAAATATAGACAAGTTAAATTTATTGATAAGATGAAAAAAGAAAATTTTTCTAAAGTAGTGAGATGCATAAAATATATTATAAATGCCGATGAAAAATAATATTACTATAATCTTATAAAGGAGGTTGGTAAAAATTACCAGCCTCCCTTTGAGTTGGGCTAATTAAATTTAATGCTTTTTCTTTTCCAATGCTTTCAATTCCTGCTCAGTCTTTAACGTATGGTCATAGAAGTGGTTGATTTTATAATTTAAATGGTTAATCGCAAATTGGATGTCATCGCGTTTTTCTTCCATGATTTCAACTTGCTGTTTTAATAATTCAATCTGTTCATTTTGACTATTGTTCACTTTATCAAACAAATGGATGTACTTCTGGAGGGCTTTAATGCTCATCCCAGCTGCCCGCATCTCCTTGATGAATTTAATGCGAGCAATCATGTGCTGATCAAAATCACGGATTCCAATTTGATTTCTTAAAATCGGCGGAATCAAGCTAATTTTTTCGTAGTATCTAATTGTTGATGATGAAACGCCAATTTTATGGCTTGCTTCTTTAATATTCAATCAAATTTTCCTCCTTATGATTGAGGCCGATTAATGCCAATACTTTTTCTGGATTGGAATTTAGGATTCATCAATAGTTTTTGAACCAGATCGGCAATGGCGGTTCTTGAAACATCGTGGCCACCAAACGGTTCATTCTTTTGGGTGATTTCATAATCATCACTGCCGTTATCGAACCAACCGGGACGAACAATCGTGTAATTTAAATCGCTTTGTTCAATTAAATCGGCCGTTTTACGGTAACCCTTTAAAAATGGATTATATTTTAAATTACCGGTGGCACCCACAGATGCCGGAATTTCGTTATAAATTCCCATGGAACTAATGAAGACTAAACGTTGAACGTCATTTTGATGCATGGCATTCATGATGGATTGGGCCATATCAGGTAAATTACCGCTTAAGGCTGCGAAGACAGCGTCTTGATTTTGAAAGTATTTTGATGACGATGGATCTAGAATATCGGCATTAACTTTCGTCACTTGTTTAGATGCTGGAATTGAATCGGTATTTCTAGCCATTAATGTTAAATGAACGTCTGAATTTGATTTGAACTGTTTGGTGACGGTTTTACCAATCGAACCGGTGGCACCAATAATTAAGAAATTTTCCATCATAATTCCTCCTTTGGATGATTAATTTAAAGATAGTCCTTAAAGCTAACTTTAAGTCAAACAAAAAGTAGCGATGAAATTTTGAATTTCAACGCTACTTTATAAATTTAATGATATTAATTAATCTTTGAATTCAGCAAAAGCATCATCAATTTGTTTGTATTCATCATCTGATAATTTAACTGATAAAGCCTTCGCATTACTTTTGACTTGTTCTGGACGTTTAGCACCTGGAATCACAACGGTTACGTCAGGGTTCTTAATGTACCATGCAAGGACTAATTCAGCGGTGGTAATACCATGCTTCTTAGCCAATGGTTTGATGCTATCGACCGCATCAACAATCTTTTCGAACCGTTTGCCTTGGAAATCAGGGTTCCCATTTCTGATATCATCCTTTGGAAACTTAACTTCTTTACTGTACTTACCAGTTAAGAGGCCGGAAGCAAGTGGGAAGAATGGAACGAATGAAATGTTGTGTTCACGTAGATATGGGAAGAGGGTCTTTTCGGCACCACGGTGAATTAAGCTGTATTGATCTTCATCAACGTCAACTTGGTTATTCTTGTTAGCTTCCTTTAATTGGTCTAATGAGAAGTTAGAAACACCAATGGCTTTGATCTTACCCTGTTGCTTTAATTCGTTTAAAGCAGCGACAGCTTTATCTTTCGGTGTATTTTTGTCAGGAAAATGAATGTAGAAAACATCTAAATAGTCAGTGTGTAAGCGTTCTAAGCTATCAGCAACCGCCTGTCTTAGAAATTCAGGTGAGTTATTGATACGAACATTGCCGTTCACAACGTCTTGAGCACCCTTGGTTGCAATTACGAAACCCTTTCTGTCATAATTTTGAATTGCTTTACCAATTAATTCTTCTGAATGGCCCATGCCATAAGCAAAGGCAGTATCTAACATTTTAATACCAGAGTCTAAACCAGTTTTAACGATTTGGATTCCAGTTTCATCTTTTAAATTTGGAAATAAGTTGTTACCACCAACGGCATTGGTACCTAAGCCTAATTGGGTGGTTTCAACGTTTGATTTACCGATTTTTACCATTATGAAATTCCTCCTTAATAAATAAGTGTCTGATATAATTATCGAACACATCTAAGGTTGGAACAACTATTTTGCATTAAAAAAACTTCCCACCGATTGATAGTGGAAAGCTTAATTTTTGTAATAAACATCCTTAATTATAATTGGAATGATTAGAATGATAAACATTGTGACTGCAAATAAGATGTTGGAGTAAACATATATAGTGATGAATCCCCAAATTGCAACTATAATTTTTGCATGCCGATTATAAAAATAAATGAATTTTTTAAACAGATTATGCATAGTAATCAAAGTGATCGAAATGTTGGTTAACAGCATGGCGAGCAGCTAACTTAGAATTAAAGTAGAATGAACGTTTAGCATCCATCCAGGCACTAATCCCAGTACCATCTGCTAACATCTTAGTACTTTTACCATTGACTTTTTGATTGGAAACGTTGAAGAAGTTACCGTTCCCAGCGCCAGCAAACCAACCGGTCACGTTAATGTACTTACGACCGTTCATCTTCTCATTGTTAGCAATATCCCAGTTCATTTCAGACTTGGGGGTGTGCATAATTTCTTTGAATGGAACTTCGTAGTTGACGGGATGTGATTTTAATGGGTTAACCGTGTGAAATTCTGAAATTTTATTATTATGTCTAAAGTATAAGGTTTCTTTCATTTGATGAGCGTTAAATGAATACTTATTATAGTAATTTTTACCATTAAACTTACCCACGTAATGGTACCAAGTTTTTCTTAAATTCTTGGGATAAGCTTTCAGAGTGGTCTGCACATGATGATGAACCCCTTTAGCACTCGCTTGGTTGGCACGATTACTTCCCACGAATGCTAACAATCCAATTGATAAAACGGTTAAAACCTGAACTAATTTCTTCATGACAAATCCTCCTAATTTATATGTAACGGTTAAGTAATATTTTTGTAACATTTATGTAATAAATTATAACGCACTTTGATTTAATTTCAACCGTTTTTTTAATTAATTCTTCCGGATATCTATTAACGCATTGCCGTTATTTTGATAAACTAAAGATATTAATTAAAAAGGAGACCCAATTGTGGAAAAAGTCTTAATTTTAGGTGATGGAAAACTTGCTGAACAATTAACCCATCAATTTGATTCATCTGATCAGCTGAATGTTCAAAGGCTAGCAAAGGTTGATTTCACTAAAAAAGAAAGTTATCAAAAAGCGCTAAATCAAGTTAACGTCATTGTTTCACTTTTAGGCCCGCTCGATGTTGATTTGGATTTTGAAGCTTTGTTTGATGCCATTCGTGAAGTTCAACCGCCAGTTAAACAATTTGTGATGCTTTCAACGGCTGGCATTGACCATGAAGTAAACGGCCAATTAACGTATCCAAACGTTAGTAACGTCAAAGAATATTTGAATCAGCAACGTTATGCTGCGAAGGTATTAGATGAATCTGAAATCTCATACACAATTTTGCGTCCCACTCAAATTGTTAAACAAACGAGCGGCTATTTGAAAATTATTCCAGAAGGTGCCCCCGTTTCAGTTGGAAAAGTTTCAATCGATAGTATCATCTCAATAATTAACCAAATTGTTTTGCAAAAGAAATTCATTGGTGAATCACTTGGGATGATTGATCAATAATAAGAAGGTGTAAGAATGGCAATGATTAATCAAAATATGATTGATGCCATGAAGAATAATTTGAATGAAGCTCAAAGAACATCCCATTTTATGATTATTCAATACTATGATCCTGATACCCAATCCGGACCTTATATGATAACTAATTATTCTGATTATATTAAAATTATGAAAAAAAGGGCTCGTGAGCAAAAACATAATTTCCAATTAATCGTAGTTAGGGATATTGTTCCCGTAAACGATGATTTAGCTCGCTGGGCAATTGAGGAACAACAGTTGAATATGATTGGTTCAGGTGGTAATGTTTCACAAAAGGTTCAAAACGTTAATAAAGCTTTGGACAAGGTCTTAATGAATAATAAAATTAAAAATTAAAAGATGAAGTTAGATGATGAAAGAGCTGTTTTTAAATCAGCTCTTTTTTAATTGAATTTATGACTATTTTTGGGGGTTATTAAATGTCATTGCAGTTTATTTTAGGAACGGCAAGTTATGATCATGAACGAAAACTGACCGATGATTTAATGCATTCAATGCAAAAGCATCCGCATGATCAATACTTTTACCTGGTTCCTAACCATATTAAATTCGAATCAGAAATATCGACCCTAAAACGTTTAAATCGGAAAAATTTAGACACCTATGCCCAGACGAACGTCCAGATTTTTTCGATTAGCCGTTTAGTGTGGTACTTCTTAAAACAACAGGCGGTCTATCAACATCCAGAATTAAATAGTTCCGGGATTAACATGTTAATTTACCAGATTATTTTGGACCATCAAAATGAATTAACGGTGTTCCGTGGCGAAACGGGGCAACCAGGATTCATATTGCAAATTGCATCCCAGATTGCCGAAATGCAGGCGGGTCGAATTAGCGCTGATGATTTACAGAAAATTTTAGACCAGGGTGATCAGCATTTTAATTCCAATTTAAACGATAAGATGCATGATTTTGCGATTATCTATAAGGCCTTTGAGGTGGAAACGGATGGCAAATACCTTTATCAAGCTGATATTTTGAAACAACTATGTGCTTATTTATCAGATTATAATCTTTCCCACACCCGTTTTTACATCAGTGGTTTTTCACAATTGACCGCGCAAGAAAGGGAATTAGTTCAAATCTTGATGGAACGTTCAGATTCTGTCACGGTTGATTTGAATTTAGACCGTCCATATCCATTTGAACTGCCCGATGGATCGAACTTATTTTATCAATCTGCTAAGTTGTATTATCAGCTTTACCAATTTGCTAAACAGAACCGGATTCCAATTTTAACCGACTTGCACGCGGATCAACCACGGGTTAATTCCGATTTACAAAAATTAGACCACTATTGGATTGCATCCCATAGTTTTCAGAACATTAAACCGGATCAATTGAAAAATCAGGATTCCATCCAGGTTTTGCAAGCCGATAATCCGTATGCTGAAGTTGCCCAAGTTGCAATTAAAATTCGCCAGATGGTAGCACAGACCAATCTGCATTATCATGATTTCTTGATTATGACGAGGCATTTAGATCGTTATCAGAATATTTTAAAACCAATTTTTGAAATGCAACATATTCCATACTTTAATGATGTCCAGAAATCAATGGACGACCACCCACTAGTTGAATTAATTGATGCATTGTTTTCAATCGAACGGCCAGGACGGCACCGTAACTACCGTTATCAAGATGTGATGCGGCTTTTGAAAACGGAACTATTAATTCCAGAAATTGATGGCCAACCCATTTCAATTCAAACCTTCAGGACTGATTTAGCTTTGTGTGAAAACGAGGTCTTAAGAAGTGGCTATGAAGGCAGTCGCTGGACTCAAAAGGATGACTGGAAATACGCATGGCTTTCGGACGTTGATATGGGAAAGCGTCCAGAGGAAGATCAAAACATTGAAAGCCAGATTAATTTGATTCGCCATTTCGTCCGCAACACGCTTCCGCCATTTTACCGTAAAATGAGGCGGGCCAGGAATGGTAAAGATGCCGCTAAAATTTTGTATCAATTTCTCGTCCAAAATGGGGTTGTCACTCGCCTAACTCAATGGCGAGACCAAGCTAACCAAGCCGGACGCCTAGAAGAAGCTGCCCAACCGGAACAGGTCTGGGATACCTTCTGCAATCTTTTGGATAATTTTGTTAGCATCCTAGGCGACCGTCCATTTAAATTGGATGATTTTCTAGCACTATTGAAAGCGGGATTTGAAGGTGCTAATTACGCCCAGATTCCTTCAACCTTAGATCAGGTTGCCGTCTCCGAAAGTGGAATTGTTCAGATGAAGGATTATCGAATTGTCTTTATGATTGGTTCAACCGATGATGTCATGCCGGACCGGGTTGAAAATACATCACTATTTAATGATGCCGACAGAGATGACCTAGCTAACCAATGGGGCGATGATCAATTCTTGAATGATAATAGTGAGATGCAGATGGCGAATGATCCGTATTTAAACTACCTAGCATTCATGAGCGGTTCGGATCGGTTAATCTTTACCTATTGTCTAGGCAGTGATGACCAGTCTGATTCACAAGTCAAAATTTCACCATACGTTCAACAAATCATGCGGCATTTTAATTTGAAGGAATCCCATCCGATGATGTCACCAATTGCGGATGATCATGATGTCATGCCATTTGTGGGGACTTACCGGACGACTTTAAGGCACCTTATTCAAGCTGTTCACGATGCCAAATTGAATCAGAAACCGGTCGATGATAATTGGAAGTATATTAATCAATTAATCCGGAAACATCCAGATTATCATCAATTAGCTAATAAACTATTGGGTAGTTTAAATTACCAAAATCAGCCACCAAAACTAGCACCCAAGATCATCACCGATCTTTACGGTGATCATATTCACACTTCGATTTCTCAGCTTGAACAATTTTATAATGATCCATATGAATACTTTTTGAAGTATGGATTAAAGCTGCAGCAACGGGATGTCTTTGAGTTATCGCCCGCCAGTACTGGTCAATTCTTCCATGCTACGCTTGATCATTTAATGCGGATCATCAATCGGGAACACATCGATTTAGCTAAGTTAGATGATCAGGATATGAACCAATTAGTAGATGAAGTCGTTGCTAAATTACTGGAAGAAGAGGATTATCAATATGCCATCTTGAATAGTTCGAACCGAATGAACTACATTAAGGGTCAATTGATTAAGACGATTAAACGGATGGCACATACGTTTAAGATGCAGAGTAAAAGAACGCCGATGCGGCCGAAGCATACCGAAGTGGCATTTGGACACGTTGGGAATAAGGATGATCTGAATCCATTGAAATATGAATTGCCCAATGACCGTGAAGTTGTCGTTCGAGGGCGAATTGATCGAATCGATGAAATGGTCGCGGCTGGCGAAAAATTTCTAAGTATCATTGATTATAAGTCTGGCAATAAAGATTTTGATTTTTCACAGGTTTATCACGGAAATTCAATGCAGATGATGACCTATCTAGACGTCCTGCAGAACAACATATCCCGCTTTAGTCAGAAGGAGAAGGCGGAAATCGCTGGCGCCCTTTATCTGCACGTCTATAATCCTAAGTTAGACTTAAATACCATTTTGCGACATGGTACTGATATTTCAATGCTTGATAAACAACGTTATGCCGGATTATTAGTTGATTATCCCGATTTAATGAAGAATCTAGATCAAGAAGTTAAAAACAAAAAGTATGGGAAGTCCCACGTCTTCCCGTTTAAATTAAATAAGAGCGGAACGATTGGCAAACCCAACAAGGTAATCGAACCCGATGTTTTAGAAATGATGCTTGATCACAATCAAAAGTTAATTAAAGGTGCGGCTCAAAGAATTTTTGATGGCGATATTCAGATTTATCCAACGGAAGAACAACAACGAAGTGCGATTCAGTATTCACCATACAAATCAATC
The DNA here is from genome assembly GCF_027923585.1 of Philodulcilactobacillus myokonensis. Taxonomy (GTDB): domain Bacteria; phylum Bacillota; class Bacilli; order Lactobacillales; family Lactobacillaceae; genus Philodulcilactobacillus; species Philodulcilactobacillus myokonensis. The sequence goes on along the minus strand of NZ_BRPL01000002.1, from coordinate 12,681 downwards.
ATGCAATTTGATCCACTACTGGAAGAAAATCGGTACCATGAAATTCATAAGTTAAGTTTGAATGATATGAAACGGTTATTAGAAGAGGAGCGCAATAAAAAATGATTCAATATACTAAAGCTCAAAAGCAGGCAGTTCAAGATGAACGTCCCGGTAATATTTTAGTTTCAGCCTCTGCTGGTTCCGGAAAGACACGGGTCCTAGTTGACCGTGTGATTCATAAAGTCTTGAATGGAACCAGTATCGATCAGCTTTTGATTGTAACTTTCACGAAGGCGGCCGCTAAGGAAATGCGGGATCGGATTCAAACGGCACTCAGGGAACAGTTGAAAAAGACAACTGATAATCAGCAGAAGAACCGGTTGATTACTCAACTAAGGAAGGTTCCAGTTGCCTATATCAGTACTTTCGATGCCTTTTGTCAGCGTATTATCCAACATTACTATTACATTATTAATTTAGATCCCAATTTTAGAATTTTAAATGATAATACTGAACGTGAAATGATGCGTGAGAACGTTTGGAATGACGTCAGAGAGGATTTATATGCCAACGATTCCAACCATAAATTTGCTGATTTAACCGAAAACTTTTCTGGTGACCGGGATGATGACGGCTTAATGGATCTGGTTTATCAGACCTATGATTATGCTAACGTCAATCAAAATCCTTCGGCATGGCTTGATCATATTTCAGATATGTACCATGTGAATGATTCAATTACCCAAAGCGACTTCTATCAAAAAAGTTTATTGCCAGTCTTATTAGATGAACTGCAGAATTCTGCATTAGGTTTTGAATCGGCACTTCGCATTGCTGACAGAGAGGATCAGACGAAAGATGCTGACCAATTAAAAGTAGAATTGGAAACGGTTAAAAAATACCAGCATCTACTAAAAACTAAAAGCTGGGACGAATTAAAAAATACCTTTCAAAGCATTAAGTTCAAGAACTTCCCAAGTGTCTCTAAGAAAATGCCGGATGATCAAAAATCCCTTCATGACCAAGCTAAGGATGCCCGAAATGCTGCTAAAAAGCAGTTGAATCAAATTGGCTCTAATTTCTTCGAATTATCCGAAAAAGATAATTTATCAATTATGAAAAATGCCTATGGGCTGATTCAAGAATTGATTCAGGTTGTCCATGCCTTTTCCAATGCTTATCAGCAGTACAAAAAGGAACAGCATGTTTTAGAATTTATTGATATTGAACACGATGCTGACCGGATCTTGAATGGTAAGCAGGACAAGGCAAAAGCGGTTCGTGCAAATTTAACTAAGCAGTTCAATGAAATCATGGTTGATGAATACCAGGATAATAATCGGCTCCAGGATCAAATCCTAAGCTCGATTGCCAAACCAGAAGGTAATTTATTTATGGTCGGGGATGTTAAGCAGTCGATTTACCGTTTTAGACTGGCTGATCCTAAGATGTTTATGAACCGTTCTAAAAAATACAGCCAGCATCCAAAAAATGGTTCGCGGGTCATTCACTTAGCTGAAAATTTCCGTTCTGATCGAAACGTAATTTCATTTGTTAATATGATTTTTAAACAGATTATGGATGAACGGCTGGGTGGAATTGATTATTATGATTCGTCTAATAACGAGCATCCTAACCTTTTGAAAGTAGGGGCCACTTATTATCCAGCTGATTTGCCAGCTCAGGTTGACGTTTTAATTTATAATAGTCATGATCAGGATTCATTTAATCAAGGCGATCCGAATGAGAACACCTTGCCAATTAAGGATAGTGCCCAGGGTCAAATTGAATTGGTGGCTCAAAAGATTAAGGGCTTAATTAGCAAACATGCTGAAATTTTTGATCGAAAATTAGGCCGCAAACGTCCAATGCAGTACCATGACATTGCGATTCTATCTTCAACCCATAATAACAATTTAACGATTGCTGATATTTTTCACAGATACCAATTGCCAGTTAAAATTGATGATTCTCAAAAGTATTTTAAAACCACTGAAATTCAGATTATGATGTCACTACTAAGCATTATTGATAATCCGTACCAGGATATTCCACTGGCTGCCGTTTTACGTTCGCCCATCGTTCAAATGGATGAAAATCAAATGGCATACTTAAGGATTAATCAACGTTCTGGTGATTATTTCAACGCTTTAAAACACTTCTACCATACTTATGGTGATAAAATTGAGAATTCTGATTTTGGGGATAAAGTTTACCAAAAAGTCCAGGCATTTTTAGAACAATTAACAGATTTTAGAAACGTTGCCCAGCAACATGAGTTAGTTGACTTGATTTGGTATATTTATCAGCAGACCGGTTTTTTAGATTACGTTGGCGGAATGCCATCGGGAAAGCAGCGTCAGGCTAATTTACATGCGCTGTACGATCGGGCAGCCGAATACGAAAAGACTAGTTTCAAAGGCTTATTTCAATTTGTCCGCTTCGTTCGTCGGATTCAAGAACACGATGATGATTTAGCTGCTGCTCAAATTTCCCATACTGAGGATGCAATCAACGTCATGACGATTCACAGAAGCAAGGGATTGGAATTCCCGGTTGTCTTCCTAATTGATGCTGCCCACCAGTTTAACTTTAATCAAATCCGCGGGAACTTCGTTTTGAATGATCGATTAGGGCTTGGGATGACCTATTTTAATCCTAAGGACCGGGTTAATATTGACACTTTGCAAAAACAGGTCATCGTATCGAACGAAAAGAATGCTGATTTATCAGAAGAAATGCGGAAATTATACGTTGCAATGACGCGGGCTGAACAGCGTTTGTTCATTGTGGGTGCGATTAAAAACGCCAGCCGTTCTAAGAAGAAAATCAACCCAGTTGAAAAATTATTGAGTGGTTGGGAAAATGAAGCGATGGCATCCGATCAAGATCCAAAAAATCCCGTTTTGAATTTCACCGCCAGAAGCCACGCTAAAAATGATTTGGATTTGATTGGGCCGGCATTGGTCCGCCATCCAGATTTTAAAAAACAATGGAATTATGATGCCCATTCAACCGTTTTATCTAATGACCAATCACATTTTAAGTTACAATTTATTGATAAACAGGAATTGGCCAAGGATGCACCGAATCCTGAAACTCAATCCAAGGTTGATTTAGATTTAGAACATTATGATCCTAAAAACGTTGCTAGCGATTCAATTAAATCCATTATGGATTTTCAATATCCTAATCAAATGGCAACCCATACGACTGCTTACCAGTCCGTTTCAGAAATTAAACGGTTGTTTGATGATCCCGATAATTTGGAATTAGGTAATTTTAACGGATCGTTGGACCCTAGGAAAACCAACCGGTACACTACCCAGAATTTCAACCGTCCGCAATTTATGCAAACGGTCGAAACACCCCAATCAACTGATATTGGAACGGCAACCCACTTAGTTTTACAGAAATTGAACGTTGAAAAGCCAATTACGCTTGAAACGGTGCAGCAACAGATTAATGATTTAGTTAAAAATCAACTTGTCACGCCTGAAGTTGCTCAAAAAATCGATGCTAATCATATTATGAAGTTTTATCAAAGTTCAATTGGTAAGATTATTTTGAAACATCCAAGGTCACTTCACCGGGAAGTTCCGTTTTCACTATTGATTTCAGCCAATCGGATTTTTAAAGACTTCCGTGATCCAAAACCAAAAGTATTAATTCACGGAATTATTGATGGATATTTGGATTTAGATGATAAAGTAATCCTGTTTGACTACAAGACTGATTATGTTAGGGATGCACATGATGAAATGCGAATTAATAAAATTATCAAGCGTTATCAGGGTCAAGTGAACCTGTATGGAATTGCTTTGAAACGGATTTTGCACCGGCCGGTTGATCAGCGTTACTTATATTTGCTTTCAATTGATCGACCCATCCCTTTAAACGAAAAAAAGTAATTTCACTCTTTGATTCATGAAATATGATAAAATAGAAATACTAAGGATTTTAAATCCATCAAAAGTGAGAGGAGTTATTACTGATATGGACAAGCAGTATTGGACAGCGGAACGCTTAAATCTGCCATATGATCAATGGTCAAAAGCATCTGTTGACCAACTAAAGACTAAAGTGCGGGATTCTAAATGGCGCTTGGGTTATCACATCCAACCAGAAAGTGGTTTGTTAAACGACCCGAATGGTTTTTCTTACTATAATCATCAGTGGCATTTATTTTACCAATCATTCCCATTTGGACCTGTTCACGGTTTGAAAAGTTGGGCTCACCTTGTTTCACCTGATTTAATTCACTGGCAAGATGTCCATCAGCCAATGATTCCAGATTCATCCAACGACCGAAATGGTTGTTATTCCGGCTCTGCATTGCCAATTAATGATCAATTATTTTTAATGTATACGGGTAATATTTGGGATAATGGTGTTAGAAAAGCTAAGCAAAACGGGGCTTTTGTGAACCAGGATAACCAAATTACGAAGCTCGCTCATCCGTTAATTGATCAGCCATCCGAAGGGATTACCGGCAACTTCCGTGATCCGCAGATTATCAAACATGCTAATTATTATTATGCAATTATTGGTGCTCAAACAGATAACCGCCGTGGTGAAATTTTAGTTTACCGCTCTAAGTACCTTGATCACGGATGGTACTATTACCGAAAATTAGATATTGGCACTAATGACTTAGGATACATGGTTGAATGCCCTAATTTAGTCTTTATTGATGGTCGTCCGGTAATTATTTTCTGCCCTCAGGGAATGAGTCATAAACATTTGAAATACGCTAATAAGTACCCAAATACCTATATTGTTGGAAAAGATTTTAATTGGGATAAAATGAAATTTATTAACCCATCTAAAATTCAACAATTAGATAATGGTTTTGAATCGTATGCAACCCAGGCAATCAATGCTCCTGATGGGCGTGTGCTTGAAGTAAGTTGGATTGGAATGCCAGACCTTGAAGAGCCCGATGCAGAAGACGGCTGGACCAATGCTTTGTCACTGGTCCGTGAACTATCATTAGACGGTGAACAGTTGACCCAAAAACCAGCTGCAGAAAACAAGGGGTTATCTGACCATGAATTGAAGTCAATTAATGGGATGGAAGTTCCTAAGCAGTGTTTATTGGACTTTGCTCCCACTGAAAATAAAGGGAGCCAGTTCGCAATTACTTCTGGTGAAAGTCATTTGTTGATTGATGTTGACGACGATAATAACCGCCTAACCCTTCATCGTTTAAATAAAAATGGGAACGAAGAACAGCGAATTATTAATATGGATACGGCCAAGGTTTCTGATTGCCAGATTTATCTTGATAATTCTTTATTTGAAATTTACATTAACGGCGGAGAAAAATTAATGTCCGGCAGGGTCTTCTTTAGCCACAGTGTCATTAATGCAACTTGGATTGACTGCCAAGCAGTTGAACTAACCCAATTAAAGAAATTAAATTAACTTAATATGAAAGACGAAAAAACGGTTCATGAAATTTAATTCATGAACCGTTTTTATTTTATGGCAATTTAATTGCTGTAATTAAAATGACCATCATTACAATCGTTATTAATGCAACCACCGTTGAAGTGATTTTAAACCATTGATGGTATCGATGCCAAATGAAAAAAAGCAATGATAACATTGCAATGATGCCAATTGCATACATAATCACTAATTTAATTTGAACCGCATAATCAGCTGCTGTCATGCTTAATGGCCTCTAATCAATTACTAATTGGTATGCGTATCTAAGTGGATCGTGTTGGTCACCATCAGCGGTCTTTACAATTCCACGTTTTTCAAAACCGTTAGAAGTAATGACGTGTTGCATGCCTTTATTATCAGGATGGGTATCAATTCTAATATCACGGTAGCCTAATACTAATGAAATGGTGATCATACCACTCATCATCTTTTGAGATAGTTTTTTACCGCGAAAGTTATTAGAAATTGCAACCCGGTGAATAGCAGTATAGTGTGAGTTTCTAGGATTTTCCCATTGACCATCTTTAATCTTTAAGTAACTTAAATCTAGTCCTTGACCAAGGGTAGCGGTTCCGGCAACTTGATTGCCAACGATTAAAACGTAGTTAACGCCATTTTTAATATCTTCTTTGATATCATCTTCGTGTGGGTATCCCGTTTGCCATTGATCGATGTTTTGTTCCTTAAGGTACTTCTTAGCTGAATCAATAATGTCTAAAATGCTTGGTAAATCTTTTTCAGTTGCTTTTCTTAAGTAAATTGCACTCATCAGTGAACATCTCCTTACTTCTATTTTAATTTTTGACGTATTTATTCTTAGATATTCTATATTAAAATAATTTAAATTGCAATCATTAGTATTCATACTTTGATTTGAAGTGCCATGCCCATGCCACCTCCGATGCACATTGAGGCAATCCCATTTCGTTTGTGTTCATGTTTTAGATTGTAAATTAATGAAGTGACGATTCTAGCACCGGAATCACCTAATGGGTGACCAAGTGCGATTGCACCGCCATTAATATTTACTTTTTCAGATGGTAAATGAAGATTCTTTTGGATGGCAACACTGGGTGCGGCGAATGCTTCGTTGATTTCGAATAAATCGATGTCTGATTGCTTCTGTTCTGATGTTTTCAATAATTGCTTAATGGCTCGGTAAGGAGCGTAGCCCATAATTCTAGGATCGATGCCGGTTTCCACGTAATTTTCAATTATCGCTAATGGTTTTAAATTCATTTTTTTTGCTAAGTCGTAATCCATCATTACTAATGCGGAAGCGCCATCATTTAAACTAGAAGCATTTCCGGCGGTTACGGTTCCTCCCTTTTGGAAAACGGTTCTTAATTTAGCAAGTTTTGTCATTGATGTATCTTTTCTTGGACCTTCATCTCTTGCAATGATCTTTTCTTGATTTTGTTTATCCTTTATCTTAACTGGAACGATTTCATCGTCGAACTTATGGCTTAATTGGGCTTTGACTGCCTTTCTGTGTGATTGATATGCAAACTGATCCTGATCTTTTCTACTTATATTAAATTTTTTGGCAACATTTTCAGCGGTCGCACCCATTGGTAAATGATAAAATGCATCATCTAATGCATCGTTTTGAATGCTATCAATCATATTAATGTTTCCATATTTATGACCGAAGCGCATGGACTGATTTAAAAAGGGTGCATTTGACATACTTTCGGTCCCGCCTGCAACAACAATTTTAGCATCGCCCATGACGATAGCTGCTTGTCCAGATCGAATTGCTTTCATTCCTGAACCACATACCTGGTTAACTGTATATGCAGTTTTAAGATTGGAAATGCCAGAGTGAAGTTGAATCTGTCTTGCAACATTTTGTCCAGAACCAGCTTGTAAAACATTTCCGAAGATAACCTGGTCAATTTGATTAGGGGATAGTTGTGCTTTTTTAATTGCAGATTTCGTAACGATCGTCCCTAATTGAACGGAAGATAGTCTGGATAATTCTCCACCGATTTTTCCAATTGGTGTTCTGACTGTGCTAACGATAGCAACTTTTTTCAATAATTATCATTCCTTTATTTTATTTATATTGAATCATTGTAATGGATGTTTAAGATAAAAAACAGTTTAAATTTAAAAAAACATTTGACTAATTACTACATAATTGATATTATTGTAAACGTTGTCTTTTGGAGGCAACATAATAAATTGTTTTTATTAAAATTAATTGTTGTCATTTGATAATGATTGTGCTATTATAATAAATGCTGCTTACGAGTTAAGCAATATTTCAACAATTAATTAATCAAATTAGTTGTTGACATATTAATTACCAAGTGATATGATAATTAATGTTGCGTTGCAGAGATGCAATGCTAACAAGTAGGTCTTTGAAAACTGAACAAGATATTTAAACAACCTAAGATGTGTAAGGCGTTTTATATTTATATAAAACAAACAAACTTATGCGAACGAAGTTAATTCGTTTTTAATTATTTTAAGAAGAGCTTTGTATTAAACTTTTCATTTTTAAAATGAGAGTTTGATCCTGGCTCAGGACGAACGCTGGCGGCATGCCTAATACATGCAAGTCGAACGAGGTTTCCTTAATGATAGTTGGTGCTTGCATTAATTTGACTTAAGATCTAACCGAGTGGCGAACTGGTGAGTAACACGTGGGTAACCTGCCCTGAAGTAGGGGATAACATTTGGAAACAAATGCTAATACCGTATAACAACATAAACCACATGGTTTATGTTTGAAAGATGGCTCTGCTATCGCTTTTGGATGGACCCGCGGCGTATTAGCTAGTTGGTGAGATAATGGCTCACCAAGGCGATGATACGTAGCCGACCTGAGAGGGTAATCGGCCACATTGGAACTGAGACACGGTCCAGACTCCTACGGGAGGCAGCAGTAGGGAATCTTTCACAATGGACGAAAGTCTGATGAAGCAATGCCGCGTGAGTGATGAAGGGTTTCGGCTCGTAAAGCTCTGTTGTTAGAGAAGAACAGGTGTAAGAGTAACTGTTTACATCTCGACGGTATCTAACCAGAAAGTCACGGCTAACTACGTGCCAGCAGCCGCGGTAATACGTAGGTGGCAAGCGTTGTCCGGATTTATTGGGCGTAAAGTGAGCGCAGGCGGTTTTTTAAGTCTAATGTGAAAGCCTTCGGCTTAACCGAAGAAGTGCATTGGAAACTAAAAAACTTGAGTGCAGAAAAGGATAGTGGAACTCCATGTGTAGCGGTGAAATGCGTAGATATATGGAAGAACACCAGTGGCGAAGGCGGCTATCTGGTCTGTTACTGACGTTGAGGCTCGAAAGCATGGGTAGCGAACAGGATTAGATACCCTGGTAGTCCATGCCGTAAACGATGAATGCTAGGTGTTAGAGGATTTCCGTCCTTTAGTGCCGCAGCTAACGCATTAAGCATTCCGCCTGGGGAGTACGACCGCAAGGTTGAAACTCAAAGGAATTGACGGGGGCCCGCACAAGTGGTGGAGCATGTGGTTTAATTCGATGCTACGCGAAGAACCTTACCAGGTCTTGACATCTTTCTGCTAGCCTAAGAGATTAGGTGTTCCCTTCGGGGACAGATTGACAGGTGGTGCATGGTTGTCGTCAGCTCGTGTCGTGAGATGTTGGGTTAAGTCCCGCAACGAGCGCAACCCTTATTATCAGTTGCCAGCATTTAGTTGGGCACTCTGGTGAGACTGCCGGTGATAAACCGGAGGAAGGCGGGGATGACGTCTAATCATCATGCCCCTTACGACCTGGGCTACACACGTGCTACAATGGACAGTACAAAGAGTTGCAAAACCGCGAGGTCAAGCAAATCCCATAAAGCTGTTCTCAGTTCGGATTGCAGGCTGCAACTCGCCTGCATGAAGTTGGAATCACTAGTAATCGTGGATCAGAATGCCACGGTGAATACGTTCTCAGGCCTTGTACATACCGCCCGTCACACCATGAGAGTTTGTAACACCCAAAGCCGGTGATGTAACCCTTCGGGGAACTAGCCGTCTAAGGTGGGACAGATGATTAGGGTGAAGTCGTAACAAGGTAGCCGTAGGAGAACCTGCGGCTGGATCACCTCCTTTCTAAGGATTTAATTCGGAAACTTACACATGTTGTGCGAATGTCTTGTTTAGTTTTGAGAGGCTTACGCTTCTCTACTTTGTTCTTTGAAAACTAGATAATATTAATTTCTATTGAATTGATAATTTATATAATTATTCAATTTCAACCGAGAACACCGTGTTATTTTGAGTTCAATAAATATATTTTCGTAATTACTCAATTAACCAAAAGCGCCACGTAGTGGCAATTAGGTTAAGTTATGAAGGGCGCATGGTGGATGCCTTGGCACTAGAAGCCGATGAAGGACGTGACTAACAGCGATATGCTTCGGAGAGCTGTACGTAAGCTTTGATCCGGAGATTTCCGAATGAGGAAACTCAATAGCTTTAACGAGTTATTATTGATTAAACTTAGTTTAATCAAAGGTAAACGTGGGGAACTGAAACATCTCAGTACCCGCAGGAAAATAAAGAAATTTCGATTCCCTTAGTAGCGGCGAGCGAACGGGGAACAGCCCAAACCAACGAGCTTGCTCGTTGGGGTTGTAGGACTGAACATTTGAGTTACCAAAGATTTTAATAACTGAAAAACCTGGAAAGGTTTGCCAAAGTGGGTGACAGCCCCGTAAGTGAAATTAAAATCCCTCAGTTCAGGATCCTGAGTACGGCGATACACGTGAAACATCGTCGGAATCCGGGAGGACCATCTCCCAAGGCTAAATACTAACTAGTGACCGATAGTGAACCAGTACCGTGAGGGAAAGGTGAAAAGCACCCCGGAAGGGGAGTGAAATAGTTCTTGAAACCATGTGCCTACAAGCAGTTAGAGCCCGTTAACGGGTGATAGCGTGCCTCTTGCAGAATGAACCGGCGAGTTATGATTACATGCAAGGTTAAGATGATAAGTCGGAGCCGCAGCGAAAGCGAGTCTGAAACGGGCGTTTCAGTATGTAATGATAGACCCGAAACCAGGTGATCTACCCATGTCCAGGATGAAAGTGCGGTAAAACGCACCGGAGGTCCGAACTTGTGTACGTTGAAAAGTGCTAAGATGAGATGTGGGTAGCGGTGAAATTCCAAACGAACTTGGAGATAGCTGGTTCTCTCCGAAATAGCTTTAGGGTTAGCCTTGGAGTTGAGAATCATGGAGGTAGAGCGACTGTTTAGACGAGGGGCTCATCTTGAGTTACTAAGTTTAGATAAACTCCGAAGCCCATTGATTTATATCCAGGAGTCAGACGATGAGTGATAAGATCCACCGTCGAAAGGGAAACAGCCCAGACCACCAATTAAGGTCCCTAAATACATGCTAAGTGGAAAAGGAAGTGGAGTTGCATAGACAACTAGGATGTTGGCTCAGAAGCAGCCATCATTTAAAGAGTGCGTAATAGCTCACTAGTCGAGTGATTTTGCGCCGAAAATTTACCGGGGCTAAGCATGTTACCGAGATTGTGGACGTGACTTCGTCACGTGATAGGAGAGCGTTCTAAGGGCATTGAAGCAGGATCGTAAGAACTTGTGGAGCGCTTAGAAGTGAGAATGCCGGTATGAGTAGCGAAAAACCAGTGAGAATCTGGTTCACCGAATGACTAAGGTTTCCTGGGGAAGGCTCGTCCTCCCAGGGTTAGTCGGGACCTAAGCCCAGGCCGAAAGGCGTAGGCGATGGATAACAGGTTGAGATTCCTGTACTAGTTAGTTGTGTTTGAACGATGGAAGGACATAGGAGGCTAAGTTATGCATGCCGTTGGATGTGCATGTTCAAACTGTAAGTCAGGTCATGAGTCAAATGCTTATGACCGGGTTGACAAGCAGTGATGAGGACTGAAGTTTAGTAAGGAAGTAACTGACGTCACACTATCGAGAAAAGTTTCTAGTGAGCAACTAATTACCCGTACCACAAACCGACACAGGTAGTCGAGGAGAGTATCCTAAGGTGAGCGAGTGAACCCTCGTTAAGGAACTCGGCAAAATGACCCCGTAACTTCGGGAGAAGGGGTGCTGCACGCAAGTGCAGCCGCAGTGAAAAGGCTCAGGCGACTGTTTATTAAAAACACAGGTTTTTGCAAAATCGTAAGATGAAGTATAAGGGCTGACACCTGCCCGGTGCTGGAAGGTTAAATGGATGAGTTAGCTTCGGCGAAGCTCAGAAATGAAGCCCCAGTAAACGGCGGCCGTAACTATAACGGTCCTAAGGTAGCGAAATTCCTTGTCGGGTAAGTTCCGACCCGCACGAAAGGTGTAACGATCTGAGCGCTGTCTCAACGAGGGACTCGGTGAAATTGAGATACCTGTGAAGAAGCAGGTTACCCGCGACAGGACGGAAAGACCCCATGGAGCTTTACTGTAGCTTGATATTGGGTGTTGACATGACTTGTACAGGATAGGTAGGAGCCGTAGAAACCGGAACGTTAGTTTCGGTGGAGGCGTTGTTGGGATACTACCCTTGTTGTGTGGACACTCTAACCCGCGCCACTAATCGTGGCGGGAGACAGTGTCAGGTTGGCAGTTTGACTGGGGCGGTCGCCTCCTAAATTGTAACGGAGGCGCTCAAAGGTTCCCTCAGAATGGTTGGAAATCATTCATTGAGTGTAAAGGCATAAGGGAGCTTGACTGTGAGACATACAAGTCGAACAGGGACAAAAGTCGGACTTAGTGATCCGGTGGTTCCATATGGAAGGGCCATCGCTCAACGGATAAAAGCTACCCTGGGGATAACAGGCTTATCTCCCCCAAGAGTTCATATCGACGGGGAGGTTTGGCACCTCGATGTCGGCTCATCGCATCCTGGGGCTGTAGTTGGTCCCAAGGGTTGGGCTGTTCGCCCATTAAAGCGGTACGCGAGCTGGGTTTAGAACGTCGTGAGACAGTTCGGTCCCTATCCGTCGCGGGCGCAGGAAATTTGAGAGGATCTATCCTTAGTACGAGAGGACCGGGATGGACATACCGCTGGTGTATCAGTTGTGCCGCCAGGCGCACTGCTGAGTAGCTATGTATGGATAAGATAAACGCTGAAAGCATCTAAGTGTGAAACTTACCTCAAGATGAGATTTCCCATTTCTTCGGAAAGTAAGATCCCTGAAAGATGATCAGGTAGATAGGCTAGAAGTGGCAGTGCAGTGATGCATGAAGCGGACTAGTACTAATCGATCGAGGACTTAACCACAAAAGGTGGAACGGTTGA
>NZ_BRPL01000001.1 GCF_027923585.1 Philodulcilactobacillus myokonensis | reverse complement strand
AGCTGCAATCATTGGAAACGTGCGAAGCACGTAGCAGTAAGCTCAGTAAAAGGGTATGAAGAAAACTTAACGTCAAACTTCATACAAAATATTATACTTATAAATGCCAATATGGTAGTGTAAATATAAGCGAAGAATACTTACGAAGAGAGTGGAGCGATAAAAATGGCATTATATGGCTATGCTAGAGTATCAACGGCGGGTCAAAAATTAAAAGACCAAATTTCAATGCTTAGGAAAAATGGTGTTAGACCAAAAAATATTTATCATGAGAAGTTTACGGGAACGAGATTAGATAGGCCAGAATTTCAAAAGTTATTAAAAGTACTACATGATAACGATATTTTAGTAGTTGCCAAGCTAGATCGACTAGCGAGAAATACAAGAGAAGCATTGAATGTAATTCATGATTTAAAACAAAAAGGTGTCATTATTAAAGTGATACAGCCAAGAATGACAGTTAGCAATGACATTGGTGGAAAAATTATGTATAACACATTATTGATGGTTGCCGATATTGAACGAGATATGATTGTAGAGCGGACACAAGCTGGTAAGCGATATGCTAAGGCTCATGATCCAAATTATCGTGAAGGAAGAATGAAACGTACTGATATTAACAATCCTAAATATAAACATTACTATGCGATTTATCGGGAAAGCCTGAAAAAGAGTGCTAAAAAAACAGCGGATGAATTTGGAATAAGTGCACGAAATGTGCAACTTAATAAAGCCCAATTCAGAAAACACTTTAAAGAAATTGAAGATAAAAAAGAGAATCCAAATCAAACTACAATTGATGATTTTATAAAATAAAATTTGTTTGCCTAACAAAATAAGGCAAGCTTTTTTTATTTGTGATAACATCATAATGATCTAAAAAATAAGTTATATTTAATCTAAGGAGTGTTTAATTATGTTGAAAGAAATTAGTAAAATTTTTTGCATTGAAAATAAGTTAAATTTTATAAAAGGAGTGTTTTGTAATGAATAATGTTTAGCTAATAATAAAAAATAATTGTTAGCTGAACAATACGATATATGCTGTAAGACTGCCTATTCGTTTTGTAATCTCAATTTTTAGTCATCCCAAAAAAGCAAAGCTTTTTGGGATGAAAAAATTGAATGAAAAAACGGAATAGACAGTCTGGAAAAGCGATTAACTGTTACTTTATGCTTATAATCGTTGATATAATAGCGATTATACGATAGGGGACAGTAAATCGAACGCAATGTTGAATATGCAGGCTGTACTTAAAACATCCCAGTAAAATCATGGGATGAATTAGAACAGGCAGTAATTAAAGAACAGGCTGTCTGGCAATAATTTATAGTCTGCCTAATCAATATTGATAAGCCTAGCTAACAAAACTGAGGCTTAAAATGTGTGGCTAGCATTAATCAAATAGCAAATTGTCAACGTTCATGAGCAAGGGTAAGCTCGTAAAAAAAAGCCTAAATGTTGGCGAATTTTAACTAAAATTATAAAAAGAGGGAGTGAAAATGGGCAGAAGTACAATTCAACATGAATTAAAAAGAGAATTATTTAATCAATATAAAAATGGCGTAAATAATTCTAGAGATGAAGATAAATCACGGGAACATAAGTTCGGAATACTTAATAAAATTTATACCAAACAGTCATTAAAAGTGCATTTAAGTAGGGTTAAATCATTTTATAAATGGGCAAAGAGCAATCAAATAAAAGCATATAAATTAAACGACATTAAGCCAAAAATGGTGGCTGATTATTTAAACTATCAACAAAAAATTGGCAGGAGTCCATGGACAATATCAGCTGATCTACTAATGTTTAATCATACTGAAGTCGGTAGTGGTAACTGGAATAGTTCATTGACGAAAAAGAAAATCAAAGATGATTATGGCTATAAATTACAACGAAGACAAAGCAAATTAATTACGCATAGCAGAGGATATACTGGTAAATCTTGGATTCAAAACCATAAACGAGAATATGAACGCTACAAAGATCCAATTGATATAGCGAGAGCATTTGGGCTAAGACGTGATGAAATAATTGGAAACCATACAAGCCATGGAGTTAGAGCTAGTTCATTTGTTAATAACCATGGAAAAATGCAGGTTCAAACGATTGGCAAAGGTGGTAAATATCGTGTAGCTAATTGTTTAGGGAGTTATAATCAAAATATGCTCAATAAATACGGTAATAGAGCTATTAGTGAGCCACTAGGAAAAGATGATTTAAAGAAAAAATGGGCTAAAGAGAAACCGTTATTTAATGCTAATGCTAGAGATGTGGGGTTTCATGCATTCAGAAGTGAGTATGCTATAAATAGATTTGAGGAATTAAATACTGGTAAAGACAATAATCAAATCAATATCAATGGATATGTGGGTGATAAATCGGCATTTGAGCAAGTTAGTAAGGACCTGGGACACAATAGATTAGATGTACTTAAATCGTATTTTAGGTAAAAAAAGAACCACTGAATAACGGTCAGCGGTTCTAAAAATATGATAATATATGTATAGGCTATCAAAAGATAGCCAATTCTAAAAAAATAAAAGTGTTTATATTCACAATTAAGTATTATCAGTGCTTAATTGCTAACTAAGCAGTGCTTAGCTATAACTCATAACAATATTATATCACACTAGAATCAATGTAAACAATAATCATTTGAAGTTATGAAATGAATATAAACACTTTCAACTAAAAAAAGTTGGAGGTGTTTTTTAATGCTCAAGGAATTTAATACTAGAAAGTCCATAAGTGAACCACGCCATGGGGGACGTGGGTTTAAGCCATCAAAAATGGTTAAAAAACTAGATAAATACTCATTACTATATAACACACCAATTAAGATTAAGATGACGGGTGCTTATTCAACAGTGACCACACAACATAAGACGGGTAATGTAATTAAAATTACTAGCAAAAATACATATGTAAATACTCACGGTGAACCAGTTAAAAAATTTGGAAAGCATGATCATAAAGCTCAATATGTAAATATTGAAACAGGAGAAATCTTAAAACAGCACCATATCAAGCACTATGGTAAGACTAAAGCTGAATTACCGTATGCTAATTTAGCAAAGACCAGTAGACGATTAACTGATTTAATTCATTGTAATTTCAATGGTGCTAATAATGAATTGCTAGTAACAGCAACTTATAATTCAATATTTAATTCAAAATATATCAAAATTGATGTGAAAAAATGGCTAAGAAAATTAAAGGAAAGATTGAATATTAAAACCAGTGAATTGGTTTATATCGTAGTGTTTGAGCCACAAGGCAATGGTAATTGGCATTGCCATATTCTATTTAAGTTTTTAAATAAAATTAATACTGAAATGGCAATAATCAAACATTATATTTATCAATCATGGGCAAAAGGATACTTGAATTTAAAGCATTTAAGCAGACCAGACTGGTTAGCCAAACATTACTTTAGAATTGATTTAGACAAAATTAATAGTAAAAATAAAAGAAAACGAGCAAGATTAAATGATTATAGAGCTAATCAACGTACTTTTGTAGCATCTAAAAATGTAAGTAAACCAATTATAATTAAAACCATTTATAATTCGGAAATAAGGGCATTTTTAGGCGTGAGATTGTGGTATAAAGCATTTAGATTTGATATTAATAATCACGAAAAACAATATAATTTTAACTGCTATACTGGCTACTACTACAATGCCGAACGTATGTTCGGCAATGCCAAAAATATGATTAGAACGGAACAAATAGCGGTTAGTAATTATAACAAATTAAAGATAAAACAAAGTCATGATCCAAATAATCAAAATGTAAAATCAGTGAAGTTTGATATTATGCTTAAGCAGAAATGGTGGCGTGCGGCTAAAGACAATGACCGATGATTGTTCAGCTAATGTTGGTAAACATTAGCTGCAATCATTGGAAACGTGCGAAGCACGTAGCAGTAAGCTCAGTAAAAGGGTATGAAGAAAACTTAACGTCAAACTTCATACAAAATATTATACTTATAAATGCCAATATGGTAGTGTAAATATAAGCGAAGAATACTTACGAAGAGAGTGGAGCGATAAAAATGGCATTATATGGCTATGCTAGAGTATCAACGGCGGGTCAAAAATTAAAAGACCAAATTTCAATGCTTAGGAAAAATGGTGTTAGACCAAAAAATATTTATCATGAGAAGTTTACGGGAACGAGATTAGATAGGCCAGAATTTCAAAAGTTATTAAAAGTACTACATGATAACGATATTTTAGTAGTTGCCAAGCTAGATCGACTAGCGAGAAATACAAGAGAAGCATTGAATGTAATTCATGATTTAAAACAAAAAGGTGTCATTATTAAAGTGATACAGCCAAGAATGACAGTTAGCAATGACATTGGTGGAAAAATTATGTATAACACATTATTGATGGTTGCCGATATTGAACGAGATATGATTGTAGAGCGGACACAAGCTGGTAAGCGATATGCTAAGGCTCATGATCCAAATTATCGTGAAGGAAGAATGAAACGTACTGATATTAACAATCCTAAATATAAACATTACTATGCGATTTATCGGGAAAGCCTGAAAAAGAGTGCTAAAAAAACAGCGGATGAATTTGGAATAAGTGCACGAAATGTGCAACTTAATAAAGCCCAATTCAGAAAACACTTTAAAGAAATTGAAGATAAAAAAGAGAATCCAAATCAAACTACAATTGATGATTTTATAAAATAAAATTTGTTTGCCTAACAAAATAAGGCAAGCTTTTTTTATTTGTGATAACATCATAATGATCTAAAAAATAAGTTATATTTAATCTAAGGAGTGTTTAATTATGTTGAAAGAAATTAGTAAAATTTTTTGCATTGAAAATAAGTTAAATTTTATAAAAGGAGTGTTTTGTAATGAATAATGTTTAGCTAATAATAAAAAATAATTGTTAGCTGAACAATACGATATATGCTGTAAGACTGCCTATTCGTTTTGTAATCTCAATTTTTAGTCATCCCAAAAAAGCAAAGCTTTTTGGGATGAAAAAATTGAATGAAAAAACGGAATAGACAGTCTGGAAAAGCGATTAACTGTTACTTTATGCTTATAATCGTTGATATAATAGCGATTATACGATAGGGGACAGTAAATCGAACGCAATGTTGAATATGCAGGCTGTACTTAAAACATCCCAGTAAAATCATGGGATGAATTAGAACAGGCAGTAATTAAAGAACAGGCTGTCTGGCAATAATTTATAGTCTGCCTAATCAATATTGATAAGCCTAGCTAACAAAACTGAGGCTTAAAATGTGTGGCTAGCATTAATCAAATAGCAAATTGTCAACGTTCATGAGCAAGGGTAAGCTCGTAAAAAAAAGCCTAAATGTTGGCGAATTTTAACTAAAATTATAAAAAGAGGGAGTGAAAATGGGCAGAAGTACAATTCAACATGAATTAAAAAGAGAATTATTTAATCAATATAAAAATGGCGTAAATAATTCTAGAGATGAAGATAAATCACGGGAACATAAGTTCGGAATACTTAATAAAATTTATACCAAACAGTCATTAAAAGTGCATTTAAGTAGGGTTAAATCATTTTATAAATGGGCAAAGAGCAATCAAATAAAAGCATATAAATTAAACGACATTAAGCCAAAAATGGTGGCTGATTATTTAAACTATCAACAAAAAATTGGCAGGAGTCCATGGACAATATCAGCTGATCTACTAATGTTTAATCATACTGAAGTCGGTAGTGGTAACTGGAATAGTTCATTGACGAAAAAGAAAATCAAAGATGATTATGGCTATAAATTACAACGAAGACAAAGCAAATTAATTACGCATAGCAGAGGATATACTGGTAAATCTTGGATTCAAAACCATAAACGAGAATATGAACGCTACAAAGATCCAATTGATATAGCGAGAGCATTTGGGCTAAGACGTGATGAAATAATTGGAAACCATACAAGCCATGGAGTTAGAGCTAGTTCATTTGTTAATAACCATGGAAAAATGCAGGTTCAAACGATTGGCAAAGGTGGTAAATATCGTGTAGCTAATTGTTTAGGGAGTTATAATCAAAATATGCTCAATAAATACGGTAATAGAGCTATTAGTGAGCCACTAGGAAAAGATGATTTAAAGAAAAAATGGGCTAAAGAGAAACCGTTATTTAATGCTAATGCTAGAGATGTGGGGTTTCATGCATTCAGAAGTGAGTATGCTATAAATAGATTTGAGGAATTAAATACTGGTAAAGACAATAATCAAATCAATATCAATGGATATGTGGGTGATAAATCGGCATTTGAGCAAGTTAGTAAGGACCTGGGACACAATAGATTAGATGTACTTAAATCGTATTTTAGGTAAAAAAAGAACCACTGAATAACGGTCAGCGGTTCTAAAAATATGATAATATATGTATAGGCTATCAAAAGATAGCCAATTCTAAAAAAATAAAAGTGTTTATATTCACAATTAAGTATTATCAGTGCTTAATTGCTAACTAAGCAGTGCTTAGCTATAACTCATAACAATATTATATCACACTAGAATCAATGTAAACAATAATCATTTGAAGTTATGAAATGAATATAAACACTTTCAACTAAAAAAAGTTGGAGGTGTTTTTTAATGCTCAAGGAATTTAATACTAGAAAGTCCATAAGTGAACCACGCCATGGGGGACGTGGGTTTAAGCCATCAAAAATGGTTAAAAAACTAGATAAATACTCATTACTATATAACACACCAATTAAGATTAAGATGACGGGTGCTTATTCAACAGTGACCACACAACATAAGACGGGTAATGTAATTAAAATTACTAGCAAAAATACATATGTAAATACTCACGGTGAACCAGTTAAAAAATTTGGAAAGCATGATCATAAAGCTCAATATGTAAATATTGAAACAGGAGAAATCTTAAAACAGCACCATATCAAGCACTATGGTAAGACTAAAGCTGAATTACCGTATGCTAATTTAGCAAAGACCAGTAGACGATTAACTGATTTAATTCATTGTAATTTCAATGGTGCTAATAATGAATTGCTAGTAACAGCAACTTATAATTCAATATTTAATTCAAAATATATCAAAATTGATGTGAAAAAATGGCTAAGAAAATTAAAGGAAAGATTGAATATTAAAACCAGTGAATTGGTTTATATCGTAGTGTTTGAGCCACAAGGCAATGGTAATTGGCATTGCCATATTCTATTTAAGTTTTTAAATAAAATTAATACTGAAATGGCAATAATCAAACATTATATTTATCAATCATGGGCAAAAGGATACTTGAATTTAAAGCATTTAAGCAGACCAGACTGGTTAGCCAAACATTACTTTAGAATTGATTTAGACAAAATTAATAGTAAAAATAAAAGAAAACGAGCAAGATTAAATGATTATAGAGCTAATCAACGTACTTTTGTAGCATCTAAAAATGTAAGTAAACCAATTATAATTAAAACCATTTATAATTCGGAAATAAGGGCATTTTTAGGCGTGAGATTGTGGTATAAAGCATTTAGATTTGATATTAATAATCACGAAAAACAATATAATTTTAACTGCTATACTGGCTACTACTACAATGCCGAACGTATGTTCGGCAATGCCAAAAATATGATTAGAACGGAACAAATAGCGGTTAGTAATTATAACAAATTAAAGATAAAACAAAGTCATGATCCAAATAATCAAAATGTAAAATCAGTGAAGTTTGATATTATGCTTAAGCAGAAATGGTGGCGTGCGGCTAAAGACAATGACCGATGATTGTTCAGCTAATGTTGGTAAACATTAGCTGCAATCATTGGAAACGTGCGAAGCACGTAGCAGTAAGCTCAGTAAAAGGGTATGAAGAAAACTTAACGTCAAACTTCATACAAAATATTATACTTATAAATGCCAATATGGTAGTGTAAATATAAGCGAAGAATACTTACGAAGAGAGTGGAGCGATAAAAATGGCATTATATGGCTATGCTAGAGTATCAACGGCGGGTCAAAAATTAAAA